>NZ_VYTY01000002.1 GCF_009821115.1 Nitrincola alkalisediminis | reverse complement strand
CCGAACTCAGAAGTGAAACGCGTCATCGCCGATGGTAGTGTGGGGTTTCCCCATGTGAGAGTAGGTCATCGCCAGGCATTTATTTAGAGAAGCCCCTGATTCCATGAGTCAGGGGCTTTTTGCTTTTGTGTGTCATAACGTTAGATTCTCTGAATCTAAGCGTCTTTTTCGTCTTGTTAAGACTCATCCTATTTACTTTTCTTATATAATTATTAAAACTGTCTTACATTTTTAATAGGTGTGTGCAATGTATACAGAAGAAGATATTAGACGATTAACTTGGCAGTGCCGAAGAGGCATGTTAGAGCTAGATGTTTTGTTAGGTCCTTTTGTTGAGACAACTTTTCGCAGTCTGAATGAAGCAGATCAGAGGTGTTTCGTGCGTTTGTTAGATTGTGAGGATCAGGATTTATTTACTTGGTTGATGCAACGTGGCGAGTCAGAGGATGCTGATATACAACGTATGGTAAGGATGATTCTTGAACGGGTTCAACCATCTTGAAGTGACAGTCGGCCAGTCAACGCTGGTCGTCAGTGTTCTTCTTGCAATTCTGACAGTCGCGTTATTGTCTATATCACTAACGCCACTATTTAGTGGTGTCGTTTACTATATGATGCTTTTTGGCTGTTGTTATTACGCAGGTATAACCTATAAATCCTATATTAACACCCATATAGGTTCGAAGCTGACGTGGAATCCAGATGCTGACGAATTGCACCTTACAGATTTAAAGGGTAAAGTTCGCCGTTTTACTAAAATTCAGCGAATCTCACATCACCAAGTTTGGATATATTTAGTGCTGGATAACGAAGAGGGACAGGTCAATCTATTGTTGCCGATAGATTCCATGCCCTCTTCGGATTTTCGTCGTTTAAGTGTGATGTGTCGTTACATTAAATAGACCTTGTTGCACTGGGCCAAGGATAGTTTTTAGGTGCTAAAATTGTATCCGCTATATCTTTAGCGGCCTCAGGATAGTCTTTCGTGTAGTGTAAACCCCGACTCTCTTTACGTTGCATAGCACTCAAAATGATAAGTTCAGCAACAGTTGCTAGGTTTCTTAACTCTATTAAGTCACGACTAATTTTGTAGTTTGAATAGTATTCCGAAATTTCCTTTTGTAACATCTCAATTCTATGATGTGCACGTGCTAGACGTTTGGTTGTTCTTACTATACCAACGTAATCCCACATGAAACGACGCATCTCATCCCAGTTGTGTGAAATGATGACGTCTTCATCCGAGTCGGTAACTTGTGACTCATCCCACTCTGGAAGGTCAATATTTGTTTCATCTGAATAGACTGCAAGTTGCTCTCGTATATGCTCTGCAGCAGAGCGTGCATAGACAACACACTCTAATAATGAATTTGAAGCAAGTCGATTAGCCCCATGTAAACCCGTAAAGGCGGTCTCGCCGATTGCATAGAGACCTGGTATGTCAGTACAGCCATTTATGTCTGTCACGACTCCACCGCAGGTATAATGCGCTGCCGGTACAACAGGGATAGGATCTTTAGTAATATCAATTCCATACTCATTGCAACGCTCATAGATTGTAGGGAAATGCTCTTTAATAAAGTCTGCAGGTTTGTGCGAAATATCAAGGTAAACGCAGTCGCACCCTAAGCGTTTCATTTCATGGTCAATAGCGCGAGCGACGATATCGCGTGGAGCTAACTCCATCCGGGGGTCAAAATTTTGCATGAAGCGATCGCCATTAGGCAGTAAAAGAAGGCCGCCTTCTCCGCGTACAGCCTCAGTAATTAGAAAGGATTTTGCGTTTGGATGGTATAAGCAGGTCGGGTGGAACTGATTGAATTCCATATTTGCAACTCTACACCCAGCTCGCCAAGCCATGGCGATACCATCACCTGTTGTTCCATCGTGGTTGCTTGTGTATAGATATGCTTTTGATGCACCGCCTGTGGCAAGAATGACTTTCTTGGCTTTAAATGCGATGATTTCACCTGTCGTGTGGTTCAGGACGTAGGCGCCGATGCAGTGATTGTTCGGTAAGCCAAGCTTTCGTCGTGTAATAAGATCGATTGCAATATGATGTTCAAAGATTTCGATCGATTCTTTTTCCAGAGCCTTCTCAATCAGCGTTTCAGCAACGGCTCGTCCTGTTGCATCTGACGCATGAATGATACGACGATGAGAGTGCCCACCTTCTTTAGTTAGATGATAGCTTTCTCCTTCCTTTGTAAAAGGAACGCCTTGGTCAATCAGCCATTGAATGGCCTCGGGGCCATTGTTAATGGTGTGTTCAACCGCAGATGGAATGCTTAGATGAGCCCCTGCCACTAATGTATCAGCAACATGATTGGCCAGTTTATCATCTTCATCTAAGACAGCGGCAATTCCACCTTGTGCTAGCCATGTAGAACCTGTTTGGACGGAGCTTTTGCTGAGTACGGCGACATGCGCGTGACCTTCTAAGTTGAGTGCAAGGGTCAATCCTGCAGCTCCACTGCCAATTACCAGTACATCGTATTCTTTCGTTTTGGTCATCGTTATGTCTCTTTGGACTGCTTATCATCCAGCATAATACGGATTTTGACTTTAGTATGGTATTTTATGCCATTAAATAATATTTAGATCGGAACTTCACTCAAAATAAAAGATCATACTTACAGAATCGTTTTTTGACTGCTCGGGGTTGAAAAGCAGGTAATAGTAATTACATACTCACTCTGAAACCCTCCAATTAGAGAGGGTAACTAACCAGCTTACATAAGGAATCCGAGTGTCAGAAGATAATCAGATACAAGCTGATCAACTCTTAGTTGAGCGTGTACAGGCTGGCGACAAGCGAGCCTTTGATCTGTTGGTTAAAAAGTATCAGCACAAGATCATTGGGCTTATTTCCCGTTATATATACGATCAACACGAAGCGTTAGATGTTGCACAAGAGTCTTTTATAAAAGCGTACCGTGCACTGCCGAAGTTCAGAGGTGATAGCGCGTTTTACACTTGGTTGTACCGTATCGCAATTAACACAGCCAAGAACCATTTGGTATCTCGTGGACGTCGCCCACCGGATACCGATGTAGATGTTATGGATGCACAGTATTTTGATGGTGATACAGAGTTACGTGATATCGAGTCACCTGAAAATAGTCTCTATCGTGATGAGTTACAAGATGTTATCAATCGAGTGCTTGATAAACTACCAGAGGACTTGCGTGCTGCCCTCACGCTACGTGAGCTAGAAGGAATGAGCTATGAAGAAATAGCTCAAGTGATGGATTGTCCCGTTGGTACGGTTAGATCAAGAATTTTTCGGGCACGAGAGGCAATCGATAACGAAATAGCCCCTTTGTTAAAAGATGATTGATGTTGGGCTTTATTATATTTAGTTTGAGGTACGCAGATGAACGAGCAGGCTGAGCCCCTATCCGCTCTAGTTGATGGTGAAGTCAGTGAACTAGAGTTGAGGCGAATTCTAAAACAGATTGAAGGAAATTCTCCCGAGGTCGATAAGTGGCGTCGTTATCACTTGATTTCGTCACTCATGAAGAATGAGTCACACTCTGTCTATACAACTGATCTGAGTTCCGCGGTGATGTCTGCAATTAATGAGTCAGACGTTAAACAGCAACGCGATGAATCGGTAGACATAATCAATGGGCACCAAAGTAATTTTTGGAAGTCACTAGCCAGTATGGCCGTCGCTGCATCCGTTACAGCTGTTATTATTCTTGGCGCTGGGTGGCAATCTCCGTCTAATGATGCAGTTGTCACTCTACCAAGCATAGCCGCTAATCCAAGCACAGCATCATCTTATGCTCAGCAAGCAAGGTTTGGTGGGATATCGTCGACTCAGTTAGACCACTCATCTGAAATTATCCGGTCAAAAGATACTTTGCAACGTTATGTTGATCAGCATCAATTTTACATTTCGGATCAGCGATATCCGCAATGGTCTATTGGCTGGCTACCAGATGGGTTCCGAAACATACGTCATGAGTCTGTTCAGCACGGCGAGGTCATGGTTTTTTCAAATGGTCGGCAAGCCTTCTCTGTGACAATTGAAGACAGAGGTCGGCAGGCTCTTCAGGAAGGTGTGTCGAATGTGGGTGATTATATCGCGGTAGGTAAAATTCAAGGCGATAAATTTGTAACAGTTGTCGGGAATATGCCAATTATGATAGCCGAGAGAATTGCCTCTTCTGTTGACGTTAGCAGGTAGTCCCAGTGGTCGAAGAAACGGCAAAAGTCATTAGAGTCTTAGATAAAGCTCTTGTTGTTGAAACCAAACGACTTAGTGCCTGTCAAACTTGTTCGTCGCGTGATGGATGTGGACAAAAAAAATTGACGTCTTTATGGGGGAATCGGGTATCCGAGTTGCTCATTGACAACCCAAGTGGGTTAGAGGCTCAACCGGGTCAACAGGTTGTGATTGGCCTGAATGAGCAGGCAATTTTAAAGGCTTCTCTACTATTGTACTTACTGCCCTTGTCTTTGATGATAGTAACGGCAATGTTGTCTTACTCCCAAGGAGTGTCTGAGGGATGGATGATTATTATGTCGTTTGCTGGACTCATGATTGGCTTCGTCATCGCACGCTGGGTTTCATCTGTATTTTTCGAATTGGCTGACTATCAGCCAGTATTATTAAGACTTTCACTATAAACTTTGAAAAAAAGGTCTCAATGATGAAAAAAGTACCGCTAAGTATTGTGCTTTTGCTCTTTTCACTTGCGCTCGCACTCTCCGTTCAGGCGCAGACTTTTCCTGATTTTAAAACATTAGTTAGAGAGGCTTCCCCGGCCGTTGTGAATATTAGCACTGTGCAGAAGGCCGCTCCTGTTTCTCAAGACCCCTTCAGTCAATTTAGAGGGCCTGGAAGTGAAGATATACCTGAAATTTTCAGGCATTTTTTTAGAGGTTTTCCAGACACTCAACCGCGCAGAGGCAATCCTACACCTAGATCTTTAGGCTCAGGGTTTATTATTTCGGATGATGGCTATATTTTAACGAATCACCACGTTATCAAAGATGCCGAGCAAGTTATTGTTCGATTAAGTGATCGTCGTGAGCTGGAAGCTGAGGTGGTGGGTTCAGATCCAAGATCCGATGTTGCCCTTTTAAAAGTGGCTGGTGAAAACCTCCCGTATGTAAAAATTGGTGCTTCAAATGAATTAGAGCCAGGTGAGTGGGTTTTGGCCATAGGCTCTCCTTTTGGATTCGATCATAGTGTGACAGCGGGTATTGTCAGTGCAACAGAGCGCTCTCTAGCCAATGATACCTATGTACCTTTTATTCAAACAGATGTGGCGATTAATCCCGGAAATTCTGGCGGACCTTTGTTTAATTTGGCGGGAGAGGTCGTTGGGATCAACTCTCAGATTTATACTCGCTCGGGCGGCTTTATGGGACTCTCATTTGCGATTCCAATTGATGTGGCGATGGAAGTATCGGAGCAAATTAAAGGGCAAGGTTTTGTTACGCGCGGTTGGTTAGGTGTTGTTATCCAAGAAGTGAGTCGTGATCTTGCTGAGTCCTTTGGCTTGCCAAAACCATCAGGCGCATTGGTTGTAAAAGTGATGGCGGATAGCCCTGCTCAAGCAGCGGGTTTACAAGAGGGAGATGTTATTGTTCGGTTCGAAGGTCATGACATTAATTTGTCGTCAGATTTGCCCCATCATGTTGGTCGCGTTCGTCCGGGGCAATCGGCTGTAATTGATTTAATCAGAGGTGGGCAAGCCTTGACATTGAATGCCACCATCGGTGTGTTGCCCGATGAAGATAACCTTGCTCAGATACCGGATGTTCAGCAAGGTGAGAGTCTTGGTTTAGTTGTTCAACCCTTGGATGCTGATTTGCGTACTCGATGGAACGTGACCTCGGGGGTAGTGATAAGCCAAGTCAATGATGGGCCCGGTGCTTCGGCGGGATTAATGGTTGGTGATATCATTACCATGTTAAATGGCCAACGCATTGAAACCATCGAACAGTTTAACCAAGTTGTTGCGGGTCTGCCTAAAGGTCGGTCAGTGCCGCTGCGCATCGTTCGACGCGGAAACCCCATGTTTATACCTCTCAAGCTTTGATGTTCTTATCATGATGAAAAGGCTTGGCTAGTGTCCAAGCCTTTCCACTTTCAATCAGATAGCCCAAAAGCCCCGAATGCGGTAGACTACTGCGCTTATTGTTGGGTGAAAAAACCCAGTACCAAACTGACTCGAGACATGCATTGTGAGTAACCTGGACCATATCCGTAATTTTTCAATCATTGCCCACATCGATCATGGCAAATCAACGCTCGCAGACCGCTTTATTCAGGTCTGTGGTGGTTTGTCTGCTCGCGAGATGGAAGCTCAAGTTCTTGACTCTATGGACATAGAGCGTGAGCGTGGCATTACTATTAAAGCTCAAAGCGTTACTCTTAACTACACTGCGAAAGATGGAGTAACCTACCAGTTAAACTTCATCGATACACCGGGGCATGTTGACTTCTCATATGAGGTTTCGCGTTCTTTAGCGGCGTGCGAGGGTGCATTGTTGGTTGTTGATGCAGCTCAAGGAGTGGAGGCCCAATCCGTTGCCAACTGTTACACGGCCATTGAGCAAGGTTTAGAAGTTGTTCCGATTTTAAACAAAATGGATTTGCCTCAAGCAGAACCGGATCGCGTTAAAATTGAAATTGAAGAAGTGATCGGCATTGATGCAACGCATGCAATCCCCTGTTCGGCAAAGAGTGGTATGGGGGTTGAGGACGTTCTAGAGGAGCTCATTCGTGTCATTCCACCGCCTGTCGGTGATCTGGACAAGCCGCTACAAGCCTTGATCATTGACTCCTGGTTTGATAATTACTTAGGCGTTGTATCCTTAGTTCGTGTTAAAAATGGGCGCTTGCGTAAAAAAGATAAGATATTGGTTAAGTCGACAGGACAGACGTACTTGGTCGATTCGGTCGGTGTATTTACCCCTAAACGTCTAGTGACGGATGAGTTGAAAGCGGGTGAAGTTGGATTTATCGTTGCAGGGATTAAAGATATTCACGGCGCACCAGTCGGTGATACCTTAACACTTTCAAAAACACCTGATGTAGATATTTTACCTGGTTTCAAACGAGTGCAGCCACAGGTGTATGCTGGACTGTTTCCAACCAGTTCGGATGATTACGAAGATTTCCGTGAAGCACTTGATAAGTTAACCTTAAACGATGCCTCTTTGTTCTTTGAGCCTGAAACCTCAGATGCTTTAGGGTTTGGTTTTCGCTGCGGTTTCCTAGGTATGCTTCATATGGAAATCATACAAGAGCGTCTTGAACGTGAGTATGATCTTGATCTTGTCACCACAGCCCCAACCGTTATTTATGAGTTGGAGCTGAATAATGGTGAGGTTATTCAAATCGACAGCCCCTCGAAACTGCCTGATCCAGGCTCAGTTAAAGAAATGAGAGAGCCGATTGTCCTTGCAAACATTCTTGTACCTCAGGATTATCTTGGTCAAGTCATAGGTCTTTGCGTTGACAAACGAGGCATTCAAAAAAATATGCAGTTTGTTGGGAATCAAGTTCAGTTGAGTTATGAGTTACCCATGGCTGAGGTTGTTCTGGATTTCTTCGACCGTTTGAAGTCTGTGAGTCGTGGTTACGCATCGCTCGAATATAACTTTATTCGTTTTGAAGCAGCCAAGCTGGTTCGATTGGATGTGTTAATTAACGGTGATAAGGTGGATGCTCTAGCCGTTATTTTGCATAAGGACAATGCACTTTATCGTGGGCGTATGCTCTGTGAAAAAATGAAAGACCTGATTCCCAGACAAATGTTTGATGTGGCCATTCAGGCAGCGATAGGTGGGAAAATCATCTCACGCACGACCGTCAAAGCCTTACGTAAAAATGTATTGGCGAAGTGTTACGGTGGTGACGTAAGTCGTAAAAAGAAATTACTTTCTAAACAGAAAGAAGGTAAAAAGCGAATGAAACAGGTTGGCCGAGTTGAAATACCTCAAGATGCCTTCCTTGCCGTATTAAAAGTAGATAGCTGAGGCCTTCATGGATTTTGACTTCTCCCTCATTTTGGTAATTCTGACATTTCTAACAGGCGTGATTTGGCTGGTGGACTTATTGTTCTTTGCACCTAAACGCAAGGAATCCTTACGTTTAGCTAAAGCAGAGCATGGGGGAGAGCTACCTGAAGCGGTTGCAACTAAGCTAAAGCAGCCGCCGGGTTGGGCGGATTTCTCAGTGTCAATTTTCCCAGTGTTGGCAATTGTCTTAGTGCTTAGATCGTTTTTGTTTGAGCCTTTCCAAATACCGTCTGGTTCAATGTTGCCTACGTTACAGATAGGTGACTTTATTGTTGTTAACAAATTTCATTATGGCTTGCGGTTACCTGTGACGAATACACGCTTTTTAAGTGTAAATGATCCTAAGAGAGGTGATGTTGCAGTTTTTCGCTATCCAGAACAGCCCAGTATCAATTATATTAAGCGTGTTATAGGTGTGCCTGGTGATTTGGTGACCTATCACAATAAGACCTTCTACATTAATGGAGAAGTGGTGCCTCAGGAGTTGGTGGCTAGAATACCCCCAGGAAACCCTGAAACTCTCTTAATCAAGGAGTCGCTTGATGGAACCACGTTTCAGATACAGCATGATTTGGGTCGGCACTTTGGTAGCGCCCAATGGCAAGTACCTGAAGGGCATTACTTTTTTGTAGGTGATAACCGTGATAACAGTAATGACAGTCGTTATTGGGGGTTTGTCTCCGAGGATTTGTTAGTGGGTAAAGCCGTTGCAGTTTGGATGCATTGGGATAATTTTTTCAGTCTTCCAGACTTCAGCATTGTCCGGAAAATCAAATAGGGATTTATTAGATGAAACAACATCCTAGATCAGCGCAACGCGGTGCTACTTTTTTTGGCGTTCTTTCCGTTGTTATCGTGGCGGGAATATTCCTAACAATCGCTTTTAAACTCTTTACTCCTTACTGGGATCACAAAACCTTGGTTAGTGTGGTTAAGTCGGCCAGTGAGGACCCAGAAGAGCTACGTCGTCCTGTGAGCCAGATTCGTTCAAACTTAGAGCGTCGGTTTGTGATAAACCAAGTGTCTCTGGCCTCTCCCGAGGCACTGACCATCGTTGATGAAAGTGGCATGATAAAATTTACCTTAGATTACGAAGTTAGAGTTCCTATGTTTGCAAATGTGGATGCGGTTGTGAAATTTGAAGAATACTTTGAAGGCAGAAAGCCTTGAAAAAGCCTGTTTCTGAGCTGGCCCGGCGTTTAGGGCATGTGTATGAAGATGAGTCGTTACTAGAGTTAGCGTTAACACATAGAAGTTGCGGTAAGCGTAACAATGAGCGTCTTGAGTTTTTAGGCGACTCAATCTTGAACTTTATCATTGCGGCTGACTTGTTTGATCGCTTTCCTTCGGCTAAAGAAGGTCAGCTCAGTCGTTTAAGAGCCGCGATGGTTAAGGGTGAGACGCTGGCGGAAATTGCCAGAGAGCTTGATCTTGGACAGTATCTACGCCTTGGGTCTGGAGAACTAAAAAGTGGAGGTTTTCGTCGAGATTCTATTCTCGCCGATACAGTAGAAGCAATCATCGGTGCTATCTACATGGATGCTGGTTTGGAAACAGCACGATTCTATGTGCTTAAGTGGTTTGAAAAGCGTTTAGTTGAGCTGGATTTGGATGGTTCTATAAAAGACTCAAAAACACGTTTGCAAGAGTTTTTGCAATCGCGTCGTTTAGACCTTCCCGATTATGATCTCATACATGTTGAAGGTGAGGCTCATTCGCAAACATTTTATATACAGTGCAAGGTGGCGTTATTAAACGAACCAACGGAGGGTAGTGGTAGCAGTCGTCGTCAGGCCGAACAAGAGGCGGCAAAAGCGGCTTTACAATTGTTAAAACAGGAATCCTCTTCATGAGTGAAATTACACGCTGTGGCTTTGTGGCAATAATTGGGCGTCCTAATGTCGGTAAGTCCACTTTGCTCAATCATATACTCGGCCAGAAAATCAGTATTACCTCCCGCAAGCCGCAAACCACTCGTCACCAGATTTTAGGCATTAAGACGGAAGAGAACGATCAGATTGTTTATGTTGACACACCAGGTTTGCATAACGATGAAAAGGGTAAAGCACTTAACCGCTTTATGAATAAAACGGCGTCTGACGCCTTGCGTTTTGTTGACGTTATCGTCTTTCTAGTGGATAGAACGCGTTGGACCGATGAAGATGAAATCGTGTTACAAAAGCTTGAGTATACTCAATGTCCAGTAATTCTTGCTGTCAATAAAATTGATCAGTTGAAAGACAAGGGTGAACTTTTGCCGCAACTAGAGCAGCTTTCGGTAAAGTATCCGTTTGCGGCTATTATGCCTTTGTCGGCTAAGCAAGGGCACAATGTTGATGCATTAGAGAAAAAGGTGATGGAGTTTTTACCTGAAGGGCCACATCACTATCCTGAAGATCAAATTACAGATCGCAGTTCACGCTTTATTGTCTCGGAAATCGTGCGTGAAAAGCTCATGAGAAATCTAGGTGAAGAAGTCCCTTATGGCGTGACGGTTGAGATTGAAGAGTTTACACACACGGGTACATTGTTGACGATTAGTGCCTTAATATTGGTCGAACGAGAAGGTCAAAAACGCATTGTAATCGGTGATAAAGGCGCTGTCTTGAAAAACATTGGCCGAGATGCGCGCTTGGATGTCGAAAAAATGTTCGAGTGTAAAGTCATGCTCAACCTTTGGGTTAAGGTTCGTCGTGGCTGGTCAGATGATGAAAGAGCGTTGAAAAGTTTGGGCTACAGGCACGAGTGATGCAGCATAGGGTGGAGCAGGCGGCTGCCTATGTCTTGCATACCCGGCCTTACAGAGAAACCAGTTTGTTGGTGGATCTTTTTTCATTAGAGTATGGCCGCTTAAGTTTGGTGGCAAATGGTGCGCGTCGTCCAAGCTCTAAGCGACGGCATCATTTGCAACCCTTTCAGGCCATTCAAGTGAGTTGGCGCGGTCGTCATGAGTTGAAAACCTTACAATCGTCGGAAGTTCCAAGTGTCTTTATGCCGTTAACGGGCACGGCCTTGCTATGCGGTTTGTATGTTAATGAATTACTGCAGCGCTTATTGCCTCCGGCAGAGCCCTGTCCGCGCTTGTATCTGTACTACACCTACTTACTCAATGAACTACAGCATCAGCAAGATATTGAAGGTGCACTTAGGACTTTTGAGCGTCAACTCTTAGAAACAATAGGGTATGGGATAGCGTTTGATGCCATTCAGGCGGATATCAGTTATACATTTGACCCTCATATTGGTTTCACACCCGTCGCGAATGCTCTTGGGCCTTATCTAGGAGCACATCTTTTGGAAATCGCGGAGGATCGATATGAAAACCTCATTGTTCGTCGGATTGCAAAGCGACTGATGCGAGAAGCCTTATCCCTTGTGTTAGGTGATAAGCCATTAAAAAGTAGAGAGTTATTTTTAAATTATGGGAGGTCGGCATGATCGATCCAGCGCGTATACTACTCGGTGTTAATATTGACCACATCGCAACTCTGCGTCAGGCAAGAGGGACCCGTTATCCAGATCCTGTTCATGCAGCCCTTTTGGCTGAAGAAGCAGGTGCCGACGGAATTACAGTTCATTTACGTGAAGATCGTCGTCATATCCAAGAGCGTGATATTCGTATTTTATCCGAAGTCTTGCAAACACGTATGAACCTTGAGATGGCTATCGCACCTGAAATGCGCGAGTTCGCTAAAGTGATTAAACCTGCACACATTTGTTTAGTTCCCGAAAAACGTGAGGAGCTGACAACTGAGGGTGGGCTAGATGTTGTAAAATATTTCATGGAAGTGTCAGAGTACTGTGACGATCTAGGTGGAATGGGAAGTGAAGTGTCCCTGTTTATCGATCCGGATAAGGCGCAAATTGATGCTGCATTAGCCTGTAAAGCGCCTGCGATTGAGCTGCATACTGGTGCTTATGCAGATGCACACACCATCGAACAACAACGTTTGGAGTTAGATCGCATCGTGCAAGCGGCGCAGTACGCCCATGATAAAGGTTTGATCGTCAATGCGGGTCATGGTTTGCATTATCATAATGTTGAGCCTATTGCAGAAATCAGTTGCTTAAATGAACTGAATATCGGCCATGCGCTTATCGCTCATGCTATGTTTGTCGGCCTTAAAGCCGCTGTAATTGAAATGAAAGCACTGATGATTGGTGCACGTTTAGGAAATCGTCGTGCGTGAGTGTGTTTTATGATTCTTGGAACAGGAATCGATATTGCTCAGATTGATCGAATTGAAGCTGCGCTCTCCAGAACTAAAGGCCTGGCAGAGCGTATACTGACACCCGTGGAGTTGGAGGGATTTCAGCGCGACTCAAATCCTCATCGATACCTAGCGAAGCGCTTTGCTGCTAAAGAGGCTGCGGTCAAAGCGCTAGGTACGGGCATAGGTCAAGGGGTTGGTTGGCATCATTTTGAAATTGTAAAGGATGCGTATGGCAAGCCGGGCTTGGAAGTGAGCCAAGGTGCTAAGCGGTTGGCTGATGAAAAAGGCATAAAGTTCTGGCACTTATCCTATACGGATGAAAAGCAGTACGTTGTCGCTATGGTCATAGCAGAAGGTTGAGGTTTCAGTAGGCAGTGGTTAATATGCCTTCAATATTTTGGGATAGCTTAGCGGTTATTCCTCTGAAGTAGGGTTTAATTGATGACACAGATAACGTATCCCACCATTGCCGAATGCGTTGGCAACACGCCATTGGTTCGCCTTCAGCGTATTCAAGTCCCCAACAATAACACCCTCCTCTGTAAATTAGAGGGCAATAATCCAGCAGGGTCTGTTAAAGATCGCCCCGCGTTGAGTATGATCAACCTTGCTGAATCTAGGGGAGATATTCTACCGGGCGATGTGTTGATTGAAGCGACATCGGGCAACACAGGTATCGCATTAGCGATGGCTGCGGCGATCAAGGGCTATCGCTTAAAGTTAATTATGCCAGCCAATATGAGCAGTGAGCGTAAAGCCGCAATGACGGCCTACGGCGCTGAGCTAATTGAAGTCAGTAAAGAAGAAGGCATGGAGCGTGCGCGTGATTTAGCACTTGAAATGCAGGCGGCAGGCGAAGGGAAAGTCTTAGATCAGTTCTCGAATCTTGATAATCCTCAGGCTCACTATGTAACAACAGGGCCTGAAATATGGCAGCAGACACACGGCCAGATTACCCATTTTGTCAGCTCAATGGGGACAACAGGGACGATTATGGGTGTGTCTCGATATCTAAAAGAACAAAACTCTGCTGTGCAGATCGTCGGTTTACAACCAGCAGAAGGGGCATCGATCCCTGGTATTCGTCGCTGGCCGACGGAATATCTCCCGAAAATATTTGAAAAAACACGCGTCGACCTGATATTGGATATCGCTCAGTCTGAAGCTGAGCAAATGATGAGACGCATCGCTCGCGAAGAAGGTATTTTTGCAGGCGTCTCGTCAGGCGGTTCCGTTGCGGGTGCAATGAAACTTGCTGAGCAAGTTGAGAATGCGACCATTGTATGCATCATTTGTGATCGCGGTGATCGTTACTTATCGACCGGCGTATTTGATTCCCACTAAGGAAACGACTAGGGAGTAGTACTTTTATGGTTAAAGTACGTGAAGAACATCCCATCAAGGAAGATGGAACTGTTGATTTAGATCTTTGGATATTACGGCTGCAAAAGCAGGTTGAAATACCCGATCCTATGTTCGTTCGCCAAGCATGTGAGCGTGTTAAAGAAGCGCGCGATGCAGTGGCCGGTGATGACGACATGTGGTCGGAAAACAGTAAGGACGCATACCTCACGGGCTTAGAAATGGCCCAGATCCTGGCAGAGCTTCAGCAGGATCAAGAAAGCCTCATCGCTGCGATTCTCTATCGTGCGGTTCGTGAACAAAAAATCCCTATAGCGGACGTTCGCAAAGAATTTGGGCAAACGATTGCAAGTTTGATTCAGGGTGTTTTACAAATGGCGGCTATCGGCAGCCGCAAAAATCCACGCCTTGAGTCTAACGTATTAGGTGATTCAGAAGGTCAAGTCGACAACCTTCGTAAAATGCTGGTGGCGATGATTGATGATGTGCGTGTAGCACTGATCAAGATTGCCGAACGAACCTGCGCGATACGCGGTGTGAAAGATGGAAGTCGAAAAAAACGCTATCTAGTTGCCCGAGAAGTTTTTGATATTTACGCTCCATTGGCTCACCGCTTAGGAATAGGGCACATTAAGTGGGAGCTAGAAGACTTATCTTTTCGCTATCTAAAGCCTAATGATTACAAACATATTGCTCGTCTTCTAGATGAAAAACGTCTGGATAGACAACTCTTCATCAATGAAGTAGTTGAGATGTTGCGCAGTCGCTTGTCTGATGCGCACATTGCTGGTCAGGTTCAGGGCCGAGCCAAGCATATTTACAGTATCTGGCGCAAAATGCAGCGCAAGAATATTGAGTTTAATCAGGTGTATGATGTGCGTGCGGTGCGTGTACTCGTCCCAGAAGTGAGAGACTGTTATACCGTTTTAGGGATCGTTCATGGACTTTGGCGTAATATTCCCCATGAATTTGATGATTATATAGCCTCACCTAAATCTAATGGTTACCGCTCGCTTCATACGGCTGTTTTTGGACCTGAAGGAAAAGTCTTAGAAATTCAAATACGTACATTTGAAATGCATGATGAAGCTGAGTTAGGCGTCTGTGCGCATCATCTGTATAAAGGCACAGATACACGTGCCCGTCGAGATGGCTACGAAGAGAAAATCTCTTGGTTACGTCAAGTGCTGGAGTGGCATGATGACCTTGGCGAAAGCGAAGGTCTGCAAGATATTTTACGTGGCGATGTGACCCAAGACCGTGTGTATGTCTTCACACCGGATGGTCATGTCATCGATATGCCGTCAGGCTCGACCCCTGTTGATTTTGCCTACAGAGTTCACACCCAAGTCGGGCATCGTTGTCGTGGCGCCAAAGTCAATGGCCGCATAGTACAGCTAAACCATTGCTTAAAAACGGGTGATCAAGTCGAAATTCTCACCAGTGCAGAAGAGAGACCTCGTCGTGATTGGTTAAATATCAACCTCGGCTTTGTCACCACATCAAGGGCGCGTGCAAAGGTTGCGCACTGGTTTAAGCTTCAGGCGAAAGAACAAAATGCTGAGGCCGGTCGTGAAATGGTTGAGCGCGAACTGCGTCGCTTGGCTTTGGATATTAATCAACACGACCTGAAAAAAATTGCAGTGGCTGTAAACTTCAAGGCAACAGAGGATATGTTTGCGGCCTTAGGTGCGGGCGATTTGCGTCTGGCGCAAATTATTCATGAAGCCCAGCGACAGTTTGAGCCCCGTCCAGATGAGCCAGCCGAAATTGTATCCAACTATCGCCATGCGAGTGATTCGCGCTCTGGTAAAGGTGATATCCGTATTCAAGGGGTTGGTAATTTACTGACGGTGATTGCAAGTTGCTGTAAACCGGTGCCAGGCGATCCGATTGTTGGCTTTATAACTCAAGGACGCGGTGTATCAATCCATCATGAAAATTGCAGTAATTTATTGGCTTTGCGTGAAAATGAGCCGCGTCGCATCGTAACGGTTGAGTGGGATGAAGCAGGAGAAACCACTTATCCTGTTGATATTCTGATTGAAGCCTATGATCGATCAGGCCTGTTGCGGGATGTTATGATGATTCTGGCCAATGAAAAACTGAATATATTGGCCGCTAACACCTTAACAGACAAAAACAGCAATATCGCGCGTCTGTCCATGACGGTTGAAATATCGAGACTGGAGATGCTTGGGCGTTTAATGGATAAGCTGAATCAGCTTCCTAACGTCATTGATGTCCATCGAGAGCGTGATAGGGGGAAATAAATGTCCTACTCTGTGAAGGATCTTTTGCACTTAATGACCCGCCTTCGGGATCCTGAAAGTGGATGCCCGTGGGATCGTGAGCAGACCTACTCATCCTTAGTGAAGTACACGCTTGAGGAGGTCTATGAAGTTGTTGATACTCTAGAGCGCGAAGATTGGCCTCACTTACAGGATGAGCTGGGTGACTTGCTCTTTCAAATTGTGTTTTATGCAGAAATAGCAAAAGAATCATCACATTTTCAATTTGAGGACATTATTCATCAACTCGTTGAAAAGTTAATTCGACGTCACCCCCATGTCTTTCCAGATGGACAACTCTATTCATCAGGTTTGCCTGTAGAGGCTATGACACAAGAAGACGTCCGTGCGTCATGGGAAGAGATTAAGCAGAAAGAGCGTGCGGCTAAGTCGAGAAAAGGCATATTAGACGAGATTCCTTTAGCCTTACCCGCTTTGCCTCGAGCCGTAAAACTGCAAAAGCGGGCTGCCAATGTGGGCTTCGATTGGACGGATATAGCCCCTGTTTTCGATAAGATTGAAGAAGAGCTTGCTGAGCTGAAAGAAGCGATTGCATCGGGTAACCATGCTGCTATTCTGGATGAAATGGGCGATTTACTGTTTGCGCAGGTGAATTTATCGCGTCATCTGAACGTCGATCCCGAGACGGCTTTACGGAGCACGAATCGGAAGTTTGAACGACGTTTTCGATTTGTTGAAACACAGGTTGAGCAGGGCCAAGGTGATTGGCATCACTATACCTTATCGGAGCTTGACCACTTTTGGAATCAAGCTAAGCAAGGAGAATCCCCAAATGAGTGATCTGCATGAAGCATTACGAGACGATGTTCGAATGCTGGGTGAGAGCCTAGGTAAAACGATTGAGGCAGAGCTAGGTTCTGAGTTTTTGCAAAAAATTGAACATATACGTCAATTGGCTAAAGAAGGCAGAGGTGCCGAGCGCCCTGAGCATCAAGAGCTTCTGTCAGCCATTGGCGAACTCGAAAAGGATGAAGTGCTTCCAGTGGCACGTGCGTTCACTCAGTTTTTGAATTTAGCCAATATTGCTGAGGAACATCACCGTGTTCGGCGCCACTTAGATGCACTAGAGCAGGATGTTCCTGATGACTTTGAGACGCTCATTGAGGAGCTTATCAGCAAGGGCTTCTCACCGGAGACGATTCGAGACAGTCTGTGCTCAATGAATGTTGAGCTGGTATTAACGGCTCACCCCACTGAAGTGAACCGACGCACGTTAATTCAAAAGTACGATGGCGTGCTCGATTGCCTAAGACGCTTGGATAGAGGCGAGCCTGTCCAAGAGCATTTAGATCAGCTTATTGCTCAGATTTGGCATACCGATGAAATCCGAAAACAACGGCCAACTCCTGTCGACGAAGCAAAATGGGGATTTGCTGTCATCGAAAATTCCCTATGGACAGCAATTCCGGCTTTTTATAAACGACTTGATCGTCAATTGCAGGCTAAAACAGGTCAAGGGCTCCCGTTGACCACATCGCCTGTTGTCTTTTGCTCTTGGATGGGTGGCGATAGAGACGGTAATCCAAATGTTACGGCTCGTGTCACAAAGCAAGTCTTGAGCTTATCTCAGTGGATGGCGGCTGACCTGTATACGCGTGACGTGGATCAACTGCGTGCCGAGCTCTCGATGTTTCGTGCGAATTCCGAGTTATTGGCCATCACGGGTGATGTGGCTGAACCCTATCGTGCGATACTGGGCGATCTTAGGGCAAAGCTGTGTGCAACACGCGATGCGATCAATGATCGTCTTAAGGGACGAGTGCCCTCAGATCATCCGTGTATTGAGTCGACTGAGCAATTGTTGGAGCCCTTATTAATTTGCCACCGATCTTTATGTGAGTGTGGCATGGAGAAAATTGCGGCAGGTTCTCTAGAAGACATTATTCGGCGTGTAGCCTGTTTTGGTTTAAGCTTAGTGAAGCTTGATATCCGCCAGAATGCAGATCGACATACCGCTGTATTGGATGAACTCACGCAATTTTATGATCGTGGTACTTACTCACAATGGTGTGAAGCTGAGCGACAAGCTTTTTTGGTTCAGGAGCTGTCATCGAAACGTCCATTAATTCCTAGAGCCTGGCAGCCTTCCGAGGAGGTTGCGGAGGTTCTGAATACCTGCCGGGTGGCGGCATCAGCGGTGCCATCTTCATTGGGGTCTTATGTGATCTCTATGGCGAGTTCACCATCGGATGTATTGGCTGTCATTCTATTGTTGCAAGAACATGGCATGGCTTGGAATATACCCGTTGTTCCCTTATTTGAGACCCTATCGGATCTGGATGGGGGGCCTGATTGTATCGATGCACTGTTAAATATTCCATGGTATAAAGCCTATACAGAGGGGCATCAAGAAGTCATGATTGGCTATTCTGATTCCTCTAAAGACGCAGGCCAACTTGCCGCCGCTTGGGGACAGTATCGAGCGCAAAAATCATTGACGGATGTTTGTCGTAAACACAGTGTGCATCTGACGTTGTTCCATGGCCGTGGAGGTACTGTAGGTCGTGGCGGTGGTCCTAGTCACACGGCAATATTGTCACAACCTCCCGGCTCAGTCGCAGGGACTCTAAGAGTCACTGAGCAAGGAGAGATGATTCGCTTTAAATTCGGAATTCCCGAAATTGCTATGCGAAATCTAGAGTTATACACAGGCGCTGTTTTGAAGGCGACACTTGCGCCAGTGAGTCATGCAAAACCTGAATGGAGTGAGCTGCTAGACGCCTTAGCGGATGACGGTCTGAAAAGCTATCGAGCGGTGGTTAGAGAGGACTCATTATTTGTACCTTACTTTCGATCAACAACGCCGGAGCAAGAGCTGGCAAAATTACCTCTAGGCTCGCGTCCTGCAAAGCGCAGAGCCGATGGTGGAGTCGAGAGCTTACGAGCCATTCCATGGATTTTTGCATGGACTCAGATACGCTTGATGCTACCCGCATGGTTAGGTTCTGATGTCGCATTGCAACGCGCCGTGGATGACGGAAAATTAGAGCAGTTGCAGCAGTTGTATATGAATTGGCCTTTTTTCCGTTCAAACATCGATTTATTAGAGATGGTTCTCGCCAAAAGCGACACCTATATTGCTGCCTACTATGAAAAACGCTTAACATCCGAAGATCTTGGTGTATTGGGGGCGAGTCTACGTGATCGGCTTAAAGCCATGCACGCTGTGGTTAAACAGGTGAAAGGGTTGTCGATGAGCGAACGCTTGTTATCAACAAACCCCGTGATTCGACAGTCAATTGATGTTCGAAATCCCTATTTAGATCCGTTGCATTTTTTGCAGGCTGAGCTTTTGTATCGAGATCGAAATCAGCCGGATGAGCGTCTTGAGCAGGCACTTATGGTGACGATGGCCGGGATCTCAGCCGGAATGCGTAATACTGGCTAGTTCTAACGTCGAATTGTGAGTGGCTTAACTGAGCGTTACCCTCGGATACTATTTTATTAATGCCTTGGCAGCATGTGTGCCTAGGACAAACAGAATTACATATAATCAGGAGATAACGTTTAATGCGAATTATTCTGCTTGGCGCGCCCGGCGCGGGTAAAGGTACACAAGCTCAATACATAACGGAGAAGTTTGGTATACCTCAAATATCAACCGGTGACATGCTACGTGCCGCGGTAAAGGCAGGAACTCCTTTGGGTGTCGAGGCAAAAAAAGTTATGGATGCTGGTGGATTGGTGTCTGATGAAATTATCATTGGGCTGGTTAAAGAGCGGATTACGGAGGCGGATTGCGCTAAAGGCTTTTTGTTCGACGGCTTTCCTCGCACAATTCCACAAGCGGATGCGTTGAAAACGGCGGGTGTGAAGATAGATGCCGTTGTTGAGATTGATGTTGACGATGCTGAAATCATCAAGCGTATGAGTGGGCGCCGAGTGCATCCAGGTTCCGGCCGTACTTATCACGTCATTTTCAACCCACCAAAAGTTGAAGGTAAAGATGATGTGACGGGAGAGGATCTGGTTCAGCGCGCGGATGATCAGGAAGAAACCGTTCGTCAACGCTTAAACGTATACCATGATCAGACAAAACCCCTGATTGATTACTACAAAGGCTGGTCAGAGCAAGAAGCTGATTCAGCGCCGAGTTATGTTTATGTTGCGGGCGTCGGAAGTGTTGAAGATATTCGCGATAAGGTATTCTCTGCCTTAGGCGTTTAATTGAATTGATTTAAGCCTAGCAAAATCTTCGTGAACCCCAGTGAGCTTTTATTGAGTTAACTGGGGTTTTTATTTTTGCTAAACTTCTGTTATGAATCTTTGCCAATGGAGGAATGTGTATGAACTTGAATGATTTAGAAGACGAACCACAACCACCTGGCAATGATGAGTGTTGTGGTGGTGGGTCCTGTTGTCCTTGCGTTTGGGATTATTACTATGAGCAACGTCGCTTGTGGAAAGAGCAGCAGGCTTCTCGTCAAACCAAGACCTTGGATGACTGAGCGTCTATTTTTTTTTGGTGAAAATGTAACAAGCGTTTGCTATTTTGTGCGGTATCACCCGTCAACAGCGCTAAGGTTATGCACAGTATTTCTGTATAAGGCTGTGAATAACGCAAGGAAATCTGTGTAGTAACCCCCTCTAAAGCCCATGAACACTGGGGTTGAGGAAGTTGTACTTTTATTAGTCACTTGATGCTCATTTGTTGAATATCCACATCATCATACAAATACTTTTTCGAAAACCTGTATAAATGATAGCCTATGTCAACGATCACTTGCGGCATGATTGTTGTACACTTATTGTCAGTGAGCGTATGGGTAGACAAGTCGATACTCAAGCAAAGAAACACAACTCTGGACTGTGTGACGAGCGAGTGAAACTGCTAGAATAGAGTTTTATTTATCGACAGTGGAAAACAACATGTCATTTGAGCGAGTTTTTGGTCTTCATGCAATTACAACTCTACTAGAGAGAGATCCAGGTCGAATCAAAGTATTGTTTGTGCAAGAGGGGCGAGAGGATGCACGCATTTCACCTTTGTTAGAAATGGCAATTGCTCAAGGCATTTCAATTCAGAAAACAGCGCGTAAGCGTTTAGATGATATGGTGGAAGGCAGTCACCAAGGAGTGATTGCAGAATGTAAGCCTATCCAGACCTATGATGAGTCCTATTTAACGGCCCTGTTGGCGAAAGCCCCGACGAACCCACTCTTTTTGATTTTAGATGGGGTGACCGATCCGCACAATTTAGGTGCGTGCTTGCGAACGGCGGAAGCGGCGGGCGTTTTAGCGGTCATTGCCCCACGTGATAAATCAGCGCCTCTGAATGCGACAGTGAGTAAGGTTGCGTGTGGAGCAGCCGAAATTGTTCCGTATATTCAAGTGACCAATTTGGCTCGTACTCTGCAGTCATTGCAACAGGCTGGTGTGTGGATTACTGGAACGGCAGGGGAGGCTGAGCAAACGCTATTTGAGGCTGATTTAAAAGGACCGATGGCGCTTGTGATGGGCGCAGAAGGAAAAGGGATGCGGCGCTTGACCCGAGAGCATTGTGACCAGTTAATTAAAATCCCTATGCTGGGTAGCTTAACCAGCTTAAACGTCTCGGTTGCAACGGGAGTGTGTCTGTTTGAGGTTCTGCGTCAGCGTCGTCAGTAAGATGATGAATGAGTCGTCGGTGCCATTCGGCACTCGACGACTCAGAAAATGGTTTAAGAATGAACTTGATCGTGAGTGTGCATCGCGATCATCATTTCCTCATCGGTTGGGATTACGCGGACTTGAATGGCTGATTCGGGTGTACTGATCAAGTGCTCTTGATCTGTGTTGGCCGCGTGATTCAATTGAACACCCAGCCAAGCGCATCGCTTGATGACCCTCGCACGTACATCGGCATCGTTTTCGCCAACACCACCTGTGAACACCAGCTGCTCGAGTCCCCCAAGTGACGCGGTCAAGCGGCCAACTTCTTCTGCTATGCGTAAACAGAATAAATCGATCGCCCGTTCTGCATCTGGATGCTGTGCTTTGTGTAACTCGAGCATTTCGGAGCTAATGCCACCCGAAACACCGTACCAACCACTTTCTTTGTATAAGAGGGCTTCGATGGCATCAAGATCCATTTGATACTCGCGCATCAAATAGAGTAAAACACCGGGGTCGATGCTACCGCAACGACTGCCCATCGGCAGACCCTCAACAGCGGTAAAGCCCATGCTTGAGGCAACGGATTTCTCTTGATCGATTGCGCACATGCTGGCGCCAGCACCAAGATGACAGACAATGGTTTTGAGTTTGCTAGAGTTGGAGTTGCGCAATTGTCTAACGATGTATTCGTACGACAAACCATGGAAACCATACTTCATAACACCTGCTTCACTGAGGTGTTTAGGAATGGCGTACAGGCGCTCGAGAGGATCCTGGTGCGCATGAAACATGGTGTCGAAACAACCAACAGCAGGGAGCTCAGGTAACAGGTTTTGCATGGCCCGCAACAGCATCAGATTATAAGGCTGATGTAAGGGCGCTAAAGGAACAAAGGTATCGAGTGTTTCTAAAGCGTCAGCGTCCACTTTAATGGGTTGGCTAAAGCGATTTCCACCGTGCACAATACGATGACCCGATGCAATGAGTTGATGATCTGGAAATTCGGATTTGAACCAACCTAAGACAAAATCCAGTGCCGCTTGATGACGCGCATTGCGTGCAAAGGATTGGAAGTCGAGGGTTTGGTTATCCAGCAGCTTTCCTTCCGAGGTGCTTGCACTAAAGCGGACACCCTCACCGAGAAGATTGCCAAATTTGACAATGCACAGGTTTTTTAAGCCAGTAGCTTCGACGTGATAGAGGCCGCATTTGAGACTGGATGAGCCACCATTAACGGTTAACAATGTCCGCATAGCCTTAGCTTCCTTTCGGTGGATGGTAAACCATGTGCGATGCCATGGCGCAGGAGGCAAGACGTCCGAGGGTTCCCTCAGCTCGGCTTGTTAAGATAATAGGAACTTTAGCCCCTACGGCAAGGCCAGCAGATTTTGCACCGGCTAAGTAGATCAGCTGTTTCGCAATCATGTTGGCAGATTCTAAATCGGGCGCCAGTAAAATATCGGCTTCTCCAGACACGGGGGAGTCAATATGTTTATCGATTGCCGCTTGCAATGAAATGGCATTATCAAAGGCAAGTGGGCCATCTAAAATGGCACCTGTAATCTGGCCTCTATCGGCCATTTTGCATAAGGCAGCCGCATCAATGGTGCTTCGCATGCCGGGTTTTACTTTTTCGACAGCCGCCAGAATAGCCACTTTCGGCTGTACAATGCCAAGTGAATGGCAAAAGTGTATGGCGTTTTGAATAATGTCGCGTTTGGTAATGAGATCAGGTGTCACATTTATCGCGGCATCGGTGATGATCAGTGGTTTATGATAGTTAGGAACATCAAATACCCATACATGGCTCAAGCGGCGATCCGTGCGTATGCCGGTTTGCTTGTCTAAAATCGCAGCTAAGAGTTCAGATGTACCTAAGCTACCTTTCATCAGTGCTACGGCTTCAGCGGAGCGTACCAGTCCACAAGCACGCTCAGCAGCTTCATGGCTGTGTTCCGTGCTCACTATTTCATAAGAAGAGAGGTCGATCTCTTCTTTCTCGGCAGCGGCTCTGATTTTGTGTTCAGGGCCTACGAGTAAAGGTTCGATAAGTCCCTGTTCAGCGGCCTCAATCGCGCCCAGTAAGCTGTTGCGGTCAACGGGATGAACCACCGCCGTGCGAATAGGCGTAGCCTGTCTAGCTTGTTCAATAAAAAACTCTAATTGATCGTGAACGGGAGGCCGCTCTTTTTTTAGAGGGGCCAAGTTTAAATCAGACATAATCGTGCTCCTTGTTGAACTACTTTATATCATACTAACATTAGTATAATCATAAATGATGCAGCGCAACAAAAAGTTAATTATTAAATAGGATCAACCTTTAAGGTTGCTTGATAAGGGGGCCAACCCATGGGTTTACCACCTAGTAAATGTAAATGGATGTGATAAACCGTTTGCCCACCATGTGAGTTGCAATTAAAAACAGTACGGTACCCTGTTTCAGCAAACCCTTCTTGTTTGGCCAGTGTTGCAGCAACCCGATGCAGATGACCAACGACTTCACAGTCTTCGGGCGCAACGTCATTCAGTGTTGCTATATGCTTTTTAGGGATGATCAGGGCATGGAAAGGGGCTTGAGGGTTAATATCCTTGAAAGCCAATGCATATTCATCTTCATAAAGACGTTCGGCAGGGATTTCGTTGGCAATGATTTTACAAAACAAACAATCCATAAGGGCGCTCCAGTAAATGATGTAGGCGGGAGTATAGAGGTCATGGGCATATGACCTCAAGCAACTCAGCCGAAGGAGGACATTCGTAACGTTTGGTGACGGTCCCATCTGGCAAAATAGATTCCAAGCGGACATCAAATCCCCAAAGCCTATGAAGGTGTTTCAATACCTCCTTGCTCGAACTGCTAAGGGGTTGCTTATTATGCATATAGTGACGCAGAGTTAAGCTTCGATCCCCTCTGATGTTCACGTTGTACACTTGGATATTGGGTTCGCGGTTACCGAGGTTGTACTGGCCCGCGAGGGTTTCACGTATCCGTTGGTAGCCTGTTTCATTGTGAATTGCTTTTACCTTTAACACAGGTAAGCCAGCATCATCATGTATATTAAAGAGTTTCAAGTCACGAATGAGCTTTGGTGACAAGTATTGCTGTATAAAACTTTCATCCTTGAAGTTGCGCATGGCATAGTCCAAGGATGCTTGCCAGTCGCTGCCCGCCAGTTGCGGAAACCACTCTCGATCTTCATCGGTTGGATTCTCACAGATACGACGTATATCTTGCATCATGTGATAACCCAGCGTGTAGGGGTTGATGCCTGAAAAGTGGGGGTGGTCAAAGGGGGGTTGATAGATAACACTGGAATGAGAGTGCAAAAACTCCATCATAAAGCCATCATCGACTCTGCCCTCGTCGTAGAGCTGGTGCAATAGGGTATGATGCCAGAAACAAGCCCAGCCTTCATTCATGACTTGTGTCTGTTTTTGTGGATAAAAATACTGTGCGAGCTTTCGAACAATACGAATTAACTCACGCTGCCAAGACTCTAACAGAGGCGCATTTTTTTCAATGAAATAGAGGATGTTTTCTTCTGGCTCAACGGGGTAGCGTGCTTGTTGTGCATCCGCAGGCCCCTCTTTTTTAGGAATGGTGTTCCAGAGTTCATTCAGATGCTGTTGCATGTAGGCTTCACGCGAGCGTTGTCGCTCACGTTCCTCCGCCGCGGTCAGTGGACGAGGGCGCTTATATCGGTTAACGCCGTAGTTCATGAGCGCATGGCAAGAATCCAGAATCGCTTCCACTTCTTCAACGCCATGACGCTCCTCACATTCACGAATGTAGTTTTTCGCAAATAAAAGGTAGTCAATAATCGCGGAGGCATCGGTCCAGGTTCTAAATAAATAATTACCTTTAAAAAAAGAGTTGTGTCCGTAGCAGGCATGGGCGATCACAAGCGCTTGCATACACAGTGTATTTTCTTCCATGAGATAGGCAATACAGGGATCGGAGTTAATGACAATTTCATAGGCTAAGCCCATGCGACCGCGAGAATAGTTCTGCTCTGTCTCAACAAATTGTTTGCCAAATGACCAATGGTTATAGTTGAGCGGCATACCAATAGACGAGTAGGCATCCATCATTTGTTCGGATGTGATGATCTCGATCTGGTTGGGATAGGTGTCCAAACCAAAATCCTTGGCGATACGCGCCAACTCTCGGTCAAAGGCTTCGAGGAGTTCAAAGTTCCATTCAGAGCTGATAGATAATAGCTTTGGGGATGAAGTGCTCATGAGTTCACCTCTGTACGCTTTTCAAAGAGCTTTCTGAACACGGGATAGATATCGCCGGGTTGTGTAATTTGCTGCATAGCAAACTGTTCAGAAAACTGATCTTTAATGCCCTCATATTCATACCAAAGGTTTTGATGAGGCCCTGTTGTGATCTCGACATAGGCGAAATATTGAACTAGAGGCAGCAACTTTTCTCGTAAAAGATCGCCACATAAACTCGAGTCGCCATCCCAGTTGTCGCCATCGGATGCTTGTGCGACGTAGATATTCCATTCAGAGGGTGAGTAACGGCTCTTGATGATGTCTGCTGTAAGGCTGAGTGCACCTGAGACAATCGTTCCTCCAGTTTCGCGGGAGTAAAAAAACTCTTGTTCATCAACTTCTTTTGCCAACGTATGGTGACGAACAAAGACCAGTTCGATTTGTTTATAATTGCGCTGTAAAAAAAGGTAGAGCAGGATAAAAAAACGCTTTGCCATATCTTTAATGGATTGTGTCATCGAACCAGACACATCCATCACACAGATCATGACCGCTTTACTGGATGGGATTGGGAGCCTGACTA
Source organism: Nitrincola alkalisediminis (assembly GCF_009821115.1). Lineage (GTDB taxonomy): Bacteria > Pseudomonadota > Gammaproteobacteria > Pseudomonadales > Balneatricaceae > Nitrincola > Nitrincola alkalisediminis. The sequence continues at coordinate 466,942 of NZ_VYTY01000002.1, read as the reverse complement.
AGTTTTGATAGCGCAAATCAAAATCGTCAATAAAGGGTAATTTTTTGACGCTTTTTTCGAGTTCAAGCAAGGCTGCTCGCAGTGCCTGAAGTCGCTCGGTTGTGTCATCCGTTACCGCTTCTTTTTCCAATGCCCAAATTTCTTTTCTAAGGGCTCGAATATCATCTCGACGATTGCCAGATAGCGCAATTCTGCGGGCATAGGCCGCTTTAAGTGAACGGACAATGTGCAGTTTATCTGGTGATCCGTGTGACGAAAATCCCGCTCTTCGCGTCTCAAAGCTCGTGGCATCTTTGAGCTCTTTTCGAATTAAGTTGGGCAGTTCGAGATCTTCAAACATAAAGTCGAGGAATTCATCCTGACTAATATTGAAGGTGAACTCATCTTCGCCTTCTCCTTGATTACTGGCTTTTCCTTGTCCAGAGCCGCCGCCACCGCCTTGCTCTGGTCGTTTAAACTCATCCCCTTCAGCGAATTCTCGATTGCCGGGATAGACACGATCTGTGATACCTCCAGGACCATGATGAAAAATGGGCTCAGAGATATCCTTACGAGGAATGCTGACTTTGCCCCCTCGCTCTAGATCCGTAATCGAACGATCGTTAATCGCCTGATCGACAGCTTCTTTAATATGTTGCTTATAGCGGCGAAGAAACCTTTGTCGGTTCACCGTACTCTTTTTCTTGGCGTTTAGTCGTCGGTCGATAATATAGCTCATACAACCAGCTCCACCCGTTGCAGCTAGGCTGAACGGGTTTCCAATTACTGAGATTTACGTACACGAATGTACCATTCGGATAACAGTCTTACTTGTTTCTCGGTGTAACCACGTTGGATCATGCGTTTTACAAATTCACTGTGCTTTTTCTGATCATCTGAGGATGCTTTTGCGTTAAATGAGATAACAGGAAGCAGGTCTTCAGTATTGGCGAACATTTTTTTCTCAATCACAGAACGCATTTTTTCATAGCTATTCCATGTTGGATTCTTGCCGTTATTATTGGCACGCGCCCGCAACACAAAGTTGACAATTTCGTGGCGGAAATCTTTTGGGTTGCTGATGCCCGCAGGTTTTTCGATTTTTTCGAGCTCCTCATTGATACTTTGTCTATCAAGGATGTCTCCTGTTTCAGGATCACGGTACTCCTGATCTTGAATCCAGAAGTCGGCATAGGTGACATAACGATCAAAAATGTTTTGCCCGTACTCTGAGTAAGACTCTAGGTACGCGGTTTGAATTTCCTTCCCTAAGTACTCGATGTATTTAGGTGCTATGTACTCTTTTAAATAGCCTAAATATCGATCTTGAATCTCTGTTGGAAACTGTTGTTGTGCAATCTCTTTTTCAAGAACGTATAACAAATGCACAGGGTTTGCAGCTACTTCAACAGGGTCAAAGTTGAACACTTTAGAGAGAATTTTAAAGGCGAAGCGTGTCGAGAGACCGTCCATGCCTTCATTGACGCCAGCGGAGTCCTTATACTCTTGTAGGGATTTTGCTTTAGGGTCGGTGTCCTTTAGATTCTCACCATCGTAAATGCGCATTTTTGAGTAGATGCTTGAGTTTTCCGGTACTTTAAGACGCGATAGAACCGTAAACTGAGCCAGCATATTTAAGGTATCGGGTGCGCAGGGCGACGCTTTTAGTGAGCTGTTTTCAAGCAGTTTGGCGTAAATGTTGATTTCTTCAGTGACACGTGAGCAATAGGGCACCTTAACAATATACACACGATCAATGAAGGCTTCGTTGGTTTTGTTGTTTTTAAAGGTTTGCCATTCGGACTCATTTGAGTGAGCAAGAATAATGCCGTCAAATGGAATGGCTCCCATTCCTTCTGTGCTGTTGTAGTTTCCTTCTTGAGTGGCTGTTAATAATGGATGCAGCACCTTGATGGGTGCTTTAAACATTTCAACGAACTCCATAATTCCTTGGTTAGCACGACACAAGGCGCCTGAAAAACTATAGGCATCTGGGTCATGCTGTGGATACTCTTCTAGCTTACGAATGTCGACTTTACCGACCAAGCTGGAAATGTCTTGGTTGTTCTCATCGCCTGGCTCGGTTTTGGCCAATGCTATTTGATTCAGAATAGAAGGGTAAAGTTTGACCACTTTGAAGCGAGAAAGATCACCCCCATACTCATGAAGGCGTTTAACGGCCCAAGGTGACATAATGCCGCGTAAGTAGCGACGAGGGATTCCGAAGTCCTCTTCTAACAAAGTGGCATCTTCTTCGGGATTGAACAACCCTAGGGGCGATTCAAAAACCGGCGAGCCTTTGATGGCGTAAAAAGGGATTTTCTCCATTAAGTGCTTTAAGCGTTCGGCGAGAGAGGATTTGCCTCCACCGACAGGCCCAAGTAAGTACAAAATTTGTTTCTTCTCCTCTAGCCCCTGTGCGGCATGTCGGAAGTAGGAAACTATGTTTTCGATGGCATCTTCCATTCCATAAAATTCAGAAAAGGCTGGGTAGCGCTTGATGACTTTGTTGGAGAAAATGCGACTTAACCGAGGGTCTCTCGAGGTGTCAATGACTTCGGGTTCGCCGATGGCTTTTAACATGCGCTCAGCCGCATTGACGTAGGTAAGCGGGTCTTCTTTACAGAGGTTAAGGTACTCTTGCAGGGTCATTTCCTCCTGCAATACCGAGGTGTAGCGAGATTTGTAGTGTTCGAAAATACTCATTGATCACCTTCCTGTCGTAGCTGAAGAACTAGCACTTTACATAGAGGGGTATATAAAGTTTAGACTCATGGATATCAGGGCTGGTTCAAGTTCTTTTCTTGAATGTGTAATTAAGTGTAGCGTATTTCCTTAAGATCATTATTCAATTTATAGTTTATTTATAAAGATAAATACGAAGATAATCAATGAAGTGATCAAGGTCTTTTAGATTAGTAGGGCTGTTTTTTGAAGGGGACTAGAGAAAAACCAAAGCCGCGATAAGCACGGCTTGGTTTTAGAAAGGTGTAGGTGCCGTGTGTTACGATGTTTCGCGAGCAATGGCGCGATAGCCAATGTCCTGGCGGTAAAATGCCCCATCCCAATGGATCATTTTGGTTAAGGCATAGGCTTTCTGCTGTGCATCCAGAACGCTGTTACCCAAGGCAGTAACGCAGAGAACACGTCCACCTGCTGTAACGGCTTGTCCGTTTTCAAGACGTGTTCCGGCATGAAAGACGCGACATGACTCAGGTGTGGAATCTGGAAACGAAATGACATCCCCTTTACGGTATTCTCCAGGATAACCACCGGCTGCCATCACTACACCAACAGCGCAACGTGAATCCCATTCGGCTGTAACCTGATTGAGTGTTTTATCCAGTGCGGCGTTGCATAAGTCAACAAGACTGGATTGTAAACGCATCATAATCGGTTGTGTTTCAGGATCACCAAAACGGCAGTTGTACTCAATGACTTTTGGAGCCCCCGTCGCATCAATCATCAAGCCTGCATATAAGAATCCGGTATAGGGCATGCCTTCAGCGGCCATTCCTCTAACCGTTGGCATAATGACGTCACGCATGACGCGATCATGGATTTCAGGCGTGACAACAGGTGCAGGTGAGTAAGCCCCCATCCCACCCGTATTGGGGCCAGTATCGGCATCGCCAACACGTTTATGATCTTGGCTGGTTGCCATAGGGAGCACATGTTCACCATCGACCATCACGATAAAGGATGCTTCTTCGCCTTCCAGAAACTCTTCAATGACAACACGGTGTCCTGCGTCACCAAAGGCATTACCGGCAAGCATGTCTTTAACCGCTTCCTCAGCTTCTGCAAGGGTCATCGCAACGATGACGCCTTTGCCCGCTGCTAGACCATCCGCTTTGATAACAATCGGGGCCCCTTTTTCTTGAAGGTAGGCCAACGCTGAGTCTACATCTGTAAAGTTTTGGTAGTCGGCGGTTGGGATCTGGTGTCGAGCCAAGAAGTCCTTGGTAAAGGCTTTTGAGCCTTCCAGTTGAGCGGCTGCAGCACTTGGGCCAAAAATTCGCAGGCCTTCCGCTTGAAAACGATCAACCACGCCGGCAACGAGAGGTGCTTCTGGGCCAACAATCGTTAAGTCAATGGATGTGTCTTTTGCAAATTGAATTAAGCCATCGATGTCCAATACATCAATCGTAACGTTGGACATTTTCTGCTCAGTTGCCGTAGCGGCGTTACCTGGAGCAACGAAGACTTGTGTAACGCGTGTGTCTTGTGCAACTGACCAAGCTAAAGCGTGCTCACGCCCGCCTGAGCCGATAATCAAAATGTTCATTGCTTGTTCCTGTAATTGAAGGCCCATTAGTGACGGAAGTGACGCATGCCCGTAAAGACCATTGCCATGCCATGTTCGTTTGCAGCATCAATTACTTCTTGATCACGCATTGAACCGCCTGGCTGAATAACCGCCGTGATTCCCGCTTCGGCTGCAGAATCGATGCCGTCTCGGAACGGGAAGAAGGCGTCTGATGCCATGACCGATCCCTTGACTTCCAATCCTTCATCAGCGGCTTTAATGGCGGCGATACGTGCCGAGTAGACACGGCTCATTTGTCCGGCGCCAATACCAATGGTTTGACCATCGCGTGCATAAACAATCGCATTGGATTTGACAAACTTAGCCACTTCCCAGCAAAAGAGCAAATCACGGATTTCTTGCTCACTGGGTTGACGTTTGGTCACGATCTTAAGCTGTGAAGCATCAATCATGCCTAGATCACGATCTTGGATGAGTAAACCGCCGTTGACGCGTTTGTAATCCAAAGATTTGGACGGATGTGAATCCCATTGTCCGCATTCGAGTAGGCGCACGTTGGGTTTTGCAGCCACAATTTCAGAGGCTTCTTGGGTAACAGAAGGGGCAATAATCACTTCAACGAATTGACGATCCACAATCGCTTGGGCAGTTTTTCCATCCAACTCACGATTGAAAGCAATAATGCCGCCAAAAGCCGAGGTTGGATCAGTCAAAAAGGCGCGGTTATACGCATCCAAAAGGTTCTCGCCGATGGCCACACCACAAGGATTGGCATGTTTTACAATCACACAGGCAGGGTCACGGAAAGGTTTGACACATTCCAGAGCCGCATCGGTATCGGCGACATTATTGTAAGAAAGGGCCTTGCCTTGCACTTGTCTTGCCGTGGAAACGGAGGGCTCAGATGGGTTGGCTTCAATATAAAATGCCGCTTTCTGGTGAGGGTTTTCGCCATAACGCATTTCTTGAGCTTTGATGAATTGCGTATTGAACGTGCGCGGAAACGCTGATGGGAGCTCTTCATCACCCTCGATAATGGCGCCAAGATAGTTGGCAATCATACCGTCATATGCTGCAGTATGCTCGAAGGCTTTGACGGCAAGATCGAAGCGTGTTTTATGAGACAAGCCTTGATTTTCATCCAGTTCTTGAATAATAACGTCATAGTCTGATGCGTTGACAACGATCGCGACATCTTTATGATTTTTAGCCGCTGAGCGCACCATGGTCGGTCCACCGATATCGATATTTTCGATGGCCATGGCAAGGTCGCAATCTGGACGGGCAATGGTTTGAGCAAAGGGATAAAGATTGACAATCACCATGTCAATTGCCGAAATATTATGTTCTTGCATAATGGCATCGTCCTGACCTCTACGGCCGAGGATGCCACCATGAATCTTAGGGTGCAGGGTTTTGACACGACCATCCATCATTTCTGGAAAGCCTGTGTAATCAGAGACTTCAACCGCACTAATTTGGTTTTCAAGTAAGAGTTTGTAAGTCCCACCCGTTGATAAAATTTCAACACCACGCTCAGTGAGGGCGCGTGCAAAGTCAAGGATTCCGGTTTTATCGGATACACTGATCAGTGCACGACGCACTGGGGTGATAGTTTGCTCAGACATAAGGGGTTCCGGCCAGCAATTGATGGTTCAAAAATTAAAGCAATCCGTACTGTTTTAGTTTTTTGCGCAGGGTTCCACGATTCAAACCCAGCAGCTCAGACGCTTTGGTCTGATTGTCTTTCGTGTAAGCCATAACGCTTTCAAACAATGGAGCTTCGATTTCAGACAGTACCATTTGGTAGACATCTGTAACCGGTTGGCCATCGAGTTGTTTGAAGTAGCTTGTCATGGACTGATGAACACTGTCCCGCAATGTTTGCGGAGGTGTGGTCTGTTGTGCAGTTGAGGCTTGTTTCACGATTTTATTGTCCATTGCGTTCATAAGCGTATCCCGATGTCAGGCGGCAGCGGAATTGGTCGAGGCTAAAAAAAGCACCAATTCGTTTACTTGCTGTTCTGCTGTGTCAATTGAATTAAAAAATTTCCGGAACTCGGATCCTGTTTGCTGTACGTTCAGATACCAGCCTATGTGCTTTCTAGCAATTCGAACACCTAACACTTCACCGTAAAAAGCATGTAAAGCCTGTAGGTGCTCAAGCATGATGTCATGGACTTCCTGGGTCTCAGGCGGTACTGCATATGTACCTGTTTTCAAAAAATGATCAATCTCTCGAAATAACCAAGGTTGGCCTTGGGCCGCACGCCCGATCATAACGGCATCAGCACCTGTCTGTTTTAGCACGTCAGCTGCTTTATTCGGTGAGTCAATATCCCCATTTGCAAAAAGGGGAATGTCGATAACCTCTCGAATTCTGGCTAACGTTTCGTATTCAGCTTGGCCACGATAGGCATCAGCACGCGTCCTGCCGTGTACGGCTAAGGCTTGAATACCCGTCGCTTGAGCCATTTGAGCGATTTCGATGCCATTTTTGAGCTCGGATGACCAACCTGTTCTCATTTTTAGGGTCACAGGGACGTCGACAGCACTCACAACAGCTTCCAGAATCTGTTTTACTAGCTCAGGTTCACGCATCAACGCCGAACCTGCTGCGCGGTTACAGACTTTTTTGGCAGGGCAGCCCATATTGATATCAATAATCTGGGCGCCGCGCTCGACATTCATTTTAGCAGCATAAGCCATCATGTCTGGATCTGATCCAGCAATCTGGACAGAGCGAGGGCTGGTCTCACCTTGATGGTCTAAGCGAAAGGCAGATTTATGGGTTTTCCAAAAGCTGACATCGCTAATGACCATTTCGGAAACGGCAAGTCCCGCTCCCATTCGTCGGCATAATTGACGAAAGGGTCTGTCAGTGATCCCCGCCATAGGCGCCAGAATAACTTGGCTATTTATGATGTAGGGACCGACCTGAAACATACTTAACCTTAAAAATGAGTCAAAAAAATATCTGTCCGGTGCAGTTACACCAGAAAAAAAGAGCATTCACGGAAGGTGGGTAATGATACCGCTTCTGGCCGAGGGCTCCAAGTCGATTCTGATGATTTTTTGATCTAAAGATCAGTTTGTTTAGTGAGAGGGCAGAATGTTGAGGGTATAGCCTAAGTGGCCTTCAATGGGTTTCATCATTTCGAGTCCAACCTCAAGTCGCTGTTTTGTTGGCATTCTTTGGGGATCAAACAGGGGAGAGTTGAGATATTCTTGAGGCCTGAAGGCGCGTACCGCAACTTGTGTATTTTTTTGATCCGTAAAAGAGAGGCGCAGGACTGGGAAGGGTTGCGAAAAATGCGCCGTGTTTTCAATCACCAAGCTTGCAATCAACCCATCTGGTTCACGAGGGTGCTGCCTGATGATCAGTTGATGAGACACAATTTCCTGATACGCCTTATGACTGGGTAGGTCGCAATTCATCAATACGCAAATGACCTGGTAGGCACTATCAAGTGCTGGGTACTTGGCCAGAGATTGACGTTCAAACCATAAGACTTGAAAAGTTAGGATTAGAATACCCAAAAAGCACATGAGCATAATGGGTAGATCATTGCTTTTGGGCTGTTTGAAGTCAGGGTTGCGTAGATTCAGTGGTTCCGCTTTTATATCTAAAAACGGTTTGCCCTGAAGGGCTTCCGTATCGATCTGAGCGGTGTTTAGTTGACGAAGTTGAGATGCAAGCTGAGATAAAGGTTGCTCGATAGCGTTTGAATTCGGCGTTTGCTGTGGTGCATGCAGATCATTGGCTAATTTGATTGCGTCAGATGCATCGTCGGAATCATTCGTCTGGGCAAACAACGAGGTGTTGATGTTGTTTTCATCATCTGACGATGGGGGTTTTAGAAAATCTGTTGAGTGTGAGCCGATGTGGGGGTTATGACCCACATCGGTTGTTTCCGGTGAGTCTGTCCATGTCGGTGTTTCGGGCAGAGCATCAAACACACTCAAGCACTTCCCACACCGAACCTTTCCCGAAGCTATTTTTAGGTGGCCAGGCGTAATTTTGTATTGCGTATGGCAGTGAGGGCAGTGGGTGGTAATCATTTCTATATTCACGAGCGGCGCGTACCACTGAGGCGAATCCAGCCTTCTTTTTCGACAGGAGCTTCCATAATAAAGCTGTTGCTGTAGGTGTCAATCAGTTCATCGGCTTGAGCAGACAGTAAGCCAGACAGTAAAAGCTTTCCGCCGGGTTTAACTAATTTAGAGAGCGTAGGACATAAGCTATTGAGTGGACCTGCTAAAATGTTTGCAACTAGGATGTCCGCCATATCCGTAGGCATCGATTCGGGATAAAACGTGTGAAGAAGGTCACCGTGCAGTCCGTTTCTTAGTAAGTTGTCTTGGGTGGCTGACAAGGCTTGCGGGTCTATATCGACGGCATGTACTGATTGTGCGCCTAACAGGAGTGCGGCAATCCCTAATATGCCGGAACCGCAGCCATAATCTATGACAAACTTATCATTTAAATCTTCGGCATCTAGCCATTCCAAGCATAGGGCGGTGGTTGGATGGGTGCCTGTTCCAAACGCTAACCCCGGATCGAGAAGTAAATTGACTGCGTTTGGGTCAGGGACCGGTTTCCAGCTTGGGCAGACCCATAGGCGTTGACCAAACTTCATTGGATGGTAATTGTCCATCCATTCACGTTCCCAGTCTTTATCTTCAAGTATTTCGGCTTTGATACTAGGAAGGTTTTCAGAGTCAGGCCATGTTGCCATCTGCTCTGCTTTGATCAATGCGAGGGTTTCATTTAAATCATATTCGGCATCAAACAACCCCGTGACGATGGTGTTGGACCATAAGGGGGTTGTACCTAAGTCGGGCTCGAAAATGGGTTCATCTTCTGCGTCTTGGTAACTCACGACGGCGCATCCAGCCGCGAGAAGAATATCCTCGTATTGTTCAGCGCAGTCGGGTGTAGTTGATAACGAAATTTGTAACCAGGGCATGATGACTCCAATAACAACAGAATGCGCAAAGTATCGCTTAATCAAAGCATGATGTCAGCCGTTCTTCTGTCTGAAGGTGGATAAAAACCTAGGGTGTAAGAGGCGTTTACGTAATTACACAAAAAAAACCCGCTGTTAAGCGGGCTTTTCTGAATCAAAGACCGAGCTTTTTCTCAAGATAATGAATGTTCACACCACCGTTTGCGAAATTGCTGTCGCGAACAATATCCTGATGAAGTGCGATATTGGTACGAATACCATCAATCATCGTTTCATCAAGTGCGTTTTTCATTCGACGTAACGCTGTTTCTCTGTCCTCACCATAGGTGATGAGCTTAGCAATCAGCGAATCATAATGAGGTGGAACGGTGTAACCATCGTATAGATGAGAGTCAACGCGAATACCGTTACCGCCTGGGGCATGGAAGTGTGTGACTTTGCCTGGGCAGGGAAGAAACGTTTTCGGGTCTTCAGCATTGATGCGACACTCGAAGGCATGCCCGCGTAGAACAATATCTTCTTGCTTGAATGACAGCGGGAGACCGGAAGCGATGCGTAATTGCTCTTTTACAATATCCACACCTGTGACTTGCTCTGTTACCGGGTGCTCGACCTGAACACGCGTGTTCATTTCGATAAAGTAAAATTTGCCATCCTCATACAAAAACTCAAATGTACCCGCACCGCGATATCCAATGTGAATACAGGCATCAACACAGGCTTTGAAAACAGCTTGGCGTGCTTCTTCATCAATCATCGGTGCTGGAGCTTCTTCGACGACTTTTTGGTGGCGGCGCTGCATTGAGCAGTCACGGTCAAATAAATGGATAGCATTGCCTTGACCATCAGCCAGTACCTGCACCTCAACGTGGCGAGGTCTCTCTAAGAATTTTTCCATATAGAGGGTGTCATCACCAAATGCCGCACCCGCTTCTGAGCGAGTGACATGAATGGCATTCAGGAGATGGGCTTCGGCTTGAACAACACGCATACCGCGCCCGCCACCACCTGCTGCGGCTTTAACAATCACAGGGTAGCCAATTTTGCGAGCGATCGCGAAAAGCTCATCATTGTTGTCTGGAAGAGGGCCATCTGATCCAGGCACTGTCGGTACACCGGCTTTTTTCATCGCAGCAATGGCTGAAACCTTATCCCCCATCAGGCGGATAACATCAGCAGTTGGGCCAATGAACGTAAAGCCAGAACGTTCTACTTGCTCAGCAAAAAGAGCGCTTTCAGCTAAAAAACCGTATCCAGGATGTATGCCAACCGAGTCTGTGACTTCAGCTGCGCTGATCAGTGCAGGAATATTTAAATAGCTTTTAGCAGAGGAGGCCGGTCCAATACAAACGGCTTCATCAGCGAGGCGTACGTGCATCAAGTCACGATCGGGCACAGAATGAACTGCAACAGTTCGAATGCCCAACTCTTTACATGCTCGCAGAATTCGCAAAGCAATTTCACCACGATTGGCAATCAGAACTTTGTCCAGCATCTTGGAAAGATCCTTACGTTAAATTGAGGGCTTAGACGATTGTGAACAGAGGTTGATCAAACTCAACGGGTTGTCCATCTTCAACCAAAATCGCTTCAACAACACCCGATTTGTCTGCTTCAATCTGATTCATCATTTTCATGGCTTCAACAATACAGATGACATCGCCAGCTTTAACTGTTTTACCTACTGCGGTAAAAGCAGGTGAGCTAGGTGATGGCGCACCGTAAAACGTACCGACCATCGGTGAACGGATGACGTGACCTGTAGATGCAGCAGGTTCAGCCGCGGGTGCTGCAGCGCTGACAGGAGCGCTTTGTGTAGCAGGGGCTGGCGCTGCACTCATGTAATGTGGAGCGGGCTGGTAAACAGGTGCGCTAATGCTTGAGCCGCGACTAATGCGAACCGACTCTTCACCTTCTTTGATCTCAATTTCGTTGATATTGGATTCTTCAAGTAGTTCGATCAGTTTTTTGACCTTACGAATATCCATTCTTTAGCTTCTCTGTAGTCATGGGGTTGATCGCGTGTATTTGAACACAAATTGAACACCTAAGCCTCTCGCACTCTTATCCTTGTTAATTAAAAGGTAAGATTTTTCCATCTCAAGACCTAGCTTGAACGTGCAGCTTGCGTCTTTCGTGCAAGTTTTGTAGAGGATTTGGACTGCTTTTCGCATTCAAAAATATTGGATAATTTTGCCTTAAATTAAGACCAGTGTCTATTTGTATGGAATATTTTTGTGTGTTAGCGGCTAGTTAGGCGAAGTTAAGCGCATTTTGTTAAGATCAATCGCTTTTATATCGGCTTAGATGTTCTTTGGCTTCAACAACGTTGACCCGTGCGTTGATTTTAGCGATAGTGCGTTGCATTAAAAGCGAACGTCAGCTTGTTGAAGTTGGCTCTGGAGAGGTGGGTATGATCAGAGTGGTGTTCAACCAGAAAGGTGGAGTGGGTAAGTCCAGCATTGCGGTGAATTTGGCTGCAATTAGTGCAACAAAAGGGATCAAAACGCTGATTATTGACCTAGATCCGCAATGCAATTCGACGCATTACTTACTGGGTGATGATGCAAACTTGCCGCAAACAGATGTTAAAGATTTTTTTGAGCAAACATTAAGTTTGCAGCTTCGGCCTCAGTCGCCCTTGCAGTTTGTGCATCCGACACCTGTTGAACATTTGTCACTAATGCCTTCGAATCCTGAATTAGGTGATTTGCAATCGAAGCTAGAGACGAAGCATAAAATCTACAAGCTTCGTGATGCATTGGTTGAGTTGAAAGAACACTTTGACGCCATCTACATCGATACACCGCCTGCATTTAATTTCTTTACACTTTCGGCACTGGTCGGTGCTGAGCGCTGTTTAATCCCCTTTGATTGCGATGAGTTTGCGCGCCAAGCGTTATATAGCCTACTCAACAATGTTCAAGAAACACGAGTAGATCACAACTCAGCCTTGGTTGTTGAGGGAATCGTCGTCAATCAGTTTCAGCCGCGTGCTTCTTTGCCGCAGCGCTTGGTCGCAGAATTAGAGGCTGAAGACGTGCCTGTGATGAAAACCCGTATTTCATCCTCGGTCAAAATGAAAGAGTCGCATAATGCGGCGCAACCCTTAATTAAAATGGCGCCAACCCATAAGTTGACGCTGGAGTTTATCGCACTATACGAAGAGCTGCATGGGTGATGCTTTACATCCCTTTTACGGCATAAATACCGGGAGCGTTTCGCCAGTAACCTTTGTAATCCATTCCATATCCGAAAATATAGCGGTCTGGTATCTGTAAACCGACAAAGTCTGCCACTAAATCTGGGCGGGCTTTTCGGTCATGCTGCTTATTGATCAGAACCGCACTATAGACTTGGCTTGCACCTTGCCCATGACAGTATTCTAGAATTTCGGCAAGCGTGTGCCCTTCGTCCAGAATGTCGTCCACAATCAGCACAGGCCTATTTTTGAAGTCAATCATTGGAGGAACTTTCCATTCGAGTGAGTGACCCGATGTGCTATTTCGATAGCGAGTTGCATGTAAATAGCTGGCTTGTAAAGGAAAGGTTAGTTGTGTGAGGAGTTGGCCTGTGATGACAAGGCCACCATTCATAACGCTGAATACCACAGGGTTTAATTGGCTTAATGCGTCGGTAATGTCTTTTGCCATATGGGTAATGGCATCTTCAACCTGTTGCTGAGTGAAGAGAAGGTCTGCTTCATCAAAGACGTTTTTAATTTCGTTCAACTCAGGCATGGTCATCTTGTATCTCACTTCATATTCAAAAGGTATCTCGCTGCGCAATTCGCAAACGATGCACTCAAAAAATGCAAACGATACTGACCTATTATGAAAAGGGCAATATAGAATATTCAATGATCTATTCAGACAGTTGTTGAAAGTCAGCGGACTTTCCCTAAAAATGCATACCATGGCTCGCCGTTGTGTAGTCGCCAACAATTACCAGAGAGGTTTTCATGAGTGTTCACGAAATACGCCACCCCTTAGTTCAGCATAAATTAGGTTTGATGAGATCTGTGCACAAAAGCACACGGGGTTTTCGTCAATTGGCCGCTGAAGTTGGGTGTTTACTGACCTATGAAGCGACGAAGGATCTTGAATTAGAGCCTTATGAGTTAGAAGGTTGGGCAGGGCCCGTGACGGCCGAGCGCATTAAGGGTAAAAAAATCACGGTAGTGCCTATTTTAAGAGCCGGTTTGGGAATGCTGGATGGCGTCTTGGAGTTGGTTCCCAGCGCTAAAATATCGGTTGTTGGTGTGTATCGTGATGAAGAGACGCTTGAGCCTGTTGCGTATTTTGAAAAGCTCGCAAGTGATATAGATGCACGTATGTCGTTAATTGTTGATCCTATGTTGGCGACAGGTGGGTCAATGATTGCCACGATCGATATGTTAAAAAAAGCGGGTTGCACCAGTATTCGCGCTTTAGTATTAGTGGCAGCCCCTGAGGGGATCGCGAAGGTACAAGCTGCGCATCCAGATGTGGATATCTTCACGGCATCGGTTGACTCTCATTTGAATGAAAAAGGCTACATCATTCCGGGCTTAGGTGATGCCGGTGATAAAATTTTTGGCACTAAGTAGGGGAATATAATGGTTAGCGAGAAAGACGGGACAGAAAAGGCCATGCACTGGCGAACCGCTTTAGCGGGTTCACAAATGCTCTTTGTTGCCTTTGGTGCGTTGGTCTTGATGCCTTTATTAACAGGTTTGGATCCCAGTGTTGCCCTGTTTACGGCAGGCATTGGAACCCTGTTGTTTCATTTTGTGACAGGTGCAACTGTCCCCATTTTTTTAGCCTCTTCATTTGTATTTATCGCGCCCATCATCTTTTCGGTTCAGAGTTGGGGGGTGCCTGCAACGATGGGTGCTCTCTTAGCTGCGGGTGTGGTGTATATGTGCCTTGGGCTTTTCGTGCGTTGGCGTGGTCCTGGGTTTTTGCATCGTCTTTTGCCGCCTGTCGTGATAGGCCCTGTTATTATGATTATTGGCTTGGGTCTCGCACCTATTGCTGTGAATATGGCGATGGGAAAGGCGGGGGATGGTTCGTTTGAGATCTTTCCTTATCAAGATGCGATCTTGGTCTCAATGATTTCGTTGGTGACAACGGCCGCCGTCGCCGTTTTTGCCAAGGGGATTTTTCGACTTTTGCCTATCTTGTGTGGTGTGGTCGTTGGCTACCTTGCTGCACTTTGGATGGGAATGGTTAATTTTGATGCTGTCCGAGATGCCCCTTTGATTGCAGTGCCTGGATTTATCATGCCTGAGTTTCATTGGCAGGCCATTCTTTTTATGATCCCCGTCGCGATTGCACCTGCGATAGAACATGTGGGTGACGTTCTGGCGATCAGTAAGGTGACAGGAAAAGATTATGTCAAAAAGCCCGGGTTGCATCGCACGTTGTTTGGCGATGGCTTGGCGACATCTGCAGCCGCGATGTTTGGTGGCCCGCCGAATACGACCTATTCGGAAGTTACTGGGGCCGTCATGCTGACGCGCGCATTTAATCCAATTATCATGATTTGGGCGGCAGGATTTGCCATCCTGTTAGCATTTGTTTCTAAGTTTGGTATGTTTTTGCAGACCATTCCGACGCCTGTCATGGGTGGGATTTTGATTTTATTGTTTGGTTCGATTGCGGCGGTTGGTATGAATACGCTGATCAAAGCGCGCGTGGATATGGCAGAGCAGCGTAACCTCGTAATTGTCGCGACCGTCTTGGTGTTTGGAATAGGGGGGATGGCATTAGGTGATGGTGAGCTTAGCTTACAGGGTGTCAGCCTTTGCGGCATTGTTGCGATTGTGCTGAATTTGATTTTACCGTCCTCAGCACAAGAGGCCGATGATCTTCATGTTGAACAGGAGGTAGTTGAGGATTTAGTTGAGCACGGGCGTCGAGATTAATCGACGTCCGTGATGTGCTCGGCATCTAGTATCTAGATGCCGAGTGTTTTTTGCATTACTTTGCAGCTTCGTACGCAGCAACCGAATCTAGAATGGCTTGACGAGCCGCCGCAGCATCAGACCAGCCTTCAACTTTAACCCACTTTCCGACTTCTAACTTTTTGTAGTTTTCGAAGAAATGAGCGATACGGTCTTTCGTAAGTTGTGGCAGATCGTTGATGTCTTGAATGTCGTTGTATGCTTGAGACAGCTTTTGATGAGGAACAGCAACCAGTTTGGCATCTTCACCCGCTTCATCTGTCATGTTCAGAATCCCGACAGGACGGCAGCGCACGACAGAGCCTACAGCAACAGGGTAAGGCGTGATCACCAATACATCCAACGCATCACCGTCATCGGCTAGGGTGTTGTTAATGTATCCATAGTTGGCAGGGTAGAACATCGGCGCAGCCATGAAGCGATCAACAAATACGGCATCAGAGTCTTTGTCGATTTCGTATTTGACAGGAGAGCTTTCTGCCGGAATCTCAATAACAACATAGATGTCATTGGGTAGATCTTTTCCAGAAGGTACGTTAACGAAACTCATCGGATAGTTCCTTTAGATTGAAAGTCAATAATAAAATGATATTACTGGCATTATAAAGATAATGCCGTGAGCCTGATATAAGACTAATGATCAGTCATTCTTATTCGCTTGATGGTATTCCAGCAGTGTGTCTACCTCGTTGCGTGAGCCTAAGGCAACGGAAACGCGTTGATGAATCGCGTCTGGTTGAATTTCCATAATGCGTGAGTAGCAGGTGCTGGATTTTCCACCTGCCTGTTCAATTAGCATACTCATGGGGTTGCCTTCATACATCAAACGCAATTTTCCAGGCTTTTGGGGTTCGCGAGAATCCCAAGGATATGTGAAAATGCCGCCACGGGTCAGAATGCGGTGCACTTCGGCAACCATGGAGGCGACCCAGCGCATGTTAAAGTTTCTACCACGACTGCCTTCCGATCCTGCAAGAAGATCGTCAATGTAATTGCGCATGCCAGGTTCCCAAAAGCGCTGGTTAGACATGTTGATCGCAAATTCGGACGTGTCAGCGGGAATGGTGACGTCTTCATGCGTGAGTAAGAAGTCACCAGTGTGTGCGAGTGTAAACATGTTGACACCATCACCCGTGGTAAGTGACAGCACAGCCGATGGACCATAGAGAACATAACCCGCCGCTAGCTGTTGCACACCGGGTTGTAAAAATAAATCAACGGAGTTTTCATGCACACCTGCCGGCACTTCAAGAATGGAGAAGATGGTGCCGACCGAAACGTTAATATCAATATTGGATGACCCGTCTAGGGGATCAAATGTCACTAGAAAGCGTCCATCTGAGTTTCCAAAAACAGGAAAGTCTTCTTCTTCTGAAGCAACGCCTCTAACGATAGGATTGTCCAGTAATACTTTTTTTAAAACTTCATTGGCAATGATATCCAGTTTTTTCTGGGTTTCACCTTGAATGTTGGTGTTGTCGGAGACGCCTAGCACACCTGCAAGCTCACCCTCACGTAGCTGTAAAGCGATTTCCTTACAGGCCAGCATTAATGTATCGATGAGTTCAATCAGTTCAGAATCAATTTTTTTGTGCTTTAAGAAATTGCTCAGAAGTTGCATTGCGTTCCATGTCCCCAGATTAGTCAGTCGGTATCAAATTTTAAACCCCATTATTTTAAGCGATTTTGCATGAAAATGCATGATAAATACGGGCCGTCAGTGATCAAAAAACAGATGTTTTATTGGTTTCGATGGCAGAAAAGCACAGGTGAAAACTGTTATGATGATCTCAATTTAATGTTGAGGATTATTTGGCTGTGCATATTCATATATTAGGTATTTGCGGGACCTTCATGGGCTCTTTGGCGATACTTGCGCGTCAACTAGGGCATAAAGTGACGGGTTCAGATACACATGTCTACCCACCCATGAGTACTCAGCTTAAGGATCAGGGTATTGAGGTAATTGAAGGGTATGATCCGGAACAACTCAATCCTGCACCGGATCAAGTTGTTATTGGTAATGCGATGTCGAGGGGAAACCCTTGTGTTGAATATGTATTGGAAAAAGGACTGTCGTATACCTCAGGACCGCAATGGTTACACGACCATGTGCTCCGTGATCGTTGGGTCTTGGCGGTTGCAGGGACTCATGGCAAAACAACCACGGCGAGTATGTTAGCTTGGATTTTAGATCAGGCAGGAATGGCGCCAGGATTTCTTATCGGTGGTGTTCCTAAGGGATTTACGACCTCGGCTCGCATGGGCGAAACTCCGTTTTTTGTTATTGAGGCCGATGAGTACGATACCGCTTTTTTTGATAAGCGTTCGAAGTTTGTTCACTATAGACCCAGAACGTTGATCATGAATAACTTAGAGTATGATCATGCGGATATCTTTCCGGATCTAAGTGCAATCCAACGTCAGTTTCATCACTTGCTGCGTCTGATTCCGGCCAGCGGGCAAATCGTATGTCCGGCTGATGATGTCAATCTAGAGCAGGTTTTATCAATGGGCTGCTGGAGTGAAGTGGTTAAAACAGGATTGGTGCAAGGGGCAATCCAAGCGCGTTTACTTAGCCAGGATGGGCGGGGTTTCTCTGTCGTTGTTGGTGGAGAGGATCTTTGTGATGTCCATTGGTCATTGACGGGGCATCATAATGTGTTAAATGGTTTAAATGCCATGATGGCGGCCCATCATGTAGGCGTCACCTTTCCTCATGCAGCTGAGGCCTTGTCGAGCTTTCCGGGTGTCAAACGAAGAATGGAGTTGCTGGCTGAAGTCAATCAAATCAGAGTGTATGACGATTTTGCACATCATCCAACAGCAATTAAAACAACGCTTGAGGGTGCACGTGCGCATATCGGATCTCGGCCTTTGTTCGCCATCATAGAGCCTCGCTCCAACACGATGAGGATGGGTGTGCATCAACATGCGCTTGTCGAATCGGTTGCCGCAGCTGACCGCGTTTTTTGGTTCCAACCCACTGGAACCGATTGGTCTTTGAAGACGCTCGTTGAAAAAAGTCCCGTTGCTTCAGAGGTGCATGATTCGTTGGTTGAGCTGGTCTCTGCTGTGCTTGGCGCGGTGACACCTGGCACAGACATTGTCGTGATGTCGAATGGTGGTTTTGGCGGTGTTCATCAGAAGCTGATTGACGCGTTAAATGGAGTCTTAAAATGAGTGAGGTGTTTGCGCGGCGAGTGTCACTGGCGATTACGGGCGCCTCTGGTGTGCAATATGCATTGCGTCTTCTTGAATGCTTGGTGGCAGCGGATTGCCAAGTATTTTTGATGATCTCTAAAGCGGCACAGGTGGTGGTAGCGACTGAGACGACGCTCGGATTGCCGGGTGCGGCTGAGCAGCAGGAGATATTCCTGTCTGCTAAATATCAAGCGCGCTCAGGGCAAATTAAGGTTTTTGGTCGTGAACAGTGGATGGCTCCCTTGGCGTCAGGCTCGGGTGCACCCTCCTCGATGGTGATTTGCCCCTGTAGTACAGGCACGTTATCGGCCATTGCTTGTGGAGCCAGTAATAACCTCATTGAACGTGCGGCTGATGTGGCGTTAAAAGAGCGTCGCCAATTAATATTAGTGCCCAGGGAGGCGCCTTTTTCTGAAATTCATCTCGAAAATATGTTGAAATTATCAAGGATGGGGGCAGTGGTCTTGCCGGCTTGTCCTGGCTTTTATCATCAGCCGACAACAATCGACGATTTGATTGATTTTGTGGTTGCAAGAATCTTATCTCAACTAGGTTTGGAGCATGCTCTTTTACCGCGTTGGGGCGAAAAATACATTTAACTCAATTTCTGGGCTGTGCATTCTGTTTGTTGAATCGTTAGAATGGCTCGTAAAATATTGTTGTGCGGAATATACACTGATGTCGCGAATACTTGCGTTAGATACGTCAACGGATGCTTGCTCAGTCGCTCTTTTAAACGGAGATGAGCTGACGCAGGAGTTTCGAATAGAGCCAAGACGTCATACCCATCTCTTATTGCCAATGGTGCAGTCTATATTAGCATCCTCGTCTTTAAGGCTTGAGGATCTTGATGCGATTGCGTTTGGGCGTGGCCCTGGGTCCTTTGCCGGCATCCGAATTGCAACGGGTGTTGCACAAGGATTAGGGTTGGCCGCAGATTTACCTTTGATTCCGGTATCGACACTGGCGGCTATGGCCATAACGGCTCAATCAGCAGCTCAAGGATTGCCCATTTTAACGGCCTTGGATGCGCGTATGGATGAGGTCTATTGGGCACTCATTCGCTTCGATGAAGGGAAAATAGTCTATGAAGTGGAAGAACGCGTGTCTGCACCGAGCGATGTGTATGTGCCCGATTCTTTTTCTCAGGTGATGGGTGTCGGCAGCGGTTGGGCGTATGCCCAGGCGATGGAGTCATTATCCGAGGTAAACCTCTTGTTAGATCAGCCTGAGTCTATTTATCCGACGGCTGCAGCGATGCTCACACTTGCTAAAGAGTCATTGGCTAGGGGGCAGGTTAGCCTTGCCGATGAAGTTAGGCCTGTGTACTTAAGGGATGATGTGGCTTGGAAGAAAAAGGACCAGCAATGAATGTAAGCGAATGGATTCAAATCATTTTTCTAGCCTTGGTTCAGGGGTTGTCGGAGTTTCTTCCAATTTCCAGTTCGGCACATCTCATTTTACCAGCCCAGCTTTGGGGCTGGGAGGATCAAGGCTTAGCGTTTGATGTGGGTGTACATTTGGGGACCCTGATCGCGGTTGTAGTGTATTTTAGACAGGATATTCTCTTGTTGTTTAAGGCTTGGATCTTGTCTCTCAAGGGTGTTTCTACGTCAGAAGGGCTATTGAGTTGGTTGGTGATATTAGGAACACTGCCTGCTGTGATAGCCGGAGGGCTATTTGTCTCTGCTATTGAGCACTGGGGGCGTTCTATTTTAATTATCGCTGTAACAACAATTGTTTTTGGTGCGCTAATGGGGTTGGCTGACGTGTATCGTTCTGAACGTCGTTCCTTGTCTGAAATTAACGTTAAAGATGCGGTTTGGATCGGACTTGCTCAGGCAATGTCGTTGATACCGGGGACTTCTCGTTCAGGCTCTACGATCACGGCCGCATTATTACTTGGTTTTGATCGTCAGTCGGCTGCTCGTTTTTCATTTTTATTATCAATTCCCGTCACGTTCGGTGCCTGTGTCATGATGATGGCGCGCGTGCAAACTGGGGTCAGCGTCTTACCACTTGAAATGTTGTTTCTGGGGGCTTTAGTCGCTGGGGTAAGCGCCTGGTGTTGTATTCATCTTTTCCTTAAGTGGATTGCAAGCATTGGCATGATGCCGTTTGTCATCTACCGTATGATATTGGGCGCTGTTCTTTTACTTGTGTATTTCTTTGGAAGTGGTAGTTAGAGTCGATGAGTTGCGCTTTAAATCTTGCTTGTACCTGGTTTGATGAGGCCTTTGAGCGGCCAGCTCAAGCGCTGGCGCATAAGCTGAATGTGCCAGCGAGCGGGCATGAGTGTTTAGATACCAGTGACTATGCCTGCTTGCTCATTGTCGATCAAACGGGGATACAGTTGCAGGTGACGGGCAAAAAGCGGCCGGGCCCCGTTAGAGTAGATTTCGTCTCAGGTGCGGTTGCGCATCGACGTCAATTTGGTGGCGGCACAGGGCAGTTAATTGCCAAGGCCTGTGGCTTGAATAAAGGGGTGCGACCCCTAGTCGTCGATGCGACTGCAGGTTTAGGTCGGGACGCGTTTGTGTTAGCGACCTTGGGGTGCTCTGTTATCCTGCTTGAGCGTTCAGCGTTGGTGTTTGAGCTGCTCAATGATGGTGTCGAGCAAGCACGTCGAGTTTCTGAAATAGCGGAAATCGTTGAACGTATGACGTGCAAAGAGGTGGACTCAATCGAGTGGTTGAATTCCTTGAGCTCAGAGGATAAGCCAGATGTCGTGTATCTTGATCCAATGTTTCCCCACACCGAAAAATCGGCGCAGGTAAAAAAGGAAATGCTCTTGTTTCGCAGTCTCGTTGGGCAAGATAACGATGCGGCAGCTTTATTGGAGGCTGCCCTTAAAGCGGCACGCTACCGAGTTGTCGTCAAACGACCGCGAAAGGCGCCTTGTGTCGAAGGTACGCCTCCAACCTATCAGTTGGAGGGGAAATCCTGCCGTTACGATATTTATGCGTTAAAAAAGTTTGACTGACAGCTACTAGTGACGTGTCTCTAATAGGCGTTTAGCCTTATCGGTAAGGTGTTTTGACAGAATGCGCTCGCACAATCTCAAAATAGGCCTTAAGGGTCTTGAGGTTTGCAGAATGCCCTCATGTGCGACAAGCAGTTGATGTTCCAATAGTTGATTGATAAAGCTCTCCAGAACACGTTTATCCGCATACTCTGGAGCATGGAAGCCGAACATGTCGTGTATCTCAATGGCTAAAGCCTGTGTGCGCGCAATCAGTTCATCCGCTTTAGCAGGCACTGTTTTTGCCTGCAGGGTCAGTAGTAATAGGTATTGTCTCAATAAAATCGGCTCAACGAGTCGCATCAGGTGTATTGAGATCGTTGGCTGTTCAGAAGAAAGCAGCCCAAAGTCATTTAGCGCTTGATACGCCATTTGCACAGAGCGTAAAGGCTCTGCGGATTCAGTATTTAAGCTCAGTTCAGCGGCAAGGAATGGGTAAACAGCCAGCATGAGCTGCAGGCGTTTTAGATGGGATGTCTTGGGTAATCGACGCAGGACGAGCAGCCATAAGCCGGGTAGAGCGACCTCGTGCAGCAACATGTTTCGATAAAAGGTTAACTCAGCTGCCTGCGCTTCATTGACCGTAATAAAAGCCCCATTTCTGATGATTTGATGACGGTCGATGGCATCTTGACACCATTGCTGTATAGGCAATTCTATAGATGGGTGATCGGGCAATAGGAATGCGTAGAGTTCGCGAATACGCTGCGTTAAGTCATTTTCGGCGATAGATAGGTTGGGTGTGCTCAAAAGCAAAGTCGCGATAAGGCTCATTGGCATTGGCACGGATGCCGCATTGATTCGGCTCATAACGAGATGAGCAATGGCGTGCACACGTTGTTCAGAGGGCAGGTGGCTCACATCATCAGGAAGAACCGCTTCACCTATGTTTAAGGAAACCTTGCCGTAGGATTGAAACAAAATCCGTGCAGACTTGAGTGTGCCGATTAAGCTCTCTTTCTTTTTTTTCTGACCGGATAATTCTTGTTGATAGCTATGGCTTTCAACCAATCGATCATAGCCAATCCAAACGGGGATAAAGGCGATTGGACGAGTGGGGAGCTGGCTTGCTGCGTCCAATGTCATATCAAGCAGACCTGTTTTGGCTGGCAATAGACGTCCTGTTCGGCTGCGTCCTCCTTCAACAAAGTATTCAATACTATGGCCGCGCTGCATCATTAAAATTAGATAGCGACGGAAAAGCGTTGAGTAATCGCGATCCCCTTTAAATTGCCGCCGGATAAAAATAGCCCCTCCTTGACGTAGAAGCTTGCCCACAATGGGAATGTTCAAGTTATCCCCAGCGACCACATGGGGGACCATCAGTCCGTTTTGGTAGAGCAGCCACGAAAGTAATATATAATCTAAATGACTGCGATGACAGGGAAGGTAAACGAGGTTATGGGTTAATGCCAGTTTTTGCAGTGACTCAATCCCACTCAAGTTGATCTCTTGATAGAGGCGCTTCAACATAAACGCGATCATACGATTAAGCACTCTCGCGGTTTGAGGGCGAAAATCCGCTATCATTTTGTTGAGCTGAGCTCGCAAGGCTGCTTCTGTTTTTATAATGGATTTGGGTGACTCTTGTGCATGCCGATAAATAATGTTCTGAATGTCGTGCGACATGATGACTTGGTTGATGAGTGCACGTTTGCTCGATAGGTCAGGGCCAAGAATCGCTTGTTGTGTACGCTGAAAATGTTCACTGAGCAACCAAATGCAGCGTTGAAGTATGACCAGTGACGAAATGCCCGGTTGGCTGATATCACGTAAATGTAAGGGTTCGTCAATACGAATGAGTGTGGATCGGCCTTTTATCAAAAGGTTAAACCAAGATAGAAAAGGCGTTGGTTTTGTCCAACTCTCATTGAAGAGTGTCATTAACTTAGTCGGTTGACTCGCTGGCATATGGCCGACGAGCAGCGTGATGGGTTGTAGCAGAATCTCATCATCAGATTGACTCAATTGTCGATCAATCAATTTCTCAAGGCTTAGCGTGCTTTGAGTATGAAGCGCGTTTACGTCAATAAGTTGCTCCGAACAAAAACGAACCCCTTGCGCTTCTAGCCACTGGGCCAAAATCAGCCTATTAACTGAGGATGCATGCTCCAGTACATAATACACCTGAGCGTTTCGCTGCAGCTTATCTTGACCTATGACCCGAATACGCGTTAATAATCGGATGAAGCATCGGTTAATAGACGTCAAAACAGTCATAAAGAGGCTCAGTAGTGAGGAGGTAGTTGATCAACTAGTGGCTCGGAACCGACACTGAGCTCGTTCAGACGGTTGTTGAGATGGATTAATGAGTGCGTCAATCGCTCAATTTCTTTTTCTTGACGAGCGATGATGCTGCTAAGCTGGTCAATCGCATCTTCTTGGAATGCCACTCGGCTTTCTAAATCCTGCATACGCGTCAGTTCGGACATGTTGATGTACCTGTCATTTCGGTGTCAATGTTTGAATAAGGTTAGACCATTCTCTATATCGTGATCATAACGCATTGAAAAAAGGTGTAAACTACGATATACCTGCAGGTTGTAATTCTGTTGTGCATACCTTGTCGGGTAACGCAACAGGTGTAGATGTGTATTGTATCTAAATTCTAAGTATTAAAAAGTGAAAGAGATAAGATAGATGAGTGGTAATCAATTGATCAAAAATAGTATTGTGAGTGGTGTTGTTGCCGTTATTGTTGCGGTTGTGGTAAGCCTATTGGCAGATAATCTGTACCTAGTGTTGGCGATTACATTTGCTTTGGTGTTTGGTGCGGGGTTTATTCAGGCGAGCTCATTGTCGAACGCATCCGCCGTACAAAATACGCTTGATGAAGATGACGACTTTATCAGCGAAGATGACGATCGAGAGGCTGGAGCGGTCAAGTGGTTTAACGCCTCAAAAGGATTTGGCTTTATTACACGGGATAACGGCGATGATGTGTTTGTTCATTTTAGAAATATTCGTGGCAGAGGACATCGCTCATTGGCTGAAGGGCAAAAAGTTCGTTTTTATGTTCGCCAGAGTGACAAGGGTTTGCAAGCGGAAGATGTGTCGATTGTAAAAGTCTGATGTTCTTTAGGCAAAAAAAGCGAGATTGAGTTCTCGCTTTTTTTTGTCTAAAAATCAGCGTTGGTTCTAAGGTTTTTTACAGTTGGGACGCTGTCCACTACGAATCGCTTGTTCGTAAGCCTGCATTGCGCTTGGCATTGCATTCTCTAGTGTTCGAATTCGATTGTTAGGGCCTGGGTGGGTGGATAGAAATTCAATGGGGGCTGTGCTCGCTTTTGCGGCCATGTTTTGCCAAAGGTTGATGCTCTGTCGTGGATCAAAACCCGCCCGTGCCATTAAATCCAGTCCGATGAGATCAGCTTCGGTTTCGTGTTGCCGAGAAAAGGGTAAAAGAATGCCGACCTGAGTGCCAATACCTAACGCGGCAAGGAGTTGGTCATTGGGTTTGTCACGATTGGCAAGGATGCCGGATAGCACGGCGACACCCATCTGAGTGGCGAAGTCAGCCGAAACACGCTCATTTCCGTGCTTGGCGACAACATGCGCAATTTCGTGACCAATCACGGCGGCCAATTGATCGGGAGTTTCAGCTAGGTCGATCATGCCCTTATAAACGCCAATTTTTCCACCCGGTAGTGCAAATGCATTGGGTGTGGGCGAATCAAACACTTCCACTTCCCAGCTCCCTTGAATATTGTTGGCACGCAACAACTGATTGGTAATGCATTGGACGTAATTGCGGGTCGAGGCATGCTTTAAGACTTTTTCTTCCTGTTTTAATTGCTCAAAGCTCGTACTGCCCATTTGTGCCAGCTGTTGCTCATTAAAAAGCGTAAATTGAGAGCGTCCAGTCGGCGAAGTGGCACAGGCAACCGTAAGGCTAAGTATGCAGCTAATGGATGCTGCCTGAAAAAAACGCTTAAGCATTTAATCACTCCAAATCAATATATGCCGCTAAGTATAGCCTCACAAGCTGACTGGAAAATGAATGTCTTTGTTTACCTGTTGATAGGTCGGAAGGGGCGTCAGCGTCTGTTTAAGTGGCCCAAGGAGACTTAATTAAATGAATTGAGCTTTTTCAGAGTGATGTTGTGCTGTGATACACTTTGATATAGGCGTTTGAAGAGCGTTTGAGTTATAAAGCCAATCCTTAATATCCATTTGTTTAGAAGAGGTCGCCACTGAATGCTACTGATGATCGACAATTACGACAGCTTCACTTGGAACTTAGTGCACTATTTTCGTGAGCTAGGTGAGCAAGTCGAGGTCTATCGTAATGATCAACTCACGCTGACAGAAGCTGAACAGCTTAATCCTGCGGCTCTGGTTATCTCTCCAGGCCCCTGTACACCAGACCAATCAGGGATATCAATGCAAGCCATTCAACGCTTTGCAAACAAAATCCCTGTGCTGGGCGTGTGTTTGGGGCACCAAAGTCTGGGGCAAGTCTTTGGTGCCAACGTGCAGAGGGCGGCCAAAGTAATGCATGGCAAAACGTCTCTGGTATATCACGAAGGACAAGGAGTGTTTCAAGGCTTGAATAATCCTCTTAGAGTGACACGTTATCACTCGTTGGTTGTTGATCATAAAAGCCTTCCTGATTGCTTTGAAGTAACGGCGTGGACGGCACATGAAGATGGTTCAGTTGATGAAATTATGGGAATCAGGCATATTCCATCCGGTGCCGAAGGTGTTCAGTTCCATCCTGAGTCCATTTTAACGGAGCAGGGGCATGAGTTGCTGGCCAATTTCCTTCGAAAGATAAAAAGTACCACTTAATCGGTTTACGGAGATTTGATCCATGAATATACAGCAGGCACTGGCTAGGGTTGTTGAGCACTTAGATTTAAGTCGTGCTGAAATGGTAGATGTCATGCGTCAAGTCATGACGGGTCAGTGTACGGAGTCTCAGATCACGGCATTCTTGGTTGCATTGAGAATGAAGAGTGAGTCCATCGACGAAATTACGGGGGCTGCTCAGGTGATGCGAGAGTTGGCTGTGCCAGTGACGCCCAAGACGGAAAAGCGCTTAGTTGATATTGTTGGAACGGGCGGAGATGGTGCCAATCTTTTCAATATATCGTCTGCTTCGGCTTTCGTTGCCGCAGCGGCAGGTGTCAAGGTTGCCAAGCATGGAAATCGTGCCGTATCGTCCAGCAGCGGTAGTGCCGATGTGCTGGAGTCATCGGGGATTTTTTTGGGGATTACGCCTGATGAAGTTGCACAGTGCATCGATGAAGTCGGAGTCGGTTTTATGTTTGCGCCTTCCCATCATGGTGCGATGAAGCATGCCATCGGTGCCCGAAAGTCTCTAGGCTTGCGGACATTGTTTAACATATTAGGTCCGATGACCAATCCGGCTGGGGTCAAGCACCAGGTGATCGGGGTGTTTAGTGAAAAGCTTTGTCGACCTATGGCTGAGGTGATGCAGCAGTTAGGGGCTGAGCATATTTTGGTCGTGCATGCAGACGATGGTTTAGATGAAATTAGTTTGGCCACGCATACGCATGTAGCTGAGCTTAAGGATGGGCAAGTGACGGAATACTCGATAACACCTGAAGATCTCGGTGTTGACAGTCAAAGTCTCATAGGTTTGGAAGTCAAGAGCGCGGCTGATTCGCTCCTGATAATACAGAATGCATTTTCCGGTGGTGTGGATAAAGTCTCAATTAAAGCCAAAAGCATTATCGCACTGAATGCTGGTGCAGCTATTTGGTTGGGTGGTGAAGCGGATTCACACCAAGATGGTGTCGTTAAAGCCTTTGAAATGATGGATCAAGGGCTAGCACTGAAAAAAATGACAGCGTTAGCTGAGTTTAGTCAACAATTTAATAAGGGTGAGTCATGAGCGATACGCCAACCATCTTAAAAAAAATCATCGCGCGCAAGCATGAAGAGGTTGCCGAACGCTCGGCTCAGGTCAGTATTGATGCTCTGAAGGCTAAAATAGAGGCGCAAAAAGGCACAGAGTTCGAGCCCAGAGGGTTTGTTCAGGCGCTGGAGTCGGCGTTGTCGGAAGGACGATCTGCCATTATTGCGGAGGCAAAAAAAGCCAGCCCATCTAAAGGTGTGATTCGAGAAGACTTCAACCCTGCCGACATCGCCATCAGTTATGAAAAAGCAGGTGCCAGTTGTTTGTCGGTACTTACTGATGTAGATTTTTTTCAAGGGGCTGACGAATATCTCCAGCAAGCGAGAAATGCATGTCGACTACCCGTGATACGTAAAGACTTTATTGTAGACCCTTATCAGATCTATGAAGCCAGAGTATTGGGTGCCGATTGTATCTTGTTGATCGTCGCGGCGCTGACGGATGAGCAGTTGCGTGATCTGTCGGCTTTGACGCAGGCGTTGGGAATGGATGTTTTGGTTGAGGTTCATGGTGCAGAGGAGCTGCAGCGCGCATTACCCTTAAATACACGTCTGCTAGGCATTAATAACCGGGATTTGCACAGTTTTGAGGTTTCTTTGAACAATACCTTCAGTCTGTTGGAGCAGATACCAACCGATCGTATTGTTGTCACTGAGAGCGGTATCGTCACACCGGATGATGTGCGTTTGATGCGTTCGCATCAGGTGAATGCCTTTTTAGTCGGGGAGGCGTTTATGCGAGCCGATGACCCCGGTCATGAATTACAACGCCTTTTTGCATAAGGTTTGAACTGGATGATTAAATTATGAAAGCAAGCGTAAAATGGGATGGCGATCTTCGCTTTAAGGGCACCAGCGGCAGCGGATTTGATGTCATGATTGATGCAGATCTGCAGCAAGGGCCTCGACCTATGGAGCTGATGCTGCTTGGATTAGGCGGCTGTACGAGTTTTGATGTGGTAAAAATACTGCAAAAATCGCGGCAAGATGTCACGGATTGCGTTGCGGAAATAGAGTCTGAACGTGCAGACGCTGTGCCTGCCGTCTTCACCAAAATACACGTTCATTTTATTGTAACTGGTAAAGGCCTAAAAGAGTCACATGTGAGTCGTGCTGTGACCTTATCGGCTGAACAGTACTGCTCAGCCTCTTTGATGCTGGAAAAGGGTGGTGTTGAGATTACGCACAGCTTTGAGATTCGAGAAGCTTGACAATATAGCCTGTTTTGCTGTTGTAAATAAAAACTTGACAGCGTAGAATATGGCTCCGTTTTATTTTATTAACTCCTTGCTTTCGGTGACACCAAACGTGTGATCTGAGGGCTGTAAAACCGTAAGGAGCAACAATGCGTCATTACGAAATCGTGTTTCTGGTTCACCCGAATCAGAGCGAGCAGGTTCCAGCAATGCTGGAGCGTTACAAAAATTTGATCGAAGGTGCTGAAGGCGCTATTCATCGTCTGGAAGATTGGGGCCGTCGTCAAATGGCTTACCCAATCAACAATGCTCATAAAGCGCACTATGTTCTTATGAACATTGAATGCAACCAGGAAACCCTGGACGAGCTTGAAAGTCTTTTCCGTTACAACGATGCCGTTTTGCGTAGCATGATCATTCGTTGTAAAGAAGCGATCACTGAAATCTCTCCTATCAAAGCAGCAGAGTCTCGTGAAGAGCGTAAGCCACGTCGTGAAGATCGTGGTGACCGTCAGTCAAGAGATCATGACTCAAGCGATATTGATGTCGATGCTGATGAGCAGGAAACTGCTGAAGATTAATTCCATTTTTTAGGAGAGTTAACATGGCCCGTTTTTTTCGTCGCCGTAAGTTTTGTCGCTTCACCGCTGAAGGTGTTTCACAAATCGATTATAAAGATTTAGAAACATTGAAAGCCTACATTACTGAAACTGGTAAAATTGTACCAAGCCGTATCACTGGCACTAAAGCACGTTACCAGCGTCAGTTGGCAACAGCGATTAAACGCGCGCGTTACATCGCATTGCTGCCGTATACTGACGGTCACCAGTAGAAAGGGTTCTCGCCATGATGCGTACCCTTGCAGAAGTGATTATGAAGGGGCGTAATCAGGCGATCATGGTGGTTGTTATTGCGGCCATGCTGCCATTGCTCTATTGGGTAAGTGCAGCAGCCGTAAGTCTGATCACTCTGAGAAGGGGTGTGTCGGATGCGTTAAAGATTTTAATCTGGGCATTACTGCCAGCCATTGCATGGGTGCTTTCGGGTGATCCCAGTGCGGCCGTAGTTATCGTTAGCAGTTTTGTACTGGCAACGGTATTACGGACAACGTCAAGTTGGCAGCAAGTGTTAATCGCAGTTGTACCCATGGGTATTGTTGTGAGTTTTCTACTTGAGCTAGGGTTAGGATCTTTGCTGGATCAAATTGTTGAGGTAGCTCGTCAGCTGGTTACTCAACGCAGTGCTGCCAATCCTGCATCTGCTCTAAACGGGTTTTCGGACGAGAATATACGAAACTTGATTTTGGGCGCCATTACGGCATTTCATGTTGCCGTTGTGTTGGGGTGTTTGATGTTGGCTAGAAGCTGGCAAGCCGGATTGTATAATCCAGGTGGGTTTCAACAAGAGTTTCATTCACTGCGATTGCCACTTGTATTCGCAGTGAGCTTGGTGATCCTTCTGCTTGCCGGAAATGCGTTGCTGCCAAATAGTAGTCGATGGTATGCCTTATTGTTGCTGCCTCTTCTAGTTGCAGGCATCGCTTTGGTTCATGGCGTGGTAGCAAAACGATCACTTGGAAAGACATGGTTGGTGGCTTTATATCTATCAATCGTCTTTATGGGTCCCTATGTAGTTACATTGCTGGTGATTCTCGCGTTGATCGATGCTTTATTAGATCTGCGATCACGAATCCCGGCTGGGAATTAAGACACTGCAACACTATTGCAGAAAAAAGAGGTTTGCGAGATGGAAGTTATTCTGCTCGAAAATATTGGTAAGCTCGGAAAACTGGGCGACAAAATATCTGTAAAAAGCGGCTTTGGCCGTAACTACTTGGTTCCTCAAGGTAAAGCGGTTTCTGCTACTGCAGACAACATTGCACGCTTTGAAGAGCGTCGTGCTGAGCTTGAAGCGGCTTCTGCTGCTAAATTAGCCGCTGCAATTGATCGCGCTGAGAAACTGAATGAAATGGAATTGTCTGTTGTCACCAAAGCCGGTGATGAAGGCAAGCTGTTTGGTTCAATTGGTACGCGTGACATTGCTGATGCGATTACAGGTGCAGGTATTGAAGTTTGCAAGAGCGAAGTTCGCTTGCCGTCTGGTACAATTCGTCACATTGGTGAATTCAACATTGGTCTGCAATTGCACCCAGAAGTGAATGCATCTATCAAGTTGGTTGTTGTTGCTGAATAATTCCAGCACCTAGACACAACTCAAGCGTCGTGTAACTCTTCGAGTACACGGCGTTTTTTTTGCGTAACGCAAATGCTTGTCTCAGCAATAGACGAGTCGTTACAATGGTCCCCCTTCCAATGCTTCTCTTTCGATTCATATCAGGTACTTATTATGGACTATGCTGATCCTCAACAAGACATCGTTGACCAGATAAAAGCCCCTCCTTTCTCACTCGAAGCTGAGCAATCAGTGCTGGGTGGGCTTATGTTGGATAATAATGCATGGGATACCGTCTCTGAGATTTTGGTGGATGGTCACTTTTATCGCTCGGAGCATCGCATTGTCTTCCGAACCATGCAAAAACTGGTCGATGATAGCCGTCCGATCGACGTTGTTACCCTGTCGGAGGAGTTGGATCGCAATGATGATTTAGAACGGGTAGGGGGGCTTGTTTACTTAGTTGAATTGGCGCGTAATACGCCGAGTGCTTCTAACATACGTGCATACGCTGAAATCGTCCGAGATCGTGCATTACTGCGCCAGATGATCAACGTTGCCAATGAAATAGCCGAAAATGCATTTTCACCTCAGGGGCGTGGTTCAGATGAAATCCTGAACGAAGCTGAGCAGAAAATCTTTCAGATCGCAGAGAATCGTCCAAATCAAGGAGGACCTGAGCCGATCAACCCGCTTTTGAAACGGGCCGTGGAGCGCATTGACCATCTGTTTAATAATGCTGACGCCCTCACGGGGGTCACCACAGGTTTTGATGACCTAGATACAAAAACAGGAGGTCTGCAGCCTTCAGACCTAATCATAGTTGCGGCACGTCCTTCTATGGGGAAAACCACATTTGCCATGAACCTGGTTGAGAATGCTCTGATGGGCACGCAACGTCCGGTATTGGTGTTCAGCTTAGAGATGCCTGCAGACCAGTTGGTTACACGTATGTTATCGTCACTAGGTAAAATCGACCAAACCCGTGTTAGAAACGGGCAACTTGTTGAAGAGGATTGGCCGAAGTTAACGGCGGCCGTTAATATGCTCAAGGGAAAGCCCTTGTTTATTGACGACACGGCAGGCATTAGTCCAAATGAAATGCGTAGCCGAGCAAGACGTATTGTCCGAGAACATGGTGATTTGGCGTTAATCATGGTCGACTATTTGCAGTTGATGCAGTTGAAGACGGGCAAAACAGAAGGGCGAACTGCTGAAATTTCGGAGATTTCACGATCCTTAAAGGCGTTGGCTAAAGAAATGCAGTGCCCGGTTGTTGCCTTATCACAGCTGAACCGAAGTCTTGAAAATCGTCCAAATAAACGTC
Source organism: Nitrincola alkalisediminis (assembly GCF_009821115.1). GTDB lineage: Bacteria > Pseudomonadota > Gammaproteobacteria > Pseudomonadales > Balneatricaceae > Nitrincola > Nitrincola alkalisediminis. Next base: position 434,972 of record NZ_VYTY01000002.1, on the reverse strand, counting down.
CAGTCAACTCAGATCTAAGGGAGTCAGGAGCGATTGAGCAGGACGCCGACGTCATCATGTTTATCTACCGAGACGAAGTGTATAACGAAGACAGCCCAGAAAAAGGGGTTGCAGAAATCATCATAGGTAAGCAGCGTAATGGCCCGATAGGTACATCACGCTTGGCCTTCATTGGTAAATACACACGCTTTGAAAACTTATCGCATATTCATTACGACTATCCTGAAGACTAAGATTCGCCAGCATCTTTGAATACACGATCTTTAAAGGCATCGGGTAAAAGTGATACTTTTCGGGTCGTGTAGTCAAAAAAGACGACGCCTGTCTTGGCATGAGCGATTTCAACGGCTGTTTTGCGATTGGTGAGTAAATAATAAAAATCGCATCCATATTTGTTGAAGTCGCCCACCGAAATATCTACTTGGATGACATCTCTATGGAAGCCCTCTGCTTTATAAATGATCGCAGAGTCCGTTAGGATAAGTCCAAGTCCTTCGATATCAAGTTCACCGTAACCCAGTTGGTTGAGAAAACGTATGCGGGATTCGTGAATGATTGAGAGAAGTGCATCATTGCTTAAATGCCCGCCATAATTAATGTCACTGATTCGAATCGGTATTTCAGTGCTAAATAGGTAGTTATCTGGCATATCGATTTTGATGCGTGGCATGATTGTTCTTCCTTAGTCATGAGATTTTTCTAACGCAATTTTAATCTATCTATATCATAAAAGTGCGTTGTAACAAGTCAATCTGAACGAGATTAAAGTGAGGTTACAACTCGCACTATGCCCTGGCATAAGGTCGCCAAGTCCTCATCTGTGATTACATAAGGTGGCATGACATAAACCAGTTTTCCAAATGGGCGCACCCAAATGCCTTCTTCAACGAACTTTGGTTGCAAGCGTTTGAGTTCGCAGGGGGCGTTAAGTTCGACGACACCAATACCGCCGAGGCAACGCACATCGGCAACCTTGGGATGATTCTTGAGGATCGCGAGATGTTGCGTTAGTTGAGCTTCAAGCCTTAGGATATTGCTTTTCCAATCCCCCTCAAGCAGTAGCGTTACGCTTTCCAGTGCAATGGCACACGCGAGAGGATTGGCCATAAAGGTTGGACCATGCATGAAGCATCCCGCACCGCCTTGAGAGATGGTTTTGGCAACATGATCGGTGGTCAGTGTTGCAGCTAGGCTAAGATAGCCGCCCGTGAGCGCTTTGCCTAAGCACAGAATATCGGGGGCGATATTGGCGTGTTCGCAAGCAAACAGTTGGCCTGTACGACCAAACCCCGTGGCAATTTCGTCGGCAATGAGCAGGCAGCCATATTGATCGCAGAGGCGTCTGGCATGACGAATATAGTCAGCGGAGTAAAAGCGCATGCCACCAGCACCTTGAACAATCGGTTCCAGAATAAGGGCTGCGGCCTCCGTATGATGCTGCTTGAACGTCCTCTCCAATGCATCTAAATCGGATGCGAGCAGTGCCTCTCCAAAGGGGGTTTCAGGTGCTGGAAGAAAAATTTGACTGGGTAAGGCCCCTTGAAAAATCTGATGCATCCCTGTAACGGGATCGCAGACCGACATAGCGGCAAACGTGTCACCGTGGTAGCCACGACGTAAACTGATGATGCGATTTTTACGGGTATACCCACGTGCTTGCTGATACTGCAAAGCCATTTTGATGGCGACTTCAACACTGACAGAGCCTGAGTCAGAAAAAAACACCTTCTCCAAGCCATCGGGGGTTATCCGCACCAGTTTTTGTGCTAAATCAATCGCTGGCATATGCGTTAAGCCGCCAAACATTACATGTGAAAAGGCATCGATTTGATTTTTCGCGGCTTGATTCAGACGTGGGTGTCCATAGCCATGAATGACAGACCACCAAGACGCCATGCCATCTATTAAGGTTTGGCCGTTGGCCAGTGTGATTCTGACCCCCTTGGCTGAGGTGACGGGATACACCTCAAGCGGGTCCGTCATGGATGAATAGGGGTGCCAAATGTGCTCACGATCAAAGGCGAGTGCACCTGTGAGTTTTGGATCATGCATAGTGGAGCTCTCAATGGAATTATGGAGTGGAGCGGGTGTCAAGCGCATCAATACTCAGGACTTGGATAGATTGCGCCTCGACTTTCCAGCGTATGTTAAACTCATGTAACGCAAGTCCATAGATACGCTCATCCTTGTCAGATTTATAGGAGGGGCGTGGATCGAGTCTTAGCACGTCTTCAATCTGGGCTTTCAAGGAATAGCCTTGAGATGTTTCGATGCGGTCACACACTTGAATGGCTGACGCTGAAAAGACCACCTCTTTTTGGCTATCAGGCGCATCGGCAGCCCAGTTAAGCTCGGCATCTGTTAAACAGTCCGAATAAGGAAGATAAGGCTTGATGTCCAAAACCGGGGTGCCGTCTAGAAGGTCTGCTCCCGACACATCTAACCAGACTTTGTCTTTATCAATGCGTACGCCATCCAATTTGACCGCTGAGAGCCCGATTGGATTGGGCCGAAAGGTCGAACGGGTTGCAAAAACGCCCATTTTCTCATTGCCACCCAGTCGAGGCGGGCGCACACTGGCTTTCCAGCCAGCAGCAGCCGTCGCACTGAACGCAAAAATAACCCAGATATGTGAGACGTCCTCCAGTCCTTTGACGCTGGCGGCAGAACCATAGGGCTGCCAAATCTCGATGCTTGCCTTAAGCGTGTTTGCTAACCCCGGTTGCCTTGGAATGCCAAATTTCTCTTTAAATGGGCTGTGCACTTGACCTATGTAATCGAGTGTAAGGGACATAGAACCTTCTTGTTAGTTCGTCGCTGCAGTCGGCATTGCCAAAGGGGCTCTCTGAGCAGCGGGTGTAGCGTAGCTCCAGTAACGTGCACCTTTTTCAACCTGTTCAGCAAGACGGTTAATATGGCTGACAGCATCTAAAAGCGCGATGCTGTCTTCACTTGATAAATGGCCTAAGGTACTTTGCTCAAGCAAAAGACTTTTCAAGGTTTGGTATTCTTTTTCCAAGGTTAAGACAAGTTGATGGCCTTGGGTACCTTGAACAGAACTCCCTTCCTTAATTTCACATAGATCGATCAAGGCAATCACTTGTTTCTGATAATTAAAAATAGCTTGTTTAACGCTCTTGTTTTCGACTTGGTCAAGCATTGAATAAAATTCAGGCAGTTTTGCTGATAAGCGAGTGACTTCGCTGTAGTAGCGCATGACGCGCATGGAAATGGGGAGTACTTCATGAATGTCGGGTGATAGATTTTGACGTCCAATCTCTTGATTAAATTCAGCAATTTTACCAATTAAGTATTGAATCCCCTTGGCTTGTTGCTCCAGTTTAGCTGTGGCATTACGCTCTGAGCTAATGGCTTCTCTAGCTAAACGGCTTGATAATTGGCTGACGCGGCTGAGTTCAAGGCTGATGGCTTCGATAGCGAGGGTTGGCGTATTAATGATGGTCTTATCGATGAAACGGGGTCTTGCCTCATCTTCTTCTTGGCTACGAAAACGGGTGAGTAAAAAGCGCTCCAGAGGTGTTGTCAGCGGCCACATGAGGACAACACCCATGACATTAAATAACGTGTGAAACAAGGCGAGTAATATAACCAAGTCATATTGTTGCGGATTCAGGGCATCTAACTGTCCTGCCAATAGCATGAGCAACACAAGCCCAACACAACCGGTTAATAGATTAAAGGCTACATGTGCAGCCGAGATACGCTTCGCATTGGCTGTTGCGCCAATTGACGCCAGAATTGCGGTGGTTGTTGTGCCGAGGTTGGCTCCGATGACAACGGCTGCGGCAGCTGACATGGTAATCGAATCGGTGTACACCAAGGACAAGGCAATGGCCATGACGGCTGCAGACGCTTGCATTAAAAATGTCATGACGAAACCTGCAATGACAAATAACCCTAAGGCCAATACACCCGTTCCCAAAGCCGCTAACTGAAAATCATCGCTTAATCCATCAAATCCAGCCCTCATAAAATCAAGGCCGATAAAGAAAATACCAAAACCGACGAGCGCTGTGCCGAGGTGCGAGATACGCTGTTGTTTCCCGATAACTTGCAGCAACATTCCCATACCAATAATGGGTAGGGCAAATGCGCTGATCTGAATTTTGAAGCCGATGGTGGCCACGAGCCATCCCACCATGGTTGTGCCAATATTGCAGCCATAAATAACAGCAATTGACTGACCCAAAGTGAGCAGACCCGCATTCACAAACCCTAAGGTTGCAACGGTAACTGCACTTGATGACTGCACAAGAGCGGTAATCAGTGTTCCAGATACGAGCCCTCTTAGACGTGAACGTGTGGCAAACTCCAGGGCTTTTTTAAGCGAACGTCCTGCTGCGTTTTTCATACCGTTGGTGAGCAGTTGCATGCCCAGTAAAAACATACCTATGCCGCCGAGCAACTGGCCAAACATTTCAAATGTCATAGGGGAGATCCTTTGCTGATCTGATTGCTTTATTTTTATCTAATAATAGCCTGAAACTTAACGAAAAATAATCTTTATGCCGGATTATTCAGGCGTGCGAGCCAAGACCCAAATGTCAACGGTTTCGACGCCGTTGTTTTTGAGCAACCGACTAATTTCATTGACGGTGCTGCCCGTTGTCATCACATCATCCACGATTGCGACTCGCTTAGGAAGAGGCTTGTTGAGGCGAAAGCAATCGATCAGATTCTGTTGACGCTCAATAAAATTTAACTCTTTTTGATGCGGGGTTCGTTTGATTTTTCGAATCGCACCTAAATGGGCAGGCAAGGTTAATTGTTTCGAAATCAGATGAGTAAGCAAGGATGACTGATTGTACCCTCGTTTTATTTCATCCCACGGGTGCATGGGTACTGGGACTAAGGCATCAGGGAGTGGAAGGTCTTTTGACAGGATATACTCCGACATAAGACTCGATAGCCAGCCTAGATGTGAGGTTTTCTTGGCGTATTTAATGCTGGGTAGCAATCGATCAATCGGAAATACATATCGAAAAGTGGCTAGGGTTGTATCAAAGGCTGGGGCGTGTTTTAGGCAGCATGTGCAAATCTGCTTAGTCGGAAAAGGGGTGGGACGTCCACATTGATGACAGCAGGATATCGACCAAGGAAGGTCGGACATGCAGTCATCACAGATGCCGAACGTGTTCGCAGGGTGCAAACCGCACAATACACATGTATGGTTATTTTTTAACCACTTGTTAACTTTGTTGAAAAGCATTGGTTGACAAGTCCTTTTGTCAAATTATTATCGCTACCTAATATCCTGTACACGCACATCAGTGTTGGCCGACATCCATTTGGCCAGCGTTGATCATTAAAATAAGGTCACTCAATGCAATACTCTAGCGCAATACGTCATGATTGGACAGAGCCAGAGGTTCAGGCTCTTTTTTCGTTACCCTTTAGTGATTTGATTTATCAAGCACAGACGGTCCATAGGGCGTATTTTGATCCGAATGCGGTTCAAGTGAGTACGTTGCTTTCGATTAAAACCGGTGCTTGTCCAGAAGACTGTAAATACTGTCCTCAAAGTGCCCATTACAACACGGATCTCGAAACCGAACGTTTGATGAAAGTGAGGGCTGTATTAGAAGAGGCCCGTGCCGCAAAGGCAAAAGGCGCAACACGTTTTTGCATGGGGGCCGCGTGGAAAAACCCCAGAGCAAAGGATATGCCCGCGATTTTAGAGATGGTGCAAGGCGTTAAAGCGATGGGGTTAGAAACCTGCATGACGCTTGGAAGCTTAAGTTCCGAGCAGGCGGCTTCACTCGCCGAGGCGGGCTTAGACTACTACAATCACAATCTGGACACCTCCCCTGAATACTATGGTCAGATCATCACAACACGCTCCTATCAAGAGCGTTTAGACACCCTGTCACATGTTCGGGACGTGGGCATGAAAGTGTGCTGTGGTGGCATTTTAGGGCTCGGAGAAAGCCAACGAGATCGAGTCGGTCTGCTCTTAACCTTGGCAAACTTGCCGGCACACCCAGAGTCAGTACCCATTAATATGTTGGTGAGAGTAGAAGGGACGCCTTTAGCCGATGTTGAAGATCTTGAACCCTTTGAGTTTATTCGAACCCTGGCTGTTGCTCGGATTATGATGCCAGCGTCACATGTGCGTTTGTCGGCGGGAAGAACGGCGATGAATGAACAAATGCAGGCTCTGTGCTTTTTGGCAGGTGCGAACTCTATTTTTTACGGTGAAAAGCTGCTGACAACCGAAAATCCGATGGCGGATGCAGATCGGGCTTTGTTTAAAAAATTAGGTATTCATCCGGAGCCGATTCAAGTCTCCGATGAGGATGACGAGGTAGCGCAGTTGATGGATCAAATCCAAATTCAGAAGGATCGTGAATTTTTCTACGATGCATCACGATGAACTCCATGGATTTAATCTTGCAGGCCGCACTCGATGAACGTGCGTTGTCGCATTTGTACCGTCGACGGCTAACGCATAGTGGCCCACAAAAACCGCTCTTGCAGGTTGAAGGGGAGTCATTGCTAGCATTTTGCTCCAATGATTACCTTGGCTTGGCAGCTGACCTCCAAGTTGTATCTGCACTGACGAGGGCTGCACATGAGTATGGTTGTGGTGGTGGAGCCTCTCACTTGGTCTGTGGTCACAGTCAAGCTCATCACCAATTAGAGGAAGAGTTGGCCGCGTTTACGGGACGGGAAAGGGCACTATTATTTTCAAATGGATACATGGCCAATATGGGCGTGATCACGGCATTGACGCATGCATCCGATGCTATCTTCCAAGATAAACTGAATCATGCCTCTCTGATTGATGGCGGATTGTTGAGTCGTGCCACATTCAATCGCTATCCGCACCTCAACTATGACGTGCTTGAAAAGCGCTTGATCCAGTCTCAGGCGAATCGGAAACTGGTGGTCAGCGATGGTGTATTTAGCATGGATGGTGATACCGCCGAAATTGATCGCTTGAGTCGTGTCTGTCAGTCTCATAATGCATGGCTGATGATTGATGATGCTCATGGTTTTGGGTGTCTTGGTGAAAATGGCGGCGGTGTCGCTGAAGTGTATCGCGCATCGCAAGCGCAATTACCGATTCTGATCGGCACGCTTGGCAAGGCGTTCGGTACCTCAGGCGCCTTTGTTGTTGGATCTCATGCTCTAATCGAAACGCTGATTCAATTTGCGAGACCTTATATTTATACAACGAGTCTATCGCCTGCTATTGCTGAAGCGACGCGTGTAAGTTTGTCCTTGATTCAAGCAGAGGGGTGGCGGCGTCAAAAACTTCAGGCGTTAATTGCCTATTTTAAAAATGGATGCCAAGCACTCAACCTTCCCTTAATGCCATCATCGACACCGATTCAGCCTTTACAGGTGGGGGGATCGCAACAGGCCCTTAAGATCAGTCATGCCTTGAGAGAGAAAGGGATACTGGTGACTGCGATACGACCACCGACGGTGCCGGATGGACAGTCACGTCTACGAGTGACCTTGACAGCACTGCATGATTTTACCCACCTAGATCGGTTGCTGGATGCTCTGTCTGATTTGGCGCCCTTGTTTGTTGAACCGGTGGAGCGTCAGTCATGAGTGCGAAACAGGCGGGAAATGCACCTTTAGACCTAGTGGTGTTAAGCGGGTGGGGCAGTGATCCGAGCATATTTGATGGATTCCTATCCAGATGGTCTTCGAGTTTTCGGATCACCAAGATCGATTATCAGTCAGTACCACTGCCAAGTGGAAATGAGAGCATCAAAGACCTTAAGTTGCATTTAATCGACGCGCTGCTTGAGCAAGTGCCTCAAAAGGCGATTTTACTTGGCTGGTCATTAGGTGGATTGGTGGCCAGCTGGATTGCAGATCGATTGCAGGCAAAAGCTCTTATTACGTTAGGCTGGAACCCTTGCTTTGTTCAGAAGGTCGGCTGGCACCCTGCAATGCCGCAGGATGTGTTTCAGGTATTTTCCTCAGATTTTAAAGCGAATGTTCGGCAAATGCAGATGCGTTTTATTGCTCTGCAATCGCAGGGTTCCGTCCAGGCATCAAAAGAACGTAAGGCCTTGTTAGCAAATCGAAAAGACTACTTGGATGCACAGGCATTAGAGCAGTCTTTGCAATACCTTGGATTGTTGGCATCGGATGCCCGTTCCGAACTGGTTCAGCTCAATTGTCCTTCATTGTTGCTCTATTCTGAGCATGATGCGTTGGTTCCGCTAGAGATTATGTCTGAGGTTAGCCCTCTAAACCTTCAATCAACGGTTGGGTTGATTGAAGGTTCCGCTCATCTACCTTTTATCTCCGAGCCGGAACAGGTGAATCGATATTTGTACGACTTCTTGCGTCAGCAGAATCTAGTGGCTGAGGAGGACGTATGATTGCAGGTTATGCTGATGAAAAGCGCAAAATTGCGGCACAGTTTAGTCGTGCGGCAAAGGAGTATGATAGTGTGGCCTCTTTTCAGCGAGAGGTGGCCGATTATTTATTGAGCACCCGAGTGAACTCCGCGCAGGCTGCGAATGAGGTCTGGTTAGATTTAGGTGTGGGAACGGGCTATGCATTGCCCTGTCTTCGGCAATTGAATCCGCGAGGTGTACTCATCGCATTGGATATAGCGGAAGGCATGTTGGCGCAGGCGTCTGGCCGATGTGATCGGTTGGCGGTGAGCAGAGTCTGTGGTGATGCAGAGCATCTTCCCTTCGCTGCGGATACAGTGCATCATATTTTTAGTAGTTTGGCTGTGCAATGGTGTTTTGATCCAAGCCAGTTATTTAAGGAGTTGCATCGAGTTTTAAAGGTCGGTGGTCGTGCAACTTTGGCAACCTTGACTGAATCGAGTCTCTTTGAATTAAAGCAAGCATGGCGAAGTATCGACAATGATGTGCATGTGAATCGTTTTTTATCTCATGGTGATATTCTCAAGTATGTGCAGCCATATTTCTCAGTGGACTCTGAAGAAAAGTCCTATCCTTTGAGCTATCCCGATGTGATGAGCTTGATGAGAGATTTAAAAAAAATTGGTGCCAATCATGTCATTGGCAAGGCATCATCGGGTTTGAGTAAACGCTATTCTGCGCGTCAACTGATGAAAGCCTATGAGCCTTTTTCAGAGGGAGGCGGTGTGATCGCAACCTATGACGTGTGTTTTTTAGATCTTGTAAAGGTATCTGAATGAAACAACATTTTTTTATTACCGGCACGGATACTGGGGTCGGTAAAACACTGGTGTCAACTGCCCTGTTAACCTTATTTAATCAGCAGGGGTATGCAACGATTGGATTAAAACCCGTTGCGGCAGGTTGTGAGATGACACCCGAGGGATTGCGCAACGACGATGCTTTGCAGTTGCAAAACGCAGCGAGTGTTGAGTTGGATTACGACTTAGTGAACCCTGTGGCGTTAGCACAGCCCATAGCGCCTCATTTGGCGGCGGGTTTTAAAATGCTCAGTGCCGAGCGGATTGCTGCGTTTTGCCGTGGAGCTATGCTGCACGATGCCAACATATACATTATTGAAGGGGCTGGTGGATGGCGCGTTCCTTTGAACCGCAGAGAAACCATGGCAGACATACCCAAGCTTCTAGAGATCCCGGTGATATTGGTTGTGGGAATGAAGCTCGGTTGTCTTAATCATGCCTTGCTGACCGCTGAATCCATTCGTCGAGACGGTTTGCAACTAGCCGGATGGGTGGCAGTCGAAACCGAGCCATCAATGCTCGTACTGAATGAAAATATACGCTCCTTGCAAGAACGAATTCCTGCGCCATTCTTGGGACATATACCCTATATGGCTGCACCCAGCGCTGAAGCTGCGGCAGCATGTCTCAGTATTGAGTGTTTAGAGGTCGTCTAAAAAAAATTGAACAAAATATGCTCAATTCTGTCATATGTGCTATACTCAGATTGACGTTTCTAACAACTTAAGAAACAAAAAAGCAAACAGGTGACGTATGAATATCAATGGTGTTTCTGCCCAGGCAACGGGGCTTTTGAACGTTAATCGTGGATTGGATAACAATCAGCGCCAGGCAGGTGATATTCAAGGAACAGGCCGTTCAGATCGGCCTGAATTGGCGACGGGTGTTGAAGTCAATCCGGCTGTTGCTCAATCTGCTGTTAATGCAAATGTTGCTGCGGCTTCCACGCAAGTGGTGAGCGAGAGCAGCGAAGTTCTAGGCTCAATGATTGATACCCGAGTGTGAGTAAACCTATCGGGTTTTGAATTAAACGGAGGGCTGTTGTATGCAAATCAATAGCTATACTCCTGTTATCCCTGCAGGAGGAAAAAGTGCGAACACTGGCGCGATTTCCTCTTTGCCAGTCTCTGCAAACGCTTCTGAGGTCGACACCAAAAATTCGGCCTCTCTGCCTCCTCCTTCGACTCGCATCGTTCCCACTGAAGGTGTTAATGCGCCTGTAAACAGGGTGTCGTCCTCTACGTCTGTTTCCAAAGCCGAACAGCAGCAAGAGCAACAAAAACAGCAGGTTTTACAAGAGTTGGCGAGTCGTGATCGTGAGGTCAAGCAACACGAACTGGCGCACAAGGCGGCGGGTGGTCGTTATGCAGGAGCGATTACTTATGACTTTCAGCGTGGACCTGATGGTGTGATGTATGCTGTTGGGGGGTCTGTCAGTATCGATACCTCGCCAGTTCCCGGAGATCCTAAAGCCACTCTAGAAAAAGCCGAAACCATTGTCAGGGCCGCTTTAGCTCCAGCTGAGCCGTCAACTCAAGATTTAAAGGTGGCAGCGAGTGCTCGGGCGATGGCGAACGAAGCTAGGGTTGAGCTTCAGAAAGAGCAGGCCGAAAAATTGGCCAAAGAGACAGAGTCTTCTGACGAGACAGCAAGTCAAACGATAGGCGCTGAGCAAGAGGAAGAAACGCCAGCCCTTAGCACTGTGCAAGCGTTTCGCTCCGAAGCTGAGACCGAAGAGGAATCTCAGCGAGAAAAACGTGAAGAGATTGCTGAAGCACTAAAAGAGCAACGACAGGAAACGGCCGAAAAGTTGAAAGAATTTGTGCGTCAGCTGTCTGAAATTCAAGAAAAGATTAAAGAGTTGAATCTCCGCTTAGTTGAAACAGGCGCCTTGCAGCGCCTGAATGAACCCGGCTCTTTATTTGACACTCAAGCTTAACTCTTTCCCTCACTCAGTAGAAAGCGCTCAACCAATTTTAGGAAGAGCGCAGGTTTTTCTGCATGTGGCCAATGACCCGTGCCTTCAATAATTTTGAACTGATAGTTCGGAAAGAGTGTTTCTATCGATTGCTGATGCTCGCGCTGAATATAGGCAGACAAGCCGCCTTTTATGAACAGGGTAGGGCCTTGGTAAGGTGTACCCTTAGGGGCGGCTGATATGTTTTTATATTCCTGTTCTAACACGCTTAGATTCATACGCCAAGCAAACTGCTTTGTCGGTGTTCTGTAGAGATTTTTGAGTAGAAAGGCTCGGGTAGAGGCCTCTGGAATCATGTGTTTAAGTTGCTCATCCGCCTCATTGCGTGAGGATAGGGATGGTAGATCAATGTTCGATAAACCACTAAAGACTTGCTCATGATGATGCGGGTAGGCTACAGGTGAAATGTCAGCAACAATCAGTTTTGAAATCAGTTGAGGTTGATTGAGTGCTAACTCCATCGCCACTTTCCCCCCCATAGAATGACCAAGCATATAGCAAGGGGCCACTCCAAGGGTGTCGATCAATTCGACTAGGTCTTGTGCCATGCTGGGGTAGTCCATGGTCTCTGAATGGGGGGAGCGACCATGATTGCGCAAATCAATGCTGATAACATCGAAGTGCTCGCTAAGTGTCTTACTGATTCCTCCCCAATTCTCCAAGGTACCAAAAAGTCCGTGTAAAATAAGTAAAGGAGCACCGTTACCGGAACGTTGATAATGAAGTTGCATAGAAGATCTCATTTTATGTCGACGAATTATCGATACGAGTGACGCTCAGCGCTAAGCTGCCTTTTGACAGTCTTGCGTTGATTGTTTCATTAAGCTTAACCTGACTCGATTCAGTAATACCTAAGCCATCGGCTGTTTGCAAAATGGCATAGCCTCGGCTGAGCGTAGCCAGTGGGCTCACTTGATGCAGAAGCGCGGCTTGGTGTTTTAAGCGATTATGTTGATGATTTATGAGTTGGTGCATCGCTAACCTGTGTCGTGCGTCTAGTTGCTGTAGGTATCGATGGTGCTGCTGAACTAAATTGAAAGGCGCCTGCTTCATCAGCCGTTTATTCAGCTGTTCAAGTTTAAGCTGAGTATTTTTGATTTGGCGTTGCATCAGCGAGTGTAGACGCAGCTCAGCTCGATCAATGCGTTGGGCCTGCTCTCTGAGTTTATCGCCTGGGTGGCGTAAACGCTTTTTCAGATGAGAGAGCGACTGACGGCTTGTATCCACCTTCAGCAGTATGGCTTGATAAAGTTGACGAGTCAGGCGCGATAGTTGGTTGTGTATATCGAGTTGATTCGGGCTCAAGATTTCAGCGGCCGCAGAAGGCGTCGGAGCTCGATAGTCCGCCACCCAGTCGGCAATGGTGATATCGGTCTCATGCCCCACAGCCGAAACGATGGGGAGTTGGCTGGCAAAAATAGCACGAGCCACGCTTTCTTCGTTAAAAGGCCAAAGATCCTCAAGCGAGCCACCGCCACGTCCTACAATTAAAACATCACAGCGACGATCACGATTGGCAAATTCAATGGCCTTGACGATTTGCCCTGCAGCTTCTTTTCCTTGCACGGCTGTCGGATAGAGTGTGACCTCTAAACCGGGAAAACGGCGCTGGAGTACGTGTAAAATATCATGTATCGCAGCTCCCGTTGGCGACGTGATGATACCAAGATGCGTGGGGTGTACAGGCAGTGCGCGTTTATGCTCAGTGGAAAATAACCCTTCAAACTGAAGCTTGGCCTTCAAGGCTTCAAATGCAATTTGCAATTGCCCAGTTCCGCCAAGTGCCATTTGTTCTGCAATGAGTTGGAAGTCTCCACGACCTTCATACAAGCTTACTTTGGCAGTAAGAACCACTCGGTCGCCCTCTTTGGGCAGTGTTCGAATAAACTGAGTACGGTTTTTAAACATCGCACAGCGAACCTGTGCACGTGCGTCTTTTAAGGTGAAATACCAATGGCCAGAGGAGGGGCGCGCCAAATTGGAAATCTCCCCTTCCACTTGAATAAGGCTAAACGAGGACTCTAATAATGTTTTGGCAGACTGATTGAGTTCGCTGACAGAGAGAGGTTTGGATAAATTCATAAGAATGATTGGACTGACTCATCGTTTTGTCTAAGGTCGGTTACATAAAAATAACACAGTATTGACATTGAAAGCTTGGGGTAGATTGAGAAATTATACTATCTTGTATATACTAATGGGTCTTATTTTTCCAATGTCAGACAGGCTGCTTGATAATGTTGCGAATCGTTGAAGAAGCACTTACCTTTGATGATGTACTTTTAGTACCTGGGTATTCAGAAGTACTGCCAAAAGACGTTTCACTGAAAACCCGCCTCACCAAGGGCATTGAATTAAATGTGCCTTTAGTATCGGCAGCGATGGACACCGTGACTGAAGCCCGTTTAGCAATCGCTATGGCGCAAGAAGGCGGTATTGGTATTATTCACAAGAACTTAGCGCCAGAGCTACAGGCCGCTGAGGTTCGTAAGGTCAAGAAATATGAGTCAGGGGTTGTCTCCGAACCTGTGACATGCTCGCCAGATACCCGCGTAAAAGAAATTCTTGAAATGGCCCAAAATTATGGTTTTTCAGGATTTCCTGTACTTGATGGCGAGGATTTAGTTGGGATCGTGACCAGTCGAGACGTCCGCTTTGAAAGCAATATGGATGCGCGTGTCGAATCCATCATGACGCCAAAAGATCGGTTAGTGACGGCAAAAGAAGGCGATGACCCTGTTTATATTCGTGATTTATTGCGTCAGCATCGAATTGAAAAAATTCTGTTGGTCGATGATAACTTCCGCTTAACGGGCATGATGACCGTTAAGGATATGAGCAAAGCCAAAGCCTTCCCTTATGCTGCTAAAGACGGCAAAGGACGCTTGATCGTCGGTGCGGCTGTTGGAACTGGGCCAGAAACACCTGAGCGCGTTGAAGCCTTGGTGAACGCTGGTGTCGATTTAATCGTCGTTGATACGGCGCACGGCCACTCGAAAGGCGTTATTGATCGCGTAAGTTGGGTTAAAGAGAATTTCCCGCAGGTTCAAGTAGTGGGGGGCAACATTGCGACAGCGGAGGCCGCCATTGCGTTGGCTGAAGCGGGTGCGGACGGTGTAAAAGTCGGCATAGGTCCAGGCTCTATTTGCACCACACGTATCGTTGCCGGTATTGGTGTTCCTCAGATTAGCGCGGTCGCGAATGTTTCCGAAGCTTTGAAGCCTTACGGTGTGCCTGTGATTGCTGATGGCGGTATCCGTTTCTCGGGTGATATCTCTAAAGCGATAGCGGCTGGCGCGTCGGCTGTAATGGTCGGCTCGATGCTGGCGGGTACGGATGAAGCACCGGGCGAAGTTGAGCTTTTCCAAGGTCGTTCTTTCAAGTCATACCGTGGTATGGGATCTTTAGGGGCGATGTCGGGATTGACTGGCTCATCGGATCGCTATTTCCAAGACGCGAAGGCGGGTGTGGAGAAGCTTGTGCCCGAAGGTATCGAAGGGCGTGTGCCCTGTAAAGGCCCTATGCACAATGTTGTTCATCAGTTGATGGGTGGGTTGCGTGCTTCCATGGGCTATACAGGCTGTGCAACCATTGAAGAAATGCGCGCTAAGCCTAAGTTCGTTCGGATTACCAGCGCGGGTATTACTGAGAGTCATGTTCATGATGTCAGCATTACAAAAGAAGCACCTAACTACCGCGTAGGCTAAATCTGATACGGTATTTTTTGATTAAAGTGGGGCGTTTGCTGCCCCATTTTTTGTTTTTAAACCCGGCTGCTCAAACGCTTTTGCTGCAGCGGATTTGATGATTAGACTAGCCTTCACCGGAGTCACTGAAATGAGTAAAGATATTCATGCGCAACGAATTCTAATTTTGGATTTCGGTTCGCAGTATACCCAGTTGATCGCCAGACGCGTTCGAGAGCTTGGCGTCTATAGCGAGATTCATGCTTTTGACATGAGTGAAGAAGCAATACGTGAATTCGCGCCAAAAGGAATTATTTTGGCTGGTGGGCCTGAGTCAGTGACTGAATTGGACTCACCAAGGGCACCAGAGGTCGTATTCGATCTTGGCGTTCCTTTACTCGGGATTTGCTATGGCATGCAGACCATGGCTGAGCAGTTGGGCGGTGCGGTCGAGTCGTCTGAAAAGCGAGAGTTTGGTTATGCGCGGGTGCGTTTAGCCAGCAGCCCAAGTCGCTTATTGGAAGGTATCGATGACCATATCGCCAATAACGGCTCCTTATCTTTAGATGTTTGGATGAGTCATGGCGATAAAGTAACTGTGATGCCTGAAGGGTTTCATGTGATTGCATCGACTGAGTCAGCGCCAGTTGCGGCGATGTGCGATCCTGCGCGTCAGTTTTATGCCGTTCAGTTCCATCCTGAAGTGACGCACACTAAACAAGGTATGCGGATTCTGGATCGCTTTGTTCGAGAGATCTGCGGTACTGATGCGTTGTGGACAGCACAAAACATCATTGATGACCTTATTGCCAAAGTGCGTGATCAAGTCGGTGACGAAAAAGTTCTGTTGGGCTTGTCAGGGGGTGTTGACTCATCCGTTGTGGCGGCCTTATTGCACAAGGCAATCGGTGATCGTTTGACCTGCGTTTTTGTTGATAATGGTTTGTTGCGTAAAAACGAAGGCGAGCAGGTCATGGACATGTTTGCGCGTAACATGGGTGTGAATGTTATTCGTGCCGATGCTGAAGAACGTTTCTTAGGACGCCTGGTTGGTGAAACAGACCCTGAAGCCAAGCGTAAAGCAATTGGTAACACCTTTATTGAAGTCTTTGATGAAGAGGCTGAGCGTCTAACTGAGTGCCGTTTCTTGGCGCAGGGCACTATTTACCCTGATGTTATTGAGTCTGCCGCCTCAAAAACAGGCAAGGCCCATGTAATCAAGTCGCATCACAATGTGGGTGGACTGCCAGAGGACATGAAGTTTGATCTGGTTGAGCCTTTGCGTGAGCTTTTTAAAGACGAAGTTCGCAAGATCGGTTTAGAGCTAGGCTTGCCCTATGACATGGTCTACCGTCACCCCTTCCCAGGCCCAGGCTTAGGTGTTCGCATCTTGGGTGAGGTGAAAAAAGAGTACGCGGATATTCTTAGAGAAGCTGATGCCATTTTCATCGAAGAATTGCATAAAGCCGATTGGTACCACAAAACCAGCCAAGCCTTTGCTGTGTTTTTACCTGTGAAGTCCGTGGGTGTTGTGGGTGATGGCCGTCGATACGAATACGTTATCGCGTTGAGAGCGGTTGAAACGATTGATTTCATGACCGCGCGTTGGGCACATTTGCCTTACGACTTGTTGGAGACCGTTTCCAGCCGCATCATCAATGAAATCGCACAGGTTTCACGTGTGACCTATGATGTGTCGAGCAAGCCGCCAGCTACGATTGAGTGGGAGTGACAGGTTAAGCCTGTAAAATAAAAAAGGCGCTTGTGCGCCTTTTTTGTTAGGTTAAGGTATCAGTCAGTTAACCAGCAGGTTGTAATGCTTTTATCGGTGGTTGCGGGTGTTGTTTGGCTTGGGCCAGATCCTAGTTCATCTGCATAGTGAGCCAAGCGCGGGCAGTGCTCACTCCTGCCATTTCTAGACGAAGAGCAAGGTCAGGGCTGATCGTCGCTCGGCCGTTCAGTGCACGAGACAAAGCTACGCGGGGCATGCCTAGTCGCTCAGCAGTTTCCTTAACGGTCAGGCTCAGCTCGACAATGACGTCATCGCGCAGCAATTCGCCGGGGTGTAGAGGGTTTATCATCATTGTTTTTTCTCCCTAGTGGTAATCGATGTAATTGACCAATTCAACATCCACTCCAATGAACCGAAAGGTCACACACCGGTTGCCGTTTACTCGGATTGAGCAGTATCTGTTCAGCGCTCTTTTGGCATGGGAAAGCAAGCTTGAGCTAGACAGAATGAGGACTATTCTGGAAGAGGCGATTCGATCAGAAAAATGGCTACCGATGTGCGATTCTCTTAGAGGTTCAAATGATGATGAAAGGGTAGATTCAGTAAAGCTAGAATCTCTCAAGTCAATCAACCTCAGTAAACAGGCTGCACCTCAACAGTAATATGCGACAGTTCATGAATGTGCTCAAGTTGTGCCTTGTAATGAGCAGGTTCTTTCGGTTCCTGAGTCGCTAACGCGATGATCGCTGCAAAATGACCAGGGCCGACTTGCCAAACATGTAGGTCGGTGATTCGGTCCTTGCTGTGAGTCATCGCTTCCTGAATTTCTTGGCGTACGGCTTCTCCCTCAGAGGCGGCGTCGAGCAGAACACTTCCAGCGTCACGGATCAAACTCCAAGACCAGCGAGCAATAACCAGTGCACCCACCACACCCATGATGGGATCTGCCCATTGCCAACCATAGCTGCGACCGAGTAGCAGCGCGACAATCGCTAAGATTGAAGTTAGAGCGTCAGCCAGAACATGTAGATAGGCGGCACGGAGGTTGTTATCACGTGCTTTAGGATGATGGTCGTGGTGATGCGCGTCATGTGCGTGGGCATGATGGTGGTGATGGTGGGAGTGATCATCTTTTAGCAGCCACGCGGAGACTAGGTTGACGATCAAGCCGACAACGGCCACCGCGATGGCCTGTTCGAACTGGATGGCGACAGGATTGGTTAAACGAAGAAAACTCTCCCAGCCGATTAACAGCGCGATCAGCGCCAGCACTACGGCACTGGCAAATCCGGCAAGATCACCGAGTTTGCCAGTGCCAAACGTGAAGCGTGGGTTATTTGCATGTCGACGCGCGTAGCGGTAGGCCAAGACAGTAATCAGCATTGCACCAGCGTGAGTGGACATATGCCAGCCATCGGCCACTAGCGCCATCGAACCATAGACCGTACCTGCGATGATTTCGATCACCATCATGCTGGTGGTCAGTGCGATGACCAACCAGACTTTACGTTCGTTTCGTTGGTGGTCATCGCCTAAAAAGGAGTGAGAGTGGCTCATTGTCGAAACCTGTGTACTTGCCATCTTTGATATTCCTAGAGGTTCTATGGAGTTATTTCATGTAGGTTCGAATGACCTCGATCATTTCCTCACCGGCTTGTCGGCGTTCATCCTCGGTTGGTGCGGCGATGATGTGCTCACGAAGATGGGCTTCCATCACTTCAGATGTCAGCCCCGTTACGGCGCCTCGCACGGAGGCGATTTGACGTAGTACCTCGCTACAGGCGGCGTCTGTCTCTAAGGCGCGTTCAACCCCCTCAAGCTGACCCCTGAGTCGACGAACGCGTGCGATGAGTTTTTCTTTTTGACGAGTCGTATGAGCCATAAGATTGTATCCCAAATATAGTATAGGGGGGTATGTTACAGCATGAATAGAAATGGGTAAAGACTAGCTGGTTTGGTCTAGGTGATAGAGTCGGTGGGAGTGACCAATCAAAAATATAGAAGTGCCTTTAAGCGCTCATTTCAAAAAACCGAATGGAAACAACGCAGAACTCACGTATAATCACAACCTCACAATCAAGCTTAATCCAAGTGCGCTTACGTATTGATTGTAAATACATTTTTTCGTTTGGTATCAAGTGAATCTATAACAGCTATGTCGACTGAACAAACCGATCAACAATGGATGAGGCAAGCCTTGGACTTGGCTCAGCATGCGGCCGATCTAGGCGAGGTGCCTGTTGGGGCTTTAGTTGTTTTGGATGGGCAGATAATCGGGCGAGGTTGGAATCGCCCGATCACGGGGCATGATCCTTGTGCGCATGCGGAGGTGATCGCCTTACGTGAGGCTGCCTTAGCGGTGCAAAACTATCGATTGGTGAATGCGGATCTTTATGTGACGCTTGAGCCTTGCATGATGTGTGCAGGTGCTATTGTTCATGCCCGTATCAGGCGAGTGATTTATGGGGCATTAGAGCCCAAGGCAGGAGCCCTTATCAGTCAGCTTCAAGCGCTCTCGTTGGCGCATCTCAATCACAAGCCCGACGTGATTGGCGGTGTGTTGGCAGCAGAGTCTAGCGAGTTAATTAGCCAGTTTTTTCGGCGCCGTCGTGAAGAACAAAAGCGCCTTAAAGGCTTGGCGCAAAATTCCTAAGCACGCGTTCGCTAATGTCTTGCAGACTGTCTTCCGATAAGGGTGGTAAGGTGCTGAACTGCTCTAGAATTGAATTGCTTTGTAATTCCCACTGTAAAATATCCATGTACTTAATAATGTTATCTACATACTGCACAGGTTCATGTCCACGTGCGTATCCGTGCCGCAGTTGGCTGTAGTAACGTTCTTGTGCCAGCAGAGGCAGGTGTAAGCGAACATCCTCCCAGCGATCAGGGTTTTTGCCCTTTTGTTGCGTAAGTCGTCGCGCGTCAAGAAGGTGTCCATATCCTATATTATAGGCAGCGAGAGCAAACCATGTGTGATCGGGTTCGGGTATTCGATCGGGAATTCGGCGTTTCATTTGTTGCAGATAGCGCGCGCCGCCCATGATGCTTTGTTCAGGGTCGGTGCGATCCTCAACATCCACTTCGCTTGCGGCTGCGTGTGTCAGCATCATGATGCCTCTAACGCCGGTGGCTGAAACAGCATCAGGGTTCCAATGAGATTCCTGATAGCCAAGGGCGGCCAGTAGCTCCCACGCAAATCCAGTTTCATTGGATGCATTCTTAAAATAAGGCTCTAGGGGTACGAGTCGTTCTTCTAGGTGTTTTCGAAACGAAAGAGTGTCAAAAAAATTCAACGGATTTTGTTGTGAAAAGTAACGGGCTTCCAGTGTTGCGATTAGCGTCTGAGTCTCTTCTAAAGCGAAAAAGCGATACATCTCTTTCAGAAGAGAGGTGTCGTTACTTTTGGTTAAAAACCAGCTGATAGGTTTGGGGTCACCCAAGGCGAAGGCTTTGCGAAGGCCTGGAAAAAAAGAGCGCTGAGTATTAAAAAAATAGGAGTCGATTAAGGTGAAGTCCAGCTCTTGGTTATGCACTGAGCGCAGAAGATCGATCATATCTTGGTTTTCTCGCTCCTCCCAAGTGAGTTCAGAATGCTCCTGTTGGATTTGCTCTAATATGTCTGCATAGCTAGAATTCGCAAGGATGGCAATCGATTTTCCATAGAGTTGTTCAATGGATTTAGGGGCTTTAAACCCTTGGCGAGTACGATAGATAACCGACGGTGCCGATTCGCGATAGGTGGGGCCGGGAATCAATTGATTTAAGCGTTGATCGGTGTTTAACAAGTTTGCAGCGATAAAATGAGCGCTGCGTTGATTGAGTAACGAAAAGAGTTCGTTTAAGTCTTTGCTGATGTACAGTTCTAGCTCAACGCCGAGGTGATCGGCAAAGGCCTTGGTCAGTTCATATTCAAAGCCGACGGCTTCGCCGCGCTCAAGGTAGTAGGTCATTGGATTATTAATGGTGGCGACGCGAAGAATGCCTTGATCTCTGATATAATCAAGCTGGGTTGATGATCGAAGACTGATCATTACCAGTGAGAACATAAAAATGACGACTGACACAAAGAGTATCAGCTCCCGTAAGGGATGAGGCTTCGTAGTAAATAACATAGTCTCTGCTTTTCTGGTATCCAGTGCCTCAGATCAGGTAAACTATACACTTAATTTCCCGCTGTTAATGCCTGCACGAGGCAGGTACCAAAAGAGGCTCGAAATCGACATGCTCGTTCTGCGTGGAGCACCCGCTCTCTCGGCTTTTCGCCACGATAAGTTGCTATCCTTGTTACAATCGGTGAATTCATCTGTAACAGGCGTATATGCTGAATATATACACTTTGCAAATACTGAAGCTGCATTGAGCTCAGAAGAGCACAAGGTGCTAGATCAGATTCTGACCTATGGACCTCGGGGTGAAACAGAGGTTCCAGATGGAGATCTGTTTCTTGTTATTCCGCGGCCAGGCACCATTTCACCTTGGTCTAGTAAAGCGACCGATATCGCCCATAACTGCGGGCTTAAGTCGATCCGCCGAATTGAGCGGGGTTTAGCCTACTATATTCATGCTGAAAGTGCACTGAATTCAAATCAGCGAGATCAAATATCTGCCTTGCTGCATGACCGCATGACGCAATCCGTTTTTGCTGCGCTGGACGATGGTCAGCGTTTATTCCGGCAGGAAGCGCCAAGGCCTTTGGCCAGTGTTGACCTTCTTAGTGGTGGTCGAGAAGCACTTTCGCAAGCCAATACAACACTGGGCTTGGCGTTAGCTGAAGATGAAATTGACTATCTTTACAGTAGTTTTGTCGAGCTAAAGCGTAATCCTACGGATGTAGAGTTGATGATGTTTGCTCAAGCAAACTCTGAACACTGCCGCCATAAAATCTTCAACGCAAGTTGGGAAATAGATGGTGAGCTACAAGAGAAGTCGCTCTTCGGGATGATCCGCAATACTAACGAGCAAAGTGGTGATCGTGTATTGTCAGCATACAAAGACAATGCCGCCGTTATTGAGGGCACCACAGCGGGTCGTTTTTATCCAGAGCCACAGACGCTTGAATACGCCTATCATCAAGAGCCTATTCATATATTAATGAAGGTTGAGACGCATAACCATCCCACAGCAATTGCACCTCATCCAGGGGCTGCGACGGGATCCGGTGGTGAGATCCGTGATGAAGGTGCAACGGGTAAAGGTGCAAAACCGAAAGCAGGTTTGACGGGCTTTACGGTATCTGATTTGAAAATCCCTGGATTTGAACAGCCTTGGGAGTCTGATTACGGTAAGCCTGAGCGCATCGTGACGCCTCTGGATATCATGATTGAAGGCCCAATTGGTGGTGCTGCATTTAATAATGAGTTTGGTCGTCCGAATTTAACGGGTTACTTCAGAACGTTTGAGCAGCAGGTGCCAGGAGCTGCCGGTGATGAAGTGCGTGGATACCACAAGCCTATCATGATTGCGGGCGGTATGGGTAATATCAAAGCAGAGCATGTTGAAAAAGGGGATATTCCTGTCGGAGCGAAGCTGATCTGCTTAGGTGGGCCTGCGATGTTGATTGGTCTTGGGGGCGGTGCTGCTTCTTCAATGACATCAGGTAGCTCGGCGGAGGATCTGGATTTCGCATCGGTTCAGCGTGAAAACCCAGAGCTGGAGCGTCGCTGTCAAGAAGTGATCGATCGCTGCTGGCAGTTGGCTGACAAAAACCCCATTGCCTTTATTCATGACGTCGGTGCGGGTGGTTTATCCAACGCTTTTCCAGAGCTGGTTAAAGACGGTGGACGTGGTGGGCGTTTTGAGCTGCGCAACATCAATAATGATGAGCCGGGAATGTCGCCATTAGAAATCTGGTGCAATGAAGCGCAAGAACGGTATGTATTGGCGGTTACGCCCGATCAGCTCGAAACCTTCGAGGCCATTTGCGCTCGTGAGCGTTGCCCATACGCAATTGTGGGTGAAGCAACGGATGAACACCACCTTGTCCTGAACGATCAGCATTTTGAATCGAAACCTGTCGATTTACCAATGAGTATTTTATTTGGTAAACCACCAAAAATGCACCGTAGTGTTCAGCGTTCAGCGTACGACTTGCCAGCATTCGAGACGGATGATATTGAGCTGGAAGAAGCGGTTGAGCGTGTATTAAAGTTACCTGCGGTAGCGTCTAAGTCTTTCCTGATCACTATCGGTGATCGCAGTATTACGGGAATGGTGGCAAGAGATCAGATGGTTGGGCCTTGGCAGGTTCCAGTTGCTGACTGCGCCGTGACGGCTGCAGCTTATGACACCTATGCTGGTGAGGCAATGGCAATGGGTGAGCGTACACCTTTGGCCTTGATTGATGCACCTGCTTCAGCTCGGATTGCCATCGGCGAGACTTTGACTAACCTGGCTGCGGCTCGCATAGACGATATTTCGGATATTAAGTTATCAGCCAACTGGATGTGTGCAGCAGGACATCCTGGCGAAGATGAAAAACTCTTTGATGCTGTTGCCGCTGTGGGTATGGATTTATGCCCTGCGTTGGGAATCACCATTCCAGTCGGTAAAGACTCTATGTCGATGCGTACTGTTTGGGCGGAAGATGGTGAAAATAAGAGCGTAACGGCTCCGATGTCATTAATTATTTCAGGCTTTGCGCCTGTGGTTGACATACGCAAAACATTAACGCCTCAGTTGAAAACGGATCAAGGCGAAACGGATCTGATTTTGATTGACTTGGGTGCTGGCAAAAATCGTTTAGGTTTGTCTGCATTGGCGCAAGTCTATAATCAAGTGGGACAAGATGCACCGGATGTGGATGATCCATATTTGCTGGCGTCTTTCTTTGCTGCCATTCAAGAGCTTAACGAGCAAGGTGTGTTGTTGGCTTATCATGACCGTTCAGACGGTGGTGTGTTTGTTACCTTGGTTGAAATGGCGTTTGCTGGGCGTTGTGGTTTAGATATTAGCTTGGATATGTTGGCTTCAGAACAGAATGAAATTGTTCGCTCACTCTTTGCTGAAGAGTTGGGTGCGGTAATTCAGGTTCGCCGTTCTGATGTTGAGATGGTGCTCACTGAGCTGACGGCAGCCGGTTTGGGCGATCTTGTCAGTGTGATCGGTAACATTAACGATGATGACCAGATCAATCTTTATTTTGATGAAGAAGAGATTTTCAGTGAATCTCGTTCAATGCTGCAAAGCTATTGGGCTGAAACCTCGTATCAGATTCAAATGTTGAGAGACAACCCTGAGTGTGCTCAGCAGGAATTTGATCGCATTCTTGATCGAAATGATCCGGGTCTGCATGCGTCTTTGAGCTATGCCATTGATGAAGATGTAGCGGCGCCCTTTATTGCAAAGGGTGTTCGTCCTAAGGTTGCCATCCTGCGTGAGCAGGGGGTTAATGGTCAAGTCGAAATGGCTGCGGCCTTTGAGCGTGCAGGTTTTGCGGCACTTGATGTCCATATGAGTGATATTCTAGCGGGGCGTATTTCGTTAGAGGCCTTCCAGGGTGTTGTTGCCTGTGGTGGTTTCTCCTATGGAGATGTGTTGGGCGCTGGAGAGGGGTGGGCAAAGTCTATTTTGTTCAACTCGTTGGCGCGTGATCAGTTCAGTGCATTTTTTGAAAGACGTGATAGTTTTGCGTTGGGCGTGTGTAATGGCTGTCAGATGATGTCGAATTTGCATAGCCTTATTCCAGGTGCCGAACGTTGGCCGCGTTTTGTGCGTAATCGCTCGGAGCAGTTTGAAGCGCGCGTTGCGATGGTTGAAGTTCAACAGAATGCCTCAATTTTCTTGCAAGGAATGTCAGGATCGCGGATGCCAATCGCGATTGCGCATGGTGAGGGGCGTGCGGAGTTTAGAGATGATCAGCATCTCACTGCCTTGTCTCAATCGGCGGATATCGCGTTGCGTTATGTTGATAACTACGGCAAAGTGACTGAGAGTTATCCAGCAAACCCGAATGGATCTCCATTGGGTATCGCAGGGGTAACAACACCGGACGGACGTGTCACGATTATGATGCCTCATCCTGAACGTGTGTTTAGAGCTGTCCAGAACTCTTGGTATCCAAGTGATTGGAGCGAAGATGGTAGTTGGATGCGGATGTTCCGTAACGCCAGAGTGTTTGTTGGTTAGTTACTGATGGCCCTGCTGCCTTTGGTGGTGGGGTTGTTCTTTGATTTAGTCAATGACAGGCAATAAAAAAGCCACTTTAAAAGTGGCTTTTTTGTGTCAGCGAATCATTATTGACCGCGACGAGTGCCTTTGATTTCAACGTCTACACGACGGTCAGGGCGCAAGCACGCAATCAATTCAGCGCCACGGCCAGAGCAGTTAGCAACTGGTGAGCGGCTACCCATTGAACTGGTAGACATCAAGTTTCTGTTTACGCCAGCGTTCGCAAGCGCAGCAGCAACTGCATCTGCACGACGTTGAGATAGACGGTCATTGTAAGCCATGTTACCGATACGGTCAGCGTGACCTGTTAGGCTGATGCTTTCAACAGTTGCCAAAGAACCAATGTGGTTAACAATCGTAGAGATGTCACCTACACGGGTGCTGTCGAAATCGAAGTAAAGTGCGAATTTACGATCGATATCAGCGACTTCTGGAGCAGGAGCTGGAGCAGGAGCTGGAGCTGGAGCCGGTTCGGCTTGAGCTACATAGCCTGCACAACCTGGAACCGCTTTTTCAGGGGTCCAAGAAGAGGTTTGCCAGCACTCGCCGAAGCTGGTGCGCCATACAGTGTCGCTGGAGTTAGCAGCATAACCAGGAACCTGAGCCTGAGCGGCAGAGAAGCCGAGAGTCATGGCCAGGCCTGCAGCAATTGCAATTTTCTTCATCATCATTTCCTTGTGCCAGGTTGGATGTTGGTCTTTTTAATTAATTGTCAAAGCCTATTAAAGCCCATTATACCTTAACCTAAGGTAAACAGCCTGTCAGGCAGTCTAAAAGGTATGGTTAAGATTTACACAAGTAAGTATAACAGATCCTGCGGGGATCAGGGCAATACCTTCTTGAAGGGTTTAACCAAAACTCTTTTATACACCCCTGCAGCAAAGTATGGATCGTCATCGGCCCATGATTTTGCTGCTTGTAACGAAGCGAACTCCGCTACGATTAGACTTCCAGAGAAGCCTGCCGGGCCGGGCTCTTCACTGTCATTGACAGGATGCGGACCAGCGATTAATAGTCTGCCCTCAGAATTCAGTGCCTGTAATCGCTCTAAGTGAGCGGGTCTGGCCTTCATTCGGGCATCGAGGCTGTTATCCACATCCTCTGCTATTATTGCATAATACATTAGACATCTCTCCTGTTTAAGTATTTGTCAGCAATTTTTATTCAAAAATAAGTATTTTATGCCATGCTCGGGTCTATCATCATCCCTTTATTGACATGATTGCAATATATTACCCAATTCACGTTACACTTAATGTACAGCATTTGAGGTTTGTTTCTATTACATACCTATGGAATGGCGCTCCTTTTGAGCTTAATCCTTTTGCTTGGAGGGACATATGATTCACTATGATTTGCATTTGCACAGTCGTGCATCGGATGGAGCCTTAGCTCCTGCTGAACTGGTCAGCTTGTGTGCCGCTAATGGTGTGCAGGTGATGGCTTTGACGGATCACGATACATTGGCGGGAATTAATGAGGCGAGGTTGGCCGCTGAGCAGATTGGCCTTAATTTAATTGTGGGAACTGAGTTGACCTGTTTATGGAATCGTCGCTCAATTCATATATTGGGGTTGGGGTTGGATGATGCTTTTGAGGGAGTTAATGACTATCAAGCAGAGTTGTTTTGTTTGAGGCAGGAAAGGGCGGAGCGTATCTCCGAGCGCTTAATCAAAAAAGGTGTAGATGCGTCTATATTTGACTTGGCTATGCGTTATTCAGAAGGAGGGCAGATAGGGCGCCCTCATTTTGCTAAAGCGCTGGTTAAGCTAAGAAACGTTAAAACATTGCAGGAAGCGTTTGATCACTATTTGGGGCAAAACAAAGTTGGAGATGTGAAAGCATTGTGGCCTGATTTGAGGCGTTCTGTTGAGTTTATTCGCCAGGCGGGTGGTATTGCCGTTATAGCTCATCCCACTAAGTACAAAATGACATTTACGAAGTTGAGAGAGTTGGTGGCTGACTTTAAAAAAGTAGGCGGAGAGGGAATAGAAGTGGGTTATCCTGGTTTGAATCCGGATCAGGGGCGTGAATTGATTAAGCTGGCGACTCAGCAGGATTTGTTGATGTCGGCGGGGAGTGATTTTCATAATTCATTTAATGCTTGGACATTGCCGGGGCGTTTTCCTGCATTAGAGGTTAATGAACAGCATGTTTTGAATCGTTTGCTGTTATAATTAGATTCATTATGGGCTGTTTTTTATCCTAAAGGGGATGATCTGTGAGTCAATTGTTTCAAATACACCCTGACAATCCGCAAAAGCGTTTGGTTGCTCAGGCCGTAGAAATTCTTAAGAAGGGTGGCGTTATTGTTTACCCTACGGACTGCGCGTATGCCTTGGGTTGCTGTCTTGGTGATAAGCAGGCGATGGAAAGAATTAAGCAAATACGTCAGTTGGATGATAAGCATAACTTTACCCTAGTGTGTAGTGATCTATCGGTTATATCAACGTACGCTAAGGTTGATAACAGTGTTTATCGTTTGCTTAAAGCGCATACGCCTGGTGCTTATACATTTATTCTGAATGCGACAAGCGAAGTGCCGAGAAGGCTGTTGCATCCTAAACGTCGTACTATTGGTATACGCGTTCCGGCCAATAATATTGTCACAGAGTTGCTGAGAGA
The DNA here is from genome assembly GCF_009821115.1 of Nitrincola alkalisediminis. Classification (GTDB taxonomy): domain Bacteria; phylum Pseudomonadota; class Gammaproteobacteria; order Pseudomonadales; family Balneatricaceae; genus Nitrincola; species Nitrincola alkalisediminis. The sequence goes on along the minus strand of NZ_VYTY01000002.1, from coordinate 407,598 downwards.
ATTGGGTGAGCCGATTATGAGCACATCTTTAATGCTTCCTGGCGAAGAAATGCCATTGACAGATCCCTACGATATTCGCGAATCACTGCAACATCATGTTGATCTTGTCATAGATGGAGGGTTTTGTGGTATGGAGGCAACAACGGTCGTTAATTTAGTCAATGATGTGCCTGAGGTGGTTAGAGTGGGTGCGGGTGATGTTTCTTTTTTTAATTAAGGCCTGAGCTACTTATACATTTTTTAATTGCGCTATATAATATACCAGTCTGTAACTCTAAAAGTCTTTTAAAGGAAGCACTATGTCTGATTTTATTAAAAACCTGACGCGTAAAAATTCTCTAAGAAAACAATGTCAAGAGCTGTCTCTGCTTGAAATTGAAAAGGTTTTAGGGGACCTTAACGAAATTTATACTGAGCGTAAGGAAGAGGAAGCTAAGCGCGAAGCTGAAGAGAAAGCACGCGTTGAAAAAATCGAACAAATCCGTTTGGCGATGAAAGAAGCAGGTATTGATCTAAACGATCTTGCTGACTTGGTTGAGTCAACTCCGCGTAAAAGTGTAAAAGCTAAATACGTTATTACAGATGACGAAGGCAAAGTGCATGAGTGGTCTGGACGTGGTCGTACACCCGTTATATTCCAAGAATACATGGATGCAAAAGGCATCTCTAAAGAAAATCTTCCAACTGTTGATTAATAATCAAATAGTTGAACAATTAAGGTAGCGTCAGTGGAAAACGAAAAGTTACAAAAAGTATTGGCGCGCTCCGGTTTTGGCTCACGTCGTGAGATGGAGCGTTGGATAGAAGAAAAAAGGCTTACAATTAATGATTCGCTTGCCACGCTTGGTGATCGAGTTGGGCCTTCGGATAAAGTAACCCTGGATGGCCGTAAGATTGACTTGATTTTTTCAGGTCATGTTCCGCGTCGTGTATTGATTTACAATAAGCCGTTGGGTGAGGTGTGTACACGTCATGACCCTGAAGGGCGTCCCACTGTCTTTGATTCCTTGCCTCCTCTTAAGCAAGGGCGTTGGATTGTGGTCGGCCGTTTGGATATCAATACCACGGGGTTGTTAATTTTTACAACCGATGGTGAGTTGGCAAATCTGTTGATGCACCCGTCTGCTCAAATAGATCGTGAGTATGCGGCACGTGTATTAGGCGAAGTCGACGATGACATGTTGGGGCGGTTAAAGCAGGGCGTGTTGTTAGAAGATGGTATGGCTAAGTTCACGGATGTCCGCTTCTTTGACGGAGAGGGGGCGAACAAATGGTTTCACTGTGTGCTGATGGAAGGGCGTAATCGTGAAGTTCGCCGTTTATGGGAATCGCAAGGTATACAGGTTAACCGTTTGAAGCGTGTCCGGTTTGGTCCAGTTTTTCTTCCCAGTGAAGTAAAGGTTGGAACCTGGCGAGAACTCAGTCAAAAAGAATGCAATATGCTGGCGGCTGAAGTAAATCTTGACGTTGATCGAGTAAAGTTTGTACGCACACCTGCTCAGAAAGATGAGGATGTGCGTCGGTATAAAAATCAAAAAGTCAGGCAGGTTGCCAAGGGCGGTGACCAGAACCGACCACAGAAGGCTGAGAAGCCTAAGAAGCGGCCTAGGTCTGTAGGTAAACGAGGGGCTGGGCGTTAATTTTTAGCCTCGGTGTTTGGAGCACAAGGATAGAATTATCCTTGTGCATCCATTGATTGACCGTGAACATCTTTGCTGTCTGGCCCCATTAAATATAAGTAAAGTGGCATGATATCAGCGGGTGTTGGATTTTTTTCAGGTGATTCTGCAGGGTACGCGTAGGCCCTCATCTGAGTACGTGTGGCGCCAGGATTGATCGCATTGACTCGTATGTTGTCTACATTGTCTAACTCGTCAGCCAGTACCTGCATCATTCCTTCAGTGGCGAATTTCGAAACCGCATAAGCACCCCAGTAAGCTTTGCCTTTGCGACCAACGCTAGAGGTGGTGAAGATGATCGATGCATCTTCGGATGCTTGAAGCAGAGGCATCAGTGTCTGCGTGAGCATGAAGGGAGCATTTACGTTGACCTGCATGACTTGTTGCCAGATGATAGGATCGTAATTTTCTAAAGGTGTTCTGACCCCGAGTATAGAGGCGTTATGCAGAATGCCATCAAGTCGTCCAAACTCTTGATGCAGTGTATTGCATAACTCTATATAGTCATGTTCCGTTGCAACATCTAAATTGAGCGGTACGATTGCGGCTTGTGGATATCCAGCTGCCTCGAGCTCATCATAGAGCTTTTCAAGCTTCTCTTGTGTTTTTCCTAGCAGAATAACCGTGGCACCGTGGGCAGCGTATTGGCGAGCGGCTTCTTTACCAATACCATCCCCAGCACCTGTAACCAAGATGATTTTATCTTTCAGTAAATCTGAGGGAGCGTTGTAAGTAAACATAATGTTCTGACTTCCAGCTTTATATTCAGTAAGTATTCTTTCATATAGAGTATGAAGATAGTCTAAATGATTTATATTGATTGTAGCAGTGGTAAAAGCTCTGTGGCGTGATCAACTTTAAAATGGCTTGACCACTCATCAATAGACTCATCGATGGCTAAATAACCAAAACCTGCCGCGATGGTTGTCATGCCAGCCGCATGCCCTGCTTGAATGTCCCGAATATGGTCACCGACGTAGAGGGTTGTCTGAGGGGTGACGTTCATATGTTGGCATGCCAATAGTAATCCTTCAGGAGATGGTTTGCTTACTGTGACATCCTCAGGGCATATAATAGATGCACAGCGTTGGCTTAAGTGAAGTTCGTGTAAAATTTTATGGGTGAAGCGGGCGGGTTTATTTGTTACCACGCCCCAAAGGATGCGTTCTTGATCCAGCCATTCAAGCAGTTCGTTAAAGCCTTCGAATATGGTGGAGTGTAATGCGGGTTGTTTTTCATACTCGCTCAAGAGTTCAGCGAGTAAGTCATTAAACTCTGGGTGTTCAGGCTCAATGTCAAATGCCGTTTGAATGACGGCTTTACCCCCGTTGGAAACAGATCTGCGAAGGGTGTCGTAATCTAGCCTAGAGGAGAGATTGCGTGCTTGTCTCATCTGTGTGGCTAGATGGTAAAAATCAGGCGCGCTATCCACCAGTGTGCCATCTAAATCAAAGAGAACGGCATTGAAAGATCTCATGCTTGCTCCGCTTTTTGTGTGGCCATCATGTAGTTGACATCAACATCTTTGGGTTCGAGTCGATATTTTTGTGTGAGTGGATTGTAGACTAGTCCGGTCATTTCGATGACGCGAAGTTGATTGTCTCGGACCCATTGAGCCAGTTCGGACGGTTTAATGAATTTTGAAAACTCATGTGTGCCCGCTGGGACTAGTTTAAGGAGTCGTTCGGCTGCAAGAATAGCGAAAGCGTAGCTCTTGGGGTTGCGGTTGAGTGTGGATAGGAATAAATGACCACCGGGCTTGACCATGCGGGCGCAGGCTTGAATGACTGAAGCGGGGTTTGGTACGTGCTCAATCATTTCCATGCAGGTTACGATGTCAAATTGTTCTGCATTGCTTTCAGCCATCTCTTCCGCTGTGATTTTTTGATAGCTCACTTTAACACCGCTTTCGAGTCCATGAAGTTTTGCAACTTTAAGCGGAGCTTCGCCCATGTCAATGCCTGTGACGTGAGCACCACGTCTTGCCATGGCTTCAGATAAAATGCCCCCTCCGCAGCCTACATCCAACACTTTTTTTCCAGACAGTTGGCCTATGCGATCAATAAAACCCACACGCAACGGATTGATGTCGTGTAAGGGCTTAAATTCACTGTTTGTATCCCACCAGCGACTGGCCAGTTCTTCAAATTTAGCGATCTCGGCGGGGTCAATGTTGAGTGAACGGGTGTTGCTCATGAGAAGTCTCTTTTAAATACTTAATTTAACCTAATTCTAACACTCATAGCAGAGGTGAGTCAGCGTGTGTTTATGGTACAATACTGCGTTGATGAATTACCGTAATTACGGTGTGTAAGCATACCGAATCAAGGAACACTGAGCGAATGGGTGATCTAGCGAAAGAAGTCCTGCCAGTTAATATCGAAGATGAGCTTAAGCAGTCTTATCTCGACTATGCCATGAGCGTGATCGTAGGGCGAGCCCTACCTGATGTGCGCGATGGCTTAAAGCCTGTTCATCGTCGTGTATTGTTTGCGATGAACGAGCTGGGCAATGACTGGAATAAACCGTATAAAAAATCAGCCCGTGTGGTGGGTGACGTTATTGGTAAATACCATCCTCACGGAGACAGTGCTGTCTACGATACAATTGTTCGTATGGCACAAAATTTTTCGATGCGTGCAACGCTGGTTGATGGACAAGGTAACTTTGGATCCGTCGATGGTGATAGCGCCGCGGCAATGCGTTATACCGAAATTCGAATGGATAAGATTTCGCATGAGCTCTTAGCGGATCTTGATAAAGAAACCGTCGATTTTGTGGATAACTATGATGGTACGGAGCGTATTCCGGCTGTTTTGCCAACACGAGTCCCTAATCTTTTAGTGAATGGCTCGTCAGGTATTGCGGTGGGAATGGCAACGAACATCCCCCCTCATAACCTGTCTGAAGTGGTTAAAGCCTGTTTAGCGCTGATTGATAATCCTGAGCTAACCGTCGATGAGCTAATGGAATACATTCCAGGCCCTGACTTTCCAACGGGAGGCATCATTAATGGTCGTGCGGGGATTTTGCAAGCCTATCGTACGGGGCGTGGTCGAATTTATGTTCGTGCGCGCCACCATGTTGAAGACAATCCCCGTAATGGTCGCCCCATGCTGGTCATTACCGAGATACCCTATCAGCTCAACAAAGCGCGTACCATCGAAAAAATTGCTGAGTTAGTAAAAGAGAAAAAGATCGAAGGTATCAGCGAGCTTCGCGACGAGTCTGACAAAGACGGAATGCGTATTGCCATTGAGTTGCGTCGCGGTGAAGTGGCTGAAGTGATTATCAATAACCTGTTTTCTCAAACGCAGTTGCAAAGTGTGTTTGGGATTAACATGGTTGCGCTGGTTGATGGACAGCCAAAAACCTTAGATTTAAAGTCAATTCTTGAATGCTTCATCCTGCACCGCCGTGAAGTGGTGACGCGTCGTAGCGTTTACGAATTGCGAAAAGCGCGTGAGCGTGCGCATGTCCTTGAAGGATTGGCCATTGCCCTTGCGAATATAGATCCTGTTATACAGCTGATTAAAGAGTCTCCTTCTCCAGCTGAAGCCCGTGAACGACTGATTGCCAAGCCATGGTTGCCGGGTAACGTTCTCGATATGCTTGAGCGCGCTGGCGAAAATGCTTGTCGTCCTGATGATTTAGCGCCTGAATTTGGCATGCGCGATGGGCAGTATTATTTATCGCCCGTTCAGGCTCAAGCTATTCTTGATTTGCGTTTGCATCGCTTAACGGGTTTGGAGCACGAAAAGCTAATCGCTGAATATCAAGGACTTGTTGATAAAATCGCCGAGCTTTTACATATTTTGGGCTCTCGTGAGCGCTTGATGGAAATTATTCGAGAAGAGCTCGAAGCCATCGAAAGTGAATACTCAGATCCACGTCGTACCGAAATTATGGCATCGCAGCAGGATTTAACCCATGCTGATTTAATTACGGAAGAGGACATGGTCTTGACTGTGTCTCATAACGGTTATGCGAAAACTCAGCCGATCACGGATTATCAATCTCAGCGTCGTGGCGGTAAGGGTAAGTCAGCAACGGCGATGAAGGATGAGGACTTCATAGAGCATCTTTTAATTGCCAACACGCACGATACCGTCTTGTGCTTTACCAATAAAGGTAAGGTGTATTGGCTCAAAGTGTATGAAATTCCACCTGCGAGCCGTGCATCACGTGGTCGCCCGATGATTAATATTCTTCCGTTAGACGAAGATGAATGTATTACAACCCTTCTGCCAGTGAAAGAGTTTGACGAAAATCGTTATATTTTCATGGCAACCGCGATGGGTACGGTAAAGAAAACGCCTTTGCAAAGCTTTGCACGTCCGAGAAGCACTGGATTAATTGCTTTGGACACGGTAGATGGCGATCGCTTAATTGGAGCATCGATTACCAATGGCAATGACGATGTCATGTTGGTTACAAGTGCCGGTAAGGCCGTTCGCTTTAATGAGCAAGATGTACGTCCTATGGGTCGAACGGCCCGTGGTGTCCGCGGCGTAAAAATGAACGAAGACACTAGGGTTATTTCTCTTATTATTCCGCAAGAAGGGGGGAATGTACTGACGGCTTCTGAAAAAGGCTATGGTAAGCAAACCGCCGTTGAAGATTTCCCACTGCGTGGGCGTGGCGGTCAAGGCGTTATTGCAATGCAATGCACGGATCGTAACGGAGCCTTAGCCGGTGCTGTTCAAGTATTTGCTGGTGATGGCATGATGCTCATCAGCGATAAAGGAACACTTGTACGTACGCGCACAGATGAAATATCGGTGCTAGGACGCAACACGCAAGGCGTTATGCTGATACGTTTATCTGACGAAGAGAAGCTGGTGGGTATTGCTCGGATAGAAGAGCCAGAGGATGAGCAATCGGATTCTGATACACTTGTCACCGCTTCGGATGATCATGTTCATACTGATTCTGATGTATCTGAGGATCAAGATGTCTCCGATGATCAAGATATAGAGTAATAGGCTTACTTTAACCCTTTCAAGGCAGCCGTTCGCTGCCTTGGATTTATAGACCGGAAATGAGTCATGACGCGCAAGTATAATTTCAGTGCAGGACCCGCTGCGCTGCCGGATGAAGTGCTCAAACAAGCTCAGGAAGAAATGTCGGATTGGCAGGGCAAAGGCCTGTCTATTATGGAAATGAGTCATCGTAGCGATGAGTTCGTATCAGTGGCTGAGCAGGCTGAACAAGACCTGCGTGATCTGATGCAAATTCCAGCCAATTACAACGTCTTATTTTTGCAAGGTGGAGCAACGAGCCAGTTCGCGATGTTGCCAATGAACCTGTTGAGAGGTCATACGTCCGCCGATTACATTAATACGGGTATCTGGTCTAAAAAAGCCATTGCTGAGGCGTCTCGTTATTGTGACGTTAACATTGCTGCAACCACAGAATCTGATAAGTTCTGCAGTGCACCTACTCAAGAAGATTTGGTGTTAAACCCCAATTCTGCGTATGTTCATTACACCAGTAATGAAACTATCGGTGGTGTTCAGTTTGATTATGTTCCCCAAACAGGTGACGTGCCCCTAGTGGTTGATATGTCGTCAGATATTTTGTCTCAACCGATTGATGTGAATCAGTTTGGATTAATTTATGCTGGCGCACAAAAGAATATTGGTCCTGCAGGTTTAACGGTTGTGATTGTGCGTGAAGATCTCTTAGGAAATCCTTTAGCGGCAACGCCATCGATGTACGACTATAAAGTGCATGCCGAGGCGGGATCGATGCATAATACGCCACCGACGTTTGCTTGGTATCTTGCTGGACTGGTTTTTAAATGGTTGAAAGCGAAAGGAGGGGTTGAAACCCTCGCTGCAATTAACCTGCGAAAAGCAGCCAAGCTCTATGCTGCAATTGATCAAAGTGATTTTTATGGGAACCCCGTAGCGATTCGCAATCGCTCAATCATGAATGTTCCATTTACGTTAGCCGATGCGCGACTTGAAAGCGCGTTTTTAAGTCAAGCGGAAGCCGCAGGTTTAGTCAACTTGCAAGGGCATCGCTCGGTCGGTGGCATGAGAGCAAGCTTGTATAATGCAGTGCCTGAAGCCGCCGTAGATGCGCTGATTGAATTTATGGTTCAATTTGAAAAAGAAAACGCATGAGTGGTCAACAGGTATAACCGATGACAAAACCAAATACGCTCAACGAGCAAGAGCAAGCACTGCGTGTATTGCGAGACCAGATAGACGATATTGACATGAATATTCAGCGCTTGATTAATCAACGTGCTGAGTGCGCAGGCAAGGTTGCCGACGTTAAACAGCGCTACGGTCAGTCAGAGTCTCCTGTTTTCTACCGCCCTGAACGTGAAGCTCAGGTGCTTAGACGTGTGATGGAGCGTAATACGGGGCCGCTTCCGGATCACGAAATGGCAAGGCTGTTTCGAGAAATCATGTCATCGTGTTTGGCGCTTGAGCAGCCTGTAAAAGTTGCCTTTATGGGGCCGGAAAATAATTATGCTGAGCAGGCGGTACGTAAACACTTTGGTTTATCGGCTCAGAGCGTTGCATTTGCAAGCTTAGAGCAGGTATTTAAAGCGGTTATGGACGCCAGTTGTCATTATGCTGTCCTTCCGATTGAGTCTCCCCAAGAAGGTTTAGTAAGTCATACGCTCGATCTGTTGAATCAATACGACGTGTTTATTTGTGGTGAGGTCGAGTTGCAGCTCGGGGGAGACGCTTTGTCATCGACTTTTGAAACACGCTTTCTCGTGCTAGGTCGTCAGCAGGTTGCCCCCAGTGGATGTGATAAAACCTCAATCTTGATTCGCTCAGAAGACGATCGTCCTGGTGCGCTGTATAGTTTGTTGGAGCCTTTCCGAAAGCGGGGGATCAGTTTGACCCGTTTAGAAACACGTTCCAATACTGGTGCACGCCCGGTATCGCTGTTTTATATGGACTTTGAAGGGCATCGAGATGATGAGACTGTGGCTGAGGTTCTTGCAGAGCTACAGTCGACCCCTTTGATACTTAAAATATTGGGCTCATACCCACAAGCGGTTCTTTAAGGTAGAACCTAGAGGTGAATAAATGTCGTGTGATTATGTGGCATTAGCCAATAGCGGAGTTCAGCAACTCAAGCCTTATCAAGCGGGTAAGCCGATTGAAGAATTAGAACGAGAGCTTGGAATTTGCAATATTATTAAGTTGGCGAGCAATGAAAACCCACTAGGACCATCACCCAAGGCAATTGCCGCTATTCAGCAAGAACTAGCGGAATTGACTCGCTACCCTGATAGCAATGGTCATCAGCTTAAACAAGCAATATCTCGGAATTTTGATCTTGATCCGGCACAAATTACGCTAGGCAATGGTTCAAATGATTTATTGGAGTTGATTACTCGCACCTTTTTGAATTCTACAAATGAGGCTGTGTATTCAGAGTTTGCTTTTGTCGTGTATCCCTTGGTTGTGCAAGCGGTAGGTGCGAAAAGTGTTGTTGCGCCTGCAAAAGAGTTTGGGCATAACCTTCAAGCGATTTCAGAAGCCATTTCTGACAAGACGCGTCTTATTTTTATTGCCAATCCAAACAATCCCACAGGTACCGTAATTGCGAAGGATGAGTTATGCGCCTTCTTGGATAGCATACCTGCGGATATACTCGTTGTGTTGGATGAAGCCTACAGCGAGTATGCGATGGATGATGCAATGCCGAATGGATTGGCGTTGGTAAAACACTACCCTAACTTAATAGTGACACGTACCTTCTCTAAAGCCTATGGATTGGCAGCATTGCGTGTTGGGTTTGCTGTGTCAAATCCGGTTATAACCGATTTGTTGAATCGTGTTCGTCAGCCGTTTAATGTGAATAGTTTTGCAATGGCGGCGGCCGTGGCATGTCTGAATGATACGGACTATTTAGCACAGACGGTGGCGTTAAATGCACAGGGAATGCAGCAATTAACCAAAGGCATTCAACAAATGGGTTTGGGGTATATCCCATCCAAGGCCAATTTTATCACGATTGACATGGGCGAAGATGCATTGCCGATTTATCAAAAGCTCTTGCATGAGGGTGTGATTGTGCGGCCGCTTGGTGTGTACAACCTGCCCAATCACCTAAGAGTGACGATTGGTACAGAGTCAGAAAATACTCGCTTCCTTCTTGCGCTAAAAAAGGTTATTCAGTGTTAACCTATACGACACATCGACTTCTTATTATTGGTTTAGGCCTTATCGGAGGCTCCTTTGCTAAGGCCTTAAAGTCGCGAAAAGTAGTGCAGCACGTAGCGGCCTATGACCGTCATCCTCAGGAATGCGATTTAGGCATGCGTCTAGGCGTCATTGATGAGGCCGTAGAGGATTTACCCAGTGCTGTTCAGCAGGCAGATGTAATCGTCTTGGCTGTACCCGTCAAAGCTATGGAGGCCGTTTTAAAAGATATCCAGCCTTTTCTGAGACCTACAACACTCTTAACGGATGTGGGAAGTACGAAAGGGCACTTAGTCCAAGCTGTTCGTCAGGTATTTCAACAGATTCCATCCGGATTCGTACCCGGTCACCCCATTGCGGGTGCTGAAAAAAGTGGTGTGATTGCCGCCGATGCTGACTTATTTGAGCGTCATAAAGTTATTTTAACGCCTCTTCCTGAATCCGATCCAAAAGCGACACTCGAGGTTGCTCGTTTGTGGCAGTCGGTTGGAGCGGAAGTGTTACAGATGGATCCGTATCGCCACGATCAGGTCTTGGCTGCGACCAGTCATTTGCCACATGTGTTGGCCTTCTCACTGGTCGATACATTGGCACATGAAGAAGAGAATCGTGATATTTTTCGCTATGCGGCAGGCGGTTTTCGAGACTTTACACGGATAGCCGCGAGTGATCCGGTGATGTGGCATGATATCTGCCAAGCCAATCGTGATGCTATTCTTAAGCAAATAGATCAGTTTACCTCTGGCGTGGCGCGTTTAAGATCCGCAATAGCGGCAGGCGATAGTCAGGCCATGTTGGGTATTTTTAGTCGTGCTAAAGTCGCAAGAGAACATTTCTCCACCTTGCTTGCTGGCTCCGCTTACTCGGCTAATACTCAGGATATCGATTTGCGTATTGAGCCTGGTAGTCCTTTGTCGGGTCAGGTGACAATACACAGTGATCGGTCAATTTCACACCGGGCAATCATCATAGGTGCGTTATCAGAGGGTGTCACCGATATCGAAGGCTTTTTCGAAGGTGAAGATAGCTTAATGACGATTAAAGCCTTCCGTGAAATGGGAGTCGTTATAGAGGGGCCCCATCAAGGTAGTGTTCGTATTTATGGTGTGGGCTTGCAGGGCCTGCAGCCACCCAAAGGCCCCTTGTACCTTGGCAAGTCTGAAACCTCATTGCAGCTTCTTACCGGGTTATTGGTTGCTCAATCGTTTTCGACAGAGGTTTTCGTTGATGAGGCCTTGAGTCAGCAAAGTTTGTTATCTACCTTGATGTCACTTAGGACGATGGGTGCCAAAATCGACAGTAATGAACAGGGGGGGCCGCCTTTTAGAATATCGCCGTCAATCCTGAAAGGGGCTGAAATTGAACTCCCCCATGCCAGTGCACAAGTAAAGTCGAGCGTATTGTTAGCGGGGCTTTATGCGCAAGGGCAAACCTGCTTAAAAACAAATCGTTTTTGTCGAGATCATACCGAGCGCATGCTAAAAAGCTTTGGCTATCCGTTGAGTGAGAGTGAAGAAGCGGGTGAAGTTAAAACAACAATCAATAGTGCGGGCACATTAACGGCCACAAAAATACGTGTTCCCGGTGATTTTTCGACAGCATTGATGATGATTGCCACGGCAACCCTCGTGCCTCAATCCTCGTTGACATTGACCGATATCGGTGTGAATCCACACCGAACAAAGCTTTTACCACTCTTATCAAGAATGGGAGCCAATATCCAACTGACCCTGCATAAGGATACAGGGTTTGAACCTGTCGCGGATATACGGGTTACCTACGCTCAATTAAAAGGGCAAGTGTTCACGGCTGAGGATGTGGCCTGTGTGGTCTACGAGTTACCATTTTTAATGGTTTTGGCATTATTCGCAGAGGGGCAAACCCTTATTCATCTGCCAGAAACCTTGTCCGCCAAGGAAAGTGCGTTGATTCTGAGTACCGTCGCCGTTTTACGGGAGCAGGGAGCACAACTTGAGCTAAATGGCTCACAGCTGGTATTAACTCCTTCTGCATTGAAAGGTGGTGAGATTTCAGACGTGTTACCCCCCATCGTTGCCTTTGCGATGATTGTCGCTTCAACAAGAGCGCAACAGGCATTAAGGATTAAACATTCAGCGGCATTGCTAGCGGCGTATCCTGCGTTGGTCGAACAATTAAGGCATGCCGGTATTAGTATTCATAAGGAGTCGGACTAATGTCCTCACTACTACCTCCAGTCATAACAGTAGATGGCCCAAGTGGTTCAGGAAAAGGTACTATTTGTCGTTTGTTAGCCAATGCACTGGGTTGGTTATTGTTAGATAGTGGAGCTTTGTATCGCTTGACGGCAGTTGCCGCCCGGCATCATGGTGTATCTTTAGATGATGTCGAGTCCTTACAGGTCATGGCTGCGCATTTGGATGTGCAGTTTTTGTCTGAAAGCACGGATAGCGAGTTGAAAATTATTCTTGAAGGTGAAGAGGTTACACAAACAATTCGCACGGAAGAAGTGGGTGCCGACGCGTCAGTAATAGCCGCATTAGGCCCGGTTAGGCAGGCTTTATTACAGAGACAGCGAGACTTTGCGCAGCTTCCAGGGTTGATTGCAGATGGGCGTGATATGGGGACAGTGGTCTTCCCAGAAGCCCCTTTGAAAATATATCTTGATGCAAGTGCAGAAGAACGTGCAAGCCGACGCTATAACCAGTTGATTAGCAAGGGAGTGAGTGCTAGCCTTGAAGATATATTAATTGATATTAAATCGCGGGACGATCGTGACATGAATCGCACGGTCGCACCTTTAAAACCGGCGCCGGATGCGGTGATTCTGGACACCACCAAAATGACAATTGAGGAGGTGTTAGAGGTGGTGCTGGATGAAGCGAAACACAAAGGGCTGCGTTAAGCAGTACTATTCTGAGGATGCACGGTAATGACTGAAAGTTTTGCACAGCTATTTGAAGAGAGCCTCAAAGAGCTGGAAATGGCGCCAGGTTCGATTGTTTCTGGCACAGTGGTGGCGATTGAAAATGACTTTGTTATTGTCAACGCAGGATTAAAATCTGAGGGTGTCATCCCTGTTGAGCAGTTCCGTGATGAAAAAGGACAGCTTGGCATTAAAGTGGGTGATGTAGTTAAGGTTGCCTTAGAAGCCCTAGAGGATGGTTTTGGTACGACGCTTTTATCAAGAGAGAAAGCGAAGCGTGCAGAGTCTTGGCAGGTATTGGAGAAAGCCTTTACTGAGCAAGAAACCGTTACTGGCTATATTATAGGTAAAGTACGCGGTGGTTTAACGGTTGATATCAACGGTATTAATGCGTTTCTACCAGGCTCTTTGGTTGATGTACGTCCACTTAGAGACACGGCGCACCTTGAAGGCCAAGAGCTTGAGTTTAAACTGGTAAAGCTTGATGCGCCGACCAATAACATCGTGGTTTCTCGTCGCGCTGTACTGGAAGAATCTTACAGTGAGGAGCGTCAAAAGCTGCTTGAAAAAATGGAAGAAGGCATTGTCGTAAAAGGTGTGGTTAAAAACCTCACTGATTACGGTGCATTCATTGAATTGGGTGGAATTGATGGCTTGCTTCACATTACCGATATGGCGTGGAAACGTGTTAAGCATCCAAGTGAGTTGCTAAGCGTGGGCCAAGAAATCGATGTGAAAGTACTTAAGTTCGATAAAGAGCGCAGCCGTGTTTCTTTAGGTCTTAAGCAGCTACAAGCCGACCCATGGGAGCAGCTAATCGGCAATCATAAAGTGGGTGACAAGCTTAAAGCAAAAGTCACTAACCTTACAGATTACGGCTGCTTTGCTGAGCTGGATCAAGGTGTTGAAGGCTTGGTACACGTATCAGAAATGGATTGGACGAATCGCAATATTCATCCATCCAAAGTGGTTCAAGTGGGTGACATCATTGACGTTATGCTACTTGATATTGATCAGCAACGCCGACGTATCTCTTTAGGGATGAAGCAATGCTCCGAGAATCCATGGCAGCAATTTGCATCGACCTTTAATAAAGGTGATCGTCTATCTGGCCAAATCAAGTCGATTACAGACTTTGGAATCTTTGTTGGACTAGAAGGTAATATCGACGGCCTTGTTCATATGTCAGACTTGTCGTGGGATGAGCCGGGCGAAGAGGCGGTTAAGCGTTTCAGCAAGGGACAACAGGTTGAGACGGTTGTTTTATCCGTTGATCCTGAGCGTGAGCGTATCGCGTTGGGTATTAAGCAAGTTGATTCAGATCCGTTTGCAGAGTATGCCGAAAGTCATCCTAAAGGAACGGTTGTTAAAGGTGCGGTTGTTTCTGTTGATGAGCGCCAAGCACTGGTCGGTCTAGCAGAGGGCGTTGAAGGAATTCTGAAGGTGTCAGAAATCTCCAAAGATCGCGTTGATAATTTGCCAGCACTCTATCCAGTAGGAACTGAGATTGAAGCAGCGATTATCAGTGTTGATCGTCGCAATCGCACTTTGAATTTGTCGGTGAAGCAGCTTTCGGATCAGGAAGAGAAGCAGGCAATTAAATCGGTTCAGGAGCAAGTGGTTCCTGAAGCGGCTGGCCCGACAACCATTGGCGACTTGATCAAAGCACAAATGAAGAAAAACACTAAATAAGCACCTGCGGACCGGGGTGCCATAGTTGTCGGGTTAGGTCTAACCCGACATTAACTTAAGTGGAGGAATAACATGACTAAATCAGAGCTTATTGAGCGCCTGATAGATCAGCACCCACAGCTTTCTGTTAAAGATGTTGAGCTTGCCGTGAAAACGATGCTTGATCATATGACAGAAGCGCTTTCTAGCGGTGATCGAATAGAGATTCGAGGTTTTGGCAGTTTCTCGCTTCACTACCGTGCTCCGCGAATTGGTCGCAACCCAAAAACAGGGGAATCGGTTTCATTGGACGCGAAATATGTTCCTCATTTTAAGCCAGGTAAAGAAATGCGCGATCAGGTCAACGATAGCCTGAATGCGAGTATGTAGACTCTAACCTATGGGAGGGTAGCGCGTGCGCTTAATTAAACGAATCATATTATTTATTGTGCTGTTATGCGTGTTGGTGATTGGTATTCTGTTCGCAATACATAACACAACGCCTGTCACAATTGATTTGATTTTCTTCACCTTGCCTCAAGCAAGTCTTTCACTATGGTTGTTAGGCGCGTTTTTGGTTGGGGGTGTTCTGGGTGTTGTGCTTAGTTCATTTATTATTTTTTCACTGAAAGCAAAAATACACTTTTTGAAGAAAAATATTCAATCGGCTAAGTCTGAACTGGATAAGCTCAAAACATCTGGTGTCAAAGATCTGGTTTGACCCAAATGCTATGTTTCTATCGGCAGTGTATCGAACACTGCCTTTTTTATTGCAGATCTTCCGATGTTATAGGTAGGCTTTATGCAAAAAGACGATAAACAAATTATTGTTGCTTTAGATTATCACAATGCTGCGGACGCGCTAGCAATGGCCTCTTCATTGAATCCTGATGATTGTCGAGTTAAAGTGGGTAAAGAGCTTTTTACATTGACAGGTCCGAGCATTGTTGAGGCACTGCAGGCAAAGGGGTTTGACGTTTTTTTAGATTTGAAGTTTCATGACATTCCCAATACAACGGCAATGGCGGTTAAGGCGGCGGCTGAAATAGGGGTGTGGATGGTGAATGTCCATGCATCGGGTGGTCGGCGAATGATGGAAGCTGCCAAAAATGCCTTAATGCAAGTCAATCAGCAGCAGACCCTACTGATTGCTGTCACGGTTTTAACGAGCTTAGAGCAGGCTGATTTAGCCGAAATAGGCTTGAATATCTCTCCCTTAGAGCAGGTTAAGCGGCTCGCGCTTTTGACAGAAGCATCAGGTCTTGATGGGGTTGTATGCTCCGCACAAGAAGCAAAAATGCTAAGAGAATGCATCTCACCTGACTTTGCTTTGGTGACGCCCGGAATTCGTCCTGCCAGTGCTGAAATCGGCGATCAAAAACGAGTTATGACGCCATTTGAGGCTGTTCAGTCTGGCAGTGATTACTTAGTCATAGGTCGTCCAATTACGCGCTCAGCGGATCCTCAAGCCATGTGTCGCTTGATCCAGGAAAGCCTTATTGTTTGATATTTCGTTAATAAAATTTGAGAGACTATGCATTTCAGCTAGACAAAGAAATGCATATTTATTATATTGAACCTATCGGCAAGGGTTGCCGACATTTAATTTATAAGGACGTAAACATGAAAAAATCTCGCCTTTTATCCTGCGCGTTACTTGCTACTTCTCTTTTTGCTTCTTTATCCTTTGCATCTGATAAAATCAATTTAAACACAGCGTCCGCCTCTGAATTGGCAAATGCCCTGCAGGGTATAGGTGTGGCTCGTGCTGAATTGATTGTGGAGTACCGAGATGCAAAGGGGCCTTTTGTGTCCGTTGAAGAATTAACAGAAGTGAGCGGTATAGGTCCTGCAACGTTGGAAAGAAATCGTGCAATTTTGACGGTGTCTGACGAGGGCAGTAAAGAGTAGAGTGAGTTGGGGCACGGTGTTTACCGTGCCTTTTTCAAAGTACAAATGCCAAAACTACGGGGATAAAGAGCAGGCTTCCTATGTTGCCAATTAATACGATGGCCGCAACTAAATGTGGCTCTTGATTGTAGCGCTCGGAGACCATGTAGTTTAATACAGCGGGTGGAAGCGCTGCGAAAATCAACAAATAGCCAAAATGGGCGGGTTCAAGCTTAAAGAAGGGTTGCAGCAGTAAGGCCAAAATTAACCCAGAGGCTGGAGCGAGTATGGCACCCCATAATCCAATTTTCCAATGCGTAAAGTCAATGCTGGTCATGCGTACGCCTAGTGCAAAGAGCATAAGAGGGATAGCGATTTGCCCGAGCATGTCGATAAAGGTTTGTAATGCAGAAGGCAGGGTAAAATGACTGTAACTCCAAAAAATACCCGCAATTGTGGCGATAATCATTGGCATTTTGAGCAGATTGAGTAATTTGGTTTTATTGTCGAGAATATAAAGACCCAGTGTAAAGTGCAGCAAATTCTCGACTAGAAATAGGACGACAGCTGCGGGTAAAGCGGCCTCACCAAATGCCAGAACAATGAGTGGAATACCAAGATTACCACTGTTCGTAAACATCATGGGAGGCAAAAAGGTTTTGGGCTTCACTCCAATGAGTCGGCATAGAGGCCAAATTAAAACACCCGAAAGAATGACAATGAGCCCCGCAGCCAACGCAAGAGGGTAGTAGTTTTGCAAATCAAAGCTTTCCGCTGACATGACCGAAAAAATGAGAGCGGGTGTGAAAATATCAATATTGATTTTGTTTGCGACAGCCATGTCAGTTGGGCGTTTACGAGCGTAAAAATAGCCAACACATACAATTGCAAGCAGTGGAAAGATGGTTTGAAAAATTCGCTCTGCAACCGAAAATGAGAAAATATCCATGATTTAAAAAAGCCGATAGAAAAAAGAAAACTATACGGCTTTGTTCAGAAAATACCAGCCTCATGGCTGTTGTCTCTTGAATTAATTGCCCTTACGGTCGGTTTTGTTCGATGGCCTTTGATTGCTGATCCAAAAGATACAGAATCGAGCGATATTCAATGCCACTGTGCTGTGTGAGTCCTATTTCACAGGTTCTGCTTGTTGAAGCCCCCATATCACAGGTTTGCACAGCCGTTTTTAATGTCCGCAATGAAGAGGCATTGAGTTCAGGATGGGTAAAGCCTTTATCGCCAGCAAAGCCGCAGCAGGTGATTTGATCTGGCAGCACAATATGTGATGCACAGCGACGACTGATTCGAATCAGCGCATCGGCTAGTCCCATTTTGACGGTGCTGCAGGTTACATGCACAGCGAGTTGCATTTCTTTTGCTTCAATATCAAGTTTGTTCAATACAAAACGGTCAATGAACTCGACGCTGTCAAAGATTTGCAAGCGTGGGTCAAGATTGTCTTTCATCCGCAGGCTGCAGGGGCTAGTGTCAGAAAAGATAGGAACAGTGCCATCTTGTGTGAGTTCAAGTAGCGTTGTGTTGAGTTCGTCAGATTTCAACTTCGCTGCTTCAAACAGGCCCTTGGATTCAAACGGCATCCCACAGCAAAGTTGCTCAATTTTGGGTGGAAAAATAACTTCAAATCCGGCTTTGGTTAAAAGGTTCAGTGTGACTTCATGGAGCGATCGGGTTTCTGTATCTTGTGATGATGTACCGAATGTCCGGCTGGCACAGCTCGCAAAATAAATAACCTTGCTACTCGGATTTGTCTGTGAGGGTAGCTCCCGTGCTTGAATTCTATTCGCGGCCCTTGGCATAGACGGTGACCAGGTTGGAACCTTCCCTTGTGATAGTCGTGTAATACCAGAAGAGGTTTTACGAAGAAAATTGGCTCCCAATACGCGTTGCGTCTGGTGTGCTACTGTCAACAATATGCGACCTGACGCTAAAAGCGTGGAAAAATTTTGTGCGAGCCAGTTGGCCTTTTTAGTCCAAGTAATATGGTTCTCAGCTCGAATAGCACGAGTTAAGTTACCCGTGTTAATGGAAACTGGACAGGTGTTTGCACATAGTCCGCAGGCTGCACAGGTTTCCTCCCCTTGGTATTGATAATCCGCTTCCAGACGCTTTAAACGCTCAGGGTTACTGCCTGTTCGACGCAATTCGGAAATCTCACGCCAAATGACTATTCTTTGTCGTGGTGTCAGTGTCAATGCTCTTGATGGGCATGAAGGTTCACAAAAACCACATTCAATGCACTTGTCTATCAATGGGTGTGCAGCGGGCATGGGTTTAAGGTTGGCTAGATGTACCTGAGGGTCTTCATTCAATAAAACGCCCGGATTGAGTAAGTTGTTCGGATCCAGTCGTTTTTTAAGGCTCCACATAAGTTGATAGGCATCCTTTCCCCATTCCCGTTCAACAAAGGGGGCCATGTTGCGGCCGGTACCGTGCTCCGCTTTCAAGGAGCCATCGTATTTATCGACAACCAAACGAGCGACATCCTCCATTAGCTGCTCGTAACGTTTAACTTCATCTTTGCTATCAAAGGATTGGGTAAAGACAAAGTGAAGATTGCCTTCTAATGCGTGCCCAAATATTAAGGCTTCATGATAGTTAAGTTGCTTGAAAATCGAGTGGAGATCTTCAACGGCATCCGCAAGTCGTTCAACTGGAAACGCGACATCCTCAATAATGACGGTCGTCCCAGTTAATCTTACGGCGCCTACGGCTGGAAACAGGCCTTTTCGAATTGCCCAAAATTCTGCACAGCGAGAAGGGTCTGTATAAAATTCAACTTGGGATGCCGTCTCGAATTGACTTAAGGTTGCAATAATTTCATTAATGGCTTGGTTAAGTTGATGTTCGTTGCTAGCACGGGTTTCAACAAGAAGTGCAGCTGCGTTTGGGTTAAGGTCAGATATAAAGTCAGGCATTCCGGGCTTATGCATGACTGAGGTGAGTCCGGCGCGGTCAATAAGCTCCACTGCAGCAACGGGTGTATGTTTTAGAGCGGCAACGGCTTCGCAGGTAACGCGTACACTGTTAAAAAAAATGAGTGCTGACGCTTTGTGGGGATGTTCCTCAACGGTGTTGTAGGTGATTTCAGAAATAAATCCAAGCGTACCTTCTGAACCAATCATTAAATGCTGAAGAATATCAATTGGATCGGTAAAGTCGATCAGGGAATTGATTGCATACCCCGTGGTGTTTTTTAGTCTATACTTATGCTTAATTCGTTCTGTGAGTGCTTGATTAGCAAGTGTTTGTTCTGCCAATAAGCTTAGCTCATTTAACAGGGTTGCGTGTGATTGTTTAAATGCCTGAATCGAATCAGGGCATGCTGTGTCAAGTAGGCTACCGTCAGCAAGGATTAAACGCATTGACTTTAGCGTTTGGTAACTGTTTTGCGCTGTTCCACAACACATACCACTGGCATTGTTTGCAGCAATCCCCCCAATTTTTGCTGCATTGATGGAGGCTGGATCAGGCCCTATCTTACGTTGAAAGGGGAGCAGGTATTTATTTGCATTTCCGCCAATAACACCCGGTTGCAACGAAATTTGCATGGCATCTTGCGAAATTTTGTAGCCATCCCAGCCGTCAGCAAGCACAATAAGAACAGAGTCTGTGATCGCTTGTCCGGATAAACTCGTGCCAGCAGCTCTGAAGGTTACTGATATTCTGTGCTTATTTGCTGCTTTTAAAAGTTGTTGTATTTCCGTTTCTGAAGTGGCTTGAACAACGATTTGAGGTACGAGACGATAGAAGCTTGCATCTGTTCCATACGCAAGCGTACGTAAGGGGTCGGTGATAAGGCGCGATAGAGGGATAAATGAACTGATATCATCAAAAAAGGGTTGAAAGTGCGTATTCATTGACGTTCCTGAACAATTAATTGGTAATACCAATTTACATTTATTATGGTTTAACTTTATTCTTTATGTTTGGTTTCGTCAATCCATTCAATAAATATAGTGCTTTTCTGTGTTTCTATGTTTTACTTATTGGTAATACCAATTTTATACGGGGTGTGTAAGTAAGGTTGATGGGGTATCTTAGAGTGAAACAGCCAAAAATTTCAGATGTGATCATGCAACAAATGGAAGCGATGATCTTAGAAGGTGCGCTTAAGCCTGGTCAGCGTTTGCCGCCTGAGCGAGAATTGGCATTAAGGTTCGAAGTGTCAAGGCCGTCTGTTCGTGAAGCTGTGCAGAAAATGGTGGCAAAGGGGTTGTTGAGCAGTCGGCAAGGGGGAGGGACCTATGTAACCGAGCGCTTAGGCGAGAGTTTGTCAGATCCATTGTTGGATTTGTTTAAACACCACCCAGAAGCTCAATATGATTTACTTGAGTTTCGTCATGCGCTTGAAGGTGTGTCAGCTTACTACGCGGCCATGCGGAGCACAGCGGCTGATAAGCGTGAAATTCGTAAGTGCTACGAGGACTTGCAGCGCTATCATGATGAAAAAGCCTTTGATAAAGAAGTCATGGCGGATGTCGATTTCCATCTAGCGATAGCGGCGTCAACACATAATATGGTCTTGCTGCATATGATGAGAGCTTTATTTACGCTGTTGCGACACCACATAGGTGATAACCTGAAAAATATCTATCCAAAAGATAACTGGAGATCTAGCATTCATTCTCAGCACGGTGTTTTGCTGGAGGCCATTGAGAATGGCGAGCCCGAAAAAGCTCGAAAGGCAGCCCATGATCATCTTATGTTTGTTGAAGAGGCGCTTTTGGAGCAAGGGCGGGAAAATACACGTCTTGAAAGGTCACTGCGGCGTTCTTCATTAACCGATGTAGATGAGTCTTAATGAAAACTTTTGTATTTTTACTACAAAAATAGCCTTTAACTCTTAAGCTGACGTCAATATTTGGTATCTTATAGACAGTTATTCCATTATTGCGTAGTATTACTACACGAAATTACCAAAAAAAACTGTGCAATGCAGCATGAAAACATGCCTAAGGGCGTCTAGTCTTTCAAAACACGGTTAAAAACTGACTGGAGAATAACAAAGTGCAAGATATCATCGACGATGTAGATCCAATTGAAACTCAGGAATGGCTTGAAGCCCTCGAGTCGGTTGCGAAAAATGAGGGCAGTGATCGGGCTCGCTATCTGTTGAAAAAACTTGGCCATAAAGCCTCAGAAATAGGTCTAGGTGCGGCGGGAACATTAACTACGCCTTACCGTAACACGATCAATCCGCGTGACGAAGCTCGTATGCCGGGTGATTTGTTTATGGAGCGTCGCATACGCTCATTTATCCGCTGGAACGCGATGGCAATGGTGATGCGTGCCAACAACAATAGCGATGCGTTGGGCGGCCATATATCAAGCTTTTCATCCTCAGCAACTCTTTATGATATTGGTTTTAACTATTTCTTTCATGGTCCAGAAGGTGACCGTGAGTCGGATATGGTGTTTTTCCAAGGGCACATTTCTCCAGGAATCTATGCTAGAGCGTATCTAGAAGGGCGCTTGACAGAAGAGCAGATGGATAATTTCCGCCGTGAAGTTGATGGAAATGGTTTATCTTCCTATCCACACCCATGGTTAATGCCGAATTTTTGGCAGTTCCCAACCGTATCGATGGGTCTCGGTCCAATTCAGGCGATTTACCAAGCACATGTCATGCGCTATTTGTCAGCGCGTGACTTGGTCAAACGTGGAAACCGTAAAGTCTGGGCATTCCTTGGCGATGGCGAGTGCGATGAGCCAGAATCCTTGGGTGCAATTTCATTGGCTGGACGTGAGCAGCTCGAAAACTTGGTTTTCGTTGTTAACTGTAACTTGCAGCGCTTGGATGGCCCCGTTCGTGGTAACGGTAAAATTGTACAAGAACTCGAATCCATTTTCCGTGGTGCGGGTTGGAACGTCATCAAGTGTCTATGGGGACGTCATTGGGATCCTTTGTTTGAAAAGGATTCGAAAGGGTTGCTGCAAAAGCGCATGGATGAAGTGGTTGATGGTGAGTTGCAAAATTATAAAGCCAACGGCGGCGCTTACACGCGTGAACATTTCTTCGGAAAATACCCTGAGCTGCTAGAAATGGTCAGTGATATGACCGATCAGGATATTATGAATCTGAACCGTGGTGGCCATGACCCGTACAAGGTGTATGCGGCTTACAATGCGGCCATGAATCACAAAGGACAGCCTACCGTTATCTTAGCGCAAACTGTTAAAGGCTATGGTACTGGTAAGTCAGGAGAGGCGAAAAACGATACGCACTCCATGAAGAAAGTGGCACTGGATGATCTAAAAGCCTTCCGTGACAACTTTAATATTCCGCTTACCGATGATCAGCTCGAAGATCTTCCTTACTACCGTCCATCACCTGACTCACCTGAAATGAAGTACATGTTCGAGCGACGCAAGCAGCTAGGTGGTTTCTATCCTGCGCGACGTAATGAGTTCCAGCAGTTGGAAACACCTGACCTTGAGGTCTTCAGTGGACAACTCAAAGGGACCGGTGAGCGTGAAATTTCAACTCAAATGGCTCTGAACCGTGTTCTAAGCACTTTGGTGAAAGACAAGAACATTGGTAATCGCATTGTTCCGATTGTACCAGACGAGGCCCGTACCTTTGGTATGGAAGGTATGTTCCGCCAGTTAGGTATCTATACGTCTCAAGGGCAACGCTACACGCCTCATGATCGTGATCAGATCATGTTTTACAAAGAGTCTAAAACTGGACAAATCCTAGAAGAAGGTATCAACGAGTCTGGTGCATTTAGTGCTTGGTTGGCTTGTGCGACTTCGTACAGCAACAACAACTGCCCAGTGATTCCTTTTTACATTTTTTACTCTATGTTTGGATTCCAGCGTGTAATGGATCTGACATGGGCAGCGGGCGACTCTCAAGCGCGTGGCTTCTTGATCGGAGCAACCTCAGGTCGTACGACGCTTAATGGTGAAGGTTTGCAGCACCAGGACGGTCACAGCCATCTTATGGCTCAAATGATCCCGAACTGTGTAAGCTATGATCCAACCTATGGTTATGAGTTGACAGTCATTGTTCAAGATGGCTTGAAGCGCATGTTCCATGATCAAGAAAACAAGTTTTACTACATCACGACTTTGAATGAAAACTACACTCACCCAGATATGCCAACGGGTGCTGAGGAAGGAATCATTAAAGGGATGTATTTGTTAGATGAAGGGAAAAAAGCTGACCTTAAAGTTCAATTAATGGGCTGTGGTTCGATCCTTCGTGAAGTCAGAGAAGCTGCACTGATTCTGCGTGATGAGTTTGGTGTGGAATCAGATGTATGGAGTACTACTTCTATCAATGAACTGCGTCGCGATGCGATGGCTGTTTACCGTTGGAATTTCCTCCACCCAGAAGAAGCGCCGCGTGAGTCGTTTATTGAGCAATGCTTAAAAGGCCATGAAGGTCCAGTGATTGCATCAACTGACTATATGCGTATGTATGCTGATCAGTTGCGCGAATACATTCCACGCCGTTATAAAGTATTGGGTACAGATGGTTTTGGTCGCTCTGATACGCGTGCGAAACTGCGCGAATTCTTCGAAGTGAATCGCTATTATGTCGTTGTTGCAGCTTTAAAAGCCCTGCAGGAAGAAGGCAAACTGGAGGCTTCAGTCGTCGCCAAAGCCATGCAGAAGTTTAATATTAATCCTGAAAAACCGGCTCCTTGGACCGTGTGATAACAGGCACTTCTGATAGGTTAAGCGAGAGGATATTATTGTGAGCAAACTGACAGTTACAATTCCTGACCTAAGCGGTGCATCAGATGTTGATGTTATCGAAGTGTTGGTCAAAGTGGGTGATCGTGTGAATGAAGGCGATAGCCTTATCGCACTTGAAACGGATAAAGCGTCTATGGAAGTGCCTTCAACCGCTTCCGGCGTGATCACAGCTTTTCATGTTAAAGAGGGTGATCAGGTTAATGAAGGCGACTTACTGCTAGAACTTGAAGTCGAATCGTCAGCGGCACCAGAAGTTTCCGTGGCAAAGGAAGACGTGAAAGAGCCCGTGGTAGTTGCACCGGTGGCCAGTCCGGCACCCGTTGCCGCGTCTACTTCTGTTGAAAAGGTTTTAATTCCTGATTTAAGTGGCGCTTCTGATGTAGATGTCATCGAAGTGCTAGTAAAAGTCGGCGACAGTGTTAACGAAGGCGATAGCCTTATTACACTGGAGACAGATAAGGCTTCGATGGAAGTTCCAGCGCCATCATCCGGGGTTATTAAAGCTTTGCACATTAAAGAAGGTGATAAGGTTAACGAAGGTGACTTGTTAATCGAGCTTGAGAGTGCTTCAGCTACTGTAGCTACTGTAGCTGCAGTGGCTGAAGCTACAGTTCCTTCTGCAGTGACTACAGAAGCGGCGCCTGCGCCTGCTGCAGCTGTTGTGTCTTCTGATGTGCAATCAGTCTTGATCCCAGATCTCAGTGGCGCTTCAGATGTTGATGTCATTGAAGTTCTAGTAAAAGAGGGTGATAGCATCAATGAAGGCGATAGCCTGATTACTCTAGAGACTGATAAAGCGTCGATGGAAGTTCCTGCTCCCTTTGGTGGAGTGATCACTTCCATGAAGATTAAGGTGGGCGACAAGGTTAACGAAGGTGACTTGCTGCTTGAGGTGGAGGTTAAGGGGGCTGCATCAGTTGCGACTGTTGCGGCATCACCAGCACCAGCACCAGCACCTGCTGCATCGGCGCCGAGCGCGCAGGCTCCTTCTGTCGCTAAGACTAGTGCTCCAGTTGATTTAGCCAATCTTGAAAAGTCCAATCGTCAAGTGCATGCTGGGCCAGCGGTACGGGCTTTGGCACGCGAGTTTGGGGTTGATTTGTCTCGCGTGACAGGTACAGGATCCAAAGGACGTATTCTTAAGGAAGACGTGCAGCTCTATGTCAAAACGACATTGAAGCAGTTGAGCGAGAAGCCGCAATCAGCTCCAGCGCTTGCCAGTGGTTCAGGGATACCTGCTATTCCGGCTGTCGATTTCAGTAAGTTTGGTGAAATCGAAATGGTTAAGTTGAATAAAATCGATAAGGTGACGCGTGATAATATGTCGCGTTGCTGGTTGAATATTCCTCATGTAACCCAGTTTGATGACGCGGATATCACGGCTCTGGAAGCCTTCCGTAAAGAAGTTAAGGATGAGGCACTGAAATCTGGCGTTAAGTTGACTCCTTTGCCTTTCTTGATCAAAGCCTGTGCAATCGCTCTCAAGCGTCATCAGAAGTTCAATGCGTCTTTGCATGCTGATGGTGAGCATATTGTGTATAAAAAATATGTAAACATTGGCTTGGCTGTTGATACGCCAAATGGACTCATGGTTCCTGTCATCAAAGATGCGGATCAAAAGTCTGTGTATGAATTGTCAAAAGAGTCAGTTGAGTTAGCTGGAAAAGCAAAAGATCGTAAGTTGAAGCCAAATGAGATGCAGGGCGCTTGCTTTACGATCTCTAGCTTAGGTGGAATTGGCGGTAAAGGGTTTACGCCGATTGTAAATGCGCCTGAAGTAGCCATTTTGGGTGTGTCTAAAGCCGATATTCAGCCTCGCTGGAATGGAAAAGAGTTTGAGCCTCGTTTGATGCTGCCTTTGTGCTTGTCCTATGATCATCGTGCAATTAACGGTGGGGATGCAGGCCGGTTCTTAACCGACTTGAATGCACTGTTGAGTGATATTCGACGCTTGTTACTCTAAGGTAAACTCCCTTTGAAAAAGGCTCCTTTGTGGAGCCTTTTTTGTTTGCCCTGTGAAGCTGGTAACCCCATCAGGCTAAAATCTGAGTCACCTTGCTGGGGAGGGAATGTTTGCTGGTCTAAAGACAAGACCTAAAGACCTAAAGACCTAAAGACTTAAAGACTTAAAGATCGAAAGACGTGGGATGGTAGGGGCAGTGAGAGGATTCAGAAATGAAAAAGCTCCGACTAGCGGAGCTTTTATATAAAGGATCTTAGATTATTGCTTTTTATCTTTTAGACGCTCTTCCCAGAAGGTCGCATTCTTGATGCCAAGCTTCACTGGGTCGAAGGTGATTGGACCACCTGCTTTTTTCTGAGCTTCATAGTCTCTTAGTGCGATCATAGTCGGCTTCGCAACGAAGAAGATAATGATGATACCTACAATGTTAATCCAAGCCATGAGGCCTACACCAACGTCACCTAAGTCCCAAATATAACCAGCACTGTTAACGGTGCCGTACGCCACCATAAACATGATGACAAGCTTAACGATGGTTAATGGGATGTTGATTTTGAATAGGCTGTTCAGATACGCAACATTGGTTTCAGCAATGTAGTAGTAAGCCAAGATAGTGGTGAAGGCAAAGAAGAAGAGTGCAAACCCTACAAACATTGGGCCTATGTTACCAAAGACACTTAACAGTGCCATCTGAGTGAAGGCTGCAGATCCAATAACAGTTGATGCATCAACGTTTTGTACAATGAACTGGCCTGCTTCGAGCGTGCCTTGGACGTTGTACTGTTGTGTGATCAAAATCATGAACGCTGTTGCAGAGCAAACGAACAGTGTATCAACATACACAGAAAATGCTTGCACGAGACCTTGCTGTGCTGGGTGATCAACTTCCGCTGCAGCAGCTGCATGAGGGCCAGTACCTTGTCCAGCTTCGTTTGAGTAGATACCACGCTTCACACCCCAGCCAATCGCGGCACCAAAGCCTGCTTGAGCTGTGAAAGCGTCAGACAGAATTAAGCCAAAAATGCCAGGCAGTTTGTCGAGGTTTAAGAAGATAATGATCAAGGCCATAACGATATAACCGAGGGCCATGAAAGGAACAACGATCTGTGTAAAGTGAGCAATGCGCTTAATACCACCAAAAATGATAAACGCAAGTACGATCAATATAACCGCCAAGGCAATCAGCTTGTTCGTGCCGACTTCACCATAACTGCTACTGACCATGTTGCCATCACCAAAAACCTGAGTGAAGGCATTACCTACCGCGTTGGCTTGGATTCCGGGTAAGAACACACCGCACGCAATAATTGCAGAAATAGCAAAGAGAACCCCTAACCAGCGCCAACCTAGGCAACGGTCAAAGTAATAGGCGGGTCCACCGCGATACTGGCCATTATCGTTAACCTTGTAAATTTGACCTAGGGTTGATTCTGCATATGCGGTACTTGCACCTAAGAAAGCAACCACCCACATCCAGAAGATTGCACCGGGTCCACCAAAACCAATCGCTGCAGCAACACCCGCAATATTACCTACACCCACACGACCGGAGAGGGAAACTGCAAGTGCTTGAAATGAAGAGATGCCCTGTGCAGATTCACGTGAGCTAAACAGCAAACGCCACATTTCTTTAAAGTGGCGAACTTGTGCAAACCGGGTAAGAATTGAATAGAACAAGCCTGCGCCCAAGCAGAGGTAGATGAGAGCATTGCTCCAAATATAGCCATTGAGCGTATTAACAAGTGTTTCCATTGTTAGTTCCTGGTTCATTATTGTTGTTAAATCAGCTAAACGCTGAAGCCGGATATTTTCCTACAACATATATCTAATATCTATCAATAACACTATATAATATGGCTAAATATGCCTTTATTACGATATTATTTCCTGTTTTTTGATTTAAAAACAGGATAAAAAAGTAAGCAATATGAGTTGCTGATAAAAATGTTATGGTTGAATCAGTTTTTAATCTATGTAATACAATGGCTTAGAATGGGTGTGCTTCGTTACAGCTCGTTTGGTTTGAATGTTGGTAGTGTTTCTCCGATTCAGTTAGTGAGGTCTGAGTCATAAAGGGGAAACACAATTCATGTAAGCGTGAAGTATTCGATGTGTGTGGGAGGTCGATATCCACATCAAGCATGTGAATATCGACGAGATGTAAAGCTTAGAGGCTTAGTGCAGCAATGCCCGCTTTCGCAATCTGAGCGTCTTCGTTTGATTTAACACCTGACACACCGACAGCGCCAATCACTTGGTTATCGACAATAACAGGAACCCCACCTTCAAGTGTGGCGCTAATAACAGGGGCTGATAAAAACGCATTGCGCCCTGCATTGATCATATCTTCATACACCTTTGTTTCACGTCGACCGAGGGCAGCCGTTCTGGCTTTTTCGATGGCGATATAGGATCCGACAGGTGCGCATGCTTCGGTACGCTGCATCGCCAGCAAATGGCCACCGTCGTCAACGATAGCAATGGCGACGGCCCATTGGTTGTCATTCGCCTCTTGTGCGGCTGCAGCCAAAATCTGTTGGGCATCTGCAAGCGATAAAGCGTGTTTAGTGTACATATAGAAAAACTCCTAATAAGGTTATTTGTGATCGTTTAGGGCACGTTCGAGAATTTCAATCCAGTGCAAAACAGGTGTTCTGTCTGCAGAATTGAGGTGTGTTTGGCAGCCAATATTAGCTGTTGCAATAACATCTGGCTGTTCTTTTTCCAAGGCATCAAGCTTGTTGTCTCGTAATTGTATAGACAATTTGGGTTGAGTAATAGAATAGGTTCCTGCAGATCCGCAACATAAATGGCTATTTTCGACGTGAGTTAATGAAAATCCAAGATTTTTAAGTAGAGACTCAACTTTGCCATTCAGTTTGAGTGCATGCTGAAGTGTGCAGGGGCAGTGGAAGGCGATCCGAGCGTTGGTGTCGGGTTTAAGCGTTTCCAAATTTTCGTTTAGTAAAACCTCAATAAGATCCACACTGAGTTCGGAAATGCGTTTTGCTTTGTGCGCATAGTCAGTATCATGCTTAAGTAGATGGCCATAGTCTTTAATAAAGGCACCGCAGCCACTCGCCGTTTGAATAATGCCTTCTGCTCCCGCGTCAATGCTTGGCCACCAAGCATCGATGTTTTTCTTGGCTCTTTCCAAAGCCCTTTCATGCGCATTTAAATGATAATCTACCGCACCACAGCAGCCTGCTTCTCGAATACTGACAAGATTTATGCCAAGTCTATCCAATACACGTGCTGCCGCTGCATTGGTGTTAGGTGACAAGCTTGGCTGAACACAGCCTTCTAGTACTAAATAGGTTCGAGTGTGAAGGGTATCGGGTCGATTCAGTTTTTTTGTCGCTGCCGCAAGGGGAATTTTGTATTTTAGGGCCTTAGGTAAAATTGGACGTAGCCATTGTCCTGTTTTGAGTAGAGGAGTAAACACGATTGGATTTGGAATGACGTGTCTAAGGGTATTACGTGTAAATTTTTCAACAAGTGGACGTCCAACCTTGTCTTCAATGGCGGCTCTACCTATGTCTAAAAGTGTATGGTACTCCACACCTGAAGGGCAGGTGGTTTCGCAGTTACGACAGGATAAACAACGATCAAGGTGCTGTTGTGTTTCTCGACTGATGTCGGCTCCTTCTAAAAAGTTTTTAATTAAATAAATGCGTCCTCTTGGTCCATCTAGTTCATCTCCCAGCAGTTGATAGGTGGGGCAGGTTGCTGTGCAGAAGCCACAGTGTACGCAACTGCGTAAAATCTCTTCGGCCTCTTTAGCACGAGGCAATTTTTTAGCTTCATCAGACAGGTTTGTTTGCATGTGGCTCTCTCTTTTAATAATCGCTATACATGCGGCCGGGATTGAATAGTTGAGTTGGATCCAGTTGCGCTTTCAGTCGTTGGTGGTAGCGCATTAATAGCGTTGGCAACGGGTGGAAAGGTGTCGTCGTAATACCCGGTGTAAAAGCCGTGGCGTGTCCACCAAGCTGAGCGACGGCTGTTCGAATGGCTTCGGGTGACTGTGATGTTTTTAGCCAGCGCTGAGCACCGCCCCAGTCAAGAATTTGCTCACCCGGAAGGGTGAGTGCCTGACTTTGAGAGGGAACTGAACATCGCCAAAGCAAACCAGAATCCTTAAAGAAAGGAAGTTGATGCTCTTTTAGGTTTAGCCAAAAGTTTGGATCAATGGCACTGCCATTTAATTGATTTGAAAAGGTTTTGACGGAGCTGTCGCCACCCTCAAGCCTTAAATAAAGGGTGTCATTAAAAAAGCAGGCAGCGGTTAAGGGGAGCGAGGCTTGCCCCCATTTTTCTAAGCAAGCGAGCGCATCCTTTTGAGATATTTGAAGTGATAGGTGCTGCTGATGTTTCGGTTTAGGTAAGACTTTCATCGATACTTCGGTGATAAGGCCGAGGCATCCGTAGCTTCCTACCATGAGTCGTGAGACATCATAGCCCGCAACATTTTTCATCACCTCTCCACCAAATCGTAATAACTTACCCTGTCCGGTGATGACTTTGGTACCCAAGACAAAATCACGAACGGATCCAGACCAAGGTCTGCGTGGTCCAGAAAGACCCGCTGCAACCATGCCGCCGACGGTGGCTGCTTCCCCAAAATGAGGTGGCTCAAACGCCAGCATTTGCCCTTTTTCGTCTAAGATGCTCTCTAACTCGGCTAAAGGCGTACCCGCGCGAACGGTAACGACCAGCTCAGTAGGATCATAACTCACAATCCCAGAGTGTGCTTTGGTGCAGATGGTTGATGCATCCACAGGGCGGCCTAGGAAGGACTTGGTGTTGCCACCTTGTATGCTGAGGGATTTTTTTTCAGAGAGAGCTTGATGGATTTGTTCCAATAATAAGGCTTCAGATGTCGCTGAAGGGCGCTCACCTGGGCGATAGGGAGAGTCATGTGCATGAGACGGTGCTAGGGTCATTAGAAACGCTCCAGTTCAGGAAAGGGGAGTTCGCCATGGTGAATATGCATTTTTCCGAACTCAGCGCAACGATGTAGGGTTGGAATGTTTTTTCCTGGGTTTAGCAAAGTTTTTGGGTCAAAGGCTGCTTTCACCGCGTGAAATACTTCAATTTCATCGTTATTAAATTGTGAGCACATTTGATTGATTTTTTCACGGCCAACACCATGCTCGCCCGTTATAGAGCCTCCAACTTTAACGCATAGTTCTAAAATCTTACCGCCCAGTGCCTCGGCCTTTTCTAATTCTCCGGGTTGGTTTGCATCAAATAGAATCAACGGATGCATATTGCCATCCCCTGCATGGAAGACATTAGCAACGGCTAGACCGTACTCTTCGGATAAGGCTTGGATGCCCGTCAGGACGTTGGGGAGTTCTCGGCGAGGGATGGTGCCATCCATACAATAGTAGTCAGGAGAAATACGACCAACGGCTGGAAAGGCATTTTTACGTCCCGCCCAAAAACGTTGGCGTTCAGCCTCATCCTTTGCCATTTGAATAGCGGTTGCGCCGGAGTTTTCGAGCACAGAGCGAACGATTTGACAATCTTCGTCAACGTCAGACTCAACGCCATCGAGTTCGCAGAGTAAAATGGCTTGTGCGTCGATTGGATATCCTGCGTGGATAAAGTCTTCAGCCGCTTTAATGGCAAGGTTGTCCATCATTTCAAGACCGCCTGGAATGATGCCTGCCGCAATAATATTGCCAACGGCCTGGCCTGCTTTGCCAATGTCATCAAAGCTGGCCATTAATACCTTTGCAACCTTGGGTTTGGGTAAAAGCTTCACCGTGACCTCAACCACAATACCGAGCATCCCCTCAGAGCCCGTAAATAAAGCGAGGAGGTCAAAGCCCGCAGTGTCAAGAGCATCGCTGCCCAGCGTTAAAAACTCACCTTCAACGGTAATAATATTGATTTTTAGAAGATTATGTACGGTTAATCCGTATTTGAGACAATGAACCCCTCCTGCGTTTTCGGCAACATTACCACCAATTGAACAGGCAATTTGTGACGAGGGATCCGGTGCATAGTAAAGACCATACGGAGCACTCGCTTCTGAAATGGCAAGATTTCGAACACCGGGTTGCACACGGGCAAAGCGACCTTCTGGATTGATTTCAAGAATTTTGTTTAGTTTTGCCAGAACCAGCAATACGCCTTGCTCAATAGGCAGTGCGCCCCCAGAAAGCCCAGTGCCTGCACCTCTTGCCACAACAGGAGCGCCAAAGTCATGACAAATCTTCATGATCTTCTGAACTTGGTCAACGGTTTCTGGTAAGACCACAAGCAAGGGTTTTGTGCGATAGGCTGACAGACCATCGCATTCATAGGGTGCTAAGTCTTCGTCTTTGTAAAGAAGATGAAGACTGGGCAAGTGTGCGATCAGCTCTTGTACCAGAGCTGATCGATCTACACGCGGTAATTTTCCATCAATACGTTCATCATGCAAGATATTCATTGCGTTCACCTAAAGTTGGGTTACAGCAATCTTGGTATCTGAAGTGCATTAGGTCAATAAATTCAGCCTCTGGTCTGACCAGTAATTGATAGCCTCCGTTGGTTAGGGTATGGGTAAAGTCCTTTGAGCAAGTGTTTTAAGCGTTACATAATCTATTTTGCCGGTTCCAAGTAGCGGTAATGTGTCAACGTATTGTATTTCACGAGGCACCGCGATCTCACTCACCCCCGATGCTTGTGCATGCTTCAAGAGTTGATCTTTCGTGAGGGTTGGGTCGGTTGTGAATAGCACCAAAGCTTCGCCTTTTCGGGTATCGGGTCTAGAGGAGACGGCATGGAGCTTGTCGGGTGAAACCGCATAGGCAAGAGTTTCTGCAACTTCTAAGCTAATCATTTCACCCGCGAGTTTCGCAAAGCGCTTTAATCGACCAATGATTGCGATGTATCCATCGTTATCTATTTCAACAATATCGCCTGTTTCGTACCAGCCGTCACCTACACTGGACGTGGGAGGTTGTAGAATGCCGGGTTGATCCACTTTTAAGTAGCCGGACATCACATTGGGTCCTCGTACATGCAGCGCGCCGCCTTGTTCAATGCCTTCTATGGGCGTGATGCGAGACTCAATCAAGGGAAGAAACTGTCCGACGCTCCCATAGCGATAGGCCATCGGAGTGTTCACGGCCAATACGGGTGCGGTTTCGGTTGTGCCGTAGCCTTCAAATACACGCAGACCAAACTTATCGAACCAAAGATTGCGCACAGAGTCCGTTAGTTTTTCAGCTCCCGCAACCACATAGCGTAAGCGGTGGAAGTCATAGGGGTGTGCGTATTTTCCATAATGATTTAAGAAAGTAGAGGTGCCAAATAGGATTGTACATCCTCGATCATAGGATAATTCTGGAATTATTCGATAATGCAGGGGAGTTGGATACAAAAATAGGCTCATCCCCGATAGAACAGGCAAAAGAGCACCTGCCGTTAAACCAAATGAGTGAAAGATAGGTAAGGCATTAAACACCTTGTCGTAGACTGAAAAGTCAGTTACTGCCCGTATTTGGTTAATGTTGGCCATGATGGCACGGTGAGAGAGAACAACCCCTTTGGGTTTGCCTTCAGAGCCTGATGTGTACAAAACAACTGCGGTGGATTCCGTGGAGGCAGGCTTCTCAAAGGATAAGGGGCGATGAAGTGCCCAGCCCACCAGCCATAATTTGTCTGCAAGCGTGATGCTGGCACGAATATCCTCTAAGTAATGAAAGGTGATTCCGCGCAATTGAGCTATTTTATCCTCAAGCTTTGCTTGCTCTATGAAAGCCTTAGAGGTGATGATTTTTGTCACTTTGGCTACGTCGCAGGCAGATTGTAGTGCCTCGACTCCTGCTGTGTAGTTCAGTAGGGCTGGGACGCGTTGTCGAGCGGTCATGCCAAAAATCAACCCAAGGGTCGGAGCAAGATTCGGTAATAGAACACCGATATTTTCGTGTTCACTTGAAAATGCTTCCGTTTTTTTTCCAAGCATTAACGCCATTTTGAGCAGGTCGTTGTAGGAGTATTCAATTTGCTTGATATCTTCAACCAGCTTACGACGCTTACCGTACAGTTTGCTTGCGTGGCATAGAGAGGAAAAGAGCGTTTTAGGCTTGCACGAAGTGAAAATCATCTCTTGCATCACGCGTCTGAGGGCTTCTCCTGCTCTTTTTCGACGTAGCTTTGCACTTTCACCCTCAGGCATTGTGAAGGGGCGTGTAGGTAAGAAGGTTAAGCTGAGCTTGGGAAAGAGTTGCCGTGGGTGCTTACCCGACAGTCTGGAAAAATACGTGTGTGAAGCGCCGTCGATGCACACGGGTAGCAGTGTTGCTTGTGCCTTAGCCGCAACAAAAGCAGGGCCTTCGTATATTTTCATTAAGGAGCCTGTCTGGGTGATACGCCCTTCGGGAAAGATAACAACGGGTCTGCCAGACTCGATAAGTCTAATCACGGTTTTCATTGCCATTGGATGCGCAGGATCGACTAAGACAAATTCAACTTTGGAAAGAAAAAAACGGAAAAAAGGATTGGCACTGACATCAGAGTGCACGACAAAGACGGGTTTAATCGGTAAGTAGAGCGCCAGTAACATACCGTCAATAAAAGACTGATGATTTGCAATAATCAGCAAACGCGGTTGTGAGAAATCAACGCCTTCTTGTTGATGAAGTGTTAATTTGAATAAGCGTTCAAAAACTGTCCTTAAAAGGTGTTCTATTATCCTGCGTATCATAGTGGTCATAAGCATCAAATTGGGGTTAAAGAAACGTTGTCTCAACAGTGGCTTTTAAGTCTTTGTAAGTTGACCTGATTTGTCAAGTTTGGTTCATTCATGCCTATAATGCCCTTATGTATATTTCTGGTCTGACCAGTTTGAATTCTTGGATATTGTTTAGCGTTTATAACTTTCTATCCGATCAAGCTATTATGATGCAAATAAAACGAGAGTAAGTCGCTCTTGGTCAGACCGGATGCATCGAGGTGATTATGTCAAAAACAACGGCACAGGTTGCTGATCAGGTGGCAGAGAAAATTGAAACGCTGATCTTAGATGGTGTGTTAAGCGTCGGGCAGCGTTTGCCTTCTGAACGACGTTTAACCGAAAAGCTAGCTGTTTCGCGTTCTGGCTTACGAGAGGGGTTAAAGCTACTAAGGGCGCGCGGTATTATTCGAACAGAACAGGGTAAGGGCTCTTATGTTGCGCCTCTGCTAAACGGACCTTCCAGTCCCTTAATGCATTTGTTTAGCGATCATCCCCGCACCCTGTATGATTTGCTAGAGGTTCGTGCTCTCTTAGAGGGTGAGTCTGCGCGTCTGGCCGCGATGAGAGCTACAGACGCCGATATGATTATGATTCGTCGGCGCTATGTGGAGTGGGCAGAGGCTCATAAAGGGGGTAAGGCACTTAAGCCCCAGGAACATGCTCGTTTAGATCATGCTTTTCATCTGGCCGTTTGTGAGGCTTCCCACAATCCCGTACTCGTGCAAACACTGCAATCGCTGACAGACTTAATGATTAGCTCAGTGTTTGCCTCTGTAAATAATTTGTACCATCGCCCTGCTGCTATGTGTCAAATTAATAAGCAGCATGCAAGCCTGTTTGACGCTGTTATTAATAAAGACCCTGAAAAAGCTCAGCGAGCGGCTGTTGAGCATATTCACAGTATTCGAGACAGTCTGTATGAAATTGAAGCTGAAGAACAGCGTTTAATACGAGCATCCATGCGTTTAAATGGATGGTAATTGTTATAGAGGATTGAAATGTATGTTGCAGGGCTTATTTATTTTATTGTTGTGTCAGTTGCTGGGTGAGCTTTTGATGATGGCCATCAATGCACCTATTCCCGGACCAGTTGCTGGAATGCTTATCTTGTTGGTAGGGTTGATGATTCTAGGGCGCGTGCCAGATGGTTTGCGTTTGACAGCGACAGGTTTGATTTCGCACCTTTCCTTGTTATTTATTCCCGCAGGCGTTGGCTTGATGGTCTTTGCTGATCAGATAAAACAACAATGGTGGATCATATTAGTGGCACTTTTGGTCAGTACATTTTTGACCCTGATCGTGGCGGCGTGGGTGATGGAAAGGTTTAAGTCAAAGGAAGGTCAGGATCATGGAGTTAACTAAGTTCTGGGTCTATTTTTCAGCGCAGCCTCTGTTTTGGATTATTGTTACGCTGGCTGTGTTTATGCTGGCGAAAAAACTGAATGAGTGGGCGAAGGGCTCGGCTTTTTTACATCCGGTGCTGGTTGCCATGGCCATTATCATTACACTGTTGATGCTCACAGGCACGGAGTATGATGCCTATTTTTCGGGAGCACAATTTATCCATTTTTTACTGGGGCCGGCGACAGTTGCCTTGGCCATTCCACTGTTCGATCACTTGGCGCGTATTCGACGTTTATTTTTTCCCGTTTTGCTTGCCTGTCTATCGGGGAGTGTGACGGCGGTGATCACGGTGGTTGCCATAGGTCATGTCTTGGGGGGATCTACAGAGGTGCTTCTATCCTTAGCGCCTAAGTCGGTGACCTCACCGATTGCGATCGGGATTGCAGAACAAATCGGTGGCTATCCATCCTTGGCGGCTGGACTTGCCTTGATTACAGGGGTGATGGGGTGTTTGTTGGCCCCTTTAGTCTTCCGTTTGTTCAACGTAAAGCGTCAGGCGAGTCAAGGATTCGCTCTGGGGTTGGCGGCTCATGGTTTTGGGACGGCTTATGCGATGCAATTAAGCACTCTGACCGGCGCCTTTGCTGGGTTAGCCATGGGGTTAACCGGTGTGCTTAGTTCGATTTTGGTGCCCTTTGTTGTTCGCTTGATGGGTTTATAAAAATAATACAGCGTTATGCTGATCAAAAGTGAGTATCAGGATGTCAGTTACAGAATTTGATTACATCATCGTCGGTGCAGGTTCCGCCGGATGCTTGTTGGCAAACCGTTTGAGTCGAGATCCATCGAATCGGGTATTGTTGATTGAGGCAGGAAAAAAGGATAATTATCACTGGATACATATTCCTGTTGGTTATCTGTATTGTATTGGGAATCCTCGAACGGATTGGTTGTATCAAACTCAGCCGGATGCTGGTCTTAATGGGCGTGTGTTGCGTTATCCTCGGGGTAAAACCTTGGGTGGCTGTTCTTCTATCAATGGCATGATTTATATGAGAGGGCAGGCGAGGGACTACGATACCTGGGCCGAGCTTACGCAGGATCAATCTTGGCGATGGGAGGAGGTGCTTCAGTATTTTAGAAAACATGAGCATCATTATCGGTTAGATGACCCCGCCTTTTTAGAATCAAAAGAAGGGCAGTCCTTTGCAAAGAATCACGGGCATGGCGGTGAATGGCGAGTTGAAAAGCAGCGCTTGCGTTGGGAGGTCTTAGAGCGATTTGCCGAGGCGGCGACGCAGGCTGGAGTGCCTCGTTCGGATGATTTTAATACAGGGAATAATGAGGGAGTTGGCTACTTTGAGGTGAATCAAAAGTCAGGTTGGCGTTGGAATACATCGAAGGCATTTTTGCGCCCCATTCTGGAAAGACCCAATTTAACGGTCTGGACAGAAGTTCAGGTTGAAAAAATCCTATTGGCGTCTGGAAAAGACAGTGTGCCAAGGGCTACAGGTGTTCGTGTTCTTCGCTCTGGTGGGCGTGATTCTGTGATGGCAGCGAAGGAGGTGATTTTGTCGGCAGGCGCAATAGGGTCGCCACAGTTGTTGCAGTTGTCAGGTATTGGGCCTAAAGCCCTATTGCAGCGGTATGGAATCGATGTTTGGGTTGATGCACCAGGCGTTGGACAAAACCTACAGGATCACTTGCAAATACGATCAGTCTTCAAAGTTAAGGGTGTGAAAACACTCAATACACTGGCCAATAGTGTGTGGGGGAAAGCGATGATTGGTGCGGAGTATTTGCTAAAACGTTCGGGGCCTATGAGTATGGCGCCGAGCCAGTTAGGTGCATTTACTCGGTCTGACCCAGCACAGGACTATGCAAACTTGGAGTATCATGTACAACCGCTGAGTTTAGAAGCATTTGGCGAAAATCTACACCCCTTTCCTGCGATGACTGTAAGCGTTTGCAATTTAAATCCAACCAGTCGCGGTGTGGTCGAAATCGCTTCAGCCAGCGTAGAGGACTCACCTCATATTTGTCCAAACTATCTGAGCACAGATGAAGATCGTTTGATTGCAGCGCAAAGTCTTAAGCAGGTGCGCCAAATCGTAGCCCAGCCAGCACTGGCGCCTTTTGAACCTGAAGAAATTAAGCCGGGCGTGCAGTATCAAAGTGATGATGAGTTGATTCGCTTAGCTGGCGATATTGCGACCACGATTTTTCATCCGGTGGGAACCGTAAAAATGGGGGCCGACGATGACCCTATGGCGGTCTTGAATTCGCGTTTGCAAGTGAAGGGGGTTTCGGGCCTTAGGGTGGTGGATGCCAGTGTCATGCCAACCATTACAAGTGGAAATACGAACTCACCCACATTAATGATTGCAGAAAAGGCGTCAGCCTGGATTTTAGGGGAGATAACCCCATAAAATGATGGCCGATGGTAAAGGATTATTCGTTAAGGCCAACGAATAATTGCAAGTCAAGTCGGCGCGCAGTAAAGTTGCGCGCTTGTTTTACACGATTGGCAGGGGTTGGAGCTTAATGACACCTTTAGAGCGTTACAAAAAAGATCTTCAGCGTGATGATTTTACCTATGATCCTACACAAGAGATGGCGGTTAAGCATCTTCAACGCTTATACGATGAGCTGATTGCGTCTGTTAACGCACCTGTGCCCAGTATGATTCGTCGTTTGACGGGGATTATGCGTAAAGAGTCGAAAGAGCCCTTAAAAGGTCTGTATTTTTGGGGTGGAGTAGGGCGTGGCAAAACCTACTTGATGGATACGTTTTACGACAGTCTGCCTTTTGAACATAAAACACGCACGCATTTCCATCGATTTATGCAGCGGGTTCATAAAGAGCTGAAGCAGCTTGAGGGGACTAAAAACCCGTTGGTTGAAATCGGTAAAAAGTATGCCGCCGAAACTCGAATTATTTGCTTTGATGAGTTTTTTGTGACGGATATAACCGATGCCATGATCTTGGGCGGGTTGCTGGAGCAATTGTTTGCAAACGGTGTCTCCTTAGTCGCCACTTCGAATATTGTGCCTGATGGTTTATATAAGGATGGATTGCAGCGTGCGCGCTTTTTGCCCGCAATTGCGCTGCTCAACAAGTATACCGAGGTCGTGAACGTTGATGGCGGTATCGATTATCGTCTGCGGGTGTTAGAGCAAGCCGAGTTGTACCATTTTCCGCTAGATGCAGACGCGGACATCAGCTTGAATAAAAGCTTTGAAAGCTTAGCACCGGATATCGACATCGCTGAGCGGGATAAGCTGATTGAGGTTAACGGTCGTCAAATTAAATGTCGGCGTGTGTGCGAAGATGTTGTGTGGTTTGACTTTAAAGAGTTGTGCGAAGGCCCACGTTCTCAGAATGATTATATCGAGTTGGGGAAAATCTACCACGAAGTGCTGGTCAGTAATGTCCCACAGATGGGGCGCCAGAATGATGATGCGGCACGGCGTTTCATAAACTTAGTGGATGAGTTTTACGACAGTGGCGTTAAGTTGATTTTATCTGCCGAAACCAGCATACATGATATTTACACCGAAGGTCGCTTGTCCTTTGAAATCGAACGCACTAAAAGTCGTTTGCTTGAAATGCAGTCGCATGAATACTTGGCAAGAGAACATCGATCTGCATAAAAAGCAAAACAGTGCTCGTAAAGCTGAGATAAAGTCAGTATAATGCCCGCTCCCAAAATTTGGGAACGTGAAGGTTGGATAATGTTTGTCCAACGAATAACTATAAGCTAAGTCGGGCCCGTATCTCTTGTGGTGCGGAATGAGACTTATCGAGTTAAGGTGATAATTTCATGAATAAAACAGTAAGCGCTAAGCCAGCCGAAGTAAAACGCGACTGGTACGTTGTTGACGCAGAGGGTAAAACCTTAGGCCGTTTGGCAACTGAAATTGCTCGCCGTCTGCGTGGCAAGCACAAGCCTGAATATACTCCACACGTGGACACAGGTGACTACATTGTTGTTGTTAATGCTGAGAAAGTGCACGTAACAGGCAACAAGCGCAATGATAAGATGTACTACCGTCATTCTGGTTTCCCAGGCGGTCTTAAGGAAGCAAACTTCACTAAGATGATTCAAACCTTCCCTGAGCGTACGATTGAATTGGCTGTAAAAGGCATGTTGCCAAAA
This sequence comes from Nitrincola alkalisediminis, assembly GCF_009821115.1. Taxonomy (GTDB): domain Bacteria; phylum Pseudomonadota; class Gammaproteobacteria; order Pseudomonadales; family Balneatricaceae; genus Nitrincola; species Nitrincola alkalisediminis. Next base: position 367,341 of record NZ_VYTY01000002.1, on the reverse strand, counting down.
GGCCCACTTGGTCGCTCTATGTACACTAAGCTGAAAGTGTATGCTGGTAATCAGCACCCGCATCAGGCTCAGCAACCTAAAGAACTGAATATCTAAGGGGAAGGCGAATATGTCTATTACTCAGTATTACGGCACAGGCCGTCGTAAAACCTCTACTGCTCGCGTCTTCTTGCGTCCAGGTACAGGTCAGGTCACTATTAACCAACGCACCATGGAAAACTACTTTGGTCGTGAAACTGCGCGCATGATTGTTATGCAGCCGTTGCAGTTGACGGGTACCGCTGAAAAGTTCGATGTATATGTAACGGTTGCAGGTGGTGGTGGCTTCGGTCAAGCCGGTGCTATTCGTCATGGTATTACACGTGCTTTGATGGAGTACGATGAGACGTTGCGTGCTTCCTTGCGTGAAGCTGGTTTCGTGACTCGTGACTCGCGTATGGTTGAACGTAAGAAAGTCGGCTTGCGTAAAGCGCGTAAGCGTCCACAGTTCTCCAAGCGTTAATTTTTGTTTGCCTTCTGGGCAAATTGATTCTTATCAAAAAACCCGAATCTTTCATGGTTCGGGTTTTTTTGTGGTTTTTTATTTTTTTCAAAACTTTAATTGCGTATTAGGCTGTTTTTTAAATGTGAATAGGCCTAAGGTAGACTGGTTTTAACCTTGTAAAAATCGGGTATTTTCTTTACTATTTGCGCCATTTGAAGAATCCGATTTGTGGGTTTTAAATGACTGGCGACGGAACTGACCGTATTTTTCGGAAAGTGGTCGTCGAATGAGTGGAGATGAAGTTAATGAGCAATGACGGCGTGAATAAAGGTCGGCGTCGGCTACTCCTCGGTGCAACATCTGCGTTAGGCGCAGTGGGTGCTGTAGGTGCGGCTGTCCCGTTCGTAGCGTCCTGGCATCCTAGTGCAAAAGCAAAAGCCGCAGGTGCGCCTGCTAGAGCGGATGTGAGTAAGCTAGAGCCTGGTCAGCAAATGATTGTTGAATGGCGAGGAAGGCCGGTCTGGATCGTGCGTCGTGGCGAAGAAGCCTTGGCGAATCTAGAACGCTTGAATGATCGATTGGCTGATCCAGAGTCAAATCGTTCAGAACAACCTGATTACATACCAAAAACTCCGGCAAGATCTTTAAGGCCTGAGTACGCTGTTCTGATCGGTATTTGTACTCACTTGGGCTGTTCACCAACCTATCGCCCTGAAATTGCACCCGCTGATTTGGGTGATGGGTGGTTAGGCGGTTTCTTCTGTCCGTGTCATGGATCACGTTTTGACCTGTCGGGTCGCGTATTCCGTGCACAGCCTGCACCGACTAATCTGGTTATCCCACCTCATTCGTATCTGGATGATTCGACGCTTATCATCGGTATAGATCAGGAGGCTTCATAATGGCTGGTCATCGCAATAAAGGAAACCCAGGCCTAATGGGCTGGATTGATGATCGTTTCCCAGCAACAGCGCTATGGGATGATCATCTTGCTAAATACTATGCGCCTAAAAACTTCAACTTTTGGTATTTCTTTGGCTCGCTTGCATTGTTGGTTTTGGTTAACCAAATCGTAACGGGTATCTGGTTGACCATGAGTTACAACCCTTCAGATGAGGGGGCGTTTGCTTCATTAGAATACATCATGCGTGATGTTGAGTACGGTTGGTTGTTGCGTTATATGCACTCTACCGGAGCTTCTGCATTCTTCGTTGTTATCTATCTGCATATGTTCCGCGGATTGATGTACGGATCTTACCGTAAGCCACGTGAGTTGGTGTGGATCTTTGGTATGACCATCTATCTTGCGTTGATGGCCGAAGCATTCATGGGATACCTCTTGCCTTGGGGACAAATGTCTTACTGGGGTGCTCAGGTTATTGTATCTCTGTTTGGCGCTATCCCAGTGATTGGTCCTGATCTACAGCAGTGGATCCGTGGTGATTACCTGATTTCTGGTATTACTCTGAACCGTTTCTTTGCGTTGCACGTTGTGGCTTTACCAATCGTTATTCTTGCATTGGTTGTTTTGCACATCATTGCATTGCATGAAGTGGGATCGAATAACCCAGACGGTATCGAAATTAGCGAGAATTTGGATGAAAATGGCATTCCGAAAGACGGCATTCCTTTCCATCCTTACTACAGCGTCAAAGATCTTGTCGGCGTGGGCGTTTTCTTGTTTATTTTCTCGATTGTTGTTTTCTTCTTCCCAGAAGGCGGCGGTTACTTCATTGAAAGGCCAAACTTTGAGCCAGCCAATGCGCTGAAAACACCGGATCACATTGCACCTGTATGGTACTTCACGGCTTTCTACGCTATGTTGCGTGCCGTAACCTTCAACCTCTTTGGCTTAGATGCTAAGTTCTGGGGTGTTGTGGTGATGGGGGCTGCAATTGCGATTCTATTCGTATTGCCATGGTTGGATCGTAGCCCTGTAAAATCAATGCGTTATAAAGGTTGGATTAGCAAGATTTACTTGGTTGTTTTTGCGATCAGCTTTGTGATTCTAAGCGTATTGGGTGCATTGCCTGCGACAGATGCGCGCACGACTGTGGCTCAAATCTGTACCGTGCTTTACTTCGGTTACTTCCTCCTGATGCCTTTCTACACCAGGTTAGAAAGTACTAAACCAGTTCCGCAAAGGGTGACAGGCTGATGAAAAAATTTCTATTTGCACTATTGATGGTGTGTCTGCCAGCTGTAGTTCAGGCGGCTGCCAGTGCGTATCCAACAGATTCAATGAAGCCAGATCTACGAGATCAAGCCTCTTTACAGCGAGGTATGGCGCTATATGTTAACCGCTGCATGGGATGTCATTCCATGGAGTTCCAACGCTTTGAGCGCACAGCCGATGATATCGGTTTGCCTCATGATTTGGTAGAAGAGTATTTGATCCGTGGTGATCTTAAAATTCACGATCAGATGACCATCGCTATGAGTAAAACTGATGCCGCAGGTTGGTTTGGTGCGCCACCACCTGATTTGACGCTTGAAGCGCGTCTAAGAGGTACTGATTGGTTGTATACTTATTTGCGTACGTTCTACCGTGATGACTCAAGACCTTGGGGTGTTAACAATGCTCTCTTCAAGGACGTAGGTATGCCAAACGTGCTTGAAGATCTTCAGGGTGTGGTTATCAACAACTGTACAAGTGAAGAACTTGAAGCTCGTGGTGGATTTAGTGGTACACTGGATCCGTTGACAGGAACGCGTAGCGGCCAATGCTTGACTGTTCAAGCGGGCACTGGAAGTATGAGTCCTGCCGAGTTTGATCAAGCAATATATGACTTAGTTAACTTTATGGCGTATGTCGGTGAGCCTTCGCGCTTGCAGTCTGAGCGTATTGGTACCTATGTTCTAATATTCTTGGCCATCTTCACTTTCTTCGCATACTTGCTGAAGAGAGAGTACTGGAGAGATATACACTAATACTCAGGTATTGGTTTATGAAGCTACGCGGTCGTTAGGCCGCGTAGATTTTTTTGTTTATAGCAATCGATTGTTTGTGGGGTAACTCGATGGGAGTTGTAGCAAAACGTTCTTCCATGACCTTTTTTTCAGATGGCGATGACCACTACAGCCATCGTGTAAGAATTGTTCTGGCTGAGAAAGGGGTCGCGGTGGATATTGTTGACTGTAAAGTTGACGATATGCCTGAAGATCTTGTAGGTCTAAATCCTTATAACAGTCTTCCAACTCTGTTGGATAGAGAGTTGGTGTTGTATGAGTCGGGAGTAATGATGGAGTACTTGGATGAGCGGTTTCCGCATCCTCCACTGTTACCTGTCTATCCTGTTGCTCGTGCTGAAAGCCGTTTGTTTATGTACCGTATTCAAAGAGATTGGTGCAAATATGCAGATACAATTCTGCAAGGCGTAGCGGATCACGATGAGATTGAGCGTTGCCGCAAAGAATTGCGTGACAGTTTAGTTTCTATTTCACCGATTTTCAGTGAAAAGCCCTTCTTCATGAGCGATGAGTTTACGATTGTAGACTGCTGTATAGCGCCTCTTTTGTGGCGTTTGCCTGTGATGGAGATTGAGTTGTCCCAGACGCAATGTGCTCCATTATTTAGCTATATGAAACGTTTGTTTAGCCGTGAGTCTTTCCAAGCGAGCTTATCAGACGCTGAACGCGAGATGAGAGACTAAGTTCTCTGAGGTTGTATATGACACCGAGTAGATCCTATTTGTTAAAAGCATTACATGAGTGGATAACCGATAACGACATGGCGCCGCATATTGCGGTGGATACTCAAGTTCAAGGCGTGATGGTTCCCGATCAATTTATGCGAGAAGAACAGTTGATCTTGAATGTGTCGTATTCTGCTGTCAAAGATCTGGTGATGGATCAGGACGGTGTATCGTTTAATGCCCGCTTTGGTGGGGTTCCAACCAATGTGTTTTTACCTTTACCCGCAATTTTAGCCATTTATGCAAGAGAAAATGGCCAGGGTATGGGGTTTGGTATGGAGCCTGGTGCAGAGATGCTGGTTGCCGAAGATCGTGGCCCAACAGAGCCACCACCTGACAAACCAAAGTTAGCTGTACCAAAAGAAAAACCACGATTAAAAGTGGTTAAGTAATATTAAGGGGCTTTTAAGCCCCTTTTGTTTAATGTAGAAGTCAACTAGACGCCAATGTATTCAAATACCTTGACAATGCGTCTGACCCCCACAATTCCACGAATAACATCAACAGCGACATCGGCTTCTGCAGGGGTGACAAGTCCCATCAGATAGACAGTGCCATTCTCTGTGACCACTTTGATTCTCATACCCTCAGTCCTGTTGTCGGCCAAGAGTTGAGCTTTTACGCGTCCAGTTAAGTAGGTGTCATTTGCGCGAATCATTAGAGATGTAGGGCCTTCAATTTCGAGCTCATTATGAATCTTGCGTATTTCACGAAGTACGTTAACCACTTGTTCTGCTTCAGCTTTTGTTGCTTGGTTGGGCACTTGACCTGTTAGCAAAACCTGCCCATTAAAGCTATTGATGTTAATGTTGGAAGCTCTTAATGCGTCACTGCCTTTATTGACATTCACCTTGGATTTAAACTCAATGGAGTTGTCTTCAATGTAATTGCCAAGGGTTCGGCGACCTTCGTTTTCCTCTATCGGTGTCTCGCGGGTGGCGCTGACAAATGTCGAGCAACCCGTTACCCCTGTAAGAATGCTGATTAACATCAGTGAGAAGAGTATGCGCATTGTTAGGCTCCAAATAGTTGATAATCGATTAAATCGCAAAGGCAATGAAGCACTAAAAGCTGTGCATCATGCACTAAAATTTCATCTTCGGACGGTATGCATATTTCGATTTCATCGGGGCGTAAAAGTGCCGTCATATTTCCACCATCGCCACCTGTCAAAGCAATAACATCCATTTCTCGGTCATGCGCCGCTTGTATTGCTTGGACTAAGCTTGCAGAGCGACCGTTTGCTGAAATCGCAATCAAAATATCACCGGGCATGCCAATGGCGCGGATTTGTTTAGAATAAATATCAGCGAAGCTGCTGTCTTCTGCAATGGCGCATATGGCGGCGCTGTCCGCATTCAGTGCAAGGGCTGGGAGGCCAGGACGCTCGTGTCGAAACCGATTAATCAGGAGGCTGCTAAAGTGTTGAGCCAGTGCACCTGAAGCGCCATTCCCAGCGCAGAGCAGTTTACGCTCACTCACTAAGCGTTCACAGAGCAACTGGCCCGCTTGAGCAATTAGCGGAGTGAATTGCTCAATCGTTTGGGCGTTGACCTCCATGGAGTGATGAAATTGATTAATAATTTTTTCTTCAAGTTCCATTAACGGATATCCAGTGTAGGTAATTCAGGGTCTGAAGGCATCTTTGTACCAAATCGGTGGTTGATCGCCTTCAAAAGCGACAACGTCAAAACGGCAAGGATAACCATCCCAGCCCGTTTGTCCACTCATAATATAGCGAGCTGTGCGAATTAACTTGCGTTGTTTCTGCCAATCAACTGAAGCCGCGGCTCCACCAAATTGAGCGTGCTTGCGCCGTCGCACCTCAATAAAGACGATGGTATCACGGTCGTACATTATCAGGTCTATTTCGCCAAGACGGCATCGCGCATTGCGTTTTAGAAGAATGAGACCTTGATTGCACAACCATTCTTCCGCTCTTTGTTCGGCATCCATGCCAAGGGTTTTTCGATCCATGAAAATTTTATTCCTTTATGAGTTGGGGGATTCCATTTGTAAACGTAGCCCAAGAGAGTCTGCGTATGATGCGTTTATTTGGGCCGACGCTTAGGCGGCCTGTCTCACCCTCAATGTAACTTCCTGGGCGCATGCTTAGTTCGTTTAAGGCAGAGTGCAAACGCCAAGCATCAGCACCGAGTGCATAAAACTTGCCTTCGTTTGTGTGGGTGTTGTCACGTGAAGCGGCTAATGTATTGCGTAGTTCGGAAGACTCGGAGAGGCGCCATGGAATATCAGTGAAGCTGATACGGGCCAGATCGGTATCTCGTACGTTATCAATCGAGCCTTCGAATAGATGAGACGTCGCCATAACCGGAATTTTAGCAACGTAGTGGTAAGCCAGCATTGGGTTAATTAAGCGGGCATCACGTGCATCAACAGCCATGAAAATAACATCTGTTTCATGACTAACGTTCACGCGCTGGCCGCTTTGAGAGCGACGCGGCATGGTTTGGGCCAACAGGCGATCATTGTTAAGCAGGCCTCTAATTTGTGCAGAGGTATCGCCTTGCGCCTTGAATTCGAGCGTAGCAAGCGTTTGTCCACCTTGTCTGAAAAATGCCTGTTCTATGGATTGGCCCAAACGTTGCGCCCATGGGGTATCACTTGTAATAATCAAAGCAGTTTGATATCCCAGCTCAGATGCACGCTTTGCCAGTTCAGTGGCTTCATGTTCACTGGATAAATCCAGTTGAAAGGGTGGGTTTGAGCCTGTATTGGTCTGGTTAAGGGCCAGTACGGGTACAGGGTGGTTGGGCAGTTCTGCTAAGCGATTGACATACTCACGTTCTAAGGGGCCGATAATAATTTCCAAGCCGCGTTGTGCCGCAATTTCAAAGAGTTGTTCTGGGTTGGTTATTTGCGTGCTGTCGAGCGTTTCAATGTGTGTATTCAAGGCTCCATCTGTTAGCATCGCGGTTGTAAAGCCGTCTGTAATGTAGCGGGCGATTTCGGCCAATGGGCCTGAGTAAGGGAGTAATAAGCCAATACGACGGCTACCTGGTGCTATAGATTCAAGAGCGGTGCCGGAGAAAAAGGGCGTTTGTTGGGATATTGGGCTGGAAAGGGTCGCTGGGTGCTGTGCCCATAGCGCTTCCCAGTCTTCTAACGCATCTTCTTTTTCGTCTGCTGACAGGTCTGAACGTTGTATCAACGCCAACTCAAACCAGCCTTGTTCGAAATAATTATTCTGCGGATTTTTTACAGCAGCATGTAAATCAGCAAGAGATGTTTGATCTAAGGTTTTTTCAATCAATTCTCGAAGTGCATTTTGTGTTTGCTTATCATCGGTCATTTGTGTACCTGTGACTAACTCACGAAGTGCACTGATCGGATCCGACGTTTGCAGATAAATAGAAGAGCGGCTTTGGCTGATCTCTAAAATATCATCTGGAGCAAGCTCAGCTGGGAAGCGTGCGTAAGACCAGTAATCGAGGGCTTGGCGCGGATTGTTGTTCAACAACGCGTGTTCAGCACGAATACTGGCAATATTTAAACTCAAATATGTCGGTAGTGTGCGCGTGTCCAGTTGATCTAAGATTTGATTGGCATCATTGGTTTGATTTCGGGAGTATAAAACCCTTGCGGCTTCAATACGCAGTTCGACGGAGCGTTCTCCACTGGCTTGATTGGCGGCGTTTAATAAGCGCGTGACAATATCATCCTTAGGAAGAGTGGGCTGCAAAGTGCCTGTCGAAGGGGTACTGCAAGCGGATAGGAATAGAGCAAAAAATAGCAAAGTCAAAGACAAGGCTAATCTATTCGTCATATACTGTTTTTTCCTGCAAGTATTTGGAAACATCATGTCAGATCCGGTTTTGTATGTCATAGCCACTCCCATTGGCAATCTTGGTGACCTGTCAGAACGTGCAATACGTGTGCTGAGCCAGGTCGATTTGATCGCGGCTGAAGATACTCGGCACTCAGGTCGTTTAATGGCACACTTTAACATTAAAGTGCCCATGATTTCAGTCCATGACCACAATGAAAGTCAAAGAATTGAGCTGATTCTTAAGCATCTTGCCAAAGGGCATAGTATAGCCTTGGTTTCGGATGCAGGAACCCCTTTAATTTCAGATCCTGGTTATATTCTGGTGAGAAGTGTCCGTGAAGCGGGTTATCGGGTGTCCCCCGTGCCGGGTTGTTGTGCCTTTATTGCGGCGTTAAGTGCATCCGGTTTGCCGTCGGACCGTTTTATGTTTTATGGATTTTTGCCAGCAAAGCGTGTTAGTCGTGTGCGCACGCTCAATCAATGGGCTGACGAAACCTCGACACTTATCTTTTATGAATCCACCCATCGTATACTCGACAGTCTAGAAGACATGATAGAGGTCTTTGGGGGCGCGCGTGAGGCTGTTGTCGCACGAGAGCTGACCAAAACCTTTGAAACGATTAAGCTCGATACCCTTGCCTCTTTATTAGATTGGATGAAAGACGATCCTAACCAACAAAAAGGAGAGTTTGTGGTGATTGTGCGTGGTGCACCCCCTCGGATCGATGAAGAAGAGTTGGATAAAAAAACCTTGGACATGTTGGCGCTACTGGCAACTGAGTTGCCACCCAAAAAGGCTGCGGCGTTAACATCAACTATAACAGGTGCCAATAAAAAACGCCTTTATCAGCACTTATTGGATTCCTAGGCTTGCACTTTATTAAGATCCTGCTATCCTGCCCGCGGGAGTTTGCTGGACAGTCGCTGCTTTGCTTGCAAAGTGGAGGAAAGTCCGGGCTCTACAGGGCAGAGTGCCAGATAACGTCTGGGCGGCGCGAGTCGACGGAAAGTGCAACAGAAAGTATACCGCCTAAGGGCTCTTCGGAGTCACGGTAAGGTTGAAATGGTGCGGTAAGAGCGCACCGCGTGGGTGGCAACATTCCACGGCGATGGAAAACCCCACTCAGAGCAAGACCAAATAGGGATCCTTAAGGTGCGGCCCGTACTGGATCCGGGTAGGTCGCTAGAGGTGCATGGTGACATGCATTCGAGACGAATGACTGTTCACGACAGAACCCGGCTTACAGGCAAACTCCCAACTTTTTACAGTCCTATAGGCGTTAATGTTCATCATCATAGTGTATGACGGATAAAAGACGAATAGGCACTTCGATCAGCTGCTCTGGTCCATGCGGTACTTCTGCATCAAATGACAGGCTGTCACCGGGCCCCATTTCATACAAATGGTTGCCGTGGCGATAGAGTATTTTACCCTCGAGCATATAAATAAACTCTTGTCCTGGATGTGAAAAGGTCGGAAAGACTTCTGCAGCATCATCCATTGAAATCAAAAAAGGCTCATAGGTTTTCTTCTTACCGCGATGGTAGCTTAGCAGTTGGTAAGTATGGCCTTTTTCCGTTCCACGTCTCACTACCTCCATGCCTTGCCCTGACTTTGTCAGTTGGGCACCTCCTTCCGGGCGATCATAATCGCTAAATAACTTCGAAATAGTTAAGCCAATTGCATCACATAGACGACTTAGCGTGTCTAGGCTTGTTGAAACCTGTGCATTTTCTATTTTGCTGACCATGCCCTGACTAAGTCCTGCAATTCGAGCAACGTCCATAATTTTCAGACCCTGTTCCACGCGCGTGCGTTTCACCTTCATTGCAATGTATTGCTCAAGTTGTAGTTTTGGATCTTGTTGTGTCATGCCGTATGCCTCTTATTGGTGCTGAACCTGATCATCTGGATCTAATTTGAATCACGACTCAGCGTCAATTCTGCGTCAAGGATTCCTATTATAGCGCAACTATTAATTCCCATCAGGAATATTTATTTCATTATTTGTTTGGTTTTCAAGCGCTTGTAAAAAATCTGTTTTAAGTCTTTTTGTACACGTCAGTTTGGCAAGAATGTTGCTTTATCCAGAAGAAATTAAATTTCTTAAAGGTAAAAGTAGGTTTGCCATGAAGAAACAGCATTATTCTCATCTTTTTAAAAAGAGCTATGCACCGCTGACTCTGGGTGGGTTGGCAATCAAGCATTGCGCAAGGAGAGCCTTATGCCTTGGCAATTGTTGAAGTACGGGTTCAAGCGCTCTCACGATGAACCCCGTTTTTTCCCCGAAGCACGGCCACTAAAAAAGCATTATGACGTGGTGATTATTGGCGGTGGTGGACATGGGATGGCCTGTGCCTATTACTTGGCAAAGGACCACGGAATTACCGATGTTGCTGTATTGGAGCAGGGCTATATTGGCGGTGGCAATACTGGGCGTAATACAACGATTGTTCGCTCAAACTACCTGACTCCAGAGGGCGTTAAGTTTTATGACACAAGTGTCAAGCTCTTTGAGGACTTGGCCGACGACTTCGATTTGAACATCTTTTACTCGACACGTGGGCATTTTACCCTAGCGCATACCGACAGTGCGCTCAGAACCATGCGCTGGCGTGCTGAAGTGAATAAACACTTAGGGGTCGCCAGTGACGTCGTCGACTTAAAAACGCTGGCTGAAGAAGTGCCCTATATGGATTTGACCTGTGCGGGTCACAGTCCAGTGATGGGGGCACTTTATCACGCGCCCGGTGCCGTTGCGCGTCACGATGCGGTTGCTTGGGGTTATGCGCGTGGTGCCTATAATCGAGGCGTTGAGCTGCATCAAAAAACCCGTGTTTTGAATATCCGTACAGACAATGGGCGCGTCTGTGGAGTTGAGACGGATCGCGGTTTTATCAGCTGTCGCCAAGTGATTTCAATGGTCGCAGGCTCCACGCCGCGAATCACCGAAATGGTCGGTCTCTCCACACCAATTGAAATTTACCCCTTACAAGCCTGCGTCACTGAACCTGTAAAGCCATTCATGGATACGATTGTGGTGTCGGGCAGTCTGCACGTCTACGTCAGTCAGTCATCGCGCGGTGAATTGGTCATGGGCGCTTCGGTCGACCCATCCGTCTTACATTCAACACGCTCCAGCTTCGATTTTACAGAAGGTCTGGCTGACAAAATGTTGGATCTCTTCCCCTTCGTGAGTCGATTAAATGTGATGCGCCAGTGGGCCGGAATGAGTGATATCACACCCGACTTCGCGCCGATTATGGGGGTTACTCCAGTCAAAGGCTTTTACCTGGATGCAGGGTGGGGAACTTGGGGATTCAAAGCCACACCTGTCAGTGGCAAAACCATGGCGTGGACCTTAGCGCACGAGCGCAATCACGAATTAATAGAACCTTTTCGTTTATCTCGTTTTGCCGACTTCGATCTAGTGGGCGAAAAGGGAGCGGCCTCGGTTGGTCATTAGGGAGCAAGTCATGAAGCTTTTAGAGTGTCCGGTGATCGGAAAAAGGCCTATCAGTGAGTTTGATTATATGGGTGAAATTCGCATTCCACCCCTTGCAGCTGACGAAAAAACCTGGAGTGAGTATGTATTTAACCGCAAAGGTGCGCCTTGCAGTTTGAAAGAAGCTTGGTACCACCGTCCAACAGGGCGTTGGTACGTTGTTGTGCGCAATACCCTAACCGATGAAATAGAAGCCCATGTCGATATATCTGAGGTGCAATATGAATTACCGGCTTGAACCTCAACCCTATGAGTGGATCTCTCGGGATAACGCAATTCGTTTTACGTTTGAAGGCCGAGAGTTTCAGGCGTTTGAAGGTGACTCTATTAGTTCGGGTCTGTTGGCAAATGGTCAATCTATTCTAGGCCGCAGTTTTAAATACCATCGTCCTCGTGGAGCGTTGACACTGGCCAATCATGATGTCAACGCACTTTTCCAAACAGATGAAAAGCCGAATGTTCGTGGTGATGTGGTTGCGTTAGAGCCTGGCATGACGTTAACAGCGTGCAACGTCAATGGCACGGTCATTAAGGATAAAGATGCCAAAATTGAATACGCTGCCCGTTTTCTTCCGGTTGGTTTTTATTACAAAACCTTCCATAAGCCAAAAAAACTCTTCCCCTTTTGGGAAAAGATCATTCGGAGCAAGGCAGGGCTGGGGCAGGTAAATACTCAATGGGATGCCCAACGGCAATCGAAGTCCTATGCATTTTGTGATCTTCTTGTGATTGGCGCTGGGTTATCGGGAATGCAATCGGCTTTGGCTGCAGCCGATGCTCAACTCAACGTGGTGCTGGTGGATGAGAATCCTTTTATAGGGGGGAGTCTCGATTATCAACTGGCACACGAACCCAGAGTTAAAGCGTTACGTGAGTCTCTGAAAGCGTCAGTATCCACGCACCCAAATATTCGCCTCTACACCTCAACGCTGGCTGTCGGTTGGTACACAGATCATTATCTGCCCCTGTTAACACCTCACGGCATTATTAAGCTGCGTAGTCGTGCTGTTGTTCACGCGACGGGTGTTATGGAGCAACCCGCTGTTTTTCGTAACAATGATCTGCCAGGCGTAATGATGGCCTCGGGAATTCAACGCTTGATCAGCCGTTACGCCGTTAAGCCTGGGCAAAATGCACTTGTGCTGACCAGTAATGACGAAGGGTATCGTGCGGCGCTGGATATGTGTGAAGCGGGGATAGCGGTTGTTGCTGTTGTCGACATGGAGTCCATCGCACAACGAGGTGAGTGGGCTGAGAGGGTGCTTGCAAAGGGCATTCGGGTTTTGGAAAAACACGGCATTTACGAAGCGATTGGCCGTCAGTCCGTGCAGCGTGTGATCGTAGCCCCCTTATCAGGTGAGTCCTGTGATCTAGCGAAAAAAGACGTCATTGATTGCGACTTGATCGCGATGAGTGTGGGATGGGTTCCGGCGGCTCAATTAATTTATCAAGCAGGGGGCAAACTCAGCTACGATGAGACTCTCCAGCAATTTGTGCCCGAATCTTTACCCAAGGGTATTTTTGTTTGTGGCCGTTTAAATGGCGCGTTTACCGTCGATCAGCGTATATCCGATGCCAAGGCCGTTGCGCAAGAGGCCGTTGCATTCCTAAAGGGGCAGCATGAACCGCGTGATTTATCCCAGTATCGTGATACCACTGCACACAGTCATCCATGGCCAATTATTGAGCATCCCAAAGGGAAAAATTTCATCGATTTTGATGAAGATTTGCAACTTAAGGATTTAAAAAACGCGATTCTGGAAGGGTTTGACAATATTGAATTGCTCAAGCGTTTCTCGACGGTTGGTATGGGGCCGAGTCAAGGCAAGCACTCCAACATGAATGCCATTCGAGTTCTGGCGCGCGCTCAAGGACTTAGCATTAACGCAACAGGCTCGACAACGGCTCGCCCATTTTTCCATCCGGTGCCTATCTCGGCACTTGCAGGGCGTCGCTTTCGCCCTGAACGACGCAGTCCACTTCATGCTTGGCATGAAGCGCATCAGGCGAAGTTCATGGAGGCGGGTGTTTGGCTCCGCCCCGAGTATTACGGTGCATCCTCGGCTCGACTGGACTGCATTCAAGAAGAGGTGGAAGCCGTTCGATCCCGTTTGGGAATCATCGATGTGTCGACGCTTGGCAAAATCGAAGTGATGGGGCCAGATGCTGCGCGCTTATTGGATTTAGCCTACACCATGAAAATGTCGACGCTAAAACAAGGCATGACACGCTATGCGCTGATGGTGGATGACAGTGGTGTCATTATCGATGATGGCATCGTTGGGCGGGTGGCGTCGGATCAGTTTTATGTGACGGCCACCACGAGTCATGCCGATGCAACCTACAAAGTATTATCTAAGTACGTGCAGTTTTGTCGCTTAAATGTGCGATTGGTGAATCGCACAGGCAGTTTGGCGGCGATTAACTTAGCTGGGCCAGAGAGTCGAAAAGTACTTGCGCCTCTGACATCTATCTCCTTGTCTGAGTCTGATTTTCCATACCTTGGTATGCGAGAGGGGCTTTTGTGTGGCTATCCAGTTCGGCTTATTCGAGTGGGGTTTGTTGGAGAGTTAGGGTATGAAATACACCTGCCTCATGACGCGGCATTGGAAGTATGGCAACGGCTTATGGCGGCGGGTCAGACGGTGGGTATTAAGCCCTTTGGCGTGGAGGCGCAACGCATACTCCGCTTAGAAAAGGGTCATATCATCATAGGGCAAGACACGGACGGTTTGACACATCCATACGAAGTGGGCATGTCTTGGGCTGTTCCGCTTAACAGCAAAGCCTGGTTCACAGGAAAACCCTCCTTGGCTCGCTTAAAGTCATCCTGCCAACGCCAGTTGGTGGGTTTCAAGTTGGCACAAGGTGCACCTAAAGATCTCGTTAAAGAATGCCATTTAGTGATTGATAACAACGAGATGGTGGGGCGCGTAACCAGCGTGGCCTACAGCCCGACACAGCAGTGTGTCATAGGTTTAGTGATGTTAGATCAACCCTATGCCGATACCTCCAATCCTATTCATATTCGCGTTGATGATGGCCGTTTAATCAGAGGGGAGCGTTGTAGATTGCCCTTTTATGACCCTGAAGGGATTCGGCAAACATCGGCTGTAGAGGAGGTGTTGCTATGAAATCAGTACAACTTACCCCCATCACAGATTGGCAGGCATGGATCTTGACGGGACCTGATTCAAGCGTGGCTTTCACAGGAATGGAAGCGCCCGCAGAGGTTATGACAGCGGTGTTCAGCGATGGACATTTGATTGCCAAAACAGGACGCGATGAGTTTTTGGCCTTTGTTAAAGAAAGCGCCGTTCAGCCTCAATCAACTTGGTGCTTTCGTCGACATGATCGAATCCTGCAGATTCAGGGATCAGCATGGGAAGAGGCGATGCTGTGCCTGTGTCAATTTGATTTTCATCGGATGCAGCCAAACGAATGGCAAATGTTGGCAGTTGCAGGAATTAACTGTTGGCTTTGGAAAGATCCGAATCCTGATCAGGGCATTTTAATTGGGTTTGACCCTGGATATGCCGAGTATTTGGAACACATTTTTCACGACGTGATACACGAATTAGAGCTGAGATCAGTCAATTTAGGAGGTGCATTATGATGCCCACAGATGTTCAATCATTCATCGATACTCATCAGATCAAATATGTCTTGGCGCAGTTTGTCGACATTCATGGTGTCGCCAAAACCAAGTCTGTTCCCGTTCATACCCTGATGGATGTTGTCGAAAAAGGTGCAGGGTTTGCAGGGTTCGCTGTGTGGGGGATGGGAATGCAGCCGCATGGGCCTGATTTCATGGCACGTGGTGACTTGTCGACCTTAAGTGCGGTGCCTTGGCAGCCAGGCTATGCTCGTTTGGCATGTGATGGCTATGTGAATAAAGCGCCTCATCCATTTTGCAGCCGCGTGTTGTTAAAGCAGCAGTTAAAGCGTTTAGAAAAGAAAAAGTGGACATTAAACACAGGATTAGAGCCGGAGTTCTCCCTCTTTCGCAAAACACAAGACGGCAAGTTGGTGCCTGTGGATGAAAGTGATGTATTGGATAAACCCTGTTATGACTATAAAGGCTTATCGCGATCACGAGAATTCTTAGAGCAATTGGTGGAGTCTCTGCAAGCTGTCGACTTTGATGTGTATCAAATCGATCATGAAGACGCCAATGGGCAGTTTGAAATTAACTACACCTATAGCGATGCACTAACCTCGGCAGATCGTTTTACCTTCGTTCGCATGGCAGCGGGCGAAATTGCCAATAAGCTGGGCATGGTCTGCTCATTTATGCCAAAACCGGATGCCAGTCGGACCGGTAATGGCATGCATTTCCATCTGTCTATTTCGGATGAACATGGGCGTAATTTGTTCAATGATGACTCGGACCCGCGCGGTATGGGCTTGTCTAAAATGGCCTATCACTTCATTGCTGGCTTACTGCACCACGCTCCGGCCCTCTGTGCCTTTGCGGCCCCTACCGTCAACTCATATAAGCGCTTAGTGGTCGGGCGCTCGTTATCAGGCTCGACTTGGGCGCCTGCATATATTTGTTACGGTGATAACAATCGCTCGGCAATGGTTCGAATTCCATACGGACGTCTAGAGTTTCGTTTGCCCGACTCCGGTTGTAATCCCTATTTGGTGCACGCTGCATTGATTGCGGCGGGTATGGATGGCATTGAGCGAGAGCTCGATCCGGGTGAGCCGCACAACATCAACTTATATGAACTTGATCGTCAGCAATGCAAAGAGAAGGGCATTGAGATTTTGCCACAAAACCTTGATGAGGCGATTAATGCACTTGAAGCCAACAGCATGTTTTCTGAAGTGCTGGGAGAGGCGTTTGTGAAGGAGTTTATCAATATCAAGCGCATGGAGTGGATTGAGTACAGCCGCCATGTTTCCGATTGGGAATTAAAACAATACGCAGAGTTTTTCTAGTTGGAATGTAGGAGAGATTAGTATGTGTGGAATTGTCGGATTGTATTTAAAAAATCCTGCTCTAGGTCCGAAGTTAGGCGCTTTATTTGAGCCTATGTTAATTGCAATGACAGAAAGAGGCCCAGACAGCGCGGGGTTTGCCATCTATGGAGATGAAGTACCTGAGCATTGGATTAAGCTGACGTTGAGACATCCCGATCCCTATTTTGATTGGGAGACCTTAGCTGAACGGGCTAAAACGGAGCTGAGTGCTCAGTTGAGTTGGTTCCAAAATGCCAACGTAGCCGTTTTTAAGCTGGAAGCGGATGAGGTGTCAGCAAGAGGCTGGTTCGCGGAGCATGCAAAGGATGTATTGATTTTAAGCGTTGGTCGTTCTATCGAAATTTTAAAGGAAGTTGGGCTGCCGATTGAAATTTCAGAACGTTTTTCCTTATCGGGCATGCAAGGAACCCACATTATTGGCCATACCCGTATGGCGACGGAGTCGGCCGTGACCATGGCTGGAAGCCATCCTTTTTCAACAGGCATGGACTTGTGTCTTGTACACAATGGTTCACTTTCAAACCATAACCGCTTACGTGAAAACCTGAAGCGGGAAGGAATCAGTTTTGAAACGGAAAACGACTCTGAAGTGGCGGCGGGTTATTTAACGTGGCGTTTACGTGAGGGAGACACGCTCAAACAAGCCCTTGAAGGTGCGCTGACGGATCTTGACGGCTTTTTTACCTTCACCATCGGGACACGAGATGGCTTTGCGGTGATCCGGGACCCCATCGCGTGTAAGCCAGCTGTTTTGGCTGAAACAGACGACTATGTGGCGATGGCATCTGAGTATCAAGCCTTAACCAGCTTGCCTGGAATTGAAAATGCCAAAGTATGGGAACCTGAGCCTGCAACTGTCTATGCCTGGGAAAGAGCAAGTGTTTGAGGAGCGATGAGATGAGAACTATTGATATCACACATCAAAGCGTTAGAGATTTAAATCAAGCCTTACATGATCAGGCACCCGAGTGCACTGAACGTGAATGGAAAGTGCTTAACCCCGCCGGAAAACACAATATTGCCTGCGGTTTGGATCAAAACCTCTCTGTCGACATCATGGGACACACTGGCTACTTCTGTGGCGGGATGAATAAAAAAGCCCATCTTGTCATTCACGGAAATGCTGGCCAAGGCGTGGGTGAAAATATGATGTCGGGCAGTATTCGTGTCAAAGGCGATGCATCGCAAGCGGCTGGTGCTACGGCACACGGCGGCTTGTTGGTCATTGAAGGCAATGCGGGTGCGCGTTGCGGTATTTCGATGAAAGGCGTGGATATTGTTGTTAAAGGCAATGTTGGGCACATGAGTTGTTTTATGGGGCAAGCGGGTCACTTGGTTGTTTGTGGTGATGCTGGCGATGCGTTAGGAGACTCGCTCTATGAGGTGCAAATCTTCGTGAAAGGGAATGTGAAGTCTCTTGGTGCGGACTGTGTTCAAAAAGAGATGCGTGCCGAACACCTTCAAACCTTAAAAGACTTGTTTAATCGCTCTGGAATCGATGAAGAGCCTGAAGCATTCAAGCGGTATGGATCTGCTCGTAATCTCTACAACTTTAAAGTGGATAATGCATCTGCCTACTGAGGAATTTAGTATGACTGATATCAATGTTAAGCCCGGTATGCGCGAGTCCGCAACCTTTGATCGTAATACGATTGCTGAAATTCAACGTGCCGCAGACACAGGCATTTATGATATTCGTGGCTTTGGTGCGAAACGAAAAGTACCGCATTTCGACGACTTGTTGTTTTTAGGTGCCAGTATGTCGCGCTACCCACTTGAGGGCTACCGTGAGAAGTGCAATACCTCTGTCACCTTAGGTACACGTTTTGCCAAAAAACCGATTGTGATCGAAACCCCCGTCACGATTGCAGGCATGAGTTTTGGTGCCTTATCGGCAAATGCGAAAGAAGCCTTAGGACGAGGTGCCTCTGCTGTTGGAACGTCAACAACGACAGGGGATGGTGGCATGACCCCAGAAGAGCGAGGGCAATCCAGTAAGCTCGTCTATCAATACTTGCCATCACGCTACGGTATGAATCCGGATGATCTTCGTAAAGCTGACGCCATTGAAGTCGTTCTAGGGCAAGGAGCGAAGCCTGGCGGTGGCGGCATGCTCCTTGGGCAAAAAATCACGGATCGCGTCGCAATGATGCGGACGTTACCTAAGGGAGTCGATCAGCGCTCTGCATGCCGACACCCGGATTGGACTGGGCCTGATGACTTGGCCATTAAGATTCAGGAGCTTAGAGAAATCACCGATTGGCAGGTGCCAATTTACATTAAGGTGGGTGCCACGCGAACCTATTACGATGTCAAGCTGGCCGTCAAGGCTGGTGCAGATGTGATTGTGGTGGATGGTATGCAAGGTGGAACGGCCGCAACACAGGATGTATTCATTGAGCATGTGGGTATTCCGACTCTGGCTGCCATTCCTCAAGCCGTGCAAGCTCTGCAAGAAATGGGTATGCATCGTAAGGTGCAGTTAATTGTATCGGGCGGGATTCGCAATGGCGCAGATGTTGCTAAATGCATGGCCTTAGGGGCGGATGCGGTTGCAATTGGTACGGCGGCGTTGATTGCCTTGGGATGCAACCACCCTAAATGGCAATCGGAGTATGAAAAAATCGGGTCCGCTGCCGGTTTTTATGATGACTACCACGAAGGAAAAGACCCAGCGGGTATTTCCACGCAGGACCCTGACTTAATGCAGCGACTAGACCCAATTGAGGGAGGGCGCCGAATTGCAAATTATTTGCGGGTGCTGACCTTAGAAGCGCAAACACTGGCTCGAGCTTGTGGCAAAAATGATCTTCGCCATTTAGAACCAGAGGATTTAGTTGCGCTGACCGTTGAGGCTGCAGCCATGGCGCGGGTGCCATTGGCTGGAACTCAATGGATACCCGGTCAATCCTTTTAAATGATATGTCCTCTGCCAGAGAGCCTATTCGGGAGATACGACGATGGATCCTATGATTATTGAGTTGGGCTATGCCCTAGATACCTTCTATTTTTTGATGTGCACGGCACTCGTGATGTGGATGGCCGCAGGCTTTGCGATGCTGGAAGCTGGCTTGGTGCGCTCAAAAAATACCGTTGAAATCTTGAACAAAAACGTTCTTTTATACGGCGTTGCCTGCACGGTTTATCTGTTTATTGGCTATAACATTATGTACCCCAGTGCGCCCGTCAATAGCCTGATTCCAGGTATAGACTTTTTACTGGGCGAAGATCACACATTGGAAAGTGTATTAAGCGGTGACGAAGATGCCCCTTACTACTCCAGTATGGCGGATTTTATTTTCCAAGCCGTCTTTGCTGCAGCCACCATGTCCATTGTCTCTGGCGCTGTTGCCGAGAGAATGCGACTTTGGCCATTTCTCGTGTTTGCCATTTTTATGGTGAGTGTGATTTATCCGGTATCTGGGTACTGGAAGTGGGGTGGTGGTTTCCTAGATGAAATGGGCTTCCAGGATTTTGCAGGCTCCATCGTCGTGCATGCAGCAGGAGCGGCGGCTGCTTTAGCAGCGGTCATTTTGGTGGGTGCGCGCAAGGGGAAGTACGGTCCCAAGGGCGAGGTGAGACCCATCCCAGGCGCAAATTTGCCCATGGCCACGTTGGGTATGTTTATTCTATGGATGGGGTGGTTTGGGTTTAATGGCGGATCTGAATTAAAGATCGCAAACCTTGAAGAAGCCAACGCCGTTGCGCAAATTTTTGTCAATACAAATGCGGCCGCAGCATCAGGTGCAGTCGTTGCTGCACTCTTTGCTAAATTCCTGTTTGGCAAAACAGATATTACGATGACGATTAATGGGGCTTTGGCAGGTTTGGTCTCCATTACAGCTGAACCCCTGTTGCCATCGCCGGGATTGTCTGTGTTGATTGGGGCTGTCGGTGGAATAGTTGTCGTCGTGTCTGTATTGGCTTTGGATAAGCTCAAACTGGATGACCCCGTCGGTGCGATATCGGTTCACGGCAGTGCCGGAATTTGGGGGATTTTTGCCGTTATGCTCAGTAACTCAGAGGCAACGTTTATGGGGCAATTGATAGGCACTTTGGTCATCATTTCTTGGATGTTTGTCGCCAGTTTTGTCGTGTTGTTTATCTTGAATCTGATTATGCCTCTGCGCGTGAGCGAGGATGAAGAACTTGAAGGCATGGACATCCATGAATGTGGGATGTTGGCCTATCCTGAGTTTGGTCCAGCATCTCAAGCGTCCGATCCTTATCAGGATTCAGACTCGACTTCATCAACAACACGGTCATCCCGCGTTTCATCACCTGCAGCTGCGGGTTGAAACATCGTAAACCCTCCATCCAAAAGGCCTGTATAGGCCTTTTTTTATGCCTGACGTTTACAAAAAAATAATAATTAAATTTGCGTGAAAACTTCGCTCTGGATCTCGCCTAACGACACTGTTTTTATTAACAGTATTCTGTTTTTTCTGATTTATAGGGTTGACTTTAAAGAGTTTTCTGCCTGTCGTGCAGTCATGTCAGAGATCTGCTCTTTTTGCACAATTGATAAATGCTGATTTGCCCTCATGCCTGCCCTTGCATTGGTTGGGCTTACTATCTATAGTGTGCAATTGTGGGTAAAAGTGGTTCAAAGTGGTTCAAAGTGGGGTAAATGGAGGTTCAGTGGGCATCATGTTCCGCGGAGTCAATCCGATCAATCTGGATGCAAAGGGACGCCTCGCGGTTCCGGCTCGCTATCGCGATATGATCGCTGAGCATTGCAATGGACAGATGGTGGCCACTATTGACACTGAAGCGCGTTGCTTATTGCTGTATCCCTTGCCGGAGTGGGAAGTCATACAAGCAAAAATCGAGGCTTTACCCAGCTTTAATAAAGCCGCTCGACGCATCCAGCGTTTATTGATTGGTCATGCAACAGATCTTGAGCTTGATGCCAATGGTCGTTTATTGCTGCCATCAAGCTTGCGTGAATACGCAGGGCTGGATAAGAAGCTCATACTGCTAGGCCAAGGACGAAAGTTTGAGATATGGAGTGAATCTCATTGGAACGAAACTCGTGATGAATATCTTGATGAGACGGATTCAGCAGAATTGCCTGCTGAAATGCTCGATTTGTCACTCTAAATAACGCGATAGCTTGATAAAACGATAGGATCTGCATGACTCAGGAATTTATTCACACCACGGTATTGCTTCAAGAAGCGGTTGACGCCTTGGTCACAGATCCCTCAGGTTTTTATATTGACGGCACATTTGGTCGAGGGGGACATTCCTCCAAAATCATTCAAACACTCGGTCCAGATGGTCGTTTGATGGCCATTGATAAAGATCCTGAAGCGATTGCCTATGCTCAGGCGCATTTTGGCGATGAGCCGAGATTTGAAATAGAACACGGGTCCTTTAGTGAAATCAGTCACTTTGCTGAAACGCGAGGGATGCGCGGTAAAGTGACGGGCGTGTTGTTGGATTTAGGAGTCAGCTCACCTCAGTTAGATGATCCACAACGCGGTTTCAGTTTTATGCATGATGGTCCCTTGGATATGCGCATGAATACATCGGTAGGCGAAAGCGCTGCGGAATGGATTAATCGTGCCTCTGAGGCTGAAATAGCTGATGTCTTGTATCACTACGGTGAGGAGCGTTTTTCGCGACGTATGGCCAAGGCCATTATTATGGAGCGCCAAACATCCCCGATTTTGACGACGGGTCGCTTGGCCAAAATAATTACGGATGCCAATCCTCGTTGGGAAAAAGGTAAAAATCCAGCGACGAGAGCGTTTCAGGGGATACGTATCCACATTAATAAAGAGTTGGATGATATTGAGCAATGCTTGGATCAAGCGCTGGACGTTTTGGCCATTGGCGGGGTGTTGGTTGTGATCAGTTTTCATTCTTTAGAAGATCGCATTGCTAAGCGGTTTATTCGTAAGCATGTTAAAGGAGACGAGCACCTGCCGACTGGAGTGCCCTTTACCCAGTCTATGTTAAATCAGCGTTTACGCTCGGTTGGAAAAGCGATTCGTGCAGGTAAAGACGAGTTGAATGTCAATCCTAGAGCGCGTAGTGCCGTGATGCGAGTGGCTGTGAAATGCGCTTGAGCGATATTAAAAAAAACGTTCTTTCGTGGCGACGAAATGATGAAGCATCTGTTGAGCCGTTAATTGACAGTGGTGAGCTATTTCGTCCTGCCGTGATTTTATGTGTTTTGATTATCGCAATTGTGATGACAGCCCTTTTGGTAATTCAAGCGGCATACGACTACCGCCGCTTATTTAATGATCATCAAGTTCTTGTACACCAGTGGGATGAGTTGCAAGTTGAATGGGGTCAGCTCCTTTTGGAACAAAGTACTTGGGGCGGTCACAGCCGAATTGAAAGTGAAGCTGAGTCTCGCATCGGTATGAGAGCACCCGAACCTTCTGATATAGAGATCGTAAGAGATGAGCAGTAAAGTAGAACAGCATCAAGGACAAGCGGCTAAAGGCTGGCGTTTGTGGCTGGTCTTTGCCATTTTTTTGGTTCTCGTGGTAGGTATTACCGGCAAGTTGTTGTCTTTGTACATGGTCGATCAAGCCTTTCTTCAGAATCAAGGTGATGCACGCAGTGTGCGTACCATGCTGATACCCGCACATCGTGGTTTGATTACGGATCGAAATGGTGAACCCTTAGCGGTGAGTGCGCCTGTAGCCAGTATTTGGGTTGACCCCCGATTTATAGACGTACAACATCGTAATTTCCGTCGTTTGAGTCAAGTGCTCGAAATTCCTCATGATGAATTGTTGAGCCGCTTGCAAAGCAATGCTGAGCGTCGATTTGTCTACCTGCGTCGTCAAGTGACACCTGAACTGGCTGAGAATGTTCAGGTTTTAGGCATTCCAGGTGTCAATGTTGATCGGGAATATCGTCGCTTCTATCCGGCAGGTGAGGTCACGGCTCACATCGTTGGTTTTACCAATGTCGACGGTGAGGGGCAAGAGGGCATGGAGCTGGCCTATGAACAAATTTTAAGTGGTGAACACGGTCGTAAATTGGTGATGCGGGACCGTGTCGGACGTACGATAAGCCATATTCGTTCTATACAGGATGCACAGCCCGGTACTGACTTACAGTTGAGTATTGATTTACGCCTCCAATATATGGCGTATCGTGAGCTTAAAGCCGTGGTTGAGGCCCATAATGCGGATTCAGGATCTGTTGTTATTCTGGATGTGCAGACGGGTGAGGTCTTGGCAATGGTTAACCAGCCTTCGTACAACCCAAACGATCGGTCTCGACTTCAGCCTGCGGCCTTGCGCAATCGAGCCATGACCGATTTGTTTGAGCCGGGATCAACGGTTAAGCCTATGTCAGTTGCCGCGGCACTAATGACTGGGCGCTACAAGCCCGACACAGTGGTGAAAACGTCGCCCGGGACCATGAGGGTTCGCAATGCGACCATACGTGATTTTCGTAACTACGGTGATCTGGATTTAACCGGCATTATCACTAAATCCAGTAACGTTGGAACCGTGCGCTTGGTGCTTGATATGGAGCATGATCGATTGCCTTCATTGCTGCAAAATATGGGCATGGGGCAAATGACCCATACAGGTTTCCCCGGTGAGCGAAGCGGTGTATTGCCGTTTGTTTCAGAGCGTCAAGTCGTTGAGCGTGCCACCATGTCCTATGGTTATGGCCTATCCGTCACCCCTTTGCAGCTCGCGCAAGCCTATATTCCCTTTGCTTCAGACGGCATTATGCGCCCTGTTTCCTTGCTTAAAATTGATGAAAATAAAGGCCATCGAATCATGCCTGAGGGCGTCGGACATCAAGTCTTGGATATGATGGAGACCGTCATTGGGCCAGCAGGAACGGCAAGACGTGCCGCAGTGACGGGCTATCGTGTTGCAGGAAAAACAGGCACCGTGCATCGACTCGGTAGTAGTGGTTATAACCGTGATGAGTATACCGCTGTATTTGCAGGTATCGCTCCCGTCTCCGATCCGCGCCTCGCAGTTGTAGTTATGGTTGATAACCCTAAAGGTCGAGAGTACTACGGTGGGGAAGTGGCTGCGCCAGTCTTTTCACGTGTGACTCAGGGGGCGATGCGTCTACTTAACATCGACCCAGATAAGTGGCCTGAGGGGAAAGGGCAGGTGGCCAATCGATGACTGAAACTATTTATCATAATACCCCCTTGTCTCACCTTCTGGACGTCCAGCACGATCTACTGGACGCCTGTTGTATTCAGGGTGTTGTCACCGATAGTCGTGCGGTAAAGCCCGGTTTTTTGTTTATCGCACGTCAAGGTGTTCATTTGGACGCTACTGGCTTTATTGGGCATGCCATTGCACAAGGCGCTGTTGCCATTTTGCAAGAAGCTGAGTCTTATAGCATTGAAGAGCGCTCTGGTGTTGTTTATGTTTATGTGACGGATCTTTTGCAGTGTGCTGGACGCGTGATCAGTCGTTTTTTTGGTGACCCCTCATCCGCTATGCAGATGATCGGTATAACGGGCACCAATGGTAAAACCTCTTGTACGCATTTTATCGCGCAGGCATTGACTCATGTGGGTACGAAAGCCGCGGTGATTGGTACGATCGGGAACGGACTGATCGGGCAACTCACCTCAGCAACTCATACCACACCCGAAGTAGCTAATTTGCATGCGTTGTTGGCTGACTTTAAGCAATCAGGTGTGCAATCCGTTGCCATGGAAGTCTCCAGTCACGCATTGGATCAAGGACGAACGGAAGGCGTAGAGTTTTCAATTGTCGGCCTAACGAACTTGACCCGAGATCATCTGGACTATCATCAGACAATGGAAGCGTATGCTGAGTCCAAATCTCGTTTGTTTCAAAATCCAGCTGCCACACAAATTCTGAATGTAGATGACATGCTTGGACAAAAAGTTATGGGTGAAACGACGGCTAAACGTCGCTACACCTACTCCTTGCATGACCATAAAGCCGATATTTATTTAATCAATGCCACTCAGCATGCGCAGGGAATGACCCTGTCTATTGCCTCTCCTTGGGGGATTGTTGAGTTTGAGTCCCGTTTAATGGGGCGATTCAACATCAGTAATTTAATGCTAACCCTCGGTGTGTTGGGGGAGTTGGGTCTGAGTTGTCAGTCCATAACGCAGGCATTAACGGAGCTTAACTCTGTTTGTGGTCGTCTAGAAAAGGTTTCAGATCATCAAGAGTTTAGCGTGTTTGTCGATTATGCCCATACACCCGATGCGCTAGAACAGACGTTAAAAGCCTTGAGTGAACATCAGTCGAGCACTGGACGCATTATTTGTGTGTTTGGTTGTGGTGGCGATCGCGATAAAGGTAAACGGCCATTGATGGCACAGGTGGCATCAACCCTTGCCGATCTCATTATTATCACCAGTGATAACCCGCGCACAGAAGACCCGCTCAAGATCCTTGCAGAGATTGAAGTCGGTATCACGCCGCATGCGACGCAGCATCTAATCGAAGTTGATCGAGCGCGCGCAATTTACAAAGGGATTGAATTGGCACGTACGGGGGATATTGTTTTGATTGCAGGCAAGGGACACGAATCGTATCAAGAAATAAATGGAGTTAGGTCACATTTTAGTGATCAAGAGGTTGCACGTGCTGCACTTGCGGTAGAGAGGCGTTTGACATGATTGGTCATTGGAATGTAAATGACGTAGTTGATTCCTTGTCAGCTGAAACTCAGCACGACACGGATTTTGTGTTTACCCATGTTTCGACAGATACACGAAATATCCAACCCGGTGATATTTTTGTGTGTTTAAAAGGTGAGCATTTTGATGCCCACGATTTCGTGGCTTATGCCCGGGAGAAAGGTGCCGTAGCTGCGGTTGTCGAGCGTTTTGTAGAAGACGAGCTCCCTCAATTAAAAGTGGCATCAACCTTAACAGCTTTAGGTCAGCTAGCGGCTCTGAATCGTCAACGTTTTCAAGGAAAAATGGTTGCCGTTACAGGAAGCAGTGGTAAAACCACGGTTAAAGAACTGCTTGCCGCGATGTTTGCTTGTAAAGGTCCAACCTTGGCCACTTTGGGTAATCTAAACAACGAAATAGGAATGCCATTAACCCTATTGCGTTTGGAGGCTACTCATCAATATGCAGTCATTGAAATGGGGGCAAGCGGTGCAGGTGAAATAGCACGAATGGTGTCGTTTGCTCGACCAAATGTTGCTGTTCTGAATAATGCCTTTGCTGCACATATAGAAGGGTTTGGTAGTCTTGAAGGTGTGGTGAAAGCAAAGTCTGAAATTTATCAAGGCTTACCTGAGGAGGGGGTTGGAATCGTCAATTTGGATGATCCGCACGCACCCTACTGGATAGAAAAGCTCAAGCAACAACACAGTCGGTACATGACATTTTCCTTGAACTCATCTGAAGCCGATGTATGGGCGTCAGATATGGGGGAAGACAGTCGTGGATGTGGCAATTGCCGACTCCATTACCAACAGGAAACGTTTCCACTTCAACTGAATTTACTGGGTCAGCACAACATTGCAAATGCGGCGGCTGCAACCTGCGCTTGGGTCGCGATGGGCATGTCCTTTAGTGATGCTAAACAGGGGTTGGAAGAGTGTGTCGCTGTGAAGGGACGAATGAAACCTTCCTTGTTGGGTTCTGTGCTCATTATTGATGATAGTTACAATGCCAATCCTGAGGCCATGAAAGCGGCCATCGATTATTTAGCCAAACGCCAAGGATGCAGTACTCTGGTCTTGGGTGATATGGCCGAGTTGGGAGAGGATGCCGAGCAACTACACGAATCGATCGGTCGTTATGCGGCGCAAATGGGCATTATGCGTTTGCGAGTGTGCGGGCCTTTGATGAAAAAAGCAGTGGACGCTGCACAGCAAGAAGGCATGGATGCACGTTACTTTTCTAGCCAATCTGAATTGATTGATTTACTAAAACAAGAACTGACGGAAACCAACACACTTTTGGTGAAGGGCTCTCGCAGTGCGGGTATGGACAGAGTGATACAGGCTCTGCTACATGGGGAAAACTAGGCATGTTATTGCTGTTAACTGAGTATTTGACGCAATTTTATTCAGGCTTTACGGTGTTTCGTTATATCACCTTGCGAGGCATTTTAGGGGTCTTAACGGCGTTGACCATTTCTCTGGTGGTGGGGCCTCATCTCATTCGTGTACTAAAAAATAAGCAAATTGGCCAAGCGGTTCGCAACGATGGACCTCAGTCTCACTTGAGTAAGTCAGGCACACCAACCATGGGTGGCGGTTTGATTCTGTTAGCGATTGCCATCTCAACGCTTTTATGGAGTGATTTGAGCAATCGTTATGTCTGGATTACCTTATTTGTCTTGGTTGTATTTGGTGCTGTTGGCTGGGTTGATGACTGGCGCAAAGTGATCGAGAAAAATCCGCGTGGTTTGCCAGCAAGATGGAAGTATTTTTGGCAGTCAATTGGTGGTTTCGGTGCGGCAGTATTGTTGTACATGACGGCACAAAGCCCCGTTGAAACCCAACTTATCGTGCCCTTCTTCAAGTCGATTGTGATTGATATGGGTTTGTTTTTTATAGTCTTTACGTACTTTGTCATTGTCGGCAGCTCCAATGCCGTGAATTTGACCGATGGTTTGGATGGGCTGGCGATCATGCCAACCGTTATGGTCGCTGGAGCCCTGGCTGTGTTTGCGTATCTAAGTGGCCATTTGCAATTTGCGAATTACTTGCATATTCCCTACGTCGCAGGATCGGGCGAGCTGATTATTATCTGCGGCGCGATTGTTGGTGCCGGTTTAGGGTTCTTATGGTTTAACACCTATCCAGCTCAGGTATTCATGGGTGATGTTGGTGCTTTATCTCTAGGGGCTGTTTTAGGCGTTATTGCCGTTATTGTTCGACAGGAGCTGGTTTTAGTCATTATGGGCGGCATTTTTGTGATGGAGACGGTGTCTGTCATTTTGCAGGTTGCCTCTTATAAATTGACAGGGCGTCGAATTTTTCGAATGGCGCCGATTCATCACCATTTTGAGCTGAAAGGATGGCCTGAACCTCGTGTCATCGTACGATTCTGGATCATCAGTGTTGTCTTGGTTTTAATTGGTTTAGCTACGTTAAAGCTGCGGTAAGTAGCCATTGGGTTTGGTGTAAAAGGAGAAAGTCGTGTCGTTAATAGCAACGGACAGTTTTAAAATTATTATCGGTCTGGGTCAGACAGGTATGTCCTGCGCACGATTTTTGGCTGCGAAAGGCTTGCGTTTTGCGGTAGTTGATACACGGGAAGAGCCTCCCTTGGCGGCAGAGTTCCGAAGCGTGTTTCCAACAATAGAACTCCGTTGTGGAGCACTGGATACTGAGTTTCTGCAGCAAGCAAGTGAATTAATCCTCAGTCCAGGTGTTGCCTGTGCACTTCCTGAAATACAGTCAGCTATCGCTCATGGCGTATCTGTCATTGGTGATATTGATTTGTTTTGTCGAGAAGTCACAGCCCCTATTATTGCGATTACAGGTTCAAACGCAAAAAGCACGGTAACGACCTTGGTCGGCAAAATGGCGGCTGATGCAGGCGTGAGTGTCGGTGTTGGCGGCAATATTGGCATCCCTGTTTTGGACTTGTTAAGCGTGGGTGTGCGTCACGATCTCTATGTCTTAGAGCTGTCGAGCTTTCAGTTGGAAACCACGCATGAATTGAAAGCCGCCGCGGCCACTGTGTTAAATATTAGTCCGGATCATCTGGATCGCTATACGGACATGCAAGCTTACTATCTTGCTAAGCATCGAATTTACCGTGGCTGTTCAGTCTGTGTTGTGAATCGAGATGATGCGCTAACCGTGCCATTGATGGCAATTGGAATGTCTAAAGTCAGTTTTGGATTGTCAGCACCTGATTTAAAAGATTTTGGTTTAGCCGAATATGAAGGGACTGAGTGGATATTTAAGGGTCTAACACCGATCTTACCCGTGGATTCAATTGGGATTAAGGGGCAGCATAATGTTGCCAACGTTATGGCGGCACTGGCCTTGGGTCATGCTGTGAATCTTCCGTTTGATGCGATGGTGAAAAGCATTCAATCCTTTCAGGGATTACCCCATCGTTGTCAAACAGTCGCGATTAAGCAGGGGGTTGTGTATGTCAATGACTCCAAAGGCACCAATGTTGGTGCAACGCTGGCGGCGATTGAGGGGTTAGGCCAACAATTGCCAGAAGGATCGGCATTGCATGTGATTTTAGGAGGGGTTGGGAAGGATCAATCTTTCTCTGAGCTTTCTGAGCCTTTACAGCGCTATGCTCGATCCGTGCATTTAATTGGTCGTGATGCACAACTGATCGCCAATGATTTGCAGGGTGTGCGTGTGGAGCATCAAACGACTTTGCAAGCGTCTGTGGTTGATGCATCGCAGAAAGCACAGCCAGGGGATATCGTTTTATTGTCTCCTGCGTGCGCAAGCTTTGATATGTTTTCAGGATATGACCATCGGGGTAATGTCTTCATCGAAGCCGTGGAGTCATTACCATGAATGTATTGAGAAGTCTGCGCCCTGCATGGCCACAAGCGCTGGATCTGCCTAAAGGTCAAATGCCGATTGATCCCTATCTTGCGCTGAGTGCCTTGGCACTGACCTTAACCGGTTTCGTGATGATCGCTTCTGCGTCGATGGATGTGGCCGCGCGGGACTTCGGGTCACCGACCTATTTTATGATGAGGCATGGCTTTTTCGTCGTACTGGCCTTCATCACGGTAGCCGTTATTTCTCGCATTCCTCTTAGCCTCTGGGAGCGTTACAGTGTGCTATTGCTGCTGGTGGGCATCATTCTGTTGGCGTTGGTGTTTCTGCCAGGCGTTGGCCGTGAGGTTAACGGGAGTCGCCGCTGGATATCGATGGGATTTTTTAACCTGCAGACGTCAGAAATTGCAAAAATATGCATGGTTCTCTTTATGAGCGGCTACCTTGTTAGACGCTTGGATGAAGTGAGGTCTAGCTGGTTTGGTGTCATCAAACCTGCACTGCCTTTGGCCCTATATGTTCTATTGCTCATTGTTCAGCCAGACTTTGGTGCCACCGTCGTCCTCATGGGGACGGTTATGGGGATGATTTTCTTAGGTGGCATGCGCTTTGGGCAGTTTTCACTGGTAATTGTGGGCGTTGTGGGATTGGCCTATTCAATGGCTATTTTTCAGCCCTATCGTTTGGCACGGTTACGATCTTTCCAAGACCCTTGGGCAGACCCTTTTGGGACTGGCTACCAATTATCTCAGGCACAGATTGCCTTTGGTCGAGGCGAGTGGTTCGGTACTGGGCTTGGCAATAGTATTCAGAAGCTATTTTATTTACCCGAAGCCCATACCGATTTTATTTATTCAATTTTATCTGAAGAAATGGGCTTGGTTGGCGCGCTGGCCATTATTGCTATTTATATGCTGCTGGTTACGCGAATCTTTTTAATCGGTCGACAGGCTGAAAAGCAAAGCCAATTTTTCAAGGCGTACGCCAGTTATGGTTTTGGCTTTATCTTTGCAGGCCAAGCCATGATCAATATCGGTGTGAACGTTGGTGCATTACCAACCAAAGGTTTGACTCTGCCCTTGTTAAGTTATGGTGGAAGTAGTTTGCTGGCGTCAGCCTGCATGATTGCGATTATCCTACGAATTGATTATGAATTAAAACGGGAACGATTAAACCAAGTTCGTCCAGGTAGGAGGCGCTCTCAATGAATGCGCAACCAGCAAAACGCCTATTGATTATGGCAGGAGGCACAGGTGGACATGTATTTCCTGCCTTGGCAACTGCGGATGTTTTAAGAGAGCAAGGTGTTCATATTGAATGGCTTGGCACTGAAAAAGGCATTGAAGCCAAAGTGGTTCCTGCGGCCAATATACCACTGAATACGATTGCTGTTACGGGCTTAAGAGGTAAAGGCGTGGCGAGTCTTTTGTCCGCACCGTTTAATTTGATTCGTGCAATTTGGCAAGCTCACCAAGTGATTAAGCGCGTCAAGCCCGATGCTGTATTGGGGATGGGCGGTTTTGCATCAGGCCCCGGAGGTTTAGCCGCTTGGTTGCACAGAATTCCCGTGGTGATACACGAACAGAATGCACTGCCGGGTATGACGAACCGAATTTTGTCACAAGTTGCAAAAAAAGTGCTGCAGGCATTCCCCGGCGCATTTCCAAAACTCAAGCTCGAGCATACTATTGGCAACCCCGTGAGAGGGCCGATTCTAGAGCTTGCTGAGCCGGATATACGCTTTAAAGATCGAGACGGTCCGATCCGGCTGTTAGTTGTGGGTGGGAGTTTAGGCGCTCAAGCGATCAATACATTGTTGCCTGACGTCTTATCTAAGATGCCAGTAGCGTCCCGTCCTGTGGTTTGGCATCAAACGGGCCGTACGCACTTTGACGCAACCGTCGAAATTTACAACCAACACAATGTTGAAGCCAAGGTTGTTCCATTTATTGACAAGATGGACGAGGCCTTCGCTTGGGCGGACTTGGTTCTTTGTCGCTCAGGGGCTTTGACGGTCAGTGAGTTGGCGATTGCAGGGGTGGGGTCAATTTTAGTTCCATTCCCCTATGCGGTTGATGATCATCAAACGGCAAATGCACAGTTTTTGGTGGCTGCCGATGCCGCGCGCTTGGTACAGCAGTCTGAGCTAAGCAGTGACCGACTTAACACACTTTTAAATGAACTTAATCAGCGTGATGTGCTGCTGGCTATGGCAAAAAAAGCACGCAGCCAAGGACAGCCTTTGGCAGGTCAAAAATTGGCAGTCGCATGTTTGGAGGTAATGCAATGATTAAAGATAGCACGCTTCAGGTGTATGAAGTGCCCGAAATGCGACGTATCCGTCAAATCCATTTTGTTGGGATTGGTGGTGTTGGCATGTGTGGCATTGCTGAAGTGCTGCTCAATCAAGGCTATACGATTTCTGGGTCGGATATGAAATCCTCAGCCACAACTGAACGATTAAGTGGTTTAGGGGCCATGATTTTCATCGGACATGACTCCTCCAACATTGACGATGCGGATGTTGTGGTTATTTCGACGGCTGTTGCCGACACAAATCCTGAGTTGATTGCTGCGCGAGAAAGAAGGGTGCCAATTGTACGCAGAGCAGAGATGCTTGCCGAATTGATGCGCTATCGCCATGGTATTGCGGTTGCCGGAACGCACGGAAAAACAACGACTACCAGTCTGCTGTCTTCCATTATGGCTGAAGCTGGATTGGACCCTACATTTGTGATTGGCGGGCGACTGAACAGCGCAGGCACGAATGCACAATTAGGCGGTAGCCGTTACTTAGTTGCCGAAGCCGATGAAAGTGATGCCTCTTTTTTACATTTGCAGCCGATGGTCGCCATCGTGACCAATATCGATGCCGATCATATGGACACCTATGAAGGAGACTTTAATAAACTGAAGCAAACGTTTATTAATTTTCTTCATAATTTACCTTTTTATGGCTTAGCTGTTCTGTGCACGGATGATCCAGTGGTAAGGGAGATATTACCCAGAGTGAGCCGTCCAATTCTGACCTATGGTTTTCATGAAGAGGCTGATTTCAGAGCTGTAGATGTCACGCAGAGGGGGATGCAAACATCCTTTAAAGTGGTTCGTCCGACGGGTCATAAAGACCTTGAGGTTACAGTGAATATGCCAGGCCGCCATAACGTATTGAATGCACTGGCTTGTATTGCTGTCGCCACCGATGAAGGTATTCAGGATCATGCAATCTGCAATGCGTTATCGCGCTTTCAAGGGGTCGGACGACGTTTTCAAGTGTTGGGCGATATAAACGTCACCGGAGGTTCTGTTCAATTGGTGGACGACTATGGTCATCATCCACGTGAGGTGAAAGCCGTGATACAGGCCGTTCGTGATGGCTGGCCGGATCGACGCTTAGTGATGATATATCAGCCACATCGCTACACGCGAACGCGCGATCTTTACGATGACTTTGCACAGGTTCTTTCTGAAGTGGATTTGTTGATTATGCTTGAAGTCTATTCGGCGGGTGAACAAGCCATTCCGGGTGCCGATACTCGAAGTTTGTGTCGAACGATTCGCCAAAGGGGTATAGAACCTCTGTTTGTTGAATCAACAGATGATATTCCTGATTTGTTAAAAAATGTCCTTCGGCCTGATG
The DNA here is from genome assembly GCF_009821115.1 of Nitrincola alkalisediminis. Classification (GTDB taxonomy): domain Bacteria; phylum Pseudomonadota; class Gammaproteobacteria; order Pseudomonadales; family Balneatricaceae; genus Nitrincola; species Nitrincola alkalisediminis. The sequence goes on along the minus strand of NZ_VYTY01000002.1, from coordinate 333,785 downwards.
ATCTTCTACTGACCCAAGGTGCTGGTGATATCACATCCTTAGCGCATCGGTTAGCTGGGCTTGATCTTCAATCGACTCGCGAGGAGGAAATAGGACAATGAGTAAGATGTCTGAGCAAGAGATGCAGTCGTTTGGACGTGTTGCCGTTTTGATGGGGGGGCGCTCTGCTGAAAGGGCGATTTCTTTGCGAAGTGGTGCAGAGGTTTTAAAAGGCTTATTGGCGGCGGGCATTGATGCCTTCCCTATTGACCTTTGTAAAGACGGTGCTGATCCAGTTGCCCAGTTGTTGGATGCAGAGTTTGATCGTGCGTTTCTCATTCTTCATGGTCGTGGCGGTGAGGATGGAACCCTTCAAGGTTTGCTCGAAATGATGGGCAAGCCTTATACCGGCAGTGGGGTGGCGGCATCTGCCTTAGGAATGGATAAACTGCGCTGCAAACAGCTTTGGATGGGCGCCGGTTTGCCGACGCCACCTTGCTGTGTGCTAACACAAGAGACGGATCTTAACCAAGTTGCAGAGTTGTTAGGCTATCCACTGATGGTTAAGCCTGTCCACGAAGGCTCCAGTATTGGTATCAGCCGGGTTATGAATTTGGATGAGTTAAAAGCCGCCTATGCTCAAGCCGTGTCATATGATCATTTAGTGATTGCTGAGCAGTGGATAAAGGGGTCTGAGTACACAATTGCTGTTTTAAAAGGGGAAGCGTTACCGATTATTCGATTGGAAACCAGCCACTCTTTTTACGACTTTAACGCGAAATATGAAGCCGCAGATACTCAATATTTATTTGATGATCAGCTCAGCGATGAAAAACGCTCTGAATTAAAGCGCCTTTCTGAATCTGCTTTTGCAGCGGTTGGTTGCACGGGGTGGGGGCGCGTTGATGTCATGATGGACGAAGAAGGTCGATTTCAGTTGTTAGAGGTCAATACCTTACCGGGTATGACCGATCACAGTTTGGTTCCGATGGCGGCGCGCGAAGCAGGATTGAGCTTTGAGGACTTGGTGATTGAAATCTTAAAAACCTCATTCAATACAGAGGCGCGCTAAGATGAATCTTTCCTTACCTTGGATGAGACTGCAAGGAACGTCTGAGTTAGAGACTCGTCCGTCTGCCCAGCCGATTGCTGCGTCTAATCCGGTTGAGGTACAGGATAAGGCGTGGAGAACCGTTAACTCCTTGCTTGCACTGGCCGTGTTTGTTGGAACCTTAGTGTATCTGTCCGAAAAAGTATACATATGGCTTGATCAACCGATTCAAGAGGTGAGAGTGAATAGCCATGTTCGTCATTTAGATACAGAGACACTTGCGCAGTCGGTTGCATCCGGTATTTCCAGTTCGTTGCTCTCACAGGACGTTGTGTATTTGCGTGAATTGGCACTCGCCGATCCTTGGGTACATTCTGTGAGTGTTCAACGTCAGTGGCCTGCTGCCATTGAAGTCACTATTACTGAAGAAGTACCCGTTGCGCGTTGGGGAGATGTTGGGCTTTTAAATCATCAGGGCGATATTTTTTGGCCTGAGCGCAATGCAGACTATGACAACTTACCCAAACTGAACGGCCCTGCCCATGAAACTCGAGCCATCATGCAGCAGTTCCATGATTTGAATCGACTTTTCTCAGGTTATGGATTGAAGCTGACGGGGTTGTCGTTGGAAGGGCGTGGTGCTTGGACGCTTGAATTGGATAATGGCCTGCAAATCGTTGCAGGAAGAGAGCAGGTGATGCCTCGACTTAGACGCTTCATGAAGCTTTATGATGCTAGGTTAAGCGATATGGTTGAAACCATTGAAAAAATAGACATTCGATATACCAACGGCGTTGCTGTGAAGTGGCGGACCGAAGAGAGGCAAGATAATGCAGGGTAAGCAAAGTACTTCAGACGGCGGAATGGTCGTTGCGTTAGACATAGGTACGTCAAAGGTTGTCTGTCTTGTTGGTGAAGTCTGCGCGGATGGAAGTATAGAAATCGTCGGTGTGGGCTCCCAGCCTTCTCGGGGAATGAAGAGAGGGGTGGTTGTCAACATTGAGTCGACTGTTGCCGCTATTCAGCGGGCGGTTGAAGAGGCCGAGTTGATGGCAGGATGTAAAATACATTCTGTCACGGTTGGTATTGCAGGCAACCACATTAGCAGTTTGAATTCACATGGAATTGTTGCCGTTAGAGATAGGGAGGTTTCTGAGTATGATCTTGAACGAGTAATTGATGCGGCGCGTGCAGTTGCGATCCCGGCGGATCAACGTATTTTGCACATCTTGCCGCAAGAGTATTTGATTGATACCCAAGAGGGTATTAAAGAGCCTTTAGGAATGTCAGGTGTGCGGCTAGAGGCCAAGGTGCATCTAGTGACAGGGGCGAGCAATGCAATCCAGAATATTGATAAGTGCATACGTCGATGTGGTTTAGGTGTTGATGCGATTGTCTTAGAACAGCTTGCTTCCAGCTATGCGGTCTTGGCCGAAGACGAAAAAGACTTAGGTGTTTGCATTGTTGATATTGGGGGTGGCACAACCGACATCGCTGTTTTCACGGGTGGAGCAATTCGGCATACAGCGGTCATCCCTATTGCCGGCGACCAAGTGACCAATGACATTGCGATGGCCTTGAGGACCCCTACGCAGCATGCAGAGAAAATTAAGATCAAGTATGCCTGTGCGCTCGCTCAGCTTGCTCAAGCCGATGAAATGATCAAGGTGCCGAGTGTGGGCGATAGACCGCCGCGAGATTTATCTCGTCAATCCTTAGCCGAGGTTGTTGAACCACGGTACGAAGAGTTGTTCACCTTGGTGCAGGCTGAATTAAGACGTTCTGGTTATGAGGAGTTAATTGCTGCCGGTATCGTTCTAACGGGCGGTACTTCAAAAATGGAAGGTGCTGTAGAGCTAGCAGAAGAAATATTTCATATGCCTGTTCGTCTTGCTGTACCCCAGGGGGCAAGAGGAATGGAGAGCTTATTACAGAACCCCATTTATGCCACGAGCATCGGGCTTTTGCATTATGCGAAGGTTGAGCAAAAGCCCGTTGCACGTGAACGAGAGGCACAACCGAATAAAGTGAAAGAAAAAGAAATCGTACCGGAAATGCGCGAGAAACGTCTAAAAGTGCCAAAAGCAAAGAGTAAGCCGAAGGTAAAAGATTTTTTTAGCCGGATAAAAGACTGGTTTAAAGGTAATTTTTAAATTTTATTGAATTAATAAGGTCATTGCCGGAATACAGTAGTAGGCAAGGACGGGGGAGGACAAAATGTTTGAATTGATCGACAGCTTACCACAAGACGCAGTCATTAAGGTCATCGGAGTGGGCGGCGGCGGCGGTAACGCTGTCCAGCACATGGTGAATTTTGACCTAGCCGGCGTTGAATTTATATGCGCGAATACGGATGCGCAAGCGCTTGATCGTATGGCGACTCGCACTGCCTTACACATAGGTGGCAGTATGACAAAAGGGTTGGGTGCAGGAGCAAACCCAGATATAGGTCGCCAAGCAGCATTAGAAGATAGGGACCGCATCGCAGAGTCTTTGCGTGGTGCGGATATGGTGTTCATCACTGCGGGTATGGGTGGTGGCACGGGAACGGGTGCCGCTCCAATTGTAGCTGAAATTGCAAAAGAGATGGGCGTCTTGACCGTTGCTGTGGTAACACGTCCATTTCGATTTGAAGGCCGCAAACGGATGCAAATTGCGGAAGAAGGGATTCGTGAACTGCGCGAGTGCGTCGATTCACTGATCATTATTCCCAATGAAAAGCTGATGCAAGTATTAGGGAAAAACTGCAGTTTGATTAATGCCTTCAATGCTGCGAACGATGTACTCAAAGGGGCTGTGCAAGGGATTGCTGACTTAATCACGCGTCCGGGTATGATCAACGTTGACTTTGCTGACGTTAAAACCGTGATGTCTGAGATGGGTATGGCCATGATGGGTACAGGCATCGCTAAGGGCGATAACCGTGCGCAAGAAGCCGCTGAAGCCGCTATTAGCAGTCCGTTGCTTGAAGACATCGATCTAAAAGGTGCCCGCGGGATTCTGGTCAATATTGCCGCAGGTGAGGACTTAAGTTTAGGTGAGTTCAACGAAGTCGGTATGATCGTTGAAGAGTGCGCTGCTGAAGATGCCACGATTGTTGTGGGTACGGTGATTGATCCTACTCTAGGAGACTTCTTGAAAGTGACCGTTGTTGCAACAGGATTGGATCGTCCAAGAGATGCAGAAGTCCGTGTTGTGGCGTCTAATCCTCAACCGCGCAATGATGTAAAAGCAGTGGATCAGATTGAGTTGCCGTCGATCTTACGTAGACAAAAGCAAGAAGCCTTGCTGGAAAAGCAAGAGCATCGTAGTCAAGAAGCGGGCATGACCTCTAAGCGTGACTATGGTGAATTGGATATCCCTACGTTTCTGCGTCGTCAAGCGGATTAAGTCACAAAGAGGATCATGGCAGAGTGGATTGCTTGAAAAGCGTTAATTCTGTTATGATTCTCATTTAGATTGAAGCGCAAGCGGCGGAAAATATGATCAAGCAGCGTACACTGAGTCGAAGCATAAAGGCGAATGGCATAGGGTTGCATTCGGGTAAAAAAGTGTACATGACACTTAAGCCGGCTCCTGAAAATATGGGCATTGTCTTTCGTCGCGTTGATCTTACTCCGATTGTCGATATACCGGCGTTTGCTTTAAATGTTGTAAGTACACAACTGTCGACGAATTTAGCAGAAGGTGCTGCGAGTGTGTCGACGGTTGAGCACCTCATGTCTGCCTTAGCGGGATTAGGCATCGATAACGCGATCATCGAAGTCGATGCAGAAGAAATTCCGATTATGGATGGGAGCGCTGCGCCATTCGTTTTTCTCATTCAGTCCGCGGGTATTCAAGAGCAGAGTGCAGCCAAAGAGTTTGTTCGTATTTTAAGGCCCATTGGTATTGAAGTGGGCGAAAAGACCGCGAGCTTTCGACCCTTTAATGGCTTTAAGTTGGGATTTAAAATCGAGTTTGATCATCCTGCATTTACCGAAAAGCACTTAGAGTCATCGCTTGAGTTCTCCTCTCATAACTTTGTCAAAGAGGTCAGTCGCGCTCGAACCTTTGGTTTTATGCGAGACATCGAATTTTTAAGATCCAACAATTTGGCCTTGGGCGGTAACTTTGATAACGCGATTGTTGTCGATGATCAAAAGGTCTTGAATCAAGATGGCTTGCGCTACGAAAATGAGTTTGTTAAGCACAAAATTCTAGATGCTGTGGGCGATCTTTATCTTTTAGGTCGCAGCATTATTGGCGAGTACTACGGTTTCAAGTCTGGCCATCATCTCAACAATTTACTTTTGAGAGAGTTGCTAAATCACCCTGATGCGTTCGAGCGTGTCACCTTCGAGCAGGGTCAAGCGCCTGTTCCAATTGATTATCAACCCTCGACGAGCCTCTAGTCGAAGGCTGAAACGATCCATTAGGATGGATAGCCGGATCATTTCCGGCTTTTTTATGAGCAAAAATTATAAATAAAGCCTGAAAAAAAGGTTTAAACCTCAACTATCTGCCCCAATCAATGTAAAATGTTTCGCATTCTTGCCCAGCGTGGGCATACGTCATCTAATAAATGGTAAAAATTGAATTATGCTCACATCACTGTTGAAAAAAGTTTTCGGAAGCAAAAACGAACGCGAACTCAAACGGATGAAACGGACTGTCAAGGATATCAATGCATGGGAAGCCGAGCTTGAAAAGCTCAGTGATGAAGGGCTGACGGCATTAACCGAACAATACCGCCAACGTTATCAGCAAGGCGAAAGCTTGGAAAAGCTTTTGCCAGAGGCCTTTGCAACGGTTCGTGAGGTTTCCAAGCGTGTGATGAACATGCGCCACTTCGATGTTCAGATGATCGGTGGTATATCCCTTCACGAAGGCAAAGTAGCCGAAATGAAAACAGGTGAAGGTAAAACACTTGTTGCTACCTTACCTGCGTATTTAAATGCGATTACGGGCAAAGGGGTTCATGTTGTCACTGTCAATGATTACCTCGCCAGCCGTGATGCCGAGTGGATGCGTCCACTTTATGAAGCCTTGGGTTTGAGTGTTGGTGTGATTCTGTCCGGTCAAGATCCGATGACAAAGCGTTCGGCCTATGCCAGTGACATTACCTATGGCACCAATAATGAATTCGGCTTCGACTACTTGCGCGACAACATGGCGTTCAGCATCGAGGAGAAAGTTCAACGTGGCTTTAACTTTGCCATCGTCGATGAAGTGGACTCTATCTTAATTGATGAAGCTCGTACGCCATTGATTATCTCAGGGCCAGCCGAAGACAGTTCGGTTATGTATGCGCGTATCAATACCGTCATTCCAAAACTGAAACAGTTCTTTGGAGAAGTGGACGTTAAAGACGACACGCAAACGATAGACGAACACTTCGTCGTGGATGAAAAAAATAGAACGGTTGAGTTGACTGAAGCTGGACATCAGTTGATCGAAGAGATTTTAAGCGAAGAAGGTTTGTTGGCTGAGGGTGAAAGCCTTTATGCACCGAATAACTTGAACTTGCTGCATCACGTTTTGGCTGCACTTCGCGCGCATTACCTTTTCCAAAAAGATAAAGACTACATCGTGCAAAATGGTCAGGTTGTCATCGTCGATGAACACACTGGCCGTATTATGCCGGGCCGCCGTTGGTCAGAGGGTTTGCATCAAGCCGTAGAAGCAAAGGAGGGCGTCAATATCCAATTGGAAAGCCAAACGCTGGCTTCGACCACCTTCCAAAATTATTTCCGTTTGTATGACAAACTATCAGGAATGACGGGAACCGCTGATACCGAAGCATTTGAATTACGTCAAATTTATGGTTTGGATGTTGTCGTGATCCCGACGAATCGTGAAATTCAGCGTATCGACCATAATGATCTCATTTATCTTACGATGGAGGATAAATTTAACGCAATTGTTAAAGAAATCCGGCATTGTAAAGAGAACAATAAGCCTGTGTTGGTCGGTACGGCGTCGGTTGAGTCTTCTGAACTCTTATCACGCATGCTGACCAAAGAAAAAATAGAGCACAATGTTCTAAATGCTAAGAACCATGGCCGTGAGGCTGAAATAGTCGCGGATGCCGGACGTCCTGGTGCTATTACGATTGCGACGAACATGGCGGGTCGTGGTACTGATATCATGTTAGGCGGTAAGCTTGAAAGAGAGCTGGCTGCGCTAAAAGACCCGACACCGGAGCAAATTGAAGCGGTTAAAGCCGATTGGCAACAACGTCATGATCAAGTGTTGGCGGCTGGTGGTTTGCATATTCTGGGAACAGAGCGTCATGAGTCTCGTCGAATTGACAACCAGTTACGTGGGCGTGCTGGACGTCAGGGCGATCCAGGTTCGACGCGTTTCTTCTTATCGATGGAAGATGATTTAATGCGAATCTTTGCATCGGATCGTGTTCGTCAATTTATGCAAGCCTTAGGGATGGAAAAGGGCGAAGCCATTGAGCACAAAATGGTGAGTAATGCGATTGAAAAAGCCCAGCGTAAAGTTGAAGGGCGCAACTTTGATATCCGTAAAAACCTCTTGGAATACGATGATGTTGCAAATGACCAGCGTACAGTTGTCTATGATCAGCGCAACGAGTTGATGAGCACTAACGATATTTCTGAAACAATCAATGCGATTCGTGACGAAGTGGTGGAAGACACGATTAACGAATTTATCGCGCCTCAGAGCTTGCCTGAAACTTGGGATATTGAGGGGCTTGAAAAGGCTCTCGAAATAGAGTTCTCGGTCGCCTTGCCAATCCAAACGTGGTTGGATGAAGACAAGAACCTCTATGAAGAGCCCTTGCGTGAACGTATTCGGGCGGAAATCATCCAGCGCTATACTGAAAAAGAGCAATTGGTTGGGGCAGAGACCATTCGTTTGTTTGAAAAACAAGTGATGTTGCAGGTCATGGACACGTTATGGAAAGAACATTTGCAAACCATGGATTTGTTGCGTCAAGGCATACATCTTCGTGGTTACGCGCAGAAAAACCCCAAGCAGGAATATAAGCGTGAAGCCTTCCAGCTTTTCCAAAACTTGCTCACGAACATTAAAAAAGACGTTGTCCGAATCTTGAGCCACGTTAAAGTACGTCAACCTGAAGAGGTTGAGGCGATGGAGCAGCAACGTAGAGAAGCGGCAGAGCGCCAACAAATGAATTTTGAACACTCACAAAGCAGTGGTCTTGCGAGCGCAGACGGTCAAGCGCAAGCCGAGGCTCAAGAAGAGTCGGATAAGTCTGAACCTTTTGTGAGAGATGTTGCTAAAGTGGGACGCAATGAACCTTGTCCATGTGGATCAGGTAAAAAATATAAACAATGCCACGGTAAAATCTGAGGTAAGCACAATGGCAGTCGGCAAAGAAGAAGCGATCGTGTATCACCCTGTCAAAGGGTTTAAGCTAGGAACAGGCTCTGCAGGCATAAAAAAACCAGGACGAAAAGATCTGGTGGTGATGGAAATACCCGTTGGCTCTTCATTGGCGTCGGTATTTACCCTAAACCAGTTTTGTGCAGCCCCCGTTCGAGTTGCAAAAAAGCATTTAGCGACAGGTGCCTTGCCTAGGTATCTCCTGACGAATACCGGCAATGCGAATGCGGGCACAGGGGAGCAGGGCATAGTTGATGCCGAGGCATGCTGCCAAGCGTTGGCCAGTAAAATGCGCTGTGATGCAGAGTCGATTCTTCCGTTTTCGACAGGTGTTATAGGCGAGCCTTTGCCTGTCGCCAAAATCACGGCGGGTTTAGACAGTGCTATCGCTAATCTGTCAGAAGAAGGTTGGGAAGAGGCGGCTCACGGGATCATGACAACGGATACACGTCCCAAGGGCGCCAGTGTCCAGTTTGAGTACCAAGGTAAAACGGTAACCGTAACCGGTATTTCCAAAGGCTCAGGCATGATTATGCCAAACATGGCCACAATGCTTGGATACGTCGCCACCGATGCAGAGGTCGAGCCCAATTTATTGCAACGTTTGTTGAGCCATGCGAGTGATCGCTCATTTAATCGAATCACAGTGGATGGTGATACTTCAACGAATGATGCCTGTATTTTGGTTGCAACAGGTCAAAGCGGTGTTGAAATTACCGACCTTGAGCCTGTGTTGATGGAGCGTTTTACGCAGGCATTGGATCAAGTTATGTTGTCCCTAGCGCATGCCATTGTTAAAGACGGTGAGGGCGCGACTAAGTTTGTAGAGGTTCGTGTTGAGAAAGCAGGCAGCACGGAAGAAGCCTTGAAGGTCGCTTATACCATAGCTCACTCACCTTTGGTCAAAACAGCATTATTTGCTTCTGATCCAAACTGGGGACGTATACTTGCATGTGTAGGTCGTGCAGGCGTTCATGAACTCGATGTAAGTGATGTGCAGATCTGGTTAGATGAAGTGTGCATCGTCGATAAAGGGGCCCGTGCTACGAGCTATACAGAAGAGCAAGGACAGGAGGTGATGAACCGCGAGAATATTTGTATTCGCGTGATTCTGAATCGTGGTGGCTTTGCTGATCAAGTTTGGACAACTGATTTGTCTCACGATTATGTCACCATCAATGCGGAATATCGCTCCTAAATGAAGTCCTTGATTCATGTTATGGTTGGGGTTATCAGAAATGCCAAAGGCCAAATTCTGATTGCCCTTAGGCCTAAAAACAGGCATCAAGGTGGATTATGGGAGTTTCCAGGCGGTAAGGTTGAAGGCGATGAGCCACCTTACCAAGCCTTGGTGCGTGAACTCAATGAAGAGTTAGCGCTTCATGTGCACGAAGCGACCCCCCTTATTCGTATCCCATACCATTATGATGATTGCTCAGTTCTCTTGGACGTATGGGATATTAATCGCTTTACCGGTGAAGCCAAAGGAATGGAAGGGCAGGAGATACGCTGGGTTGATCTCAATCATTTAGAGGAATACAGCTTCCCTGCGGCGAATGTTCCGATTCTTTCTGCCGTTCGATTGCCTAGTCATATTGCCATTACAGGCCAGGCTGCAAACCAAGATGCATTTTGTTCGAAGGTGCAATCCCTACTTGAACAAGGTTGTCGTTGGATTCAGCTCAGAGATCACTCGCTATCGGAGCGAGATTACGCAGCTGTGTTTCATTTGCTTAAGCCTATCTGTGACGCGCATCAGGCCATCCTTCAGGTCAATACATCGCTTACATTGGCCAATACGCTGAATGCGCAGGCCTTGCATTTAACTGAGCCTCGCTTAAATGATCTAATGGAAAGACGAGCATTTAAAGGGCAATGGCTGAGTGCTGCGTGTCATTCACCGGACGCATTGCAACGAGCACAATCCAAAGGATGTGATTTTGTATTCTTGTCACCTGTGAAGGCGACACAAACTCACCCTGAGCAAGCAGGTATAGGTTGGCAGAGGTTTCATCAGTGGGTTTCTGACGTGACGTTACCTGTCTATGCGCTTGGCGGGTTGTCTCAGGTGGATTTTCAGTCTGCACGGGAAGCGGGTGCACAAGGAGTTGCTTCAATTTCAGCTTTTTGGCCTAACTGAGTGTTTTTAGTTTAACTCAATACATCCGACAGATTTATAAAATGCCGAGTGATATCAAGCCACTCGGCATTTTTTTTGTTTCTATGACGGGTCAGTCGTTAAGGCTGGATTTCACATCAGGGGCTTTTTGTTGTCTTGCTCTTTCTATCAGCTCTTGCCCTGTGGTTCGTTCAATCATCTTATTTTTTTGATGCAATGCTGTTTTAGCCATCATGTGCGCACTGACGGGAGCTGTAATGAATAAAAACAGTGTAATCAGTAATTCATGAACACTAATGCCAGACTCTCGAACGGTGAATAAAATCATTGATGCGATCAACAAGCCACCCATACCCAGTGTAGTTGCTTTTGTTGGCGCATGCAGCCGCATAAAAAAATCCGGTAAGCGCACTAAGCCAATCGAGCCGACTAAAATAAAGATGCCGCCAATCAGTAAAAAAATAGAAACAATCAGTTCAAGTAAAAAATTCATCTTTAGGCCTATTCAATAATATCGCCGCGCAGTAAATACTTACACAATGCTGCGGTGCTGATAAAACCTAACATTGCAATTAAAAGCGCTGCTTCAAAGTACAACGCCGACCCCAGCCAGATACCCAGTAAAATGATAAGTGCGATACTGTTGATATACATGGTATCCAACGCCAGCAGGCGATCAGGTAAGTCTGGGCCTGCAAACAGTCGCCATAAATTGAGAATCAATGAAATGGCCACCATGGCCGTTACCAAGGATACAGTCCAACTTAACATGAAAATATCTCCATTAATGGCGCTTCATAACGTTGTTTAATCGTTTGAATCAGCTCTTCTTCATTTTTCATGGTGAGTGCGTGGACATAGAGAAACTTCCGACATTCAGACACTTCGGAGCTGACCGTGCCTGGTGTTAAAGAGACGGTGCTGGCTAAAAGGGTAATTGGAAGCTCACCTTCAAGGTCAAGTGGTACCGCAAAAAAACCTGGGTTGAGATTTTTGATTGGCCCCATAACTTGAATGGCGACTTCGAGGTTTGCCGTCACGATATCCCCCAGAACCCGTAAAGCATAACGAAACGTGTGCATGGGTTTATGCAGTGCGGGTTGTGGTTTGCTTAAGCTAGAGGTGAGCAGAGGAATACCCAATGCCAACACCGACCCCAAGAACAGATGTCCAGGTGCCAGTGTGTTGTTTAGCAGCAGCCATGTGACAAATAACAAGATGCTGTGATAGGGCATGGGCAGCCATTTAAAACGAGGTTTTGCTAACATGACAGTTATTCTCCTAACACTGGCAACAGAGCACGAACCGAGAGCTCGGGGTTGTGTAAAACCGCCGCTGCTTCATGCGTCATGCTGGTAATAGGGCCGGCAAACAAGACCAATAAAGGGGAAAGGCTAAGTAAGAATACAATCGCCATTAGCTGGGTAATATGCACAGGGTTACCATCAGTATCGGCGGTATTTCCGGTGGTACGCCAGAAAAGGGTGGTTCCGGCTCTCGAGAGAGCGATAATTGATGCCAATCCGGCGAACAAGATCGACGACCATACCCAGCCCATTTCAGCGCCTGTATGGGCCGATTGCAGTAGCAGTGCTTTTCCAATAAAGCCGGATAGCGGGGGCATACCCACCATGGCAATTGCCGCTACAAAGTATAAGCCGGCCAGTAGATCACGCTGCTTCATGAGTCGAGCCGCTACGAAACGGTCAGCGGCTTTGCCGCGCTGTTTGGCAATCAAATCTGCAATTAAAAACATCGCGGCCGACACCAAGGTGGTGTGCAGCAGGTAGTAGAATGAAGCGCCACTGGCATCCTCACGTCCGAGTGCGGCCCCAGTTAGGAGTGTTCCCACCGAGATTAGAATCATGTTGGCGGTTAGCATCTTCAGATTTTGGCTGGCCAGCGCGCCAATGGCCCCTGCGATCAGGGTTAGCACGGCAATCGGCCAGAGCCAAAACTGCGCAATATTGGCTAGATCACCAGCAAAATCGCCAAAAATAACGGTATGTACCCTAAAGATGCTGTAAATGCCCACTTTGGTCATAATGGCAAACATGGCGGCAACTGGAGCACTGGCTGCGGCATAGGTTCTGGGCAACCAGAAGTGGAGGGGAAGCATGGCTGACTTTAGACCAAATACAATAAGTAGCAGTAATCCTGCAATTTTAACCAGTGTGGTTTCATCAGGGTCAAGGGTTTGAAGTTTTACCGCCATATCTGCTGTGTTTAGCGTGCCAAGCATTCCGTAAAGAATACCAAGGGCAAACAAGAAGATACTCGATCCGACCAAGTTTAAAATAACGTAATGTAGACTCGCCTGGGTCTTGTGTTTGCCACCGCCATGTATGAGCAAAGCATAGGACGCGATCAACAGAATTTCAAAGCAAACGAATAAGTTGAATAAATCCCCAGTTAGGAAAGCGCCGTTAACACCTGCCACTAAGAGTAATATCAGGGTGTGATAATACATGCCCGTTTCATCTTCACCTGCACAGGCATAGAGAATGGAGGCAAGGGCCAGAATTGAGGTTAAAAGCACCAGTAGCGCCGCCAATGGATCCGCAACAAGTACGATGCCGTAGGGTGCTGACCAGTTGCCTAGCGCGTAGAGTTGTGTTCCCTGGGACATGACTTCTTTAAGAAGACCGCTGGACACCACCAATACCAGCATAGATGAGCCTACCGCAAAGATGCGCTGACGTGTAATGCTGTTTTGAATCGGTGGAAGGATCAGCAATACACCCGCTAATAATGGCAGTAGAAATGGCATGATGACCAAGTGTTGCATCAAGATTTCTCCTTGTCCGTGAGTGATGAGTGATCTGGAATGCGTCCATCAACGTGGTCATTTCCAAGATCACCTCGCCCTCTCATCGATAAAATTACAACAAACGCAGTCATCGCAAATCCGATAACGATGGCCGTGAGTACCAATGCCTGAGGCAGTGGATCGGCATAGGTGCTGTTAGCCCCTATGACGGCAGCCGAGTCAACGGATAAGCGTCCCATGGAGAACAGGAATAAATTAACGGCATAACTTAATAGTGTCAGTCCAACCACCACAGGAAAGGTTCGGCTGCGTAACACCAAAAAAATGCCGCAAGTGGTCAGTATCCCAACACAAAATGCAAATAAGGCTTCCATTATTTATCCTCCATTTTTGGACGATGCGATGTGGTTAACTTTCCAAGGTTCGCAAGGATTAATAGTGTTGCGGCCACCACCGTAATATACACGCCAAGATCAAACGCAATCGCGCTTGCTAATTCAAACTCACCCAGCAGCGGTAAGCTGAAGTAATCAAACCAGCTGGTTAAGAACGGACGATCAAATAACCAGCTACCTGCACCCGTGATGGCGGCGATCAAAACACCTATGGCGATTGCCCATTGGTAGTTGATTTTCAGGCGAGGTTTAATCCAGTCCACACCGTGTGCAATGTACTGCAAAATGATGGCAACGGCTGTAATTAAGCCTGCAATAAAACCACCGCCGGGCATGTTGTGACCACGAAGGAAAATGTAGGCAGAAACAAGCAGCGCTAATGGAAGCAGTGATTGAGACACTGTTCTGAGAATCATCGGATGGCTGTCTTTGGTCCAGTTGATGCCCTTACTGTCACCGGATGGCATAAAGACCTTCATGCGGTTAATCAGCTTGAAAATACCCAGTGCAGCAATGCCGAGTACCAGTATTTCCCCAAAGGTATCGAACCCACGGAAGTCGACCAAAATGACGTTAACAACATTGGTCCCACCCCCGCCAGGTTTACTGTTTTCTAAGAAGAATTCAGAAATACTCAGCTGAGGGCGAGTCATGATTGCATAGTTGATGGTGCCGATAATACCGCCAATAATTGCAGCAACGCCAAGGTCTCTGGCAACTCGCCCTGGGCTTGACTCCTTAGGCGTTTGTTGCGGTAAAAAGAATAGCGCCAACATTAATAGTGTAATGGTGACAACCTCGACTGACAGCTGAGTCAGAGCCAAGTCGGGTGCTGAAAAATAGGAAAAAGAGACAGAAACAATTAAGCCGACAACAGATAGAGTCAACAATGAAATGTAACGTTGTCGATGCCAAATAACGGTTGCAAACGCCGACAATACTAGAAGGGTGGCCATGATAATCGACAAGGAGGTTAGTGGTAACTGAGTTCTTGTCCCCTCGGTTTGCAGCAAATCCAGCAGCGGGTGGCCAGCAAACACGATGACCAATAGCAACACCATTAGCATATAGCGTTGCAATGAACCATTTTCAAAATAGGCATTGATTTTTTGAGTCCCACGTACCATGCATTGAATAATGCTTTCAAACACAATTTTTGCATCGGTTTCAGGGAATTGGCTCTGAAATTTGAAGAGCTTACGACGGTTGTGGTAAATAATAATGCCAAAGAGCATTGCCACAATACTCATCGTTAGGGGCAAATTAAAACCATGCCAAATTGATAAGGAGTAATCGGGCACATCTCCTAAGAGAACGGCTGATGATGCACTGAATAAGAGCTTACCAACAATTAAACCCGGAAAAATACCAACCAAGAGACATAAGCCGACTAAAATTTCGACGGGTACTTTCATATACCGAGGCGGTTCATGTGGTGTTTTGGGCAAATCAATCGGTTCGCCATTGAAAAAGACATCGTGAATAAATCGAAGCGAATAGGCGACCGAGAAGATGGCGGCAAGTGTTGCTAAAACAGGGATCATCCAAGATAAAGAGCCTAGGGTGTGTTGGTGCAGGGTTTCAGCAAAGAACATCTCCTTTGATAAGAAACCGTTCAGTAATGGAACACCCGCCATGGAGGCTGCTGCAACCATGGCAAGGGTTGCTGTGTAGGGCATAAACTTCCAGAGACCATTTAAGCGCCGCATATCGCGAGTGCCAGCCTCATGGTCAATAATACCTGCCGCCATAAACAACGATGCTTTAAAAATGGCGTGGTTGATAATGTGGAAAATGGCTGCAATTGCCGCAAGCTGCGTATCCATGCCAAGTAATAGAGTGATTAATCCCAAGTGGCTGATGGTTGAGTAGGCAAGTAACCCTTTGATATCGTGTTTAAATAAGGCGGTGTAAGCCCCCAGCAGCAGTGTGGCAAGCCCCGTCATGCTGACGATGATAAACCATAGTTCAGTACCGGATAGCGCAGGGTAAAATCTCGCCATCAAAAAGATGCCAGCCTTAACCATTGTGGCAGAGTGCAAATAGGCACTGACTGGTGTGGGCGCCGCCATCGCATGCGGTAACCAAAAATGGAAAGGGAATTGTGCTGATTTAGTGAAGGCGCCTAGGAGTATAAGGACCAATGCGACAGGGTAGGCACCGTGGGCGCGAATCAGGTCTCCACTGCTAATAACGACTTCAAGATCATAACTGCCGACAATTTTACCGATTAGGATGAGGCCTGCAAGGAGTGCAAGACCACCAGCTCCCGTCACCGTGAGGGCCATTCGGGCGCCTTTACGACCCTCGGTTTTTCCATGCCAGAAGCTGATTAACAGAAAAGAGCTTATGCTGGTGAGCTCCCAAAACATCCACAACTGAATAAGGTTGTTTGATAGCACAATGCCCAGCATGGCTGTCATGAATAAAATCAAATAGGCGTAAAATTTGCCCATTGAGTCTTTTGCAGATAAATAGTAACGAGCATATAGAATAATGAGCAAGCCAATTCCAAGGATGAGCAGTGCAAATAGAAAGGCAAGGCCATCCATCCTAAATGACAGGTTCATTCCCAGTGCTGGCACCCAGTTCATGCTGACAATTAGGGTTTCACCGCTGAAAACGGCGGGTGCCATCAATAATACGAGCAATAATGATAGAGCCGGTGCGGCGGCCGTTATAAAAGCGCACTGTGTTCGGCCAAGCTTTGCAGACAGTAAAGGGGCCAGCACTCCTAACGCAGGTAGGAGAGGAATCCAGAAAAGACTCATGGTGGCGACTTGCTCCTGATAGGTCCTGTGGACAATACATACAAAAGCAGACCTGATATATCCCTGTTAAGAGGTATAAAAGATCTGCCAAGTGTATTCATAATTACAATTAGTAGCGGACTTTATACACGCTCCGGCGCTTCTAGTCTAGATTTTGTGGTTTGGTTGTAAGCTTATTCGAATATGGAATAATCGGAGGGTGTTACTCTATCAAAATAACGTGCCGTTGAGGCTATCTTAATCCAATTGCCGAGATTCTGGTGGGCTTGAGCGGTTCTCGGAAAGCTGAGTTAAATGCTGAGCCAGCCGCTCTAAGGACTCTGTAGACCAAGTTGAATCCGATAGTGCGGCCCAGGCCTTAATGTAATCTCCAGTGGAAATTTCATGTCCAAAGCCTGAGGGCGCACTGCCTATGGATAAGTCGACCATGAGTTGCAGCATGGTAACAATAGGATACCAGCTGAGGTAAGGCGATACATCGGGTGCGCGAGGTTCCTGCATCCAATCGGGCTTTCGCCAAAAAGCAGCAGGTTCAAAAAATGTAATAGGGTCACTTCCGTATTGTAAAAAGGCAATGCGAAAATCGCCCCACGGCTGTCCGTTTCGCTCCAGTCCTTGTGTTTGGTTCATAAAACGAACCACGCTGCCCTGTCGAAAGGTGGGAAGCCAAGCGGGTGAGTCAGGGTCGCGATTACGCGTTACATTTCTCCAAGTCTCACTTCTGAAGGGGGGGCCGCTCCATAACACGCCATTAAATGGATCTTCTATGATGTCATAGAGGTCGAATGAAAGATCAGAGTTGAGTGCGCCTAGACTCAGTCCGAATAAATAGAGTTTTGGGCGTGAGTCTCTGGGTAAGGATGTCCAGTAGCGGTAAAGTGTATTGAATAAGGCTCTAGCATTTTCGGCACCGTATTGACCCTCGGCAATGATGGAGAGGTGGCTGGGTAAATAGGAGTATTGTGCGGCAACCGTTGCAATATCACCTTTATGAAGGTATTCAACAGCATCCTGTGAACGAGGATCAATCCAGCCACGTCCAGTAGGGGTTGCCAGAATCAATACCGAACGCTCAAATCCTCCGACCCTAATCAGCTCATCTAATGCCAGTTGTGCGCGTAGCTCTGGCGTATCGGCTGCATTGAGCCCGACATAAACCCGAATTGGGTCAAGAGCAGGTTCGCCTGTGAAGCGGCTTATATCATCGCTAGAAGGGCTTTGTACAACAAAATGTCGACCTCGGCTGCCCAGTGCTTCCCAGCTGATTAGCGACTCAGCACTACCGGGTTTATTAGGGTCAAGAGGAGGGTGCAAATCGTCTTGAATCAACTGATCGGCATGTTGATAGGATCGATCCGCCAATTGGAGTGCATAGGAGTAAACCAAGCCTTCAATAATTGACCAAAATAAAGCCGTCACCATGACGATACCAAGTACATGTGATACATGGCTTGGAAGAAACCGGGACATCCTCTTCGATAAATAATAGAAGAGGATTTTAAATAATTTAGCGAACAAGAACGCCACAGCAAAAACGGCAAGTGTGATGGCGGCAATTGTAAAGGGCCGGGTGCTATCTTCGGGTTCCATGCCCATGAGCGTGCGAATACTGTTTTGCCACTCAGACGCACGCCACAAGAATAGAATTGAAATGCATAGACTGATGGCGGCTAGACTCAATTGTATATAGCGCTGCATTGGCTGTTTGGCCGAGGGCAGGTGTAAGTAATTCCAAAGCCAGTGACCCAGCACACCAAAAGCATATCCAATCGTAAAGCTCAGTCCCGATACGATGCCTTGAGCAATATAGGGGCGTGGAACTAGGCTTGGAGTGAGCGATAGGGCAAATAAAAATGTAGCGAATACAAGCCCAGAGGTTGAGAAATGCTTAAGGAGGTTGCTGAATTTGTACATCTTAACGTGATTGATCATATTGAAAACGTGACGACTACCCAGTGTGTGTGCTCTATTCATTGATGATATAGATTTATTCATCGTCTGTGATCGATAAAATAAATTTTTTTCAGTTTTTCTGATTGTATACGTCGAGATTTAGGAGTGGCAAGTCAATCGGGATTATAAGAAAGGAGGTAATCATGGGGTAGGATGGTGGGCCCAGCAGGACTTGAACCTGCGACCGATCGATTATGAGTCGAGCGCTCTAACCAACTGAGCTATGGGCCCTAAAAACGAGCGCTAATGATACAGATTTCGTATCATTAGCGCAAGATGATGATTGTAAAAGTTTTAATCGTCTAAAAAGCTGCGCAGATGATCAGAGCGGCTTGGGTGTCGCAGTTTGCGCAATGCCTTGGCTTCGATCTGACGAATCCGCTCACGCGTAACGTCAAACTGTTTGCCGACCTCTTCAAGTGTATGGTCGGTGTTCATATCGATACCAAAGCGCATTCTGAGAACTTTGGCTTCACGTGCCGTAAGTCCAGAAAGAACGCTGCGTGTCGCTTCACGTAAGCCTTCGCCTGTTGCAGTATCAACGGGTGATGACATGGTCACGTCTTCAATGAAGTCACCTAGGCTTGAATCTTCATCATCACCAATCGGAGTTTCCATGGAGATAGGTTCTTTGGCTATTTTCAGTACCTTGCGAACCTTGTCTTCAGGCATTTCCATTTTTTCAGCCAGTTCTTCCGGAGTGGGTTCACGTCCCATTTCTTGAAGCATTTGGCGAGAAATACGATTGAGTTTGTTGATTGTTTCAATCATATGAACCGGTATACGGATGGTGCGTGCCTGATCCGCAATAGAACGTGTGATTGCTTGGCGTATCCACCAGGTTGCATAGGTTGAGAACTTATAACCACGGCGGTATTCAAATTTGTCCACCGCTTTCATCAAGCCAATATTCCCTTCTTGAATAAGGTCTAGGAATTGCAAGCCGCGGTTAGTGTATTTCTTGGCAATCGAAATAACCAAACGCAGGTTGGCTTCGACCATTTCCTTTTTGGCGCGACGAGCACGAGCCTCACCAATCGATAGGCTACGGTTTACTTCTTTGATTTCGGCAAGCGTAATGCCTGTATCCGTCTCGATTTGAATCAGTTTGCGTTGTGCGCGTTTCAAATCAGCTAAGTTGGCATGGATGTTCTTCGCAAAGCTTGTGTTGCCTGATGCAACTTGATCCAGCCATTCAGGGTCGGTTTCTTTGCCTGGGAAGCCTTGAATAAAGTCTTTACGTGGCATGCCACAACGCTGAGTACAAATACGCATAATGGTGCGTTCTTGTGTACGGATTTTTTCAATGGTGTTGCGAACGCGATCGGCCAATAGCTCGTAAAATCTAGGTGAAAGCTTAAGCGGTGAAAAGGCAGCACACAGTTCTTCCATCGCTTGTAACGTGCGAGGATCGTACTTGCCGAAACTATTAAAGGCGGCGCGATAGTTGTCAAGCGACTCTTGAATTAAGCCAAAGCGTTGCTTGGCTTCTTCTGGGTCTGGGCCACGATCTTTTTCGTCATCGCTGGCGTCAGAGCCCTCGCCATCTTCATCCTCGTCATCGTCAGTTGCTACGTCATCATCATCGACTTCAATTTCGTCGAGCTCGACTTCTGTATCGGGAACAAACGAGTCTGGATCAATATAGCCACTAAAGATATCGCTGAGACGACCCTCTTCTCTTAAGGTGCCATTGTAGGCTTCTAAAATCTCGTCGACACTGCCTGGGAAGTGAGCAAAGGCGGTCATGACTTCACGGATGCCTTCTTCAATGCGCTTGGCGATTTCGATTTCGCCCTCACGCGTGAGAAGTTCAACCGTGCCCATTTCACGCATATACATGCGCACTGGGTCAGTGGTTCTGCCTGCGTCTGATTCTACCGCTGCTAATGCGGCAACCGCCTCTTCATCGGCTTCTTCCGCGGAGTCACCTTCCGTCATAAGGAGTGTTTCAGCATCAGGCGCTTCTTCAGACACGGAAATACCCATGTCATTGATCATGCGAATGATATCTTCAACCTGATCCGGATCTGCGATATCTTCCGGAAGATGATCGTTGACTTCGGCGTAAGTCAGGTAACCCTGCTCTTTGCCTCTGGCAATAAGTTCCTTCAGTCGAGACTGCTGTTGGGAAGTGTCTGACATAGAGCCCCTGCGATGAATACTGATGTGAGTAAAGTGTAGAAAACGAAGCGCGACATTATAGCGGAATTTAGCCTTGCTGAATAGTGAGTCACATTTTTTAACCTATAAATACGTGTTAAAAATAGTCGATAAATCCAAAATTGCAAATGCAGTCTTAGGTTTTTTTGTGGGCCTCTAGCAGAAGTTCTTGAAGTCTCGCTTTTTCTTCTTGCGTTAATGGTGTCTGTTTTGATTTTTTCAAGAGCTGGTCAAGTCTTCTTTCTTGGCTGCGTTTCATGAGTTGCTGAAATGCACCTTGCAGTTCCATAAGAGCGTTCGCTTCAGCCGGAATGGGGTCTATGTTGGCAATTTCGTTTAATAACATTAGGTAGGGACTGTGTTGGGCGGAATGTTGCCAGTCGACTAGAAGTGTTCCGAGCGAGTTGTTCTCATCCTTTTTGAGATAGTTGATGAGTTCAATGAGTAAATCGATATTGTTGTCTTGGATATTGCCTAGGTCATCGGGGTGACGGATCGATTGAGCTAGATCTGGGCGGTGCAGTAGGATTGAAATCACTTTGTTGATTAGGTTGAGGCGCAAACGTGGTGCTTGTGTTGCGCGTTTGGGTTGAAATGTGTTTCTTGGCTCGTGTGTGTCTGAGTAGTCCGGGTAGTCAGGATAGTTTACATAGGGCTCTGAGTCGTAGGCATCAAAAGTTGGCTCAGCTAAGGTGTCTTTTTTCTCATGAGTAGGGTGTGACGCTTGGTGTAAATTAACCACGCTGCTTAATTGTGCTTGAGAAAGTCCTGTCAGTTCTGTGATGCGTTCAAGCATCATCTGCTTCAGTAAACCTGTTTTCATGCTTTGAATTTTAGGCAGTGCGGAATTGGCAAACTTTGCCCGTTCATCAAGACTTTCCAGCTGAGCGTCTTCTGTTTGGCTTTTGAAGAAAAATTCAGACAGTGTCAGAGATTGGCTAATTCGCTGCTCAAAGGCTTCTTGTCCTTCTTTGCGAATTAAACTATCCGGGTCTTCACCTTCTGGTAGAAATAAAAACTTAACGGTCTGGCCATCTTGTATTGTCGGTAAAGCGATATCGAGTGCTCTTTGTGCGGCTGTTCTGCCTGCTTTGTCACCGTCAAAGCAGAAAATGAGTTCAGAAACGACCTTGAAAAGTCGATTTAAGTGTTGCTCGGTTGTGGCTGTTCCAAGTGTCGCAACAGCCCAAGTGATGCCATGTTGGGCGAGTCCAACAACATCCATATAGCCTTCAACAATCATGATTTTTGACAGTTGGCGAGTGGCTTGTCTTGCTTCATAAAGGCCGTAGAGTTCTCGGCTTTTATGGAAGGTGTCGGTTTCAGATGAGTTGAGGTACTTGGGTTTTTCATCGCCTAAAACACGCCCACCAAAGGCAATGACTCGACCTCTGACGTCGCGAATTGGAAACATGATGCGGTCACGAAAGCGGTCATAAAAGCGATTTTTTTCTTCGTTATGGACAACCAGTCCAGCGCTTTGCAGTTGCGCTTGAGGGTTGGGGAGGTTTTTGAAGTGTTTAAGTAGGTTGTCCCATCCTGATGGAGAAAAGCCAATTTGGAAATGCTGGATAGTTTTGTCCGAAAGGCCGCGCTTTTGAAGATAGTTAATGGCTTTTTGGCGCTCGGGTGATGAGGCGAGTTGTTGTTGATAAAAAGCTGTCGCTTGCTCGAGTATATTGAGCTGCTCTTTTACTTTGTGCTCTTTAGCGCTATTGTGCGCAGGGTTTTCGTCTCTAGGAACATCTAAGCCGGCCATTTTAGCAAGCTCTGCTACAGCATCAGGAAAGGGCAGGTTCTCGTATTCCATCAAGAAGCCTAACGCATTGCCGCCAGCGCCGCAGCCAAAACAGTAGTAGAACTGTTTATCAGGACTGACTGTAAAGGATGGAGAATTTTCTTTATGGAAAGGGCAGAGACCGGAAAAGTTTTTGCCGCTACGCTTAAGTTTGACGCGACTTTCAATCACATCAACAATATTTACACGAGCCAGCAGATCGTCAATAAAGCATTGCGGTATTTTGCCTGCCATGTGTTCTCCGCTGAGATACCCAGCGAAAAATGCTGGTTAGAGTCTTGCTTTTACCTTGGCAGAAACAGCGCTTATGTCAGCTCGGCCTTGAACAAGTGGCTTAATAATTGCCATCACCTTGCCCATGTCTTGCATCGAGCTTGCACCGCTTGTCTGCATTGCGTTTTCAATTATATCGTCTATTTCCACATCACTGAGAGGCTGCGGCAGGAAAGTTTTAATCACCTCCAGCTCCTGCTGCTCCTTGTCCGCCAGTTCAGGGCGCTCAGCCGCCTGATACTGGGCAATCGAATCCTTACGCTGCTTCATCATTTTATCGAGAGTCGCGAGGACGCGGGCATCATCAAGTTCAATGCGTTCATCAACCTCTATGCGGTTGATGTCTGCTAACATCAGGCGTATGGTATTCAAGCGAATTTTGTCTTTCGCTCGCATAGCGACTTTCATCTGTTCTGTTATCTGTTTTTTCAGATCAGACATCTGACTACCTGTTGTTTAAGTTGACTTAAATGGCTTGCGTTAACGATTACAAGTCTTGGTTTTAACGCGTGTTGTAATACAAAATTGGGTATCTATGAGCTTGTTTCTGTACAGCAATTAGTACATGCGTACGCGACGTGACGTGTCACGAGATACTTTTTTAGCGTGACGCTTAACAGCCGCTGCTGCTTTACGCTTGCGAACAGTGGTTGGTTTTTCGTAATGTTCACGACGACGCACTTCAGCCAAAACACCGGCTTTTTCACAAGAACGCTTGAAACGACGTAAAGCAACATCAAATGGCTCGTTATCTTTAACTTTTACAGCTGGCATGAAAATATCCTAACTTGTTTAATAAAATAAGGGCTTGAATGCCCCTGATATCTCGATTTCGATCCCTTTTGCAAGGCGAAAGACATCAAGGTGCAAAATTTTACTGGGAGCGGAAGGTTAAGTAAAGTGAAAACTCACTATTCATCTGTGATGAAATGCAGACTTAACTCCGTCATAATAGCGTTTTTTGGCAGCTTAATCGTTGCAGTGTGTATCAGTGGGTAGAGGGCGAGTTATTCCATGCGAGTTTTAGGTATTGAAACCTCTTGTGACGAAACGGGTGTCGCGATTTTTGACAGTGAAAAAGGTTTGCTTGCCGATGCGCTGTACAGCCAAGTTGCTATGCATTCTGAATATGGTGGCGTTGTACCTGAATTAGCGTCTCGCGATCATGTTCGAAAGTTGTTGCCGTTGATTCGAGAGGTGCTTGCTGAAGCACAGCTAAGCTTGCAGGATTTGGATGGCGTTGCGTTTACAGCAGGGCCGGGCTTAATTGGAGCCTTAATGGTCGGTGCATCGACAGGACGTGCATTGGCAATGGGGCTTGGAATTCCAGCTATCGCGGTGCATCACATGGAAGGTCATCTTTTAGCACCTATGCTAGAGGAAAACCCACCGTCCTTTCCATTTGTGGCATTGTTGGTGTCAGGGGGGCATACCCAACTCGTTAAAGTTGAGGGCATTGGCGAATATGAGTTACTGGGCGAGTCCCTAGACGATGCCGCCGGAGAGGCGTTTGATAAAGCCGCAAAAATGCTCGGACTTGATTATCCGGGTGGGCCACTGATCGCTCGCTTGGCTGAAAAAGGTGATCGTTCGCGTTTTCGCTTTCCGCGGCCAATGACAGATCGTCCAGGGTTGGAGTTTAGTTTCTCGGGTTTAAAAACCTTTACGCTGAACACGGCGAATTCGCATCGTGATGATCAAGGTCAAATTGATGAGCAAACGATGGCGGATATCGCGGCAGCCTTTGAAGATGCGGTGGTTGATACGCTTGCAATAAAATGCCGTCGTGCCCTCCAGCAAACAGGCTTAAAGCAGCTTATTATTGCAGGGGGGGTCAGTGCTAATCGCCACTTGCGCTTAAAATTAGAGGCGGCTGTGAAGAAAGAGGGCGCTGAGCTGTATTATGCCCGCGCTAAGTTTTGCACCGATAATGGGGCAATGATAGCGTATGCTGGGTGTCAACGCTTGTTGGCAGGGCAGATGAGTGATTTAACTATTTTGGCGAAGCCCCGTTGGCCTATGGAAACGCTCGAACCCCTTTCCTAGGAGTCCTAAAGTCGTCGCTCAGTACCTTTAAGGAGGTTCATTATATTGCTTCGGTGGCGCGCTATGAGCAACAGACTGATGAGTAAAAGTGCACTAAGGGCGTCAGGGTAGAGAAAGTAAGCGGATATCGGTGTGGCCAGTGTCATGGTAATAGAGGCCAGTGATGCGATTCTAAAAAGGCTGGCCATCGTTAACCAAACCAGTATTTGCACTAGGGCGATGGGCCAGCTTAGGACTAGGGTGCAGCCGATGAAGGTTGCGATTCCTTTTCCGCCACGATAAGCCCCCAAAAGAGGGAATACGTGTCCTAAGATCGCTGCCAGTCCACACAAGCCTGCAACACTTGTTGAGAGGTCAAAAAGTAACGCTAAATAGACAGCGAGAACCCCTTTGCTGATGTCTCCCAATAGTGTGAGGCTGGCGGCAATGCGGTTACCAATTCTTAGCACATTGCTTGCGCCTGGATTGCCTGAGCCTTGTTGACGAGGATCGGGTATCCCCATAGAGTTGCAAACCAGCAGTGCGGTTGGGATAGACCCCAGTAAGTAGGCAAAGCTAATGAGCGCAGGTTCCAGTAAACTAGTGGTTAACATGGTGGCTCGCCAATGTTCAGGAGTAAGTAAGTGGATATAGTGTACATTCGTGAGTTACAGGTTGAAACGATTATTGGTATCTATGATTGGGAAAGAGAGGTGCGCCAAATTGTTTCTCTCGATCTTGAAATGGGAACGGATATCCGAGCAGCGGCCAATACCGAAGACATAGAAAACACGCTCAATTACAAAAGTGTTTCGGATAGGCTGATTGCATTTGTCGGTGAGAGTCAGTTTCTACTGGTCGAAACCATGGCAGAGGAAATTGCAGCGTTGATTATGCAAGAGTTCAGTGTTCCTTGGCTAAGGTTGCGTGTGGGTAAACCCGGAGCCGTGCCTCAAGCGAGTGATGTTGGAGTGATCATCGAAAGAGGGGTTAAAAGCTGATGGCGTTGGTTTATCTGAGCCTAGGAAGCAATGTGGATCGTGAACGTTACATCCTTGCTGCACTGGATGCATTAGCGGATCAATTTGGTGAGCTGGGCATTTCATCCGTGTATGAAAGCGAGTCGGTCGGTTTTAAAGGCAGCCCTTTTTTTAATCTTGTCGTCAAAATTGAAACCTCAATGAGTGTGGGCGACTTGTCGCGTTGGCTAAAAATGATTGAAGACCAAAACGGTCGTAAAAGGGGAGGTCCCCGTTTTTGCTCGCGCACGTTGGATATTGATATTCTGACCTATGATGACTGTGTTGGTGAGGTCGATGGTATACAGTTGCCGAGAGATGAGGTGGATAAAAATGCCTTTGTACTTTGGCCATTGGCGGAGTTAGCACCTGATGAACAACATCCTGTTCGTCAATTGCCTTATGCATTTTTATGGCAAAATTATACAGCGAACCAGCCGCTTTGGCGTGTTGATTTTTCTTGGAGAGGTCGACAAATTTCATCTTCATCCATCGCAGGCGATACAGCCGTCGATGCTAAGGCGACGGTAAGTTAGTTAATGGTCATGCAATCTGAGAATCAAGAAGCACGTGTTTGGCAATGGATAGATGAAGTTGTAATCGGTTTAAATCTCTGTCCGTTTGCCGCTTATCCAAGACGTAAGAACCAGATTCGTGTTTGTATTAGCGAAGTGACTGAGGAGGCGGATGTCTTAACCTTGTTAGTGGATGAGTTGATTCGTTTGGATGAAACGCCCGTTGAGCAGCTTGAGACCACTGTGTTGGCGTTTCCAAATATGTGGCCAGATTTTTTGGATTACAATGATTTTCTCTGGCAAACCGAACGTCTGTTATCCAAGTGTGATCGAGACGGTGTGTATCAAATCGCCAGTTTTCATCCAGGGTATCAGTTTTCGGGTACGACGAATGATGATGTGGGTAATTTGACGAATCGCTCTCCCTATCCAATCTTGCATTTGATCAGAGAAGACTCGGTTGAAATTGCATTGGAAAAACATCCCAATCCTGATGCCATTCCGTTTACGAACATTGCGCGTATGCGATCCTTGTCGATTGAGGAAAGAAAGCGACTGTTTCCTTGGTTGTTTAAATCGTAAATGGACGAGCTGGTTACGCGGCTGGTTATTTGAAAAAGCGCAATATCTTCTCCTTGTCCCATAGCGTATCACGGTAACCCAGTGTAATCAGTGACTCCGTAAACCTTGGCGTGAAGAGCAAGTAACTGGCGATCCCTGCACCGCCGCCTTTGCGAGAGGCGCCGACAGCTTTCAGTGCAAACTTGAGCCCCTTAGGTAATGCTTGTAATTTGTTGGCTGCAATTGCATCCAATGCCTGAGAGGGCGAAATAATCAAACTCTCGATGACTTTTAAATCCAGTTGAGTTAAGGCGCGTTGTTGGTCTGGAATCAGCTTAAGTAAATGGTTGACGCGTTCCATATGCTCAATGTCATTTTCAAGGGCATCAATAAATGCGCTATTAAACAAGTGCCCCATAATTTGTGCCATGGAGGGGGAGTGATTTAGCGTTTCGCGCTTCGCCCAGTGTTTGGGGCTTCTGTTGCCACTGACGCCGATCACAAGAATTTTACTGGCCCCAAGGTGCAGAGCGGCGCTGATCGGCGAGCCTTGTCGAATAGCTCCATCACCAAAGTACTCGCGATTAATGTGCACCGCCGGGAAGATGGTCGGTAATGCGGTTGATGCCATTAAGTGATCAAGGCTCAATTGACAGGCAACACCACTGCGACGGCTGCGTTTCCAGTTGCTAAGGCCTGAGTGCCCTTGGAAAAAACTGACCGATTCACCTGAATGGTACCCCATAGCCGTGATGCTAATGGCATCCAGTTTTCCTGACTGAATGGCATCGTTCAAGCGCTCAAAGCGAATATTCTTTTTTAATAAGGTTTTGAGCGGTGTGTTATCAAATAAGGATAAGGGAGCTGTTTCACTAATACCTCCCTTAAACAACGAGCAGCCTAAGTGCATGAGGCCTTTAAAGATGGAAAGAGCATCGGCTTTAAACACATCGTTAGGGGTGAGTTGTGACCATAACTGTTCAAGCTCCCGAACCGCTTCTGCAAAGTTTTCGGTATGAGAGGCAAGCCAAAGTGCATTAATTGCACCAGCTGATGTTCCACATATGATTGGAAAGGGGTTGCTGGTGTTGGGTGGCAGCATTTCAGCCAGTGCTTTTAATACACCAACTTGATAGGCAGCTCGCGCGCCACCGCCTGATAAGATCAATGCAGGCTTCATACCTAAGGCCTTTGGCTGAAGTAAGATATTGATAGTCTAGCATAAATTTTAACGTATAAACGCACTAGCTGTATTCTGTGTAACGCGCGCAGATGTCGAGTTGAGCGGCTTCGATGGCTTTGCCGAGTTCGGCACCCTTGAGTCCTTTTGCCATGAACGTCTGTGGTGAAAGTGTTCGAATCTGCTGAAGCAAGCGCTGCAGTGGTTCAAAGTCTTCCCGCTTAATATTGGTGTTCCGACTCAGGTAAAGAGCGATCAACTCAGGCAGGGTGTTGGGTTCTTTGAGCAGCCTCAGTTCTTTGAGTGTGGTCAGTGTTTGTTGAGGGGGTAGCTGCACAAAATCATTGATAAAAGGATAAAAGATGACAAATTGACGAGCAAGATCGCGGTAGCGATTGGGCATTTTGATGCGAAGGCAGAGGTCTTGAACAAACGAGGTGCTTTCTAGCATTTCCTGCTCGGCAATTGCCTGGCATATCAGAGCGAAGCTGAGTTCAGGTGCTGGGCTCATTGTTTTTAGGCGTTGCATAAAGGGAGTTAGGCGCTCTAAATTCAAGCGCGAGAATTCTGAAAAAAGACAATCCAGCGCATTACACTGCTTGAGTATTTCCAAGAAAATCAGAGGGTGTGGACTACACAGTGCCTTTTCAAATTCTTGCGCGACGCGTTCAGCGCTTAAAAAACCGAGTTCACCGCTTTCGCTAATCTCTCGCATGAGGAGCATTGTATCACTGGCAACGTGGAAACCAAGATGGTGAAACTGAGCAGCAAAGCGTGCCACTCTCAGTACACGCAGTGGGTCTTCTGAAAATGCCGATGAAACGTGGCGAAGCACTTTATCCTGTAGATCTCTTTGACCTGAAAAGGGGTCAACGATTTCTCCTGATGCCAGTTGAGCCATGGCATTTATTGTTAGATCTCGACGAGCAAGATCTTCCTCTAGGCTCACATCGGGTGACGCAAAAAAGGTGAACCCAGCATAGCCATGGCCCGATTTACGTTCGGTGCGAGCTAAGGCATATTCTTCGCCTGTCTTTGGATGAATAAACACAGGAAAGTCACGTCCAACAGGATGAAAGCCTTGAGCGATCATATCGGTCTCTGTAGCACCGACGACAACCCAGTCACGATCTTGGCTTTGAATGCCTAAGAGTTGATCACGGACAGCGCCACCGACAAGGCAAATTTGCATCAGGATTCGCAAGCATCGGGGAATAACTGTTTCCAGCCCTCAAAGCCGCCGTCTAAACTATACACGTCGGAAAAGCCTTGTCCGACTAAGTAGTCGGCTGCTGATTGGCTGCTAATGCCGTGATAGCAGCAGACAATCAACGGCTTTTCTCGACTGGCCTGGTCTAAAAACTGTGGCAAATTGTCATTGTTGAGATGAATGGCGGTTGGGATATGGGCGCTGTTGTAACTTTGGATGTCTCGAATGTCGACAAGGTTGGCCCCTTGCTCCATGAGTTCAACAGCGGCTTGCGGTGATAGATGTTTAAATGAGCTCATATGGTTCCTAAGCCTGGTGAGTTTGATAGGCAGAGCAGTCTTGTTGAAAGAAAACATGGTCGTCTAGACGCATGGCTGTTAGCTTATTTCCCCAAACACAGCCAGTATCGAGCGCAACGACGGCAGCGTTATTGACATTGCCCATCAGTGCAGCCCAGTGACCAAAGAGCTGGCGCTGTTCAAGTGGCTGATCTCTAGGGACTTGATACCAAGGTGCGAATCCGGGTGGAGCTGAATCAGGCGTGCCATTGCCGCTAAACTCCAACCGTCCATTTGTCGAAATAAAGCGCATGCGGGTAAAGTAATTCGTGATGAGTCGAAGTCGGGCCCAGCCATCAACATTTTTGCTCCATACATCAGGCTTGTTGCCGTACATATGACGAAAAAATTCAGTGGCATCTTTGCTTCTGAGCACTTGCTCAACTTCCTGAGCATATTTCTTCGCTTTTTCCAGTGACCAAATATGAGGGATACCTGCATGGGTCATGACATAGCCGAGGCGTTCGTTTGAGACGAGCAGAGGCTGTCGGCGTAACCACTCCATCAGTTCGGTGCGATCAGGTGCATTAAGTATCGGTTGCAGTGTTTGGTTGCGCTTATCACGCGTTGCACCAAAGTGAAGAGCCAGTAAATGGAGATCGTGGTTCCCTAGAACACAGGTTGCTTGTGAACCAAGCCCTTTAATGAAACGCAAAACGTCGAGTGATTGGCGTCCACGGTTAACCAGATCACCTGCAAACCATAGGTGATCTTGTTCATTGAAGTTCAATAAATCCAGAAGTTGTCGAAGTTCATCATAACAACCCTGAACATCGCCAATTGCGTACGTTGCCATAGTCTTCCTACTCTTAATATCTGAATCATAACGCAGTTATGGCGTAAAATTCTAATCAAAGTCGTGGGTTTTTGCGTAAACTCAAGTAACTTTTTCAAATCATGAGTAAACGGAGAGTTGATGATGGCTATTGCAACCTTTGCGGCTGGATGTTTTTGGGGTGTTGAACTGACCTTTTCAAAGGTACCGGGTGTGCTGTCAACACAGGTTGGTTATATGGGTGGGCATGTTGATTCGCCTTCGTACGAGCAGGTGTGTACAGGCGAAACCTATCATGCTGAGGTGGTTCAGGTAGAATTTGACCCGGAGCAGGTTGCTTACGAGGCCTTGCTTACAACATTTTGGCAGTGTCATAATCCGACGACGAAAAATCGACAGGGGCCTGATGTCGGTACTCAATATCGTTCCGCTATTTTTTACCACGACGAGTCGCAGCGCGTCTTAGCTGAGCAAAGCCGACTTGAGCTGAGTAAAAGCGCTGCGTATCCTCAACCTATCGTCACAGATATCTCGCCGGCATCCCATTTTTGGAAAGCGGAAGAGTATCATCAACAGTATTTAAGCAAACGAGGAATGGGGCACTGTGCGTTCTAATGCCGCTTGGCTTGCGATTGCATAGAGTATTTTGATTATTATGAATTTGGTTATTATTGATCCATTAAAAGATGCCGTTACTTCTACGGGGGTGACCCTCCGAGATCGGCGTTTTGTGCATATTCGTGATGTCCATCAGGTTGCGCGAGGCGATCTTCTCAAAGTGGGGTTATTAAATGGGTCTATAGGGTTGGCGAGTGTTGAGCATATTGATCAGGCGTCTGTGTCGCTGAGTTGGACTGAATTGACTCAGCGCTCGCCTTTGCCTTTACCGGTTACCGTAATCTTGGCGCTCCCTCGTCCTAAAATGTTAAAGAGAGTGTTGCAAACGCTCTCCAGCATGGGGGTGAAAGATATTTGGTTGATTCATTCATATCGGGTGGATAAGAGCTACTGGTCCACGCCTATTCTGAATGAAGCGTCCTTGTATGAGCAGATGTTGCTTGGCTTAGAGCAGTCTGGCGATACCAATTTACCGACACTTCATATTCGTAAGCGGTTTAAGCCCTTTGTCGAAGATGAGTTGCCAGCAATGGTAGAGGGAAAAAGAGCCTATGTTGCACATCCGTATCAAGCCTTAACCTGTCCAGCTTCTGAGTGGCTGCCAACGGTGTTGGCGATTGGCCCAGAAGGAGGGTTTATTCCTTATGAGGTTGAAAAACTCAATGCTGCAGGATTGAGCAGCATTAGTTTAGGCCAGCGTATTCTTAAAGTTGAAACCGCTGTGCCTGTTTTATTGTCACGTTTGTTTCCCGTGATTTGAGTTCAAGGTGACGGCTAAGCATCTTGAATATTGAACTGCGTTATCTTGTTATACAGAGCTGCTCGTGAAATACCGAGTTGCTTTGCCGCTAATACTCGCTTACCTTTGTTTCGGTTAAGCGCTTCACGTATGGCTTGGATTTCCGCTAATTGGACTTGCTCTTTTAAGCTCAATAGGGGCTGAGTTTCGGGTGTTTTGGCGTCTTGTGTGATCAAAGAAGGGGGGATGGGCGCTAGGCGAAATTCCATCAAGGCTTCAATATGATCAGCACAAATTAAAGTGTGCGATTCATTTAAAATGCAAGCGCGCTCTAATAGGTTGTAGAGCTCTCGAACGTTTCCAGGCCAATGATGTAGCTTCAATCTCTCTAAGGCGTCGGTGGCAAGTTCTTTAGTGGACAGATTTAGGCGTATACAACATTCATCTAAAATACGTTCAGCAATAAACTCAATGTCTTCAGGCCGCTCGCGTAGAGGGGGTAAATGAATCGGCATTCCGCTCAGTCGGTAGTAGAGGTCGGCTCTGAATTCGCCGTCTTCAACCATTTTCAGTAAGTTTCGGCTGGTTGCGGCGACAATTCTGACATTTGTTTTTTGAATTTTATTAGAGCCAATCTTTTCAAACTCCTTTTCTTGCAAGACACGCAAGAGTTTTGATTGAAGCACCAAGGGCATGTCACCAATTTCATCTAAAAATAAGGTTCCATCTTGAGCGAGTTCCAGCTTTCCAGCACGTCCTTCTTTTTTTGCTCCTGTGAAGGCACCGGGCGCGACACCAAAAAATTCGGCCTCAATTAAGGTGTCGGGAATGGCTGCAACATTGATCGATACAAAAGGGCTTTCGGAGCGGTCGGATAGGTTGTGTAAGGCATGGGCAAAGAGTTCCTTCCCCGTGCCTGTCTCGCCAGTTAAAAGTACGGAGATGTCAAAGCGTGCCGCTTGGCGTACTTGATGTTTGACGTGTTTTAACGCTTCGCTTTGCCCCGCTATTTGTGAGAGTTGGTAGCGCGATGTGCGTTCACTTTGGTAATGGTTTGCATTCCTGACTTCGCTTTGGAGGCGGTTGTATTTGGCCAATAAGGGTTTCATGCTAGATGGGCGGTCAGTGGCGACAAAGCCAAATGCCCCTTCAACCTGGCCTAAATCGTTGTGGAGCGGGATGACGCTTACCAGTACCCATTGGTGTCGAACATAGAGCAAGTCGAGGAAAACGGGTTTACCTGTGGCGATGACTTGAGGCAGGTAACTATTCGGTATGACGTCTGTAATGTGTTGGCCAACTGGCGATGTTTCCAGATGTAAAAAATCGCAATAGCTTTGGCTAATCCAAGTGAGAATTCCTTTTTGATCCACAGCAATCGTGTGCTCATAAAACGTATCAAAAGAGGTTTGTAAGAAGGATAAAACCTTTGCACGCATAGCGTGAGCATCAAAGCGAATATTTTGCATAATGGATAGCTTGTCTTAATTATTAGACGTTTTTTGTATCAGAAATAAGACATTATGTCTATTTTTTAAGACTCTGAGAGCGAGGTGTTGTATTTGTTTTAGCTAAATCAATGGTTTATAAGGTTGGCATGTTGTGTGCTTAATTGGTTGTTAAAGTACGTAACTGTTTTCAATCTATTTGGTTAAAATAATAATAAGGGTTAACCATGCAAGAACCTCTGTGGGCGCCTACGCCTGAACGAGTCGCTTCGACTCAAATGTCTGATTTTATTGTTAAAGTTAATCAAGCTTTCGGTTTGGATTTGGACGATTACAAGTCACTTTGGCAGTGGAGTACAGATGATTCTGAAAGATTTTGGAATTTTTTCTGGGATTACGCCGGAATTCTATCCAGTCATAAAGGGGGTCGTACCCTCGATAACGGCCACCTTATGCCAGGTGCGACTTGGTTTCCTGAGGCACGCTTAAATTTTGCTGAAAATCTTCTACGCTATCGTGATGATGCGCCAGCCATTGTTTTTTGTGGTGAGGATGGCCGACGCAGCGAGATCTCATATCGTGACCTTTATTCGAAGGTAGCGGCTCTCGCAGCTGGTTTGAAGGCTCAAGGTGTCGTAAAAAACGATATAGTGGCTGGCTTCATGCCCAATATCACAGAAACCTTAATTGCGATGCTGGCAACCACTTCAATAGGGGCTGTTTGGACATCCTGTTCGCCAGACTTTGGTATTAATGGTGTTATTGATCGATTTGGACAGGTTAAACCCAAGGTGTTGTTTACAACCGATGGGTATCTGTACAACGGTAAATCGATTGACAGTCTTGGAAAAATACACGGGATTGTTGAGAGCATTACCTCAATTGAAGCCGTTGTGGTCGTGCCTTTCCTAAGCGCCAATCCTGATCTGTCAGGGGTGCCTAAAGCCATCCGACTGGATGACTTTGTGCTTGATGATGTAAAAACAATAGACTTTGAGCAGGTGGCCTTTAATCATCCGCTCTATGTTATGTACTCATCAGGGACCACAGGTGTTCCCAAGTGTATCCTGCACAGCGTCGGTGGAACCTTGATTCAGCACCTTAAAGAGTTGATCTTACATACTGACCTGCGTAGGGATGACCACTTTTTCTATTACACGACCTGTGGATGGATGATGTGGAATTGGATGGTCAGTGGTTTGGCGACGGGCTGTACGCTGGTCCTGTTCGACGGTTCTCCCTTTGCACCGACGCCTTCCATCCTTTGGCAGATAGCAGAGCAGGAAAAAATCAGTGTCTTTGGTACGAGTGCTAAGTATTTAGCGGCACTGGAAAAAGCCGGCGTGAAACCCCGTAACGATTTTGATTTGTCAGCGCTAAAAGCTGTCCTTTCAACAGGCTCTCCTCTTTCGCACGAAAGCTTTGAGTATGTTTACCGCGATATTAAGCAAGATCTGCAGTTATCTTCCATTTCGGGCGGTACAGATATTGTCTCTTGCTTTGCCTTGGGTTCTCCGATTTTACCAGTCTATGCAGGCGAGTTGCAGTGTCGAGGCTTAGGCATGGCGGTTGATATGTTCGATGACGACGCAAAACCAGTGCGTGGTCAGAAGGGTGAGTTGGTCTGCACGAAGCCATTTCCAAGCATGCCAATTGGTTTTTGGCAAGATCCAGAGCAGCGTCGTTTTCATGATGCCTACTTTGCTCAATTTCCAAACATCTGGGCGCATGGCGACTATGGTGAAGTCACGGAGCGTGGAGGCATCATTATTCACGGTCGTTCGGATGCAGTCTTGAATCCGGGGGGCGTGCGTATAGGCACCGCTGAAATATACCGACAAGTTGAAAAAGTGGATGAGGTTCTTGAAAGCCTTTGTATTGGTCAGCCCTGGAAGGATGATGTGCGAGTGGTGTTGTTTGTTCGCCTAAAGGATGGGGTTGAGCTTGATGACAGTTTAATTAAGCAAATAAAAAATGTGATTCGTTTAAATACCACTCCACGGCATGTCCCGGAAAAAATACTGCAGGTGAGTGATATCCCTAGGACAATTAGTGGGAAAATAGTCGAACTTGCTGTAAGAAAAGTGGTAATGGGAGAGGAAGTTAAGAATAAAGATGCTTTGGCCAATCCAGAGGCATTGGCGCTATTTAAAGATTTAGATGAGTTGAAAAACTAAGCGTTTTAAGTCGGTTTTTTACGGATTTAATTCTTGACAGTATTTTAGAAAACCCAGTAATATATATGTGTAAATTGGTATTACCAATTTACACATATAAAAATAAAAAAGGTTACACATGTCTTATATCAAACGTGCACTCATCACTGGATCAACCAGCGGTATTGGCCTTGCAATTGCCCGTCAGTTGGCGGCAGAAGGGGTTGATATTGTTCTTCACGGTCTCTCATCTGAAGATGAAGGGCAAGTGCTTGTACAAGCATTTCTCGATGAGTTTTCAGTCGGCGTCAGCTACTTCCAAGCGGATATTAGTGATCCAAACCAAATTACCGATCTATTTGATCGCGTTAAAAAAGAAGTGGGCTTTATTTCCATTTTGGTAAACAATGCGGGCATCCAACACACTTCGCCTATCGAAACCTTTCCTGTCGAGCAGTGGGATAAAATTATTGCTGTGAATCTATCCAGTGCGTTTCATACGACTCAGCAAGTGCTCCCGTTTATGGTTGAGCAAGGCTGGGGACGGATTATTAATATTGCTTCGGTTCATGGTTTGGTTGCGTCAGTTAACAAAGCAGCCTACTGCGCGGCCAAACATGGATTGATTGGTCTTACCAAAGTTACCGCTTTGGAGTTGGCTGCAAAGCAGGTGACGGTCAATGCGATTTGCCCTGGTTGGACCGACACGCCCTTGCTGGTTCAGCAATTTAAAGCATTTAGCCAAAAGAACAACACCAGTTATGAAGAGGCTAAGCAAGGCTTAATTAAAGAAAAAGCACCTTACCCTGATTTTGTAGCACCCGATGATATCGGGCGTTTAGTGGTGTTTTTATGTTCTGATGCGGCAAAAGCAATAACAGGTACATCTTTACCTATTGATGGAGGTTGGACAGCACATTAAAAACTTGCAGTTTGGAAAATAAAAGCTAGATATATAATAGTATTGATGCTTTGACGAAGTTTGAAATATTTCAAACCAGATAATCCTATATTAATAAAACTAAAAAACGGGTATTTGCATTATGAAAAAGTCTCTTATGGCGGTTGCTGTTGCAACAACGTTATTCACTTCTACTGTCACTTTTGCTGATTTTGATCGTGTTCGTTGGCAAGTTCCAATGGGGTTCCCTTCTACCCTGACAGCACTTGGCGACACTATGCCTGCTGTTTCTAAAATGATATCCGATATGAGTGGCGGTCGCGTCACACTGCAAACTTTTGAACCCGGTGCTTTGATTCCAGCATTGGGTGTGTTTGAAAACGTAAGCAATGGCAATATTCCGGCGGGTTACTCATGGATGGGGTACGAGTGGGGACAGCTTCCTGTGTCGGCGCTGTTTGGCGCGACGCCCTTTGGTTTAGAGTCTCAAGAGTTTCTTGCCTGGATGTATTTTCATGGTGGCGATGAGTTGTTAAAAGAGGCCTTTGCTCCGCATAATGTGTACCCCATTCTGTGTGGAACCATCAGTCCGGAAGCCGCAGGCTGGTTCCGTCAGGAAATGGACTCTCTTGATAAGTTCAAAGGACTTAAGTTCCGTGCCGCAGGTGTCGGTGGTGAAATCATGGCTGAGTTTGGTATGTCTGTGACACTCTTGCCAGGTGGCGAGTTGTATCAAGCGCTGGAAACAGGGGTGCTTGATGGAACTGAGTTCTCACTGCCAACCGTAGATGAGCAGTTAGGCTTTTATCAGGTGGCTAAGCACTATTACTTGCCGGGTTGGCATCAGCCATCAACCAATCAGTTCCTCTATGTAAATACAGGTGAATGGTCTAAATTGAATGATCAAACCAAGGCACTGATCGAAAACGCGTGTATGGCAGGCAATGCCTTAGCCCTTGCAAAAGCAGAAGCGCTTCAAGGTGCGGTGCTTAAGACCTTCGAAGAACGTGGCGTGCAGCTGCATCAGTACGATGA
This sequence comes from Nitrincola alkalisediminis, assembly GCF_009821115.1. Lineage (GTDB taxonomy): Bacteria > Pseudomonadota > Gammaproteobacteria > Pseudomonadales > Balneatricaceae > Nitrincola > Nitrincola alkalisediminis. The sequence goes on along the minus strand of NZ_VYTY01000002.1, from coordinate 296,631 downwards.
AGAAATATTGAAAGCCTTCCAAGAGGCAACTGATAAAGTCATGGCGCGTCGCTCAGAAACAGACCCTATGTTTGCTAAAGTCTACAGCTCAATGAAAGCCTTCCAAAAAGAGCATAGCACTTGGAAACATTTGGGTTACCTACCACGTGATTGGGGTATTGAAAAAGACTAATTTCTATTTTCCTTTGACGTAAAAGGTTGATATTCACATGGCTGAATATAATGTTGATCTTGAAAAAGTCGAGGAGGCGGTCGCTCATCGAGCGGCCGTTCAATACCCTCGGACTCTGGTTTCAGACATTCTCGAATCCATAGTTGAGTTTTTTGGACGTTTCTCTTCCCTAATCTGGGTTTTTCTTATGATCTTGGTGGTAGCAAATGTTGTACTTCGCTACTTACTCGGGACAAACTACATTGCACTTGAAGAGTTGCAATGGCACTTATTTGCGGTCGGATTTATGGTGGCATTGTCCTACTGTATTCTGCATGATGGGCATGTTCGAGTGGATGTGTTGGCTGAACACCTCTCACCTAAGACACGAGCAGTGATAGAGATCCTTGGAATCTCTATATTGTTGCTACCCTTTTGCTACCTGATTCTGACATATGCCTATCCGTTTGTAGAACGCTCATACCGAATCAATGAGGTATCAGCGGCCCCTGGTGGACTGCCCATGAGATGGATTATTAAATCGGTCATCTTGCTGGCGTTTGGTCTTATGTTTATGGCGGGGTTAGCGCGCTTAATTCGAGCTTTTTCTTTTCTGACAGGCTTTCCTAAAGCCAGAGTTACTCATAAGTGATTCGTCATGTAATGGGCGTTGCGCGCCTAAGCGCTTCTATGTTGCTGTATAGGGGATTTTTCCGTGTTTGAAGCGAATGAAATTATCGTCATTGCAATGCTTTGCAGTTTCATCCTACTGATATTTACAGGATACCCGGTTGCTTGGATATTGGCTGGTATCTCTGTTTTATTCAGCGTTGGCTCAATTTTAGCTGCCCAATATTGGGATGTGGACACCTACTTCCTGACCGATTGGCGTATTTTTGGGGTAATGGTTCAACGTATTTATGGGCAAATGACGAACTGGGTGCTGGTGGCCCTCCCCATGTTTATCTTTATGGGTTTGATGCTTGAGCGTTCAGGCGTTGCAGAAAAACTCATGAAAAACTTCGTCAATCTGTTTGGCCGTTTCCGAGGCGGCTTGGGCGTTGCTGTGATCAGCATTGGCATCCTGCTTGCTGCGTCTACTGGAATCGTTGGCGCCTCGGTTGTGCTCTTAGCCATGCTGTCGATTCCTGTGATGTTAGAACAAAAATACTCGCCAGCATTTGCCAGCGGTATTGTCGCGTCGGCTGGCACACTCGGAATTTTGATTCCACCCAGTATCATGCTAATTATTATGGCTGATCAGTTATCATTGCCCGTTGGTGATTTGTTCATGGGGGCATTAATTCCGGGTGTGATGCTAGGTCTTATGTACATTGCATATGTGGTGATAGCATCGATTTTTGTTCCATCACTGTCAAAACCACGTGATGATTTGCCACCGATTACGGCTAAGATGATCATTGATACCTTGCTGGCTGTGGTACCTTCGCTTGGCTTAATTCTTGCGGTTTTGGGTTCAATTTTCTTGGGTATTGCAACGCCTACAGAAGCGGCGGGCGTTGGCGCGCTTGGCGCAACTATATTGGCAGCGATGAATGGGCGTTTAACCCTTGCGGTTCTAAAAGATGTCAGTATTAAAACCAGTTTAACGACGGCTTTCGTCTTTGGGATTTTCTTAGGGGCGACCGCCTTTGCTGTTGTCATGCGTTCACTGGGCGGCGACGAATTTATAGGTGGTTTACTTAAAGCCATTCCGCTGTCGCCTGAAGGAATAGTGGTTGTGATCTTACTGATTGCATTTGTAGCAGGCTTCTTCTTAGATTGGTTGGAAATCAGCTTGATCTTACTGCCATTGGTGGGTCCCGTTGTGGCGGCATTAGGTTTTGATCTGACTTGGTTCGTCGTGTTGTTTGCGTTGGCGTTACAAACGTCCTTCTTAACACCACCGGTGGGCTTCTCACTCTTCTACTTAAAAGGCGTTGTGCCGCCCAGTATCAAAACAACGGATATCTATAAAGGCGTCATTCCTTTTATCTTGATTCAGTTGTTAGCCGTTGCGTTGGTCTTTTATTGGAAGGATCTAGTGCTCTGGTTGCCTGGAGTTCGATATGGTTAGGTGCTGTTTGATTGCTTCAACGTAATCTTGCTCTCTAAGGCTCACATTAGTTGAGCCTTATTTTTTTAGAATTGCAGTAAATAATTGATACAAAATAATTCTTTTGGCATTAACGAAAAATCAGCTTGGATAAATCTCCAAGAGCATGCTAACTTTAGTCGTATATGAACAGTGTTTGAAACATTGTTTCTATCTAATTTAGTGATGCGTTGATAGGAAAGGCCGATGAGTATAAGAACTAAGCTCTTGTTAATCATGCTCGGGGTTTCTTTGTTTGCCTCGTTAGCGGCCAGCTTAATGATTAGCTTTTCGAGTTTGCGTGCGGGTGAGAGCTTATTGGTTGAGCAGGCAGAACTGAAACTTGCATTTATCAATGATACCCAAACGCAGCGTTTGACGGGGTATCTTGATACCTTGAGTCAGCAAGTGGCAGGGTATGCGTCAGGTGTACAGGCAAAAAGAGCCTTGCCTGCTTTAGCTTCAGCTTATCGCGGCTATCGCCTCAACGCAGTGGTGCGTAGCAGAGAAGAAATACTGGATGAGCAAAATGCCTTACGAGCGTATTTAGAATCAGGTTTTTTGGCAAATTTACAACGTAATATGGGGCAAAGTCTTTTTGATGCCCATAACTATGTTCAATCTCTAGACAAGCCGAAACTCATTCTTCAGTATTATTATCTTGTTGAGTCAGGCACAAAGTGGGATGAGGTTGAGCAGGTATTTGAACCCGCTGACCGCTCACGTTATACCTTAGCTCACCGAGAGTTTCATCCGGAGCTGTTAGATTTTGCAAATTTTTATGGATATGAAGATGTGTATTATCTAAACCCTGAAGGTGAAATTGTCTATTCACTTAAAAAGTTACCTGACTTTACCCTAGATGTTAACCACGAAATGATTGTGTTATCGGGGTTGAGTGATGTGTTTAGGCAAGCTATTCAGGTTCCGGTTGGCGGTCGTCCTATCTTTTCTGACTTTTATTCTTATATTCCTGCAGGTGGAATGCCATCGGCTTTTATTGGAATGCCCGTGTACGATGTTCAAGATGGCCAAGCCAATCTGCTAGGTGTATTCGCTGTAAGATTAGGGACAGGTTCATTGGATGAAATTCTATCGAATAAAGGCAATCGTGTTGGGCAGGGGTTAGGGGCGACAGGAGATACGTATCTCTTAAATCAAAACCAGTACTTATTGTCGAGCAAGCGTGAGTTTGATGAGAATCCAGGCCCATTTCTAGCAAACCTGTCATCGGAGCAAAGCCCTCAGGCAGCGTTAATCCCAATCCGAAATCAACTTGCAACCTTAGTGCGTTTTGAAAGTCAGGCGATTACCCGCGCGGTATCTGGAAACGAGGGGGTCGAGCATTATATTAACCCAATCGGCGCAGAGGTGATTGGAAGCTATCGAACTGTCCCCGCACAGGGTGTCGAGTGGATTATCGTCACTGAGATGGAAAAAGATGAAGCTTTGCAAATGGTCGGTACATTGCGTCAGCAAATTACGCAATCGGTCATTTTCGTAACGCTTGCTGTTTTAGTAATCGCGCTCATTCTTGCTCTCCTGGCTGCACGTTTATTTAGCCGTCCTGTAAGCGTGTTGCATAGCAGTCTTCTTAAAATCCAGTCAACCCGTGATTTAACTCATAAGAGCCCATTAAAAGGTCAAGATGAATATGGAGAAATATCAGGGGCCTTAAATCAATTGATGGATGAAATTGCTCAGTCAGTGACCCTCAGTCGTCAGGCCAGTGAAACGCTTGGTCAAGTTTCGGTTAAGTTAAGCCTTGGCTCAGAAGAAACGTTCAATCAGCTGCATTTACAGAATGAACGTAATCAGCAAGCGGAACAGTTGGTTCAGGGCATGGTACAGAGTGCAGTGTCCGTGAATCAGCAAGCACATCAAGCCAGTGAGTTGACGCGTTTGGCGAGTACAACCATTGATCAAAGTGCCTCAACGGTTCAATTGGTGATATCCGATGTACATCAAGCGGCTCAAGGGGTTGCTGAAGCGACTCAATCCATTTCAAATCTGGTCTTGGATTTTGATCAAATACGCCATGTATTAGAGGTCATTACTCAGTTGGCGGAGCAAACGAATCTTTTGGCGTTGAATGCTGCGATAGAAGCGGCAAGAGCGGGAGATCAGGGTAGAGGCTTTGCGGTGGTGGCAGATGAAGTGCGTAACTTGGCTCAACGCTCCAAAAACTCAGCCGCCGAAATACATGTCATCATTAATAAGCTTTTAAATAATGCAGAAAGCACTAAAAATCTGATGACGAAAGAGCATGATCGCTTTGACGTGCTGCAAGTAACGGCAAAAGATGCGCAGAGTGCGCTGCAAACCATCCAGAGCTCTTTGCAAGATATTGTCCGTGCGAACATGGACATCGTCGCGATTTCAGATCAGCAAAGTCAAATGACAGATGAGTTGGTTGGTGTATTATCGGATAGTTTTGAGAGTTCACGCGTATCGATGGACAAAGCGGGCGAAACCGCTAAGTCCAGTGAGGAGTTGAGCGTGGTGTCGTCGGAATTGAATACCAGTGTTAACCGTTGGAAAGTACGTTAGGGTAGAGCGTCCTCGAGAGTAGTGTTTTCGAGGACGCTTATTGAATGTCTAGGGCTTCCGTTGCTCACGAAGCTGAACTTCGATACGCTCTAATTGTTCAGACATACTTTGCATATGCTCGCGCATCCAGTGGATTTCGGCTATTTCACCTTCACCGGACTCCAGTTGTTCAGCGGCACTTTCTTTTTGCATGACGTCTAAAACGATTCCGATCATCATGTTCAGAAAAATAAACGCGTTTAAGAATATGAATGTTAAGAAGTAAATCCAGCTGTAGGGATAATGTTCCATGGTTGGGTACAGAACAGCTGTTGCCCAACTTTCAAACGTGGCAACTTGGAATAGCGTGAGCATGGCCAGTGAAATATTGCCCCAGAGCTTTTCATCAACGCTTTCAAATAGAAAACTCCCAACGGCTGCGTAAATGTAAAAAATGATAAACATTAACAGAGCAACATACCCCATCCGAGGGATAGACTTTAAAAGTGCCGTTAATAAAATGCGAAGTTCAGGAATCATTGAAATCAAACGTAAAACTCTGAAAATACGCAGTAGACGAGCGATGAGTACCATCTCGGAATCATCAATCGGAATCAAGCTCGCGGTTACAATTACAAAATCAAAGATATTCCAACCTTTTTTGAAAAAATCGAGGGTTCGCTTTTCAGCGGCTATGCGAATGATGAGTTCAAACAGAAAAAAGAGGGTAATGCCGAGATCAAGCCAAACCATAACTTGCTCAAAACGCGTGCTCTCATCATAGGTTTTCGCCCCTATCAGCAACGCTGAAATAATGATGACAGCAATGACAAACGTTTCAAAGATCTTGTTGGCACGCAGTGATTCAAGCCGGTCTCGCAAGCGGTACCAGTATATTTTCATTCTAGATAGGTCTCCAGTAAAGGTTGTGCAACACATGAGAAAATTGATGGCCATTATCGCCGATTGCGCCTGCCTTCAAAAGAGAGATTTAGTCTATCTACAGGATGATTTAAGTGGTCAGAGCTTGCTTAAGTGGCGTAGGCTCCTAAAATTAAAACATGACAGAACGACTAGGCGTATTCGATTAAGCAAAGCAGGGGCATGCATCATGAAAAGAGTAGCACTTTTTTTACTGGTTTTATTATGCCCGTGGGGGCAGGCTGCAGAGTTTCCTACCCGACCCCTTTCCATGCTGATTGGATTTGAGCAAGGTGGTAGTACTGATATACAAGGTAAGGTTTTAGCGGAGGTGATGTCAGAAGTGATTGGACAGCCTGTGAACATTATTTACTACCCTGGAGCCGGTGGTGCAGTGGCTGCGGCGATGTTGGCAAATAACCAAGATCAGGGGTATGTGTTTCAGTTTGGTTTATCTTTACCTTTTACCTTCGCTCCTTTAGTGTCACCTGCTTCATACCAGTTGGATAGTTTTCGTTATGTGGCAGGTGTGACCTTAGATCAACCCGCTTTTGTTACGGGGGGGGTTCAGGATTTCAAAACCTGGCATGAATTTCTGGATTATGCCCGACAAAATCCAGGGCTTGTGTATGCGACTCAAAATTTGCAAGATCGGTTTATCATGCAGTACATCGCTAAAAAGGAGGGGCTTAGCTTACGGTTTATTCCGACGACAGGTGGTGCTGGAATGGCCCCTTTAATAGTATCTGGAGCGGCTCAAATTGCGTTTAGTGGAGGGACTCATGGTGTTTATACCCAAACGGGAGAAATGGTCGTCCTCGCTGGCCTCCCAGAAGATCGCTTATTCTATTACCCCGATGTTCCGTCATTGAGAGAGTTGGGGTATCCGTTTAGCATGGATGTAATACGTGTAATCTCGGTGCCTGCGAATACTCCTGATGAGGTGGTCTCGACTTTGTATGGGGCATTGCAACAGGTTGTAAAAGATCCTCGTTTTATTGATGTTACGGAAAACGTGATACGCATGCCCGTTGTGCTTCTGGATGAAGTTGAACTAAAGCGCGTTTTTGATCTGCAAGTTGAGTCCTACCAACGGCTAATCGAACTGTCGAAATAGCGCTTAAATTTTAGTAGCAACAATCATGTCTGGGTGTTGATTTGAGTTGTTGAAGTCGGGGTCAATACTGATGAGTGATGATGGTAAGCAGGTAAGTGAGCGAGGTTCGAGCAAACGCTGGGAGCTTAAGTTTACAACTAGAATTACTCTAATATTTGGATTGTTGGGTTTTTTAACCTTAATTTTATCAATGGGATACTCTGTTCAAACAGCTAAATCTAAATTTGAGGAAGATATTAAGCAGAGTTTATTGCAGCGTCAGCGCACCATTGAAAGCATGGTAGAGAATCGAATAAATCTTCTTGATGTGTATTTGCATACAATCACTTCAAGCCGAAATTTCATGCCAAATTCTAATATCAGTGAAAACACGACCGTTGAATCTATCACGGATGATATGATTTTTATGTTTCAAGACTCGGTAATTGGTGCAAGTTTAGATATATTTTTTCTTGTTGACCATTCTGGATCTCTTTTATTTGATGCTGGTATTCCACTTTATAAAATTGATCCTATATTGGAAAATATAGATTCACCTATATTGTTTACAAACAAATGGACATTATTGGAGCATGAAGAGATTTCTGTATTATTAAAGGCAGTCCCTGTTTTTGATCCAGCAAGTATTCAGCTGAAAGGTTATATTTTTGCGGGATTTGCAATAGGAAATAATAAAATTTTTCATCAAGATGTAATTGCAAGAGCTGATTTAGATGTTTTAAGGATAGGTACCAAAAAATCAGTAATATTTGACAGTCATCCACAGGTAAATGGTTCGAAGTTTACACGAAAAACTGTAACATCTGATGATGTTCTTTGGTATGACAATGATGTTTTTTTTATCAAAGAGACTCTAAGTCTAGATAAAATTATAACCCCAATATGGCTGGAACTTGGTGTCGCTGGAAATCGATTTGACTCAATTTATGTTGAGTACTGGCGCTCTTTTTTACTACTATCAGGTGGGTTCTTATTGTTGCTATTTATGGCAGGCTCTATTTTACATTTTACCCATAAACGGGCAATTGATAACATGATGAGCTATATAGAATCAATAAAAAAAGGAATGAGGGGGGTTGAGTTCACGCCCACAGATGTATACGAATATAATCAAGTCAGTGAAGCCATGCAGAGTATGGTTGAAGATTTAAATATTGCTGCAACTGTTTTTGAATCGAGTGAAGGTATGTTGGTAACGGATCGCAATCAAGTTATTCTCCGGAATAATCAGGCCTTCACAGATATAACAGGGTTTCAGTCAGATGAGTTGATCGGTAAGTCATTAAGTCAGCTTAAGTCTAATAAATATACTGATTCTTTTTACAAAGAAATGAGTAAAAAACTATTGATTGATGGGAAATGGCAGGGTGAAATATGGAATCAAAAAAAGAATGGGGAAGAGTATTTACAGTGGATTAGTATCACGGCGGTTATGAGTGATGTAACGGGTAAAGTTCTGAATTATGTTGTGACCCTGAATGACGTTACCCAGCGTAAAGCTGCGGAGAATCGAATTAGGCAGTTGGCTTTTTATGACCAGCTGACTCAGTTGCCAAATCGCCAACTTCTGATGGATCGTTTAAAAAAAGCGGTATTGTCCAGCGTTCGAACGAACACCTATGGTGCGCTCTTGTACTTGGATTTAGATGATTTTAAAACCCTAAACGATACGCGGGGTCATGATGCAGGTGATCAGCTATTGGTGAAAACCTCAGAACGATTACAAACCTGTATTCGACGTACAGACACAGTCGCAAGGATAGGCGGTGATGAGTTTATTATTTTGCTGGAAGATGTCGGCGAAAATGAAAAATCAGCATCGAATCACGTTGATCTTCTTTGTAAGAAAATCCTCACGAGTTTGGGTCAACCCTACTCTATTGCAAATGTTGAACATCATAGTACTTTAAGCGTAGGGGTTGCTTTATTTATTGGGGATGCTGAAGGAGTTGATGAACTGCTAAAACAGGCTGATTTAGCCATGTATCAAGCAAAGTCGGCAGGACGGAATACCTATCGATTTTTCAATCCAGAAATGCAAACCAAGGTAATGGAATATGCTGAATTTGCAAATGATATTCGCAGTAGTATTCAAAATAAGGACTTTTTATTGTACTACCAGGTTCAAGTTAACCATCATGGTGAACGTGTGGGTACTGAAGCCCTTTTGCGTTGGATGCATCCTGTGAAAGGTATGGTTCGACCAGATGAGTTTATTCCTATAGCAGAAGAAACCGGGCTCATTATTCCCTTGGGTGACTGGGTTTTGGTGGAAGCCTGCCAAGTATTGGCAGGTTGGGCTGCTCATACGTTGACTCAGGGATTGACCTTGGCTGTTAACATTAGCGCTCATCAGCTTCGGACACATGATTTTGTTGAAAAAGTGAAAAGCACGATTTCTAAAACAGGGGCTGATCCCAGCAAGCTGAAGTTAGAAATCACAGAGAGTATGTTGTTAGATGACATCGATGACACCATTGAAAAAATGCGAGCGCTACAAGCAATCGGTGTCACGTTTGCGTTGGATGATTTTGGCACAGGCTATTCCTCGTTATCCTATCTAAAACGTCTCCCATTGGATCAATTAAAGATTGATAAAACCTTTGTTAGAGATTTGTTAACCGACACACAAGATGCCGATATTGCATCGACCATTGTGTCCTTGGCAAAAAGTCTGCATTTATCAGTTATCGCAGAGGGCGTGGAGCAAGAAGATCAAAGAATACTCCTTGCAAGTTATGGTTGCTTACTTTACCAAGGTTATTTGTTTGGTCGTCCTGTTTCCTTAAAGGAGTTTATGGCATCGCTTGAGACGTTTGAAAACCAGTTGAGCTAAGTTTTAAAGATTCGGCAACCCAGTAAAAGTAAACAGGGTGTTAGCAATAGTGTTAAGAGTGTGGCAAAAGTTAATCCACCAGCAATGGCGCTCGATAACTGCATCCACCATTGTGCTGAAGGTGCGCCTATCCCGAGGCTAGGTTCTAACAAATTAACGTTGACACCTAAAACCATCGGCATTAATCCAAGCACGGTCGTGACGGACGTTAGAAGAACCGGGCGTAATCTTAAGCAACCTGTTTCCAATGCTGCTTGATAGGGGTCGGTTCCTTCACGTCGTAAACGATTAAAGGTGTCAATTAGAATAATATTGTTGTTCACCACGATACCGGCAAGTGCAATAATCCCCATGCCAACCATTACGATTCCGAAGGATTGGCCGTTAATCAATAACCCTAATAGTACGCCAGCTGTGGAAAGAAGAATCGCGCTGAGGACAAGGAAGGTTTGAAATAGACTGTTGAATTGGATGACAAGAATAAACGCCATCAAAAAAATAGCGATGATGAAGGCGCTCATTAAAAATATGGCCGCTTCTTGCTGGTCAGCATCTTCACCTGCCAAGTTGATCGAGACCCCGTCGGGCAGCTCGTTAAGATAGGGTCTGAGCTCATTTAAGCGTTCATCTAAACGCGAGCCTTCAGCCAAGTCGCTCTGAAGCGTTAAGGTTCTTTGTCCATTCACACGGTGTAAAGAGCCCGTTTTAGGCATAGGAACCACTTGAACGAAGTGTGAGATAGGTACTTGCCCACGAAGCGTATTCAGGGTGAGACGAGTCAATTGGTCAATTGACCGCCAGTGCAAAGGTAACCTGACTCGAATATCAACGTCGTCATTCGCGTCTTCTGGGCGATAGGTAGCGAGCATTAAACCATGGCTAACCAGTTGCACGGCATTCCCTACTGAGAGAACATCTGCTCCAAGTCGAGCGGCGGCTTCTCGATCTACTTCGATACGCCATTCAATCCCAGGTAGGGAACGATTGTCTTCAATATCGATAAATCCACCAATGCTTTCCATGCGGGCACGGAGGGTATCAAGTGCATTATGTATTAACGTGATATCATTTGCACTTACCTCTAGTTGAAAGGGTTTCCCTTGACCTGGTCCCATATCCTGTTTGCGAAAATCAAGTTCAATGCCAACCAGATCAGATGTTAAATCCCGCATTGATTGAATAATGTGGGAAGAGGTTCGGCGTTGATGCCATTCAATTAATTTGAACTGGAGGACGCCAATAACGTCCTCACCTTGTTGAGAGGAGGCGGAGGCAAAGGTGCGTGCATAAATAGAGTCTATTTCCGCTAGGTTGATCAGTCGATCCTCAACTTGCTTTACAAGGATATCTTTCTCGTAAACGGATAAATCTCCCCGTGCTCTAATCTGCAATTGTAATGAGTCTGGTTCAATATCTGGAAAAAACTCCACGCCATGATTAAAGCGACTGTATGTGATAAAAATAAGGGTAATGACCAACATCATACCCAATAGGGTTAAAAAGGGCGCTTTTAACAAACGTCCAAGTATGCACCGATAGAGACGGCTCATGGGGTTGTGCAACGCCATATCGCTTGATGACGTTTTGATGGGGCGTGTCATTACGGCACCCATTGTGGGTAAAAAGATCAGCGCCATGACCAGTGAGGCGAGTAAGCATAGTATAACGGTTGCAGGAAGGTATTTCATGAACTCTCCGACAACGCCGGGCCAAAACAGGAGCGGAACAAAAACAGACAGGGTGGTGGCCGTGGATGCGATGATAGGCCAGCTCATGCGGTGCGCTGAATTAAGCCAAGCATTTGCGGGTGATTGCCCCTCTTTGAGATAACGATCGGCTTGCTCACTGACAACAATGGCACCATCGACCAACATGCCTGCAACTAGAATCAATGAAAAGAGTACGATAATGTTCAGGGTGTACCCTAGCGTCCAAATTAAGAGTATCCCCGCTAAAAACGCACCTGGGATGGTTAATCCGACCATTAATGCTGAACGAAACCCCATGGAAGCGATGATTAAGATCAACACAAGCACGACGGCTGTCATGACATTATTCAATAAGTCATTGAGCATATCGCGTACCTCAATGGATTGATCCATGAGGATTCTCAAATCAACATCGTCAGGAAGTATCATGCGGGCTTCTTCAATAACGGATTGAATATGCGCGGTGGTATCAATGATGTTGGCACCTGAGCGCTTGCTGATTTCTAAGACTAAACCGGGCTGACCATTAATGCGTGCAAAGCCAGTTGGATCTTTGAAGGTGCGCCTTAAGGTTGCAATATCTGAAAATGTGACAACTCGGTCCTCTTCTACCTTGACGGGCATGCTTAAAATATCTTGTAACGACTCGATCATGCCGGGTACTTTAAGGGTCATTCGGCCAGATCCTGTGTCTAAACTGCCAGCGGCAACCAATCGGTTATTATTGGACACTAAATTAAATAATTGAAAATAATCAATTTGATACTGATCAAGGACCTGTGGGTTCACAATTATTTCCAATAAATCATCTCGATCACCGGCAATATCAACTTCAAGAACCTCGGGAATTCCTTCAATCGCAAGCTTTAGTTGTCTCGCTAAATAGATCAATTGAGCTTCTGGAAGGGGCCCCGACAGCGCAATTGAAATGACAGGAAACAAGGCAACATTAATCTCGTGCACCCTTGGTTCATCCGCCTCAGACGGAAGCTTGGTGCGAGCTGTATCAACCTTTTGTCGAACGTCCTGCAGCGCTTTGTGAGGATCAAAGCCTGCGTCAAATTCAAGCATAACCGATGCATGACCTTCACTGGCAATTGAGGTCATTTTCCGTACCCCCTGCAGTGCTCGAAGCTCTTGCTCCATGGGGCGAACGAGAAGGCGCTCGCTGTCATCAGGGCTAATGCCCTCAAGTGCCATGGACACATACATCATAGGAATGACAACATCTGGGTTGGCTTCTTTGGGAATCGCTTGGTACGCCGCGACTCCTCCCAACAGGATAAATATAAAGAGTAAAAGAGTGGCCCTTGAACGCTGGATAGCGGCACGAATGATCTGCTCCATCAGAGGGGACTCTCTTGCAAATGGGGTTCAACTTTGTCACCGGGTTGCGTGAAGCCAGCTCCAAGCGTAATGATTTCTAGAGTATCCGGCAGGCCGATAACCCGAGCATACTCCGTATCAAAGCTGATGAGCGTGAGAGGGTGAAAAACAACCACCTGCTCATTATTCACGCCTAAAATGCCAACCTGGCCTGAAGGGTCTAGGCTTAATAGGGAAGGCGGAATACGATGGGCTAAAACCTCCGGTAAGGAAATCTCTAAAGTCGCGCTCGCTCCAGCAATGCGAAGGCCTTCGGGGTTGTTAATTTTGGCTTCGATTGCGTAACTACGAGTGGCCGTATCGGCAAGGTTCGCGATAAACGTAATTTCACCAACGAATGTATGTCCATCTAAGAGAGTGACCTTTACAGGGTTTCCGACGCCCATACGCCCGACATCTTGCTGTGCAACGTAAGCCTTTACTTTGAGATTACGTGTGTCTGTAAGGGTTGCAATCACATCACCGGATTGAACCAACTCGCCAATTTCGAACGGTAGTGAGTTTACAAATCCTGCAATAGGGGCGTTTATTTGTGTGTGTGCAAGGGCGAGTTTTGCATCGGCTAGAGCCGCCTCACTGGCGGCCGCCGTGGCTTTTAAACGTAGTTTTTCGTGCTCAGATAATAATCTGTTCTTAAATAAGCGCTCACCGGCCTCGAGTTCAGAGCGGTGTAAATGGACATCAGCTTCTGCTTTCTGGACTAGCGTGCGTCTGGTTTCTGGATCCAGTCGCACCAGAACGTCTCCTTGTTCAATCCATTGCCCTAATGTTGCGGGACGCTCTTGGATTTGACTAGAGGTGCGTGCATATACCTGAGCTTGATAATATGGAGAAAGGGTACCTTGCAAGATCAGTGTCGGAGTAAAGGTCTTTGCTGCAACTTGATGCGTCTGAACTTTAGGTAGGTTTGAGACGGTTGACTCAACCTCCTTGGCTTGAAGCTGGTCTGGATCAACAGATTGATAGGTGTTGCCAGACATAATCCAGATAATCAGTAAAAGAGAGGTAAGACCTGCTGCGATAATCGATACCAAGCCCCGACGTTTAGGGGAGAGTTGAGCGTCTTTTAAGTCCATTCATTGCTATTCCGACCAAATCATCATCAGGTCAGAATAGCAAGATTTGCAGAGCGTTAATATAGTTGCAAAGGATGTGTCGTTTGATCCCACTTCATCCGCTGACAAGACGCCGGTGGCTATCGTACATTCAGTTAAGCGATGCATTTATCCCCCTTTGATGACGGATCATCGACTTTGACCTGTTTTTGTTCGACTCGACGCCACACTTTCTCATGAAAATGAAAGGCAAGGGTGTTAACGGCTGGTTCAATTAAAGCAACGGCTCCACCGATCACTAAATCACCCGTTAATGCGTAGGCAACACCGAAGGCAACGGTAAAGTGTAAAATGGCAAATGAGAATGTCTTTTTCATAGTAATGCCCCGAATGCAGTGAAAATGGCTGGCGATTCACGCGTTTGCGCTGTTCTTGAATCTATTATCGTGCAGAGATTTAGTTAGTTAAAATTAATTAACTATATGTCGTCGATAGTTATTGAAAATTTACCTGTAAGAGAAGCGGCTTTCATCGTCTTGCTCCATATTTCCAAGACGAATGCGCCACTAATCGCTATAATGGTCACATGACAAACCTTTCAGGCAGTTCCGCTAACATGATGCTCTCAGCTCCTCCTATCCATCGCAACACACGTAACACACCCAACCAGAGTTCAAATCGAAACACCCCCGCACCGTTTTTGCCGATGACGCGCAAGGAAATGGACAGGTTAGGTTGGTCTGAATGCGATGTGATCATTGTGACGGGGGACGCTTACGTCGATCATCCTTCATTTGGCATGGCCATCATTGGGCGTTTACTTGAGTCGCAAGGATTTAGGGTTGGCATTATTGCGCAACCCGATTGGCACAGTGCTGACGCGTTTAAAGTGTTGGGACGTCCGCGTCTGTTTTTTGGCATTGCTGCCGGTAATATGGATTCAATGATCAACCGTTACACGGCAGATCGAAAAATTCGTTCGGATGATGCGTACACGCCGGGCAATGTTGCAGGAAAACGCCCTGATAGAGCCAGTATTGTCTACAGTCAGCGCTGTCGAGAGGCCTACAAAGATGTGCCCCTGATACTGGGCGGCATTGAAGCATCCTTGCGCCGTATTGCGCATTACGATTATTGGCAGGACAAAGTTCGGCGCTCAATTTTATTGGATTCGCGTGCCGACTTGTTGCTGTATGGCAATGCTGAACGCGCGATAATTGAAGTGGCGCAGCGCTTAGAAGCCGGTGAACCGGTGGATCAATTACGTGATATTCGAGGGACGGCCTATGTTCGTAAAGATACGCCGGAAGGGTGGATGGAGATAGACTCCACTCGCATTGACCGTCCCGGTAAGATTGATAAAATTATTAATCCTTATGTGAATACCCGAGATTTGCCTCAGTGTGAGTTGGAGAAATCGAGCACGACGCCTGAGGTCGATGATTCAGTGCAAGTATTGCACATATTGCCCAAGCCAAAACTGGATCGATCAAGAACGGTTATCCGTCTGCCGTCATTTGAAAAAGTCATTCAAGATCCTGTTTTATATGCCCACGCGAGTCGGGTGCTTCATCTGGAAACCAACCCTGGGAATGCACGAGCCTTGGTGCAATTGCATGGTGACCAAGAAGTTTGGCTGAACCCACCGCCTATCCCGCTTAGCATGGAAGAAATGGATTTTGTGTTTGGTTTGAACTATGCCCGTGTTCCACATCCTATGTATGGAAAGGCAGAGATACCTGCGTATAAGATGATTCGTTTTTCCGTCAATATTATGCGGGGATGTTTTGGTGGTTGTACCTTCTGTTCGATTACTGAACATGAGGGGCGTATTATCCAGAATCGATCTCAAGACTCTATTATTCAAGAAATTAAAGAGATTCGTGATAAGGTTCCTGGATTTACAGGTGTTATTTCCGATTTGGGTGGCCCTACAGCGAACATGTACCGCATTGCTTGTAAAAGTCCAGAAATAGAAGCGGCCTGTCGTAAACCATCCTGCGTCTATCCGGGGATTTGCTCTAACCTGAATACAGACCACTCGGCATTAACTCAACTCTATCGGGATGCTCGGAAAATAAAAGGGGTTAAAAAAATTCTTATTGCATCGGGTTTAAGGTATGACTTAGCCGTTGAAGATCCTGAGTACGTTCGTGAGTTGGTGACCCATCATGTGGGTGGATATTTGAAAATCGCGCCTGAGCATACGGAGCAAGGCCCACTGGATAAAATGATGAAACCGGGTATCGGCTCCTTTGATGCGTTCAAAAAAATGTTCGAGCGCTTTTCGAAAGAAGCCGGGAAAGATCAGTATTTGATACCTTACTTTATTGCCGCGCATCCTGGCACAACCGATGAAGATATGGTTAATCTAGCACTTTGGTTAAAGAGCAATGGCTTTAAGGCAGATCAGGTACAAGCCTTCTATCCTTCGCCGATGGCTACAGCGACTGCCATGTATCACACGGGACGAAACCCCTTGCGCCGCTTGAGCTACAAAAAATCGGCTGAGCGGGTGGAAACCGCCAAAGGTGAAAAGCAGCGTCGTTTGCATAAGGCATTTTTGCGTTGGCATGATCCGGACAATTGGCCACTTTTACGCGACGCATTAGTGCAGATGGGTCGTGCGGACTTAATTGGATCAGCTGATCATCAACTGATCCCCTCGGAAGACAGCTCTGCATCGGAATACCGAAGCCATCGCCGAAAAAATAGTCCAGGTGCGGCAAGAACAGCGAAGGGGCGAATCTTAACTCAGCATACGGGTTTGCCACCGAGAGTAGGGGGCGGAGCGTCTGCGCCCAAAGCTCGGAAATCAACAATACGGCGCCCACGATGATTTTAAATTTTTCGTCACATTTAGATTGTAATTAATCTAAAGCGGTGTATAGTGACTTTATCAGACACTTCCCGGGGGGTGTCTGTGTTGAATCACGGAACGACCGTGAAATGGTTCACCGGGGTGGCCAGCAATGTTGCTGGAATTAAGTTATAGAAGATTTGATGCACGTAAATACTATTAAAGCTAAATTTGAACACACTCAAGGCAATCGCCTAGTTTCATGCGTTTTAGCTAAATTTTTCTTAAACATCCAACGTGCATCCAGCAAGTCGTTAAAAATTCCTGCCTTCCCTGAATATTTTCTGAAACAAAATTCTTTTTTAACAATTTTTTTCGATTCATTACTGGAAAAGCAAATTTTTTCGTCTATGCTTAAACAGAGAATTCAATTCTGTAACATTTAGGTTATAGAATTAAACAGCGTTCAGAGTCACTGCAAAGCAGTCACTAGAACAGAAACCGGATCAGAATTTACTGGTCTTTAGGAAAAATGCCAATATTTGGCAATTACGTAAAAGAAAGAGGCTACACATGTCACAGCTAGTTACCGGCACCGTAAAATGGTTCAACGATGAGAAAGGATTCGGTTTTATCCAGCAGGAAAACGGTCCGGATGTATTTGTACACTTCCGTGCAATCAACGGCACAGGTCGTCGTTCATTACAAGAAAACCAACAGGTTACTTTCGAAGTAACTCAGGGTCAGAAAGGCCCACAGGCTGAGAACGTAACTGTTATCTAAATAACACTGCGCAGTTTGAAGACAGTGGGCGCTTATGCGCCCACTTTTTTTATGATTTTTTATATGTTTAATCTTAATTGTCCTGAGAAGTTTTCAGGTCTTCGTCGCTCAAATGTCTGGACTTGCGATACATTGGGTTATAGGATTAACCGATTGTTAAATAAGCATGGAGGCCAGCTTGTTGATTTCAATGGATGAACCCCATTTATCTTCCCGCTTTAACTCTAAATATCTAAAGCCGTTTGTATGGCTGATTGCTTTTTTAGTGTTTTTTATTTCTTCGGCTACTTTAAGTGCAAATGAGCGCGTTCGTTTGAAATTAAAGTCGAGCCATCAGTTTCAGTTTGCTGGATATTATGCGGCTGTGCATAAAGGCTTTTATCAAGCGGCAGGTCTCAGTGTTGAGATCCTTGAAGCGGGGGGCGAGCAGCGTACGGTTGAGTCTGTCGCTGAGCGTCGTATTGACTTTGGAATTGCAGGCTCTGAGCTGGTCATTGATCATGCTGCTGGATATGAAGTTGTTGCGTTGGCTCCAATTTTTCAACATTCTGCGATGGCACTCATCACATTGCGGGATACAAATTTTACCTCGTTAGCGGCACTGACCAATCAGCGAATTATGTTGGGTGCTGAGACTTCATCGATCGATGTTTTTTTGCGCCAAGAAGGACTTGGACCAGATGATTTTCAATTGGTTAGGCATGTTCCAAGCATTACGCCCTTGATCACGGGGGATGTGGCTGCAATGGCTGTGCGTATAACGGATGAGCCCTTTGTTATTCAGCAAAGTGGTAACCCTGTTAGAGTGCTGCATCCGATTGATTCTGGAATTGATTTTTACGGTGATACCCTTTTTACGAGTCGTGCGCTTTATGTACAACAACCGCAAATGGTTCAAGCATTTGTCGAGGCAAGCTTGCAGGGTTGGCGGTATGCGTTAGAGCATCCCGAGGAAATTGTTGACCTTCTTTTAAATACTTACGGTGTCAATCGAAGTCGTGAGCATTTGCTCTATGAAGCACAACACATCCGTACATTAATATCGCCAGATTTGATCGGAATAGGCCATTCAAACCCTGTCAGATGGCAAATGATTGCGGATACCTATGATTCATTAAATCTCTTACCTGGACCCTTTCATTTAGACGCGTTTGTGCCACCCAAAATGGACACTGTGCGCATCCCTGATTGGTTGAAGTTTGTCTCAACATTAACGTTATTGGTGTTGTGTTTATTCATGGTGATGATTTATCGTCAGCACCGTTTGAATCAAAATCTTAAAACAGAAATTCGTGTGCGCAAAGATACGGAGTCACGTTTACGCTTAATTACCGACAGTATGCATGATGTCATTTGGGTGATGGATGAAAATTTTAAAATGACTTATGTGAGTCCGTCTGTTGAGCGTTTGACGGGATTTGAAGTCGATGAGGTGTTGAATAAACCCATTTCCGATTTGATCAATGCCGATACTCGTCGCCAATTAGCGCAGCGAATTCAGGAAATTACTCAAATTAACGAAGCCGGTCGTACAGGCTCGGAGTGTGATGAACTGTTCGAGTTTGAAATTCAATGTAAATTGGGCCGTCAGGTTTGGGTAGAGTCGACCATTAAGTTTTTCTTTTCGGCTCCAGGCATTATCGCAACGATTTATGGTTCAACACGAGATATCACTGATCGTCATCGACAGTATATTGAATTAAAAAATTTAGCGAGCATGGATTTTCTGACAGGTGTTAAAAATAGACGAATTTTCTTCGAAAAACTACAGTATGAAACAGCACGTTTTCGCCGGCATGGAACACCTCTGAGCTTAATAGTGTTGGATATTGATCACTTTAAAAAGATCAATGACCGATACGGCCATTCCATTGGTGATGAAGTCTTACGTCAAGTTGTCAAGCTTCTAGAAGATGAAATACGGGAAATGGATACGATAGGGCGCTTAGGCGGTGAGGAGTTCGGAATACTCTTACCTGATACGGCTCTGGAAGAAGCCCATTATTTGGCAGAGCGTCTACGAGAGCATGTCTCTGAGTACCCTCTTGAAATCTCAGGTGTGTATATTCCAGTGACAGCAAGCTTTGGTGTAGTCCAGTGTGAACCATTGGAGACGGTGTCGAGTATCTACAAGAGAGCGGATGTAGCGGCCTATGCGGCGAAAGCCGCAGGCAGGAATTGTGTTCGTCGTCAAATGCCTGCCATGATCAGTTAGTGAAGGTTATGGGGTCGATGTAATATGTTTGATCAAACTTTGTTCGATTTCATCAGCGTCAAGTGTAGTGTTGCTGATGATCTCGAATCGGGAGTCCTTCCTCCATGCGAGTGGAAGTACTGATGCATCTTGGAAAACGCGGTTGTAACTCACCCAAGTGTGTCCAATGTTGATTGCGGCTTTTAACCTCATTAAATCTGTCATTTGGTCTAACTCGGCTTTGAGGGAATCAAACTCAAATTTGTCCTTTGCATCAAAAATCCAACCATAGGTCTGTATTCCGTCATGCGCATGAGATTTACGAATCGGCTTTCCGGGCATAGGCTTGGGTTCTGCATGCTGAGGTGAAAAGGCCAAGGACGTCTGTTGTCCGTTAGACGCGTGGTGAACCGCGTCATTTTGTGTATCTGCATGGCGTGTGTAAGGCTCCATGCTTTCAAAAGACTGACGTGGGTTGTCGAGCAAGCTCAAAGGAAAAACACCAAAAAGTGTTCTAAGTACAGACTCTTTGGGTGGGAAGAGGTTTTCGCAGGCGTGTTGGGCTTCTTGGCAAAGGCTGGCTGGACTCAGATCGCATCGGTTAATTAACACAATATCAGCAAGGTTAAGTTGATCGGTGAAAATAGGGTTGGCCAAGATGCCTGGGTGTTCAAGGACGGCAGGGTCGAGTACGCAAATAATGGAGCGTAAGTCGATCGCTTCTTCGAATGAAACACCGGTTAACACATCGACAATCCCAGCAGGATGACCAAGTCCTGTGGGTTCGATAATGAGTCGATGGGGTTTCACTCTTCTTAACAGCATGGCCAGTGTGATCGTTAAGCTAGGGCCTAGCGTACAGCAAACACAGCCACCAGCAAGCTCTTTAATATGAAGATTATCTTCATTTGCCATCAATGCGGAGTCTATACCGATTTGTCCAAATTCGTTGACTAAAATAGCCCAGACTTCATCTTTTGGTTTTTGTTTAATGAGTTGATTAATCGCCGTTGTTTTTCCGCTGCCGAGAAATCCAGTGATGATATTGGTGGGCACTTTTGTAATTCTTTGCATAATTACCTAGGCTATTAAAGTGTTATAAAGTAACAATTCTGAGGCATTGATAGGTGTTTTGCAAGATGGCTTGACGCACCTATGAAGAGAGCATTGTTCGCCTTTGTTAGCTCTTTTAATCAAATACCCGTGCATTTTTAATGTGTTATGGCGAGTACGAATCCATTATTATTGCTAGTATCATTGTTGAGAGGGCAGAGTGAATGACAAAGGTTGTATGTTTAGTAGGATCTGTATACGGCAACAGTACATCAGTGGCTGAAGAATGTGCTGAGTTTTTGAGAGGGCAAGGACACGAAAGCGAAGTGTTTTCGAGTTTTGACTTGGCGGAGCTGCGGCAGGATCTTGAAGCCGTCTGGTTGGTTTGTACCTCGACAACTGGGCAGGGCGAGCTGCCTGATAATATTTACCCTTTCTATCAATCGTTAAAAGATGAGTTTCCGCTCATGCCTGATCGGAAATATGGGGTGATTGCATTGGGAGACAGCTCATATGATAGCTTTGCTGATGCGGGTCGTATGCTGGATGAGCTCTTGCAGGAGTTACAAGCCAAACGTTTAGGTGACGTTTTATTTATTGATGCATGTGAGACTGCCGATCCCGAAGGTGTGGCACTTGATTGGGTCAAAGAGTGGGTCAAGCATTTGTCGTAAGCCGTTTTGGAAATAAGGACGACATAGGCTTGTCGTCCTTGTGTCGTATTACTTAAGTAAAAACCCTTTTTCATTTAAAAATGGCAGCATGTGAGGGCGAGACTCCTTAACCAGCATGCCTGATATTTGCTCTGTCCACGTCATCTCTTTACCACCACCCGTCCGGGTTCGATAGTATTCCTGTACTTGAGCATCGTATTCATGCATGTGTTTTACATCAGCATCAACAGAGTACTTTTCATGCTTTAGGACAATCTCCAATGGGAGTCGTGGTTTGATCTCGGGGTTTTGATCTGGGAAGCCTAAGCACATTCCAAAGACTGGGTAGACCAATTCTGGCAGTTCCAAAAGTTCAGAAACACGTGCAATTTGATTGCGAAGTCCGCCAATATACACCACGCCTAAGCCCAGTGACTCAGCCGCAACCGCACAATTTTGTGCAAAGAGTCCACAATCCAGTGAGGCCGTCAAAAACTGTTCTGTGTAGCCACTCAGCATGTGTTGCTGGTGTTGCTCGCAGGCATCTTTGTGTCGGTGCATATCCGCACAGAAGACTAAGAAGATAGGGGCTTGAGCTACATAGATTTGATTACCTGAACATTCAGCGAGTTGATTGCGCACATCCCCTTGGCTGACTTGAATAACCGTACAGGCTTGGATAAAGCTAGAGGTTGCAGCGGCTTGTCCGGCCTTAACAATTTCGCCAACCCATTCACTTGGAACGCTTTGTTCAGTAAATTTTCGGATTGAGCGGTGCTGGTTCAGTAAGTTGATAACGTCGTTCATTCAAAAACCTGTTTTAAAGTGAGTGTTGCATTATGCGTATCGCTTTTGACAAAGCATTTGCCGTTTCAATACGATTGCTGATATGAGGAATACAATCCGTGGTGACCACATTCGCTTTATTCGAAAGCCCTTCATAGGCATTTCCTGCAAAGATGCCATGGACACCAATGGCCGTTGCTCTTTTCATGTTCGCCGATTCAAGATGTTCCAGTGTTCGCAATATTGTACGCCCACTGGAAATAATATCATCTACAAGAACAGGGGTGTGCTCAAGGTAGGCGCTTAACTCAGGCGTTGAAATATTGACTTGATAATCGCCTAAACGTTCCTTTTCCAAAATTTGGAAGGGCGCTTTAGCCATTTCCGCGACCTGTGAAACCCATTGCTCACTTTCTGAATCCGGGCCAATGATAACTGGTTGGTTAATGTGCTGAGTAATCCACTTTGCGATCAGTGGTGCGGCTGGCACAACTTGAGTATTGATGGAGTATATATCTGACAGTGAATGATAGCGATGCAGATGCGGATCAATTGTAATTAAGCCATCAAACGCTTGAGATAAGAGTTTTGCAAAGGGTTTTGAGCTAACACATTCACCTTCGTGAAAGCGTTTATCTTGACGCATATACGCTAAATACGGGGTGACTAAAATGCGTTGGCGAGCGCCAAGCTCCTTTAGAGTATCGGCTAAAAATAGCAGTCTAAGAATCTTTTCATCAGGGTGAAACAGGTTGCAAAAAACGATACATGAATGATCAGCACAGCGGTCATGTACTCTTAAATAGCTTTCGCCGTCTGGAAAGTGCCGCATTTCCAAGGAACCGGCTTCTGCCTGTAACCCATGGGTGATTTGAGCAGCGAGTGCGGCATCTGATTCAAGGTTAAACACAAGTGTCTTCATGGTCTTTCTTCTTTTTGGGTATTTGGTTGGGGCGACAACTGGATGATATCTGGGTGGTTTAACAGATAATCAACAGCATAATTGAGTTCGCCAATGCTATCTGCATGCAAGGTGAGTAACAGGTCGTTCGGTTGGACAGTTTGGCCTAGTTTGGCATGGAGTTCTACCCCAGCTGCCGCATCGGCAGGCGCCCCAGCCAGTTTTGCAATTTTAGACAATTGGCGATTATCAATACCAGATACGACACCCGTCTCGTGAGCGATCAGTGCATAACGATAACACGCCACAGGTGGTGTCTTCATTCCCCCTTGTGCATTGCAAATGGCCATGAATTTATTCCATGCGGCCCCCGTTTCGATGGTGTCTAGCGCTTTTATCTTACCTTCACCAGGCGATAAGGGTTGAATCATTTCCAGCATAGCACCCGCGATCTCTGCAGCGCGTTGTTTTAGATCTTCAGGGGCGTTGGGCTGGTTTTGTAAAACGGCCAGTATGTCGTAAGCTTCGAGCGCTGGGCCAATACCTCTGCCCACGGGTTGGCTGCCATCCGTAAATAGGATTTTTAAGGTTAAATTGAGCTTCTCTGCAACGGCTTTAAAGCTATTCGCTAGCTTTTCCGCGGCGATTTGGCTGCGGACTTTAGCTGTTGGGCCTACAGGGATATCGATCAATACATGGGTTGCACCTGCGGCAATTTTTTTGGATAAAACCGACGCGATGAGTTGTCCTTCACTGTCAATATCCAAAGCACGTTCAACCTGAATGAGGATATCATCAGCGGGACTCAGTTTGACAGAACCTCCCCATGCAAGGCATCCGCCCACTCGCTTAACGACGTCCCGCATGTCTTCAATTGAAAGACTGACCTCGGTTAGAGTCTCCATTGTATCAGCCGTTCCGGCAGGTGAAGTGATTGCGCGTGACGATGTTTTAGGGATGGTCACTCCACAGGCGGTGAGGATTGAGATAACTATGGGGGTGGTCCGGTTTCCAGGTAAGCCACCGACGCAATGCTTGTCTAAAACGACTGGCAATTGCCAATCAAGACGACTGCCCGAGTTCACCATCGCTTGTGTTAAATAGGTAATCTCATCATCGTTTAAGTGATCATCACCGCAGGCTGTAATGAAGGCGGCAAGGTGAACATCGCTGTAATAGCCTTCAGCAATATCGTTGATGATACATTCAAACTGTTCAAGATCGAGCGTGTGTCCGTAGACCTTAGCTCTCACATGTGAGAGGGATTGAATCGGTTTTGGGTGTGATAACCAGATAGGGTCTCCGCTCTCGATTTGCAGGTGTTTCCAAGCGGATTCTGAAAAACCGACCTCATTCTCACTGAGTAGATCGGAGGTGATCATATTCAGCGATGCAACAATCGACTGACTGCCTGAGCTGGTCACTAACACTCTGGGTAGGCTATCGAATCCTTCAGAACGACAGACAGGGCTGTCTTTCCTTAGGTAAATGGTTGGCTCGTGATGAGTATCAATGCCTAATCTGCGGGCAGATAAGGGAGCCAAGCGTTCGGGGGCATAGGTCATAAACAGCGTCCTTTATAGATATGCATCATGTGATTGCATGACTCACTGTTTTTATTTTGTCATATGAAATCAAATGATTTTGATTCTAAGTAAAGCGAATATTTCATTGATGTTCAATCCTAAATCCGTTTCTGAAAAGGAAAACACTTCACCGGTAGGGGAATCAAGTGTTAGTAGACTGAGGTAGTTCCTGTTAAAATCGACGTTTTGTTTAGCAGATTAGGGTATATCATGGATCGCCGTTATCGCCTTGTATTGTCATGTCCCGACCGTGTGGGCATTGTCTCAATGGTCAGTAATTTTATATCCAGCCACGGCGGCTCAATTGCCGATGCGAACCAGCATACCGATCCCGGCTGCAATTACTTTTTTATGCGTGTTGAAATTTGTGCAGCGACCTTGCCATTCTCTTTAGAGGCATTGAAAGAAGCCTTTAGACCGATTGCGCAGTCATTCAATATGGAGTGGGATATTACCGACTCCGCTAAACCAAAGCGCGTTGTGCTCATGGCCAGTCGAGAGTCCCATTGCTTGGCTGATCTGTTGTATCGTTTTCACAGTGAAGAACTCTTTTGCGAAATTCCCTGCGTCATTTCAAACCACGATAAACTGCGAAGCATGGTAGAGTGGCATGGAATTCCGTACCATCATGTACCTGTAGATCCAGCGGATAAGCAGCCGCATTTTGATAAAATTGAACAGCTCATCGCTGAATACCAAGCGGATGTAGTCGTGTTAGCGCGTTACATGCAAATATTGCCCCCTGCACTTTGCGAGCACTTCCCGCATCGCATTATTAACATTCATCACAGTTTCTTGCCTTCTTTTGCCGGGGCTAAGCCATATCATCAAGCACATGAGCGGGGGGTGAAATTAATTGGTGCAACCTGCCATTATGTGACAGAGGATTTGGATGCTGGGCCAATTATTGACCAAGATGTGACGCGTATTTCCCATAGGGATCATCCTGATGACATGGTTAGATTGGGCCGTGATGTGGAAAAATCAGTACTGGCAAGAGGTTTGCGTTGGCATCTTGAGGATCGTGTGTTGGTGCATGGCAATAAAACAGTCGTATTTGCTTAAGTCTTCAAGTACTTAAGCGAATTCGAGTTACGAATTTAATGTGCCGACACCTCTCAACCATAAAAAATACGCTACACTTAATGTGAGATAGAGATACGTGACACTCTCTATTAAGTTTAGCGTTTGGAGGAATCAGACATGTTAAGATCTGTCAAAGCTCAAGATTATATGGCCACTAAGCTTGTGACCTTCCACCCCGAAACCGATTTGTTTGATGCCATTAGTGCGCTCCGGGAGTACAAGCTTTCTGCATTTCCCGTGATCGATGCCGAAGGAGGACTCGTCGGTATTTTGTCCGAAGTGGATTGTTTACGTGCGATTTTAAGTCAAACCTATCATGAGGAAGAGATGGGAAGCGGAGGGCATGTATCTGACTATATGTCGACGCAGGTTGATACGGTTCCGCATGATGCGGACATTATTGCCGTATCAGATATTTTTATTGCAAAAGGGCGTCGTTGTTTGCCTGTTGTTAAAAGTGGGAAGCTGGTCGGGATGATTTCGCGCAGCGATGTTTTAAGAGCGGTTGAAGACTTTGCAAAGGATGGCTAATGACCCCTGCACAATAGTTGAGTCCAGTATGAGTGACTTTTTTCCAGAAAAACCGATTTTGTTTTACCCCTCGTTAGCGAAGCGTTTTGGAGCTGATGAGGCCATTTTGCTTTCGCTGCTGAGGGACTCATTGCTATTGAATGGATTACCAGACGGAAAAGGCTACACTGAGGTCATGTTTTCAAATCGCCAATGGCATGACTTGGCGAGTTTCTGGGAAGTTGAGTACCTCACGCAAATTGCAGAAAGTTTGAGTCGGCAAGGTGTGTTAGTGCTTTCTATCGGTACTTCGGGTACGGTTAGAGTCAAGGCAAAGATGGGGTCCAGTTCTACAACCCATCAGCCGCAGCAGGTGAGTGCTCATGCCGCTCCCCCTGTTGTTTCGGTCAGCACAGAGAATACCCTGCCCGTGTATGATCACTTGCCACCCAGAGCCAAGCCGGAAGCACCTAAGGTTACCCGCGGGCCTGCACCGACGTTTGGGGGGACGAATGGCTGGCGTCGACAAAAAGACGAGTTGGAGGCCATTTTTGAACAACACGAAGAGCGCAACCAACGGATGGTACCCATGTCAATGCACTGGAAGCCTTCGGCTGCATTTCACGAATTTTTAGCACGCCATTCGATTCCCAGTGAATTTGCTCAGACCTGTTTGGATGAGTTTGTACTGTATTGGTTGGCTAAGGATAATAAGCGTGAAACCAATTGGGATCAAAAGTTCCTCGCTTGGGTTAAGCGTGAATGGGTTAAGCAGCAGTCTCAAGAGGCGCGTGACAAGCGTTCAGATCAATTATTGGCAGGTAGTGTGAATGAAAACCCCCGACGAGATACTCGCGAAAGCCGAAAACGGGTTACCGCGGCCATCATGGACATCAAGGATACCGACTGGTAGTCAAGATGCCGTCTCAGAAACCAAAGAGTCCGAGTTAATTTCGGTTAAAACCAAGTCGCATGTCAACATGATTTTTGCTCGCTTTATGGCTATCTACGGTCATAAGTTCAAAAGCTGCTTTGAGACAGAGCACGAGATACGTTTAGCCAAGCGAGAATGGGCATTAAGTTTGAGTGGCTATAGCGAGGCAGAGCTTGTGGCTGCCGTCAATCGCTGTAAAGAAACACTGGCTTGGATGCCATCTATTTCTGAGTTTTTGAATATACTGCGAAGTTTGCAGGGCGATTTTGGTTTGCCTTCCGCCTATAAAGCCTATACGGAAGCCTGCTTCCATGCTCATGAACCAAGTGTCTATGATTGGACTCATCCTGCGGTGTACTTTGCGGGTCAAGAAGTGGGCTGGTTTCGTTTACGAACAGAGGAGGAGGGGCAGGTGTATCCTGCATTCCAGCTTGCGTATGAGCAACTCTGTCGACGTGTTCGTCAGGGTGAGTCGCTTCACATACCTGTACGCAAAGGGATCGAAGACAAACGTGATACAACAACAGCACTTTTTATCGCCGACTTTGCGAAGGAGCAAGAGGTGTCACCCGAGTTGGCAGCAACACTGTTATTCTATTTAACAAAGCCGAAAGGCTCACGTGTGCGTGAGCGCTTTCGAGAGCAATCGGTTGCTAAAGTCAAGTCTTTGGGCTTGACCTTAGATTTACCCGCCTGATGCAGTGTCCGATAGGGTGCTAACGGGTATTCCAAGCCCAAGCTGTTTTTCGAACGTCACGCTGAATCCAGTGTGACGTTCGACGGCCTTCTAGTGAGAGGAGGCTGAGCGTTTTTGTCCAAGCATGGCACCTATTGCGTGTCGTAATGCGTCGGACAGTCCATCGTGTCTAAAGGCCTTTAGAATTAATGCGCGCATTTCTGGCAAAAACATTAAGTCAGACAAGATGCGAGTAAAGGCTTGTTGTCCTGCGTCGCAAATGGCAAGTCTTTCCAAAAAAGCGTGTAAGATCTCGGGTTGATACAGGCTGGTTAGATTTCGAGTGGCAACGGCCAGTAAAACCTCAGTGTGGGTTGCGTAAGCGCTTGAGAGAACGTTGATGATCATCTCATCACGAGCCTGTGTGAGCGTTGTGTTTGAGATCGCTCTGACCAAGGCCGCAATCATGTCGGGCGAACACTCCTCGTGTTCGAGTAATTGGTTTAAATATTGACTCAACGTACTGAGAAGCGGATAGCTTGGCTGGCTGTGTTCAAGCAAACGCGAGATGGACAGCAGTAGGGGCGTCGGTAATGAGCCAAAGTTCGTGCATAGGGATTGCTCATTCGTGCCTTGATCCAATCGGACGATGAAATCAGCGATGCCTTGCAACCCCAGGTTTTCCCAATACTCATACGGGCGTTGAGCCGATAGGTACTGCTGAACGTCTTCATAGTACTGGGAGGCGGGTTGTCCTAAGATCAAGGCGGCTTGCGCATGAAAGATCGCCATTTTCTCTGCATCGGGTGTGAAAGAGAAAGGATTGTCCTTAAGGGCATCTTCTTTATCGATATCAGGCATCAGCGCATTCTGTAGCAAGCGGTTCACGATATCATCGCGGGCAGCTTGTACTAAAAACCCTTGTTCATCTAACGGGAACTTCAAAAACCAGATGAGGTTTTCATCCTTCTTTTTGGGATTCCACATCAGCATGCCTATCCACGCGTGATGGAGAAATGGCATAGGATAGGGCACTAAATTCTGCTCAACCTTGGCAAATACATCCGTTGATAGCTTGCTGACACGGCGGCCCATATCAAAAAGACGTAAACGATTGTCTTTATGGCTGAGAAGGGAGCTAAGCAGCTTTTCCATATCAGCCCCGCGCGTGCTTCAAGGTATCGGCAATCAGAAACGCGAGTTCCAGCGACTGATCAGCATTGAGTCTTGGATCACAGTGCGTGTGATAACGGTCAGCGAGGCCTTCTTCAGTAATTTGAAAAGCACCACCAATGCATTCAGTGACATTGTCGCCTGTCATTTCAAAATGTACCCCGCCTGCGTATGTGCCTTCGGCTTTATGAACTTCGAAGAAGCCTTTCATCTCGGTCAAAATGGCATCGACACTGCGTGTTTTATAGCCATTAGAAGCTTTGATAATGTTGCCGTGCATTGGGTCAGAGCTCCAGACCACTGGATGTCCTGAGGCCTGAGCGGCTCGAACCAAAGGCGGTAACAGTTCTGTGATGGCATTGGCTCCCATCCGCGCAATCAGTGTAATGCGACCCGGTATACGGTTAGGATTTAACGTATCAAGCAAGGTGAGTAAGCTGTTGATTTGAGTGCTTGGACCAATTTTAATACCGACAGGGTTATGAACACCTTTCAAAAACTCAACATGAGCATGGTCTGTTTGACGAGTGCGATCCCCTATCCAGAGCATGTGTGCTGAGCAGTCGTACCATTGTCCTGTCAAACTGTCTTGACGCGTCAAGGCTTCTTCATAGTTCAGCAGTAAGGCTTCATGAGAGGTGTACAGTGAAGTTTCGTGCAGCTGGGGTGTATTTTGCGCATTGATGCCACAGGCTTCCATAAACGCCAGTGTTTGTGTGATTTGATCGGCAAGGTGTTGATATTTTTCACCTTGAGGACTTTTTTCAACAAAGCCTTGGTTCCAGCGGTGTACCTGATGGAGATCAGCATAACCACCCGTTGCAAATGCACGCAATAAATTGAGTGTTGAAGCGGATTGATGGTAGGCCGCAATCATGCGTTGTGGGTCAGGCTCACGTGCGGCTGCAGTGAATTCGATATCGTTGATGATATCACCACGATAGCTCGGCAACTCGATGCCGTTGATGGTTTCAGTGCCTGCTGATCTCGGTTTGGCAAATTGACCAGCAATACGGCCAATCTTAACAACCGGGCAACTGCCTGCAAAGGTCAGCACCACTGCCATTTGCAATAAGACTTGGAAGGTGTTCCGAATTTTATTGGCATTAAACTCCAAAAAGCTTTCAGCGCAATCTCCGCCTTGCAATAGAAAGGCTTTGCCTTGTGCAACCTCACCGAGGGACTGAGTGAGTGAGCGAATTTCTCCAGCAAAAACGAGTGGAGGTAATTGGCTCAACTGGGTCTCGGTTAATGCAAGGCTGGCTTGATTTGTGTAGACAGGCTGTTGGGCGATGGGTTTAGTACGCCAGCTTTTGGGGCTCCAATGTTCCATAAATACTCTTATCATATGGCTTGTAAAAGCCTAGAGTTTACGGTTTTGGCGCTAATAAACAAGGCTTAGGCTGTTTTTATCCCGGGTAAATTCCGGAAGGTAATGTCTCTTGCAGTGTTCAAAAAATCTTGCATGAACTCTGCCTGCACTTGCTCCTCCCGAATCGCGGCGTAAAGCGTGCACCATAGGCCTTTTTCACCTAAGGGCTTAGCTGCAACTAAATTACGTTGCAAGTACTCTTCAACCGCCCAGTTAGGAAGAGCTGAAACGCCGCGGCCACTGGCCACAAGTTGCATGATCATGACGGTTAACTCGGATGTCCGTGTATGATTCGGTTCAACGCCCGCCGGATCAAGGAAGCGAGTGAATACATCAAGTCTTGATTGATCAACAGGGTAGGTAATCAGGGTTTCAGATTTTAGATCGCTCGGCTGAACACAACGCTGATGGGTAAGCGGGTGTTTAGTGTGCATGACGAGGATAGACTCGTAACTAAAGAGGGGGATGTACTCAATGCCGGCTTTAGGCTCTGGATCTGAGGTAATAACCAAATCCAGATCCCCACGTGCAAGGGCCGGTAAGGGTAAAAAGCTAAATCCAGTCGATAAATCCATTTCAACTTCGGGCCAGTTGTGACGAAAGTGATCAATTGTTGGCATTAACCAGTCAAAACAACTGTGGCATTCAATGCAAATGTTCAATCTTCCCGTTTCTCCGCCGGCCAGTCGAGCAATGTCTCTTTCGGCATTTCGGATCATTGGTAGCAGTTCATCGGCAAGGGCGAGTAGGCGTTTGCCTGCGCTGGTAAAACAAATAGGTTTGGTTTTGCGAATAAATAAGGAGCAATTCAGGCGATCTTCGAGGTCTTTGATTT
Organism: Nitrincola alkalisediminis; assembly: GCF_009821115.1. Lineage (GTDB taxonomy): Bacteria > Pseudomonadota > Gammaproteobacteria > Pseudomonadales > Balneatricaceae > Nitrincola > Nitrincola alkalisediminis. Next base: position 265,490 of record NZ_VYTY01000002.1, on the reverse strand, counting down.
GGTGAGACAGGGCTGATTGAGTCAGGTGTATGCGATCAGCGGCTTCGACTAAGCTACCCGCATCACGAAGTGCGGCCAGTGTTTTCAGATGACGAAATTCTACCATGCCAGACTCCGGCGAATGAATGAAAGCTGTACACCGAATAGAGAAAGCAAATGCTGACTCTATCCGGACAAAGTATAGCGATAGATCCTTTCAAGCTCTAGCATCTAAGTCAATCAGATGAGGTCCTTTAGCAAAAACTCGATAAGCGCTTTCTGGGCATGCAATCTATTTTCGGCTTCTGGAAAGGCCACGCAACGTTGATCATCCATCATGTCGGCACTGACTTCTTCGCCGCGGTGAGCAGGCAAACAGTGCATAAATAAGGCATCTTTATTTGCAAGATCCATGAGTTGCGGAGTGACTTGGTAACCTCTGAATTCACGAATACGCTCACGTTGCTCGCTTTCTTGCCCCATTGAGGCCCAAACATCTGTGACGACTAAATCAGCCTTGTCAACGGCCTCTTCAGGTGCTTCCAATAGCGTTATACGATCGGCATTTTGTGCAACAAGGTCGGCATTTGGCTCAAAGCCCTCAGGGCAGGCAATGTTGAGTTTAAAGTCAAATTGGCGTGATGCGTTAATATATGAGTTACACATATTGTTACCATCGCCGACCCAAGCAACCGTTTTGCCTTGTATGCTGCCACGATACTCATGAAAAGTTTGCATATCGGCAAGCAATTGACATGGATGGAAGTCATCCGTTAATGCGTTGATTACGGGCACCGATGAGTATTCAGCAAATGTTTGTACCAGTGCATGGCTAAAGGTGCGAATCATTACGATGTCGACCATCGATGAAATGACACGTGCACTGTCTTCTACGGGTTCACCTCGTCCTAGCTGGGTGTCTCGGGGCGATAAAAACATTGCATGACCCCCAAAGTGAGCCATACCCGTTTCAAAGGATACGCGTGTTCGCGTAGACGCTTTTTCAAAAATCATCGCCATAACACGGTTTTTGAAAGGCTCGTAAATCACGCCTTCGTTACGCATTTGTTTTAATTCGATCGCCCGAGCAATCAGTTGATTCAGTTCAGCAGGCGTTAAATCAAGTAAGGTGAGAAAATGTCTTTTACTCATAAATTAAGCCGGCAGCGTAGCTGCCGGTTCCAGAGGTCAGTTTTTATCAGAGGGTTTCTGAGAATCAGGCGTCAGCCTCATCACCCGCATAAATACGAATGAGTTTAGAAACCGTATGGATCATGAGGTCGGCCTCGTTCTGGCTCATGATCAAAGGTGGCAACAAACGAACAACTCGTCCGCCACCTGTTATGTTTAACAGTATTCCTTTCACTTTGGCAAGTACGGCTAACTCGGTACCTGCGTCTGTGAGCTCGATACCTATCATCAAGCCTTTGCCGCGAATTTCTTTTACATAAGGCGCGTCTGCGAGCTGGATATGAAAGCCATCGAGTATGTACTGCCCGAGTGACGCTGCATGCTCACAAAGTTTATCTTCTACAATGGTGTTCACCACAGCGAGTGCGGTAGCACAAGCAAGGGGGCTTCCGCCATAGGTTGTGCCATGATTGCCTGGGCCAAAGACTTCTGCCGCGGCACCGCGTGCTAGGCAAGCTCCGATAGGGAAGCCATTACCCAATCCTTTAGCCGTTGTCACGACATCAGGCATAATAGACGTATGTTGGTAAGCAAAGTACTTACCTGTACGCCCATTGCCTGTTTGTACTTCATCTAGCATCAGAAGCCAATCATTTTCGTCGCAGATGGCACGAAGTTGCTCTAAATACTCGTTCGACGGAACATGAATACCGCCTTCGCCCTGAATGGGTTCAACCAATATGGCGACAACATCGTTATTGTTTGAAGCAATTTGGCGAATCGCGTCGAGATTGTTAAAAGGAGCACGAACGAATCCGCTGACTAAAGGCTCAAATCCTGCTTGAATGGCACGGTTGCCTGTTGCACTTAGCGTCGCCAGTGTGCGTCCATGAAAGGAGTTTTCCATAACAATGATCGTAGGCTTGTCGACGCCGCGATTGTGTCCGTAGCGGCGCGCAATTTTAATTGCTGCTTCATTCGCTTCGGCACCTGAGTTGCCAAAAAAGACGTTATCCATGCCAGATACAGACGCGAGCTTTGCTGCCAGCTCTTGCTGTAAAGGGATCGAATATAGGTTAGAGCAATGAATTAACTTTCCTGCTTGCTCAGAAATAGCCTTAGTAATTGCAGGATGCGCGTGGCCCAACCCTGTGACGGCAATTCCGCAGAGTGCATCAAGGTATTTGTGGCCGTCAGTGTCATAAATCCATGCTCCCTGGCCATAATCAAAGGCTACTGACATGCGATTATACGTATTCATAAGGGGTTGCATGGTCATCTCGTTTTTCTCCCTACAACGCAAAAAGGCAGCCCTAGCTGCCAAAAGACATGTATTCTAGGGCGTGAGTGATCATTTGGCAATTGCCTGAGAAAAAATCATATTTTGATGCTTGAAACTTGCAATTCTGACATCATAGTTAAAGAAGGAAGCAAGAGTATCTGATAGTATTACTCAAGTATTAAGTAAACTTAGTCCTAGTTTGCTTTCGAGCATGGTTGCGTTGAATCGACCATGGTTACTCACAACCCCATAGTGTTATAGGTGCTTTAATGAGCGTAGTTGATGTTATCAAAGAGCAGATCGAGTCAAATTCAATCCTTTTATACATGAAAGGAACGCCTCGTTTTCCTCAGTGTGGGTTTTCATCCCGTGCAACTGAAGCCTTAATGGCTTGCGGAGAAAGATTCGCGTTTGTCAATATTCTTGAGCATCCAGATATCCGCAGTGAGTTACCAAAGTACGCAAACTGGCCGACCTTTCCTCAGCTATGGATCAATGGTGAGTTAGTTGGTGGTTGCGATATTATTACCGAATTGGCGGCTACAGGTGAGTTGGCTGAAATGGTAAAGGCTGCTGCAGCTGCATCAGGCGCTTCTGAAAACGCTGAGTCTTAAGCAGAATTCAGTATGGCTGATCTGCGTAAGAGCGATCAGCCATTTTTGATGATTGGATAAGCGGTTATCGTGTATCCAGTACAAGATCCCAGCCACCCATATCTTTCCAGCGATTCACAATCATGCAAAACAGCTCGGCTGTTTTTTCTGTATCGTAAACAGCAGAATGCGCTTTTTTGTTATCGAAATCGATTCCAGCCACTTCGCATGCCTTGGCAAGTACCGTTTGACCGCACGCAAGCCCTGCCAGCGTTGCTGTGTCGAATGTGGAAAAAGGATGAAAAGGATTGCGTTTCAGTTGACAACGCTCAGCGGCTTTGAATAAAAAGTTGTGATCAAACGTGGCATTGTGTCCAACCAGTATGGCTCGTTTGCAACCATTGGATTTCACGGCTTTGCGAATGGGCTTGAATAGGGTTTCAAGGGCATCCGCTTCATTGATGGCATTGCGAGACGGGGCCCAAGGATCAATGCCCGTAAAGGCTAAAGCAGATTGTTCGATATTTGCACCTTCAAAAGGCACTACATTTGCGCTATAAGTGCTGTCTATGTGCAAGTAACCTTGTTCGTCCATAATCAGCGTAACGGCTGCGATTTCCAGAAGTGCATCAGTTTGCGCGTTAAATCCTGCCGTTTCGACATCAATAACGACGGGCAGGTATCCGCGAAAGCGGTCGGCCATATTTGTTTTATCGGATGACTGTGCCAAAAAAAATCCTTACTCTATGCTCATGTGTTAAGGGTATTCTATCAGTCTGTGTTATTGAGTGAAACGTCATCTAAATAATCTGTTGTCTTTGCCGATAAAGACTCAACGATAATGTGGAAAGGCCGTATTGTGTTCATGAAGTGTTGGTGTAAATTGTCCTTACTTGCGTTGTTGATCTTGCCTGTCATCGTGCAAGCGGTTACCTTTCGGCCGACCATAGAAACAGCTGCATGGGAAATTGATATGTCCCCCTTTATGTGTCGGATGACGCAGCGTATTCCTTCTTTTGGTGAAGGAGTATTCGAGCAGGAGGCTGGCGAAAATCTAGTGTTTAGATTGACGCCAAGTCAGCGCCAGCAGTTAAATGGTTCGGTGCGACTTGTGGCCGAGATGCCGAATTGGCAACCTGGGCGTCAGCCTCAGGCCATTACTGAGTTGAGCGTCAGTCAGGGACAGGTTGTGGTTCAAGGCGACTCTGCAATTCGAATGCTGGCAGCATTGCATAATGGTTTGTTTCCAACCTTCAGTGCACAACAGTGGTTCCAGACTTCTGAACCCGTCACTGTGGGGATATCGTCTGTGAATTTTGCCCCTGCCTATGATGATTATCTTGATTGCTTAACCCAGTTGCTGCCTGTTAACTATCGGCAGATTGCTAGAACGGCTGTTTTGTTCCCACCTGATCAGTTTCGATTGTCGGATGCCACCACCGAGCGCTTGGATCAGATTATTCAATATGTCTTAACCGATCCCTCGGTTCAGCAGATTTTTATTGACGGGCATTCCGATAATGTCGGGCGCCGCTTGTTAAATCGTGATACGTCTAGACGCAGAGCAGAAGCCGTGACGGAGTATCTGGTTGGCCGCGGGGTGCCTGAAGACATCATTATTATGCGCTATCATGGTGACCGCTATCCTGTTGTCGATAATGATACCGAAGAAAATCGCACACGAAATCGTCGCGTGACAATTCGACTTGAGCGTGAATAGAGGCAGAAACGGAGTCTTTCTGTTACACTCTGCAAAATACGTATTAACGTCTTTCTTACAGCTACTCGCGGTGAGTGGCTGGTTTCAGTGATCTGGAGCACATTAAATATGTCCGATATTAAAAAGGTCGTTTTAGCCTACTCTGGCGGCCTGGATACATCAGTAATTGTTCGTTGGCTACAAGACACCTATGCCTGTGAAGTGGTGACCTTTACGGCAGATATAGGGCAAGGTGAAGAAGTTGAGCCAGCCCGTACAAAAGCCGAAGCCTTGGGTGTAAAAGAGATTTACATCGAAGATCTGCGTGAAGAGTTTGTCCGTGATTACGTATTTCCAATGTTCCGTGCCAATACCATCTATGAAGGTGAGTATTTGCTGGGCACATCCATCGCACGTCCATTGATTGCAAAGCGTCTAATTGAAATTGCGAACGAGACCGGTGCTGATGCTATTTCTCATGGTGCAACGGGTAAGGGTAATGATCAAGTGCGCTTTGAGTTGGGAGCCTATGCTCTAAAACCTGGCGTGAAAGTGATTGCACCTTGGCGTGAGTGGGATCTGACGTCTCGTGAAAAGCTCATGCAGTACTGCGAAGAGCGAAACATACCTGTTGACTTCAGCAACAAGAAAAAGAAATCACCTTACTCTATGGATGCAAACCTTCTGCACATTTCCTATGAAGGTGGTGTGTTGGAAGAGCCTTGGGCTGAAGCAGAAGACGATATGTGGCGTTGGAGCGTGAGTCCTGAAGAAGCACCGGATCAAGCAACCTATCTTGAGTTGACGTATGAGAAAGGTGACATCGTTGCAATTAATGGCGAAGCCATGAGCCCTGCGACAGTGCTTGAAACTCTGAATAAAATCGGGGGAGCAAACGGCGTTGGGCGCTTAGATATCGTTGAAAACCGCTTTGTGGGAATGAAGTCACGCGGATGCTATGAAACACCGGGTGGCACCATTATGTTGAAAGCACATCGTGCGATAGAATCAATTACCTTGGATCGCGAAGTCGCTCACTTGAAAGATGCGCTGATGCCACGTTATGCCGAGATGATCTACAATGGTTTTTGGTGGTCTGAAGAGCGCAAAATGATGCAGCAGATGATCGATTACAGCCAGCGTCACGTCAACGGCGATGTCCGCGTTAAATTGTACAAAGGAGCGGTCTCAGTGGTTGGGCGTCGTTCAGCCGATAGTCTTTTTGATGAAAGCATTGCTACTTTTGAAGATGATGCGGGTTCTTACAATCAAAAAGATGCAGAAGGGTTTATTAAATTGAACGCGCTGCGCATGCGAATTGCTGCAAGCAAGGGTCGGAACCTGCTGGATTAATTCGCTCAGGATACAAATAAACGCTAAAAGGGCCCTTATGGGTCCTTTTTGTTATAATGCCTTTATCTTTAACCCTAAGTCGATGATTGCATAAGCCCGAAGGGGTCGCTAAAATTCGTCGTTTCTCTGACTCAGTAACCTATGAAATCTCACAAGCTACTTCAAGCCCCTATCCCGATGCGCTGGGTAGGTCCGCTTAAAATCACGGGTGAAACCTTAAATGAAAAGGTGAGTGTGCCGCTCGCAACCTACGAAATTCCTTTATGGCATTCGGTAGGGCGTGGTGCACGAGTTTCGATGCTCACTGAAGGTATTCGGACCAATGTTATTGATGAGCGAATGACGCGATCAGTCTTACTTGAAGCAGAGGATGCTTGGGCCGCGCATCAAGCCTTGGTATCGATTAAGCAGCGTCAGCCTGAGTTGAATGCAGTGGTGGCCAGAAGCAGTCGTTTTGCGCAGCTTATTGATATGCACAGCCAAGTGGTCGGTAACCTGATGTATTTGCGTCTGGAGTTCACGACGGGAGATGCCTCTGGACACAATATGGTGACGAATGCAGCCGATAAGTTGATACCTTGGATCCTGGCTGAGTATCCTCAACTGCGCTACTCGTCTATTTCGGCCAATTATTGCTCTGACAAAAAAGCGACAGCCGTAAACGGGATTCTCGGACGCGGGAAGTATGTGGTCAGTGAAATACTCATTCCGCGCGATATTTGTGAACGTCGTTTAAATACCACGCCTGAAAAAGTTGTCGATCTGAACATAAAAAAGAATTTAATTGGCACTCTAATCGCCGGTGGAATTCGTAGTGCAAATGCACATTATGCCAATATGCTGCTGGCGTTTTATCTGGCAACAGGGCAAGACGCTGCCAATATTATCGAGGGATCGCAAGGGATTGTTCATGCTGAGGCCAGGCAGGGTGATTTATATTTCTCATGCACCTTGCCGAATGTGATCGTCGGCAGTGTTGGTAATGGTAAAGGGATCGATTTTGTTGAAGAGAACTTAACACGACTTGGCTGTAAGGCAGATCGACAGCCTGGAGAAAATGCTAGGCGCTTAGCCGCCATCTGCGGTGCTGTGGTCTTGTGTGGTGAGTTGTCTTTGTTATCCGCGCAAACCAATCCGGGTGAGTTGATGGAAGCGCATATTAAATTGGAGCGCTCATGAGCGATCAAACCAACGAGCGGAAAATCGAACATATTCGAGTGATTGAGCAGGACCCAGAGACGGATCGTCAAGGTGCTTATTTCGATCGAATTCGTTTGACGCACCGGGCGTTGCCAGAAGTGTCTCTCGCTGAAATTGATCCCAGTGTGGAGTTTTTAGGTAAAAGACTCAGCTTTCCTTTGCTGATCTCCTCAATGACAGGAGGGGATCATGAGCTGGTTAGGCACATTAATAAAAACCTAGCGCTTGCCGCTGAGGCGTGTCAGGTTGCGATGGGGGTTGGATCGCAGCGAGTGATGTTTTCATCTGAGGCTGCAAAAGAGAGCTTTTCGCTTCGCCCATTTGCACCCACCGTTCCTTTGTTTGCGAATATTGGCGCGGTGCAGTTGAATTGTGGCGTGGGTTATGAAGACGTTATGCGTGCGGTTGATGTTTTGCAGGCCGATGCGCTGTATTTGCATTTGAACCCTCTGCAAGAGGCAGTTCAGCCTGAAGGCGATACGAATTTTGCAGGTCTGTCAGCGGCTATCCAGGCGCTTCAGCAACGCTTGACTCTACCTATTATTTTAAAAGAAGTGGGGTCTGGGCTATCGCCAGCGGATATTCGTTTAGGGCTAGGAGCGGGAGTTCGTTATTTTGATGTCGCTGGCAGCGGTGGGACATCTTGGAGCCGAATTGAACACCATCGTCGCCAGTTCGATGCAACGGATTTAGGTTTGAAATTCCAGGATTGGGGGCTGCCAACGCCCTTAGCCTTGAAGTTGGCCGAGCCTTTTTTGGATCAGGCCACTTTGATTGCCAGTGGTGGTATAAGAGATGGGATTGATATGGCGAAATCTGTTATACTCGGCGCCTCGCTTTGCGGGGTGGCAGCTCCATTATTACAACCTGCCATGGAATCAGCGGATGCGGTCATAGCTGCAATCGAAAAACTGCGGCGTGAATTTGTTACGGCGATGTTTCTGCTCGGTACGTCAGATTTTTCAGCACTGTACAGGAACAAAGCGCTTATTGTTGAAGAGCGTTGAGGAACTTTAGCAGATATGTCAGTGGGTATAGACGAAATCAGTTTTTATACGTCCAACTTTTATCTTGATTTAAGGACGTTGGCTGCGAAGCAGCAAACTGACCCAGAGAAGTACTATACCGGTATCGGTCAAGAGAAGATGGCAATGGCAACGCACGATGAAGACATCGTGACGATGGCCGCTAATGCCGCTTTACCTTTGATCGAGCGTATAGGGACAAACGCGATTTCAACTCTATTGTTGGCCACAGAAACAGGTATTGACCAATCCAAGGCTGCCGGTATTTATGTGCACCGTTTATTAGGGTTGAATGCGAATTGTCGAGTGGTTGAATTAAAACAGGCTTGCTACAGTGCCACGGCTGCATTGCAGATGGCGTGTGCCTTGGTGGCACGTCAGCCAACCACTAAAGTGTTGGTGATCGCGTCGGATATCGCACGCTACGATCTTGATACCCCCGGTGAAGCGACGCAAGGCTGCGGTGCTGTTGCCATGTTGATTAGCCATAATCCACGTATCATGGCGATTGATGCAGAAGTCGGCAATTACACCGATGATGTTATGGATTTTTGGCGGCCTAATTATCGTTCCACAGCGTTGGTTGATGGCAAGTACTCGACAAAAATATACTTAAAAGCATTGAAGAAAACCTGGGATAGCTTTTCTGAGGTGAGTCGAATTGGCTTCAATGATTTTAGTTACTTTTGTTACCACTTGCCATTTAGTCGGATGGCACAAAAAGCGCATCAGCATCTAGCGAAATCAAATCAATGTGAGTTGTCAGCTGAAGGGATTGAAGCGCAAATACAACCTACGCTTCGCTATAATCAAATTATTGGCAATAGCTATACCGCATCGATTTATATTGGTTTGTGTTCGCTACTGGATAACGTTAAAGAAAATCTGGCGGGTAAAAAAGTTGGGTTTTTTAGTTATGGCTCTGGCTGCGTTGCTGAGTTTTTTAGTGGCTCTATCCAAGAGGGCTATCAGGCCTGCTTACATACCCAGCGCCATATGGATATGTTGGCCGAGCGCCAAGAGCTTAACTATGATCAGTATCTAGACCTGTATCGTTATCCTGACCCTCGCCAAGGCGAGTCTGTTGAGATACCGAAAGCCACGTTAGGTCGCTTTCGCTTAGCTGCGATTCATCAACATAAGCGTGAATATGTCGCCTGTTAGGCGGCATATTAAATTACGTTAGTTCATGATGTCAGCATTGGCGCCCGGTAAGTTAATTCTGAGTGGTGAGCACTCTGTTGTCTATGGTGCGCCCGCCCTTAGCTTGGCACTTCGTCGTCACACACGTGCTCAGTTTTTGCCAAATGACTCCGGTTTTTTGGAAGGGCGAATCTCTCATGCCTCCGCTGCATTTTTGCCCTTTGCAATTAACCATTTAACCTCATTGAAGCATCGCCTTGATGCGCGTTACGAGTTGTTTCTTAACGGCGAATTATCCATTCAGCAAGTACTTGATCATCCTTCACAACTCTTGCTGTACACTATTGCGGTTTCGATGGGTGCTGATGTCGAAAGAGCCTCCGGTACGTTGCATTTATCCTCGGATTTATTGGTTGGGTCGGGCATGGGCTCATCTGCCTCCGTCATTGCCTGTTTATTAAGTTTATTTGCCCCAGCTCCCTCAGATGTTGCCGACTTTGTTGAGCAGGTGCGATTTTGTGAGCGCCTTCAGCATGGCCGTGGCAGTTTAATCGATGCGGCCAGTGTGTCTTACGGTGGGATTATCTGCTTACGACAGCAAGAGGTGTCCCGGTGTGATCATCTGCAGTTACCGCCGGGATGTTTTTGGATTTACACGGGTGCGCCTTCAACCAGTACGGGAGAGTGTGTTGAGCAGGTGCGTAAGTCATTTGCCCACTCGAGTATATGGCAGGCGTTTGCTGAGGTCACCGATTCATTTCTTGAGGCACAACCGGATGAGGTGCCAACCCTTATACAGCAAAATCAGCGGTTACTAGAGCGTATAGGTGTAGTACCCAGTGCTATACAGTCTTTAGTCCGTCAGATAGAGTGTTCAGGCGGAGCCGCCAAAGTTGCTGGTGCTGGTTGTGTTCGTGGGCCTCATGCGGGATTGTTGCTGGCTTGGTTGCCTGAGGGCACACCCGCTCAGCTGGAGTTACCTGCTCATTATATTTGGGGAGAGTTGGACATTGAGTATCAAGGCGCCTATCCGTTCTGAATTTCAGGATTTTCCAGTGTGTGTGTCAGCCCCCGGCAGTTTAATGCTGATGGGAGAGCATGCGGTTCTTCATGGTCATCTTGCGTTGGCGTGTGCCGTGGATGTCTTTGTGTACATTGGCGTTCGTTTGCGTGAAGATGATCAGGTCAGCATTGATTCTTCACTGGGGCAGTATCAGTCATCGCGAGATGTCTTGGCAGACGATGCCCGGTTACGGTTTGTGTTAGCTGCAATAAAAGCATGGTCAACAGAGCTTCCCCAAGGACTTGATGTCAAAATTCGGGCTGAGTTCTCACATCAGGTTGGGCTGGGCTCGTCAGCTGCGGTGACGGCCGCGATGATGGTGGCGCTCAATAGGCTTACGGGCACTCAGTTAGAGATAGACGCTCTGTTTAAGCGAGGCTTAGACGTTATTCATTCGGTTCAAGATGGACGAGGCTCGGGGACGGATTTGGCGGCGAGCTTAAAGGGCGGTATCGTGGCGTATCGTTATACACCATATTTCTTAGAAAGCATTCCTGGTCAGCCCGAGATCGCGTTATTTTACGCTGGCTATAAAATGAAAACTCCAGACGTCATTCGACTGATTGAAAAAAAATGGCAGAGTCAGCCCGATTTACTGAATTCACTCTATCAATTGATGAATCAAACAACGGAACAGGCGCGTTTAGCGATCCTTGAGCAGGATTGGCCGAGGCTGGGCAGCTTGATGAACGTCTATCAGGGACTTATGGATGCACTGGGTGTCAATGATCAGACGCTGTCGTTGATGATCTATCAACTGCGTATGCAGCCGGGTGTATTGGGGTGTAAAATTTCAGGGTCAGGTTTAGGTGACTGTGTCATTGCCTTAGGTCAGACTCAGCAAAGCGTGGGTGAACAAGCCTTCGCTCTGACAATATCCAATCAAGGCACAGAGGTTATGGGAGGCTAAAACGTAGCAATGATGACGCCACATGAAATAGTAAAGCCTTGGTTAAACGAGGGTGTAAATCCAGTTAAGTCTGAAGAGCATTTTGCTCCGAGTAATATAGCTCTCTGTAAGTATTGGGGTAAGCGGGATAAGTCGCTTAACCTCCCGATCAATCCTTCGTTATCGGTATCCTTGGCTCATTTGGGAACGCACACCCGCTTAACACCCATCGACCATGCTGAAGACGAGGTATGGCTGAACGGTTTGTGTTTATCCGAGGATTCGGCATTTAGCAAACGGGTATCCCTCTTTTTAGATCTGTTTAGAGCCTCTAAGCCGACCTGTTTCAAAGTTGAGACGCGTAACTCAATCCCGACTGCGGCTGGCTTAGCGTCTTCTGCTTCAGGCTTTGCGGCTTTAGCGCTGGCTGTGAATGACAGTTTTCAGTTAAGCCTTGATGCTCAGCCGTTATCGGTGTTGGCGCGTTTAGGAAGTGGCAGTGCCTGTCGATCTTTGTATGATGGGTTTGTTGAATGGCAGATGGGTGAGCGGACGGACGGTCTGGATAGCTATGCAATCCCCATGTCCGAAACCTGGCCAGACTTGTGTATTGGTCTCGTGAAGGTCGATGCACGAGAGAAAGCAACGGATTCACGCAGTGGCATGCAGCGTACCCTAGAAACGGCACATTTGTATCAGAGTTGGCCGTTACAGGCAGCAATGGATATCCAGGCCATTAAAGACGCCATACGAGCGCATGACTTTGCGTGTTTAGGTGCTAAGGCGGAGCATAATGCTATGTCCATGCATGCGACGATGATGGCGTCGTGGCCCCCCTTAGTCTATTGGCAACCCGAATCCTTAATGGCAATGCAGACGGTTTGGAAACTGCGTGCACAAGGCTTGCCCGTGTATTTCACCATGGATGCTGGGCCTAATCTCAAACTACTGTTTGAGAAAGCGTCAGCGAATGATGTGCTCGCTCATTTCCCAGACATTGAAGTGATTCATCCCTTCGGTTTGACCTAGAGGTGTCTCGGGGATTTCCGCTGACTCGTCAGCAACGCGATACTGAGCAAGGAATGCTGCTTGAGTATTGGTTACAGACCCCTGAGGGTGCGCAAGTTGTGCGTGTCACAGGTGAACATGCCGTGTGTTTTGTCTTGCAAAGTCAGCAAGCGAAAGTGCAGCAGATTTTAGCGTCATTGACGGGCTGGTATGCGCGTCATTTGCCTTTAAAAGATCTATTGCAGCGGCCCGTTTCAGCCTTGTATTTTTCCCATTTAAAAACCTACCGAGAAGCCTTGGAGCGTTTACAAGCTCAGGGTATCACCTTAATGGAAGAGGACATTCGTCCGGTTGATCGTTATTTGATGGAGCGTTTTATTTTTTCAGGTGCTCAGGTGTGTAACACCCCCAAAGGCATGCATTTGAAGGCTTGCGACTATCAACCTCAGTTTCGTATTTTATCTCTGGATATTGAAACAACATTAACGGCCAATCGTATTTTATCCGTTGCGCTTCAAGGCTTAGACTTTGAAAAAGTGCTCATGGTTGGCCAAACGCAAACAGACTCTTCAATTATCTATTGTCGAGATGAAAAACAACTGCTGCTTTCGTTCATGCAGCATATCCATCTATATGATCCTGACATTATTATCGGTTGGAATATTATCGGCTTTGATCTGAGTGTCCTTGATGCGCGGGCTCGAGCATTGGGCGTGTCGTTGCAGATTGGTCGAGATCAGCAGGCACTGCGTATTGAACGTCGACAGCAGGGGAATCGTCACTATGTTCGTTTGAACGGTCGAGTAGTGCTTGATGGTATTGATACGCTCAAGGGCGCAACTTGGCACTTTGAGCGCTATTCGCTGGAGTATGTGGCGCAGGCTTTGTTAGGGAGAGGAAAAGACATTGAGTCCGTGAATGATCGCGGGCAAGCTATTCAACGACTCTACGCTGAAGATCAAGAAGCACTGGCCCGTTACAACCTGGAAGATTGCCGCTTGGTCACGGAAATATTTGAAAAAACAGGACTGATTGAGTATTTAACGGAGCGAACGCGCTTAACGGGTTTGAGTCTTGATAAAGTTGGAGGGTCGGCACAAGCCTTTGATAACCTGTATTTGCCTTCTTTGCATCGAGCGGGTTTTGTAGCGCCCGAATACGCCTCGGGTCAAAGAGGTGCAAAAGTTCCCGGTGGCTTTGTCATGGATTCAAAGCCAGGCTTGTACCGTCATGTGCTGGTGCTTGATTTTAAAAGCCTGTATCCGAGTATTATTCGAACATTTAAGATCGATCCGTTAGGGCTTACGATGGGCGTGGCGGATAGTAACGAGCACAATACTGACGATACAGTGCCCGGTTTTTTAGGCGCTGTTTTTTCAAAAGAACACTCTATTTTACCGGGCATCATCGAGCGCTTATGGCAAGCACGAGATGCGGCCAAGCAGCAGGGCAATGCTGCGATGTCGCAGGCCATTAAAATTCAAATGAATGCGTGTTATGGCGTATTGGGCTCGGATGTCTGCCGTTTTTATGATCAGCGTCTCTCAGGGTCCATAACGCTTAGAGGACACCAAATTCTCACAGAAACCGCGAGCTATATAGAGAAGTCCTTTGGTTATGAGGTTATCTACGGTGATACGGATTCGGTGTTCGTCTGGCTGGGTGATGACGTGATTCCTCAGGAGTGTGACGAGAAAGGCGCCGAGTTGGCTAGGTGTTTAAATGACTGGTGGCGACAACGACTGCAGCAAGCGTTTGGTTTAACATCGGCTCTAGAATTGCAATATGAGACGCACTTTGAGCGATTTTTGATGCCACGCATGCGACATTCCGAAGAGGGCAGTAAAAAGCGTTATGCTGGATTGAAGCGTCAAGGGGATGGTACGGCTGAATTGGTGTTTAAGGGGTTGGAGCAGGTTAGAAGTGATTGGACACCCTTGGCCCGCGTCTTTCAACACGAACTTTTTCAGCGAGTGTTTGAGGGGTTGCCTTGTCAGGCGTTTGTCAGGGAGCGGGTAGCGGCTCTTTTAAACGGTGAGCTAGACAATGACTTGGTGTATCGTCGTCGTTTGCGTCGTCCGTTATCCCATTACCAACGCAATATCCCCCCGCATGTTAAAGCTGCACGGCAGTTAAATCAGTATTATCGCGAGAAAGGCTGGCCAGAACCGCTTCGACAAGGGGATACGGTGGCCTATGTTGTGACCCTGATTGGACCTGAAGCCGCTGAAATTTTCGAGGGGCGACTGGACTATCAGCATTACATCGAAAAGCAGCTGCGCCCAGTTGCTGACAGTATTCTCCCGTTTGTGGGGGAGTCATTTGATGATGTGACTCAGCCGCAAATTGCTTTGTTTTGACAGTGGAATATCCTGAATTGCCCGCTGGAAACTCTAATGATTTAGTCTATAATGCACGCACTGCCAACCGCAGTTGAATCCTTTCCTGACTGATCTTGTTACGCATCTGTAACACGTTTATATATAGAATTTACTGACTTATGATGCAGCGTATTTAACCCTGTATCTGCATCTGTTGTATGAAGTCAGAACCGGAGTAATTGAATGAAAATTGCGATACTTTCTCGTAATGCTAAGCTCTATTCTACGCGTCGCTTGGTAGAAGCTGCGAAAAGCCGAGGCCATGAGGTTCGGGTCGTAGATGTATTGCGTTGTTACATGAACATTACTTCGCATAATCCTGAAATACACTATCGTGGGGAAGTATTGAGAGACTTCGATGCTGTGATTCCCAGGATCGGTGCATCAGTGACGTTTTATGGCACCGCTGTGTTGCGCCAGTTTGAAATGATGGATGTGTATCCGCTAAATGAATCTGTTGCTATTTCGAGATCGCGCGATAAGCTTCGCAGCTTGCAACTCTTGTCACGAAAAGGCATCGGCTTGCCTGTGACCAGTTTTGCGCACTCGCCAGATGATATCGATGATTTACTCAGCATTGTGGGCGGTGCGCCTGCTGTCATAAAGCTGTTAGAAGGTACGCAGGGGGTGGGCGTGGTATTGGCCGAAACCAATCAAGCGGCCGAGAGTGTTATTCAAGCCTTTATGGGGTTAAAACAACACATTCTCGTTCAGGAGTTTATCAAAGAAGCGAAGGGATCTGATATCCGAGCCTTTGTGGTGGGTGGTAAGGTTGTTGCCGCCATGAAGCGTCAAGCGAAGGAAGGTGAGTTTCGTTCCAATTTACATCGCGGTGGGACGGCAGAGTTGTGTCGAATTACGCCTGAAGAACGTGCAACAGCCATTCGTGCCGCAAAAGTGATGGGATTGAATGTGTGCGGTGTGGATTTGCTGCGTTCTGCACATGGTCCCTTAGTGATGGAAGTCAACTCGTCACCGGGGCTAGAAGGGATTGAGCGTGCTTCAGGTAAGGATATTGCCGATCAAATTATCGATTTCATTGAGAAAAACGCCAAGCCAAATCGCACACAAACGAAGGGGCAGGGGTAATGCAATCCCGATCAACTGACACGCGCGCACTGAACACAGCGATCACCATAGGAAATGAGACGATCCTACCCGGTGAGCGTCGCACGGTTGATCTGGAAATGGGAAAACTCTATACCCATAGCGCGGCCATGATGCCTGTCCATGTGATTTGTGGACGCCAAGCGGGTCCTGTTTTGTTTGTCAGTGCTGCGATTCATGGTGATGAAATCAATGGCGTCGAAATTATTAGACGCTTATTGCGTTTACCAGCGTTAAAGCGCATTAAGGGTACACTCATTGCTGTTCCCATTGTGAATTTACTGGGGTTTATCAGTCAGAGTCGATACTTGCCTGATCGTCGAGATTTAAATCGTAGCTTCCCTGGCTCTCAATCGGGATCACTTGCCAGTCGAACGGCCCGACAGTTTATGCAGGAAGTGGTGAATCAGTCGACCCATGGGATTGACCTGCATACAGGGGCGATCAATCGCTATAACTTGCCTCAAATTCGTGCAAATTTAGATGATCCCGAAACACTTCGTCTGGCGAATGCCTTTGGGACGCCCGTTATTCTGAATTCAGCACTTAGAGATGGATCGCTTCGAGAAGCCGCCGCTAAAAAAAATATCCCCATCCTCTTGTATGAAGCAGGGGAAGCGCTCAGGTTTGATGAAGTCTCGATCCGTGGAGGTGTTCAAGGCATCTTGAATGTGATGAGAGTGCTTGAAATGCTCCCGCCACCGCGCAAAAAAAGCCAGATGAAAGAACCGATGGTCGCGCGTTCAAGTACTTGGGTCAGAGCGCCGCAGAGTGGAATTTTTAGAGCACAAGTGGTCGAAGGTGCAAGGGTTGTAAAAGATAAAACCCTGTTGGCCATTATTTCAGATCCGTTTGGTGAATCTGAAGAAGAGATCTGGTCACCCGTCAGCGGTTTAGTGATTGGTCAACTAAAGTTGCCCTTGGTCAATGAAGGCGACGCTCTGTTTAACATTGCTCAATTTTATCGGACGGATCTCGTTGAAGATCGTCTAGATGCCTTTAACGAATCTTTAGAAGCGGAAGACCATCCGTTTGCGGATAGTGTATAAAAAGATCGACCTGTTGAGGTCGATCGAATCTGTTTAGCACAGGTTGCGCAAACCCTCGCTCAATCGAGGAGGGGTAAACGCCAAAATGTCCTATGCTATTGGTAACGGGATACATCACCCAATTAAAAAAATTGTCAAAGCTCTTGGGCCATGTGCGCCCATTTGCAATCGCTGCTCAATGTCTGCTGAGCGTGATGGCCCGGTAATCATATTAACGGTTCTGGGTAACTGTCCGGGAGAGAGCGCACGCACGCGTGCCCAAGCCTCTTCATACACTCCAACAATATCTTGGCGTTTTAACACAACGAGATGATTGTCGGGCAAAAAGTTCAATGTGGTTGGGCTTTCCTTGCGCGAATACAGCATTAGCGTTCCGGTTTCAGCAATCCCCATGAATGCGAGTGTTAAGCTGGCGAGATCTCCCGCCAACGCGACCCGTTCATGTTGCACAATGGGGTGAAGCTCCGTCCAATCTAAGGATTTAAGCTCCTCATCACTGGCCATGACAAGGTCAGGAATGTTAGCCGTTTGTAACCACTCGCGAACAGCGCCAGGCAGAGCCTGCAGTGAGGGTAATTCAATCACCTCGGCGGCAGCCTCTTTCGCCATCTCAATAAAGAGTGCCTGAACCTCAGACTCTGATCCTTGGCCACGCATCGGGATTAAATTACGTTCATGACGCGTTATTCGTGCCAAGACTTGTTGGCGCTCAGCGTCAGAAGGAAGGCCACGACCTAGGCCACGGCGTATCGTGTTAAGAATGTCTGCTTTGCTCATTTAGTGGCCTGCCTTTTGTTTTTCGTTCCACTGTTGCATAAATGTTTTGCTGCTAGGAGCGGGCATTTCTCTATGGTCGGTCCAGCCACTGACTACGGGCAGTTTATGAATTCGCCCTTTTTTACCACCGAGCAAACGCAGCATACGGTTTGAGGTCTGACTCAGCAGCCGGTAAAGAGTAGGACGCTTGGCAAAAAATGCCCAAGTTTTAATGCCCCAGCGTGCTGCTTTAGGGGTTAGGTGCCGTTCGAATTCATTTTTGCGCCAGTGTCGCATGAGTTTTGGCAGCGGAATATGAACAGGGCAAACGCTTTCACATTTACCGCAAAATGTAGAGGCATTGGGGAGTAACGCTGCTTTTTCAATACCAATCATTTGAGGGGTGAGCACAGATCCCATCGGACCGGGATAAACCCAGCCATAACTGTGTCCACCTATAGATCCATAAACAGGGCAGTGGTTCATGCAGGCGGCACATCGGATGCAGCGCAGCATCTCTTGTAACTCGCCTCCAACCATGTCACTTCGGCCATTATCGACAAGCACTACATGGTAGTCTTCAGGACCGTCTTGATCTTCTGGGCGTTTGGGGCCTGTTGAAAGCGTATTGTAAACCGTAAATTCTTGCCCTGTCGCTGAGCGCGCCAGCAAGCGTAAGAACAGGGTCATGTCTTCAAGGGTGGGCACCACTTTCTCAATTGATGTGACAACAATATGAGTTTTGGGAAGTGTCTGGGTTAAATCACCATTCCCCTCATTTGTCACAATAATGCTAGAGCCTGTTTCAGCCACTAAAAAGTTGGCACCTGTAATTCCAACATCCGCTGCAACAAAACGAGCGCGAAGTTCTTCACGGGCTTCTTGCATCAAGACCGCCGGGTCCATGGATTTGGGTTTGTGGTGATGCGCGTGAAACGTCTCAGAGACATCCTCTAAGTTTAAATGGATAGCCGGTGCAATGATGTGGCTTGGGTGTTCCCCACGTAATTGTAAAATATACTCGCCTAAGTCTGTTTCAACAGGTGTAATGCCGTTGGCTTCTAGATACTCATTGAGGTTGATTTCCTCAGTGACCATCGACTTACCTTTAGTAACGGTTTTGGCCCCTTTGTCTTGGCAAATCTTTAAGATGGTTTGTCGCGCGTCCTCAGAGGTTCGGCACCAATGAACATGGCCACC
Organism: Nitrincola alkalisediminis; assembly: GCF_009821115.1. Taxonomy (GTDB): domain Bacteria; phylum Pseudomonadota; class Gammaproteobacteria; order Pseudomonadales; family Balneatricaceae; genus Nitrincola; species Nitrincola alkalisediminis. The sequence continues at coordinate 246,632 of NZ_VYTY01000002.1, read as the reverse complement.
ATTCTTGATGACGTTGGCTTCAAATTCCTCAAGATAGATATCAAGGTTGGCGATAATGTGATTTTTTAAGTCGCGACCTTGATCGCGCAGTTGATCAAATTCCGGGAGGCGTTTGACTGCATTGGCGCGCTTTTGTGGGAACCCATTTTTGACGTTGCCCAAGGCTTTTTGTAGGCCAACATCCGTGAGTGCGATACGTGCATTTTCTTTAAATTGAGGGCTAGTGATTTGCATTTTGGGCTCCTAAAGCGATTTGCCGAGGTGATACGCTGACTCGCCAAGGGCTGGATAGCTGAGTTCATCCGCTAAGACTTCAACGATATGGCGTACCTGAACGTCTTTACCTTCGCGTTGCAGCTTTCCAGCCATGTTGAGTAAACAACCCAAATCACCACCCAATAATGTTGATGCGCCCGTCTTCGCAACATTTTCGGTCTTGTTGCCAACCATGCGATTCGAAATATCCGCGTATTTGACGCAAAATGTTCCACCAAAGCCACAACAGGTTTCAGACTCTTCCATTTCGGTTAACTCAACACCCTCTATTTGTGCTAAGAGTGCCCGTGGTTGCTGTTTGATGCCGAGTTCTCGCAGCCCAGAGCAGGAGTCATGATAAGTCACCTGACCCTTAAACTGGCTTTTAATGTTTGAAAACTGCAAGACATCAACCAAAAAAGAGGTAATTTCAAAAGCACGTGCTTTAAGGGCTTGTGCTCGGGCATGCCATGGATCCTCGGGTTGAAAGAGCTCGGGGTAATGATGAAGCATCCCGATGCAGGACCCAGAGGGTCCAACGACGTATTCATAGCCTTCCAAAGCCGTAATGGTTAGGCGGGCGATATCCGCCGTGTTGGAAAAATCTCCTGTATTAAAGGCCGGTTGACCGCAACAGGTTTGACCTTGAGGTACCTCGACTCGACAGCCTGCGGCTTCAAGTAATTTAATGGATGCGAAGACGACTTCTGGCCGATATAAATCAGCTAAGCAAGTCACAAATAGACCGATAACAGGTTGTTTATTATTATCTAACACAGCAGAACCCTGATACTAGACAGAAAGAAAAGCTGAAATACAGCTGCACATAGCTACAAGATAGGCAAAGATCCGACTAAAATAAATAAAAGTCTTAAACTGGTCTTACCAAATGAGTCGATCTGTAACCCCCGAAAATGAGTCGTCCCACTCTCGTGTAGCCAAGGTTTTGTCAGCTTTACGTCGGGAGTTGATTCAGGGAAATATTCTTCCAGGTCAGTCCTTGCCCTCACAGCGACAACTTGCTCAAGATTTACAGGTGGCAAGAGGGTCTGTCAGGGAAGCGATTGTCTTGCTTGAATCTGAAGGGATTGTGTCAACGCGCCCAGGTGGGAGAAGCCAGGTCAATAATGTGATGACGCCTTATTTCTCGTTGGCTGGTGAGGCGGGTCTGCAGGGCGTTGAATTACAGTTGCAAGTGTTAGAGGCCAGAGCTGTGCTTGAAGGGGAGGCGGCTTACTATGCAGCTTTGAGAGCCTCGGATGCCGAGCTCAGTAAATTGTCGGAGGAATACGAAGCGATGCGATTGCGCAGCATGGGGGAGTCGACCTTGTCTAAAGCAAAGGCAGACTTAACTTTTCATATGATGATTGCTAACGCAAGCCATCACTTTATTGTGATTTCATTCAGCCAGTTGTTTTACGCGCGTTACTTTAATGTGATTCATGAAACGCTGTCATCTACTTTACGTCGGTATGGCCGTTACCCCGATGGTATCGCCCAACAGCATGAAAAAATTCATCGATCAATTCAAGCACGTTTGCCTGAGCAAGCTCGGAATGAGGCGAGTGAACATATTTTGTTCACTCGCCGTTTACTCGAAAAAGGCCTGTAATGCTTGAATGATTACCTGAGTGACGAAATCACGTCAGATAATCGTTTATCACTTAGGCTATTTTTTGCTCCAGTGCTGTTTGGCTGAACGGTGAGCGTGCAAAGGCACTGAGTACAGCCTGTAACGCAGCCGCAGACGTGTCATCGGCAGAGGTCACTGCTGAATAGGTTATGCCATCAATCTGCAAGGCAACACAGGCCTGGGCTTTGGCGTCAGTCCCCTCGGTTAAGGCACTTTCATCAAAGTGTGTGACGTTAATTTCAACATTGAAGCGCTGTTCAAGTGCATGAACCAATGCTTCCACAGCACCTGTGCCTTTTCCTTCAAATGCGGGCAATTGAGCGGCGACATTAAAGCGTCCCTCCACGATCGACTGGTTCGTGTGCAGATCATACCCATTGAGTGACCAGCCATAGGGTATACGGTTAAAGTGTTGCTCAAACAGTGTCTTAATCTGTAAAGAGGTGATTTCAGCCCCTGTGTTTTCCGACGCTTTTTGGACAACACGGCTGATTTCACTGTGCATCCACTTAGGTAAGCTGATGCCGTAGTCACGCTCAAGCACCAAGGCAACGCCGCCCTTACCGCTTTGACTGTTGATCCGGACAACCGCCTCGTATTCACGACCAATATCGCGTGGATCGATTGGAAGATAGGCGACTTCCCAATGGGGCAATTGATGCTTTTCATGGTACTGAATCGATTTACGAATCGCATCTTGGTGGCTTCCCGAAAACGCGGTGTAAACCAACTCGCCAGCCCAAGGATGGCGAGCAGCCACGGGCAGTTCTGTGCAGTACTCAACCACTTCAATAATTTCTTTAATGTTGGAAAAATTGAGGGTTGGATCAATGCCCTGAGAATACAGATTCATGCCCAGAGTGACGATGTCCATGTTGCCAGTACGCTCACCATTGCCCAGTAAGGTTCCTTCAATACGATCAGCACCGGCCATAATGCCTAACTCGGCGGCGGCAACGCCACAGCCACGGTCATTGTGAGTGTGCAAGCTGATGATCACTGATTGGCGTTGTGCCAAATGACGGCAGAAATACTCAATTTGATCGGCAAAGACGTTCGGCGTCGACATTTCAACCGTTGCAGGTAAATTAATAATGACTTTACGCCCCGTTTCAGGTTGCCATTCGGCAATGACCGCATCACAGACTTCTACTGCATACTCCATTTCAGTTCCCGTGAAACTTTCGGGCGAGTACTGGAAGGCCCATTCGGTATCAGGGTATTGTTCGGAATAGGCTTTGACCCATTTGGCACCCTGAACCGCGATGGCTTTAATGCCCTCGCGATCCATACCAAACACTTGCTCACGCTGAACGGTCGACGTTGAATTATACACGTGCACAATTGCCTTTTTAGCACCTGCTAAGGACTCGTAGGAACGCGCGATTAATTCTTCTCTGGCTTGAGTCAAGACCTGAATTGTTACATCGTCAGGAATAAGGTTCTCAACAATTAACTTACGCACAAAATCAAAGTCGGGCTGTGAGGCTGAGGGAAAGCCCACTTCGATTTCTTTAAAGCCTAGCTTGACCAACAATTGGAACATGCGTGTTTTTTGTTCAACGTTCATTGGGTTAATCAATGCTTGATTGCCATCACGAAGATCTACACTACACCATAGAGGAGCCTTCGTAATCTGCTGGTCAGGCCAAGTGCGGTCTGTCAAACGAATGGGGGTGAAAGCGCGATACTTACGATGATCAAACATGTTGCAGTCCCATATTAAGTCGAGTCTTGATTTGAATATTAGTGTACGCTTAAGTCAGCGCAATAGGCTTGCTAAATTGGGTCTTTTTCCCGTTTGTGCGCAATTAAATTTAGGTTTTTTGCAGTATTGCTTTAGTATTATTGCTCTAAGTCGCAATGGAGGTGAGTATGAGTGTTGACATAGATCGCTTTGATATCAAAATTTTGCATGAACTTCAAAAAGATGCCTCCATTTCGAATCAGGAGTTGGCGGAGCGGATTGGACTAACGGCGGCTCCTTGCTCTCGACGGGTGAAGCAGTTGGAAGAAAATGGATTTATTGAGCGTCAGGTCATTCGAGTCAATGAACGCAAAGTTGGCCTGAATTTAATTGCGTTGTTGCATATTAGTATGGATAAGCATATCCCTGAGCGCTTTGAGGCTTTTGAAACTGCGATTGCCGAGATTCCTGAAGTGATGGAATGCTATCTGATTACAGGTCATGATGCCGATTATCAACTCAAAGTTGCGGTTGCCGATATGGACAGCTATCACGATATTTTGCTCGGTAAAATCACGCGGATCACGGGTGTTTCAGGGGTTAAGTCGTCTTTTATTATGCGCAAAGTCGTGGACACCACAGCGGTGCCCTTGCACTATCTAAAGCGCTAAAGGGCCTGCTGTCTGCTGGGCACCTTGTCGTGTTTAGTCACGTGGATCGGTTGATTTCACAATAGGACGATCCAGATTGTTTTGATAAAACGTATACAAATGAGGATAGGCGTCAAACGTATTTAACGACCGAAACAGTGCCCAGTCGATTAAACAAAATAAAGAAATAGAGGCAAAGTTCCAAGTGTCAAAGCTGCCTTGGCTGGCGCTGGTGTTCAGAACATCGAGAGTTGATTGAATGCGCTCATGTTGCAGGTTAAAAAATAGAGCGTCTTGAGATGTGTCTATGCCTGATTTTTCAAGTAAAAAAAGCTCAACGTATGAATCGTTAGCCGCATTAATTAGAGTGAGGTTATTGTCATCATTGATCGTCCAAGCGTCCTTAACATAAGCTTGATTCAGGTGTTGAAAAATAATACGCGAATCAAAAATCACCTTCTCGCCATCAACCAGCATAGGAATCTTTAAAGCTGGGTTAATGGATTTAAGGATTGAACGGCCTTCTTCCTCATAAATGTTGATATTGATGAACTCATGATCAAGACCTGATAAGAAGACTCTTAAGCGTCTAACAAAGGGAGACGTTGAGGATCCGTATAGTTTCATTGGTATTTCCTGATTTAGGCTTTCATAATGTTCGGCGAGTGAAATTGACAGATGCGAAATCCTTAATTTCAAATGAACCAAGAGTATCCTTTAGATCCTGCTCCTGTCGAGTAGATTAATGAACTGGGCGGTATATGAACCGAATTTTCCGTTATGGGTTACCCCTTCTGCTGATCGTGTTAGCCATCATCAGTTTTATGTATTTGAAGTCAACACGTCCGCAGGCTCCACCCGTTGTGAATGAAGAACGGCGCTGGCCCGTGAGTACGATTCAACTTGAATTGTCAGCGGCTTCACCTAAGTTGAGGCTGTTTGGTCGTTTACAAACGCCAGCTTTGACACACCTGATGGCTCGAACAGCGGGGGATGTGAATGCTGTGTATGTACAGGTCGGTGAGCGTGTTGATGCCGGGCAAGTATTGCTGGAATTAAATCCGCTGGATGCACAGGTTGCATTAGGTCAGCGTCAAGCTGAATTAGAGGATGTGAAGTCTCAGCGTGCGCAGCGTTTGGCACAATATGAAGCCGATCAACGAGCGTTGGTGCAAGAGCGTGAGTTGGTGATGTTAGCTGAGCGGCAATTGAGTCGTGTCAGGCGTTTAGTCGAGGGGAATCGTGTGGCTGAGCGTGAGGCTGAATTGGCCGAGCAAGCCTTACGCCAGCAGCGTCTGGCGCTATTGACTCGAGAGTTGGCTGTAGAGCAACACCCCTCGCGCTTGCAACAGCTTGATGCCTCATTACAGCAGGCGGAAGGACAACTTCAATTAGCCCAGCGTAATTTTGAAGCCACTCAAGTGGTGGCACCCGAAACCTCAAGGATTATTTCGATTCAGGTCGCACCTGGTGAGTATGTTAATCAGAGTTCGCCGTTGCTCACGCTCGTTGTACCTGAGCGGATTGAGTTTGTTGCCTCCTTACCCCTGAGTACGTTGAATTTGATTCAAACGGCCTATCGTGAGGGGGTTGCTCTAATGGCTAAGGCTCAGATTGAAGGCCGTGAGTATCAGTTTGTACTGGATCGGTTTGACTCCCAAACACATGCCTCAGGCACCTTGCAAGCCTACTTTAAAATTGACACGGGTGACGCTGAACACTTACCGATTGGGCGATTCGTCGAAGCTTGGTTGGCCCTTCCTGTTAACGAGCCTCGTGTCTGGATACCCGCGGCGTCATTGTATGGGCGTGATCAAGTTTACCGAGTGGTTGAGCAACGTCTAGATCCGGTTAAAGTACACGTTCTAGGTGAATGGGTACGAGAAGGCCAGGCAGGATTTTTAGTGGTTGCGGACCTTCTCAAAGAGGGGGATCAAGTGCTTGCGAACCGTCTCCCTCAGGCGATGCAGGGGTTGGCCGTTGAGACAGTTGAACGGTTTGAGCGTAACTAGGGAGTTAGCATGTTACCTAAGCAGGGATTTATCAGTTTATTTATTCGACACCCCTTAGCAAGTCCTTTATTGATTATGCTGATGCTGATGTCGGGTATTTGGGCTTTGTCAAAGTTAAATACACAGTTCTTTCCGACCTTCAATCTCGATATTGTCAGTGTCAGAGTCGTTTGGACAGGGGCCAGTGCTGAGGATGTTGAGGCCGGATTAACGCTTCCTCTAGAGCAATCGCTTCGTAGTGTAGATGGTTTAAAGTCCATGACTTCAACCTCAAGCCTTGGAATTTCAGCGATTACCTTAGAGTTCCGTGACGGAACGGATATGACGCAAGCCTTAGCACAGGTTGAGGATCGCGTGGGCCAACAAAGGAATTTGCCAGCCAATGCAGAGACACCCATTGTCAGTCGTATCCTTCGCTATGAGCCCATTGTTCGGATGCTTTTGTCAGGCCCTGGCTCCATGTCAGAACTTCGTGGGTTAGCGCGCCAGTTTGAACGAGAGTTGTTGGATATCGGCATTGAAAAAGTTGACTTTGTTGGACTGCCCGAAGAGGTTGTATCCATTGAAATTCCCAGTTCGGCCTTGATGACGTTAAATCAATCGCCGAGCCAAATTGCCGAAACGATTGCACGTTACACCTCCGATCAGCCCGCGGGCCAATTTGGACGTGATCAAGGAGGGCGTCAATTACGATTTTTAGAGCAGGCGAGAGATGAGACAAGTTTTGCTCGTTTGCCTATCACGCACTCAACGGAGCAAGGGCGGATTCAGTTAGGGGATATTGCCCATATTGAGCGGCGCTCACGCGACAGTGAAACGCGCGTTCGTTACCAGGGCAAGCCTGCTCTCGAACTCTTGCTGCAGCGAACGGAAAGTACGGATGCGTTAGAAGCGGCTCGACGGTTTAATCAGTGGTTGGCATTAACTGAGCCACAACTGCCCAGCGGAGTGGAACTCAAAGTTTATGATCAGTTATGGCAACTTATCAGCGAGCGGATTCATCTATTGCTTAAAAATGGTGTCGGTGGGCTGATTTTAGTCTTAGCCATTTTGTTTTTGTTTTTAAGTGGACGCTTAGCCTTGCGTGTTGCATTGGGGATTCCGATTGCATTTACCACTGCGTTTATCGCCTTGTATCTCGCGGGGGGTAGCATCAATATGCTATCACTTTTTGGCTTTATTATGTCCTTGGGGATTATTGTCGACAATGCCATTGTGGTCAGTGAGCACGCTTACACATTGCGCACTCAAGGAAAATCTGCCGAGGAGTCTGCACGGCTGGGTGCACAGAGAATGTTGGGGCCTGTGATTGCATCATCTTTAACAACCGTGGCGGCTTTTTTTCCCTTAATGCTGATTGGTGGCATTATGGGAAAAATTCTCTTCGAGATTCCGTTGGTTGTGATTTGTGTGATTTTAGCAACCTTGATCATCAGTTTTCTGATTTTACCCCATCAGCTGTCGAAGGGATTGGCTGTTTCGAGAGCCCAGTTAAAACAAGAGGAGCAGGGTTTTCGAGGTCGCTTTGAGCGAGGGTTACATCGATTTCGAGAGGGGCCTTTCCGGCGCAGCGTTACAGCGGCAATTCGGGCTCGAGGGGTGACCTTAACAAGTGCGGTGGCGTTGTTGATTTTGGCTGTTGGTTTGCTCGCAGGAGGTCGTGTTGGGTTTACGTTTTTTCCAAGCCCTGATGGTACGACCTTACGAGCCAATGTAGCCTTTGTATCGGGAACGCCTCCTCAAAAAGTTGAGGCCTACATGAGTGAAGTTGAAGCGGCTTTGGACCGAGTGACTGAATCACTCGAGCAATCGGTGGTTCGGGTGAAAGTGACACGGTTAGGGCAGGGGATTAGCTCAGATGGTTCGGCTCCAAGAGGGGATCAATTTGCCTCGATGCTAGTTGAGCTTACTTCACCTGACAGCCGCTCAATCAGCAATCGAGAACTCATTCAACGTTGGCAAGCCGAGTTGGCGCCAGCAGCAGGACTGGATATGCTGACGATAACGGCGGTAACGGGTGGGCCACCCGGTCGAGATATCGATGTGCGTTTATCCGCAAGCGACCCTCTGCGTCTTAAAGCAGCGGCAGAGACATTAGCGGCACAAATGCAGGAAATACCCGGCTTGTATGCAGTTGAAGATGATACGCCTTACGGGCGTGAACAGCTGTTGTTGACCTTAACCCCTTTGGCGGAGTCCTTGGGATTAACACCCAGAGACATAGCTTCTGAGTTGAGAGGGTTCCTGGAGGGGGCGTTGGTGCAATTGTACCAAGATGGGTTGGATGAAGTTGAAGTCAGGGTGCGCTTGCCTGACTCCGAGCGCTACAATGCGCTCGTGCTTGAGCGGCTGTATCTCCCAGTTCCCAATCTAGATTGGCTCGCTTTGGATCAGTTGGTTGAAATACGGTACCAGCCGGGGTTTGAAACGCTGCGTCATGCCGATGCGCGACTTGCCATTCAAGTGTCAGCGGAGTTGGATTCTGCGCAAGGCAATGCGGGGTTGATTCGAGAGCGTTTAGCCAATGAGGTCATGCCACGCTTGGTGAATGACTATGGCATTGATTGGTCATTTCAAGGGCGAGCAGTCGACCAACGTGAGACCATGGCTGACATGCAAATGGGGCTCGTGTTTGCTTTACTGGCGATATACATCGTGTTGGCTTGGATGTTCGCCAGCTACCTATTGCCCTTGGTGGTGATGGCGATCATCCCATTTGGTCTTTTAGGTGCTGTGGCAGGACACTGGTTATTAGGCTTAGAGCTTACGCTTTTATCCTTCTTTGGCATTTTTGGTTTGACTGGAATAGTGGTCAATAACTCAATTATATTGGTCAGCTTTTACCAAGAGTTACGCCAGCAAGGACTTGATATAGAAACGGCGATTATCGAGGCGTCCTGCCAAAGATTAAGGGCTGTTTTAATCACATCAATCACAACTATAGTCGGGCTGGTGCCGTTGCTCTTTGAGACCTCCGTGCAGGCGCAGTTTCTGATTCCAATGGCGGTTTCAATTATGTTCGGCTTAGCGGTTGCAACGCTATTGGTTTTGTTGGTGATTCCGGCCTTAATGCGAGTCGTCATACGTTAATTGCTTGTTTTTGCTAGAATGAGTAAGGGGGTTCTGGCTATGCTTGAGCGAAGCGCAGGCGTACCTTATGTCTGCAGACTAAATATGGAGTCTTTAGGATGAACGTAAAATTTTTTAGTGCACAAGCCTACGACAAAACTTTTTTTGATAAGGCCAATCAACACTTTGGTTTTGAGTTGGAGTATCTTGAGGCTCCGTTGAATGTGCAAACCGCACGCTTAGCGGCAGGTGCTGAAGCCGTGTGTGCCTTTGTTAACGACCAATTAGACAGTGCATGCTTACATGCACTGCATCGTCACGGCGTTAAGTGGATTGCGCTACGCTGCGCTGGATTTAATCAAGTTGATCTTGACTCCGCTAAGGCGCTAGGGATTAAAGTGGTTCGAGTGCCAGGTTATTCGCCAGAGGCGGTCGCCGAACACACCTTGGCTTTGATATTAACGCTCAATCGGCATACGCATCGAGCGTATAACCGGGTTCGTGAAAGTAATTTCCAATTAAATGGCTTGCTGGGCTTTAATCTGCATCAAAAAACCGTAGGGGTTATCGGCACGGGACAGATAGGGCTTGCGACTGCACGCATCCTAAAGGGGTTCGGTTGCCAAGTGTTGGGATATGATCCCTATCCAAGTGATGCTTTTTTAGCCATCGGTGGAACCTACGTTCGCTTAGATGAGCTTTATTCACGCGCTGATATTATTAGTTTGCATTGTCCTTTGACCCCTGAAAATCATCACTTAATTAATGGGCCTGCTATTGCCGACATGAAACGCGGTGTGATGCTAGTCAACACGAGCCGAGGAGGGTTGGTTGATACTCGAGCAGCTATTTTAGCACTTAAATCGGGGCAAATAGGGTATTTAGCCTTGGACGTGTATGAGCAGGAAAGTGAGTTCTTTTTTCGGGATCTTTCCGATGAAATATTAACGGATGATGACTTGTCTCGTTTAATGACTTTTCCAAATGTGCTCATTACGGGACATCAAGGGTTTTTTACGGAAGAAGCATTGACCCAAATAGCTGAAATTACCTTAAGCAATTTACGTGAGTTAAATACGACGGGTGCCTGTTGTCATCAAGTTGCGTGATGAGTTGAACCCAAGTCTCCGATGATAGGTTAGGGTCATCTCAAGTAGAAGGCTTGGTTGGTTAATGCGACGGGGTTTGATATACTTCTACACGCTGTACTTGGTTTGTACGGCTTTTATTTTCCAGCATTTAATTGCTTATGTGGCCTGTCGTAGGGGCCACCACTAAGGTAAGGATATTGTCATGCCTGTAATTACTCTTCCTGATGGAAGCTCGCGTAGCTTTGATCATCCCGTTTCTGTTTTTGATGTCGCTGCAAATATCGGAACAGGTTTAGCAAAAGCGGCTCTAGCCGGTAAAATCAACGGTCAACTCGTCGATACAAGCTATACCATCACTGAAGATGTGCACTTGGCAATTGTGACGGCACGTGACGATGAGGGCGTCGATATTATTCGCCACTCGTGTGCGCATTTAATGGCGATGGCGGTTCAGGATCTATTTCCGGGCGCTCAAGTCACTATTGGCCCCGTCATTGACAACGGTTTTTATTACGACTTTGCGTATGAGCGTTCGTTTACGCCAGAAGACCTTGAAAAAATTGAAGCGCGTATGAACGAGCTGTCAAAGCAGAATCTGGCGGTGTCGCGTTCATTAATGAGCCGGGAAGAGGCAGTCGCTCTGTTTGAAGAAATGGGTGAGTCGTATAAGGTTGAAATCATCAATGATATCCCTAGCGATCAGCCGTTATCCTTTTATAAGCAAGGTGATTTTATCGACCTCTGCCGTGGACCTCACGTACCGTCCACGGGCCATATAAAAGTATTCAAACTTATGAAGGTTGCAGGTGCCTATTGGAGAGGTGATTCCAATAATGAAATGCTGCAACGCATTTACGGCACAGCTTGGGGCGATAAAAAGGATCTAAAAGAGTATCTATTTCGCTTAGAAGAAGCCGAAAAACGCGATCATCGTAAGCTTGGTAAAGCTCTACATTTGTTCCATATGCAGGAAGAAGCGCCTGGCATGGTGTTTTGGCATCCAAATGGTTGGACAATTTATCAACAAATTGAACAATACATGCGCAGAAAGCAGCGTGAACACGGATATCAAGAGATTAAAACGCCGCAGGTGGTGGAACGCACACTTTGGGAAAAGTCAGGGCACTGGGACAAGTTCCATGAGGAAATGTTTACCACAAATTCAGAGAGCCGAGATTTCGCTATTAAGCCAATGAACTGCCCGTGTCATATACAGGTGTTCAATCAAGGCTTGCGTTCATACCGTGACTTGCCTTTGCGTTTGGCTGAGTTTGGCTCGTGCCATCGAAATGAGCCTTCCGGTGCGCTGCACGGTATTATGCGTGTTCGTGGTTTTGTTCAAGACGATGCGCATATCTTTTGTTCTGAGCAGTCTATTCAGCAAGAGGTGGCCGATTTTATTGAGTTTCTTCATGAGGTTTATCGAGACTTCGGCTTCAAAGACATTATTTACAAGCTCTCGACTCGCCCTGAAAAGCGCGTGGGCTCTGATGAAAGCTGGGATAAAGCCGAAAAAGCCTTGGCTGATGCCTTGAACACGGCTAACCTTGATTGGCAAGAGCTGCCTGGCGAAGGTGCTTTTTATGGTCCTAAAATCGAGTTTTCGTTAAAAGATTGTCTCGGTCGCGTGTGGCAGTGTGGTACTATACAGGTTGATTTTTCAATGCCGGGCCGTCTTGGTGCTCAGTTTGTCAATGAAGCCGGTGAGCGTGAAGTTCCTGTGATGCTTCATAGAGCGATTTTGGGTTCTTTTGAGCGCTTTATTGGTATTTTGATTGAGCATTACGCGGGGGCGTTGCCAACTTGGTTGTCGCCTGTACAAGCGGTCGTGCTGAATATTACGGATAAACAAGCGGATTTTTGTAAAAAAGTACACGAAACACTCGAAAAAGCTGGAATTCGATCGAATCTAGACTTGAGAAACGAGAAGATCGGCTTTAAAATCCGCGAGCATACTTTACAAAAAGTTCCTTACCTTCTTGTGGTAGGTGACAAAGAGGTTGAATCTGGCTCCGTTGCAGTGCGTACGCGCTCCGGCTCAGATCTTGGTACATTGACACTTGCCGAATTGACTGAGCATTTGCTTCAGGACATCAGCAACAAGTCTGACCAACAATAAAAAATTCGTCAGGAGATAGAATTATCAGGCGTGAAACTAAACGTGGTAGCCGTGGTCCGCTGCCACCCATAAATGAGAATATTCGTGCAACCCAGGTTCGTTTGATCGGAGCTGACGGTTCGCAGGTTGGTGTAGTCGCTATCAATCAAGCGCTTGAGATGGCTCAAGAAGCTGAACTTGACCTAGTTCAGATTTCTGAAGCTGACCCCATTGTCTGTAAGATAATGGACTATGGTAAGCATCAGTACGAACTGAAGAAAAAAGCAAATGAGGCTAAGAAAAAACAGACTCAGATGCAGGTCAAGGAAATAAAATTCCGTCCGGGTACGGAAGAAGGGGATTATCAGGTAAAACTACGCAACCTGATACGTTTCCTTGAAAGCGGAGACAAGGCTAAGGTTACGCTTAGATTCCGTGGTCGTGAAATGGCCCATCAGGAGCTAGGTATGCAGTTGCTTGAGCGGATCGAACAAGATCTGGCTGATGCAGGCACTGTAGAACAGCGCCCTAAGATGGAAGGCCGTCAAATGATCATGGTCGTGGCTCCGAAAAAGAAATAGTCAAATGACATAAAACCCGCTGGCTGTCATGAATCATTTCAGCAAGTGGGTTTTGTTGTATGTTGTTTTGGCTGACTAACAAACGAATGCGTGGAGAAGATTAATGCCTAAGATTAAAACTGTCCGCGGTGCGGCAAAGCGTTTCAAAAAGACTGCTAATGGTATCAAGCATAAGCAGGCCTATAAAAGTCATATTTTGACCAAAAAGTCAACTAAGCGTAAGCGTCAATTGCGTCCTATGATGCAAGTCCATGCTTCTGACGTGAAGTTAGTTAAACGTATGTTGCCTACGCTCTAAGCGTTCATTGGTTAAGAAATAGCTATTTATTAGGAAGGAAATGTTATGCCTCGCGTAAAACGTGGTGTTGTGGCGCGTCGTCGTCATAAAAAAATTCTGAAACTGGCCAAGGGTTACTACGGTGCTCGTAGCCGTGTATTCCGTGTTGCTAAGCAAGCGGTCATCAAAGCCGGTCAATATGCTTACCGTGACCGTCGTCAACGTAAGCGTCAATTCCGTGCGTTGTGGATTGCGCGTATCAATGCGGCTGCCCGTATCAATGGTCTGTCTTACAGCCGTTTCATCTCTGGCTTGAAAAAAGCCAACGTTGAAATTGACCGTAAAGTCTTGGCTGATTTAGCCGTTCACCAACAGGTTGCGTTTGCAGCTGTTGTTGAGAAAGCTAAAGCAGCATTGGCATAAGCCAAGACCCGCCTATTGGTGGTAACTGACTGATTCAGATAGGGGAAGGGCGCATGCTCTTCCCTTTTTTTATGTAACTGGAGCACTCCTAAATGGAAAATCTGAAAAACCTCCTGGAACAAGGCAAACAGGCGGTTGAGACTGCTGTCGATGTCAAAGCACTGGACGATGTTCGTGTTCAGTATCTCGGTAAGAAAGGTGAGCTTACCCAGTTGCTGAAGGGCTTGGGTAAATTGTCAGCTGAGGAACGCCCTGCAGCCGGTGCCTTAATTAACGAAGCAAAAGACGCCTTACAATTTGCGCTTGATACTCGTAAGTCAGCACTTGAGGCGGCCGCTTTGAGTGCTAAATTGGCATCCGAGACGCTGGATGTCACTCTTCCGGGTCGTCGCGATGAACTCGGTGGTCTTCATCCTGTCACCAAAACGATGCAGCGTATTGAAGCATTCTTCGGAAGCATTGGATACACAGTAGCCGAAGGGCCGGAAATTGAAGATGATTATCACAACTTCGAAGCCTTGAATATTCCAGCGCATCATCCTGCTCGTGCAATGCACGACACTTTTTATTTTGATGCTCATACTCTATTGCGTACCCATACCTCACCTGTGCAGGTGCGTACGATGGAAAGCAAAGCGCCGCCAATTCGGATTATCTGCCCTGGGCGTGTTTACCGTTGCGATTATGATCAAACGCATTCGCCCATGTTTCATCAGGTAGAAGGCTTATTGATCGATAAAAACATCAGCTTTGCCGACTTGAAAGGGACGCTTGAGCAGTTTTTACGCGAGTTCTTTGAAGAAGACGTTAAAGTGAGATTTCGTCCTTCCTATTTCCCGTTTACTGAGCCCTCAATCGAGGTGGATATCGACCGTGGCGATGGCAAATGGCTTGAAGTCTTAGGCTGTGGAATGGTGCATCCAAAAGTGTTCGAATACTCAGGTATTGATCCTGAAGAGTACACAGGCTTTGCATTTGGAATGGGGGTTGAGCGTTTAGCGATGCTTCGCTACGGCGTTAATGATCTAAGGTTGTTTTTTGAAAACGATCTGCGCTTTTTAAAGCAGTTTAGCTGATCACCCTAACACCTTAGTCATTTACACAGAATTATTCAGGACATCCGCATGAAATTTAGTGAACAGTGGTTACGTGAGTGGGTTAATCCAAGTTTGGATACTCAGGCACTTTCAGATCAACTTAGTTTGGCTGGTTTAGAAGTCGACGATGTTATTGGCGTGGCTGGTGATTTTTCGGGCGTGGTTGTTGCGCAAATTATTTATGCCCAGCCACATCCGAATGCTGACAAGTTGCAAGTCTGCCAAGTGTCGGACGGTACAGACACTTTCCAGATCGTCTGTGGTGCAGCCAATGCACGAGCTGGGCTTAAAACAGCCTTGGCACGTGTAGGTGCCTGCCTGCCGGGTGATTTCAAAATCAAAGCGGCTAAATTGCGTCAAGTTGAATCTTTCGGAATGCTATGTGCCGAGGATGAGCTGGGTCTTTCAGACGATCATGCAGGTATCATGGAGTTGCCAGAGGATGCCCCTTTAGGGCTGAATTTAAGAGATTACTTAAATCTGGACGATCAGATCATTGATGTGGATTTAACGCCAAACCGTGGTGACTGTTTAAGTATTGTGGGGATGGCACGCGAAGTCGGTGTGTTAAATCAGTTGCCCGTTAAGACGCTAGACACCCCCGCGATTCCCGCACAATCAAATGAAGTCTTTCCAGTTGAGCTGGTGTCGCCAGAGGACTGTCCTCGTTATGTAGGGCGAGTGTTGCGCGGGATTAATCCGCAAGCCACGACTCCCGCTTGGATGGCATCCAAGTTAGCCCGTTCTGGCATTCGCTGTATTGACCCTGTGGTCGATGTGACAAACTATGTCTTGTTAGAGTTAGGGCAGCCTATGCATGCCTTTGACTTGAGTAAGCTGGAAGGGCGTATTCTGGTTAGAAAAGCAGAGCAAGGCGAAACAATTCGGTTGCTGGATGGTTCTGATGCCACTCTCAATGACGATACCCTAGTGATTGCGGATGATAAAGGTGCACTTGCAATTGCTGGTATCATGGGCGGTGAGTCGAGCAGTGTTACAGAAACCACCACGGATATTTTCTTGGAAAGTGCATTTTTTCAACCTTTGTCAATCGTGGGACGGGCGCGTAATTACGGGCTGCATACCGACTCCTCTCACCGCTTTGAGCGTGGGGTAGACTGGCAGCAGCAGGTGAGAGCAATTGAGCGTGCAACGCAATTGCTGCTCGATATCGTTGGCGGCCAGCCAGGTCCTGTGATCGAAGCTGTGTCTGTTGAGCACTTGCCGCTACAGCCAGTGGTTCGCCTGCGACATGACCGGGTGGACGCAATGTTAGCGATGGCAATGCCTGCTGATGTGATTGAAGATATTCTAGCGCGCTTGGGCATGACGTTAACATCCGATGTCGAGCGTGAGTGGAGTGTCAGCGTTCCTTCGTACCGCTTTGATATTACGCTCGAAGTGGACTTGATCGAAGAAATCGCGCGCGTGTATGGCTACGATAACCTACCTGTCAGAACGCCGATGGCGCAGTTGCCTTTGCCACCGATTCCTGAAGCGAAAGTAGCCGTGAGTCGCTTGCGTCAACACTTAATCAGCCGCGGATACCAAGAAGCCATTACCTATAGCTTTATTGAAATAGGGCTTGCCAAGCAGTTCGATCCTGAGCATGAGCCTTTGGCGTTGGCAAATCCTATTTCGGCTGAAATGGCGGTGATGCGCACAACCCTATGGCCCGGCTTGATGAAAGCTGTACTCTATAATCAAAACCGTCAGCAAACGCGGATCCGTTTGTTTGAGACAGGTCAAAGGTTTATTTCATCAGACGCCGGCTTAACGCAGCAGAATGTGGTGGCTGGGGTGATTGTTGGTAATCGTGACGCGGAAGGATGGACAGCAGGTAAAGACAAGGTCGACTTTTTTGATTTAAAAGGCGATGTTGAATCTTTGCTGGGATTAGGCGGGCAGGGTGCACAGTTCTCATTTGTAGCATCTCAGCATCCGGCATTGCATCCAGGCCAAACAGCGGCGATTGAGCTTCAGGGGCAAGTGGTTGGGTATATCGGCGCACTTCATCCACAGTTGGTGCATGAGCTTGATGTATCCTCTGCTGCATTTTTATTCGAAATAGACTTAGATGCCGCTTTGAGCGGGCGTTTGTCGCGTTATGTGGCTTTATCGAAGTTCCCTGAAATGCGACGTGATTTATCTCTTGTTGTTGATCAAGCAGTCAGCTTTTCAACGGTTAAAGCGATTGTTGCGAAAACAGCTGGTGAATTTCTTAAAAATATGCGACTTTTTGACATGTATCAGGGCCAAGGTATTGAAGCAGGAAGAAAAAGTCTTGCTTTGGGCTTGACCTGGCAGCATCCTTCGCGCACTCTTACTGATGAAGAAATAAACAACAGTGTTAATGCCGTTGTCTCTGCACTCAGTCAAGAATGCGGAGCCTCGTTAAGAGATTAAAGACAGGGTGAACGTCATGGGCTCTTTGACAAAAGCTGAAATGGCCGAAAGGTTATTTGAAGAACTGGGTCTCAATAAGCGCGAAGCAAAAGAGATGGTCGAATCTTTTTTTAATGAAATCCGTGAATGTCTGGCGTCAAATGAGCAAGTTAAGCTCTCTGGCTTCGGAAATTTTGACTTACGGGATAAGCGTCAGCGACCCGGTCGTAATCCAAAAACAGGAGAGGAGGTCCCGATCTCTGCACGGCGGGTAGTGACGTTCCGTCCAGGTCAGAAATTAAAGGAGCGTGTGGATACCTATGCAGGAGCACGGAGAGAAGAGTCCTGATCTGGACCCTATCCCGAGTAAACGCTATTTTACCATTGGCGAGGCCGCAGAACTCTGCGACCTCAAGCCACATGTATTGCGTTATTGGGAGCAGGAGTTTAAGCAGATACAGCCCATAAAGCGCAATAACCGTCGTTATTACCAACGTCAGGATTTATTGCTTATCCGCCAAATACGCAGTTTGTTGTATGAACAGGGTTTTACCATCACGGGCGCTCGTCAGTGGTTAACGGGTGAAGTCGCTGGTGATGACTCAGCACGCTATCAGCAGCTCATTCGTCAAACCATTAATGAGTTGGATGATATTCTCAAAATTCTTAAATCGCATAAATAGGTGATCTTTTCATCGACTCAAGGTTGAGACTGCTATGAATTCGATTTTGAAGCGTCCCCCTCTTCATTTTGCTCATGCAAATGGTTTTCCCGGAGGCTCGTATCGCGTACTCCTCGATCCGATGCGTTCGGATTGGGATATTCACGTACTTGATAAATTAGGCCATCATCCAGATTTTCCAGTGAATCATAATTGGCAAAACCTCGTGGATGAGTTGTTGTTGCACCTACATGAAACCTTTGGTGATCAACCGGTCATTGGTGTTGGCCATTCATTGGGTTCAGTTGTGACGTATATGGCCGCACTAAAAGCACCTCATCGCTTTAGGCGGGTGGTGTTACTCGATCCTCCTTTAATGATGGGCTGGGATAGTCTGGGCTTAAAACTCGCTAAACGCTTAGGGTTTATTGATAAGGTGACACCCGCAGGCATTACACGAGGGCGTCGCAGTCATTGGCCGGATGTGACGTCTGCTGAGGCCTATTTTGGTCAAAAGCGTCTTTTTAAGAATTTTCATCCTCAAGCGTTAAAAGATTATGTTGTGTCGGGTACTGAGCCAGATCCAAAGGGAGGTATACGCCTTAGGTTCGAACCGAAGGTTGAAATCGAGATATTTCGCCATCTTGCAGACCACTTGAGCCGCAGTCATAGGAAGATCCAGGTGCCTGTTGCGATTATACGGGGTGAAGACAGCGATCTAATGACGGATGCCCGTATCGCTAAACTTAAGAAGAGGGGATTTGACTGCTATCATGTGCCAGGAGGGCATATGTTCCCACTCGAACATCCCGATGTCACACGCCATTGCCTTACTCAGATTTTACAAGATGAATTGAAAGGCGAGTCCTAGCCGACTCGCCTTAGATGTGTATTAGCGTCGAGTGATTTGGTCAAAAATACCGCCATTGCTAAAATGCGTGTCCTGCACTTCTTTCCAATTGCCGAAAATATCATCGAGTCTAAAGAGCTCTATTGCTTGGAAGGCTGCTAAATCTTTTTCATCGGCATGTTCTTGATACTGAGGTCGAAAATAGTACTTGGCAGCAATTGCTTGTCCAACAGGTGAGTAAAGGTAGTTTAAGTATTCGTTAACGACTTGATGATTGCCCTTACGTTCATTATTGGCCGTAACTGCGGCAACGGGCGGTTCTGCTTGAATAGAAACTGAAGGGACGATTAGCTCAAAGCCATGGCTTTCAAAAGCGTTGAGTGCCATGAGTGCTTCGTTTTCCCATGCAATTAACACATCTCCCATGCCGCGCTCAATAAAACTATTGCTGGATGCTCTAGCACCTGTATCCATGACCGTAACATTTCGGAATAGCTGTTGCACAAAGCTTTGTGCTTTTGCGTGCGCTTCGGCCTGTTCGGATGCGTCAGCACTGGATAGTTTGTCTAAGCCTTGCAGCGCATCAATATAGGCGAATCCCCAAGCTGCTAAATAATTCCAGCGTGCGCCACCCGATGTTTTCGGATTGGGTGAAATCACCGCCACATCTTCGCGCACGAGATCAGACCAATCTTGAATGTTCTTAGGGTTACCCTGTCTGACCAGAAAAACAATCGTTGAGGTATAAGGTGATGAAGCAAGGGGGAGCTTGTCCTGCCAATCTGTTTCTATGCGAGACGTTCGTTCAGCAATCATATCAATGTCGTAGGCGAGAGCTAAGGTCACGATATCTGCAGCCAAGCCTTGCATGACGGATAGTGCCTGACGTCCCGACCCTCCGTGAGACATACGGATATTGACGGTTTGTCCGTGCTCGGCTTCCCAGTGCTCCTTAAATGCATGATTAAAGTCTTGATAGAACTCTCGTGTTGGATCGTAGGACACGTTCAGAATTTCAAGATCTTTTGCCAGGAGTGTTGTCGAGAAAAAAATTGTCAGGCTGATGAGCAGCCGAATCAACCCGTGTTTTTGAATAGAGCTCATTGCCGTAATTTCCTTGATTGCAGACAGTGGCAAGCATACGGCATTGTTTTTATATTTAAAAAGAATTAAAAGTTAAATGTTAATTTCTTTTTTGAATATAAAGGATGGTTTTTATACAAATTATCGCGCAGGTTAGAGGAGTGTGGATTGCACTGTATGACATTCAATGACAAATTTTGTAAATGCTATGTCATTTGTGTCATGGAAAGCTTAAGGCCCTTCCTCCATTTTTTAAAAATAAAAGCTATTTTTAGAAATGTATATATAAATCAATTAATTATAAGTTTTATTGTTCGAGTAAAAACTTGGCATCTATTATGCAATATATAAGTAAGTACTCATTATTTAAAGGAGAGAGGCGATGGCTAACATCACTCAAGAAGCCTATGAAACACTTGGGCTCTACCCCTCAATTACGTTAATTGTAGGTGGGTTCTTGGTCGCTATTTTACCTCTGATTGTTCAAATCAGTGTGTTACTGACATGATCTAACCTGTTTGCTTCAGCTCTTGTTATCTCACCCATTTTGCAGCGCCCACATCTCATCTTGTGGGCTTTTTTTTGTAGAGTTGAGCATGGCTTGGATTTTGAGTTTAGGTCGTTGATGGCGAACTTATGGGGTGAGGTATTTCCATGCATCAAATGTGCTTAAGAAAACTCGGCCGCTAATATGATCAAAAAAGTTAACATTGTTCAACCTGTCCATGACGGGGCCTTTAATTTCAGCAAAGTGTAAGCAAATATCAGCTTCCTTGAGTCGCTCATTAATCGTTTCTAAGCTCTCTAAAGCAGAGGCATCAATATAGTTAATTGCTTGGCAGGCTAAAACCAGATGCTTGAGTTCCGATTGATGCTTAACCAGTGCCGCAACCCTATCCTCAAGGTAGCGAGCATTGGCAAAATACAGGCTTTCATCGACTCTTAGAATTGCGATGTCAGGGTTGGTTTCGACACTATGACGATCAATGTTTCTGAAGTGTTCTGTTCCAGTCACGCGACCAATAATCGCGCTATGAGGGCGGCTGGTACGGTATAAATGAATGAGAATTGAGAGTAAAACGCCGACAATAATCCCCGCTTCAACGCCAGCTCCCAAGGTGACAAGGATGGTGGCGAGCATAGCGGAAAAGTCGCTGCCTGAGTAATGGTAGGTGTGAAAAATCGCTTTGAAATCGACTAAGGACAAAACAGCAACAATAATCGTCGCTGCTAACGTCGCCAAGGGTAGATAGGCAATCAACGGTGTTAACCAAAGGGTCGCAAAAATAATTCCCAAGGCGGTGAATGCACCTGCCGCAGGTGTTTGGGCACCCGCATCGAAGTTAACCACGGAGCGCGAAAAACCACCCGTGACAGGCATTCCTGAGCTGATCGCGGCTCCTAGGTTTGACGCTCCTAATCCAATTAGCTCTTGGTCCGGATCAATTCGTTGACGTCGCTTTGCCGCTAAGGTTTGTCCAACGGATACTGACTCGACAAATCCAACTAAACTGATCAACAGTGCTCCCATCCAAAGTGACTGCCACATTTCTAGGTCAATTGAGGGCAAGCTCAGTGATGGAAGTCCGGATGGAATTTGGCCAACCACAGCAACCCCCTGCAGATCCAAACGGTAATGAAAAGTTATCCAAGTTGTCATCACCACCGCTAAAATGGGAGCCGTTTTAGTGAGCATGCCGGCTAGGTAGTGATTCAACCCTATCTTAACGAGTAGCGATTGAAGCCCTGCGCGGGTTGCATACAAAAAGAGCAAACTACCCAGGCCGAGTAACAGCGTGGGGGTATTGGTGTGCTGGATTTCGTGTATGAGTGACATCAGTATTTCGGGTAGATGATGGCCTGAAATCTGAACGCCAAATAAGTGCTTTAGCTGACTGGCGGCAATAATAATGCCTGAGGCTGTGATAAACCCAGAAATAACGGGGTGACTCAAAAAGTTGGCTAAAAATCCAAGTCTAAGAAGTCCCATCAGTGTTAGCATCAGACCTGAAAGCAGTGTGAGGATTAAGACCGCGCCTATGTATTCGGGTGTGCCTTGCTGTGCTAATTGCCCGGCTGCAACAGCGGTCATCAACGAAATGACAGCAACGGGGCCGACGGCCAGTGTTCGGCTGCTGCCAAATACAGCGTATAAAATCAAAGGAGCAATGCTGGCATAGAGGCCTACCTCTGGGGGTAAGCCTGCTAGCATGGCATAGGCCAGTGATTGAGGAATGAGCATGATCGTCACAATAACGGCTGCCAATATGTCTTGATTTAGGGTGTCCAGCCGATACTGAGGCAGCCATTCAGTAATGGGAAAAAAGCGTTTAAGGTTCATGGTGTCATCCTAGTGTGACGATCAGGGATAGAAAAAAACTCCTGCAAATTAGAAAAGATTAATCGGTATTTTTAAGTAAGTTTGCCCGTTGTCTTCTGCTGGCGGCATTTTGCCTCCACGCATATTGACCTGTACCGAAGGTAATATCAGTCTTGGCATCTCAAGTTGTGCATCGCGAGTGGTCCGCATGGTGACGAACTCGTCTTCAGAAACCCCCTGATGAACATGAATATTCGCTGCGAGTTGAGCGGCTACAGTGGTTTCATGTTCATAGTGATCACGTCCAGGTGCCTTGTAGTCATGACATAAAAATAAACGAGTGTCTTGGGGAAGGCTTAAAACCTTTTGGATCGAACGAAACAAAGTACGTGCATCTCCACCCGGAAAATCGCAGCGTGCTGTTCCGTAATCAGGCATGAAAAGTGTATCCCCAACAAAGGCGCTATCACCAATCACATAGGTTAAGCAGGCAGGCGTATGGCCTGGAGTATGCAGTACATAGCCTTCTATTTTGCCAATAGTAAAGCGGTCACCTTCCTCAAAAAGTTGGTCGAATTGACTGCCATCGCGAGCAAATTCGGTTCCGGCATTAAAGGCTTTGCCAAAGATCGTTTGCACGTCGACGATTTTACCCCCTATGCCCGTTTTACCGCCTAGATGCTCATGCAGATAAGGCGCTGCTGATAGGTGGTCGGCATGAACGTGTGTTTCCAAAATCCACTCAACGTTTAAGCCTTCATGGCGTATGTGTTCAATAATGGCATCTGCCGAGCGGACATCTGTACGACCTGATGCATAATCGAAGTCGAGTACGGAGTCGATAATGGCACAGGCATTAGAGTTTGGGTCTTTTACAACGTAGCTGAAGGTATTGGTGGGTTCATCAAAGAACGTGGTGACAATCGGTTTTTGTGTTACATCTGTTAAGCTCATCATGCACCTCTTCAAATTGGGTAACGGATAGAGTCTGCTTGATCTCTATATTTGTTATAAGCTTATTCCTTTTGTGTCTATTTTGCCAATAAAAGATATTAATGAAGTCTAATATTAAAATAAATGAAGCTGTAGGATGTGAATGAAGATAAAAAAGGCAGGGATCTTGTGATGCCTGCCTTGAGATGGACGAGTTAATCCTTATCGATTTCTTCGGCTTCTAACCACATTACATTGATGATGCCGAATGCACAGGCGAGTAGAACGCCCAATATCCACGCGAAATACCACATAGTTAACACCTCATGTGTCAATTTAATAGAGGGAGTGAGGGTTCTCTTTAATGAATCTAACCCCAATTTTTTGCCACATAGCGCGATAACACCAAAATGTATAGCCCAGTATGATGGGGACAAAGATAATCGCAGCCCATGTCATGACCATCAGTGTTCCGGCGCTGGAGGCCGCATCCCAGAGTGTTAGACTGTGGCTTGGGATAAGGCTAGAAGGCATAACGAAAGGAAACATTGAGAATCCGGCCGTTAAAATAACACCCGTTACAGCGGTTGCACTGCTAATAAAGCTAAGGCCTGTATAGCGGACATGGCTGAAGATACCTGCAGCGATAGCACCCACAAACGCCAAAATGGGGGCAATAAGTGTCGCAGGTTGTACCGCATAGTTGTGCAACCATGCGCCAGAGGCTTTGATGGCTTCCTTGAGTAAGGGGTTGGCAGCTCCGCCTTTTTCAGGCAGGCTGATGATCATGTAGCCTTCAATGCTCCAAGCCAGCCAAATACCCGCGATTGCAAAAGTAGCCATCAGTAAAACGGCTAGGCGTTTTGCTAGGGATCTTGCTCTTTCTTCGACCTTATCTTGAGTGCGCATTTGTATCCAGGTTGCGCCATGCAAGGCTAGCATGGTTAAGCTGATGATGCCGCACAGCAACGCAAATGGATTCAACAGCGAAAAAAAGCTGCCATGATAGGATGGGCGTAACAATTCATCGTATTGGAAGGGAACGCCTTGCAGCAGATTTCCAAATGCAATGCCGAATACAAGGGCAGGGACGGCTCCACCGACGACGAGCGCCCAGTCCCATGCATTTCGCCAGCGTGGATCGTCCATTTTTGAGCGATAGTCAAAGCCTACAGGGCGCATAAAGAGAGCAAAAAGCACCAGCATCATGGCCCAGTAAAGCCCAGAGAAGGCCGCGGCATACACCAAAGGCCATGCCGCGAAAAGAGCTCCCCCAGCTGTGATAAACCACACTTGGTTACCATCCCAATGCGGAGCCATGGTATTGATAACGACTCGGCGTTCATCATCGGTTTTCGCAACCAAGGGGAGTAGGGCGCATGCCCCCATATCGAAGCCATCTGTGATCGCAAAGCCGATGAGTAAGACACCTATGAGTATCCACCAGGCAAGCTTTAAGGTTTCATAATCAAAAATCATGTATGTTGCTCCTTCGAGTGTTAAGCTCGGACCCTTGTGCTTGAAGACGTGGCGCCCGCTTGCTCAAAATGATAGCGACCAGTATGTAAGCTGCTGGGTCCAATCCGAATGAACCGTTGCATCAAATAAATCTCGATGATGGCTAAGACGGTATAAAACACGAGAAATAAGATTAGGCTCGACAAGATCTGATTGGCGGTTAGGACAGATACGGCGGTAAACGTCGGTAGAATTTCACCGACGGCCCAAGGTTGACGGCCAAATTCGGCTACAAACCACCCTGCTTCAGAGGCAATCCAAGGAACAGGAAGTGTGAAGAGTGCTGCTTTCAGTAACCATGGCTTCTGCCAAGCAGTGCGTTTTGCGGTGTAGTAAAAACACACAGCAAATAGAAGTAGCATCCAAAAGCCTGCAGCTACCATAATGCGGAATGCCCAGAACAAAGGTCCAACAGGTGGGATGGTGTCTCTAGCCGCTTGTTGGATCTGCACATCGGTTGCATCAATGACCTTCTCAGTGTATCGCTTCAAGAGTAAGCCATAGCCTAAATCCTGCTTATAGCGGTCAAATTCAGCGCGAGTAAACGCATCTGTTTGGCCTGACCGTAAGGTTTGTAACAGTTCATAGGCTTTCATGCCATTGCGAATGCGGATTTCATGCTCATCGATCAGATCTTTGATGCCCTTAACCTCCTCGGTTGTTGAGCGGGTTGCAATCAGTCCCAGTGCGTAGGGGATCTTGATTGCATAATCTGTGGTCATCGTTTCGCTGTTAGGAATCCCAAACAGTGTGAACGATGCAGGAGCTGGATGTGTTTCCCATTCTGCTTCAATGGCGGCTAGTTTGGTTTTTTGTACATCCCCGAGTTCGTAGCCAGATTCATCGCCAAGTAGGATGACCGACAGTGATGCGGCCAATCCAAAGGCGCTGGCAATTGCAAAAGAGCGACGTGCAAAGGCGAGATCTCGTCCTCTGAGCATAAAGTAGGCGCTGATGGATAAGACAAATATAGCGGCGGTTACATAGCCAGCTGAAACCGTGTGTACGAATTTAACTTGTGCAACCGGGTTCATGACAAGATCCATAAAGCTGGTCATTTCCATTCGCATGGTTTCGTAATTAAACTCAGCGCCGACTGGGTGCTGCATCCAGCCATTGGCGACCAAAATCCAGAGTGCCGAGAAGTTTGATCCCAAGGCGACAAGCCAAGTCACCATTAGATGTTTCACTTTGCTAAGTCGATCCCAGCCAAAGAAAAAGAGGCCCACAAACGTGGACTCCAGAAAGAAGGCCATCAAACCTTCTATAGCAAGCGCTGCACCAAACACATCGCCAACGTAGTGAGAGTAATAGGACCAGTTGGTGCCGAATTGGAACTCCATTGTAAGTCCGGTGGTTACGCCGAGCGCAAAATTAATACCGAATAGTTTTCCCCAAAATTTGGTCATGTCCTTATAGATTTGTTTACCCGTCATCACATAGACGGACTCCATTATGGCCAGCATAAAGGCGAGGCCTATGGTGAGTGGAACGAACAAAAAGTGGTACATCGCGGTTAATGCAAATTGCAGACGCGAAAGGTCAACGACCTCTTCAGTAATCATGCAAGTGTCCTCAAAGGTAAGCTAAGATTGATGACTCAAAAGAGTCTTAGGCAGAAAGCGTGCCATATTCTTTAAAAACAGTAATAAGCTTATTTCTTTTTGAAATACATGCCATTTAAGGCAGTGTTTCGTTATTTTAGTCGGATTGATATGCCAGAATAAGTGACAAATTGTCACACTTGTACGACAATGACTGCCAAAAATGGCAGTTAGGTGTTTTGAGTATGGCAGTCAAAGGCTTGGATTTAACGGCAACGTCTCTAGCTGAAATGAGTTCGATATTGGATGTGATTAAGGAGCCTGCAACTCTTTTGTCGCTGGATTATCGTATTCTGGCGTATAACCAAGCCTATCAAGCCATTTATGGTGAGATACAAGGGGCGGATAAAACCTGCTATCAAGTGTCGCATGGTTACAGTGTGCCTTGCGATCAAGCGGGTGAATCCTGCCCACTAAAACGTTGCCAGGAAACGGGGCAGAAACAACGCGTGCTTCATTTGCACAACACCGACCAAGGGCAGGAACATGTTGATGTTGAGCTGACGCCCGTTCGCAATTCTGAAAATGATGTGATTTGTTATCTGGAAATCATGCATTTGGTAAAGGAGGCGAGAGCGACACCCGGAGAAGGGGCGGGAATGGTGGGACGTTCGGCTGCATTTAGCCGGATGTTGGAGATGCTAAGGCGTGCGGCTCCTTCTACAATCACTGTCTTGTTGCTCGGTGAGTCTGGAACGGGAAAAGAGTTGGCGGCTCGTGCGTTGCATGATGCGAGTTTGCGAAGCCGTGGCCCTTTTGTGACGGTGGAGTGTTCTGGCTTGACAGAGTCCCTGTTCGAAAGCGAACTGTTTGGGCATGAGCGGGGGGCATTTACCGGCGCTGTTGGTCGTAAAAAAGGTCTGATCGAGGCTGCACGAGGGGGGACACTTTTTTTAGATGAAATCGGTGAGATACCGCTTCCTCAGCAAGTGAAATTGTTGCGGCTAATTGAAACCGGTACCTATCGAACAGTGGGTGGAATTGAGCCTATGCATGCTGATTTCCGTTTAGTCTGTGCAACTCACCGTAATCTCAAACAGCAAGTTGAAGAAGGTCGTTTTCGTCAAGATCTTTATTATCGTATATCTGCGTTTCCTATCGATTTGCCTTCATTGCGTGAGCGTCCTGAGGATTTGCCTCTGCTCATTGATGTGCTTTTGAAGCGAATTGTTGGCGGTGACTCTGTGCAAATCACAGAATCTGCTTTATCTGTCCTTAAACGCTATGCGTTTCCGGGGAATATTCGCGAATTGCGCAATATACTTGAGCGAGGTGTCTTGTTGGCCGACGATGGACGGATTGATCTTCAGCACTTGCCAAAAGAGTGTCTGGTAATGGAAGAGGATGTGCAAGCGTCCGTTATTAACAGTCAAGATAGCATTGAGCATATTTTACCCTTGGATGTGTTTGAACAACGCTATTTGAATCATTTGGTGAAGGTCTTTAAGGGGGATAACAAGCAGTTGGCGGATCAGCTGGGTATCAGTGAGAGGACCTTGTATCGCAAATTGAGCCGTTTGAAGTAACGCGCAACGCTGCCAGAGTTGCGCGCTTAACTTGGAGAGTAAGGTCTAAATCACTACAAATATTTGTAGGGTTAACCGTAACAAGTGACAAGATAAAAAAGCATTAATTCATTTTGTTAAGCACCCAGCGAGTGGCCGCTGTCCCAACAATAAAGGCAAGTAATACCGTTAAAATATCCATATTGATAAAGCTTATCGAGGTGATAATCGGGCCTGGGCAGTAGCCCGCCAATCCCCAACCTATCCCAAAAATAATGCCACCGATGATGAGTCTTGCATCAATTTCAATCTTTGTGGGCAAACGAAAGTGTTCGGCCAATATCGGGCGTTTACGTTTAAGAATCAAGGGTGTCATGATGGCATTCACCACTAGGCCGCCGAACATAACAAGCGCCAAAGACGGGTCCCAAGTGCCAAAAAGATCCAGGAAGTTAATGACTTTAGCAGGATCAATCATTTGTGCGACTGACAGTCCTAAGCCAAAAAGTGTCCCGGCTAGCAATGCCGCAATCCAAGGTAAAGCAGCCATAATTAACCTCCTACTAGATGCCGGACAATAAATACGGTGACTAACGCGCTGCCCATGAAACTTAGAGTCGCTACTAATGATCTTGGGCTGCGTCGTGCTAAACCGCAAATCCCATGGCCGCTGGTGCAGCCCGTTCCGATTTGTGTGCCAATACCGACCAGAAGTCCTGCAACAATTAACGTGGGTGTGCTTGCCATGGCTTGGATATGCTCAACCCCGACGCCAATGTTGCTCCACTGATAGATGAGTCCGCCTAAAATTAGCCCTGCGACAAAGGCAATTCGCCATGCCATATCTCCTTTGCTTTCAGGGTAAATGATACCGCCTGCGATACCCGAAATACCGGCGATACGCCCTTTAGAAACGAGCAGAAAGGCAGCCGCAAGACCAATGAGTCCACCTCCAATTAATGAGGAGATGGGGGTAAAGTTAATAATTTCCATCCGTCTACTTGACCTGATTACGCGATTGAGTGGACGACTTGGGTTTCAAGTCGAGTATTGTCATGCAAAGGGCAGCGGTGGCATACTTCATCAAGAAAGGCCTCTTTTTCCGCATCCGACATGTCGGCATCAATGACGGCACGAATTCGAATCTCCTGAAAGCCCATTCGATCATCCGTTGGTTTGCCAAGTAACCCAGCTGGGTTGTAGTCACCTTCGACTGTGATATGCATGCCTTTTAGATTGATCTTTTTTTGAAAAGCGGCAATCCGTCCAATGGTGCCAATGCAACCCGCAAGTGAAAACAAGAACATTTCCAAAGGGGTAGGGCCTAAGCCAGCTCCTTTCGCAGAGACGGGTTGATCTATCACTAACGAGTGTTCGCCAATGGCGCCTCGTACCGTAAATCCTTGATCTAAACTAGCTTCAACATTGATGGTTTTAGTTTGACTCATTTTATGCCTCAATTATTTATTAACTTTGTCTAATATATAGGTTTGAGACTGATATTAAAAGACATATCCGTAAAAAGTCTTTGCAATATAGACTAGTAAAGCTTAAAAAATCAGCTTAAGAAGTTGGTCTGCTGAGCTTGGTTTTCCAAAATAATACCCTTGAAACAGGTCGCAGTTACGTTGAGCGAGGTACTCAAATTGATCTAGGGTTTCAACGCCTTCGGCAATGACCTCCAGCGATAGACTGTGGCCAAGTGAAATAATCGCATCGCATAGATTTGCACTGTCTAAATCCATGTTAATGTCTTTGACAAAGGATTGGTCAATTTTGAGCTGTTTAATCGGCATGCGTTTGAGATAGGTCAGTGAAGAGTAGCCTGTGCCAAAATCATCCAACGAAATTTGAATACCGAGTTTGCTGAGTTCGAGCATCTTAGTGATCACATCGTTTTGGTCTTTCACTAGCATGCTCTCTGTGAGTTCAAGTTCAAGGCATTTTGGATCAATTTCGTATTGATTCAGGCATGCTTTGATCTGTTCAACAAAATTCGATTGGGAAAATTGGCGCGAACTGACATTAATGGATAGAGTTAGGTGCTTGGCTTTGCTGTGGGATTTCCAGATGTGCAATTGCTTACATGCATTTTTTAGTACCCAGTCGCCGATTGGAATGATCAAGCCTGTCTCTTCAGCAACAGGGATAAAACGATTGGGAGGGATAAGACCCAGCTCAGGGTGACGCCAGCGAATCAGTGCTTCCGCACCCACAAGAGCACCTTCTCGGTTAACCTGGGGTTGAAACTCTAAGAAAAACTGATTGTAATCTAACGCTAGCCTCAGTCCTCTTGATAGCTCCAAGTTGTGGTCGATTTGCTCTTGCAGCGCTGGGTCAAAGAAACAAATAGTATTTTTACCGGCATTTTTAGCCTGGTACATAGCCAAATCAGCTCGCTGTAACACTTCATCTAATGAGGCTTGGCCTGACGTGAAGAGGGTAATACCAATGCTTGAGGTAACGACGTATTCATTATCCAGCAGTGTAAAGGGGTTACGTAGCAGTTGCGCTATTTTGGAAGCGACTCGTTCGGCATGAAGTGCTGTAAGATGGGTATCTTCTGGTAAATCCGACAATAAAATCACAAACTCATCGCCGCCGATGCGAGCTGCCGTGTCAACCTTGCGTATAGCCGCGTTCAGGCGAATGGCGACTTTTTCCAATAAAAGATCACCAACGGCATGCCCAAGTGAGTCATTGATAACTTTAAAGTTATCAAGGTCAATAAAGAGTAAAGCGCCTTTGGTCTCATGACGTTCATTCCATGCAAGAGCTTGTTGTAGTCGATCAAGTAGCAAGCGTCGATTGGGTAAGCCCGTTAAAGGGTCGTAAAAGGCTAAGCGCTCGATACTGGATGCGTTTGTTTTACGTTCCGTTATGTCTCTTGATATTAAAATGAATCTAGGTAAGTTGTCAGGTGAGGCCGCTTTTTTAGAAACGGATAATTCAAACCAATGGCATTGATTGTCTATTTCAAGTGAATAGCATTTACCGCTAGAAAAGCCCTTTTCATTCGCCTCATTAAGTGCACTATAGCAGATTACCCTTGCTTCATCCGGCAAAAAATCATCGAATGTGTGTCCGATAAAGTCTTCTGGCTTTGCTAAAAGCAGCTCCTTCTTAGGCGAATGGAAAAGATGTATTGTGCCTTTAATATCGACTTCAAATAATAGATCAGGAATAGCATCAAGCGTAGCTCTTAGCTGGGATTCGGCTTGAAAAATTTCATTTGTTCGCTCTGTAACACGATCTTCGAGAAAAGCGCGATCATGGCGTAGACTTATAATCAACCAGGTTTGAAGAGCGGCTAATGAGCTGATAAATAAGCCTAAAAGTAACTTAAGTGCTAATGCCCCACTTTCAAAGATTAGGTGAATCGGAGCAACCTTTAAAAGCCAAGTACCATTTGGGACATTAATGATAACATCGACAGAGTCAGACCTTATGCGTTCGGAGTTACTGCTGATCAGTTGTGATGGGGCTCCATCGTTGGAGAGCTTCCAGAGAGCATATGCAATGTTCTGATTAGATAGAGTGTCGAGGTTTGCTATTCGTAGCAGTTCTCCAAGGCGAAGTGTGACATTTGTAAAACCCCAGAATTTTTCCTCTTGATTGTGATCCATAAAAACGGGTAAACGGCCGATGACACCCGTTCCTCCTTGAACCAATACAACGGGGCCCGCTAAGGTCATGAGTCCACTTTCTTTAGCGAGTAGAGCTTCTGCGTTTTGAATAGAGTCTTCTAATTGGTTAAAGCCCAATGACACCTCATTACCTTCAAGGGGATAGACCTCTGAGACAATGCCATTGGGTGAAAGTGTAAAATGGGACACAATCGGATAGTGTTGGTGTAACTTTGCAGCAATTGCAGAAAAATGTTGAACCTCTCCGTCACCTGCTCTCACTAAAGAAGCGAGGGCATAGTTGGCAGATAATGATTGGTTTAGAAGCGTTTCAAGTAAACTGGCATGATTGTGTGCATGGAGGGCAAGATCGCTTCGTCTTGAGTCTTGGTTGCGCGATTCAACCTGCCAGATGATCAGCATCGAAACGATTGCCGTAACAATAAAAACGACAATAACGCTGTATGGGGTACCCGTGGATCTGTCTTTAATCACAATTGACTTGGTCTGCCTATCCATGTTGGTTGCTGCTCAATCGCTTGACTCTTGTTATTCTGATCCAAGTTGAGTCGATTTGATGATGCAATCAGCCTTAATGTTCTCAATTATAAAACTGTGCAAGGATATCACAAATGAAACGACTTCTTAGGGCGTTACTGTGGATCGTGTTAATTTTTATTGTCCCTGTCGGGTGTGCGCTTGTCTCGCACAATGCCAATGATGAGCGTGCGAAAGATTGGCAAACAGCACGTCGTGACAGTGCGGGCATTGCGCCAGATCCTGCAGTTACGTCCGAAGCGATTATTCAGGTGTACGCGGCGCGTGCGTTTCGTTGGCGGGGTGCTTTGGGTGTGCATACGTGGATTGCGGTCAAGCCACAAAACCAAGACTATTTTACGCGCCTTGAGGTCATAGGTTTTAATGTCGTGCGCGGGCGTGGAGGGGATGCTGTTCGTGTTGCAAGAGGAGTTGCCGATGGCTATTGGTATGGCAGCTATCCCGTTTTGCTGCGGGATATACGAGGTACTGATGAGGTTGATCAGTTGATTGAGCGGCTGTACCAAGCTGCAGAGGTGTATCCGCATAGGGGGGAATATCGTCTTTGGCCGGGGCCGAACAGCAATACGTTTATTGCCTATCTAGGACGAGAAGTGCCTGAGTTGCGCTTAAATTTACCTTCGACGGCGATTGGAAAAGATTACTTACCTGAAGGACGTTTCATCGCAACGGCACCGAGTGGTACGGGCGTTCAAGTCTCTATGTCGGGCTTGCTGGGTTTAATTGCAGCACCTGAGGAAGGTTTGGAGGTTAATTTGCTTGGCTTGAGCGCGGGAATCGATTTTTGGCCAATTGCACTTAATTTACCTGGGGTGGGGCGCTTGGGTATGCCAGTGGAGGCTGGGCGTTGATAGGGTTTGAAAAACTGGTATTTGCGCGATAGGGAGGGTGGTTATCGTGGCTTGCATGTGTATTTCAAAAACAAGAGTAATTTTTACTTCCCGTGGGAGTTGCAAATTTGGGATGAGGCGGATGTCGGCAGCAATATTGTAAATCACGAAAAATTCAAGCGTGGTTTTATATAGTTAGAGAGGGAATCTGCAACACCCTTACAGCTATAATTGAATACCAGTCCGTCTAGAAGTTACTGGCTCAATGCTAGTTCCGAGTCAAAAAACAGCCAGTGGGTTCTGTTACTTCAGAAAGAGTTCCGTGTAGAGCTTGTTCTTAGTTGCTTTGATGTGGAGCTTAGTCCTTGGCTCTATGATTGAAAAGAAGCTATTGAGAGCGTGTCGGATAAGAATTGGCTTGGTATATTGGTTCCTCGAATTAGCAATAGCCTGTCGTATCGAAGTTTCTAAGCTCGCCTTTGGGCACAAAAGCGAGTGATGGTCAGAATGCATCGAATAGCATTTAGAAACTATGACTCGTTTTGATGCTGCTTTCAAACAACCACTACAAGATATTGTTCGGTTCTAGAGGTTTTTTCACTTCCTCTATATCTAAAAATTTGACTCTATTAGTAAAGTGATTTTATGTCCTATCCCTGTTTGAAATCGCTTTCCAGTTGCTTGTTATGAAAAGATTAATCAATTATTAGATTAAGTAATACTGGGAATTGTAGAAGTTCAATAAGATATTTCTTTCATGTGTAGAGTAAAAAATGAACTTTTCGTTTTTCGTGTAACACCTTTTCGTTTTCCGTGTATCCCTGCCACTGGTAAGCGCCTATATTTGCAAAAAAATCCATGCCTTTGCGTTTAAATCAGTTTTGATTCGCAGAAGCTTGGCTTCATGCTTTAGGCTATTGTTGGAGCCCACTATGCAGCACAGACACAGAAAACCGCAAAAACCTTCCTTAAACCATGTTTTTAGACTGGTTTGGTCACACTCCAAACAGATGTTTATTGCCGTGGCAGAGATCTGCACTGCTAAAGGAAAATCTAAAAGTGGTGTAATCGGAGCGGTTGGTGCCTTGGCGCTTGGCTTTGCAGGAACGGCACATGCATTGGATCCAGGGGTCTTACCTGTCGGTGCTGATATCCAAGCAGGTCAAATAACAATTAGTTTACAACAAAATGTAATGGATATTAACCAAACAAGTCAGAAAGGGATTATCAACTGGCAAACCTTCTCCATAGGTAAAGATGCCACGGTTAACTTCCATCATATGAATGCCAGTGCTTCAACCTTAAACCGTGTGGTAGGTAACGAAACATCATTAATTCATGGTGTACTTAATGCCAATGGTCAGGTGTTTCTTCTTAACTCCAATGGCATATTGATTGGAAAAGATGCACAGGTAAATGTCGGTGCACTAGTCGCCTCAACCTTAGATATCACCAATCAAGATTTCTTGGATGGACACTACACCTTCCATGAGAACGGTAGCCAGGGCAGTGTGATCAATCTTGGGACTATCCAAACCGCCGATGAAGGCTATGTTGCTTTGCTGGGTCAACAAGTCATCAACGAAGGCATCATCACAGCGCGCATGGGAGCAGCCGTTATGGCTGCCGGTGATCGGATTAGCCTTAACTTTAATGGCGACTCATTGATTGGTGTGACCGTCGAAAAAGGCACTTTAGACGCTTTGGTTGCCAACCATCATGCTGTGATTGCTGATGGTGGTCTCGTGATCATGACTGCAAAAGGGCTTGATGAAGTCATGGCCACGGTGGTTAACAACACGGGAGAAGTCCGCGCAAGAACCATCGAAGAAAGGGAAGGACGTATCTTCTTGTTGGGTGGAATGGAAAATGATCGTATTGAAGTGGCTGGAACCTTAGACGCCAGCGCATCGGAGGGTGCAAATGGAGGGTTTATTGAGACTTCGGCGGCGAATGTGCAGATTAGGGAAGGATTAGAAGTTTCGACTAAAGCCGATAGTGGTCAAACAGGTCAATGGTTGATTGACCCAACAGACATTTACATTATCTCGGGCGCGAATGAACCTACACAACTCCCTGATGGCAGCAACTCGAATGCGGGAGATCCTGTCAGTAGTAACATTCATGCAAGCACCATCAATGCTGCACTTGAGACTACCAACGTTACCATCACCACAGCCTCCGATGGTGCTGGAGCAGGGGACATTAATGTTAATGCCGCGTTGAATTGGTTTTCAGAGAATTCGTTAACACTGAATGCTAACCAAGATATTAATATCAATGCTGCCATCAACTCGTTTGACGGTGACTTGATTATGAATGCCGATCGAAATGTCCACCTCGATGACAATATCCAAGTCCGACTGATTGCCGGCGATTTAAGAATTGATGCAGGTGGAGACATTACTCAGGGTGAAGGCTCAGTTTACCGTGTAGGTGGTACAACAACCCTGAATGCCACTGATGCAGTTAATTTGAACCAAAACGGTAATCGGCTTGCAGGTGCGGTTAATATTGATGCCGTTTCTTTGGTTTTGAATAATTTCGACCCAATAAAAATTGGCAACACCAATATCACAGGAAATGCTTCTTTTACTTCGTCAGGTATTATTACTGGTTTAAATGGTAGCACCTTGTCTATCGGCGGCGATGCAACCTTTAGCACAACAGCTAACAACGCAAATATCAGCTTGCAGGGCAACACCAATATTACAGGCACCACGAGGTTTAATGCCAATGGCACTGGCAATATTAGTGTAACTGGTGCGACGGGCAACCTTAATCTGGGGACTACCAACACTGATGGAAAAATAGAGATTACGGGCGCAGGTGATATCAAAATTGTTGAAGCAATTGGCACCACCGGCGCAGGTCAATCGGGTTTGATCAAGATCGAGTCAACAGCCGGTTCAGTTATTCTTGAAGAAGAAATTGTAACCAAAGGCGGTAACGTTAGGCTAACTGCGCACAATGAGGTGACAAGTACTGCAGATGGAAGCATTACCACCACTGCGAATGAAAATACAGGGCA
Source organism: Nitrincola alkalisediminis (assembly GCF_009821115.1). Classification (GTDB taxonomy): domain Bacteria; phylum Pseudomonadota; class Gammaproteobacteria; order Pseudomonadales; family Balneatricaceae; genus Nitrincola; species Nitrincola alkalisediminis. The sequence goes on along the minus strand of NZ_VYTY01000002.1, from coordinate 210,854 downwards.
AGCCTCTGGTTCAGTCATTATTGCCGGTGCTGGTGGCGTAAATTTGCAAGCTGAGATCGTAACTACCGGCGCAGCACATGAGTTAGATGTGGCCAGTAATGCTGCATCTGTCAGCGTGACATCAGCAGACGGCAATGTGAGAGTAGTCGACATCACCACTTCTGGTGGCGCCTCTACGTCCACCGATCAAAGCCGTAACGGCGGTAATGCGGGCACCATTACCTTGGGTGCAGAGAATGGAACAGTTTTCTTAGACGGTGATCTGCGAGCCTTAGGTGGTAGTGGTTCAGGATCAAGCCCGGCGGGTCTGGGCGGCTTGATCACTCTGCAAAATCAAACGGTTTTAACCGGTGATCGTTTAATAGATACCGGTGGCACATCGGGTGATATTGTTGCGGAATCCACCATAGACTCAGATGGAAATGGGCTTCACGCCCTAACCCTGAATGCAGGTACTGGCAATATTACTTTGAAAGGTAAGCTAGGTGAGACTGAGCGACTGGGGCAGGTCACCATTCAGGCTGCAGATGTTGTGCGTGTCGAAGAAACGGTCAAAGCAGTGGGCTTACAACAGTTGGCTGGTCGAATCAGTACGACTCTCTTCAAAGAGGTTGATGCTCTTGGGGGAGGGGTTGATATCCTAGCAGCCAGTATTAAGACCGAAAATGATGCTCATATAACTTCAGAGGGTGATGTCACGCTAGTTGCCGATCTAGCAGTCGATATTGGTGGTGATATCACTACGGAAAACTCCGATATTTTAATCAGTGGTGCTGTAACAGGTACCAAGCTGAATCAGGATGTTGTCTTTAGTACCGGTTTAGGTGCAGGGGATATAACTTTTCAAGGCAGGTTTTTGCTAGGAAGTGTTGACGCGGACACTCAGCAGAAAACAAATTTAACACTTCGAGCTGGGCAGGGTGATATCAAGTTCACCTTAGCTGAAAATACAAATGATATTGGGCAACTCTTTATCGACGGCGCGCGTGATGTTACCCAAGGTGGATTCATCATTGCTGAAGACCTAAAAATTTTAAACGCACGTGATGTCACACTAATAAATGGTAGAAACCGCTTTAATACTTTGTCGGGCTTGTCTACCAATGGTGACAATGATAAGCCGGGTGATGCTCGAATTTTTAACGAAATGTCATGGAGGGTTGAAGATGACATATTTGTGGATGGTTTTCTGGAGTTGAATACATTCGGTACCCTTGATTTGCAAGATTTTGATATCAACTCTGAGGGGGCTTTTTTAAGAGGTGGCTTAACACAAACCTCTGACTCTGAAATCAATGTGGGCGCTGGAAAACTAGAAATTAACGGAGTTGATCGCGGTGGACCACATCGAGAGATTACCATGGCTGGTTCAATCGTCTCATCTAACACTGCTGATGATGCTATAGGTATTCATGCCGCAGCGAATGCACAGTTGGGCAATATCGATGTCATTAATGGTGGCTTAACGTTCGTTCATGCAGGAACAGGAGCGGTTACGCAAACAGACGGTTCAGTCATTAAGGCAGCTAAAGTCACTGGCCATCACCATGGCACCCTCACTCTTGCCAATGCCAACGAAATCGCTCAGTTTTCGTCACTATCCGCTAATGGCACAATTAATCTCAACAGCGTTATTGCCACTAGCATTTCAGGGATTACAGCTCTGACCGGCAATGTATTGATCCGCGCTACTAAACCAGGAGTCGATCCGGCTGCAAGTGCTGGTAATCTGACTCTAAGTGGCAATATTACTGCCGCCAATGGCAATATTACGTTAGTTGCTGATAATACCTTTACTAATGCTGCCGGTGTAAATCCATTTAGTGTCCAAGCTGACCGTAGCTGGCGAGTTTGGTCGCAACGCCTCGCTGATGATACCCTTGGCGAGTTAATCCCAAACTTCATTCAGTTTAATGCAAGTTATGATGATTCTCCCGCTGTACTGGGCACAGGAAATGGCTTTTTATACGCCAGCCCCTCAGGTGTAACTGCAACCCTGACAGGCTCAACCGAAAAAACTTATGACGGAAATCAAACAGTTACTAACAGTAACGGCATTAATGTTGATTTTGATTGGATTGGAGGTGCGGTTGCCCTTGGTACCACAATTACTGGCTATGAATTTACTGATGCTAATGCTGGTGAGGATAAAACAGTAAACGCCATTTTTGAGGGTGGCGTAACGGCTGATAATGCCATCTGGACGACAAATGACGCACAAACTCGTCTCTATGGTTTAGAACTTGGTGGTTCACTCAGTGGTGATATTGGCACCATTAATCAACGAGAACTTACCTTAGATGGCAGTTTTACGGCAGAGAACCGAGAGTACGATGGCACCACAGATGCAAGCATCCTGCAAAATAACCTGATATTAAGTGGTCTGGTTGATGGTGAGAATCTGACGCTGGGCGATATTCTGGCGGCGTTTGCCAATGCAAATGCCGGCGAAGGTATCACGGTAACCCTGAGTAATGTGGGCCTGGAGAATGGTGAAGGCGGTCTGGCCAGTAACTATACGGTTAGTCTGAGCAATGCACCGACGACGACAGCAGACATCGCTCAGCGGACGTTGACTCTGGATGGCAGTTTTACGGCAGAGAACCGAGAGTACGATGGCACCACAGATGCAAGCATCCTGCAAAATAACTTGATATTAAGTGGTCTGGTTGATGGTGAGAATCTGACGCTGGGCGATATTCTGGCGGCGTTTGCCAATGCAAATGCCGGTGAAGGTATCACGGTAACCCTGAGTAATGTGGGCCTGGAGAATGGTGAAGGCGGTCTGGCCAGTAACTATACGGTTAGTCTGAGCAATGCACCGACGACGACAGCAGACATTATACGTAGAAAATTGATTATCACTGGTGACTTTACTGTAGCGGATCGAATTGCTGACGGTACAAGTAATGCAGAAATTGTCGAAGATAACCTTAATTTGAGTCGTGTTGTTGAGGGTGAAAATGTTGTATTGAGCCCTATAGCTAACTTTGAGAGTGCAGAAGAGGGTGAACAAAATGTAACTTTGAGTGAATCAACTCTTTCTGGTGATGCAAATCTTGACAACTATGAATTAATCTTTGATGAAGATACACCAACAACTACAGCAACAATTCTATCTGCAGACCCAGTAGACCCAGTAGACCCAGTTGATCCAGTTGACCCGGTGGATCCAGTTGATCCGGTAGACCCAGTAGACCCAGTAGACCCAGTTGATCCGGTTGATCCGGTTGATCCGGTTGATCCGGTTGATCCGGTTGATCCGGTTGATCCGGTTGATCCGGTTGATCCGGTTGATCCGGTTGATCCGGTTGATCCGGTTGATCCGGTTGATCCGGTTGATCCTGTGGACCCAGTTGATCCAGTTGATCCGGTTGATCCGGTTGATCCGGTTGATCCGGTTGATCCGGTGGACCCAGTTGATCCGGTTGATCCGGTCGATCCAGTCGATCCAGTCGATCCAGTCGATCCAGTAGATCCAGTAGATCCAGTAGATCCAGTTGATCCGGTTGATCCGGTGGACCCAGTTGATCCGGTTGATCCGGTCGATCCAGTCGATCCAGTCGATCCAGTCGATCCAGTAGATCCAGTGGATCCAGTTGATCCAGTTGATCCAGTTGATCCAGTTGATCCAGTTGATCCAGTTGATCCGGTGGATCCGGTCGATCCAGTTGATCCGGTTGATCCGGTTGATCCGGTGGATCCGGTTGATCCGGTGGATCCGGTGGACCCAGTTGATCCGGTTGATCCGGTCGATCCAGTAGATCCAGTAGATCCAGTAGATCCAGTTGATCCAGTTGATCCGGTTGATCCGGTGGATCCGGTCGATCCAGTCGATCCAGTAGATCCAGTTGATCCGGTTGATCCGGTGGATCCGGTCGATCCAGTAGATCCAGTCGATCCAGTCGATCCAGTAGATCCAGTCGATCCAGTCGATCCAGTAGATCCAGTTGATCCGGTTGATCCGGTTGATCCTGTGGACCCAGTTGATCCGGTTGATCCTGTGGACCCAGTTGATCCAGTTGATCCAGTCGATCCAGTCGATCCAGTCGATCCAGTTGATCCTGTGGACCCAGTTGATCCGGTTGATCCGGTTGATCCTGTGGACCCAGTTGATCCGGTTGATCCGGTGGACCCAGTAGATCCAGTAGATCCAGTCGATCCAGTCGATCCAGTCGATCCAGTCGATCCAGTCGATCCAGTAGATCCAGTCGATCCAGTCGATCCAGTCGATCCAGTCGATCCAGTTGATCCAGTCGATCCAGTTGATCCGGTTGATCCGGTGGACCCAGTTGATCCGGTTGATCCTGTGGACCCAGTTGATCCGGTTGATCCGGTGGACCCAGTTGATCCGGTCGATCCAGTAGATCCAGTAGATCCAGTAGATCCAGTTGATCCAGTTGATCCAGTTGATCCAGTTGATCCAGTCGATCCGGTGGACCCAGTAGATCCAGTAGATCCAGTAGATCCAGTAGATCCAGTCGATCCAGTAGATCCAGTAGATCCAGTAGATCCAGTAGATCCAGTTGATCCGGTAGATCCGGTTGATCCGGTCGATCCAGTTGATCCAGTCGATCCAGTCGATCCTGTGGACCCAGTTGATCCAGTTGATCCGGTAGACCCAGTTGATCCGGTTGATCCGGTTGATCCAGTCGATCCAGTCGATCCAGTTGATCCAGTCGATCCAGTAGATCCAGTAGATCCAGTTGATCCGGTTGATCCGGTTGATCCAGTCGATCCAGTCGATCCAGTTGATCCTGTGGACCCAGTTGATCCGGTCGATCCAGTAGATCCAGTCGATCCAGTCGATCCAGTCGATCCAGTTGATCCAGTCGATCCAGTTGATCCAGTTGATCCAGTTGATCCGGTCGATCCAGTAGATCCAGTAGATCCAGTAGATCCAGTAGATCCAGTAGATCCAGTAGATCCAGTAGATCCTGTGGACCCAGTTGATCCAGTTGATCCAGTTGATCCAGTTGATCCGGTAGACCCAGTTGACCCAGTTGATCCGGTTGATCCGGTTGATCCGGTTGATCCTGTGGACCCAGTTGATCCGGTTGATCCGGTCGATCCAGTAGATCCAGTAGATCCAGTAGATCCAGTTGACCCAGTTGATCCGGTCGATCCAGTAGATCCAGTCGATCCAGTCGATCCAGTCGATCCAGTAGATCCAGTCGATCCAGTAGATCCAGTAGATCCTGTGGACCCAGTTGATCCAGTTGATCCAGTTGATCCGGTTGATCCAGTAGATCCAGTTGATCCAGTAGATCCAGTTGATCCAGTTGATCCGGTCGATCCAGTTGATCCAGTCGATCCAGTCGATCCAGTCGATCCAGTCGATCCAGTCGATCCAGTAGATCCAGTAGATCCAGTAGATCCAGTTGATCCGGTTGATCCGGTTGATCCGGTTGATCCGGTTGATCCAGTAGATCCAGTTGATCCAGTTGATCCAATAGATCCAGTAGATCCAGTAGATCCAGTAGATCCAGTAGATCCAGTAGATCCAGTAGATCCAGTAGATCCTGTGGACCCAGTTGATCCAGTTGATCCAGTCGATCCAGTCGATCCGGTTGATCCAGTTGATCCAGTTGATCCAGTTGATCCAGTTGATCCAGTTGATCCAGTAGATCCAGTTGATCCAGTTGATCCAGTTGATCCAGTTGATCCAGTAGATCCAGTAGATCCAGTTGATCCAGTCGATCCAGTAGATCCAGTAGATCCAGTTGATCCTGTGGACCCAGTTGATCCAGTCGATCCAGTAGATCCAGTCGATCCGGTGGACCCAGTTGATCCGGTTGATCCGGTGGACCCAGTTGATCCGGTCGATCCAGTAGATCCAGTAGATCCAGTAGATCCAGTAGATCCTGTGGACCCAGTTGATCCAGTCGATCCAGTTGATCCAGTCGATCCTGTGGACCCAGTTGATCCGGTTGATCCGGTGGACCCAGTTGATCCGGTCGATCCAGTAGATCCAGTAGATCCAGTAGATCCAGTAGATCCAGTAGATCCAGTAGATCCAGTAGATCCTGTGGACCCAGTAGATCCAGTAGATCCAGTCGATCCAGTCGATCCAGTTGATCCGGTTGATCCGGTTGATCCAGTCGATCCAGTAGATCCAGTCGATCCAGTAGATCCAGTTGATCCAGTTGATCCAGTTGATCCAGTCGATCCGGTGGACCCAGTAGATCCAGTAGATCCAGTAGATCCAGTAGATCCAGTAGATCCAGTAGATCCAGTAGATCCAGTCGATCCAGTCGATCCAGTCGATCCAGTCGATCCAGTCGATCCAGTTGATCCGGTTGATCCGGTTGATCCGGTGGACCCAGTTGATCCGGTCGATCCAGTAGATCCAGTAGATCCAGTAGATCCAGTTGATCCAGTTGATCCAGTAGATCCAGTTGATCCAGTTGATCCAGTCGATCCAGTTGATCCAGTTGATCCTGTGGACCCAGTTGATCCAGTTGATCCAGTTGATCCAGTTGATCCAGTTGATCCAGTGGATCCAGTCGATCCAGTTGATCCAGTTGATCCAGTTGATCCAGTTGATCCAGTGGATCCAGTAGATCCAGTCGATCCAGTTGATCCAGTTGATCCAGTAGATCCAGTAGATCCAGTAGATCCAGTAGATCCAGTTGATCCAGTTGATCCAGTTGATCCAGTTGATCCAGTAGATCCAGTAGATCCAGTAGATCCGGTGGACCCAGTTGATCCAGTAGATCCAGTAGATCCAGTAGATCCAGTCGATCCAGTTGATCCAGTTGATCCAGTTGATCCAGTAGATCCAGTAGATCCAGTAGATCCAGTAGATCCAGTAGATCCAGTAGATCCGGTGGACCCAGTTGATCCAGTTGATCCAGTTGATCCAGTAGATCCAGTAGATCCAGTAGATCCAGTCGATCCAGTTGATCCAGTAGATCCAGTAGATCCAGTAGATCCAGTAGATCCAGTAGATCCAGTCGATCCAGTTGATCCAGTTGATCCAGTTGATCCAGTCGATCCAGTCGATCCAGTGGATCCAGTGGATCCAGTCGATCCAGTCGATCCAGTTGATCCGGTGGACCCAGTTGATCCGGTTGATCCGGTTGATCCGGTGGACCCAGTTGATCCGGTCGATCCAGTTGATCCAGTTGATCCAGTTGATCCAGTTGATCCAGTTGATCCAGTTGATCCGGTGGACCCAGTTGATCCGGTCGATCCAGTTGATCCTGTGGACCCAGTAGATCCAGTAGATCCAGTGGATCCAGTGGATCCTAGAGATCCACGATCTGAGGTACCAGAGGGTATTATTAATAATATTCAACAACAAACTTTCTCAAATATAGTTCCATTTTTTTCTAGCAGTGATTATTCATTGCAAGGTGCTAATGGTCTTTTGAGAAGCAATGGCTTCAGTAGTGTTTTGAATCCATCAATTGTATCCGGAAGTTTTTCAACAGAAGGGCCTTTAATTCTTTTGTCTGCTCCTAGCGGTAATGAGCCATCACAATCAGTGACCCTCTCTGAGGCTAGAGAGTTACTTGCTGGTGTGGATGAAACAGGATCAAGCGATGAAGATGACAATACGGCCGATACGGATGTTCGTGTTCCGGTATCTCGTGACTCATTAGTCGATATTGTCAATGGTGGTGTTCGCTTGCCTGATGGTGTTGAGCAGCAATTATTTGTGGTGAAAGATAACTAAGGAAAACGATGATGAAACAATTAAATACAACCGCCACAAAACTTGCGTTGGCGATCTCACTGGTGTTGAGTATTCAAGTTCAGGCTCAGTTGATTCCAGATGTCGGTGATATCTTGCAACAGGTTCAACCCATGACGCCGATGGTCACTCCATCCGAAGCTCCGCTGCCAGCGATAGGAGGGCTTGAAATAGAGCCACCCATGCAGGTGTTACCTTCAGGTCCAACTGTGTTTGTTAAAGGATTTAATATCGTTGGTTCGCGTGAAATGAGTTCAGATGTCAGTTTATCTTTGATTCATGGTCAAGTTAATCAAGAACTTACACTGAGCCAATTAGAAGGTTTAGCAACGCTAATTACGCGTAATTATCGAGCCAACGGCTATTTCGTGGCTAGAGCTTATATTCCTCAGCAAGAGGTGGTTGAAGGTATTATCACCATCCGTGTGGTGGAAGGTAATTATGGTCAGTTCCATTTAACCAATGAGTCGTTGGTGAAAGACTCTATCGTTCAAGCGATGTTGGATGATGTCAAAGATTATGACATTGTATCGCTAGATACATTAGAACGAGCGATGCTTATTATCAATGATACACCGGGCGTCCAAGTAGTTCGTGCGGATGTTATGCCAGGCGAGGCTGTAGGCACCTCCGACTTTGCTGTCGGTACAAACGCTACTGAACGTTATAATGGCTATCTACTGGCTGATAACTACGGTTCAAAATACTCTGGAAAACAACGAGTTGGTTTTAACTATGATATTAACTCTCCAACTAGCCGAGGAGATAGATTAACTGTTGGTGGTTTGGTTACGGAAGAGAAAGCTATTCTGAACGGACGAGTAGCTTACTCAGCTCTGTTAATGCCTAATGGGCTTAGAGGAGAGTTACAATACTCTTATACGGATTATGACGTAATTAATTTACCGCTAGATGCTGGTGGTACTGCAAAAGGATGGGATCTTGGTTTTAGTTACCCTATTCGTCGTATTCGAGCACAAACAATTGAAGGTATAATAAATTTTTCCCACAAGGATTTAGGGAACATACAAGATACACGTCGTACACAAGCCGTGACGGCAGGGATTAATGTCCGTGATGAGCGAAACATCTTTGGATTTGATGGATTAAGTACAGTGAGACTCAGTATCACGTCGGGTGACTTAGCGATCAGAGGCAGGGATGATGTGGTAACTCGCCATGAACAAGGTGAGTACAGTAAATTGAATCTAAATTTATCGCGTATCAGTTTATTACCTCATCAGTTTAGTTTAACTACTAGCATGATTGGGCAATATGCTTTAAATGGAAAAAATATAGACAGTAGTGAGCAGATGAGCGTTTCAGGCTTGAGCGGTGTCTATGCGTACCCAAGTGCAGAACTCTCAGGTTCTAACGCTGCCCTATTCAGAGCAGAATTAAGACGTCCTTTACCTAGTTTCGGTATGCTTCGTCATCAGTGGTCTGTGTTTGGTAGTGTAGCTTATGCATCTCAAGCTAAGAATATCAGTATATCGGATGGCAGTCGTCAGATCGGAGACGTCGGCCTTGGTTGGCGTGGTCAGTATGAAAACTTTGTCGTTAATGCGCATTTAGCTTATCGCTTAGAAGGGTCTAAACCGATCAGTGAGCCTGTGGATAGAGCACGCTTCCTGATTCAAGCTGGATGGGTGTTTTGATAAAGTAGTTATGTCATGAATAAATATTCAGATAGCTCGCTGCCACCTTTACTCTTCGGAGATAGGGTGGCACCCATCGAAAGAAGCTTTCAAGCACTGGCTGATCAGTTCAGCCATGTGTTGCCCGAGGGTGATTTCGACTCTGACGTTCGAAATGCATTTCTCTATAAAGGGAACGTATTTATTCTTGATGACTTAGTTGTTAACCACGCTATTAATAGCCATCTTTATGCCTCGGCAGGTTTTCAGCAACCAGGCCTTTCCTTAATTTTAGCAGGGCATTCCAGTGTATATTGCCAGGATGAAAAGCTCAGTATTCCAAACTATGCGGCACTCTTATCTCCTGCAAGCATGAGTTTACGTTTTGAAACGAGTGCTCAGCAGTTGACCAGTAGCTTGCATCTTACGTTCAACCTAGATCGATTAAACCTAGTCAGTCGTGCCATGCAGGGTGGCGATGCACAGCAGCCAGTGAAAGCATCTGCATTAAAGTCCATCACTTTAAATTATGGAGCCGTTAACCTGCGCTATATGTTCTTGAATTTGATTCAACAAATTGATGCATTTGGAGGTGATCCAATATTACTGAAAACGTCAGGATTTGATGATCAGATCTATCGACTATTGGCAATTACATTACAACCTGATGTATTCCTCAAAGAGTGCGTCGATAAATTATCAATATCCGCTTCTTCGAGTATGCATTTGTTGCAAAAATTTGAGCAATATGTTGATGTAAATCTTCATTTACCCATGGCCTTAACAGAGATAGAAATCCATCTAGGGGTGTCTGCTAGAACACTTCAGTATGCCTGTATGAAAGCTCATAAATGCTCTCCAAGGGTCTATATTAGAAATAAACGCTTGGGCTATGCTTTTGATTTAGTTGAAAAAAATAAAAAGCAAATAAAACTAGCGGAGTTGGCAGCAGAATTGCATTTTTCATCGCAATCCCAATTTTCGAGGTATTTTAAAGAACGATTTGGAGTCCTTCCTTCCGAAGTAATTAAAAATTGAGTGATAGTGTTCACTTTTAATAAATTCTAATCTTTATGGGAATAGATATGTTTACTAAATTGCAAGCATTGAATACCTCAACCCATGCTAGCTACTGCGTGTTACCCAATGAATCCTTTGATTATGCTTCAAAAGTTCATTTAATTAAACTGATGACTGATGACTGATGACTGATGACTGATGACTGATGACTGATGACTGATGACTGATGACTGATGACTGATGACACCTGAGTTTCTAAAAGCACTGTTTAAGTGAAACCATCATGTTTATTGAAGAGTTTTCTGCAAAAGGCTTTGTGCCTGTGATGTTAATGAGACTCGAGCAAGATACAAATGTCTTTGTGGATCAGAATAGGAAGCGGACGGGAATTTTTTCTTAGTAGAAGTGCATTCTATGGAGTTTTATACTGATGCATTTTCGAAAGAAATAGCAAGTAAAAATTTACTGATGCCGATCAATATTAATATCTCTGGTGTAGACGGTTAGCGTAATATTCAAGGATGCTTTACAATTAATGAGGAGCGTCTCAATAAGCTATCTAATCATACATTTATTTCGTTTAAAGAAAAAGGGTGTCTTGCATCAATATACTTGCAGTTTATTTCCCTACAATTTTTTGTATAAGCTAAATATAAAGTCAAATCAAAGCGCTCTAAGTTATAGAGTGTGGTTTTATAGTCTTTCGGATTTTGCATTTTAAAGCTAAGGATATGGCGATTTCAATGTTGATCGCCAATTATTTCTTGTTCAATTCCGATGGTAGTACACCATATTGCTTTCGAAAGAACTTGGAAAACTGAGAGGGGCTAGAAAATCCTAGTTTTAGAGCTAGTTCTGTAATATTCAGTTGAGATGATCGGGTAATCAAATAATAGGCATGTTCGAGCTTTCTAAGACGAATATACTCTCTTGGGCTATTAACCCGGCGGCAATTTACATCAACTATGCTGCATAACGAATATGCTCCGCATTAAAGTATTTCTTCACCCGTTCAGGACGCCGTTGAAGTGTCAGCATGCAAGAGCGTGTGTGCTTCTTCAACTCATCCACCGTGCGGGGAGCTGGACCACTATGGACCATGCCTTTCAAATCGCAGTTCAGATACTCATCCGGATTCAGCTCTGGCGAATACGCCGGCAGAAAGAACACTTCGAGATAGCGCTTAACCGCCTTACGTTCGAGCCAGCGTTTCACCACTTTCGCATGATGTACCCGCAGATTGTCCAGGATCAGGAAAACCTTACCGGGTGTCGACTCAATCAAGGCCCGCAGGAATTTCTTCAACACCTTGGCGGTCATCGTCGACTCATACAGCATGAAGCGCACAGTGCCTTGATTGGTGATCGCCGAAATCATATTCAGCGACACCCGCTTGGCAGGCAGTGGCTGAACCGGAGTTTGGCCCACCGGTGCATAGCTCCGGCCATGCTGGGTGTTGTTCTTGATACCCGTCTCATCCCCCCAGAAAATTTGGGCATTCTCCGCTTCTGCACGCGCTTTGATCTGGGGATACTCCTCCTTCAGCCAAGCATCGACACGGGAGGGGTTTTGCTCCCATGCTTTCTTCAGCGGTTTCTGTGGTGTGAAACCCCAGCGTTTGAGGTAATCCCCCATTGTGCGGACAGGTATGTCGATGCCCCAGAGCTGCTTGATCAACTGGGCAATCGCGCGACGCGTCCACAGAGCGAATCCAAGCTTGTACTGGTCTGGCATCTGGTCGCGCACAGCTTCTATGACCTGCTGTTCCTGTTGTTCAGTCAATCGGCGTGGCTTGTTTTTAGGGCCTCGTTTTTGAACAGCAATAGCGGTGGCACCGCCTGTCTCGTAGCGCTTGTACCAGCGCCCGACAGTATCGGGGTGAACGTCGAGAAGTTGGCCGATTTCACGAAAAGTTTTGCCTCTCTTGCGGAGGCGAATCGCCTTCTGCCTGAGAAGTTCTTGTTGCTCTGGGCTGAGCTTGCGTGCGTCTATATTCATGCACGCATTATATCAGATATAAATTGCCACCGGGTTAATAAGTCCAAGATGTTGTATGCAGTGGTACTGAAGTGTTCTTGAAGTAACGCCAAGATGTGATTCTAAGTCTGATAGGTGGAGGGACTTTTCAATGTTCTCGTCAATAAACTGCTCAAATTTACGAATGGTTGATTTTTTTTTATCGTAGTTATCACATACCTCCTCTTTCAAAAAGTGCTCTTTGCAGAGTAGTAGTGTTAGAAGTCGATAAAATTGATCATCAAAACCACTCAGTGCTAAAAGTTCTTTATTTGCATTGAAACTATCAATTTGAGAAAGCAGCGCCATCATGAGTTTTTTAAAGCTGACGGTTTTGTAGGCCAAAGGTATCTCTTTAACAGAGGACTCATTGATGGTGCATTGAGTTGATCCTGTCATGACCTCAATGGTGTTGTTGAGTCGATGAATGTCATAGCTTATGATTAGGCTTCCGGCGATAGTTTCTAAATCGGTTTCAAAAAAGAATTGTTTATTCTCGGGTATAAAGAATCCCTGGTTTTGTGTGGCCAGAACTTTTTTGTCATTGAAAATGCCAAAATGATGTCCAGCCAGAGGAATGAGTATATTGTGTTGCTTAACAGGGGAAGTCGCTAAGAAATGACTGTAATAATTTTGATTAATTGTGATGCCATTGATTGAAAAAACATTTCCCTTGTGCATGAAACCACTTTTTTGTTTACTTTCGTAGTCGCACTCTGGTGTTAAATGGCAAAACTGATCAACCATTCCATAAAACCCTGAATTGATAGAGCTCTGGCTGTTACCAAACACTAGGCTAGGGAAGGGAGTGCTCTGGATATTTTGACCTTTAGTTCTTGCTGGCATAACATCTAACCTGAATGCATAAAGTTTTGATTATTAAATAAAAATTTATGCTCAAAGCGTTTCTGTTCTTAATTATATTAATGAATCGGTGATAATTGTGGCTCGTGTCCATGATTTTCACTTGTATTCGCCAGTAGTCTATTCTGCTAGCCTAGTATTCCACTTAGCTTATCCTACGTTCGATCGGAGAAGAATATTAGAAAAAGGTGGATGCACTAGTCAACTAAAACTGGATGCTTTATTCAGTTTGTTTTCTTAATTTGCAGGCGTTATATCTAAAGTGGGAGGGGCGATAGGGCAACCCTTTCTTTTTTGAAGTCAAACGTGAGTTTTAGCTTAGCGCAAGCCAAAACTCACCGGAAGTGTAATGACCAATTGATTTTGGTTGATCGATGGTGGAAAGCTTGGCATGGGCGCAGCGCGTGTCAGCATCTCTAACACTTCTTGGTCTAGCATCGCATGTCCACTGCTTCTTACGATACGTGCATTGAGCACCTGCCCCTGCCTGTTTATGGTGAACTTCACTTCAGCAACACCTTCACGGCGTTGTCTTCGGGCTGCCATAGGATAACGTTTGTGCTGGGCTAGGTAACGACTCAGTTGTGCATAATAGTTAACCTCAGCTGCCGGGTCTCCTCCTGTATCAACTATCTGTTCTTGACCTTGAGTGTTAGCACCAGCAGTTGAACTCTGTTCAGCGGGTGTATCGGTAATTTGCTCACTTTGACCTTGAATATCTGCAGTCGTATCCATAACCTTTGTTGAGGGAGTGGGTGCGACTTTTTTAGGTTCTGGTTGAGGCTGTTCTGTAGGAACTGGTTTAGGTGCAGGTCTTGGCTCAGGCTCTGCTTCAACGGGTACTTCTACAGCTTCATCGATAGTCTCATCGACAACTTCTTCAGGTACTTCATCAAGAGGTTCATGCGGCTCATCTGAGGCGTCATCAGGAGTCTCTTCATAAGTTGTTTGTTGAGAGGCGGCTTCCATGGCATCCAATAGATCGCTGGCACTGGCTAAGCTGACGGTCACACCCGCAATGCCTGGTTGAAGAGCCGTTTCTTGAGTTGATTTTCGGTGAGTATTCCAAGCATAAGCGAGTAGTGCATGAAGTAAGAGCGCGACCAGAGTTGAATCGATCCAGCTCCTCTCGTGTAATGACTTGAACGCTTGCTTGAACATCTTGTACAGGGGCAGCGTTTCCGGTTGCTGTCACGAATAAGGTATCTACTCTAACGTGATCAGATGCGATGCTTTGAAGTGGTAAGGATACCGTTAAGAATAGAGCTTTTTTAAACAAAAGTGATTTATAGTTCATTTGAAGCATTTCTCGCGAGATTGGAAATGCTTTAATTTTAGGGAAAACAGAGCGCCTTGAAGTGAGGCATATTGTCGCGTTCACTAAAAAAGATGTTTGATGTACGAAATGAATACGGATTTAAAATATGTTTGAAAGAAAATAGCTTCAAAACTGGTCGACTAACTATAAGCATGGCTTTTTGAAAAATAGGGAAGGTTGTGGTTGTAACAAAAACGAATTCTAACCAAGGGGGGTATTTTATTATTAGGTAAGAGAGAGGATTTTTTTAAGAAATGTTTTGGTCGGAGTGGAGGGATTCGAACCCCCGACCCTCTGGTCCCAAACCAGATGCGCTACCAAACTGCGCTACACTCCGAAAAACATTGAGTTGGCTCCCCGAGCAGGACTCGAACCTGCGACCAATAGATTAACAGTCTACTGCTCTACCGACTGAGCTATCAGGGAACTGCTCAACTCAGGCCGCAAATATTAATGATCCAGGCGGAGGTCGTCAACACTATTTTTTAAAAATGATCATTTTTTTTAGTTTTGGGTAGGTTATTGAAAATAATTGATTAAAAAGCAACCGATGTTGTCCGTTCTATACGCATTTTTGATTTTGTCAATCTAGGTGTTGCCGCAAATGATATGCATTTAGCCGTATTGGGTCCGTCTCAAGGAGTGTAAGGTGGGATCGTATTCACGTATAATCTTTGAACAATTAAAGAGATGTTGAGTCCTCCGCTGAAAGATGCATCCAGCGAATAGGGCAGGAGTAACCCATGACACAGATTTTAGGAAAAGATGCGCCGCTGGAAGAAACCATCGAACGAATGAGTGCTGGTTTGAAGGCGCTTGGCTTCGATATTGAAGAAGTTCGCTGGTTGAATCCCGTTCCGCATGTTTGGTCTGTTCATATTCGTGATCGTGTGTGTACGATGCTGTTTACGAATGGTAAGGGCGCAACGCGTGAGGCCGCTTTGGCCAGCGCGCTAGGGGAGTTTTTTGAGCGCTTAAGTTGCAACTTCTTTTGGGCCGATTATTACTTAGGCTCAAAGTTTGCTGAAAGAGCCTTTGTTCATTACCCTCAAGAGCGCTGGTTTCCGGTGAAATCAACGGTTTGGCCAGAAGGGTTGCTTGATGAGGCCACACGTAATCACTACGATCTGCACAATGAAATATCACCTGGGGCCCTCATCGATCTCAACTCAGGCAATGCTCATCGCGGGATCTGCGCTTTGCCGTTTGTGAAGCAAAGAACGGGTGAAACTGTTTGGTTCCCCGTTAACATCCTCGGTAACCTGTACGTCAGTAACGGCATGGCGGCTGGTAACAGTGTCTATGAAGCACGTGTTCAGGCTTTGTCAGAGATTTTTGAACGTCATATCAAAAATACGATTATCTCGTCGGGTATTAGTTTACCGCTCATTCCTGAGTCGGAAATAGCCAAGCACCCGAGAGTAAAAGCAGCGCTTAGGACCCTGCGGAGCAAAGGGTTTGTTGTTGAAGTCAGGGATGCATCATTAGGCGGAAAGTTTCCGTTAGTGAACGTTGTTTTGATCAATCCGGTGGATGGTGGTTGTTTTGCATCCTTTGGTGCGCACCCTAAGTTTGCGGTCGCGCTGGAGCGCACGCTAACTGAGTTGCTTCAAGGCCGTGAGTTGGATGAGTTGCATGATTTTCCAGAACCAACGCTGGATATTGAAGAAGCGGCAGATCCGCATAATCTTGAAACACATTTTATTGATTCGAGTGGGGTCGTGGCGTGGGATTTAATGTCCTCCACCACGGATTACCCTTTCGCGAGATGGAACATCGAAGGCAATACACAAGCCGAATTTGAAGAGCTTTGTTTTAAAATTCATCGCGTGGATATGGATATCTATATTGCGGATTATGAGCACTTGGGCGTGTACACCTGCCGAATCATTGTTCCTGGGATGTCCGAAATCTATCCGGTTGATGAGTTGATTTGGCGCAATAATAATGCGGCGGCTCCGCTTAGGGCGGCAATATTGGCGTTGCCTGACCTTGATAACGAAGCCTATGCGGATCTTCTTGAGGCCTTGGATGAGGGCGGCTTTGATGAGCAGCACCCGGTTGCAGAGCTTATCGGTCTCTTGCCGAATCCAGATACCGTTTGGTCTTGGTTACGTGTTGGTGAGCTTAAGTTGCGCTTAGCCTTAGCCTTAGGTGAGCAAGAGCTGGCATTGGAATTGTCCGATTGGCTGCTGAATTTTGGTGGCTTGCCCGAAAAAGTGCTGATGAAGTACCGTTGCCTGCATCAGTTATTGGCACTAACGCTTGATGAGTCTCGTAAGGTTGATGACTTTGTGCCTGTGATTGAGCGTATTTATGGTACAGAGCTCTTGTCTCACGTGCGTTCTATGATGGACGGCGTGCAGGTGTTTGATGATATGGGCATTCATGATGAAAGTCTCAGTACGTTTAGTCGCCATCAGCAATTGTTAAAAGCCTACGAACGCTTACATCAAGTTAAGCAAAGCCAGCGGATCAATTAATCTGCGCATAAAAGTTGGGAAGATGTCTCTATTTCCGCTAGAATCTGCGCTCAAGATTGTTCATGCAGTGTAATGCATATCGGGTGAGAGATCAGGGAAACGCATGCTCTTCAATAAACTACCGGATGATATTTTTCTGCCTTTATCGGGACAGAACCGCCAAGTCTATCAAGCGGTTCTTCTTGAATTGGCCGATTTATTCTTTGATGAGGATCTTATCGATCCTTTCATTGCCAAGGATCTGGTGCGCTCTACCATCGAAAACGCCGTTGTTCGGCTTGGGGTCCGTCGTTGGGTCACTGAAGCCGACGAGGATGGAGACCCTCCACGTTCAAGTGTGGACTATACTAATCGTATCTATCGGCGCTTGGTGCAGTGTGGTTGGCTGGAGGAAGAGCAAAAGGTGTATCGAACCTATGTTCTTTTGTCGCCGTCTGTTTCGTATTTGCTCCGGTCATTGGTGTCAATCGCTAAGCTTGAAAAGCGAAGCTATGGTGGTGCGGTACTGAACGTGCTTAGCTCGTTAGAAGCTGCCGTCAATGATCCTGTGGGACGAGGCATTACTCTGTCAGAGGCATCGCAAACGGCCGCTGATTTTAGTGCGCATTTAACGGATATGCTGCTGGGGCTTCGTGAAATCAAAATCTCCCTATCGGAAATCAATAACCCGCAGGATATAGTGAGGGGGTTTTTTGATCGATTTGTTGAGCATATTTTGGTTTCAGACTACAAAACGCTCAAGACGCGAAACAACCCCTTCCGGTACCGTCGCCAGATTTTATCGATGCTCCGTGATTTGCAATTTGATTTATTAAAGTTAGAGCAACTGACGCAGCACTATCAACTTCAGTATGAGTTGGATTTTGATGCGGCGGAAGCGCTAGTGCATCAGCACATTAATCGAATTATTCGTATTTTTGAGTCAGTGGATCAGCGTTTAGCCGCGATTGATGACTTCCGTTACCAGTTGGAAAAACGTGTGGCGGATACGGTTCGTTACATGGATAAAACCACGCCGGGAATGGCAGCTCGCTTGTCGCGTTTGATTGCTGAGCTGGCGAAAAAGAAAGATGACGAGATTCCAACGCTGACCACCTTGGACGAAACTGGGTTTATTTCACCCATGAGTATTCGTTCGCCGATACGTAAGCGAGTGGAAGCGAAACCACGTGTGATTACTCAAAGTGAGATAGATCCCCGTGTGTTAGAATTGCGTCGTTTATTTAAAGAGTATAAAGAGCGACGTGAGGTGCGTGTTGATCGAATTGAGCAGTATCTAGACCGTCATTTTCTTGATCGTACCCGCATGAGTGCAACTGAGTTCACGATTGAATCAGTTGAGGATTATATTTGTTTCAGTTACGTACGCCATTTACCGTCTTTGGGTAAAAAGGCACGTAAAACCACTGAAAAATACCGTATTGAATTTGACGATACCTATGTCTGCGTTGCTGATGTAGTTGAGTGTCGTGGTTTTGTGATACACAGGAACGCATAATGTTAGGTGATCTGCAAAAAATCGTATCCCGGACTGAACACCACCAGGCCGAAGACTTTATTCATGCTGCCAATTTACTTCTTGTCAGCCAGTTTTTGTACGCTGATCGCCCTATCCATCGCGATAGCTATTTTCTGATTGCGGCCAACATCGACTACTATCGCAACTTGTTTGCCGCCATTGGTTGGACGTTAGTGTATCAGCCTGACGAGGCGTATTTGGGTGTGCTTCCTCAGGGAGAAGAGCGGGTGCTCAAGCTCAAGTTGGATGAGTCGTTGCTTCTGCTGTGTTTACGTCAGATCTATGAGCAAAAGTTGGAAAACTTCGAGGTTGAAAATGGCAAAGCCATTACCACCACGGATGCTTTGCTGCGTCTGTACAGTAACTTAACGGCGAAAGAAATCCCGAATGAAACCCGCTTAAAAGAGATTGTTTCATTGTTTAGCCGCCATGGGGTGATTGAAAGAGGAAAAGCGGACGAAACCGATCCCAAAAACCTACCTCTACGAATTAACCCGACGATTCGTCATGTGGTTGTTGAGGACTATATTGGTCAGCTAGAGGCCTTGTGTGATATTGAGTCGAGCCGTTCGTCAACGCAAGATGAGGATGACGCCGACGAGGCTAGCGCTGTAAGCCAAGAAAAGGCTCAAGCAGAAGATGGAGAGAACACCAATGAAACAGCTTAATCGTATCGTTCTGGTCAATTGGTATGTTCTAGGTGCAATCGAGATTCCCATCAAAGGCAATGTGGCGATCGTCGGTCCGAATGGCTCGGGAAAGTCATCGTTACTGGATGCGATTCAAACCATTCTGATGGGAGGACATAAGCGCCACTTGAGTTTCAATGCCTCGGCCGGTGAAAAGTCAGAACGTTCTTTGCGGACCTATTGCTTAGGTTTTTTGGATGACCTTGGTAAAAAAGTGAATGCCCGAGAAGACTCTCTGACCTATATGGCATTAAGCTTTTTTGACACTGAAACCGCAAAAGAAAGCTGTGTCGGCATTGCAATTAGTGCGTCGACAGCGAATGCGGAAGAGGACATTTTAGGGCGTTTTATCCTCCCTGATTTTTCCGTCACTCTTGACGATTTTTCAGTAAAGCAAGGTGCAGGACGTTTGCCGCGTCCGTGGGCTGAAGTTCGTGACAGTTTATTAAAGCAGTGCCCGGATATGATCCTTGAAAAGCGGGCGACACGCTTTATCCGGGAAATGGTTACACACCTGAGTCACGATCCGCAAATGCCTAATGATGATGAAAAATTCATCAAGAACTTTAAAAACGCCTTGAAGTTCGTTCCCATCGACAGCCCAACACGTTTTATTCGAGAATTCGTTTTGGACGAAAATATTGTTCATGTCGGTGCGTTCAGAAAGTCGCTTGACGAATATCGGGCAATGGAGCAAAAAACACGTGAGGTGGCAAACCGCATTGCTGAGCTCGAAAAGGTTCAGGAAATGTGTAAAGGAATCTCGAGAAACCTCAAGAATGCCATTGAATACGAATGGGTGGTGCATGAAGCACGCTTTGAGCACACCGATTTAAAAAAGGAAGCGGCAGCCGAGCGCCTAGAAACCTTTACTGAACAAGAGCAGTTGTTACAAGCGGATTTAGAAAAAAACAGTGAACAGCTGAATGAAGCGATGCAGCGCTTGGCGAATACTCGCGCAGAGCTCAATAACACCGATTCCGCGCACAAGGTGAGTGCACTCGAATCACGTATTTCGGCTCGACAGCATGAAGCCTCTGTGGTGAAAGAAAAGATACAACAGGTGTACAACCTGATGCGAACCACGGTGGGTTTTGCCGCCAACCCGGATCTATTGCCGGACGCTTTTAGACCCGTTGTTGAACAGTCGGTTGCACTCTGGCGCTCAGGCGAAAACACCTTGGCAGGCCAATGGCCGGAAGCGCCTGTTGAAGTGGATAACGCGCTGACACAGCTACGTGCGCAGATTGACCCCGTGCGTAAAGCGATTGCCAAGCGTTACGAAGAGTCCGTGATACGGATTAATGAGCTGCGTACCCAGATTCAAAGTCAAAAAAGTGCCGTAGAGCAATTGCAGCAGGGGCGAGCGCCTGTCCGGCACGCGACCCGTGAACTCATCGACTTGTTAAAAGAATATGGCATCGACTCTACACCAATTTGTGAGCTGGTCGATATCAACGATGATAAGTGGCGAATTGCCATTGAGTCGTTCTTAGGCGCTCGCAGAGAAGCGCTTGTGGTCGCACCGGATCGAGTCAAGGAAGCGATTACGCTCTATCGTCGCAAAGGGCGTCACTTAAAAGGCTGCCGTATTATCAATACGACCAAGTCTGGTGAGTGGTTGACGCGAACGAAAGCCGGAAGCTTGGCTCAGTTTGTTGACAGTGACAATGAGCATGCTCAAGCCTATATGAACCGAGCTTTAGGGGCGGTGATGGCTGTGGAAACTGAAACCGAATTGCTGCGCCATGAACGTGCATTAACCTATGATTGCATGTTACAGAGCGAAGGTTCGACCACTTCTATTAATGAGCTGAGCCCGATTATGGGGATTCGGCGTCGGGGTGATCAGTTGGCCTTGCAGGGCAAGCAGGTGGATGAGCTGATCGCTGAGTTTACGACACTGGGCAAGCAACATGAGTCACTGGAAAAGCTGCGTGATGGCTTAATCCAAATGGCATCTGGTTTGCTGCAGGTGAATGAGCGCGTTTTTGATCTTGTGAATCAGCGAGAGCAGCTTGCGTCTGAAATTGAAGGCTACCAGCAGGGCATTACGGATCTTCGCAATCATGATGATTCGGGTATTCAGCAACGTATTGCTGAGTATGCTGAGCAGCAAAAGTCATTAGAAGTTCGCCAAAAAGCCTTGATGGATAAGCTGCAAAAAACACGAACTGGGATGATCAAAGACAACGCGTCGCTTGAAGTGCTTGAGCGAGAACTGACTGAGCACGCTATGGCGCGTGGTCGTTGTCAGGAGAAACCCGAGTTCGATGCGCAGTCTGCCCAAGAAAAACGTGACTACCTAGATGATAGCTGTGATTCAGACCTTGAACGCATTATTTTTGAAGCGGCGAAAAAAGCTCAGACGGAACTTCAGCTGCATGAGAAAAAGAAAAATGGAGTACGTGACGCCGTTGCACAATACAAGGCACGTTATCACGCTGGCGGCTTAAGCCATCAAGGATTGGATAATATAAGCCCTGACTCTAGTCATGAGGATTTGGAAGGTTACGTTAATGAAACGGTTGTCACCTTACAAGAGTCTGAGTTGGCGCAGTATACCCAAAAAGCAGAGCGTGCACGCTTAGAGGCGGAAACTGCGTTTAGATCGGATTTCGTTGCGCATCTAAACGATCAGATCAATAAAATTAAGGATTTGATTCGTGAACTTAATAGCCATTTGAAAAATCGTCCATTCCACAAAGAAATGTACAGTTTTGAAATGATGCCTAACCCTGAGTTGCGCGATATCCTTGAACTGGTTGAAGCCTATACACGTATGGATCAAGCCAATGTGGGGTCTTTGTTCGATATTCATCACGAAACGGACACAGGGCACCGGGATGCCTTGGCAAAAATCCATGAAGTTCTAAAGAATGAAGGTGAAAGCGAGTTACTGCAAGATTACCGGAATTTTTATAACTTTGAGCTAGTGGTTAAGGATTTAGACGGCAACCGTAAAACTACCTTAACCCAACGTATTAAGACGGGGTCTGGTGGTGAGCACCAAGTGCCGTTTTACGTGGCCATGGCTGCTGCGTTGGGCGCAACCTATCGTTTGAAAGAAGGCAGTGATGGGCAACCTGTTGGGGGCTTGAGTTTGTCGGTGTTTGACGAGGCATTTAACAAACTGGACTCAGAAAATACGGTCACATCCTTAGGCTTTATGACGGACTTAGGTCTGCAAACAATTATTGCTGCACCCGATGAAAAGTATTCATTGTTGAGTTCTTGCATGGATACGATCATCAACGTGTGTCGTGATGGGCGAGTGGTTGATATTGATGTTGAATTTCCGACTGAAAAAGGAAAGGAATTGTTAGCGTCTGATCACCCTTACAAAATCATGGCGGCTGATGCGTTGGAGACAGCGGACGAGAGTCTTTAATCGGTTTATATCAGTGGGTTCTGGTTCGTCATCAAACGTCTGGTGGCGGGCCGAATCCTATGACTAAACTGAATGTAGGGCTCTCCATCCAAGCTTAATCTCACTCCCCGTGCATCTGTATCGACACCCCAGCGCTGAGGCTCTAACGTAATAGACGTTAATGCGGCTTTAGGGCTGACAAAGCGGTCGGTTAAGCATGTCCACTCTTGTAGCTGGTCATAGGCCAGCAAGGCTTGAATATTTTTGAGTGTCCAGCATGCATCCCCTTCATTTAATGGCGTGATGATACCGGATTGAGATGGTGAGATTAAACGCCGTTCACGTGTAAAGCTTTTACGTACAGATAGATCCGTTGGTATTTTAAAAGAGGGTTTATCGCGGACGTGTGTATTAAAGTCTAGGCTTTCCAATCCTTCAATTAAAAAACTTAAACGCCATTGGCAGCCTTTAATCAGTTGCCACGCGGGCTCCATGCGTTGACGCGAGCCAAGGGTGTAGCGAACAGGGTCGAGCGAGGGTTCTTTAAACAGCGTTAATTGAAGAAACGTGCTTTGGAAGTCAACCAGCACCTCTGGTGTTTCGACGAGGCAGTAGGGGACTTCCCTTCGTAAAAAACTGAGCCAGTCTTTGCGCGTTTCTAAACTTGGCAATACCCTGATTAGCATACAATCCCCACATTGATGTCCTGCAAAAGTATAATGGATGTCATCAGTTGAGTGGACTCTTTTTTAAGGGCTCTTAGCCTAGGCTGGATGTGTAGTCTAGGGTGCAGAGTCGATGTCTGTCGTTAAAGGCATTATTTTGCAACATAATTCATTATAATGACCTTAAGATAGGAAACCTAAAGAGGATTCAACGGTGTTTAAGCGATTGATAGCATTATGTATGTGTGCAGGGATGATGTGCAGTCAAGTTGTCTCGGCTGGTATTTTTAAGGAGGGTGATCAGATCCTCATCCAAACCTCAGTCTGGACGACTCACTATGATCCTGAACCAGATCACAATAATCATCAGAAACTGATTAACCTTGAGTGGTATTTTCCTGAAACGAATGTTGATGCGCTCCCGCGGCCTTCGGGTCGAGATTGGCGTGATGAGGTGCAATGGTTAATCGGGGGAGCAAGCTTCCTCAACTCCTTTGATCAGCGCACAACCTATCTTTATACGGGAGGACGCTACAATTTTCATGACTCTGGTGACTTAAAAACCTATGGCAAGCTGACAGCGGGTTTAATTCATGGTTACCGAGGTGAGTACCGCGATAAAATTCCGTTCAATCGATTTGGGGTGGCGCCTGCGATACTGCCTGCCTTTGGTGTTGAGTATAATCGGATGAATTTGGAAATGATTCCGTTTGGAACGGCGGGCTTCATGGTGAACGTCGGCTATTATTTTCGTTAAATTGATAGGTATGAATGGATGAGTTGTCAGCTGGATCAGTTGGATTTACACCCGCTGAGAGATGAAATTTACGAAGAACTGCATTCGCGTCCTTTTCAGGTGATTCCTTGTCCTGCGCGAATCACGCATATCGCGTTGTTAGCCAATGCTGAACAAAAGCAATCTCAGTTTCGTCACTTACAGGTGTTGCATCAGCTGTTAGGCTGTGCGGTCCCCGAGCACGAACACAGTTGTTATGAGTTGGTGTGTGGTGATTTGCGTGTCCGCCGTGAAATGCATATGGAGTTTACCTCTTACACCTTTATTAATTTGAATCGAGAAACAGGTGCCCCGGATTTTACACAGACAGGCCTTTCATTATTACCGACGGGTTGGATTGAAGCTCTAGAGGGGCAGGTAGTGGGGGCTTTTCATATTGCCTTAGAGCCTATGACAGATTCAGCCGAGCAAGACTTGCAATTGATTCGACCGTGGTTTGAAGGGATGCGTCTTGTCGGTAGCAGTCCTCAGCAGGGGAGTGCTCGAGTCTGGAGTAGCTTTCGTTTGCACAGTGATGGTTTTGGTCGTTTTACCATTTTGAATCGAGACATGTCAGACAGTCAGGTGGGGCGTTTAACTCAAAGACTCATCGAGATTGAAATTTACCGTCTTATGTCGTTGTTAGCCTTGCCGATGGCGCGCAGTATTTCGCCTTCACTTGCGGATATGGATCAAACGCTTGCAGAGTTGACGCAGAGGTTGGCAGACAATGAACAAGTGGATGAGAAGCAAATTCTAGCTGAATTAACGCATATGGCAGCACGCATTGAAGCCTACCGCGCGCATTCAACCTTTCGCTTTTCGGCGACGCGTGCTTACCATCAGTTGGTGCTGACACGCCTTGATGAATTGCGCGAAGATGAACTGTCTGGACACTTGACGATACGTGAGTTTATGACCCGTCGTTTAACACCAGCGGTTAAAACTTGTGAGTCGGTAGGTTACCGATTAGAGGATTTGTCGCGTCGCGTTGATCGTGCGTCAGATATGATGCGAACCCGAGTCGAGCTGTCGATTCAGCATCAGAATCAAGAACTCTTGAGTTCAATGGATAAACGCTCTCAAGTACAGTTGATGATGCAGCATACGGTTGAAGGCTTTTCGGTGGTTGCCATCAGTTACTATCTTGTTGGTTTATTGAAGTATCTCGTGGATGCCTTGTACAACTCAGGCGTAGAGTTTGATAAATCTTTAGTAATCGGTGTGATGATTCCCGTTGTTTTGTTTACGGTATGGTTTAGTATTCGTCGAATTCATCATCATTTTATACATTTAGCAGATAAGCAAGGCAACGAATCATGAGTGTTGAGCAGCGAATAGAAACATTGGTTAAGAGCGGTCTGAGCGTTGAAGGTTTCGTGTTGGAAAATGAAAGCCATATGCACTCTGGACCGGCAAGTGAGAGTCATTTTAAATTGGCTGTGGTGAGTCCTGACTTTGAAGGTTTAAGTAAAGTGCGCCGCCATCAAAAAATTTATGGCTTGGTTGCAGAGCTTATGCAAAACCCTATTCATGCGCTGGCGATGCATCTATACACACCCGATGAGTGGGCCGCTCAAGAAGGTCAGGTTCCGCTGTCGCCAAATTGTATGGGAGGCTCTAAGGCCTAATGTACGTGTAGGTTGACGGCCTGATCTTGAATCAGGCCGTTTGCCTTATCGGCTGACGGTGATCGATCTAAACAGATCGAAATACTCTGGAAAGGTTTTGCGTGTGCAGCCAGGGTCGTTAATGGTGATAGGGGCTGTACCGAACGCCGCTAGAGAAAAGCACATAGCCATACGATGGTCATCGTAGGTGTCAATGCTGGCAGGCATGATCTGCTTAGGCGGTGTAATTTCGATAAAATCATCCCCCTCTACAACCTCTGCACCGACTTTACGTAATTCAGTTGCCATCGCATATAAGCGATCTGTTTCTTTAACGCGCCAATTATAAACATTGCGGATACAGGTGGTGCCTGAGGCAAATAAAGCGGTGGTCGCAATGGTCATCGCGGCATCGGGAATGGCGTTTAAATCCAAATCCACGGCCTGCAGGGGACCTGTTTTGCTGACTTCGATCCATGTTGGGCCATAGGTAACATCGGCACCCATTTTGGCGAGCACGTCTGCGAATGCTTTGTCGCCCTGAACACTGTCTGAACCCACGCCATAGACTCGAACCGTCCCGCCCGCAATAGCCGCCGCGGCTAAGAAGTAAGATGCTGAAGAGGCATCCCCCTCTACCATGACTTCGCCGGGGGAGCGGTAGCGTTGACCTGCCTTAATGACAAAACGCTGATAATTATCATTCTCGACAATAACGCCGAAGAGTTGCATACTGTGCAGGGTGATGTCGATATAGGGTTTGGAGACTAATTCTCCGTCAACCTGAATGATGAGGTCTTCTTCGGCCATTGGGGCTGACATAAGAAGCGCCGTTAGGAATTGACTGGAGATATTGCCCCTAATGCTGACGTGTCCTCCTTTGAGGCCACGAGAGTGCAGCGTTAAAGGGGGAAAGCCTTCCTCTTTGAGGTAGGTGACCTCAGCGCCGAGTGGGATAAGCGCATCGACTAAGTCGCGAATGGGGCGTTCATACATTCGTGGTTCGCCCGTTAGGGTGAACTCACCATGCCCTAAGCATAAGGCTGCACATAATGGACGCATGGCCGTTCCGGCATTGCCAAGAAAAAGGTCCAATGCTTGATCTGTATTAAAGGGGCCGCCCGTACCTTGAACCAAGCACGTACGACGATCCGTCGATAATTCATATTGAACACCCAGCAATGCCAGAGCATTCAGCATATGTTTGACATCATCGCTATCAAGCAAGTTTGTAATACGTGTTTCGCCCTCAGCGAGTGCAGCGAGGAGTAGTAATCGGTTAGATAGGCTTTTTGAGCCTGGAAGTTGTATTTCACCGTTCACGAAGGCAAGAGGATTGAGTGTTAAGCTGTCCATGGGTCAGTCATCAAATTATTAGAATTAAAGTTAACATAAACTACCATTAATTCGTTTTTAGCGCGAGTCGCAGTAAAGGTTTGGAGCATAAATGTCGTCTAAGGAGTTTTTAGTGAGTCAGCCTGAGCAATCCCCTTACGATTGGAATTACATCTGGAAAATTGCCTTACTGCACAAAAAAGAGTTGGTTCGAGCCAATATTATTGCATTTTTGGCGGCTATTGCCTCTGTACCCTTACCCTTGCTGATGCCTTTATTGGTTGATGAGGTGTTGTTGGAGCAGCCTGGGTTTATTGTTGCGCAAGTGGATCGCATCTTTCCCGATGCTTGGCAGGGGCCTGTTTTATACATTATGGCCGTCTTTGTTATCACGGTTCTGTTAAGAGTTGTGTCCATTGTCCTGAACGTGTGGCAAGCGCGTCAATTTACCATTATTTCAAAGGATCTTATTTTTCGTATTCGAGCATCTTTGTTAAATCGGTTGAATCGAATATCAATGGCTGAGTACGAAACTCTGGGAAGTGGTCGCGTTGCTTCTCACTTTATAACCGATCTGGAAACAGTGGACCGGTTTGTGGGTGGTTCAATTAGCAAGTTATTGGTTGCACTCCTGTCCATTATTGGAACAGCGGTGATTTTACTTTGGATGCACTGGCAGCTTGCACTCTTTATTCTTTTTCTGAATCCCTTTGTCATTTGGCTAACGATGCTGATTGGTAAGCGGGTCAAGCATCTCAAAAAACAGGAAAACCAAGCCTATGAAGTCTTTCAGGGGGCATTAACCGAAACCCTCGATGCGATTACGCAAATTCGTGCAAGTAATCGTGAGCGGCATTATCTAATGCGCTTGATCGATAAAGCAAAAGGTGTAAGGGATCATTCTTCATGCTTCGAGTGGCAGTCTGATGCAGCCAGTCGTTTCAGTTTTATGGTGTTTTTAATAGGCTTTGATTTATTTCGTTCGGTCACCATGCTGATGGTTGTTTTTTCAGACCTATCCGTTGGACAAATGATGGCTGTGTTTGGTTATTTGTGGTTCATGATGGGGCCGGTGCAAGAGGTGTTAAGCATTCAATATTCGTGGTTTGGGGCAAAAGCGGCACTGCAGCGAGTGAATAAACTGTTGGATTTGCGTTTGGAGCCGCATTACCCGGCTAATCAGAACCCTTTTATGGAGGGGGTGAGTGTTGGAGTGGAATTAGACAATATCCACTTTAGTTATGTGCCGGGTCAGGAGGTTTTAAAAGGAATTAGCCTGCGGATTCAACCGGGTGAGAAGATTGCGTTGGTAGGAGCCAGTGGCGGGGGTAAGTCTACCCTGATACAAGTGTTGTTGGGACTCTATACACCACAGCAAGGTCAGATCGCGTTTAATGGGGTGCCTGTCACCGAAATAGGGCTTGAATGTGTTCGTGAGCATGTTGTGACCGTGTTGCAGCAGCCCGCATTGTTTAATGGCACCGTCCGAGATAATTTATGCATGGGGCGCAGCTATAATGATGAAAGGCTATGGAAAGCCTTAGAGGTGGCGCAGTTGGACTATTTTGTTGAGCATGAGCTGCCCGATGGTTTAGATACGCTTGTTGGACGACAAGGGGTGCGCTTATCAGGAGGTCAGCGTCAGCGTTTAGCGATTGCTCGAATGGTGCTGGCAGATCCTAAAGTGGTGATTTTGGATGAGGCAACCTCTGCGCTGGATACTGAAACAGAGTATGCTCTGCATAAAGCGATGAAAACCTTTTTAGCAGGGCGTACAACTCTAATCGTGGCACATCGGTTGAGTGCAGTAAAACAGGCTGACCGCGTGTTTGTGTTTGAAGATGGAAAGGTTGCAGAAGAAGGAAATCATGATCAGTTGATGGAACAAAATGGGCTTTATTCACGTCTGTATGGTAAGTATCAACGAAGCTGACTTCAAAAGAGGAGTTGGGTCAGCTAGCATTCATCTTGATTCTAGTAGGATGGATTCATTAGGCATAATAGCCAACATTTCAGTTGGGTAAGGAGAAAAGCAATGAAACGATCAGCAATGATCATCGCCCTAGTGTTAAGCGGTGCAGTGTTAACGGGGTGCGCTCAATCAAGTTTAACGGGCACTAGCTATAGCCGTGGTGAAGCACGTCAAGCGCAATCCGTTCAGATGGGACGGATCGAAACAATTGTGCCTGTTATCATCGAAGGACGTACAGATGGTGTCGTCGGTGCAGGTACAGGTGCGGTGATTGGTGGTATCGCAGGCAGTAATGTCGGTGGTGGCAGTGGCAGTACTATTGCTACAGTCATCGGTGCGGTTGCAGGTGGTATTGCAGGGCAGCGCATTGAAGAAGCGACAAGTCGTCGTCAAGGCTATGAAATTACTGTGCGTTTAGATAACGGTAGTTTAGTGTCTGTGGTGCAAGAAGCGGATAACAACCAACAGTTTAGTCCTGGTCAGCGTGTGCGTGTCCTAGGTCAAGGCAGCACAATGCGTGTGAGCTACTAAGCCGTTGAGGCGTTTAGGTGGATGTCTGTCTCTTTGTATGATAGGCATCCACCCACTGCGATCTATTTTTCTGGAGCGTGGTAATGCAGGTATAAGTCGACTAAGAGTTCAGGGATTTGCTCAGCCATTTCTTCGCTTAGCGCACGATCTTGACGAATTTCAAGCACTTCTTTGTCTTCGAATAAGTCGGAGGCAACCATGATGGGTAGAAGCAATCCAGCAACGGTTTCTTCATCATCACCAAACCAATCTTCTTCACGAAGAAAAACACCTTCCATGAAAGACTGAGCCCAAATGGTGAGTTCGGCTAAATCTTCATCCTCGTCTTCATCGTCCAAATCGAGTGTTAACTCGCAAGGCAGAAGTGTTTCTTGATCGTTGTAAAGGTCATTACCAATGGTGTAATGAAGTTTACGTAGCAGGCCAAGAATGTGGTCTTTTTGAGCATCGGATTCCCACTGTGGTTCAGTGTCGAACAGTAAATCAAGCCATTCTTGTTCAGGGATCTTAACAGGACTGATATTGATGGCACACAAAAGTCCGTGCGTTCCAATAAGATCCAATGCATCTTCAGATACGGCGGAAGAAAAAAGAAATGTTTCGAGTTGGTCAAGTTCAGCTTCAGTAATTAAACCGGTTGTTGCAGAGCTCATCTGTGTAATCCCCATTAGCATGACGGCTTATTCTAACCTGTAATGCGTTAATCTGATACGTTTATAATCTGTATATCAGCTGATCAATTGAGTATCTTGCTCTGTTTTCACTCAGTCTGACATGACCTTCAAATAAAAACAGCTCAGGTTGTAAGTGTCGTTATTGTCGTCATCTAAAACTTACTCCTCACCCCATACATGTGTTGAGTCGCATAGGGGGTGAGGTACAGGGAGAAGTATTGATGCTTAAGCGTCTGTTTTACTGGTTGAAGTGTTTGACGACGATGAGTTCGCTTTACCAAAGGCTTTGTTCAGCACTTCAGACTGGGGGTTCATATCGATTGAGCCGTTGAGCTGCGCACCGTCTTCAAGGCTGATGCGTGGAGAGACAATGCTGCCTTGAATATCAGCACTCTTGCGAATGATGATTTTTTCCGACGCTATTAAATTGCCAGTCACCGTGCCATCAATATAAATAATACGTGCATAAACATCGGCAGACACATTGCCTTGTGTACCAATCGTGACGCAATGATCTTTGATTTCGATTGTGCCTTTGACTCTGCCTTCGATCAACAAGTCTTCCTGACCCTTGACCGTGCCTTCGACCTCGATACTGGAACCAATAGAGGCGTTGTTTTCAGGTCTGATTGTCGGTGGAACGGGCTCGTGTCTAACCACCACGCGAGCCGCTGGCTGAGAGGTGGCCGTTTGGGCGACTGCAGCCGGTTGCGCGGGGCTGGGTTGAGGGGGCGTCTGCTGCGGTGCAGGCTGAGACTGAGCAACGGCCGTAGGTTTGTCAGCCGATGGCTTTTGTACGTTTGTCTGGCTTGGGTTGGTTGACGCGGGTGTGGTCGCTTCACTTTTGTTGGTATACATTGTCAAATCCCTATATTGATCATCGCTCTTTCAGTTGTCGGAGCCTTAGCAACGTTGACTTCAACTGTAATATGAATGGCTATCCATAAACAAGAGACATCCGCGTGGATGTATGAATTTTCCAAAAAGTAGACGATGAAATATAGGGTGTGAGGATCGATGCAAGGATTCCTGACCTTTAGGATGACAATCTCGACGGCTTCGCGGATAATATCGCCCTATGACAGATGACTCCCCACTTTTTAATTCCGCACGCCGACAGCTCGCCGAAGTCTTTGGCTTTAGTCAATTCAGGCCGCCACAAGATGACGTCGTGAATACCCTGCTTGAAGGGCGTGATGTGCTGGTTGTAATGCCAACGGGGGGTGGTAAATCCCTCTGTTATCAATTGCCGTCCTTGGTGCGTTCAGGCACTGGGGTTGTTGTGTCGCCGCTTATTGCACTAATGCAAGATCAAGTCAGTGCCCTGTCTCAGTTGGGTATACGAGCGGGCTGTCTTAACTCCTCTATTCCATTTGAGCAGTTACAGCAGACGGAACAACAGTTGTTACTGGGTGAGTTAGACTTACTCTATGTGGCACCCGAGCGCTTGTTACAGCCAAGAACGCTGGCGTTATTGCAGAGAATGGAGATCGCGTTATTTGCAATAGATGAAGCCCATTGTGTGTCTCAATGGGGGCATGATTTTAGGCCCGAGTATATGCAGCTCGGCCAGTTAGGCCAGTTGTTTCCTAATGTTCCCAGAATTGCGCTAACAGCAACAGCGGATACACGGACGCAAACTGAGATTGTCACGCGTTTGGCCTTGTCCAATGCAAAGCATTTCATTCAAGGTTTTGATCGACCCAATATTCGATATCGAATTGGGCAAAAAGAGAGAGCCCGAGAGCAACTGCTGACGTTTATTCGTTCTGAGCATGAACAGGATGTTGGTGTTGTCTACTGCATGTCCAGAAAGCGTGTGGAGGAAACAGCCGCTTGGTTGTGCGAGAAGGGCTTTAATGCATTGCCATATCATGCAGGGCTCAGTGCCGATATGCGTCAGCATCATCAACACCGATTTCTAACCGAAGACAGTATCATCATGGTGGCAACGATCGCCTTTGGAATGGGCATCGATAAACCCAATGTTCGCTTTGTTGCCCATCTGGATCTTCCTAAGTCAATCGAAGCCTATTACCAAGAAACAGGGCGGGCTGGACGTGATGGTCTCCCTGCTAATGCCTGGATGGTGTATGGTCTTCAGGATGTTTTGTTTTTGCGGCAAATGCTAGAGGCCTCTCAAGCAGAAGATCGATACAAACAGGTTGAAAGACAAAAGTTGGAAGCAATGCTGGGACTGTGTGAAATTACCACCTGTCGTCGTCAAGTGCTTTTGAGCTATTTTGGAGAGTCACATCATCCTCCTTGTGGAAACTGCGATACCTGTTTAGAGCCCGTGCCCGTCTGGGATGGCACCGATGCGGCTCGCAAAGCCTTGTCTGCCGTATATCGAAGCGGTCAGCGCTTTGGTGTTAACCATGTTGTTGATATCCTGTTAGGGCAAGAAACTGAAAAAGTCGTACAAAACAATCATCATAAAATCAGTACTTGGGGAATTGGTAAAGACCTTGATCGTAATCAGTGGCGGTCGGTGTTTCGGCAGCTAGTGGCTAGAGGCTATCTTAAGGTGGATGCCGAAGGGCATGGTGTGCTGCTCCTAAATGATAAATGCCGTGCTGTTTTGAAAGGTGAAGAAACCTTGCAGCTTAGAAAAGATCCTCGAACACCTTCCGGCAAGGCAAAAACAGATTACCGAACCGCTGCACGTCGAGAACGCAGCAATCCGGCGATGCGTCGCTTAGACCCTGCTGAAGAGCGTTTGTGGGAAGACCTTCGTGCATTGCGTAAACGTTTGGCGCAAGAGCAAGATGTGCCTCCGTATGTCATTTTTCACGATGCAACCTTGATGGAAATGGTGCTCTACAGGCCCCAGACAGAACAGCAAATGCGCAGCTTAAGCGGAATAGGTGAACGTAAGTTTGCACTTTACGGCGAGGCATTTTTGGATGTGATTGAAGACCATCGCACAGCCCCCACAAGTCAATGGATGCGACCTGTATGAGATGGCGGTAGCGATGAATTTTGAGTTGGTTGGTCTATTTGTAAGCGCGTTTCTTTCGGCAACGCTCTTGCCTGGCGGCTCAGAAGCTTTGCTGGCGTGGTTGGTGTCGCAAGGTCAGCAATCGTTGATCCTGTTATTGTTGAGCGCTACCTTGGGTAACGTGCTGGGTAGCATGGTGACATTTGGCATGGGAGCATGGTTAAAAACACGTTATCCCTTAAAACAATTAGACAAACCAAATCAACAACGTGCGCGCGATTGGATCGAGCGCTATGGCGCGTTTGCCTTGTTGCTGGCGTGGTTGCCTATTGTAGGTGATCCCATGTGCTTTGTCGCAGGTTGGTTAGGTGTGAACTGGCGATGGAGTTTGTTGACAATCAGTATTGGCAAAGCCGTGCGTTATAGTGTGATTGCCGGGTTGTTTCTTTAAGCCGTCACCAGTCACAAAGTGATCACTCAGTTTCACTCTTTCCTAGTCGTGCATCAATGAGTAAATTACGAGGGGTGAGCTGTCGTTCGCAGAAGGTCCCCCATTGAACCTCATACCCTTGTTCCTCCAGCAACAGCACATAATCCAGAACCAGCCAAATTTCGAGTGGACGCCTAAAAAGATGGCGTAGCAGTTCGTATCGCCGTAAAGTCTTTGCTCTGGCTTTCCCTCTTTCTTCCCAAGTTTTCCAATGACACGGATTGGTTAGCGGACGCTGAATTGTGTCTAAAGCCCAACGACAAAATCCCTCAAAATCACCCTGAACCAGATGGTTAGGTGCAGACGGGAGAGGGGAAATCGGTTCCAATGGCCAAAGGTGTCGCCGTAGCTCGTCAAAACCGAGCCGCCAATCGGTCATCTGAAGGCGTTGAAGTGTAACCCGTTGGGGGGCTGTAACGGTTTCTTGAACCGCTAAACGGAGTGTGGAGAACTCAACAGGTATGAGCGAGCTTGTTCGTGCTCGTTGTGATAGGGGCTGCCATTGTTTATGTTGACTTAAGTGATAGCAGCAGGGGGATAGGCTGATGCGCTTGGACTTGATATTAGCAGCATGGCTGAGTAAGTGGCGGTGCAAGTCGCCGCAGGCATGTAAGGCTACGACATGGGCATCAATGGGTAAATGCAGTGAAGGGCTCATGACATCTTGGTGACGTAACTCAACAGCATCACGATATTTCTTAGCTGTCTTGTTACCTTTTTCGACGAGCGTAGGATTCCACTCCAATCCGACAACGTGACACACGTGCGGCGCCAATGTTCTGGCAAGATGGCCGCAACCGCAGCACCAGTCAACAATTGAATGGGGTAGCGGGAGAAGCGCACCTGTAAACGCACCGGCTTGGAGTCGTTTGCGACCGGGCATTCCACTCGCCTTTACTTCAGGTAGAGCCATAGATGGCCCCTCTAATACAGGTGTTTGTGACAGCCGTATTGCTTCACCGAGAGATGGCAGGGCATGCTGTATGTGTTGTGTTAGCTCGATAGGGTGGGTTTCGAAGAAGGTGCATTGCTGATCGGTTAATTCTTGCAGTGCACTGGATAACTCAAGGTGCTTAAGCGCCCAGTCAGGCTGAGGTTGGTAAAAGGGTGCTTGATGCCAGAGTTCACGATGAGCAACAAGCCATGTATCGAGCGTTTGCCAGTGCTCAAAAAGGCCTTTAAAAGAATGAGGGAATGTCTGCATCGTGTCCTGCGCGTAAAAAGAGTATGCTTAGCTAAAAATAACATCAGGTATTAAACGGGTTTGTTTGCTTAAAACAAAGGAAATATACCATGAATCGCCCTGCAATGATGCGTTACGCTCGGTCGTTGCTGTTGTTAACGCTGTTATTGATTGTTCTGTTAAATGTTTGGTTCTCTAGGGTTAGGGAAGAGGGGTGGCGGCAACCCGTAATCGCTTGGATTTATCCCATTAATGCCGATGGATCTGAGTTAACGCAAGATTGGATTGATGGTTTAACACTTGATGCCTTTGATGAGATGGAGCGTTTTTTTAATCGGGAAGCCCGTCGTTATCGCTTGCCTTTAGAGCGCCCCATTCAACTGCAATTGGTTGACCAAATTCATGCGGTTCCACCGGATATTCCGCAAGAGCCGAGTATTTTAGAGGGGGTTATTTGGGCGCTACGCATGCGTTACTGGGCTTGGAAGTATGATGACAGTGAGCGAGAGTCCGATACTATACGCATTTTTATTCGCTTTTACTCCCCAGAAAATCCTAGGCCTATGCAACACTCGCTGGGATTGCAGAAAGGGATGATTGGAGTCGTGAACGGCTATGCGGGTCAAGAACACTTAGGTCGCAATCAGTTGGTGGCAGCCCATGAGTTGTTGCATAGCTTAGGGGCGACGGATAAATATGACATGGATACCCTGGCCCCCGTCTGGCCGGACGGCTATGCAGATCCAACACAGTATCCTTTATACCCGCAGACACGAGCCGAGATTATGAGCGGTCGTCTGCAGTTAGCGCCTGGCTGGCTGATGCTACCGCCCAGTCTAGAATACGCTATGATTGGAGCTGCAACCGCAATCGAAATTGGCTGGTTAGCGCCTCATCATGAGGCTGATCATGAGCAACGGTAATCAATTTAAGCATGAGTTGAAGATGCGTTTAGTCAATAAAAAGAGTACAGCATGATCACTGATCTTAAACAAAAGCGGTTTTGCAAAGGAACATCCTCATTTGTGCTCGTTTTGTTGGCCGTCATTATTTTGTTAGTGGGCATCGCCAACTACAGTATATTGGTTTGGTCGCAAGCTCGAATTATTGAGCATGAAGCAACGAGGGTTGCAGAAGTGGTGACCAGTCACGCGCTCAGTGCGCGCAGTGTGTACTCCACTCAATTATCTGAAGTGCCCATGCATTTTTCTGAACTCCCCATCCCTTCGGAGTTTTTAAAATTAGTGGCCCGCGATGTCAGTGCCAATAATATGGCTTCTTATAGCTATACTCCGTTGAGTCTCTGGAATTTAGACTCAAATCAGGGCTTATCTGATGATTTTCAGTATTGGGCTTGGGAACAGCTTAAAACACAAGATCAGGATAACCCTACAGCGCCTATCGATTGGCAGCCAGTCAAGCGCTTTGAGCGAATTGATGGTGTTAAAACCTTGCGTTACATGGTGGCTGATGGCGCGAATTCAGAAAGCTGTGTGAGTTGTCATAATGCCTATGAGCAGCGTAAAGATATCATTGATAGACGAGTCGGAGCCGGTGTGGAACCCGGTAAACAGTGGCAGCAGTACCAATTAATGGGGGCTTTAGAGATACAAGTGTCGGTGGACAAAATAGAAGCGCTCGCATCGAGCCAATCTAAACTGACCTTGTTGTTGGTATTGATTGCCTCCGCTGGCGGTGTGTTGCTGGTAGGATTAATTATTTGGCGTGATTTGCAAAAGGAAAAAGAAACCTCAGCATTTTTTGAACAAGAAGCGAGTTTTGATCCACTCACGCGTTTGCTGAACCGATCAGGTATGGAACGCTCAGCGGAAGCCGCACTGCAAAAGTCTCAAGCAATGGGAGCGGGCTTAAGCGTTTTATTCATCGATTTGGATGGTTTTAAACCTGTTAACGATACCTACGGACATGACGTGGGAGATGAGTTGTTAATCATCATCGCTACACGCTTGAAAGCAATTGTTCGAGAGTCGGATATCGTGGCCCGCATGGGAGGAGATGAGTTTCTGATTCTTATGGAAGAGTCGCCTGAGTCTGAGCGTTGTCATGAAGTGGCACGTCAGCTTATTTCGTTATTGAGTCAACCGATCCTTATTCGTCAGCATCCGGTCACGGTGTCTGCCAGTATTGGGATAAGTCGTTCCCCAGAAAATGGCCTTGAGTTAAGTGAGCTGATTCGCAAGGCCGATCAGGCAATGTATGAGGCAAAGTCTAAGGGGCGGGCGAATTATGTCTGCTACACAGAGGCTGTTTAAACAATAAACAGCCATGTATACTAGCCCATCATTTTGTCCTCCAATGAATTTTGATGTGTTCCACTCTAGGGAGCACGTTTACGCATGATCCGGTAATTCGATGACTAGCCCAGATACTGACTTGACCCATTCCGTGAATTTAGAAGATAAAAAAATCAAAACGCGCTTAAACAAGCTTCAAAAGCGTTTGCGTCGTGAAGTGGGGCAGGCCATTGAAGCCTTCAACATGATAGAGGATGGTGACAAAGTCATGGTCTGCTTGTCGGGAGGCAAAGACTCCTACGCCATGCTCGACATTCTGATGAACTTGCAAAAAAGTGCGCCGATTCATTTTGAGTTAGTTGCCGTTAACCTCGATCAAAAACAGCCGGGCTTTCCGGAACATGTGTTGCCAGAATACTTATCGGGTCTGGGCATTCCTTTTCATATTGTTGAACGAGATACCTATTCCGTCGTTAAGTCTGTTGTACCCGAAGGTAAAACCACTTGTGCGTTATGCTCTCGTCTTCGTCGCGGAACCCTATATGGTTTTGCTGAAGAGATTGGCGCGAATAAAATAGCCTTGGGGCATCATCGTGATGACATACTGGAAACCTTTTT
The DNA here is from genome assembly GCF_009821115.1 of Nitrincola alkalisediminis. Classification (GTDB taxonomy): domain Bacteria; phylum Pseudomonadota; class Gammaproteobacteria; order Pseudomonadales; family Balneatricaceae; genus Nitrincola; species Nitrincola alkalisediminis. Next base: position 173,190 of record NZ_VYTY01000002.1, on the reverse strand, counting down.
CTTGAATATGTTTTACGGTGGTAAATTAAAATCCATGCCGCCTAAGCTGGTATCGGATGATGGCAAAAATATGGTTATCCGGCCGCTTGCTTACGCACGCGAAAAAGACATAGAAGCCTATGCCGAGCTTAAAGGCTTTCCGATTATTCCCTGTAATCTTTGCGGATCGCAAGAGAACCTGCAACGTCAAGTGATTAAGGAAATGTTGCAGAGTTGGGATAAGCTCTATCCAGGTCGTATTGAAACCATGTTCAGGTCCTTGTGTAATGTTGTCCCATCGCATCTGGCAGATCCGGCCTTGTTTGATTTTAAGAACCTACAGCGAGGTTACGCGCATGGCATAGTGGATGATGAAGATGCGTGTGCGACTTCACCCTCCAGTGTTCAGTTCATGGAGCGTATCGATATTCTTTCGTTGTAAGAGCTAAATCAACGCCGTACTCATTGATGGGCCTTGTTCGAGTAAGTGTTTTAAGCGTGCGACTCCTTCTGCAAAGATAGAAAAATCCCTTGGAGGGGTCACGCATATTCGCACAGACTGCGGGGCTGGATATGAACCCACACAAAAAGGCTCAGGACCGATCAGAGTAACCCCACGTTGGTTGGCCTCTTCAACAAACTGTGACGCTCTCCAGTCTTCAGGTAGATTAAGCCATGCATGAAAACCAAACTCATGCGAGCGTAAGTCGTAGTCCTTAAACTGCTGGCGTAAATGCTGTTGGCGATGTTTCACTTCTTGCCATTGCCAGTCAATCAATTGATCGGCTCCTCCCATGTCAATCCATTCACAAATAACAGACCCCATTAGTCCGGCTATCCCCCAGCACTGCGCACGTAATGCACTCGAGAGCTTTGGCATTAGGGGGGATGGCGCACGCAGGGCGCCGAATCTGAGGCCTCCGTCGAGGATTTTTGACACACTGAAAATATACAGGCTTCGCTCAGGGGCTAATTCAAAAAAGGGCGTACCTCTGTGACTTGCGGGCACAAACTGAACACCGTCTTCAAGTATGAGCAAGTCATGACGTCTCGCAACCTCGACGAGATCAATGCGTCGCTCTTCACTCATCATTTCGCAGCTGGGATTGTTGTACTCAGCCATCAAGTACAGCAAGCGAATTTTTTGCTGTTGGCAGATACGGTCTAAGGATTCGGGCCGAATCCCTTGGGCATCGGAACTGACATTGATGTGTTTTAAGCCCAGCTGTTTTGCGGCAGCAATCATACCGGGGTAGGTGATATTAGCCGAGGCAACGGCCTCTCCAGGGCGAACAAATGTTTGAAGAGCCAAGTAATCGGCATGCTGTCCACCCTCTGTTAAGAGCAGTTCCTGTGCATCGACTCGTAATCCTTGAGCATTCATCCAGTGGGCAAGGCGTTGACGGTGGGTAAGGTTTCCTTGCTCGGGTTGATAGACAATCGCATTTTCTGTTTCGCCATGATGATTGGATAGGCGCAATAAAATCTGTCGAAGCTGCTCACCCCGTAAAGATGAAGGGATTGGAGTGCTTAGGGATAAATCGATACTGTCAGCTAAGGCTTTTGATAAGTGATGAAAATTGGGTAAGTCGACCTGTTGTCCGCGAATTCGTGTTCCGCTGCCAACTTTTGCTTCCGTTAACCCCCTGCGCTCTGCTTCTCGATAGGCTCGGGTGACGGTACCAAGGGTAATTTGCAATGCATCCGCAAGAAGACGTTGCGGGGGCAATGTATCACCTGCTTTCAGCGTTCCATTAGCAATATCGGCCGCTAATTGATTGACCAATGAAAGATAGAGTACGCCTGAGGATTTATCGAGGATGGGAAGCCAATGACAGCGTTGACGTGCTTTTTTTTGAAGCAATGCTTTGGTTTCAGATGTTGGTGCCATTCAATTGTCGCCCTTACATTGAATTGTAGTCATGACAACTTAAACATTGATGTCATTGTGTGTTCGGATTAAGGTAATTGTATCGCTTATCGGGCGTCTATTTCAATAATTGTATGATTACAATTTAAGGGGGAGGTATGTTTTCACATCTGACGGATTGGGCCGTATTTTTATTACCAGTGATGCTGTTTTCATTGAGCATGTCAGCAACACCTGGCCCTAACAATGTGATGTTAACCGCATCTGGAGCTAATTTTGGCTTTGTTCGCAGCTTGCCTCATATGTTCGGTATTACCATCGGCGTTATGTTGTTGATGGCCATGGTGATGCTGGGCTTAGGGGTTATTTTTGAACGTTTTCCATTTTTCCAGACGTTGATTAAAGTCGCAGGCAGTGTGTATTTGGTATGGTTGGGTTGGAAGATTGCAATATCACCTCCGCCTCAATTGGAAAATGCAGACGGAAAGCGCCCATTTTCGTTTTTTCAGGCAGCGGCTTTTCAGTTTGTAAACCCGAAAGCCTGGATGATGGCTATTTCAGCGATTGGCCTTTTTACCTTAACCGGAGATGATTTTATGTTGTCATCTTTCATGATCATCCTAGCAATGGGAGTTGTGAATTTTCCGGCGATTGCTTGCTGGGCAGGCTTTGGTGTTGCAATCGGACGTTTATTAAAAACGCCAACACATTGGACGGTTTTTAATCGTTTTATGGGAGGGTTAACCGCCTCCTGTGTTGTCATGATTTTGATATGAAGAGCGCAATTAGTTATTGCTTAAGAGATTTAGCCGAGGCGGGACAGTGCCCGTCTCGGTTATGAAACACCTTTACTCAACGTTATGGTAGACGTTTTGTACATCATCTAGATCATTGAGAAGATCTAAAAAGCGCTCAAACATGGGTTGATCTTCATCGCTGATGGCCGTTGTGGTTTGTGCCAGGAATTGAATCGTATCGACCTCGAAGTCAATCTCGCCAAGGTTTTCAACCAAGGCTTGTTTGGCTTTTGCGTATTCGGTATGCGGTGTAAATACAGTGATCATGTCGTTTTCATTTTCGATGTCCGTGACATCGACGTCTGCACTCATTAAGGCTTCAAGAATGGCTTCTTCATCGCTGCCTTTAAACGCCAAGATTGCACAGTGGTCAAACATGTGGCTAACACTGCCTTGTGTACCAATTTTGCATTTAGTCTTGGTAAAGCAGTGGCGTACATCACCAAAAGTGCGGTTCGGGTTGTCCGTTAGGCATTCGATAATCACCATGCAGTTACCGGGACCAAAGCCTTCGTAGCGGGCAACTGAGAAGTCTTCACCGCCTGATCCCTTGGCTTTATCTATGGCTTTTTCAATGACGTGAGCGGGAACTTGGTCTTTTTTAGCACGTTCAATGAGGCCTCTTAAGGCGAGATTACCACTGGGATCGGTTCCGCCTGATTTAGCGGACACGTAGATCTCACGTGCGTACTTGCTATAGACCTTGGTTTTTTGATCGGCCGTTTTGGCCATGGATTCTTTACGGTTCTGATAAGCGCGACCCATACTGGAGCCCTATTCTTCAAAAAAACACTAATCTTACCCTCAAACTCGGGAGAGGGCTATTCCCTTTAATCGTCAAAAATAAAAAAGCCGAAACGATGCGATCATGGGAGGCACCGTTTCGGCTTTTATGAACCTAGGGCGTTTAGAAACGACTAGGACTGAAAGGAGCCATGTCAATTGGAGTTGACTCGCCGTGCATCATGTCGCTCAGTAAGCGGCCTGTTGCAGGGCCTAATGTGAAGCCTTGATGACCGTGTCCAAATGCAAACCAAAGATTCTGATGTTTAGGAGCAGGGCCAATCACCGGTTTCATATCGGGGATACAAGGTCTTGCGCCCTTCCAAGGGAGAGCTTCCACTCGGTTGCCAATTGGATATAAGGTTTTGGCCACTTTTTCGGCTGCATCCAGTTGTCCTGTGCTGGCTGGAGCTTCTAAATCGGCTAACTCTGCGCCAGTTGTCATGCGTACACCGGCCTTCATGGGTTCGAGCAGGTAGCCTTTTTCAGCATCCATTAGCCAGTACTTTAAGGGTTTTCCTTGAGGTTGGTTATAGTGAACGTGGTAGCCACGTTTCACGAACAGGGGCAAGTCATAGTCTAAAGTTTTTAAGAGGTCTTTTGACCAAGGGCCGAGAGCAATGACAACGTCATCGGCTTCGTGGCTGCCTTCACTTGTATTAACGGTCCATCCTGTTGCTGTTTTTTGAACACCTTTTAGCTCGGCCAGTTCAAAGCGTCCACCCATGGCTTCAAAGGATTTAGCATAGGCTTGTACCAGATCGCCCGGAGATTCTACCGTCCATGAGTTTAGCCAGTGAATCGCGCCGACAATGTCTGACGATAAGCCAGGTTGCACTTGGTCAAGTTCTGCACGATTGAGGCGTTTGAATTCGACACCATATAGGCGCTCGGCATCTAGGGCTTCTTTCTCGCGGCGATCCAGTTCTTTTGGTGTTCTGTAGAGTTCAAGCCAACCCTCTTTTTTGACAAGATGGTCTGCACCTGAGGCTTCAATCATAGGAGCATGTTCATCCGTTGATAACGAAATAATCGAAGCGTACTGTGGGACAATTTTTTTATAACGGCTTGGAAAAGAGTTCAGCCAGTAACTAAAGAGTGGGCTAACAGCAGCGACCATTCCAGCGGGGCGGTAGCGGATATCAATGCTACGATTGGGCAGAACACGCAATAGTGTTTTGAGGTCATGTGGAAATGCGTAAGGCGCAATTGCTTCGCGCTGAATAATACCTGCATTGCCAAAGGAGGTTTCTTGTCCGGGGGGGCGTCTATCGATCAATAAGACGGAGCGGCCTCGTTTTGCAAGATGCCAAGCAACGCTAACTCCAACCATTCCTGCACCGAGAACGATGGTATTTCCGGACATATGAACTCTCCTTAACTAAAAGCCTGCCCCATTGATTGGGAAGATGCGTTAAAAAATAGGCGTCAATCGACGATGTAATACATTCTAGCAGAGCTTTTTTGAATTTCCTGTATTCGTAGATATGTTCGTTTTAAAATTCTAATTGGTCCATTTTTGCGAGAATTATTTCCTGAATAAATATCTAAATGTCAGAAAAAATCCTGTTTTTTAAAGAGGGTCTGAGCGGGTTGATATAGGAAGGAGGTAGTGATGCTCAGTGCTCTAAAACGAAAGCGCATCTTGTCGTCGGTAAGCCAACGTATAAGAGGCGCTTTACAGTGAAAAAGCGACGAGTTTATTCAGAGTAAATGAGGCTGGTTCAGTAGGTTCATTCGGTTTAAATACGGAGACAACGCGAATCCAAGTGTTTGGCTAAGTAGCTTTGCTTGTTGTTTCAATTGCTTTTGACTTTGCGTATCACGTTGCTTTCCGGCAAAGACTATCCAGTTGCCTTCTTGCGTTGTACAGGTGCGAATATCATCAAAAAGACCTGCAAGCTCGGTGAGTAAGGTTTCTCCTTTGTGCTCTTTCCAGCAGTTTAAGACAAGCCAGCCTTTAGGTTTTAATCGCTCGTAGCATTCATGTAAGTAGGCTGGGTCATGTTGTTGCTCATCTACCCCATTTTCATCGTAAATATCACTAAAAATAATGTCAGCTGGCTTAGATTCAATGCAGTCCAGATAGGATTTTGCATCCATATGGTGTGTTTGAATGCGCTTGCCACGTGGCAGTTGAAAATAACGATGGGCCACATCAATCACTTCGCGTCTTAGCTCGACAATTTGCTGGACCGACTCGGGGAAATGAAAATGGAGGCATGAGTTAAGCGTGCCAGCCCCTAGTCCTAGACTGATGATGCGTTTGGGTTCGGTTAAAAGAAGCACTAAACACATGGCGCGAATATAGTCGAGTTGGGGGAGGTGGGGCTCGGATTTTAACCAACAGCTCTGCTCGTCACCTTCACCAAATGATAGGTAGCGTTTGGTGCCATCATCAATTACAAGAACAGGGCCATACTCATCATAACCGCGATAAATTTCTTTTCCATCAAGTAACATATTTAGACCTTTTGCGCGAAGTGCGAGCTTCGTATGTATGTAATTGAGATAATGTTCGTGCAACCATCATCAGATAAGATTAACACACAGATTTACTGGATAACTATGGATAAGGCTCTCAAATGTGCCCAGTCAAGGTTGACCTCTCCACCCATTAATTGTTTAAATGCGCGTTTTACAATAAGGAAGTCGTCGTTGCTTCATGGATGAGCACTCTCTTTTTTGCTGAGCCTAATTGCTGTCAGCCCTGCTTTTCCATGAGCATCAGTCCTGCTAAACAGTAGGTTACATTGATGTATTCACAAAAAAACCGCTTACTCGCCATCGATACACCTCTCGGTGAAGACGCTTTTTTATTGACTCGAATAGAAGGCGAAGAGGCGATGTCGAGCCTCTTTTCATTCGAAATCGAACTCTACTCCGAACGCGCATCGGTGAAAGCCGCCGACATTGTCGGCCAAAATGTCACGCTTAAAATCATGCAGACCGATGAGGAGGGGCTAAAAACAGATGCCTACACCTTTATCAATGCCCATGTTCGACGCTTTCGGGAAGAGGGTCAGCAACTCCAACATCTGCGCAGTTATCGGGCAGATGTGGTGCCTTGGCTCTGGTTTTTAACGCAAACCAGTGACTCAAAAATATTCCAAAATAAAGATATACGTCAGATTGCCAGCGAGGTCTTTGCGGACAATGGCTTTAATGATGTCGAGTTTCGCTTATTCGGCCAACACCCGGTGCGAGAGTACTGCGTTCAGTATCAAGAAAGTGACTTTACCTTCCTCTCGCGTTTGTTTGAAGAAGAGGGTATCTATTACTTTTTTAAGCACGAAGCGGGCAAGCATACGCTGGTGCTATCAGACCATTTCATTGGAACGGATGTCTGTGAAGAACGCAAGGTCAGTTACCGCAGCAGCGGTTTGAGCGAAGATGCCATCTATGCGTGGTCACACCAGCACGAGTTTCGCACAGGGCGTCTTGCCCAGCGTGACTATGACTTCACCAAGCCTTCGGATCGCATGGAAACCTTTGACAAAGCCATGATGGACGTGCCGGGCGTTGAGCGTTTCGAGCAATTTACTTATCCGGGCCGTTACAAGAGCAAACTCTTGGGTGAACCACTGATTCGCCTGCGCACCGAGCATAACGAAGCCCTGCATGATCAAGTGTTTGGCAAAAGCCACTGCCGCAGTTTTCGCAGTGGCCATCAGTTTGAATTGGTGCGCCATGATGACGCCGCCCAAGAGCTAGACACCTACTTGTTGGTCAGCGTTCAGCACCGAGCTGAAGACTACAGCTACACCAGCCGTGATGAAGAAAGCCGAGGTTACGAAAACGAATTCGTCTGTATGCCTGCTTCGCGTGTCTACCGCCCACCACTTAAAACCGGCTGGCCAAAAATGCTCGGCCCACAACATGCCAAGGTGGTCGGCCCTGAGGGCGAAGAGATTTACACCGACGAATACGGCCGTGTCAAAATCCAGTTCCCTTGGGATCGTTACGGTCAAAACAACGAAAACAGCTCTTGTTGGGTGCGTGTCAGTCACCAATGGGCGGGCAAAAACTGGGGCTCGATCTACATCCCGCGCATAGGCCAAGAAGTCATCGTCGACTTTTACGACGGCAACCCGGATCGTCCGATCATTACCGGGCGAGTGTACAATGCTGAGCAGATGCCGCCGAACAGCCTGCCTGCCAATAAAACCCGCTCCACTATTCGCAGTAAAAGCCATAAGGGCAAAGGGTTTAATGAGTTTTCGTTTGAGGATGAGGCTGGTAATGAGTTTATCTATATTCATGCTCAAAAGAACATGGAAGTTCAAGTACAAAACTCACACCACAAACGTGTTGAATACGATGACACGGCGACGATTGGAAATAACTCCTATTTAGCTGTTGCACAGGATCGCATTGAAAAAGTTGATCAAAATCAACATACCACCATCATCGGCAACCTAACCGAAAAAATAGACGGCAATCAGGGAGTCACGCTCGGAGGCAGCCAGCACAGTAAAGTCGGCGGCGATATGACGTATAAAGTATCGGGGGAAATCGTACTTGATGCCAGCAAAATTACCTTGGTGTCAGGTGGTGCTTCGATTGTGATCACATCTGGAGGTATCAACATAGCACCCAGTATTAATGTGGGCTCAGCATCCCCAGGTACAGCGGCTATACCGTCGATACCTGAAATATTGGAAGTCGCCGCGGGGGCAGGATCTCCCTTTGTATCACATTGCCCCAAAACGACTTAAGCAATTACTAAGGACAGAATATCAATGGACGCCTTTCAACAGGATGTGAATAACAAACCGTGTATTTCAATATCCGAAACCACTTGGCCAGTGATCCAGTCAATCCGAATGCGCCAGTTTACTTTCGTTTTTACGATCCAAGAGTACTGCTGGATATGGTGAGCGCTCTTAATATCCAAAAGCTCTCACAGTTTTACAGCGGAATTGGGTCCTTTTATGTCCCCCTCACGTTTCAAATGCAGCTACCTGCATCGTCAAGTATAGCGACTGAAGAGTTAGGCAAGAGAGCATCTTCACCCACTCGATTTATTAAACTCGCACTAGAAAATGTACCTGACTTGGCTCAGCATAATTCTAACCAGAGCTTTAAAGTAAATCCTAATGAATACCAAATGTTCATTCATTTGCTTAATCAACGGAGTGTCTTAAATTTAGCTGTTGCACTTTTCCAAGCCTATGATGAGCAATTTCCGGCTTATAACTACGTGGATGCCGCTCAACTCGCCTATCAAAATGCATCCAAGTATCGCTTTACAACACAGAATGAAATGACCGTACTGGCTGACTGTTTCCTCTGGTTAGGTCATAACTTTCCAGAAAATAGTCCTGATGCGGCACTGTTACTCAACGATCCCCAGTCACAAGGGTTGCAGCACCTGTACGCTTGGTTGCAATCGATAAAAACAGCCGCCCCTCTTGCAATAGATGGACGCTCCCATTTAAGAGAAGCAGGACGTAGACAATGAATGAGCAAAAAACAACACCTCAAGCTCCTGTGCGAGGACCACGACTGTACCTTCATGACATGCCACTTGATACAGCGTGCGTGCCCTGTGAGTCTGCCAATCAGTGCTGCGAGTTTAATGGTAAAATTCAAGATGCGAAGGATTCGTCGCGATACATCCAATGGCCCTTTGCAGAAACGGATGTCAATCCAAACCCTAGCTCGTGTCTATTGGTGATTGCCGATCAAGTGGAAGGCAGCGATGCAAGTGATGTAGGCGCGTTATTTGCCAACGTCAAGGTTAGCTATCGAAAGTTTCTGTGTGGTCAAGACTGTAAGCAACCTGATCCTCAGCGAGTCAGCCTTTCGGTTCAAAACCAAGAGGGGACTGAAACCAAAATGGACTACAGCTTTGAATCCAAAGTCGCGATGCCAGGTAAAGCTTATTTGGCATTTGTAAACTGGATACCCAAGGATGTGCTGACGGCACTGATGATTCTGGATACGATTGTGACCTTTCACTGCCAGTTATCAGGCTCGGATACCACTCGTATCACGCCTCGTATGTGCGTCAATCATCCACCCTCAACAAAAACCTTTGAAGTCATTCCGCTTCCTCAAATCAAGCTTGAGGGCTCCGCAGAAGTTAGCCTTCTGTTCAGTCTCAGTACAACAGCGCCACTGAAAATTGAGTACGGTGCAAAATCCGCACTCACCTATATCTACGGCAATCTTAAACAAGAATACAAGGGCGAGGCGAAGGAGTCGGTCTATTCATCTGCTGACTCATCCGGCGGCCACTCATCTAATGAGCAGAAAGCCCCCGGTGTGTTTGGATTGCTAAAACAATTAGTGGATCAAGTGTCAGACACTCAGAGGAAGGGTGCGCCATCAAACACTGCAGGCTCAAACGTTACCCACGGAAACCGTGTGACGCTTAGCACCTCCGTGCGGCTGGGATTCATTGGTATAGAGTTACAAGCAAAGTCGAGAACTCCCGATTTGCTACTGAACTTTGGCGAGGTCAATGCCACTTTAAAAGCAGGTGTGACGGGGACGATCGATGTTCTGGATACCGCGGCACAAATGTTTATGCCCGCAGCCGCGAGCACAATCAGGAAAACGCGAACAGCCATCGCCAATGGCGAACGTGTAAATGGTGATTTGCAGGCCAACATCATCTTGGCCGCAGACAGTAACGTGAATCTAAAAATACACCCTAACGCAAGCTTCACGCTTCATGCGAACGGAGATGACACGAGTGTTAAAGGGCTCTGGCAGCAATCAACGCTCTCAGGCCAGTTAAAAGTGATGGGCAAAGCCGAACTGCGTTTTCACGTAGAAGGCAAAGTGTGGGGCGTTAGTGCGAAAGTCGGAGCCAACGGCTCCCTCCACACCGCTTGGTGCACCGAAGTGCGTCAAAACTCAGATGATACCAGCAAATGGGAGTCTAGAAGTTATTTTGAAGGACTCGTGGCCGAGGTGAATGTCTATGCGGAGATGCGTTATGAAGACACCTCCGTGAAAGCGGGGGATGGTGGATTAAAAAATAGCACTACCCAAGTCGATACCGTCAAAACCACACAAACGATTTTTGATGCGGTAGACGCCAACATTGCAGAGTCGGATCGTACAGCCGCCCGTTTAGAAGCCGAGGATCTGGAGCGTAAGACAGGTGGGTCCTCACAACCCCCTAGGCTAAGTGTAGAAGAAGCGAAGTATGTGTTAAGGACCTACGACTTGCCCAAACCAATTGCGCAGCGAGAAGAGCTGGAACGTTTAGAAAACAGAGTAAGGCTGCATCCTTATGAAGTGGATAACCAAGTTGCATTAGATAACCTCCTGCGTGAGATCACAAAGGATTACCATGATTTAAAAAATCCGAATAGCTTAGGAGTTCATCAAATACTGGCACCGACGGTCAATCCGATCAACGCGAATAGCCCGAAATGGACAGAGTTTCAATTTTTTTGAGGAGGTAGTGAGTGAAAACAAAACCTATGGCTTGGATTGTGGGTGGCGTGCTGCTGCTTGCAGTGACGTTAATGATATGGAATGTAAAAGGAACTCAGATGGCACGTGCATCGGATTATGTGATTGATCGAAATTATTATGTCATCGTACATGCTCAAGGTGCAGCGTACGATGTATTTATTAACGGTATTACAACCAAAAAAGAAAATGATATAGGATCAACTAGCTTTAACTTGCCTATCAATCACTTAATGCAATCTGATATTAATCGCGTGACGTTTAATTTTAGCCCCACTGAGCTCAAGTATGATGAGTTTGGTAAGGTTATTGTCGAACCTAATTCAAACTTTTTCATTCACATTTCCATTGAGTCCGTTCATTTAAAAACCCGGGAAAGAGAGCGGATTACACTAGTGGATGCACGCTATGATATGGAAGCAGGGCAAATTGTCAGTAACGAAAAAACGATATTTGATACTGATCCTGTTTATCGTCAACCGCATATGCAGACCACGGGTGAGTTAAAGTTAAAAAGTAATCATGTCTGGGTGAATCATGGCCTTGAATCACCGATTCCTAGCCAACACTTAATCGCCGAATTCAGAATATCTGACCGTTTCCCACGCTTCCATTGGTTGGACGAAGCGGTTGTATTGGAAGACACACCCAAGCTGCGCAGAGAAGTTCGCGACGCCTATCGTTATATTCACAGGCTGATAGAGAGCGGCGACTTTGGTGGTATGCGCAGGATCATGGAACCGGGTTGGAAAAACGCGGCCATTTCCTTGAACATGGGCAATTCGGCAGATGACTTTATTCACAGCGTGGAGCCTTATAAAGGCTACGTTAAAAGACGAGAAGATGGTCGCATACTTCAACCCTTGCATTTTGATCAATTAGAAACGCCGCTTGAGTTAGACCATTTACAGTTTATGGCCGATGGTCGTGTCGTTCGTCTGTTGCCCGACCCTATACAGTGGGAACGCCCGGGAGCAACGCACACGACGTTTTCTCGCTTTGTATTTTATATGAATGAAGAGGGTGTTTTGATGGTCGCTGATATTGTGCTCTAGAGGAATTTCAGACGATATTTTGTAATCTGTCCGAAGAGGTCGGTCAAGGGTGATCAAGGATTGTTGATACGTAGGATTGAATAGCCTTGATCTTGGCCTAGAAGCAACTGCGGAGTTTACCCGAGGCCCTGTAATTACTGCACTGTGACCGTCTGCCGCCAGGACGGCGGCTGTTGAGCGAGTCATGGACGACGTAAGCGCGTCACAGAGTAGTGATTGCAGGGGTGAGACGATGATTAATAAGAGGAATGAAAAATGCCAGCCATTGCGCGTGTTGGGGATTCACATATTTGTCCTAGAAAAGGGCACGGAAGAGGGACTATCGTTAGTGGTGGTAATTCAATTGTTGAAGGCAGTCCTGTGGCGCGTGTAGGAGACAGAGTTTCATGTGGTTGCGTGATCGTTCAGGGTGCCGCCCATGCTTTGGATGACGGTAAACCTATCGCGTATGTTGGCTGTCGCACCTCAGGCGGTGGTCAAATCACCTCAGGTGCTTCGCAAAGTGAGGTGTGAAACGGGTAGTTAATAGAATGAGCCTTGCTCCTCTATGAGTATCAGCCCTGTTAAACGGTAGGTCATATTGATGTATTCACAAAAAAACGCTTACTTGCCATCGACACACCTCTCGGCTTTCAACGCTGGGAGGTTTCCATAAGAATGGCCACCAGTTCAATAGCAACGAATGCAGAACTAAGCAATTACCTACCGGTCAGTGAGTTTTATTTCGATACGTCGATTGCGCTGAAATGCCTGTGCAGATTGTCCTGTATCGACAGGGTAAAACTCACCAAATCCTGTTGCTGCTAGGCGATGAGGAGGAATACCTTGGTCGATTAGATATCGCACGACTGAAACGGCGCGTGCCGTTGAAAGCTCCCAATTGCTGGGGAAAAGTGGGGTGTTGATAGGAACTCGGTCCGTATGCCCATCGATTCGAACAATCCAGTCAATATCCGATGGAATATCTTCTGCAACGTCCAGCAAAAGTGAGGCGAGCGTGTTGAGCTCTACTTGCCCTGCCGCGCCAATTTGAGCAGAACCTGACTCAAAGAACAATTCGGATGGCAGCAAGAAGCGATCTCCGACAATGCGGATATTTGCATGGCTTGCTAGTGCCTCGCGTAATCGACCAAAGAATACGGACTGATAGCGCTCTAGCTCATTGACTCGCTCAGCCAGAAGCCGATTAATTTGTGTCCCAAGCCCCGCAATCTCGGTGTCTTTCTCTTCATTTAATGAAAGCTGCAAGCGCAAGGCATTGCTGATTTGTTGCAGTTGCTGCTGTAATAGGGCAATTCGGTGGGTTAAGCGTCGAATAGATGCCTCTTGATTTGCGGTTAAGCGACGCTCGTCCCTTAAGTTATCATCTGTTGACGTCAGCCGTTGAGTCAGTGTTTGGATCTGCTGTTGTGTGCTTGCTAAGGCAAGGGTTTGGTTTTGCATCTCGGTTTGGCTTAGGAGAAGTTCAGCACGTACTTGTGCCAGAGCAGACTGCTCATCCTCTAAAGTGCTTTTGAGTTCAATAAGCTGATGTTGCTGAGTGATCAGCTGTTGTTGTAAGTCTTCGGCTTCTTGTTGCGCAGCACTTAAGCGGGTTTCTAATACACTGATTTGCGCTTGATGAGCAGCGATAGTGTCGCTCGATGTTTGTAAGGCTGATAATGCGTCTTGCTGCAAACGTTCAAGAGCCGCTTTCTGCAGTCTTTCTGCTTCGAGTGATGCCTGTAAATCTAGAATTTCGGCTTGACTGACGGTGAGTTGTGTTTCAGCATTATTCAGCTCAGTCACTAAGCTTTCTAAAACCGATTCTAAAGTGGCTTCGCGTGATAGGCTACGTTCATATTCGGATTGGAGGGCCTCAAGCTCTGCGGATAATCGAAGCGTGCGTTCCTCTTCAACACCGAGCAGTCGCGTAATTTCGCTTAAATGATCGTTTAGACTGGCAAGCTCTGTGTCTCGGTTAGAGAGAGTTTGAGATAAGTAAAGCTGTGTGACCATGTAGATCATGAGCATGAAAATGACGAGCATGAGTAAGGCCGACAAGGCATCGACATACCCCGGCCAAATATTGATGCTACTTCGACTGCGACGTCCCGAACTCAGCATAGTAAAGTCTCCTTGGCCTATTATGACTGTTTGCGTGCTAGCTCAGTCGCAAGCTTGAGATTTTCTTGCCTTAATCGATCTATCTCCAGAAGAACATCTAAGTGTGCTTTGTCATCAGGAATTGCATCGGGATCATTAGGGTCACCGTGAAAACGTGCTTTTTCAACCAGATTGGTGACGCCTGTTAACCACTCCTCTAAGCCGTCGTAAAAACGGTTTTGAGCATGGCCCGCTTGAATATCAAGAAAGCCTAAAACCAAGGATCCTCCTAAGCCTAGCAAGGATGAACTAAAGGCAGTTCCCATACCTTCAAGGGGTTTTAACAAACCACTTTGCAGAGCTGTAAAGACCTCGGCGAAGTCTCGTTGCTGCATATCCAGGCTCATGATGACGTGTCCGACAGAGGAAATGGTACCCAGCAAGCCCCAAAAGGTGCCGAGTAAGCCTAAGAACACCAATAGACCTATAAAATAGCGAGTAATTTCGCGTTGTTCGTCAAGGCGTGTGCGAATACCATCTAAGACGGTTCGCAATGACATGCTTGATAGCGAAAAGCGATCTCGTTTGGAGTCTTCACCGAGCTGTCTCGCTAAGGGCTTGAGCAATCTGGGTTCCCGTAAAATAGAAAGGCCTGTTCGTCCGGTTCTAAACTGAGCCACCCAACGAATCTCGGGGAACAGCATGAATACTTGGCGATAGGTGATGACAATACCCACCAATAGCACTACGAAAATGAGAAGGTTAAACACCCAGTTTGCCATGAAAACGGTTTGCAATGGAGCAAAAATTAAGGCACAAACGGCACCGACGATGGCTAAGAAAGTCGTCATCCAAAAAATCGTATGCTTCGGGTTGCTCATAGAAATACCACTCAAAGTCAGCGTGAGTTATAGATCAGATCATCTATGACAATGGCTCAAGTGTAAATAGCTAAACTTTCCTGATTCTCATGTAGAATTGCCAAACGCGTAAAAATATGTTGATCTCAATCAGGTGCTTAAGCCTGTGTTGATATTAATCGATAATAATTCTTTTTTTCATGTTGCGTTGCGGTATGATAAGCTTGCAGCGTATTTATAATGTTGTACAAAATGGAGTCCGTACTGTATGAAATCCCCCATGACTTTAGCGTTTGTATTAGCGGCCTCATTAGGCTTGGCCGCCTGTGATAAGAAAGAAGAGCCTGCGGCACCCGTTACGCCTCCACCCGCTACGTCTCAGGCTGAGCAAGAGACGGCTCCAGAGGTGGTTGAAGAGGCAGCTCCTGAAGCAGTTGAGGAAACGGCCCCAGAAGTGGTTGAAGCGGTAGACGCCGTTGAAGAGTCCGCTTCAGAGGCTGAGGTGTTGATTGAAGAAACCATTGAATCGATTGAAACTCGTGTCGAAGAGGTTTCAGAAGCCGTTAGTGAAGCCGTTGAAGCAGGGCAAGCACAAGTAGAGGAAGCGGTTGAGGAGTTAAAAGCCGACGCGCAAAGCGCGATTGATGCTTTACAAGCAGTCGCTACCGAAAACGCTGAAGCCGCAGCTGAGCTGGCTGAACAGGCAGAAGAAGCAGTTGCAGAAAAAGCGTCAGCAATTGTTGAGTCGGTGCGTGAACTGACTGAAGAAAAAGACGCTGAGTAATTTGTAAAACTCACATTCGAGATGGCCTGTGACTCAGTGTTAAGGCACGAAGTCACAGGTCCCGAGAGTTCGTTAAGGTTTTTCCTCCACGCGCTCACCTTGCTGGTCTTCCCATCTGAAGAGAAGATTGTCAGTTTCATCTAAGAAAACACTGACAAAGGGATTTGCTGATGTGCCTGTATGGAATTTAACAAGCAGGATGGGTTGGTTATTGTGTTCAATGGTCAGTGACTCAACGAGTTGCTGAGGAATGACGTCACCCGCAGCCGTTTCTCGAAAGCCAGTTTCCATCGGATGATTAATAAGCGTTCTGACTTCTGCCGCTTCACCAGGTCGAGTGTTTCTCGGCAGTGCAATTCTAGGAGTGTTCATAGCGGCAGCCTCTACCGAGTCATCTCCTGTCATTAAGCAACCACTTACAGTGACTCTTACGTCGCGTTGATTCAACCACTGACGTCCTTGGTTACTTTCCGCTAAGACAAATACTGTTTGCGATTCACTTAAACGAATGCGTGTCGATAGCTCAACTCGGCTGAAGGGAGCTTCAAAGTGAAAATCAATTACTTCGGCATTCGGGTTACCGCTTGAAAAAACACGAATAGAGCGAATAAATTCACGTTCGGCGAGTTGCGAAGTATCGAAATTCACACGTAAAGGAACCGCGGCACCATTCTCAGCCACTAAGGGTAGCGTTAGATCAATACCCTTGGATAATACCTCTTCAGCCTTAACGGTTTGCGCCAGAGGGGCAAGTCGTTGCCAATCGCTGGCCGTTTGTGCAGTTGCGGGGAAGCAGCTAACAAGTGCGAATGCGGCCAAGAGACGTCTTACACTCATGAATTCTCCTTTAGTATGATTTAAAGACGCGTAAGGATATGTACGCTCCGAAAATGATCGAGGGTAAAGCGATTAGGCTGGTGAATGCAAGTGTTGAAAAACCACTGAGACCTTGCCCTAGTGTGCACCCTAAGGATAGAACGCCTCCTGTTCCCATTAGAACCCCACCCACAATGCCTTTTTGCATTTGGCCGACGCTGTCATAGGCTTGCCATTGGAATTCTCGACTGAGTAACGCTCGCCCAAAACTGCCCAGAATGACGCCGAGCACAACAACGCTTGCAAAGCTTAAATTCATTCCCGATGCTAGCATTAAATACTGTAAAGATTCGCCAATGGGGGCAACGAAGGTTAATGAGCTAAGCCTGATAGGATCAAAGTCATCTGCACCGACAACGCCTGTGATCCACCAACCCGCGCTAATCAAAATGCCAATGATCACGGCACCCAGCCAGTTACTGGGTGTTGCACGTAAAGTCTCTGATCGTGATGCGTACATCAGTAATCCAGCAGCGATAATAAGCGTTGCACTCCAGCGAGACACTGAAGAGGAAAGGCCCGTTCTGGCAAGTGCATCGGGCACTGAAGCGCTTGGAAGCGAAATGCGAGTAAGGTTTTCTAACCCTATGCGAAGGTTAGCAAATACACCTGACATCACCATGTACGCACTTAACCCTATGCATAAGAGAACAAGCAGAGAACGCAGATTGCCACTGCCTAACAGCACCAATGAACGCGCACCGCACGCATTGGCTAATTGCATGCCAATCCCGAACATCACTCCACCAAGGATAAGAAGCGGTATTGAAGGATTGCTTTGGAAATAATGTGTTTGGCTAAACTGAATCCCAGTGAGTTCGACCAATACTTGGCTTAACAGCAGTGCACAAGCCATGGCTAAGGCAAAGCTATGAAGCTTCCCTGTATCTGTCTTTGTAAAGCGTTGCTCTATACCACGGTATAAGCAGAAGCGGCTCCACTGCCCAACGGCACCGTAGGCAATGCCTAACAGTGCCCCAAGGATTAGGACGGCTTGTTCATGGTCACTAAAGAAGGCGTCCATAAGGTTAGTATTTAGTCCCCCAAGTGTCTTGAGTAATGGCTTCATACCAGCCAACGGCATAAGCCGCTTCGGCTTGACGTATTTCTGAGCTCGCATCTGCAGCACTCAATCCGCCAGAGCCGGGTACCGTAATGATTTGATTGTCTTCAACCTTATAAACCCCCGCAACAGAGATGCCATAATCAGGATTTACAAGGCTGTAGCAGGTGTTGGCCCAATATGGATCCGGTGCCGTAATGCCTGCCAAAGAAGCAACGATTGCCGCTGCAGCAACCTTGCCTTGAGTATTCGCAGCGAATCCCGATTTTGGCATAGGGGCTGCTATGGTTGCATCACCCACCACGTAAATATCAGCGACTTGCTGTGATTCGAAGGTATTGGGATTTACCGGAACCCAACCGCTCTCATTTGTAACACCTGCACGGTCAGCAATAAAGCCTGCTTTTTGTGGCGGAATAATGTTCAAGGCTGAGGCTGAGTGTAGGGTGCCAAATTCAGTTTCAACTTCACGCTTATCGGCATCAACACGGACGACACGACCATCGCCAGAAACGCCTACCCACTCAATCATGTCACCGTAAATCTCTTTCCAAGCGTTTGTAAACAACCCTTGTTTTGAGAAGCTATCTTTCGAGTCCAAAATGAGTATTTTTGAGCGTGGTTTATGGTGTTTCAAATAGTGAGCCACCAAGCTTGCGCGCTCGTAAGGCCCCGGTGGGCAGCGAAAGGGGTCGGCAGGAACTGACATGACAAAAGTGCCGCCGTCTTCCATTTCTTCTAACTGCTTGCGAAGCAGAAGAGTTTGATTGCCCGCTTTCCATGCGTGAGGCGCTTTTTCAGATGCCGCTTGATCATAGCCTTCTATCGCGTTCCAGCGCATATCAATGCCCGGTGATAAGAGTAAGCGGTCATAACTTAAAACCTCTCCAGTGGAGAGTGTTACTTTGTGTGCGACACCGTCAATGTCTTCAGCAAATGCGTGAATGACCTTCACACCAAAGACATTTTTGAGCTCATCGTAGTTGTGACCAATTGAGTCAAGACTGCGCTCACCAGCCAAGACCAAATTTGAAAATGGGCAGGTATAAAAGGTGGAGTTGGGCTCGATCAACGTGACGTCTATCTTTGGGTTCCCACGCTTAATGTATTTTGCAGCCGTTGCACCCCCAAATCCACCACCAACGACAATGACATGCCCTGCGTGACCAGAGGTGCTGGCCGCGATGGTGGGAATAGCAGGAAGTAAACCAACCATGCCCAGCCCTTTTAACAGGCGACGGCGCGACGTAGAAAAACTCGTATTCTTGTTGCTCATAGTCAGTTACCCTTACTTTCTTTTAACGTTGGCAAAGTAGTTCGCCAGTGATTTCAGTTCTTCATCCGTGTAACCTTTAGCGATTCGGTTCATCACCGTTGTATTCGGTTGCAAATCCTGTTTAAAAGCTAAAAGTTGGGCTTCCAGTACACTGGCGGGGCGGCCTGCTATTGCCGGGATGGCACCCGCTAACTGGCCATCTGTACCGTGGCAATTGGCACAGGAACTCGACATTAATGAGACTTGTCTCTCTGGAAGGTCTGATGCCTGAGCATTGATTGCTAAGAGTAAAGTTGCACCGGAGAGCAGCCCAATGAGTGAGCCTCGAGTGCAAGACAGGTAGCCTGAAATCATGGTATGTCCATCCTTAATTGTTAGTTATTCAGCAAGTGTAAAATTAGCACAGGTTGATTGCTTCTTAAAAGAATAAAATAAATATTTTTTATACTCAAATGATATATGCATTTAGTCTCTCAGTGCGAGAAAATACGTTATTCAAACCGAATCAGGTCTTAGTATCATGTTAAAAAAATTGCTTATCGTGTCGTTCATGTCTTATCTGCTGGTGGGTTGTAACGAAGCCAATACGCGTCCAGGTGAGGGTGGCGCTGACGTTGTTGATCCTCATAGCTCTGAGGGGCGTGCTGAGATAGCGGCTAGCCTTGGAAATGGTGGACCCATAGAAGTCCGGCAAGGGGATATGTCGGGTACGTTGCAACAGCAATTGGATCAAATTTCAGGTCGACTGACGTTGCTACAAGAGCAAGTGATTCAAATTCGTTCTTTAAGCCAACAGACGTTGGAGCAAGGTCAGCTGAATATGTCACGTTTGCAGCTTTTGACGGAGAGCCGTGCGTTAGGCCCTTCTGTGGCAGGGCAGGCTGAAAGTGATAATGCACAGTATATCGAGCAAGCCGTTCGAGAAATTGATTCGGCTGTTGCGCAGCTACTGTCTGCTTTGAGCATGCAATCTCCAGATATGGGGTCGGCTGTGGGCGCTTACCGTATTTCAACGGCGTATACCCGCAATGGTTGGATTTTGATTCGCTACCATGCCGAGTCAGGAAAGGCTTGGTTGGCTGACCGTGGTGCTTGGATTGATATTGGTGAAAGTGGCACGCTTCGTAACTCGATTTTTGAAGTTCAGGTGCAGCGAGCGGATCAAGATGTAAAAGGGTTTGTAGCTGTGCGAATTGATAAGCGAGATGGTCGTACTTGGTGGCTGAATGATAACACTTGGCAGGCGTTGAATTAACGATGGAGCACAGGGTTGACGATCTGATTCAGATCTTTAAAGACTGTTTTGAAGATACCTATCAAACGCGTTTAGTCAGAGGGGATATCGAGCCTCTATATAGACCTGCCCAACCAGGGCAGGATTTGCATGAAATAGTCTTCGCGCATGGTTTCTTTAGCAGTGCATTGCATGAAATTTCTCATTGGTTAATCGCTGGGCCGCAACGCCGTTTATTAGAGGATTTTGGTTATTGGTATGAGCCGGATGGTCGAACGGCAGCACAGCAAGCTCTATTCGAGCAGGTTGAAATTAAACCCCAAGCAACAGAGTGGATTTTATCTGACGCAGCGGGTTATCGATTTCAGGTGAGTACTGATAACCTTAATGGAGAATTCAAGGATAATACTGAGTTTAAGCATTCGGTTTATCAGCAAGTGTGTCATTACTGCGAGGAGGGGTTACCCATGCGTACGGAAATTTTTCGTAACGCATTGGCTGCGTTTTATGACACGCCTCGCGACCTGTGTCGTGAGCGTTTTCGTTTAGCGGATTTACGTTAGCCTGAATCGGGGAGAGTTGATCTACAGCCACATGATGCATGTCATTGCAGCTGTAGATTCTATTCACTCAATGACTGTGTTTGTGCGAGTGGCTATGACCATGTCCATGTCCATGTCCATGTCCATGTCCATGTCCATGCTCAGCTGAGCGCATTGGCATCACTTGTCGAACTGGGATACTTAATTGTTTTTCGGTTCCGTCTGAGAGGTTGAGGGTAAGGTCAATCTCTTCGCCTTCGGTTAGGGTTGTTTTAAGACCAATAAGCATGACGTGCAAGCCGCCCGGCTCTAGATGAACATCGGTTTCAGCAGGGATGTCAATTTGTGCAATTTGACGCATTTGCATGACGCCATCGACTTCAGTGTGGGTGTGCAGCTCTGTCACCTCAGACACACTTGACTGTGCGGATATGATGGCAACGTCTGTCTTGCCATGATTAGACAGTGTCATAAACGCGGCGCTATTGGGTTGGCCCGGTGGCATAGCTCGGGCGTATGGATCAACAATGTGTAAATCCTCACAGGCAAACAGGCTTGCAGAGGTGAACAGGCTACAGGCAATGAGTAGTTTCTTCATATCAATGATCCTAAGATTTCCCAATCAGTTTATTAAGGTTTTGAACCAGCGTGTTAGGGTCGACATTGTGTGTGACCGTTGCTTCAAGTTGACCGTCTGGATTCACTAAATAGAGACGAGAGGAGTGATCGACGGCATATTCCATCGCTGAGTCTTTCATCTCTACCTTGCGGTAAAACGCACCGTACTGGCGTACAACACTGTCGACGTCTTCTTTAGAACCTGTGACACCTATGAGTTGTGGCGAAAAGAAACTGGCGTAATTTGCAAGATGCTCCAGCGTGTCACGCTCGGGATCAACACTGATAAAAATACCTTGTATTTGTTCTCGGTCTTCTTCGGGCATGTTTCTGAGTGCTTGGCCTAAGATTGCGAGAGCCATGGGGCAGACATCGGGGCAATAGGTATAGCCGATGTAAATCACCACTCCTTTTCCTTTAAAGTCGGATAAAGAAACAGGCCCTTCAGCTGACTGCAGGGTAAAGTCGCCCCCCACGGATCCAAAGGAAATTCGTTGCTCAATGGGCTTAGGTTGTTGATACAGATACCATAAAACACCGGATAAAGTGACTAGGCTCAAAAGAAGCAAAACTCGAATTGTTTTCATAGAACGTCCTGAAATTAAACCAACAAACGTGCGTTGTCTAAAGACAAGGCTTTGGGTGTTCGCTATTGCGCATCAAATTCAAAATGACTTGTGTAAATTTGTCCATCGGCCAAAAATGTGACACGTGCACGCCAGCGCATACTGCCCGTTGTACAAACAGCCAACTCCGTTTCACCCTGCCAATGCCTTGAAGAGGGTATGGCATCGAGCCGAGTTTGGTTTAGCCCCATATACATATCGACACCCTCTAGCTCCAGTAGGGCTTCCTCTGCTTGGATGCCTTCTAGGGTCAATCTAGCTGTGAGTGCCTGAAGAGAGGCAAGCGGCTGAGGCGTTATGCTGAGGCGCATGCTGATATCTCCACGTAAGGCAACACAGTCTCCCGTGCTTAAGTCACAGGGCAAAGGGTTTAAAAAAACGGCGCTCTTGTCTCGAAGCTCTTGTTGGCTGTTTTGATAATACGGCACTCCAAATATTAAGCCCCCCAATATAACCACCAGTGCAAAAACAAATAAAACGGGCGTTATCTGTCGGGGTTTAGATGAGTCTTGGTCATGCATAGGAAAGAGTCTAGTTGAATTAAAAGGATTATGCGATGTGACGAATTGTCGCAGTCATTCGCTGTCGGAAGGGCGTTCGTAAAAACCACGCCTAAGCAAAATAAGACGCCATTTAGCGACAATAGTTTCAGCCTCTTCAAATGAAGACAGCAGCGTATGCGTAAACTCACTATCATCACTGGAGCAGTCGCCCCAACTTTGCGTGAGAATGAGATCACCCATTAGGTCACGGTAGACGCGAATAGTGAAATATTGATTATCGTTTTGCCAGCGTAAAAGCACAGTTTCTCTTCTAGTCATTAACAGGGTGGTTGTATATGCGAGACCCCGACCCTATAACCTTCTATAATAAGTCGTCTCGCAATTTATGCGGCCCGTATTATAGAGATCTGGAGAAGGCATTGACACCTAACACGCTAAGAATTGTTGCGGATGAGAATATACCGGCATTAGATGCACTTTTCGCGGATATGGGTGAGATTAAAACCTATCCGGGTAGGCACATCTCCCATGCCGATCTTGTAGAGGCCGATGTGTTGTTGGTTCGATCAATTACCCAAGTAACATCTGAACTGCTGGCCAATACGCCGGTGAAGTTTGTTGGAACCGCTACGATTGGCACTGATCATATTGATGAAGCCGCTTTAAAAGCCTTGGGTATTGGCTTTAGCAGTGCACCGGGCTGTAATGCGGATGCCGTTGTTGAGTATGTGTTAAGTTGTTTGCTGCACTTGGCGGCAGAGCAATCCTTCTCATTGCACGAAAAAACCATTGGCATTATTGGCGTTGGTCAAGTGGGCGGGCGTCTGGCGCGTCGACTTCGTGCATTGGGTCTATCACCTTTACTCTCAGATCCGCCTCGACAAAGAAGAGAAGAGGAAGAGGCGTTTGTATCGCTGGATGCGTTGTTAGCGAGCTGCGATATCATCTGTTGCCATACGCCTTTGACGCAAACGGGTGAGGATCCGACATGGCATCTGCTTAATGAGAAAACACTCCAGCGTATTCGTGCGGGCAGTATTTTGCTCAATGCAGGAAGAGGGCCTGTTATCGATCAGCAAGCCTTGTTGAGAAGAATGCAAGCCGCAAACGACTTGACCCTTGTTATTGATGTTTGGGAGCATGAACCTCTCGTGCTCCCTGAGTTAGCTGCGTATGTTAGAATAGCCACGCCGCATATTGCGGGTTACAGCCTCGATGGGAAAATTCGCGGTACCTGGATGCTCAGACAGGCAGTGGCAAATGCCCTCGGCTTTTCACCGCCTTTGCCGCTAGAGCACTATTTGCCTGTTGCGGATGCCCGTACGTTAGCGCTTGAAGCACAGGCGGATATGTTATTACCTGTGCGACTGCTGTACGATCCCTATCGGGATGATCGTGCACTGCGTCAAACGCTTTTTTTAGAGGCTGCAGAGCAGGCTATTGCATTTGATCAGTTGCGCAAGCTGTACCCGGTTCGTCGCGAATTTTCGACCCTGACGCTGGTTGTCTCCTCTCCAGTGCAGGCAACCTATTTAGAATCTCTAGGCTTTAGAGTGGTATTAGAATAACGAGCACACATGTCTTCAACGGAATTATCTTTAATCGACGCTTCATCATCAGCGCCATTCGCTGTGCAGCCTGTTGTGTCATCACTTGCTTCGCTTAAGCCTGTTCCTGGTGATCCGGTTCGATTGGAGGTGCGGCACCCCAAAGCCCGTTTTAATTTACGCTTTGTCGGTTTGTACGAAGGGAAAGGCGTTATTCTGAGTGCACCTCGCCAGCAAAAGATAAAGATCGCTGAGGGCTCGGCGCTGTTAATCAAAATGATTTGTGCCAATCGGATTTGTAGCTTTTCAAGTCGATTGTTGAAGATTCAAGAGCAGCCCTATCCCTTGTGGCATATCGAGTATCCTCAGGAGATGACGCTCAAACGTTTGCGTCAGCACACACGTGTTCCTTTGGCGTTAAAAGTTATGATTGATGCGGGGGAGGATGCGCCAAATTCACAATGGCCAGCACTTTGTACGGATATCAGTTTGCAAGGGGCTTCTGTTGAGGTGATTAGCAGCGCTTTACCACTGAAAAACAAGATGTTTGTCACGGCTCGCATCCGAGTGGCGGGAGTGGACCATGTCTTATTGTTGCCCGCGTCGATTTGTCGAGCGGTGGAGTCTGAACAAGTGGGCATTAAAATTACTCGATACTCGCTTGAATTTTCTGACCTAGATGAAGATACGCACCTAACGTTAGCAGGCTTTGTCTATCAGCAATGGCTCTACGAATGTGGTCAGTTGGATACACTTTGACGGTATTAATGCAGAACCTTTAGGGGTTGTGCTGATGCCTCGAATATATTCTTCTTTTGCTTTGTGCTACTCTCTTGCATCCAATTATTAATCTTAGATAGAGAGTCTAGAGTAGACTATGACCACCACTATTTCACTGGAAACAGTCGAAGCCCGTGCCAGTTATGGTATTGGCCGTCAGATGGGTGACCAACTGGCTCGTAATGGTTTTGAAGACGTTGAACTTGCTGCCGTCATTGCAGGCTTAGAAGATGCCTTCACTGGACAAGACCTTAAAATCACCGCAGAGCAAATACAAGAAGCCTTCACTGAGATCAGTCGCCGTATGCGCGAAGCTGAAGAAGCTCGCACTGCCGCTCTAGTTGAGGAAGGAAAGCAGTTCCTGATCGACAATGGCACACGTGATGAAGTGGTTGTGTTGGATTCAGGTCTTCAGTATGAAGTCCTCGAAGCTGGTGATGCAGAAGCAGAAAAGGCGACACGAGAGTCGACAGTTAAAACGCATTACCATGGCACATTTATTAATGGGCAGGTGTTTGATAGCTCCTATCAGCGCGGACAGCCGATTGAGTTCCCTGTGACAGGTGTGATCAAGGGTTGGACAGAAGCGTTGCAGTTGATGAATCCCGGTGCGAAGTGGCGCTTATATGTGCCTTACCACTTGGCTTATGGCGAGCAGGGCTCTCCAGGTGGAATCCCACCTTACTCCACGCTTATTTTTGATGTTGAGTTAATTGAAGTTCGTTAATTCGCGTTAGTGTTCCGATCGGACGAGGCGGGCATCTTTAATCGATGCGTTTAGCAACGTTTGAATGTAAAAAGCCCCCGTTTTAGTAAAGCGGGGGCTTTTTTACGGACTCTTGTCAAAGTGTGTTGACTAAGACAAGAGATCTACGTAATTCTTACTTGCCGAAGCTTTGAACTTGAGCAACGATAGTCTTGCTAGACTCAGTTGCAAGTGCAGTGAAGGCTTCGCCTTGAGCTTTGAGCAGGTTGAACAAAGACGTGTTGGCTTCAGTGTTGAACTTGATCAAGTCTTCTGGAGTTTTTAACGTTTTTGCTTTTTCAGCTTCGGCTTTGAAGAACGCAACCAGATCTTCACCTGCTTTTTTCTGAAGCTCAACCGTTTTGGTTAAGGTTTCAGTTTGCAGAGCGATCAGGCTTTTAACAGCTTCTACAGGCTTTTGAAAATCAACAGTGTTAGTCATAATGTCTCTCCTAGATTGAAGGTCTATGCAGAACAATGTTGCACTGCACAATGAAGTCCATTATAGAGAGGTGCCTGAACCTGTCAAGCCTTTTTGTTGCAATGCACAAATAAATATTTTTAACTTTTATTCATCAAATTTAATACATTTGTCACAGTTTCATTACTCGGAAACTTCACCATTCCAGATGAGTTTACCGCACTGTTGTAAATCGTAGCCTTTGAGTTCCTGTGCGCATAAACTTCCTTCAGAGCTTTGTAACCACTCAAACAATGCTTGCAGTAAGCTCCGAAAATAGACCGGTCGAGGAATAACCAGTTCAAAGGATTCTTGGTAGACCGGAATAAATGTTAAGCCCGCTTCGATGGCAGCAGATTCGGTGCCCGGCCCTATGTCCGCCTGGTTGCGTGCAATCGCCGATGCGACTTCACGTTCAGTTAATGCTCGAGAGCTGATATTGAGATGCTCAGGGTTTAAGCGCTGTTGTGTTAGCCAGTCTTTTAAAAAGCGTTGGGATCCGGCTCCCTCTTGACGGGTGACCCAGCGTTTTTCCAGTAAATGTGTGGGTTCGCTTAGAAGTGTTTCAGTGTCATTTGCACGGAGCATCAGGCCTTGTTGGCGCTTGTATAAATGCACTAACACCCAGTGCCTTGATCCTGTGTATTGACGAATAAGCGCGGGATGCCTTAGATGGCTTTCATCTGCTTTGCCCCAGTGCACCGCACAGGCATCCACTAAGCCTTGTGACAATAAGCTAAGGCCCGCTTGCGTACCCGTAGGCATATAGCTATAGAGTGCTTTGTATTTCTGGGCCTGCATAATGCGCAGGAGTCCTGCCTGAAGAAGGGGGTCATCACTGCCGGAGATGAGTAAGCGGTCACTTAAAATGCCGTGGTGGCTAGACTCTAGCAGCCACTGATCTACCAGTTTTCTTGGAAACAGCCATTTACCCGTCACTTTGGTCGCTGGTAAATGGCCATCACTTGCCAGTTGGTATACTTTCTTCTCATTCAAGTGTAGATAAAGGGCCACCTCTTTTACCGTCATATAAGGGTGCTGCTCAGTCATCATGTTTCCCCTTTTTCTCTGACCGAGCTTGGGCGGTAGGTTTGGCATCAAGAAGTAGGCGGTCTTGGCCACTAAAGACGAGAAAATGCCGACCTTTTGCTCTAGCTAACATCAGAATTCCGAGTTGCTGTGCAATTTCGAGTCCCATCTCTGTTGCGCCTGAGCGAGAGAGTAGGACGCTCATGCCCATTTGCGCGGTTTTAATCACCATTTCAGAGGTGAGTCGTCCGGTGGTGTAAAACAGCTTGTCAGATGCATCTATGGCATTCAGCCATAAATGACCTGCGAGGGTGTCAACCGCATTATGGCGCCCTATATCCTCACAAAATGCGAGAACGTCCCCCTCGATTGAGCAAACGCCGCAACCGTGAACCGCTCCGGCATTCTTGTAGGTTTCATTATGTTGGTTGAGCACATCCAATAAATGATAAATCTGAGATTGTTTGATCGGCCAAGGCGATAGGGTTATTTGCTCAAGGCGAGCCATTTGATTACCAAACACAGTGCCTTGGCCACAACCCGTTGTTACGGTTCGTTTAGAGAGGGTTTCATCAATATCATCGGGGGTGTGGGTTGTGACAACAACCGCTGCAGAAACGTCCCAATCCACTTGAACCGCGATAACATCTTCTAAGCGTTCAACAAGGTTTTGATTGCGAAGGTAGCCTAACACCAAGGCTTCCGGGTTTTCGCCCAAGGTCATGAGCGTGACAATTTCACGCTTGTTCAGGTAGAGGGTCAGTGGGCGTTCGCAGGCGAGGGCTTGATCTCTCCATTCGCCCTGTTCATCCATCACCCTGATTTGGGTTGTGAGCGGTGCGCGTGCTTGAGTCAATAAGGGGCGGTGCGCAAGGGTCATGAGTATTCCTTAATTTGAATCCCGTGGTGCAGGTTGTGAAGCAACTATCATACCAGTGGTGTCGAGGGGGTGGCTTCGCTAGGTAAGTATGGCTTCTTGCTACGCATTCGGTGGGTTTAGATTGAGTCAAAATGTCCCAGTGTAAAATAAGGGTTGGGATTTATTGACCCTGTTTTTATGAAAGTAAATCGCTTCAATCCCTGATTTTATACATGTTTCAAAGCGCGGCACAGTCTTTGCCTGTGATCTATACTTCGTTAAAAAAGGGGAAAGACATGAAGCCGTCTGTTCGTTATCCAACATTAGATACATGGCCTTTGTGGGTTCGGTTGGAAAAACATGAAAAACTGTCGAGAGGTTGGCCGTGTATTACGTGGTCTGTAGCCGAAGTTTATGCGAAAGATCCTCAGCGCAGCGATGCTCACATGATTTGGTTACAGCTCTTTCGTGATGAGCGCATTGCGTATCGTTTCAATTTAAGTGCGGAAACGCCAAAGCTCTTTGTTGTTTGTGAAGAGGTGTCATCTGACCTGTCTCTTCCTCGAAAGCTTACCTGTGCTCAAGATGTTGCCGCCGATTATATGGATGCAAACCAGCCAGTGTTAAGCATTCCATTACCTGAAGCGATACATGCGTGGTTGGAAGCCTTTATGGCTGAACACGGAGAGGTTGAGGATCCAAAAGCCAATAAACGGCGTTTGAGAACAGCCAGTTCATCAGAAGGAGCCTCCTCATGACGGATAGTTTTTTATCGCGTTGGTCTCGATTAAAACGACGTGAGCTGGATGACTCTTCATCTCCTGCGTCAGAGCTAGACTCTTCTGTTGCGATAGAGGATGCATCAATTGAATCCGATACGTCAGTCGTTATCACAGACGTGGAGGAATCTGAAAGTCCTCCGCATTCGTCTGAGGATCTGCCGAGTGAGGAGGTTGTACTCACGGATATTGATATGCCAGATTTATCTACGATTACATCCAAAAGCGATATGTCGATGTTTTTCTCAAGCGGCGTTTCAGCAGAGCTTAAGAAAAAGGCTTTGCGTCAGTTTTTTCATCAGCCTGAGTTTAATGTCCGAGATCCTTTGGATGATTACGCTTTGGACTATTCAAATCCAACTAAATTAATTTTAAAACCTGGAGAGGTCGTCCGGGGTTGGGCGCAAGAACGCATGGATGAGGCCATGGAAAAGGCGAGGGATGTTCTACTTTCGGATAATAAAGTGGTTGATTCTGAAAGTATTTCTTTGGAAAAAGAGGGATTGAGTGATCAGAAAATCGATACTTTTGATGAGCCAGTCTTGCACAGCAGAAATGAACAGGACGAGACAAAATGATGCAGTTGTGGATTCTCGATCTATAAAGCCTGGCTTTCGTGTCAGTATTTTGTGCTTTTATGGTCGTAAATCTTGGCTTCTTAATTGCTAACTTAACACTATAACTAAATAACTCGACCGCCATTGCTATTGAAAATAACGATATAGGCGAGCCTGAGAGAGTGTCAATGAAACCAAATAGCTTAATTCCAATGAAGGTCTTTACGGCAAGTTCGCAAGACAATGCGCGAGCGCGCCAGCAAGCGATCAATGCACTGCCGCCCGTGCTAACCTTACAAGACAACTTAATCACCTATACCAGCCAAGGGCATCTTCTCATCCTCGGCCCTGAAGATCTTATTCGCTTAGCGGCAGCTCAGTTATCAGGTTTGAAAAGTATCACCTTACTGGCGATGGGGCAGGTGAGCAGCCAATCAGATGAGCATTTGGAAAAAGCCTTAGCGGCCGTGCCTGAACTTACCTCAATATACCTACCGCTTGAGTCTTTAACGGGTTGGTTAGGTTCCTACCATCTTCAGCTTAAAAGCCCACAGGGTGACATCGTTAATCCGGCCAAGCTGTACACGGGCAAAGATACATTTGACATGGTGCTGGATTTAAATCTAGAGCCCACCCTAGCCGCTGAAATGTCGCCGCCTGGTTATTTTCACATTGCAGCCGATTCTGATCATCTTGTTCAGGCCATTGAAGAGATTTCGTCCTTAGTTGGCGAATTTGAAAAACCGGAATATGTCCAAGTCAATCATGATATCTGCGCCCATTCTGATCGAGGTAAGCTGGGGTGCACTCGTTGCTTGGACGTGTGTCCTGCCGATGCAATCACCAGCCATAACCGCACAGATACGCATGACTTTCAAATCAGTGTCGATGTGCATTTATGTCATGGAGCGGGCAGTTGTACCACTGCATGTCCGACAGGTGCGTTAACCTTTGCAGCGCCACGTCCGCAATCACAGCTTGAGCGTTTGCGGCATTATTTGGATAGCTATCGTCAGGCAGGGGGAGAGCATCCTGCCATCTTGATTCATGCAGAGCATACCGATATCGACCTAGAGTCTTTGCCAACTCATGTTTTACCTGTTGCATTAGAAGAAGCCGCAGGTGCTGGGGCTGAGATTTGGTTGGCGCTGCTGGTTCAGGGTGCGACCTATGTGGCGATTGCCGTGGATGAAGAAACACCGCCGAGCTTGCAGCGCTTGTTAAAAGATGAAATCAAACTGACCGGGCGTTTATTGACGGCCTTAGGCCATCCTGCGCAGCGATTGTCCTTGGTTGATGTAGCCTTCCTAGATACCGATCTTGCTGAGTTAGAAGACGCTGTTGCGCCATGGCGAGGGATGCCTGAGGGGCCGAGTTATCCTTACCAAGGTAAGCGCAAAACGTTGAATGAAGCGCTCGATCGTTTATATGAGCAAGGTGATGCAGACGATGCCATTGTTACGCTGCCAATGGGAAGCCCTTATGGTCAAGTGCGGGTCGATGTGGATGCCTGCACTTTGTGCATGAGCTGTGTTGCGATTTGTCCGACCTCGGCTTTGCACAGCGGAAAAGATCAATCACCACGTTTATCTTTTTTAGAAGGTGATTGTGTTCAGTGCGGACTCTGTGAGCGAGCTTGTCCAGAACAAGCCATTCAGTTGGAAGCCCGTTTTGCTCCCGCTGCAGGCATTCGAGGTGAGCCTCGGGTTATGAAAGAAGAAGAGCCTTTTCATTGCATCAGTTGCGGTAAAGCCTTCGCAACTCAGAGCACCATTAAAAAGATATCTCAAAAGTTAGAAGCGCATCCTTATTTTCAGGGCGACGCTGCAAAGCGTTTACATATGTGCGAAGACTGCCGTGTTCGTGACAGTTACCGTGAATTGGCAGCGGATCCAGAAGCCCAACTAAGACTCTGAGGATGGATGTGTGGACACTATTTTGATGCAACAGCAAATGACAGAAGACGATGCACTCAGGGCCGATGTTTATGCGCTCTTGGCGGCGCTGTGCCGAGAACATCCCTCGTCTGAGCTTTTGGATTTTTTGAAATCGGTTGAGGTCGATGCATTTACTCAGAATCGCATGTCGCAGGCCTGGCAGTTACTTCGTTTAGCGGCGGAGCGTGCTCAGGTCGACCAGTTGGAGAATGAGTACGTCACGCTCTTTATCGGAATCTCGCAAGGTGAGCTGACGCCCTTTGCATCCTGGTATTTGACAGGCTCTTTGATGGAAGCCCCTCTGATTGAGTTGCGCAATGATTTAAGTCTGCTTGGCTTTGAGCGGGAAGCATCCGTTAAGGAGCCAGAGGATCATATTTCAGCCTTGCTCGAAGTGATGGGACTGTTGATTCAACAGGGTGCATCACGTGAGCGTCAAGCTGTTTTTTTTCAACGACATATTAGTGCTTGGGCAGATCAGCTATTTGTTGATATGGCTAAAGCACCCAGTGCTGTGTTTTATCATGCCGTAGCGATGCTAGGGCAGGCCTTTGTAAACACCGAAAAAGTGTACCTACAGAAACGTCCCGATGCTGCCCAAAGTGTGCATTTACGGGGATGAGGAGATCTACCATGCATAACAAGAAACAACCTGTTAATGAGCAAGCAAGTGTTGGACGCCGTCAATTCCTGAAAGGAATGGCTGTCGTTTCTGCTGCGGGTGTTGCCGTGACTGCAGGCCAGGCCGTTGCTTCAACGGATGTACCTGACATGACCCCCGCCGTGGATACTCAGGGCTACCATGAAACGGACCATATCCGTGCCTATTATGCTAGCTGTCGCTGATCACGACGGTCATACACTCGAAAATAGAGGGAATGAAAATGCGTCTACATAAAAAAATCAGTGACTCGTCACTGGATTCACAGAGCGCGAATCGCCTAGGTGTGAGTCGTCGTGGATTTTTAAAGGGCACGAGCCTAGCCGCTGGTGGTATCGCTGCAACCGGACTGCTGGGTAAAACCATGATTCGTCCTACGCAGGCCGCAACGCCTAAATCCAGTGCCCCAGTTGAGATTAAACGAACCATCTGTTCGCATTGCTCCGTGGGCTGTGGTGTCTATGCCCACGTACAAAATGGTGTGTGGACTTATCAAGAGGCGGCCTTTGATAACCCCATTAACAAGGGCGCTCATTGTGCGAAAGGGGCTGCTCTTCGTTATCATGGTCACTCAACTCGTCGCTTGAAGTATCCAATGAAGCTTGAAAACGGTCAGTGGAAAAAGCTGAGCTGGGAGCAAGCCATCAATGAAGTGGGCGACAAAATTGAACAAATTCGTGCCGAGTCCGGTCCTGACTCCGTCTTTTGGTTAGGTTCTGCCAAGTTCAACAACGAACAAGCCTACTTGTTCCGCAAAATGGTGTCGTTGTGGGGAACCAATAACGTTGAGCACCAAGCCCGTATTTGTCACTCGACAACGGTTGCAGGTGTTGCCAACACTTGGGGCTATGGCGCGATGACCAACAGCTACAACGACATGCAAAACAGTCGTTCTATGTTGTTCATCGGCTCGAATGCCGCTGAAGCTCACCCTGTATCGATGCAGCATGTGTTGATCGCCAAAGAGCGCAACAATTGTAAAATTGTTGTAGCGGATCCACGCTTTACACGCACTGCTGCAAAAGCCAATCAGTATGTTCGTATTCGTCCGGGATCTGACGTGGCCTATGTATGGGGACTCTTGTGGCATATCTTTGCAAACGGCTGGGAAGATAAGCAATATTTAGCTCAGCGCGTCTATGGCATGGATGAGATCCGCGAAGAAATTCAGCAGTTCCCACCTGAGGTTGTGCAGGACATCACGGGTGTCGACGAGCGAACCATGTATCAAACGGCTAAGCTACTGTCAGATAACCGCCCGGGTTGTGTCGTTTGGTGCATGGGGGGAACTCAGCATACGACGGGTAATAACAATACTCGCGCTTACTGCATCCTTGAATTGGCATTGGGTAACATTGGTAAGTCCGGTGGTGGAGCGAACATCTTCCGCGGTCACGACAATGTTCAGGGTGCCACTGACTTTGGTGTTTTGTCTGATTCATTGCCCGGTTATTACGGCCTTGCCGACGGTGCTTGGAAGCACTGGGCGGGTGTTTGGGGAGTGGACTTCGAGTGGATTCAAAACCGTTTCGATCAGACAGAGTATCGTGGCGGTAAGCCCATGAACACCAACGGTATTACGGTGTCACGTTGGGTGGATGGTGTCCTTGAAGACAAAGCGAAAATGGCGCAAAACGATAACATTCGTGCCATGTTCTATTGGGGTCATGCCGTCAACTCACAGACACGCGGTCCTGAAATGCGTGAGGCCATGAAAAAACTGGATATGATGGTCATTGTTGATCCTTATCCAACCGTGGCAGCGGTTATGAATGACCGTACCGATGGCGTTTATTTATTGCCTGCCTGCACTCAGTTTGAAACCTATGGTTCTGTGACGGCTTCTAACCGTTCGATTCAATGGCGCAGCAAAGTAATTGAGCCGCATTTTGAATCTAAGCCCGATCATGAAATTATGTATCTACTGGCGAAAAAAGTGGGTATTGCGGATCAGGTCTTTAAGAACATCGCCATTAATGGCAATGAGCCTCTGATCGAGGATATTGTCCGTGAGTACAACCGTGGTATGTGGACCATTGGTTACACAGGCCAAAGCCCAGAGCGTTTGAAGTACCATCAAGAAAACTGGCATGCGTTTGATTTTACCTCATTGCGTGCGGTAGGTACCGAGGCTCACGGGGACTTCTATGGTTTGCCTTGGCCCTGCTGGGGAACACCAGAGATGAAGCATCCAGGTACGCATGTGCTTTATGACACCAGTTTGCCGGTTAAAGATGGTGGTTTAGGTTTCCGTGCCAACTTTGGTGTAGAACGCAATGGCCAAACCCTGTTGGCGGAAGGCTCGGCACCTGTGGGTAATGAGATTGGTGATGGTCACCCGGAGTTTACGGCTGCAATGCTGCAACAGCTTGGCTGGTGGGATGATTTGACCGATGCTGAAAAAGCCGCGGCTGAAGGTAAAGATTGGAAAACCGATCTGTCGGGCGGTATTCAGCGTGTTGCGATCAAACACGGTTGTGCGCCATTCGGTAACGGTAAGGCCAGAACCGTGGTGTGGACCTTCCCAGATGCGATTCCTAAGCACCGCGAGCCTCTCTACACCACGCGTCGTGATTTGGTTGCTAAGTATCCGACTTGGGATGATTTTGAATCCCTCTATCGCATGCCAACACTCTATAAGACCATTCAGGATCGTGACACCAGTGCCGAGTTCCCCATTATTCTGACATCTGGACGATTGGTTGAGTACGAAGGTGGTGGTGACGAAACCCGTTCCAACCCTTGGTTGGCCGAGCTGCAGCAGGATATGTTTGTTGAGATCAATCCATTTAATGCCAATACCCTGCGTATTGCTGATGGTGATGATGTGTGGGTGTATGGTCCAGAAGGTGGACGTGTGCGCGTCAAAGCCATGGTCACCAATCGTGTTGATCGTGACGTTGCCTTTATGCCGTTCCACTTTGGTGGTGAGTTCCAAGGTGAGGACTTACGCAAGCGCTATCCGTCAGGCAGTGACCCGTACGTGCTAGGGGAGGCTGTAAACACGGTGACGACTTACGGTTATGATCCCGTGACCCTGATGCAAGAAACGAAATGTACCGTATGCCGTATCGAGAAAGCGGCCTGAACCCACAAAAAATAAAGCAGGGCTTTTATTTGTGAGTAAAAGCCCGTAAGGAGAATATCCATGGCTCGTATGAAGTTTTTATGTGACTCAGAGCGCTGTATCGAATGTAACGGCTGCGTTACAGCCTGTAAAAATGCCAATGAAACCGAATGGGGGATTCAGCGCCGTCGTGTTGTGACCTTAGATGATGGTGAGATTGGTAAAGAGGTGTCGATTTCAGTGGCCTGTATGCACTGTACGGATGCACCCTGTATGGCCGTTTGTCCGACGGATTGTTTTTATCCGACAGAGGACGGTTTGATTCTGCATAATAAAGATGCATGCATTGGCTGCGGATATTGTTTGTACGCGTGCCCCTTTGGCGCACCACAATTTCCGCAACAAGGTGCATTTGGTGCACGTGGAAAAATGGACAAATGTACTTTCTGTGCAGGTGGTCCAGAGTCTGATCCAGTGCTTGAACAGCAGAAGTACGGAGCCAACCGTCTTCGTGAAGGGAAATTACCGCTTTGTGCGGAAATGTGCTCTACCAAGGCGCTTTTGGCAGGTGATGCTCAGCAAGTTGCTGATATATTCCGTGAGCGTGTGGTTTACCGTGGTCATCGCAACAGTGCTTGGGGAGCTGCGGATCATGAAGCAGATCAATCTGAGCAGTTGGCTAAAAATGCGGCTGACTTAGCCTATGACGCGACGCAGAGTGTATAGCTATGGAAAAATCACGGTCTAGAACGAGTGTAAGATTCTGGCTGGTGATGCTGCTGGTGGGCTGTCTGTTCAGCCTGCCAGTTGTTGCGCAAAGTCAAGGAGCTGATGCTCGTCGCGAGGCGTTGCAGTCCATGCCTGGAACAACTCCTGACTTTTGGCGGGATGCGGCCGGAGGCGTGAGTGGCCGAACAACGTCTCGAAGCGTGGGTGCAGACACACTCATTATGACAGAAGGAGAGCGTTGGAAAGAAATTCGCAATGAGTGGATTTCACCAGGTGGCTTGTTGGCACTGGGTGGAAGCTTAACGGCGATCACTTTCTTTTACCTGTTGGTTGGTCGTGTAAAGCTCACACATCCAAGAACGGGGAAGACGATAGAGCGTTGGACGCGCTGGGATAGAGCCATCCATTGGTATGTTGCTACGCTGTTTATCATTTTGGCATTAACGGGGCTTTCAATTTTGTACGCAAAATGGTTCCTGATGCCTATTTTACCGACCAGTCTGTGGTCGGCATGGATGATCGCTGCGAAAAACATACATAACTATTTAGGACCGCTCTTTTCTTTAGGCGTTGTGGTCATGATAGTGAAATGGATTAAACACAACTTTTTTAACCTTGTTGACCTGAAATGGTTCATTAAAGGCGGTGGAATTGTCGGTAAAGGCCACCCCTCTGCTGGCTATCTCAACGGGGGTGAAAAAGTGTGGTTTTGGATGATTGTCTTTGTAGGGTTGACCGTTGTCGCTTCTGGGTTGGTGTTAGACTTTCCTAACTTCGGCCAAACGCGCGAAACCATGCAATTATTCTTAATCATTCATGCGGTGTCTTCCCTTGTGTTAATGGCGGCGGCCTTTGGTCATATATACATAGGTACGTTGGGGACCGAGGGGGCATTCGAAGGAATGAAGACAGGTTATGTCGATGAGTCATGGGCCAAACAGCACCATGATCTTTGGTATGAAGAAGTTAAGCAAAAGCAAAACAAATCTTAAGCCCTCTTAAGGTATGTGATCTGTTTAAACGGCCTGATGGACCTCACCCCTATCAGGCCGTTTTTTTATGAGCGAGGTGGAGTATCATCCTAGTTTGGAAAGACTGAAAATCTTTCTAGACTCATGTAGCGCTATGTGTTTTTATTTCCAGAATATCAACACCTTGCTGTAAAGGTATGAAGTGTGAGCCTGCGGGATCAACTTGTCATTTAAAAAACTCTGTACAGGATAACGACAATGAAAACATTGGATCAAACCACTCAGACTGAGCTAGAGGCCGCTGCATTTCGCACGTTACTTCAGCACTTAGACGCCAATAAAGATGTGCAAAACATTGATCTTATGATTTTGGCGGATTTTTGTCGTAATTGTCTGGCCAAGTGGTTAGTCTCGGCTGCCGAAGCCAAGGGTATTGAATTAGGCTATGAAGATGCGCGTGAGCATGTGTACGGGATGCCTTACAGTGAGTGGAAAGACCTGTATCAAGCACCCGCAACGCCAGAACAGTTAGCCGCTTTCGCAGAGCGTGAGGCTGCCAAGAAAGGGGCAAAAGAATGAGTGAATCTATTCCCCTTAATATCGCCGTGCTGACCCTGTCGGATACACGAACACTGGCTGAAGATCGTTCTGGTGATACTCTAGTTTCATTACTGGAAGCGGCTGGACATCGCTTGGTTGACCGTGAGTTAATTCCTGATGATGTGTATCAAATGAGAGCCGTGGTCAGTCGCTGGATTGCGGACCGAGAGGTTCAGGTGGTGCTGACAACGGGGGGGACTGGTTTTTCGGGACGGGATTCAACCCCTGAAGCGCTGCGCCCGTTATTTGATACAGAGATAGAAGGCTTTGGTGAGTTGTTTCGTCAGGTGTCTTGGCACGAGATTGGCTCATCGACGGTGCAGTCAAGGTGTTTGGCAGGGTTGGCCAATCGTACCGCTATCTTTTGTTTACCTGGCTCGACAGGTGCATGTAAAACCGCGTGGAATCGTATTTTGCTTGAGCAATTGGACAGTCGCCACAAGCCTTGTAACTTTGTTGGGATCTTACTTCAAGGTAAGCAGTTACATACTTAATCAACACTTGAAAACAGACAGAGAGAATAATGGCCAGTACGCTAATTGCTGTTGATGATGCAATTCAACATATGTTGTCTGCAGTCGCCCCCCTACAACGTTTTGAAGTTGTCGATTTAATGGCGGCGGCGGGTCGAGTGTTGGCTGAAGACCAAATCGCCTCTTGTTATGTCCCGCCAGCAGACAACAGTGCAATGGATGGCTATGCATTGCGCTTTGCGGATGCAAAGGCACCACTGCCGATTTCTCAGCGTGTAGCGGCGGGGCAGGCATCTCAGCCATTAAGGCCCGGTACCTGTGCGCGTATTTTTACAGGCGCCGAAATTCCCTTAGGGGCCGATACCGTGGTCATGCAAGAAGAGATTGTCTTAACCGCATTTGATGATGTTTGCGTGCCAAGTGATATCCGCATAGGGCAGAATATTCGCCCCAAAGGACAGGATATCCAAGCGGGGCAATGCATTATTAAAGCAGGCACACGCTTGGACTACCGTCATTTAGGATTGTTAGCCAGTGTGGGGATTGCGCAGGTTTCAGTCTTTCTGCCGATCCGTGTCGTTTTGCTGTCAACGGGAGATGAGCTGGTGCAGCCGGGTGAGCCTTTAAAGGCTGGGCAGATTTACAATTCGAATCGCTTTTTGCTGCAGGGTTTTTTGCAATCACAGGGGGTGGAGGTGGTGCGTTTTATCCAAGTCCGTGACCGTTTTGAAGAAACCCTAACGGCTTTGGAGGATGCAGCGGACAGTGCCGACCTTGTGATTTCGACTGGAGGAGTGTCTGTCGGAGAAGAAGATCACGTAAAACCAGCGGTTGAAGCCTTAGGGCAGTTAAGCGTATGGCGCTTAGCCATGAAGCCAGGCAAGCCCCTCGCATTTGGCCACGTTAAAGACACCCCCTTTATTGGGTTGCCTGGTAATCCGGTGTCTACCTTTGTTGGGGCGCATGTGTTTGTGCTTCCTCTGCTCAAGCGTTTAGCGGGTGAGAGTGCATCATCCTCATCCTTAAGGCTGGTGGGACGCGCTCAGTTTTCGGTGACCACTCAGATACGTCAAGAATATGTGAGGGTTAAAGCCACTTGGCAAGAAGGTCAGTGGTGTTTGTCGGCCTACCCGAATCAGAACTCAGGTGTGCTGAGTTCGGCGGTATGGGGCAATGCGATGGCTATTATCCCTCCTGCAACTCAGGTCGTGGAGGGGAGTGAGGTGAGCTTTGTCTTTTATACGACTCCGAACCCAGACAGTAACTGACGCATGGTTTCCTCATCCTCTTGATTGATAACCGCCTTTTCACGTAAAAAAATACTAAATTGGCTTCCGTTATCGAGTGTTGAGGATACTGTAATGTCCCCTCCGTAGCGACGCGCAAGAGAGCGACTGATGGATAATCCCAATCCATTTCCGTTTTCTCTTGTGGTAAAAAAAGGTTCAAAAATACGTGCCTGTACATCTTCAGAGATACCAACTCCTTCATCACAGATGCGGATTTCAACGCCGGGTGCGCCGTCATGCGTTGTCCATGCATGAGTGGATACCCATATGTTTCCTGCGGCGGGCATCGCATTCGCTGCGTTCAAAAGCAGGTTGATTAGCACCTGTTGAAGCTGTTGGCGATTGCCTTCAATTTCCCCTAAATACTCGTAGTTTTGTTGCACCTGAATGCATTTTTTATCCAAGGCATGGCGAACCAGTGCCAGTGTATCTTTGACCACGTCGTTGACGGCTAGGGTATGCAATTGGTCGATCACTTGTCCGGGGCGTGAGTATTGTAAAAGATTGTTAATAATGGCTCGAATACGATAGACCTGTTCAATAACCGTATCAATCTCCTCTTGAACTAAGCTGGCAGAAGGGCCCAGTTCACTCTGTAATAAATCCATGTGTCCTAAAATTACGGCGGCTGGATTGTTAATTTCATGAGCGATGCCTGCCGTTAACTCACCTAGTACGGCCAACTTTTCCTTGGTAAAAAGCTCAGCTCGTGTTGCCTTTAAGAGTTCAAGAGACTCCTCAAGTGCCTCTGTTTTAAGTTGCAAGCTCAGGGTGCGTTCTTTTACTTTTTGCTCTAGCCGTTCAGCTGCTTGTCGAATTGTTTCTTGGCGAGCATCCAGCTCATCCAGCATCGAGTCAAATTGATGGGCGAGATCTGAAAACTCATCTTCATTGCGTAACTGACCGATACGTGTTTGGTTTGAGCCAGATCGAACCGCCATCACCGACGTATGAATGCGTTGAATCGGATGGAACAAGTGGTTGGCGCTGCGCCAGACTAAAATGGCAGAGATCAACAGTACAAAGGTCAGTGTTAACCCCATTTCACCTAAAGTGCGTAGGTACATTTCGAAGAATGGGCTTTCAGAAAAGCCAGCATAGAGCACACCAATCAGCTCATTATTTAAACCATATAAGGGCTCATATGCACTGATAAACCAGTCGCTTACGACAAAAGCACGATCAAGCCAAATGCGCTCTTCCACTAACACACGGTCATATACCTCAGACGAAATGCGTGTACCAATGGCGCGGATAAACCCGGTGTCTGAGATGTCGTAGTTCAGGTCAACAGGGACGTTGGTGGTGATTCGCGTATCCCCCAAGAATAGTGTGACAGTGCCCACCCCTCTTTCAGGCAATGCATCTTGCCCATAGACCAGATCTCGAATCTCATCCACGAATTCCAGGTTGTTGTTCAACATCAGCCCAGCATCCAGCACAT
The DNA here is from genome assembly GCF_009821115.1 of Nitrincola alkalisediminis. GTDB lineage: Bacteria > Pseudomonadota > Gammaproteobacteria > Pseudomonadales > Balneatricaceae > Nitrincola > Nitrincola alkalisediminis. Next base: position 132,878 of record NZ_VYTY01000002.1, on the reverse strand, counting down.
AGAGCAGCTGACCTTTTGCATCTAAAATGGGGTGCAGGGTTCTGACAAACATGCCTCTGTCTTCAAGAGTGCGGTTTGTGGGCTTGGCTCTAGGTGTTTGAATGATTTGCGTAAGGGCCTTTCGTGGCAAATCAGGGTCAATCTCTTCCATTTCAGACGGGGTGAGTACGGACAAGCCTTTAACGCTGTTGCCTGCCAGTAATCGATTGACGCTGTTTTGGGTTCCAGACGGCGTGTTGGCGAGATCAAGCAGTTCATCTGGGCTTAAAATGCGTAAAAAATCAACTCGATAGCGTGACTTCATGTCCTGTAACAGTGAGTTGAGAGCAGCTCTGTCCTGATGCAACAAATAGGGAGGCAGTGACCAAGTGTGGCCTAAGAGTTCTAGGTTCTCCAATTGTCGATCTTGCATTAACTGCAACGTGCTACGTGCCACGGCAAGATCTGAAGCCACTTTCATATAAAGCTGTCTGTTCGTATATGTCGTTGTCCAATAGGCTGTTAAGGCTATCAGTGCGGCTAACGTCAGTAATATGGGGGTTAAAATTAGAAGGAGTAAACGCCCCCGAACGGAGCGTCGCCAAGGTAAAGGCATCATGGTTCATCAATGTCCATGAGCATCGGGGCGCTAATATCCGTTTCCATCCAGCTGACCAGTTTGCGATCCAGTGTTTTGCGCGCAACTCCGAGTTGGCGCGCCGCGGCTGATTTGTTGCCTTCACAAGCACTCAGTACTCTTAAAATATGTCGTTTTTCAACTTCTTCTAAGGGCCAGCAACTTGGATAGCCAGCGCCTAGGTTTTGGTCATCTTCATCATGAATGAGTTCGTCTAGGGGGAGATGACCTAAAAGGATACACCGTTCGATAAAGTTCTTGAGTTCTCGGATGTTGCCGGGCCAGCTATGGGACTGCATAGCTTTGAGGTCATCATGCGTAAAGGGAACAGCCGGTAGGCCTAAATCAGATGAAAGCTTACGTGAGAAATAGTGAGCAAGTTGCGGAAGGTCTTCTACACGGTCACGCAAAGGGGGAAGGGTTAGAGTCAGTACGTTTAAGCGAAAGAATAAATCTTCACGAAAATGATGGGCTTTGACTTCTTCACTCAACTTTCGGTTGGTTGCTGCTAAAATACGAACCTGAGTAGGGATCTCTCGTTCACTTCCAACTGGACGAATGGTTTTTTGCTCAAGTGCTCGCAGGAGTTTGGCTTGCATGCTTAAAGGCAGTTCACCAATTTCGTCTAGGAATAGAGTGCCCCCAGCGGCATAGGTAAACAGACCTTCACGCGCGCGGTCAGCACCGGTAAAGGCGCCTTTAGTATGGCCAAACAGCTCTGCTTCAAGGAGTTCGGGTGAGATAGCACCGCAGTTGACCGGTACAAACGGACCCTCACGTCCCGAATGTTGGTGCAACGCGCGTGCGACGAGTTCCTTTCCTGTGCCCGACTCACCTTCTATCAATACGGCAGAGGGAGTTGGAGCAACGCGTCGAATCACTGCCTCAAGGCGTTTGATCGCGTTGCTGTTGCCGAGCATGGGGGTTTCCGATTCAAGGTAACGCGTGACTTCTCGCCGTAATAAAAAGTTCTCTCGGGCGAGTTGTCTACGTTTGAGTACGCGCATGACGGCGTTCATCATTTGTTCAAGTCGAAAGGGCTTGAGAATAAAGTCAGCCGCCCCCACACGTAGTGCCTGAATAGCCGTGTCCAATTCTGCGTAGGCGGTCATGAAAATAACGTCTGAGTGCCGATTGGGATCATCAAGGGCTTCATGCCACTCAATCCCAGAGCGCCCCGGCAGTTTTACGTCGACAATCAATAAATCAAAGTGGCAGCGGCGTCGAATTTCTTCAGCTAGATCGATGCTTCCCGCAACCTCAACTAAGCCAAAGTGTTTTTGAAGAGCTTTTTGTAAAAAGCTGCGCATGCCTGATTCATCATCAACGACCAATACAGAAGCTGAACGGCACAAGTTGTAATCAAGAGTGGAAGAAGTCATCGCGTTACTCAGAGTTTTTTAAACAGGCTGCTACGAATTGTCTCATATCCCATTCTATATGTGTAATTTTGTCTCAATTTAAGAAGATACGCTTATAGAATGTGCTTTGGTTTTCTGCTTAGGTTTTTTATTTAGGCCGCGAACTGTGTGAGTTTGGACGCTTTCTTTAAAAATACTGGTCTTTAGATTGCAAACTGTGAGTTGTAACTTTTCTTATAAGCCACAGAATAAAAAGGACTCAATATGATAAAACGTTTGATATTCGGACTTCTGCTGATCAGCCTTTTCGTAAACTCGGGGCTGTCCTTTGCAGATGCCCAGCTTCGATTAGCGACTACTACGAGTACCTATAACTCAGGCCTGCTCGACTTTTTACTGCCTGAGTTCGAAGCCAAAACAGGTGTGCAGGTGCATGTGATATCGGTGGGTACCGGTGCGGCTTTACGCTTGGGTCAGGATGGCGATGTTGACTTAGTGATGACGCATGCACCTGAAGCAGAAGCTGCATTTGTGGCTGCTGGGTATGGCATTGAACCGAAAGCACTCATGTACAATGATTTTGTGATTGTCGGCCCGTTAAATGATCCTTCAGGATTGAAAGAGGTTAACAGTGCTGTTGACGCCTTTACGCAAATGGTTGCGCGTGATGCCATGTTTATTTCACGGGGTGATGATTCGGGTACACACATTAAAGAGAATGAAATTTGGCACGCCGCAAATATCACATTGCCATTTGCTGGCTACCGCGCCGTTGGGCAAGGTATGGGGCGAGTGTTATCGATTGCGGATGAGTTACAAGCTTATGCTTTAACGGATCGCGGTACTTGGTTAGCGATGAAAAGTAAGTTAGATTTAGCGCTTGTTTACGAAGGCGATGAGCGTTTATTCAATCCTTACCAGGTTATTTTAGTTAATCCAGAGAGACATCCTCATGTGAAGGTTGATCTGGCTCGGCAACTTTCCGATTGGCTGGTCTCCACCGAGGGTCAACGTTTGATCAATGCGTTTCAAATCGAGGGTGAGGCTTTGTTTTTTGCGTCGGCAGATTCTGAATAAGTACGCTTTACCTTCTTACATTTGTTTGATTTACGCCCCTAATTGGGGCGTTTTTATTGATCTTAAGCACTTGCTAGATTAACGTCAGTCATTTTTTTCATGCCTTAAATGTTGGAGAAAATTGCGTGGAATCCATTTCTCAGGCTACCTTTGACGCACTGGCCTTGCTTTTGTCTGGCGATGCCGCCCTCTGGGGGATTATTCTTGTCTCCTTTAAAGTGTCGCTAACGGCGTTGTTTTTGGCGTTGCCTGTTGCATTGCTTTTGGGTTTTGCTTTGAGTTTTTGGCGATTTCCGGGGCATTGGATGATTGTGACCTTGAACAATACACTCTTGTCTATTCCAACCGTTGTGATTGGTTTGATTTTGGTTTTGTTGTTATCGCGTAATGGGCCCTTTGGCGATCTACGCTTGCTTTTTACGCAGCCTGCCATGATTCTTGGCCAGATTCTGATTTGTTTTCCCTTATTGGTAACCATGCTTCATGCGGCGTATCAAGGGGTGTCTCGACACGCTTGGGAGACAGCCCGTACCCTTGGTTGTTCGCGATTAAAAACGCTGTGGTTGATTACGCGGGAGGTTAAGTTTGCGGTTCTGGCAGCTTTGGTCGCCGCTTTTGGACGGATTATCGCAGAAGTGGGATGCGCAATGATGGTGGGCGGGAATATCGCGGGTTATACACGAACCATTACGACTTCCATTGCCCTAGAAACGACGAAAGGCGAATATGTTCAAGGTATTGCTTTAGGAATTGTTCTTTTGGTTTTAGCATTGTTGTTAAATCTATTGGTTGGCATGAGTCGCGGTCGCAGTATTCAAGGTGTATCACAATGACCCGTTTATCGGCAGAGAATATCAGCATTCGTTATGGTGGAAAAACGCTCTGGCAAGTCGATCGCTTGGTGTTACCTGCATCTCGATTCATTCATTTGCAGGGAGCAAATGGCAGTGGTAAAACCACACTGATGAAAGTCTTATCTGGTTTGTTAAAGCCGGACAGTGGCAAAGTGAGTGTGGGCTTAAATGCACTAAAGGTGGGTGATGGACGTGTCTGTTATCTGCATCAGCATCCCTATTTATTCGATGTGACCGTTCGAGAAAATTTGCGTTTAGTGTTAAACAGTCAACGACTGAGCAAAAAAGAGAGTGTATCGCGTCTTGATGAGGCCATGTCGTGGGCTGGGTTGACTGAGTTGGCGGGTCAGTCAGCGAGAACCTTATCGGGGGGGCAACGGCAAGCTCTAGCAATGGCAAGAGCTTGGCTATGCCGTCCCACCTTTTGGTTGCTAGATGAGCCGATAGCCAGTTTAGATACGGAGGCTGTTTTGCGCTTTGGTGATTTGGTTAAGCACATTCTGGATGAGGGCGCAGGGGTGCTTCTAACGGCGCACCAGTCTGGATCTTTATTGAGTATGTGTCATGAATCTTGGGTATTAAAAGAAGGGCGTTTACATGGTCAATCATCGTAACAATACTCCACGCACGAAGGTCAGTATCAGCGGAGTGATACTTGCCGGAGGGCAGGGGCAGCGCATGGGTGGGGTCGATAAAGGCTGGGTGCCTTATCAAGGCGTGCCCATGATTGAGCGAGTTGTATCGCGCTTTCAGCCTCAGGTTGATGAGTTGATTATAAATGCCAATCGTTCGATTGATGCGTATCGAGCATTAGGTCTGCAGGTTGTGCCAGATATTGAAGGCGGGTTTCAGGGGCCGATGCTGGGGATTGCGACAGGTCTTCAGGCTGCACAGCATGATTGGGTGATGTTTGTTCCCTGTGATGGTCCTTTTCTTGCGTTAGACCTCGTTGAGCATTTTTATCAGGCGGCTTGTGAGTCGAATGCTAAGATTGTGGTTGCCGCTGATGGTGAGTTTTTGCAGCCGATGGTTGTATTGTTGCATCGCCAACTTTTACCAAATTTGTTGCAAGCACTTGAAGAGGGAGAGCGAAAGCCTGATCGTTGGTATGCCAGTGTGGGTATGGCTAAAGTAGTCGTGGATTCTGACAGTTTGCGTAATTTTAACTCGTTAGATCAAATGAATAACGTTTAATTTGTATTAATTCTAGATTGATGGTTATTTTTTTCACCTTTGGTGTGGAATGCTCTTTGCTGCTGTATTGGAATAATAACGATAGGACCTGTCATCGATATGAGCGAGTTTTCTCTACCCTTACTGGGTTTTGCGGCTTGGAGTGGAACGGGTAAAACCACGCTGCTCACCCAGCTGCTGCCAAGACTAAAACAACGTGGGTTACGGGTTGGTTGTATTAAACACGCACATCATGATTTTGATGTTGATATTCCGGGTAAAGACAGTTACGAATTGCGTCATGCGGGTGCCAGTCAGATGCTGATTGCATCGGCCAAGCGCAGTGCCTTAATGATTGAATCCGCACAGCCCGAACTCCCCGATTTACGGACCCTCGTCGGTCAACTGCACGTAAATGAGCTAGACTTAATTTTAGTAGAGGGGTTTAAAGCAGAAACCTATCCCAAAATTGAGCTTTATCGAGCCTGCGTGGGTAAACCACTGCTGTATCCTAATGACCCGACAATCATTGCCGTTGCCACTGATTCATTCGCCGAATTGAGTCAAGACTGCCCTCTACCCGTATTGGATATTAATTCGATTACTCAAATTGAACAGTTTGTTCTCGATATGAGTCAGCTTTCTCATGTGAGCCCTGCATCGCAAGTGAGGGGTTATGACTGATCAACCACTTTCCTGCTTTGATTTTATTGAACCGGGAGCTGATCCTTTTTTGCGCCTTGAGGAGGCTGTTGAGCGTATATTGTTGAGTGTTCAACAGCCCCCCGCAATTGAAGTCATTGATCTGTCATCAGCCCATCAGCGCGTTTTGGCGTCGGATGTTGTGTCGCCAATGAATGTTCCGCCTCATCGGAATTCGGCGATGGATGGGTATGCGGTGAAGGGCAGTGATCTTGGTCAAAGGGAGCATTGGATTGTTCAGGGTACTGTGCTTGCAGGGCAAGCTCCCAGCTCAGTCTTGCAGTCAGGGCATGCCTTTAAAATCACGACAGGGGCGCCGATGCCAGACGGTGCCGATACCGTTGTGATGAAGGAGGTTTGCCAACTCAACGGAGAAACATTGATTATTCCGTTAGCAAAGCAGCCGACGTCAGGCAGCAATGTTCGGCAAGCCGGTGAGGATATTCAAGAGGGGCGTTGTTTGTTACGAGCAGGACAACGTTTGTCTTCAGTGCAGATCGGTCTCCTGGCATCCTTGGGCTTCGCTCAGATCACTGTTTACAAACCCGTCAAGGTGGCCGTTTTTTCCACGGGTGACGAGGTGCATGCACCTGGGCAGATCCTCTCGCCTGGGGGCATTTACGATACCAATCGTTTTACATTGCTAAGCAGTCTGCGATCTTTGGGCTGTGATGTATTGGATATGGGGATTTTGCCGGATGACTTACCCTTATTGACCGATGCATTGGCAGCGGCTCAACACTCGGCAACCTTGGTGTTGACCAGTGGTGGCGTTTCGGTTGGGGAAGCGGATTATGTCAAACAAGCCGTGTCGGCCTTAGGTGAAATTGGCTTTTGGCAGTTGGCAATTCGGCCTGGCCGACCTTTAGCGTTTGGACGTTTGCTGTCAGAGACATCTCCAGCAGACTGTTTGTTTGCAGGCTTGCCCGGAAATCCAGTAGCAAGCTTAGTTACCTTGATGCTGGTCATACAGCCTTTAATTCGGCGTTTACAGGGAGAGCAGGATTGGCAAGGACTGACGTTATCAGCGAAAGCGGGTGAGCCCATGAAAAGTCGCTTGGGGCGCAGTGATTTTCATCGAGGAGTGCTCAGTTTTGATCGTCAAGGGCAGGCTCAGGTTGTGACGACTGGACGTCAAGGTTCGGGTATTCTCACCTCTATGCATCAAGGGAATTGCCTCATACGTCTTCATGACACCCAAGCGCAAGTGAACCAAGGCGAACTCGTGACAGTCTACCCTTTTAGCACTTGGCTCCCGGGTTGGCAGTCCACGCATTTTATTGAAGGAAATTAGATGACTAAATTGACGCATATCGATTCCAAAGGTCAAGCGCACATGGTTGATGTGTCCGGCAAGGCGCTTACAGCTCGCAGTGCGACGGCCTGCGCTTCAATTAAAATGCGCCCAGAAACACTCGAAATGATCATGACGGAGCGCCATGCTAAAGGCGATGTGCTTGCGACAGCGCGTATTGCAGGTATTCAAGCGGCTAAACGTACGTCGGATTTAATCCCCCTTTGCCACCCCTTGATGCTTTCAAAAGTCAGTGTTGAGTTTGAAGCCGATCCTGAGCTTCCGGGTATGCGAGTGTATGCAACCTGCAAGTTGGCAGGTCAAACAGGGGTCGAAATGGAAGCCTTGACCTCTGTGTCAGTGGCGGCTCTGACCTTATATGATATGTGTAAAGCGGTTGATAAACACATGGTCATTGGTGAGATACAGGTGTTAGAAAAGCGTGGGGGTAAGTCTGGTGATTGGAGTTTGGGGGCAGAAGAGTCAACGATACCTGTTGATGTGTTGCCAATCTCTAGTGCCTTGGAAAAAGCATCTGATCAAAATATTCGTGTTCGTTTCTTTGCCCATTTAAGAGAACAGGTGCAACGTGATGAATGTGTTCTGAATTGTCATGAACTTCCTATCGATGCAACAGTGAGTGATGTCATTCAAGGGTTGGTTGCGCAAGATGCCTGTTTGGCTCAAGCCTTCGCAAATGAGTCCTTGTTAGTCGCTGTGAATCAAACCATGGTTGACCGTAACGCGCAGGTTCATCCTGGGGATGAGGTTGCATTTTTCCCACCAGTCACGGGAGGTTGAGATGATTCGTATCCGTGTACAGCCAGAGGTTTTTAATGCTGGACAGGAAATAGACGCCATCACTCATGCTAGAAGCGATATTGGTGCTGTTGTCAATTTTATAGGCTATGTTCGAGACTTTAATGAACGCCCCGACGTGGTTGCGTTAACTCTAGAGCACTATCCGGGTATGACAGAGCAGTCATTACAGGAGATCGCTAAGTCCGCTCAAGAGCGTTGGCCACTAGAGGCAATCACCATTATTCATCGAATCGGTCGTTTGACCCCCGGAGATCCAATCGTTTTAGTGGCGGTTGCGTCGGCGCATCGTCAAGCGGCGTTTGATGCGTGTAATTTCGTGATGGATTACTTGAAAACGCAGGCCCCCTTTTGGAAGAAGGAGCACAGTCGTTCAGGTGACTATTGGGTTGCTGCTCGTCATTCAGATAGTGATGCCGTGAGACGGTGGGAGAATGCCAATGAATAGCCTGACTGTCCCCACCGCTTTAATTGATAAGTTTGGTCGCCGTGTGAGTTATGTGCGTTTGTCCGTGACGGATCGCTGTGATTTTCGTTGTGTGTATTGCATGAGCGAAAAAATGACGTTTCTGCCGCGAGATCAAGTGCTGACGCTGGAAGAAATTGGTCGTGTGGCGTCTGCATTTGCATCCTTAGGGGTCGAAAAAATCCGTTTGACGGGAGGTGAACCTTTGGTTCGTCGTGGCATTGTCGAATTGGTGGATTATATCGGCACCTTGGGCTTATCTGATTTTACGATGACCACCAACGCTAGCCAACTTGATCGTTTTGCAAAGCCTTTAAAAGATGCAGGGCTTCACCGTCTAAATGTCAGTCTTGACTCCCTTCAACCTGAAAAATTTCGACGCATTACGCGTATTGGTGACCTGAACAAGGTTTTAGCTGGCATAGACGCCGCATTGGAGGCGGGTTTTGAGCGGATCAAACTGAATGCTGTCATTATGCGAGGCCGTAATGACGATGAAGTGTTGGATTTGGTTAACTTTGCCCGAGACAAGCACATTGACATCAGTTTTATTGAAGAGATGCCCTTAGGTCATATTTCCGACCATGGTCGGGATGAGACCTATTGTTCAAGTGATGAAGTGCGCACCCTGATAGAGTCTGTTTACCCGCTGAACGCACTGTCTGTGCATACGGGTGGGCCTTCGCGGTATTTTGCTATGCCAGATTCAAGCAGCCGTATCGGTTTTATTTCACCGCATAGTCATAACTTTTGTGGGGATTGCAATCGAGTTAGAGTGACGGTTGAAGGGCGCCTGCTATTATGCTTGGGGAATGAGCATTCATTGGATTTACGGCCTATTCTTAGGGATAACCCTAGTGACAATCAACCCTTGATCGATGCTATTATCTCAGCCATGGATTTGAAGCCAGAAAAACATCATTTCACGACCGATGGTGATGTGCAAATAGTGCGATTCATGAACATGACGGGTGGGTAACCGACACACAGACTATTCGCTTTTCGTTAAGCGGGCATTCGGTTTAAATGTTATAGATTAAAGGCAATCTAGTTTCTACGACAAAACGATTTTCAAGGAAGGTAATAAGACCTATGGTGGATCAGCAGTGAGTGAGTACTGTGTAGCGCTTCAACCTATCTGTGACTCATCAATGAAGCACGTTGCCGATGAACTGCTCTATCGCGCAAGCTCAGAAGCGACATCCGCATTTATTGATGATCCCGTAATGGCGACTGCTCGAGTTTGCAATGCAGCCTTTTACGAGACAGGTATTGAAGCATTGGTTGGAAAACGCCTTGTCTTCTTTAATGCACCGCGTGACTGGTTATTAAAAGCGGAGTTGTTGCCGCCGTGCAATCAGCAGGTTGTGATCGAAGTTTTAGAAGATGTTGAAGGCGATCAGGATATCATCGATGCTTTGGCAAAGCTTCGAGACCAAGGTTTCACTATCGCTTTAGACGATTTTGTTCTGACGGATCAGACACTTCCCCTTCTCGATATTGCTCATATTATTAAGCTGGATGTTCTATCATCCGTCCCTAGCGCACGCCAGTTAGAAGAATACAAACGACGCGGTTTGGTACTGTTGGCTGAAAAAGTCGAAGATCTTTCAACCTTTATGCAATGCGTTGAGTTGGGTTTCACTCTGTTTCAGGGGTATTTCTATGCCAAGCCTGAAGTCAAGGCGGCCACCGTGCGGACACGGGCTAATAATCGTGCAGCGCAACTTAGGCTTCTGTCGGCATTGCAACAGTCCGAGCCAGATTTTGATGCGCTGGAGCATTTGATTGCTCAAGATGCCCAGTTATGCCTCCGAATATTGCGTTTGTCTAATTCTGCGTTTTATCGGCGTCAAATGGAAATTAGCAGTATTCGTCAGGCCTTGTTAATGTTGGGGTTTAAGCAAATCCGAAACCTAGTCACAACATTGATGCTGGCCGATAATCATCCTTGCAATACTCTGATCTTGCCAAAAGCACTTATTCGAGCATCTATGTGCGAAAAAATTGCCACATCTGCGCTAAAAGAGAGCGCCAGTACTGCATTTATGGTCGGCATATTGTCCATGATGGATCAGTTGCTCGATGAATCACTTGAGTCTCTATGTGAGCACCTAGCGCTAAGTGAAGAGGTGAAAGTTGCGATTTTGTATCGACAAGGACGGTTGGGTAAAATTCTTAAATTAACCATTGCGTATGAAACGGCACAGTTAAACGGCGTCAATCAAAAAACTGTTAAGCAGCTTAATCACTATTATTTTAGCAGTTGTGAATGGGCTAATACTGTTTTAGATGCTGTTGTTTAATAAGAGGGTGCTGATCAAGTTTTGCCATAGGAGCGCACCCCAGACAAATGTGGCTAAAAAGAGACATAGGAATACGGCAGCCGACCCCGTATCCTTTGCAAGTCCCGCGAGTTCATGATGTTCTTTACCTGCTCGATCAACGACGGCTTCGATGGCCGTGTTGATCAATTCAAAAATGAGAATCAGTAATAAGCTGGCGATCAAAAGGATCAGTTCAACTGTGGTCTGAGCCAATATAAAGGCAAAGGGCGTGAGTCCGCAGACGATCCACGTTTCGTAACGGAAAGCAGGCTCACTTCGATACGCCCCAATAAGTCCCTTTAAGGAATAGCAGGTTGCATAGTAGAAACGAGCGAGCCCCGTTGCCTTGATTGTCATGGTCGTTTAGCCTCCTGTTAACTGACCAAAAATTCGGAATCCGCCAATATAGGTTCCCATTGCGGAGCCTAAAGTGGCCAGCATAAACACCAATAGGGTTCTAGAGACACGGTTGCGCCACCAGCCTTTCATTTCGGTGACATCTTGGCGTAACTTCGAAAAATCACCGACGGTGGGTTTGCGCATCGCAATCTCTATGCCAGCTGCGACCATCCCAGCACCGATGGTTGGGTTGAGTGACGTGAAAGGGGCTGCAAAGAAGGTTCCGATAATAGTGACAGGGTGAGCTTTGGCAATCAGAGCGCCTAATGCGGCCAATCCGCCATTGATGACAACCCAGTCAAGTACCATTTGTAGGCCAAGATCAGTGTTTCGGCTAAAGCCAATCGCAAATCCTGCTAACACTAGAACCATAATGATCCAAGGTATGAACCGGGTCCATTGGCTTCCGGGTGGAACTTGTTCGAGTAGTGTCAGCTGTTCAGATGGATTTTCCGGGAGGTGGCCGCGCAGGTTATCGCTCATTCCTTTAAGATGACCGGCACCGATTACCACCAAAACGCGCTTGAAGCGACTGTCTCCGTTTTCTTGAGCGAGTCTTAGAGCCATATAATGATCACGTTCAGCAATGAGCGCTTGGTAGAGGTGTTCAGACTGCTCAGCAAACTCATTAAAGGTTGACTCTAATACGTCACCTTGCTTTAAGCGCTCAATTTCATCAGCACTGACTTTTTCTTTTGTGACTAAGCTGGCAATTAGACCCGAGATTAGGTTCATTCGTTGCCACCATGGCACGCTACGGTATACCCGCTTTAATGTGATTCCAATATCTCGATCAATGACCAATATAGGAATCTGTTGTTTTTCAGCTTCTTCAATAGCGGCTTTCATCTCTTCGCCAGGTGCAATACCGGATTCTTCAGCAACGCGTTGTTGAAAGGCACCCATTGCAAGATTGGCCGCGACCATGCCTGCTTTACCTGCTTTGATAACTTGAAAAAGATCCATTTTGGCTAAAGCATCTGGGTCTTTCATTGAGGTTAGACGACCTGGGCACAGCTCAATCGCAACGGCGTCAAATTCGCCAGACTGAATCAAGTGCCTGACTTCATCTGCACTGGCCTTCGAGACATGAGCCGTTCCAAGTAGGGTGTAGTGGGTGTCATATTTAAAGAGCTCTTCTCTAGGGCCTAAGGCATGGTCAGGAAATGTCTGTGCTTGAGTCATAACGCTCTTCATTCATTATTCGGTTAAAAGTAAATAGAGATGATTTTACTCTGCGAACTGTCAGAGTGCACGACGGATTCGATTTTTTTCGGTTTATTGTGAATGCCGAATGATTGAGATAGTAAGTGCATCCATTTTAGTGCTAAATTCGTATTGAAAATCAAAAAAATTGCCGAGGTGGTGTGTGGTCGATGATGATTTGATTGAATTTGCGGACGAGGATGAGCCTGCAGCATCAATGGTTGGAACAAACTCACGCTACTGGGTACGAAAAATATTAATTGTTGATGATGACGAAGACGTTCACTTTGCCACGGAGCTGGCCTTACGTGGACAAGTCTTTGACGGTGCTACTCTAGTTTTTTTGCATGCTTATACATCTAAACAAGCATTTGAATGCCTGTCAAACGAACGCGATATTGCTGTGATTTTGTTAGATGTTGTGATGGAGTCTGAAGAAGCGGGTTTACTTCTTGTTCGTCAAATTCGAGACGTTTTAGATTTGCAAAATGTTCGGATTATTTTAAGAACAGGTCAACCAGGTTATGCACCTGAACTCGAAACTATCTCTAAATATGACATCAATGATTATAAAACAAAAAGTGAATTGACCCGCGAAAAACTCTATACAGCCCTCATTACCGCGCTTCGCAGTTATAATCAATTAGTTCGCTTAGATCACAACCGTCAAGGACTCGCACGAATTATTCAATCCACAAATAACCTGATGCTTAAAGAAGGGTTGCATGAGTTTGCTGAGGGCGTTATTACCCAACTCGCAGGTTTCATTGGGGTAGATCCTGATGGACTTGTTTGCTTTGGTGCTTACACTTCAGACGTGTCCTCAGAAAGCCATTTGCCTGTTAAGGTCATTGCAAGTGCTGGACGTTATGCCCAATGGATGGAGCACACCGCTGAGTTTGAACGTAGTTTGATTTGGCAAAAGGTGCTCAAGTGTTTTGAGCAAAGAGAAAATATCGTATCTGAAGGTGTGTCCTGTTTTTATTTTGAACCTGAGTCTTTTGCGCGCTATGTTGTGTATTTAGATACACCGACGTCCGTTGGCGAAGATGAGTTACGCATGGTTAAAATGTTTACTCATAATATCAGCTTATGTGCGAAAAACTTGAGTTTACTCGAACAGCTAAAACGCATCGCGTATGAAGATACCTTAACTGGGTTGCTTAATCGAAATGGTTTAATTGAATATTTGAACAAGGGTATTCCTGAAACGGGGGCATTATTACTGATCGATTTGGATCAGTTTTCAATGTTGAATGATACCTTTGGTATACATTACGGTGACAAGTTGTTGTGCGCTTTGGCCGAACGATATCAGCGCCATCCAAATGTTTTGATGGCTGCAAGGCTTTGGGCGGATCAGTTTGCATTGGTTGTTGATTCAAATGCCTGTATCCAAGATTTAGTGGTTGATCTTTATAAGCCGGTTAATATTAGAGATGTATGGCGTTTACTTACATTTTGCGCAGGAGTGTCTTTTCCGGACACAGGCTCGACTGCCAACGAATTGGTGGCAAATGCGACGATTGCATTAAAGCGGGCAAAGCAAAAAGGGGTTAACCAGCTGGTTTACTTTAATACAAGAATGGTAGATGAGTTACGAGATCGTTCGATGATGTTATCGGAGTTGAAGGACTCTCTTGATCATCAAAACTTTACACTTATGTACCAACCTCAGATAGATCTAAATACACTGCAAATAGTGGGTGTGGAGGCATTGTGTCGTTGGCGAAATAAGCGGAATGAGCCGATTTCACCCGAGGTATTCATTCCATTGGCAGAGCAATCAGGTTTGATATTAGCGTTAGGCGAGTGGGTTTTACATAAAGCACTGGAAGATTTACATAGAATACGGTCTATCAAGCCATCTGTGCGAATGGCTGTTAATGTTTCAACCTTGCAGTTTAATGATCCTGATTTTGAGAGGGTGGTCTCGAATGCGTTAGCGTTGGCAGGCGTGTCGGGTAACTGTCTAGATATTGAAATTACTGAGTCAGTTGGTGTGTTGGGGTCAGTCGAGGTCGAAGAGAAGCTGTCCCGTCTGAAAAAACTCGGTGTAATGATTTCGATTGATGACTTTGGTACGGGATTTTCGTCTTTATCATATCTAGACAAGTTAAGTGCGGATCAACTTAAAATTGATAAATCCTTTGTTAGCTGTATGAATCCTAGCAACACAGGATCCAATATTGCCGATATGATCGTGTCACTTGGACGTAAATTTCACCTCACAGTTATTGCTGAAGGGATCGAAACCGAGGCGCAGCTGAATGCTCTTAAGGCGCAAGGGTGTCATCAGGGTCAAGGGTATTGGTTTTCAAAGCCTTTAACCATTGATGATTTGCTTACCTGGTTGGAGAAAACATGATGCATTCCTCAACTGGACAAATGATTAAATTCAGAGTCTTGGTTTGGGTTGCCGTGTTTATTATATCATCGCTTGGACTGCTGATTTTTTTTGCGTTGGATCAGTCACAAAAAAATGCGAACAAAGTCATTAAAATGGCAGAATATTCTATTGGCGGGCATGTGAATGAGCAGCTGCAAGCCACAGCTCAAGCCTTGAGTGAGGAAATAAAATCACTCTTGCAATATGGTTTTGAGCCGCCATTCGTTGTTTCCTCGATACTCGCGTCTGCGAGTGGTTGGGAGTTTCCCATGCAGCGTCGTGATGCGCGTGATATGTTAAAATCCGTTCTTGCCGCGCATCCAAACGTTGAATCTATCTATGCGCATTTTGAACCTAATGCGTTTGATGGATTGGATAGTTTTCATCGACTTGATCCTCAGACAAGCTCTCGAGAGGGAACATTTGAACTCTATTGGGTAAGAGACAATCATTCTATTGTGTTTGTTCCAACCCCCGATCCTAGTATCAAATATGACTCAACCCTAGATAGGTTTGGTATACGCAAAGCCGAATGGTACCTGTGTCCTCTCGAAACGAAGCAATTCTGTATTACTGATCCTTATTATTGGGAAACATTTCCGGGTGCTCCCGTTTTAATGGTTTCATTAACCTTTCCAGTAATTAAAGATGAGCAATTTATTGGTATTGCGGGTGCGGATATTAATGTATCAACGCTTCAGCAAAAAGTGCTTCAGCTGTCTCGTACTATTTTTGATGGTGATGCTCAAGTAACACTTTTGACTCAAAATGATCGGATAATTGCATCTAACCATTTCGATGGACAATTAGGTGAATTTATTGATTTGGGTGAGGAAGGGCTTGTATTGGATTTAGAAGAACAGAGTTCTAATGGGTTTATCCTCCTAAGAATGCCTTTATTGTTTGCAAACGTGCATTGGACACTCGTGATCAAAGTGCCATCCGAGAAAGTGTATGGGAGTGTGGTTGAGCTCACTGATCGAATACATGTTAACCATCTGAATACACAGATTAAATTAGCGATAGCTGCTGTAGTCATTATGGTGGTGTCGCTGTTAATTGGCGTTTCGTTCGTGCGAAGTCGAGAAAATATCACACAGCAACTCAATGAAACGCTCATTGCCTTGAAAAGAACGCAAGAAGAGTTAATTCAGTCTGAAAAATTGGCATCTTTAGGAGGGCTCGTGGCTGGTGTTGCCCACGAATTAAACACACCGATTGGTAATGCTGTGATGGCAGCCTCAACCTTGAAGTCGGACGTAAAAACATTTAATCAAGAGATGGAGCAAGGTCTAAAGCGTTCTAGTTTAACTCAGTTTATTGGCAATGCTGACGAAGCCAGTTTAATTATTCTACGAAATTTAGAAAAAGCTTCGTCTTTAATCACGGGCTTTAAGCAAGTTGCGGTTGATCAAACTTCGTTGAATAAGCGAACGTTTTGTATTACAGAGGTGTTGGATGAAGTCATGCTGATGTTGAATCCGACGCTTAAGCGTTCTCTTCATCGTGTCGAGATAGATGTCATCGATAAAGTTGTAATGACTTCTTATCCTGGCCCTTTGGGACAGGTTCTGATTAACCTTGTGCAGAATGCGTTGGTGCATGCCTTTGATGAAACGCCTGGAGTTATCAAAATTCGCGTTGAAAAATCGAAAAAGTATCCAAGGATGGTGGATATATTAGTGAATGACAATGGAAAAGGAATCAGTGATAATCACCTCAAACGGATCTTCGATCCTTTCTTTACAACGAATATGGGAGGGGGCGGGACAGGCTTAGGTTTAAGCATCGTACACAACTCCGTCGTAGGAATACTGGCGGGTAAAATTGACGTCATAAGTCAACGGCAGCAAGGTAGCACATTTACGATATCTATACCGATAAAGGTTATTTAATTAATGAGAATGTTATCCTTAAAGGTCAAATTGTTAGTGGGTGCGGGTCTTTTGATCCTGATCTCACTTGTCTTCGTGATCGGACTCGCACTGTATCAACTGAACCAGTCCGCTGTACAAACCTTAAGCTTGACAGAGGATATCGTAACACGAAGTGTGCATGAGGAAGTTAGACTTGCCTCACAGTTACTAAGTGATGATATCAGTCAGCTATTAAATCAAGGAATGAGCACACCTGAAGCACTCGCATCTGTTTTTAGTGCAGCTATCGGTCAAGAAACACATCTGAGTCGTGAGCAGGCTTCGGTCGTGGTTCATGCTGCTTTACAAGCGAATAAAGCTGTGAGCTCAGCCTACGCACAGTTTGAACCCAATGGATATGATCGTCTAGACAGTCAGTATCAGACGCCTACAAATTCGACAGGCACATTAGACATTTTTTGGGTGAGAGAAAATGGTTCTTTGATCTCTTACCCAATCGATTATGATATTAAGTACGATACAACCATGGATGAGTATGGGAATCGTGCCGCTGAATGGTATTTGTGTCCACTTGAGACAGGTCGCGCATGTATTACTGAACCATATTTGTATGAGATAGAGGCAGGGCGTTTTATCCTGACCACATCGTTAACTTACCCCGTTTTGAAATCAGGTAAAGCGGTAGGCGTTACAGGTGTGGATATAAACCTACCTGTACTCCAAGAAAAAATCCAACAATTAGCTCAATCTCTTTATAAGGGAGCCGCTTCCGTTATTTTATTGAGTAATGACCAGCGAATCATCGCCTCAAGCCAGTTCCCTGAATCCTTAGGATTACCTCTAAGTCGTGTTCATTCTGAGTTGCTGGATCGTATAGAAGGCAGAGGGATGAATCAGGGGAGTATTCTGACTAAAACTCAGATTCAAATTGCAAATGCCAATTGGTCACTTGTTATTGATATTCCTGAAGCCGTTGCTTTTGAGCAAGTCTCTAAGTTAAGAAACCAACTCGAAAGCAATGAGGCCAGTGTGCGTGTTAACTTGATTGTGACGGCGCTGATCGTACTGTTGGTCACGTTGATGATTGTCATGTTTTTTGTGAAAAGTATCACACGTCCGCTGACTGAGTTAGGTTTGCGCATGCGAGAGTTGGCGGGAGCCGAAGGGGACTTAACACGGCGCTTGGAAGCGGCATCTCATGCCGAATTGGCCAATGTGGCGGACGGTTTTAATCAATTTACGGCCAAAATCCGCGTCTTGATACAAGAGTTGATTCGGTTATCGGCGGATCTAAAAGGGAGTGCAGGTTCTTTAGCGGATACAGCCACGGCTACACGCCAGGCGACAAGTGATCAAAATCGTCAGTTGGACTCCGTGGCTGCTGCCGCCAATGAAATGGCCGCAACCGCCACACAGGTTGCACATTTAGCCGCGGCAACAGCACAGGATTCAAACTCTGCCAATCAGGATGTGAATAACTCTCGTGAAAACTTATCTAAAACGGTTGCAGATATTGAGCGTGTATCTCATTCAATTGAGCAGGCGGCGGGAGCTGTGACGGCAGTCGAAAAGCGAAGTGACGAAATCACAACCATCGTCTCCACGATTCGTGGTATTGCTGAGCAAACAAATTTGTTGGCATTGAATGCGGCAATTGAGGCTGCTCGTGCGGGCGAACAGGGGCGGGGCTTCGCTGTAGTGGCGGATGAAGTGCGTAGTCTTGCAGGTAGAACGCAAACGGCCACTGAGGAAATCGAAACGCTGATAGGCTCCTTAAAGTACGATGTCAACTTAAGTGTTGACCAAATGAAAGGGTGTTTAGGATCAATCCAAACCACCGTTGCTGAGAGTCAACGCAGTCTGCAGGCGCTTGAGGCAGCGGCTGAGCGTATTCACGCAATCTCTGACAACTCGACTCAGGTGGCCACGGCTGCAGAAGAACAGAGCATGGTAAATGAAGAAATCACTAAAAACATTACCCAGATAGGTGATGCGGCTGCTCACTTAACGGATACCGCTAGCAAAGTTCAAAGTTTAGGATCTGAGGTCGCGGAGTCTGCGTCGGAGATTGATGAGCGTCTGAAACGATTTAAAGTGTAATCGAGTTGTCACGAACAGACAGGGCGTATCGTAACCGCTTTGTTTGTTCGTGACATACAGGGTCTAAATTTTAGGCTGATCTAAATAAGTTGTATCTTCGAGGCTGCGCTGTAGCCATTGAAGAAACTCAGTTTTGGTGTCTTGTCCAAGCTGTGCTTCTGTCACTTGTTGGCTTAAGGCTGACAATAGACGTTGTGGGTCAAAGTTTACGTATTGCAGAACTTTAGCAAGCGTGTCCCCCCGTTGACTCACGCTGACGCGGGCATTGCCGTCTTCATCAAAAATGATGTTTGCTGCATCCGTATCCCCAAAAAGATTGTGAAGGTCTCCCAGAATTTCCTGATAGGCGCCAACAAGGAAAAAACCAAGTAGTGCGTTGGCCACTTCCATGGGTGGATATGGCAGGGTTGTTTCCAGCCCCTCTCCATCGACATAATGATCAATACGACCATCGGAATCACAGGTGATATCTCGGATGACGCCGCGTCGAGATGGCGCTTTATCTAAATCTCTAAGCGGTAATATCGGGAAAACCTGGCCAATGCCCCATACATCAGGAAGCGACTGAAAGAGAGAAAAGTTGGCAAACAGTTTATCCGCCATTTGCTCATTGAGCTCATCCAGAATCTCGCGATGAGGGCGACGTGAAGGGTTAAGAGTTTTCATCAGGTAAAGGGCCGTGGCCTTCAAGATCTGCTCACCCTTAGCCCGGTCTTGCAGGCTTAGATCTCCATGCGTAAAAGCTTGGTTTAAATCTTGGTTATAGGAAATCAGGTCGTGATAGATTTCACTTAAACTCCGTTCGCGATCAATCGCATCAAGATAGTTTTGGTTGATGCGTGTCAGCAAAGGGTGGCAAGCCGCGCTGGGTGTTTCAATTGAGCCCACTTCTTGGCATTCGATGCCGATGACATTGGTTACTAATACCGCATGATGTGCCGTCACGGCCCGGCCCGATTCGCTAAAAATATCCGGTTGTGGCAAGTCATGCTCTATTGAGACTTCTTTAAAGGCTTGAACGACGCGTTTGGCATATTCGTCCAGCGTGTAGTTCATCGAGCAAATACTGCGTGAAGCCGTTCCCTCATAATCGATGCCTAGGCCACCACCCACGTCAGCTACTTCAACGGGAAGGCCCATCAAGCGCAATTGAGCATAGAAGCAAGCCGCTTCTCTTAGCCCGACTTGGATATCTTGAATATTGGCGATCTGGCTACCTAAATGAAAATGCAATAATTGAAAGGCTTGGGTTTGCTGATTGTCTTTTAAAATATCAATTGTTTTTAAAATTTCGCTGGCGGATAGGCCGAATTTTGATTTTAAACCACCGCTGTCTTGCCAATTACCTTTCCCGACTGTCGCTAAGCGTGCACGCACCCCTATTCTTGGTGACACATCCAGCTCTTTAGCGATGGCGAGCACATCGTTTAGTTCGCTTGCTTTTTCGAGGACGATATAGACTTTATGTCCAAGCTTTTCACCCATTAATGCAAGGCGAATATAGTCTTCATCTTTATAGCCGTTGCACACAATCGTTGAGTGTCCGGGTTCAGCAAGTGCGAGAACGGCAAGTAGCTCAGGTTTGCTGCCTGCTTCAAGCCCAGTGTAGCCGTTAAGGGCTTGTCGTTGCCCTGCTATGATGCCTTCGACCACTTCTCGTTGTTGATTCACTTTAATGGGGTAAACGCAGGTAAATTGGCCTTGGTAGTCTTCATATTCAATGGCTCTTGCAAAACTTTTCACCAGTTGTGCAACGCGATCTTTCAATATATGTGGAAAACGTATCAAAATGGGCAGTTCTAACCCTTTTTCACGAGTGAGCTCGCGGATATGGGCAAAGCTAACTTCAGCACCTGTCGAGGGGTCTCGCACTGTAACATCACCCTGATCTGCAATACCGAAATAACCGGCTCCCCAGCGTTTGACGTTATAAAGACTTAGGCTTTCGTTTGCGCTCCAAGAACTCACATTGATTCTCCTGTTAATCCGATTGTATCGTCATTCTAGCCATAAATTTCGTATAATGCCCGATTTGAATGTTTGAAAGGCAGAGCGGCTTGAATAACACAGTGACCCATCGACAACCTTGGAATACCTCCATTGACTATCCGGAATTGCCAGTTAGTGCGCGTAGGCAAGAAATTGCTGAGGCCCTTCAGCGCCATCAAGTCATTATTGTAGCGGGCGAAACGGGGTCGGGCAAAACCACGCAGCTGCCAAAGATTTGTTTAGAGTTGGGCTTGTCTGATAAGGGTATGATCGGGCATACACAGCCGCGTCGTTTGGCCGCTCGCACCGTGGCTGCGAGAATCGCGCAAGAGCTCAAAACTGAATTAGGGCAAGCCGTCGGTTATCAAGTCCGTTTTCACGATCAGGTATCAGAGCAGTCTCATATTAAGTTAATGACAGACGGTATTCTGTTGGCAGAAACACAACGTGATAGGTTGTTGCGCCGTTATTCAGTTCTGATCATTGACGAGGCGCATGAGCGCAGCTTAAACATTGACTTCTTGCTGGGGTATCTCAAGCAGCTTCTGCCCAAAAGACCCGATCTTAAACTGATAATAACGTCAGCAACGATTGATCTTCAGCGCTTTTCTGATCATTTTTCAAAAGCCCCCATTATTGAGGTGTCGGGGCGTACCTATCCTGTCACACTTCTTTATCGTCCTTTGCATGAGCTGGAGGTGGAAGATGATAAGGCGCAAGATCTACAGGTCGGTATTTTGCAAGCGGTGGATGAGTTAACACACATCGATCGTCAAACGAGAGAAGCCGGTCCTGGAGACATACTGGTCTTTTTGCCGGGTGAGCGTGATATTCGGGAGACAGCTGAAACCTTGCGTAAAGCACAACTGCGAGATACAGAGGTCATCCCGCTATATGCACGCTTATCTTTAGCTGAGCAAAATCGGGTATTTGGCGAGGATAGAAAAGCAGGGCGCAGAATCGTCTTGGCGACGAACGTTGCCGAAACCTCTTTGACGGTCCCTGGAATACGCTACGTTATTGATCCAGGATTAGCACGTATCTCTCGGTACAGTTATCGCTCTAAAGTGCAGCGCTTGCCTATTGAGGCCGTGTCCCAAGCGAGTGCAAATCAACGAGCAGGGCGCTGTGGGCGTGTAGCACCAGGAACCTGTATTCGCCTCTATTCGGAAGATGACTTTTTACAGCGCCCGGCGTTTACCGATGCTGAAATACAGCGTACGAATTTAGCCGCGGTTATTCTTAATATGCTTCAATTGGGGTTGGGCGATATTGCTCGCTTTCCCTTTGTCGATCCGCCAGACAGTCGGTTTATTAATGATGGCTTTAAGTTATTAGAAGAGTTAGGGGCCGTTACCTCAAAGCGGCAGTTAACCGCTTTAGGGCGTGATTTAGCGCGTTTACCGGTCGATCCAAGAATTGCGCGTATGTTAGTAGCGGCGAATCACTTAGGATCGCTTACGGAAGTTTTGGTGATTGCCAGTGCGTTGAGTGTGCAAGACCCACGCGAGCGTCCACATGATAAGCGCCAAGCCGCAGATGAAAAGCATCAAGCTTATCTAGATGACGATTCAGACTTTATTACACTGCTTAATCTTTGGAAAGCTTATGAGTTGCAGCGCATTGAGTTGAGCAGTCAGCAATTAAAAAAATGGTGCCAAACGCATTTTATTTCGTGGGTGCGGATGCGGGAGTGGCGAGACTTGCATCGCCAGCTACATCTGAGTGCTAAAGAGTTGGGCTTTGTTGAGAATAAGGACGATGCCGACTATGCATCGATTCATAAAGCTTTGTTGACCGGGCTTCTCAGTCACATAGGGTTTAAGCAAGAGAAGGGTGAGTATTTAGGTGCCCGTAATCGCCGTTTCTACATCTTTCCTGGATCGGGTATTTTTAAAAAGAGCCCTAAATGGATTATGTGTGCCGAATTACTGGAAACCAGTAAGCTCTTTGCGCATTACGTCGCTAAAATTGAACCTGAGTGGATTGAGGAGCCTGCAGCGCACCTTGTAAAGCGTTCTTGGATGGAGCCCCACTGGGAGCAGAAGCGCGCTCAAGTCGTTGCAATTGAACAAGTGACACTTTACGGACTGATTATTGTTCCAAAGCGGCGTGTGCACTATGGCTCCATTGATCCTAGCGTTAGTCACGACATTTTCATCCGCCAAGCATTGGTTGAGGGCGAGTATCGGACACAGGCACCTTTTTTTCATCACAATCGTGCGTTATTGGCCAGTGTCGAAACACTTGAAGCCAAGTCGCGGCGTCGAGATTTGTTGGTGGATGAGGAGCGATTAACTGAGTTCTACAAAGCGCGTTTCGCACGGCTTAAAGGTGAACATGTCGTCAGTGGTAAGGGCTTTGAGTATTGGCGTCGTCAGGTTGAAAAAGTAGATCCGAAAGCGCTCTTTATGACTGAAGACGACATATTGCAGCGCTCAGCCGATCATATCACGTATGCAGAATACCCGGATAAGCTGTTTGTTAACGCAATGCCTTTGGCCTTGACGTATCACTTTGATCCCTCTTCAGATGATGATGGTGTGACGTTAGATGTACCTCTTGGATTGCTCAAAACCTTACCTTTAGAGCGTTTAGAGTGGCTAGTGCCAGGGATGTTAGCCGAGAAAGTAACGGCGTTACTCAAAGGTTTACCTAAGGCACTGCGTAAAAATTTTGTTCCGGTTCCGGACTATGTTCAAGCCTTTTGCGATGCTTGCGAATTTGGTGTGGGTGATTTGCATGAGCAATTAGCACACCGTTTGCTGCGTATGACAGGCGTTCGTCTTGATCCCAAAGTGTTTAAAGAGGTTGAGTTAGATGCGCATCATCAGATGCGTTTGCGTGTTTTGGGTGAAGCTGCGCAGATATTGGGAGTCGGGCGCAGCTGGCAAAAACTGCATTCACAGTTAAGTCATTTAGCGGATGCTGCCTTACAAGAAGCTCGCCCTGCGCAAGCCTGGGGTAAGAAAGAGCTGACTTCATGGGACTTTGGTGATTTGCCTGAATCAATACTCATTGAGCAAGGGCATGGACTTAAGGTGGATGCGTATCCAGCCTTGGTGGATCAAGGCAGTCATGTGGATTTGGTGCTGTTGAGTCGTTTGTCAGAGTCACAGCGCGTGACGTCCCGGGGATTGGCTAGGCTCTATGTGTTGATGCTGCGGGATGACGTGAAAACGATAAAGCGAAACCTGTTGAAAGTTAACGAATCAGTCTTGCTAAGCAATAAGATGTGGGACGTTAAAACACTTGAGGATGAAATACTCTTATCGGCAGTCATGAAGGCTGCAGGGTTGAATATAGAGGGGTATGCAGACCCTATTCCACGTACTCAAACAGAGTTTTTGGATAGTGTGCAAAAGGTAAAAGTTAATCTTAGTCAGTGTGCAATAAGATTAAGTCAGCAAGTGTATGATTTAATGAATGTATATCACCGTATCAATAAAGTTCTGAATGGAAAGGTTGGGCTGGATACAATTATTGTTTTAAATGATATTAAGCAGCAGCTTGGTCATCTGTTCTATAAATGTTTTTTGACTGAAGTGCCTGGTATTTATTTGGAGTATTACCCTAGGTATTGTAAGGCTATTGAGTTAAGACTTGAGAAGTTTACAAGAGAATTGAGGCAGCAAAACCTATGGTCGGAACAATTAACTAACTTCTGGAAACTCTGGCAGCAAAAGTATGAACGCAATCTTGACTTGGGCACGGTTCCTGCAGGGTTGGAAGCCTATCGTTGGTTAATTGAAGAGTATAGAGTGTCACTTTTTGCTCAGCAATTAGGTACGAAACACACCGTTTCTGAAAAGAAACTTAAGACGTTATTATCCGAGCTTTAAGCGTATGCTCTAATTGGGGGCGTTATTTTAAAGCCAATATTCGGTTTTGCTTATTTTTGGTGCTTTTTGAGTTTTTTGTTTTTAATTGGTGTACAAGGTATCGGAGGTTAGCACGATTTTCTATTGTTCCTCACGTGTATTTGTGTTGTAATATTTTTGAGGATGGACTTGGCTTTGATATTAGTCAGCTCACCCTGTTGTACACATAACTAGTAGTTGAATGTTGAAGTGAAGAGGGAAACTCTATGAAAAAATCGATTATGTCTTTGGCGGTTGCAGCGGTTGTAGCTGCCCCTGCAATTGCACAAGCGGATGCGACCTTATTTGGTACGTTTGAAGCTGTCATGAAGAAAGAAGCGACCCGCTCGGCTGAATTGACTGATGGCGGCAGCTCAATTGGTATCATGGGAACGGTTGACTTAGGTCTTGATGATACAAAAGGTATCTTCTACTGGGAGCAAGATCTCGACGTTAACGCAGGTGCATTGGTGAGCGGGTCAGGTGAAGCTCACCTTGGAGCAACGGGTTCTTGGGGTACTGCAATTGGTGGTAAGTTTGACCATGCAACCGTCACAATGGTGTCTGATTACACGGATATCACGTACCAAGGTTCGCTTGAAACAGTTGATGGTTTTGGTTTGGCATCAAACTCTATTGCCTATATCTCTCCAGAGATGAATGGTGTGACGTTTATGGCTGGCGGTGTATTTGCGGGTGATTTAGGTCCGCAGAAAGATCGTCAGGTTGATGCTTACAACCTAGGTGTCGCGTATGACGCAAATGGTCTATACGCTGCGGCGGCTTACGGCAATATGAAAAATACCAAAGCGGCGAACACCTATGCCGTGAATGAAAACCTCTGGGGCTTAGCGGCAGGTTTCAGCGGTATCGAAAACCTGGATTTACGTGCTAACTACACGCGTCAAAATGATAAAACGGCCGTTGAAAAAACCAACGCATGGAACCTTTCAGCTCAATACGATATAGAGAACACGGCTCTATACGGAGTATACGGTCGTTCTAAAGAGAAAAACTCAAATGCGCGTTTTGAGTCTTATACTGTAGGTGCTGCTCAAACCATGGGTAACGGTGCTGTTTACGCTGAGTTCGTAGGCTTCACCAAAGACTACAAGTTTGATCCAGATACTAAGAACACCTTCCTAGTAGGATATCAGCTTAACTTCTAATCTCAGTGTTTAGTTGTTAGAACCGCGTTAGCACACAAAAAGCATGACAGCGATCTCACGTTGTCGTGCTTTTTTAGTTTTTAGGTGCAGAGATTGCTCTTTTTGCCTAACAAAACTTGCAAGCCCATCGGTGCTGTGATGTAATAACCACTAATTGAGGTGTAGATTCAGCTTGTTTACGTAACTTGTTGAAACATAAAGAGCTTGATAAATAGTAGTACCGAGCTTTTTACATCGACACTGACAGAGGCCAAACCGATAAATGAAAAATTTTTGAATTTTTTCGCTTCATCGGTTTGAAATAATCTGTTTTTATAGTATTTTCTCGGCTGCACCAATGACGGTGCTCCAGGAAAAATTCAAACAACTACTAGTATGTTGAACGTTGAAGGGGAAAACTGAATGAAAAAGTCAATTATCGCTCTGGCTATCGCTGGTGCAATGACTGCTCCTGCTATCGCAATGGCTGATGCTACTCTGTACGGATCTTTCCGTATGAACTTGACCAAAGCTGACAAAGCATCTGCTTCTTTCGCTAACAACGCTACTCGCGTTGGTATCCGCGGAACTGTAGATCTTGGTCTAGAAGACACCAAAGGTATTTTCCATTGGGAACAAGGTCTTGACACTGAATCAGGCGCATTGGCTGGCGGCCGTTACGCTTCTTTAGGTGCGACTGGTTCTTGGGGTACTGCAGTAGGTGGCCGTATTGACCACTTTACTTGGAACTATGCTGGTGGCGTAACTGATTTGTTCGCATCAGGTTCTGGTGACATCCTGTCAGTTGATTACTTAGGTTCTGGCGCTGGCCGTGCTGACCGTCGTCAATCTAACACCATCGCTTACGTTTCTCCAAACATGTCTGGCTTCCAGGCTGGTATTGGTGGCGTATTCATGGGTGACGCTGGTACTCAGAAAGACCGTGAAATCGACGGTTACAACTTGGGTGCTCAGTACTCAGCTGCTGGCTTGACTGTTGGTGCTGGTTTCGGTGCGGTTAAAGCTGCTAAGTCTGCTAACACTTACGCTGCTGATTCTAACCTGTGGTCATTGGCTGCAACTTACAAAATCGAAGCGTTGACTTTGTCTGCTGCTTACGAGCGTGCTAAAGACAAAACTGTTAACGAAACTGATAAAGGTTACAGCGTTGCTGGCCGTTACGAAGTTGACGGTTTAGGCGCTACTTTGGCTTACTCACAAGCTAAAGAAACTAACGCTGCTAAAGGTACTCGTGTACAAGCTGAAGTCTACAACCGTTTAGGTCGTGGTATGGTTTCTGCTGGTTACGTAGACAACAACAAAAACGCTCGCGGTGGCAACACTGATCGTTTCTACGTTGGATACCGTTTGGACTTCTAATATCGCTTGATATTAGTTGATCTCTAAAAAGGCTCCCTTGGGAGCCTTTTTGCGTTGATGCTCTTGGTGTCTTTTGTCTTTTGTCTTTTGTCTTTTGTCTTTTGTCTTTTGTCTTTTCTTGATCACGTGAAGCTTGGATGTCTAATCACCGTGTTTGGGTGTTTAACCACATGGTCAGTGGCAAAAGTCTAGGGTGTGCGTGCGAATGGGTGCTAGAGACGGGCATTACAAGGTATGGTGGTCGATGGAGGGAAGTGCGTTCAATTTAAGAGGGTCACGACGAAACCCTCTTAAATTGTATCATGCATGAAGGTTAAGCGCTTACTGAACGCTTCCAGCAGCCAATTCCTCAGCCGTGGCTTCACGGATTGTGACAACTTCGACATTAAAAATGAGCGTTTGCCCAGCTAATGGATGATTACCATCAAGGGTAATGGTGTCATCTTCAATTGCGATGACTGTCACAGGCTGTTCGCCCCAAGGCGTTTGGGCCATAAACTGCATACCAACTTCAATTTCATCGATGCCTGCAAAGTTGCTGCGATCAACGTCCTGGATCATTTCTTCACGAATATCGCCGTACCCTAAGGTTGGATCAACTGTGACTTCAAGTGAGTCGCCCACTGATTTACCCAACAGCGCATTTTCAAGCCCTGGGATAATATTGCTGGCACCATGCAGATAGGCCAGAGGTTCTTGTCCCACTGAACTATCCATCACATTTCCATCCGTATTCGTTAGAGTGTAGTGAATGGATACAACGGTATTATTTGCTATCTGCATAGGATCTCTCCGATTTAATTGGAGTATTATGCTAACCATCCTTTAATCTCAGTGCAACCTTATCGCTGAAGTGGTTGATAATCTAGGCGGAAGCTTTTAATCTGATTTATTCGGCGTTACGTAACTATGAATATGTTTTTACGTTATTTTTTACCTCTCAAATGTATTCGTGGCTATAGCTTAGAGGTTAGAGGACATCAAGAATGGATGGGCATATAAATAAAAAACACACAGTTGCGGTTGTGGGTGCAGGGGTTGCAGGTCTTAGATGCGCATCCTTGTTGATGGGCAAGGGATATGATGTAACCGTTTTTGAGAAGAGCCGAGGGACGGGTGGGCGGCTCGCGTCGGTCAGGTTAGGGGAGTTAAGTGTTGATCTCGGGGCGCCTTGGATTGAGCCTGTGAGCCATGATTTTCGTCAGTGGTTGATGATGCAGGGACCGCATCTAAGCCTGTGGCGACCCAATGCATCTGATTTTTCCTTGAATAAAGTGTTTGTGGATCGTCAGGTATGGGTGCCAGTACCGCGCTCAAGTATGATCACACGACATCTGCTTCAAAACATTAACTTTCACCCATCTGTTCGAGTGGCTGTGGCATGGCCGGATCGTGACGGTGTTTTGCTGCGCGACGAACGTGCGGTGGCACTGGGTCATTTTGATAAGGTGGTGATTGCTACCCCTGCACCACAGGCGGCGCCCTTGTTGGATGCCGTGCAGCGTTATCGTCAAAAAGCTGAAGCTGTTGTGCAAAAACCCTGTTGGGTGTTGCTGGTCTCACTGGATAAACGGCCAGAAAAACTGGCTAATATTGATGTTGTTGAGGGGGAGCATAAGATATTCGCACGCATTATTCGTGACAGTAGTAAACCCCAGCGAGATGGCGAGGTTTGGGTACTGCAAGCAAATGATGCATGGAGCTCTGACTATGTTAATCTATCTCCTGAAACGGTGGGGCAGGTGTTGCTTGCTGGCTTCCAAGAATGGTTAAGTCAAACTTTACAACCCACTGCGGTGCGAGTGCACAGATGGCTCTACAGTGAGGCGTGTGTAAATGATGAGCATCTTTCTTTGTGGGATGCGGAGTCAGGCATTGGCGCATGTGGTGACTGGTTGGTAAGAGGGGGGCTTGAGGGTGCTTGGCGCAGTGGCTCTTCGTTAGCAGAAAAAATAATGGATGAACATGCCTAATAGCACTTATAAAACCTATTGGAAGTGTTAACGGCTATACATAAAGGAGAAGATAATGGCAGCGATGCTAACGGATAAAGTATTAACCTGTGTTTCGTGTTTAGATGAGGTGTTGTTAGGAAAGTCGCATCAGATTCGTTTAGCGGTGACGTGTCTTTTGGCGGGAGGTCATTTGCTGATTGAGGATTTGCCAGGGATGGGCAAAACGACTTTGGCTCATGCATTGGCGCGTGTTTTTGGTTTGCAAGATACGCGAGTTCAATTTACCAGTGATATGCTTCCTGCTGATCTGTTGGGTATCTCAATTTTTGAATCTTCGACAGGTCGGTTTGTATTCCATCCTGGCCCCATATTTTGTCAATTGCTGTTGGCGGATGAAATTAATCGTACAACCCCTAAAACGCAAAGTGCGTTGTTAGAGGCAATGGAGGAGGGGCAGGTAACCTTGGAGGGCACGACGCACGCCTTGCCTGAGCCTTTTTTTGTGATCGCCACTCAGAATCCTTTGACACAATTTGGAACCTTCCCTTTGCCTGAATCTCAATTGGACAGGTTTTTGATGCGGATTGCGCTGGGATATCCTGACCCGGCTTCAGAGCGGCAGTTGTTGATGAGAGGAGGGGAGCGTCAGGGCGGGAATATCATGAGTGTGCTAACGCCAGACGAGTTATTGCAAGCCCGGTCTGATAGCCAAGGGGTGCATGTTTCTGTTGATCTGATTCATTATCTCCAGCGTTTGGTGCAGTTTACGAGAGACAGCGATGACTTCTCGCAGGGTGTATCGCCAAGGGGGGCGTTGGCCGTGCTTAGATGTGCTAAAAGCTGGGCTTGGTTGCATAAGCGTCATCATGTTGTGCCTGAAGATATTCAGGCCGTCTTACCTGCCGTGATTGGTCACAGGGTTCGTCGATCTGATGATGTCTCAGGGCAGTCTGCCGAATTTTTGGTCGAGCAACTCTTGAGGCAGGTCGATGTTCTTTCGTCCCAATAAACTCTATATCTTGCCGACGCGAGCCGGCATGGGCTATTGCTTTGTCTTGCTCTTGTTATTGTTGTTGTCGGTAAACTTTGAGAATAACTTAGCCTATGCGTTAACCTTTTTGTTAACCGGAGTTTTTATTGTAGCGATGCACATGACGCACAGTAATCTTGCAGGGGTTAAAACTGAGTTTGCGGCTGCTGAGGCCTGTTATGCCCAAGATATGGCGTTATTTAATCTTTGGGTAAGCAGTCAGCGTGGACGAGACCACTACCAACTGACGGCGTCTTTGCCAAATCAACCGTCTATTACCTTCGATATACATGCGCGTTGTCGAGATAAAATAGCGGTTCCATTTCATGCGCTTGAGCGAGGTTGGTTGACACCGGGGCTTTTGAAAATTGAGTCTCGAGTACCTTTGGGTTTGTTCAAAGTCTGGACATTTCATGCTTTAAATGGGAAGTGTTTGGTTTATCCGCAGCCGGTAAATTACTCCATATCCACTGGGATGGAGCAAGGGTATCAAGGGCGTGGTCGCACATCGAATCAAGATGGCAGTGATGATTTTCAGGGATTGACTGATTATCAAGCTGGGATGTCACAGCAGCATATTGCATGGAAAGTCTTTGCACGTGGGCAGGGGTTGCATGTTAAGCGGTATGTGGCTGAACAAGATGCAGAACTCTGGCTTGATTGGCAGGCGTGTATAGAGCCGGGTGTTGAGGCTAAGCTATCAAGCTTGTGTTACCACGCTCGATATTTAACGTCTCAACAACGTGCATTTGGGCTACGTTTGCCCGGACAAACCTTGGCACCGGCAATGGGACCTGAGCATTTGCGTGCTGTTTTGACCACACTGGCTTTATTCGGCAAGGAGTCCAGTAATGCAAAAAATACTGCCTGAAAAATTAAGCCGTAGTGCCGTTGTGTGGCAAATGCTAGCCTTTAGTTGGCTTTTGCTACCACATCTTTCTTGGATTCCGATCTGGTTGATGTTGCTGAGTGCGTTTGGTTTGAGCGCGCGTTGGTTAATCCACACTGGGCGCATAGGATTCCCTCATTGGTCGGTTCGTTTAGGTCTAGTCCTCATTGCCGCTGCCGGGCTAGGATTTAGTTTTGGTGTGTCGGCAAGCTTAGAGGCAATGGTTGCCCTTTTAATTGCCGGAATGGCGCTTAAGTTGTTTGAGGTGTATCGCCGGCGTGATGCGTTGGTTTTGATTTACGTGGGCTTGTTTCTGACAGGCAGCGGTTTTCTTTTAGAACAAAGTTTGTATATGGCGCCATATTTGTTGCTGAGTACGGCGTTTTTAATTGCGGCACTTAACAGTGTGTGGATGGGGGCTGATGTTACATTGTTAAAGCCACTTAAGGTTGCCAGTTTTATGCTGATTCCTGCGTTGCCCCTTATGTTGGTGTTATTTGTTGTATTTCCTCGAATAGGGCCGCTTTGGTCTGTGCAAACGGATACACCCGTCGCAAAAACAGGGCTGACCGATACGATGTCCCCAGGCGATGTGAGTCGTCTGACACGTTCTGGTGAGCTTGCATTTCGAGTTATTTTCGATCAAGGGATGCCGCCACCTTCTTCCCAGCGCTATTGGCGGGCATTAGTGTTGGGGGACTTTGATGGGCGAGCTTGGCGTCAATCTGCATCCTATGAGCGGTCACCTGAAGTCCTGCTACAAAGAGCGCAATTTGTGCACTACACCGTGATACAGGAGCCAAGTGGTCGTCCTTGGATGTTTGCTTTAGACGTGCCTGTCACTAGTGATGATGTGCGTATGACACGTGCGCGAACCCTCGTGGCAGCGTCTGATATTCATCAACGCAGACAGTATCGATTGATGTCGGCACGCGCCTATCATTTACAGCCTGAGTTGTCCGATGCGGACCGTGCGCGTTATTTAAGCCTTCCCAAGGATTCGAATCCGAGAGCTCAAGCCTTAGCTTATCAGTGGTGGCAAGATGTTGACTACCAACCCGAAGCGTTTATCCAGCGAGTGCTGATGGAGTTTAATCGTGACTTTATCTATACCCTTGAGCCAGCCGCTGTGGGTGCGCAAGCGATTGATGATTTCTTATTAAGTACACGGCAAGGCTTTTGCGAGCATTTTGCCGGAGCAACCGCTTTTTTACTGCGTCATGTTGGTATTCCGGCTCGTGTCGTGACAGGTTATCACGGAGGAGAATGGAATCCCTTGCAAAATTATTTAATTGTTAGGCAGTATGATGCCCATGCTTGGATTGAGGTATGGTTAGAGGGGCAGGGCTGGGTCAGACTTGATCCAACAGAAGCGGTGGCACCCGAGCGGATTTTGCAAAGTGCGGATGAGGTGTTCTCGGGTCAAGCAGGTTTTCTAGCCGATCGCCCCTTAAATACCTGGGTGAGTGGTCGTTGGTTGCGGCAATTACAGTTACAATATGACGCGCTTAACTTTAGTTGGCAACGCTGGGTCTTGAATTATCACCAGCAACAGTCGAATTTTCTCAGCCAGTGGTTGGGTGAGTTGAGCTATCAAAAAATAGCCTTGGCGTTGCTTGTGCCCTTTGTCTTTGTCATGAGTGTGCTAAGTTGGATACTTCTTCGTGCGCGTCCAATACGTTCGGATGATCCATATCTGCGTTCTTTACAGCGATTACTGCGTTATTTGAGTCGTAAGGGGGTGGAGCGGAATCCGGAAGAAACCATACGTCAATTTGCGTTACGACTTTTACCTGCCTATCCAGAATTGGCCGTTAGTTTGCAGAACCTGGCTGATGTTGACGACTTAATTCGCTATGCTGAGGATACATCACCCGTTCACTATCAGGCCTTTAATAAAGCCATAAAGGAATGCTACCGACGTGCAAAACACCTTAGCGTTTGAATTTGAGCATCGTCCAAGTCCACGGCGTCGAACCTCAGCCATCGAAATTGCACAAGGGCGGGTTCTTGTACGAACACCTATGCAGGTTTCAATTGCCCATTTGCAGCCTTGGTTAAAGGAAAGGGAAGCTTGGGTCCTCGCTCATCTGACAAAGCAGCAATCTTCGATAGATGCTCACCGTATTGAAATGAGTCAGGGAGCCAGCATTCCAATCAACGGTGACCCCTATGAACTCTATTGGCGCTTTTCAGAGAGCAGCAGTCTTATTTGGCATCCGAAAGAGATCGAAGTTTTTTTGCCGCATCATCTCTATCATAATCCTCAAGCCCGTGTTCGTCGGATGTTACAAGCTGAGCTTAAACAAAAAGCTGCCCATCAGTTCCAGCTTGCCTTAATGCAGTTGTCCGCGCAGACGGGCTTAAAACCCAAAAAGCTCGAGGTGAAGAGTTATCGCCGCCGTTGGGGGCAATGTTCATCCGATAAGATCATTACATTAAACTGGCGTCTCATACACGCACGACCCGATGTTCAGCGTTATGTCATGATTCATGAGCTATGTCATTTACAGGAAATGAACCACAGTGTTAGATTCTGGTCTTGGGTTGCTCGTTTTTGCCCTAACCATCGTGAGTTGAGTGCAGAATTACGAGATAAGTCTTCATGGTTACAATGGTAAAGAGCGTTTAAAGCGTAGGTTTTTGAATTGTTCTGATCTAAAGTAGCAGAGAAATTCAAAAGAATATGCAATAAAGTTATAGATGGTCTAATGTTTACTGAAGAAGTACCATGAGATTGTTCTCTCTAATTTGCTTTAAACACGAAGTGTTGATTTAACACAGACTTTATTAATTTATTCTAATAAAAAGAGATAGGGTGCATGAGTTTATATAAAACGATTGAAAGAACTTTTTTTAATTCTCTATCCAAAAAAATAACAGGTAATGTCGTTTTTTTATTGTTACCACACCTTTTTCTGCTGTTGGTTGGTGGGTATTTAGCCTCAGGGTTGTCTGCAAAAATTCAGGCTTCGGGCTTAAGCGAGGCTCAAAAGGGAAGTTTGCTAGAGGGGTTGAATGATCTTGTTGTAACAGCGGGAGCAACGGCTTTTTTTGCGATCTGTGCGGGAGTCTTTACGATTTTCTTCATGCGCCATCTGTTTTTGAAGCCTATTCGTGAAATGACGCGTGTTTTAAAAGCGATAAAAGACAAAGATGGTGATATTTCGGCCACTTTGCCTGCGTACACCTATGATGAAATTTCGGAAATGGCACACAGTTATAATGAGTTTACGGATCGTTTACGTCATATGATTGCTCAAACACGTCGTCATTCAGTGAATGTCGCGTTGAGCGCAACGCATGTGCAAAAAGTGATCTTAGAGTCAAGCAAGTCTGCATTTACGCAAGAGCAAAATGCGCAGCAGGTTTTTCAGTCTAGTTCACAATCCTCTCAGGCGATTGATGAAATATCCAAAAGTGCCGTTGTGATTAGTGATCAGACCAGTAGCAACATGGCCGAAATTCGTGCATCAAATGCTGAGCTAGGTAAGGTTCTTGATCAAATCAGGATGATTCGGGATTTGGCTACGCGGTTTCAGGAAACCGTGCATAAGCTCAGTTTAAACTCTGCCGACATAACGCGAATATTATCAATGGTGCAGGATTTTTCTGACCAAACCAATTTACTGGCCTTAAACGCCTCCATTGAAGCCGCTCGTGCTGGTGATGCCGGACGTGGGTTCTCTGTGGTGGCTGATGAGGTGCGCAACCTATCGCAGAAGGTGAGTGAAGCCACAGGGCAAATTGATAGTAACATTTCAGAAATGAGCCAGTTGGTTGATAGTACGCGCAGCAGTGCGGGCACTATTTTGGAGTATGTTCAGAATACAGAAGTCTTCATCGATACAACAAGCCTCCAATTTCACAAGCTGGTTGCTGACTTTGAAGAGATTAATGCGCAATTAACGGGCATATCGAGTGCGATTGATGAGCTATCCTACACCAATCGTGAATCACATCAGAATGTGGCATTAATTACGGATCTTGCTCAGTCGATGAAAAAAGGCATGGAGCATTCCTTGATCCATTCAGCCGACCTTGAGTTGGCAACTGAAAAGACTCAGGAGTTGCTATCTCACTTTGCAATCGGTATGGGTGGCTTTGAGGATATGACCCGAACGGGAATGGGATGGGCACAAGAAGTCTCGAATGAATTGATTAAATTACAGGCTCAAGGCGCTAATGTTTTCGATACACATTATCGCCGGACCAACCCAGGTCAAAGCCCAGAGAAGTATGATACTTCCTATGTTGATGCGTATGAGCGATGCATGCAGCCTATGTTTGATGGCTTTATTCGTGCCCGTCCTGAGTTTATTTATGCAATCGCCGTTGATAAAAATGGCTATGCCCCTGCACATCATACCAAAGTGAGCCAGGCTTTGACTGGGGATGTTAGTGTTGATTTGTTGCAAAGTCGACATCGACGCATGTTTGTCGGCAATCGAGCTGAAAAGAGACGTTGCTCCCATACAAATCCTTTTTTGCTGCAAACCTTTATTCGAGACACGGGTGAGGTCTTAAATGATCTTTCTATCCCTTTATATGTGGATGGAAAACATTGGGGCGCATTGATTATGGGCTTTGATCCTAAATGTCTATTGGCTGAATAGTGGGCTGAACCCTGTGGCTTTTGATAATCGATTAAAAGCGACAGGGAACCTACAATTTGATTGGATCGATTACTCGATCTCGTTGATCAGATGGCGAATAAGTTTGCGAAGCGCAACGTAAGATAAAGGTTTTTCGCAGATAGCGGATACACCTGCTGTTTTTAGAGCATGGAGTGGCTCGTCGTTTTGTTCCGAAGTGACAACAACAATCGGTATAGAGGGTTGGTCGGAATAGTGGCGAATATGCTCCACTAACTCAAGCCCGTCGATGTTCGGCATGTTGTAGTCTGTGATGATGAGATCAAATCGCTGACTTTTTAAGATTTGCAGGGCTTCAGCACCATCTTTAGCCTCACGAATATTGTGAATGCCAAGAGACGTGAGTACGCGGTGCAAATATTTGCGAGAGGTGGAGCTGTCATCAACCACCATGATCCATAAATCATCAAACTCTTCGTTGGTGCCTTCAAAGTCATTCTGACGTGCTGCCACATAATTCACAGCACTGCTTAAGGCTTCATTCAGACGTTCTGGATCGTAAGGTTTCGGTAAAATAACCGTTGCGCCTGCTTGACGTATCGGCTCTAAATAGCGATAAAGGGTTTCTGATGAGATCAAAAAGAAAGTGACATCGCATAGTTCAGGCTTGGTGCGCATTTGTCCGACAAGTTCAGAGCCTGTCATATCGGGTAAATGCATGGCAGAAATTACGATATCAGGAGTAATGCCTTGCATTCGCTCAAGCGCAGGTGCTGCTTCAGTGAACTCTTCAATAGCGACGATCCCCATTTTTCGAAGGTGGCCGACAATAATATTGCGCTGCATTCGGGAAGGCTCAATCACCATCAACAGCAGTTCGCTCAGTTCCATACTTCTCTCACTTAACGGATACAACGATAATAGTATTTATACCTGACATTAGCGATATTGCAAACATCAGTTTGTGCTGATTCAGTTTAAATTCACTTTATTCAGGTTTGTTCAGGTTTGTTCAGCTAACGTTAAGACGAAAAGCGCTTTACTTGTGTTCCGAACAGGATTGCATCGGGTCTCTTCATCATTTCAACTTTTCTTAGGGTCGCTCAGGCGACCTTTTTCTTTTTCTCTGAATTGTTTTAGCTCGAAGCAATCGTATCCGTGCTGAACATGCGTGTAGCAGCTGTGTTAGTCGGGTGTTTTTGCTAAAGCGCGCTCCGCAATACCACTGAACAGTGCGCGGATATCCGATTCGTGTGAGAGTCCTCTTGCTTTTTCTAGAATGGGCAGGAGTTCTGCGCGACTGACTGAACGTATTAATAGCTTTATTCTTGGAATGTTAAAGGCACTTAGGCTAATGGATTGATATCCA
This sequence comes from Nitrincola alkalisediminis, assembly GCF_009821115.1. GTDB lineage: Bacteria > Pseudomonadota > Gammaproteobacteria > Pseudomonadales > Balneatricaceae > Nitrincola > Nitrincola alkalisediminis. The sequence continues at coordinate 96,003 of NZ_VYTY01000002.1, read as the reverse complement.
AGGGCTATCATAACTAAAACTGCAACGGGGTCTGATGCCATTTCGCCGCACACTGAGAGCGGTAAATTGAGATTCTCACACTCCTTTTGGATATATTCTAGAGCCAGCATGACAGCTGGATGTAAATGGTCAAACAGAGCCGATACACGCGGGTTGTTTCGATCAACGGCTAATAAGTACTGTGTTAGATCGTTTGAACCCACTGATACAAAGTCAATATAAGGCGCTAGTTTGGGAATCAAGAGCATTGCCGAGGGGACCTCAACCATCATGCCAATGCTGGGGAGCTGGGCTGGGTATCCTAGCTTATTTAAATCATCGACGGCTTTCTCAACATGCTGCCTGAATGTCATCATTTCATCAACACGGCTGACCATAGGTACTAACAGCTTAAGATTGCCATTGGCGATATTTGCTCGAAGCATGGCACGAATTTGAGTGATGAGCAGTTGGGTATTATCTAGGGTAAAGCGTATCCCTCTCCAGCCAAGATAAGGATTCTCTTCTGACATTTCGAAGTAGGGCAGTTGCTTATCACCCCCTATGTCTAAAGAACGCATAGAGACGGGTTTTGGGGCGTAGGCGGCCAATACCTTTTGATAGATGCGCAGCTGTTCCTCTTCGGTTGGAAAGCTATCATGGATCATAAACGGAATTTCGGAGCGATAAAGTCCGACGCCTTCGGCACCTCGTTCCAAGCCAGGGGTTGCATCGGCTAACAAACCTGTATTTGTTAGAAGTTCAACCCGAAATCCGTCAAGGGTTTCTGCAGGTAAGGATTTGAGTTTGTCGAGTCCTGCGATAAAACGCTGCTCTTCGGCAATCATTCGTTTGTATTCATTCAGCAGCGCATCCGGTGGAGTGACAATGCATTCCCCTCGGTTGCCGTCGACAATGACTCGTTTACCACGGAATTTAGCGGGTTTTAGATCTTCAACCGCCATCACAGCCGGAATGCCAAGTGCATTGGCCACAATCGCGGTGTGCGACAAAGAGGAGCCTGCTGTACATACAATGCCATGAATACGCTTGAGCGGAAATTCAGCCAAGTCTGTTATGCTGATGAGCTCTCCACACAATATTAGGGCTTCATCCGGTGCTTCGGTAACTTGGCGATCATGTTGCAGCAGTTGATTCAGAATGCGTTGTCCAATATTGGTAATATCTTCACTGCGGGCTTTCAAGTAGGGGTCATTTGATTGTTCGAACAAATGCGCCATCTCTCGAATGACTTGGCACAGCGCCCAAGGAGCACTATCGCCTTGTTTGATTTTTTCTTCTACACCCTGTTTTAGCTCTGGGCTGTTGAGCATCATTTGGTAAACGCCAAACAGCGCATGCAAATCGCCCGGTAAATGATTGCCTAGGCGACCGGATCCGGCTTCTAATTCTTCGGCGACCCACTCAATGGCTTGGTGGAAGTCGGCTGTTTCTGCAATCGCATCACTGTTAATCCCTGCTTCAACTTGATCAAGGGTCATGTGCGGGTCAATCACCCAGAGACGTCCAGTGCCAATACCACTAGACCCTTTAACGCCTTTGTAACGCTCATAGCTGGATAGCGTGGGTTGAGACATCCAACTGCCGCTGCGTTGTAAATGATGCAGAGTCCCCGCCAATTGTGAGGCCACTGTAATCAAAAACGCTTCTTCATCGTCATTGAATTGTTGGTTGAGTGTTCCTTGTACAACGAGAACCCCGACTAATTTTCGGAGGTGAATTAAAGGCACGCCCATGAAGCGATGATAGGATTGTTCATGTGTTTCCGGAATATAAACAAATCGATCATCTGAGGGTGCGTCAGCGATGTTTAGCGTACTCAAGCTGGCGGCAATGTGGCCGACTAATCCCTCGTTAAGATTTAAGCTGACTTTGCCGACGGCTTCCCGGGATAAGCCTCGAGTCGCTGCTAAGATCAACGTGTCTTGTTCAGGATTGCATAGATACAAACTGCAAACTTCTGCATGCATTAGGTCGCATAAGCGCTCAACGATCGTGTCCATCATGGCTTCAGGGTCTTGAGTCCTGGCAATGGTTTCAACAAGTGTAATGAGGCTGGCGAGTGGGGAATGCATGCTGATATCCATCTGTCATGAGGTTTCACTTTCTGCAGACATTATGCCTTATTTCCAGATCTGGGTGATGGACTCACTAAAAAAAATGTCGGAATTAGAACAAACTGGGTTGAAATGATCGCGAAAAGTGCCAAATGTTTAATGGGTAATCATCGAGTTTTGTTTGAAATCAAAATGCAAATTTATGATTTTCCTCTAATGTACGGGAGTCGGACTCCTATCCTACTATACGATTATCTACTACTTTGTTTAAAATTATGTGCTATTCTTGATATATGACTCAACTACACACAAAACACCAATCATCGTGACTAGCCCCATGTTAACCCGTACCGCCTCTATTAATGTTGCTGCTATTTGCAAGCGGCGTCCTATTTGGTGTCATCCACGGGATACGATCCATCATGCTATTCGCTTGATGTCACTCTACAAAATAGGGTGTGTCCTCGTTTGTGAGCATAGAAGACCTGTGGGAGTGTTAACACGACGGGATGCGATGCGTTTTGGGACAGAGGGTTACGATGTCGAGTCGACAGTGGATAAAGTTATGACGCATCCTGTTACAACTGTTGATGTTGATGCCAGTGTAGATGAGTTGGGTATTTTAATGATGAGTCACCGTATTCGTCATGTTGCTGTCGTCGATGCTGAGCATCAGTTGGTTGGGGTGGTCAGTGAAAGTGATATTGTTAACAGTCATGGTCTTGAGCATGATTTATTCTTAAGGTCTTTGTATGAGGTCTGTAATTTAGATCCGCTGCGCATACCGAGTGATTGTTCGATTAAATTGGCAATAGAACGGATCAGAACGGCAGGTCATACAGCAGCATTGATTGACTTGAATGGTGGCTTTGCAATTTTAACGGAAACTGACGTCATTTCTCTTTTATCAGAAGAGACGTTTGATTTAAGTCAGTCCCTGTCTTCAATTGCTTTGAATCCTTTACAGTCCGTTCCTGGCTCTTTGAGTCTTTATAATGCACGCCGTCATTTTAGAAATCTGGGCTTTAGGCATTTAGGTGTTACGGATGAGCACGGGCAGCTTGTGGGGTTGGCCTCATATTCCGATATTTTGCGCAACGTAGAGGTCGATTACATTTATCGCTTGCGAGAGCTTCTTAATGATCGCAGTCATTCGTTGAATCAAACGCGTCACTATCTGCGCATCATTGAAAAAGTGATCAACTCTTCTCTTGAGGGGATTTTAATTTGCGATGCCCAAGGGAAAATTCAGAGCGTCAATCCTGCATTTACTCAGATCACAGGGTATGATGAGTGGGAGGTGATTGGCTGTAATCCGAGCGTATTAAGCTCGGGTCGTCATGATAAGCGTTTTTATGAGCATATGTGGCGGGAGATAAAAGAGGTTGGTCATTGGCAGGGTGAAATTTGGAATCGTAATAAAAGCGGAGATGTTTACCCAGAGTGGCTGAGCATTACGGCGATAGAGAGTGATAATGGCGAAATCATACAGTATGCGGCGATCTTTCATGACTTGACGGAAGTCAAACGCTCAGAAGCTCGCATCAATAAAATGGTTTATTTTGATGAGGTCACACTCTTACCGAACAGGCGGCTTCTACGAGATCGTTTGGATAATGCGCTTAATTATTCTAATGAGACAGGGACGCGAATCACTCTGGTCAATCTTGATTTGGATTGGTTCAAGGTGGTTAACGATCGCTTTGGTCAGGTGCAGGGCGATCAGGTATTGCGTGAGATAGCCAATAGAATTAATCAGCAATTGGCCGATGAAGACACGGTTGCGCGTCCGGGCGGCGATGAGTTCAGTCTGATTATTTCCAGTATTCAGGATACAGATGAGTTAGCTGTTTATTTACAAAAACTCCAAAAAATTATTTCGGCACCTGTGGTTATTAATTCGACAGAGATTCGTATTACGTGCAGTATGGGAGTCGTTGTTTATCCTGATGATGCATCGGATGCGGAAAGCTTAATGAGTCGTGCGGATTCAGCCTTGCTGCAAGCCAAAGAGCAAGGGCGAAATACGGTTCATTACTATTCGTTGACTCTGAATCAATCGTGCATCTCGCGACTTAAGCTGGCAGGCTTGTTGCAAAATGCTCTAGAAAATAATGAACTAACTCTGTATTACCAACCTAAGGTGTGCCTTAAAACTGGAAATGTTAAAGGGGTTGAGTCCCTCATTCGCTGGTTTAATCCAGAGCTAGGGCAGGTGTCACCTGCGGACTTTATACCCTTGGCAGAAGACATTGGCTTGATCGATAGTATCGGCTCATGGGTGCTCGAATCGTCTGTTAAACAGTCTAAGGCATGGCAGGATCAGCAGTTAAATTTAAGCATTGCCGTGAACGTTTCGGCTCGACAGTTTCAGCGAGGTGAAGTGGCCGCGAAGGTAGTGGGATTGTTGGAACAGTATAGACTGTCCCCTGACCATTTAAGTATAGAGCTGACTGAAACAAGCTTTATGCATAATGCCGAAAAAACCTTGTCTGCGATCAAACAGTTAAGCTTGATTGGGATTAACGTTGCGATTGATGATTTTGGTACAGGCTATTCAAGTCTTAACTATGTTCGAACCATGCCATTAAGTCAGTTAAAGGTGGATCTGAGTTTTATTAAAAATATTGTTGAGTCGGTGCGGGATCGTAAGTTGGTTCAAGCCATTATTGATATGGCGCATGCACTTGATATTGAGGTGATTGCTGAAGGTGTTGAAACCTGTGAGCAGTTAAAGCTGCTGCTTGAAATGGGCTGTGATCAAGCGCAGGGATATCTGTTCTGTCAGCCTATCCCTGCTGGTCAGTTCGAAAAGTGGTTGCAGGACGTCAGTCAAGCACATATTTCGTTAATAAGCCATTGTCAACTCGACGGCTCGAATTAAAACCAGTTATCTTGGCGCTTACGACGTTTAGGTAGGTAGGGTACTAACAGACCTAAAATCATACCAGCTAAGGCAACTAAGCCTCCATGGGTCAACCAGCGAATCAAGTTGCTTTGATCCATGTTTGCAATTTCTGCATCTAGACGTCGAATCTGTGTTTCAAGCTGTTCAACTTGTTGAGCATAGTCTTGGTTTCCACTCGAGAGTTGCTGTAAACGGTTGTTCAGAGTCTCGATTTCCGTGGCTTGGCGCTCGATTGTGTTTAGGCTCTCGGTTAGCTCCGATTCTAACTTCGGCAAGCGCGCTTGAACGCTTTCACCTGCAGCAACAAACTCCTCAGGAACCCAACCTGAGCGTCCCGCTTGGTTACGAACCTCGACATAGTTATTGTTGCGATTGAGTATTGTAATCCCTTCACCACTCGTCATCCGTCCATTGATACGATATTGATTACCTGGACCGCCATGCGTAAACACATAAACATCATCGGCGATGTGGGCACGTTGTTGAGCATAAGCCGGTACAGCAAAACTCAGGCTTAAAATGACAGACAATAAAAACTGCTTTTTCATATAAAAACCAATTGACACAATTAAGAATCAAACTATTGTACGGATTAAGTGGCTTATGGCTACCCCATAGAGGAAATTTCTCTTTAAAAGTTATACTATAACTCTTTATGTTGGGCTATTCGGGGCCATGTATGCAGGCAATAAAGAAAGTCTTATCTATGCTTTTGATAGGGCTTGTTAAGTTTTATCAGTATTTCATTAGCCCTTTGTTGCCGCCAAGCTGTCGCTATTATCCGACGTGCTCTGCTTACATGATTGAGGCTATAAAAATTCATGGGCCCTTAAAGGGCGGATGGTTGGGACTGAGGCGGCTTTTGCGTTGCCATCCTTTAAAACCGGGTGGGTATGACCCTGTACCACCTAGATCCTGTGCATGCCAAGAAGGCCAAGCAAAGGTGTCTGAAAAGGCTCAAGATCAAGAATCAAGTTAGGACAGCTTTGATTTTTACGTAAAAGCTTCCGATAATAGCTCAAGCCCTTTTATTGAATCAGGACAAACTGATGTTTTCTGCACACAGCGTTATTCTCGTTGTTCTTGTCTATATGGCGTTGCTGTTTGGCTTGGCTGTTTGGGTAGATCGCCGCACGCGTCATCGCAGTAACTCCGCGATGCCTGCTTGGGTATATGCCATGTCAATGGCGGTGTTTTTTACATCTTGGACGTTTTACGGCAGTGTTGGTTTTGCCGTGCAATCGGGTTTGTTGTTTTTTGCAATCTATATAGGCGCACTGCTGAGTGTTGTATTTTGGCCGATTACCCTAAAACGTATGGTAGCGGCAAAAGAGGTGTTCCGCATTACGAGTATTGCGGATTTTATATCGACCCGGTACCGCAGGTCGCAACGAATCGCAGGACTGGTTACCGTCATTGTCCTTACCAGTATTTCCCCCTACATTGCTTTGCAACTCACCGCCGTTGTTAATAGTTTTAATATGATTACAGGTGCGCCAGCGAACGCTAACTGGGATATGACGGGTCTGACGATTACGTTGGTAATGCTCGCATTTACCATCATTTTTGGTATTCGCCATCTTGACCCAACGGAGCGGCACAGTGGCATGATTGGCATGTTGGTTGCTGAGTGTGTGGTAAAGTTGATCAGCTTTTTGCTCGTAGGAGCGTTTATTCTGGTCTCCGTTTTTGGGGGCGTCAGTGGCTTTTTAGAGACGTTTGATAATCAAGATAAACGTTTGATTTTCAGTTTTCAACATCAAGATGCCCCCGGATTGACTTGGCTTACCTTAATAGTGCTTGGTTTTGCCGCGATTCAACTTTTGCCACGTCAATTTCATGTATCTGTGGTTGAAAGCAGTCATCAGTCGCATGTTAAAACGGCTATGTGGATGTTCCCAACCTACTTGATTCTCATTAATCTCTTTGTGGTTCCAATTGCGTTGGCTGGAACAGTGATGGGGTTACCTGCTGGCTCTGCTGATTTTTTTATGATTTTGATCCCTCAATTTTTAGGGAATGATCTAATGGCCCTTGTGGCCTTTATGGGAGGCTTCGCAGCGGCAACCGGTATGATTATCATTAGTACCATGACGTTGGCCACCATGACCTCGAATCACTTGGTTTTACCCTTGTGTGAGAAAATTAAATGGTTGGAGCCTCTACAAGGCTATTTACTGCAAGTCCGTTGGTTTACAGCCGCGCTTGTTTTGCTATCCAGTTATACCTTGGCGATGGTGTTGAGTAATTCATACTTTTTAGCGGCCATGGGACTCATTTCGTTTGCCGGTATTCTGCAATTGTTGCCTGCCGTATTTTTGGGAATGTTTTGGCGCAAAGGCAATAGTGTTGGCGCCTTCTGCGGACTATTTGTCGGTTACATTCTATGGGGATGGACACTGATTATACCGTCAATGATTAATGAGGGCTGGTTACCGCTTAGCCTTCTAGAAGAAGGTCCCTTTGGAATTACTTGGTTGCGGCCCGAAGCTTTCTTGGGAGTTGATTTCCTTCCACCCCTCATTCACAGCGTTTTTTGGTCCATGTTCTTTAATATTCTTTGTTATATTGCTGGATCGTGGTTTTATCATCCACAAAAGCATGAGAGGTCACTGACACGTGAGTTTTTGGCCGCCATGCTATCAAAAGGTCAGCTTTCGGGTAAGGCAAGGCCTACGGGATTAGATGCGTACATAGCCTTGGAACCTAAATTGCTCGAAGCCTATGATTTACTTGTGCGCTATTTGAGCAAGGAAAAGGCTGATGAGGCTATTTCGCGGATTACTGAAGATTTACAAGTCGAAACGAAATCGCATATTACCATTATAGAGTTGATGGAATTTCACCGAATGCTGGAGCACATACTGGCTGGTTCAATTGGTGCCGCCAGTGCGCATACCGCAATTGAAGAACGCATTCAGTATAACGAGCGTGAAGCGGCTGACTTAAAAGCCTTGTATAGCCATATTGTGAGTGAGTTGCAGGGACAGTCACGAGTAGATGAAACCAAGAGTGATGGTGGCGGCTATTTGTTTTTGGACCAAATGCAGAGTCAGATCGATGATTTAGAGGCACAGGTCAGTCGTCAAAAAAAACAAATTGAAGCCTTGGAAGCAAAATTGGATCAACGCTATGAGGAAATCTTCAACTATCGTGTTGAAGTGCAAAAACTGAAGGTTGAAAGTGATACGCTCCGTAAACGATTGGCAGAAGACTCGACCAGCGAGTGACGTCAAGCGACTGCAGGTTGAACGTCAGTCAACCTGCAGTGAGTTGATGGGTTACAGGTTCTCTTCAGCAAACTCGGCTAGGCGTGATCTGAAGACACCTTGGAAGTGAACGCTAGCTGAGCCTTCAAAGTCTTTGAAGCGCTCGGCAATGTAGGTTAAACCTGAAGTCAAAGGGGTTAAGTAATTAGAGTCGATTTGTGCAAGGTTGCCCAAACAGACCATTTTGGTTCCTTTGCCGCAACGTGTGATGATAGTTTTCAGCTGTTGTGGGGTTAGGTTTTGCGACTCATCGATTAGAACCACTGCATTTTGTATGCTGCGGCCTCGAATAAAGTTGAGCGATTTAAATTGGATATTGGCCTTTTCAAGCGCGTATTTAACGCTACTTTGCGGACGTTCATCCTGTTCATGCATCGCCTCTAAATTGTCACTAATTGCGCTCATCCAAGGCGTCATTTTCTCTTCTTCCGTACCCGGTAGGAAGCCGATATCTTCGGCAACAGGGGGAGTTGATCGCGTCACAATGATTTTATTATAGCGTCCTTGCTCTATGACCATTTCGAGCGCACAGGCCAGTGCAATCAGCGTTTTACCCGAGCCTGCTGAGCCCAAAAAGATGGTAAAGTCTAAGTCAGGATCTAGCAGAGACTGCATGGCAAAGGCTTGTTGAATATTGATTGGATGAATGCCCCAAGCGCTTTGGTTCATCAAGTGCTGATACCCTAAGTCGAGTAGAGTGACGCTTTCTGGATCTATTGCGACAGTACGCGCCGCAAAATCTTGAGTTGAATCATAGATGTATTCATTTAAAAAGGTGTTGGGTAATAATGTGCGAGCAACTCGATGGTAGGCTTTGCCATCACGTTGATAGCTTTCAACCTTATCCACGCCCTCCCAAAAAGGCGTGTCTAGATAATGATGGCCTTCTGGCAAGAGTTCAACATCGGATACCAGTTGGTCTGTTCGATAGTCTTCAACCTTCTTGAGTCCAGCCCCCAGCGCTTTTAAGCGCATATTGATATCTTTGGTGACAAGCACGACTTGTCTGTGTGGAAAGGTGGATTGCAAATGCAGAGCGCAGTTGATGATCTTATTGTCTTTGTTATGCTCGATTGGAAGAAAGCCAGTACGAACTGTAAGTTCGTGGTCTGGAAAAATACTTAAGCATCCCAATTTTATATCGCGGTCCTTGCCAGGTAAGATAATTCTGACGCCTTTGGTGATTTGTTCGGAATTGGTGGCCTTACTTAAAATTGAGTCAATGCTGCGGATAGCATAGCGGGCTTCTTGGGCAACATTCTTTTTACGGTCTTTGATATCGTCGAGCTCTTCGAGCACGGTCATGGGAATCGTGACGTCTTGTTCTTTAAATTCGTAAAGACATTTTGGGTCGTGTAGTAACACGTTGGTGTCAAGGATATAGAGCTTGGAGGCTTTGGTTGCGCTCATGAGCAGGTGTCCTTATGTGGAGTGTTTGATTTCAACCTAATAGAAATATTTGAATTCTGCAAGCGCTTATTTCGTTTATTATTTTTCTTGGTTGTAGACGCTTTAATCAGCTGGAAAATGAGGTAAGATTGAATTTTTAGATGAACGGATTATCATGAAAAAACATAGTTTGGCCTTGGCCACCTTAGCCGTCACCGCTGTATTAGTAGGCTGTAAAGACAATCAGACGCCCACTGTTGTTGAGGTTCCTTCAGCAGATGAATCCTTACCCGCGCAGTCGGAAACCTTTCAAATAGGGGAGCGAGCGAGTGGTGAAATCACATCGCAAAGCCCTGTAAATCTTAAAGACGGTACACGTTATCAGGTATTTGAACTCAAGGTGTCTTCATCTGACTTGGAGGATGGTAACTTACTGGAAATTACCCAGCGTGGTGCATTAAATGGCACCTTGTCCTTGTTTTCAGGTAACAGTTTATTGGCCACTTCAAACGATGCTGAGCGCTTTTCTAAGTTGAGAAGCATTGTTCAGGGTGAATCCGTTCTGCAGGTCGTTGTGCACGGTCGTGATATCAATAGTTTTGGGCCTTTTACCCTATCTTCTGGTGTATTAAAGGTCGCCTTAACATTGGATACGAGTAAGCTGAATAGTCTTCCTTTAGCTGAAAATGGCTGGCTGGATCAAGAGCCTCAGCTTGTGCGTTTCCAAGTTGAAAAAGCAGGCTTGTATCGCCTCAACATGGCTTCTCAGGATTTTGACACCTTCATTAAACTCGAAGGAATGGGGATTACTCTAGAGAATGATGATGGCCCTGACGGAACGGACTCTCAATTAGTGACCTATCTTGAAGAGGGTGAATACACTTTAACGCTTCAAAGTTACGGTGAGGGAGCAGGGCTTTTTTCGGTGAGTGTATCGGAATCCCCTTTACCTGAAGGCGTTGAGCTGCAAAATAGCGGTAACTTAGCCCTCGGAGACGCAATACAAGGTATGCTGATGCGTGGTCAAAATGTATATGAACTAGACGTTCAGGAGTTTGGCCTTTACGAAGTCTCGCTGATGTCTGATGAGTTTGATGCGTATCTTGAGCTAGAAGGTGAAGGTTTCTTTGCGGAGGATGATGATGGCGGAGAAGGCACTAACGCTCATCTAGAACTAGAGCTGGCACCAGGGCGCTACAAAGTGGTTGCCAGAGGGTTGTCTGACCATGAGGTCGGTTTATATACCCTGCTTGCGAATCGTTTGGATTAATGTCCTAGCATTGCGCTTGCCCTGCCGTTATCAAGCAGGGCAAGCGAACAAACATGTGTGATATTTATTTATTCAAAACACGTAGCATCCACGCCGTTTTTTCATGAACCCGCATGCGATCTGAGGCTAAAGATGCAGTGGATTCATCATCTGCTTCTTGCGCAAGTTTAAGAACCTCGCGACAGGTTCTGACCACTGTTTCATGTCCTTGTGTTAATAAGTCCACCATGTCTTTTGCTTCAGGAACACCGTCCACTTCTTTAATGTTGCTTAAGCGGACGAACTCCTTGTAGGTGCCGGGTGCGGCAACATCTAGGGTGCGAATTCTTTCGGCAATGTCATCGACAGCGAGTGCAAGTTCGTTATAGTGCTCTTCAAACATCAAATGAAGTTCGCGGAACTGAGGGCCTGTGACATTCCAGTGAAAATTATGCGTTTGCAAGTAAAGAGTGTAGGTATCCGCTAAGAGGTGCTTCAGCCCTTCAGCGATTTTCTCACGATCTGCTTTTTTAATACCTATGTCCATTTTTGACATGTGTAAGTCTCCATGAGTGAATTAGCTTTCATTGTAAACACAACCGTCTCGACATGAGAAGTCGATTGCCATCAAACTTCTTTATGATCAGAATAGAGTATAACGAATTGACATCGCCTGCTACCCAAAGCCTAGCCCCAGGAGAAAAAAATGGGTAAAGAAACCGAATTAAAACTAGAATTATCGCCTTTGCATATCAATGCCTTAATGACTCACCCTTTGGTCAGCTCGGCTCAATTGCTGAGTGAAAGTGTTACCTTAGAAAACACTTACTTTGATACCTCAGCCTTGGATTTACAACGTTTAAAAATGGCATTGAGAACGCGTCAACAAGGAAATGTTTGGCTTCAAACTGTGAAGTGCGCAGGCCAGTCGATAGCCGGTGTCAGCCAACGCCCCGAATGGGAGACTTTTTACAATGGTCACTTTGATTTTTCTGAAATTGAAATAGACTCCGTTCGTGAAACCTTAGATGCTGTAAAGGTTCGTTTACAGCCCGTCTTTAGTACGAACTTTGAACGTTCGACATACTGCTATAAATCCCCTACAGGGGCAGAAATTCTGCTGATGGTCGATCTTGGTAAGATCCAGGCGCAAGGACAGACGCTTCCAATTTGTGAGCTAGAGTTGGAGTTGGTAAAAGGAGATGTCTCGGACTTAGTGTCACTCGCCATTGATTTGGCAAACGATTTATCCTTGACGCCCAGTGATATTTCCAAAGCCGAGCGAGGTTATCGTCTCTTTAGTGGGGTGAAAGAGCAACCCGTTGGGTTTGTTGCTCCAAGACAAACGGATGAAATGACGTCGGAAGAGGTCTTCAGGTGTTATGTGTCTGCTTGTCTCGTTCAATGGCAAGGCAACTTATTTGGCATTACGGCACGAGAAGAGCCGGATTACTTATTGCAGTGGATTGAAAGTCAGGAGCGACTGCTTGCGGTCTTAAGAGTATTTAAACCTCTATTGAATCCACAATGGTTTAAACATTGGAAAGGAGTGCTAACTGAGAATCTACAGTCTTTTCGTGAGCAGGTTGAGCTGGACTATTTTGCGGATCAGCTTATCCCGGAATGGATAGACCTTGAAGAAACAGAAGCTTCGCTTAAGGATCTTAAAAGTTGGATTTTGGCTCATCGTGCCACTGCACGGCAAGAAATGATGCAAAGTCCTGTTTTACACCAGCAAGGTTGCCTAATCTTACGTTTATTGTTTGACGTGCGTTCGGATGACATTTTTGTCACAACAGATCAAGCCGACGCTACTTTTTTATTAAAACGCCTAAAAAAATTAAGGAAGCGAGCGCTAGATAAGAAGCTTCGCTTGAAAACCAAGTCCCCAGGAGTTTCGTTTCCAACCCTTCTAGCCTTAAAGGAGTATCGTTGGGCCGTTGATATGTTTGCTAATATAGCATTTGGTAAATCTTGGTTGCACAAAATGAATAAGGCATCTGCTCTTTTAGGGCATATCTCAGCTGAGTATTTATTAGGGCGTTGGCAGGCGTATTTGCAAGGCTTAGTCGCTACAGATGTATTTTTGGCCGACTCATTGCAGCGCACCATGTTGATTCAACAAAGAAAAATATTGAAAAAGCTCAGGCAGCAGTCTTTAAAAGGGTTGCGAGACTATTAAATGTAGGGAGAGAATGCATTGAAGAGAAGGGGTGATCAAAAGCACTCGTCAAGTTTACTGACAGTATTTCTGTTTGTAATACTTGGGTTGATCAGCTTTTCTCTATCAGCAAATACTTCAAATAGAGTCTCTGTCGGAGTCGTTGCTGATAATGAGCCTTACTCATGGATGAACGCATCACAACCGTCCGGTTTTTCAATTGATGTACTGGAGAAGGTGGCAAGTCTTACTGAGTTGACCTTTGAGTATCGTGTTGGCAGTTGGCCTGAAGTCTACTCGGCCTTTTTAAGAGGTGAAATCGATGTTATTGATGAGATCTCTTGGAGTGAGGAGCGAGCCAATAGCATGTTGTTCACGGAGCCTTACCATTACCGAAATACGGTTATCATGCAGGACTCAAATCGACGGCTTGACTCGGTTCAACGCATTGATGGCTTACGTCCCTATCGGATCGGCATTCTAAAAGACATTTATTACGCACCTCTTTTATACACGCAAAACCTAGAATTAGTTGAATATGATTTGCTACCCAATCTTGTAAGAGCCCTAGCATTTGGCTGGGTAGACGCCATCATTGGACCTGATGTGACGTTACAGTTTTTGGCACAACGAGCGGGATTTCGACACTTGGAGGTCGCTGGTGCATTGTCTCTAGACGGCGTGCAACAGGAGGACTTCAGGCTCGCGGTTTTAAAGGACAAGCCGGAACTGCATGCTAAGCTTGAAAGCGGCTTACAGAGTATTGAACCCGAATGGCTGGCCGATTTAACGGTTCGCTGGCAAGAGTATGGCGGCAAGCATTTACCTCTGCAGACATCCTTTCAATTGAGCCAACCTGAACAGGACTATATTCGTCAGCTTGGCCCGCTCAGAGTAGGTTTGATGCGTGATTATGCGCCTTTCAGCTTTCTCGATGGTGGAAGTGTTCAGGGTTTATCGGTTGATATCTTGAAACGGATTCAGGATTTAACGGGGTTGCAGGTTATCCCTGTTGTCGATCAATGGTCCAGTTTAATCATGTGGCTTGAAGCAGGGGAGTTGGATGTATTGGCTAATATGTCGTTTAGTGAAGAGCGACAAGCGATTGCTCGGTTCTCAGACGTTTATTACATTATTCCCAATGTATTCTTTTCCAAAGATTTAGACTGGCGCTATACCGATCCATCAGATTTAGAGGGACTTAGGGTTGCGATAGGATCTGGAATTTATTACGAGCAGGCGTTGCGAGACATTATTGGTGATTCTCTGTTTACCTATGTTGATCAAGCTTCTATGTTCAATGCCTTGGCAAACAATCATGTTGATGTAGTGATAGCAGCCTTACCAAACGGCAATCACTGGGTGAGTCAATTACGTCTGACGGGGGTCTATGTAGCGGGTGAGTTTATCTTAGAGGGTTTCACAGGGGAGGATTTGCGCTTTGGGGTTAAGCCCTCGCTTGCTCCTTTGGCCGATATTTTGAATAAAGCCCTCAATGCCATTACGCCTATTGAACAGAGTGTTATACAAAATCGTTGGCTAGGAAGTCAGTCAGGCATCAGCTACTCATCAAATCCGCCGCTTGAAAATTTGACGGATGAGGAGCTTGATTACTTATCTGCATTGGATAAAACCCTCCGTATCTGTGTGAATCAGAATCAAATGCCTTTGGAGGCTATTGATCAGCGGGGGCGCTTAACGGGCATATCCTCATCAATTGTAGAGTCACTATCAGAGCGTCTTAATTTACGTATGATGTTGTTTCCAACACAGAATCGATCTGAGTCCATGCAAGCCTTGTCTGAAGGACGTTGTGATGTTATCCCAATGATGTCTGAAACTGAGCACACTGAGAAGCTTGCGTTAACACGTTCGTATTACTCGCTACCCGCTGTTGTTTTAGGTCGAATAGAAGTCCCGTTTATTAACAGCTTAAATGAGCTTACCAATCAGAGGGTGGGTGTTTTAGAGGGCTTTGTTGCATTTGATCCCCTAGTGAGCCGTTATCCAACGATTACATTTGTCCCCATCGCGACCGAGACGGATGGGTTAAGGCAATTGCAGTCGGGAAATCTTAATGCCTTGATCAGTTCATTACCTACGGCAAGTCATAGCCTGCAAGAACTCGGTGTTGCCGATATCCGTGTCATTGGTCGAGTTCCCTTTGATTGGAACTTTACTATGGCTGTCCAAGTTGAAAATGATGTTTTATTAGGAATATTGCAGAAGTTTATTGACAGCTTAACTGACGAAGACCGCCGAGGCATTGAAAATGCGTGGCGTACTGTAAAGCTTGAAGAGTCGATGGATTGGTCTTGGGTATGGCGAATTGTGACGATAGCACTGCTTATCGTCCTGATGTTGGTGTACTGGAATCGACGTCTAGGTGCTTTAAATGCCAAGTTGGCACTGGCCAATGAAAAGCTTGCCTTTTTATCGGTGACGGATGAGCTAACAGGCTTGGGGAATCGAGCATTTTTTGATCGTGAGTATAATCGTTTGCATCAGCTCGCCGTTCGGCAACAACAAGGCATGATGGTGGCCATGCTCGATGTTGATCACTTTAAAAGAGTGAATGATACCTTTGGACATGTGGCTGGAGATCATTGTTTACAATTTCTGGCCACCTGCATTAAACAGGTATTTAAGCGTGATACAGATTACACCGCTCGTTACGGTGGAGAGGAGTTCGTGATTTTTACACTGATGGATGCCTCTCAAAACATCTATGAGCGTTGTGAAACACTTCGTCAACTTGTTGAAGAATCGCAGTGTGAGTTTGAGGGTCAAACAATTGTGCTGACGGTGAGCATCGGTGTGCATGGCTATTGCCCTAATCTGAGCTCTGATCCCGAGCACGCGATGCGATTGGCGGATGCCGCACTTTATAAAGCCAAATCAGAAGGGCGTAATCGGGTTGTGATGAGCGAGACGGAGCAGAAGGCGTTGTAACGTATTTCCTTCTGCTCTTTTGCATCTAAAACGGAATTAAGCCGGACGTTTGTCAACCATGAAGGTGGCTTCACCCGTTGCCACCAGTGTTTCACCCACGCTCACTTCGCAGTTCATTTTGACGCGTTTACGTCGTTCATCTATTTCCGTGATGGTCAGGGTTGCTTTGGCCGTATCGCCGATATAAACAGGTGCACGGAATTTGATCTGTTGATCAACGTAAATGGCGCCGGGCCCAGGAAGGCGAGTGCCCGCAACGGTCGATATTAAGGCTGCACTAAACATCCCGTGCACGATACGCTTTTTGAAAAAAGTCGTTTTTGCATATTCTTCGTTGATATGAACAGGGTTGTTGTCCCCAGAAATGCCTGCAAACAGGTATACATCAGACTCTGAAATCGTTTTGGCATAGGATGCACTCATACCCACTTCAAGATCTTCTAGATAATATCCGTGTAATTCTTCCATACTATTCTCCCATTCATGATGATATAAAAAGACATGCGTCGTAATCTTGAATGATCAATGTTAAAAAAGATCAAACTCAGATCAAGACTAACTGATTTTGTACTTATCAGATAGCGATTCCATGATAGAATAAGTAAAAACCCTAATGGTGTGAAGAGTGAAACTGAATTCTTTATACTTGATTGAATTTTGAACAACTTGAGGAAGGTTAATCATGGCTGACTATAATGCTCCCGTAAAAGATATGAAGCTTGCTCTCAACCATATTGCTCGTTTAACTGAGCTGTCTTCAATGCCAGTCTTTGAGGATGCCTCTGATGATATGGTCAGTGCAATTTTGGACGAAGCGGCCCGAGTCGCTCGTGATGTCGTTGGGCCCACCAATTGGGAAGGGGATCAAACGGGCCTCAAGCTTGATGAAAGCGGAGTCGTTTGTCCAGAGTGTTTCCATGATGCCTATAGTCAGTATGCTGAAGGGGGCTGGGGATCTCTTCAGTTTGACCCTGAGTTTGGCGGTCAAGGCATGCCGTACTTACTGTCAGTATCGGTTATGGAAATGTGGCAGTCAGCAAATATGGCGTGGGGTTTGTGCCCTCTGTTGTCGCAAGGCGCCGTTGAGTGCTTATCGATTAATGCCAGTGACGAGCTGAAAGGCATTTACTTACCTAAGCTTATTAGCGGTGAGTGGGCAGGTACCATGAACTTAACGGAAGGTGGAGCGGGTTCAGACCTGTCACAAGTTCGTTGTAAAGCGGAGCAGGACGGTGATCACTATCGCATTACGGGTGAAAAAATCTTCATCACTTGGGGCGACCACTCGTTAACTGAAAACATTGTCCATTTAGTTTTGGCACGTCTTCCTGATGCTCCTCCTGGCGTGCGCGGTATTTCGTTGTTTTTGGTTCCGAAATACCTTGTGAATGCAGATGGTAGCTTGGGTGAGTACAACAACACCAAACCCCTATCGATTGAACATAAATTGGGCATCCATGCGAGCCCTACTTGTGTGATGGGTTTTGAAAACTCAGTTGGCTATTTAGTCGGTGAGTTAAATCGTGGATTGGCCTGTATGTTCACTATGATGAACAATGCGCGTTTAGGGGTTGGTTTACAAGGCGTTGCGATTTCTGAGCGGGCGTATCAGCAGGCATTGAATTTTGCCAATGAGCGCATTCAAAGTCCTGCCGTAGGACACAAAGAGCCCGGTCCTATTATGAGACATGGCGATGTTCGTCGCATGTTGCTGACAATGAAGGCGTTGACGGAAGCGGGTCGTGCTCTGACCTATGATGCGTGTGGAAGCATTGATTTCTCACATCATGCTGAAGATCCAGAACGCCGTGAAAAAGAAAAAGCACGCGCGGCTTTATTAACCCCAGTTGTAAAGGGCTGGTGTACCGAGTTTGCTCAAGAAGTCACTTCCTTAGGTGTACAAATTCATGGTGGTATGGGCTATGTTGAAGAAACGGGTGCCGCTCAACATTTCCGTGATGCACGCATCCTGCCGATCTACGAAGGCACGAATGGTATTCAAGCCTTGGATCTAGTTGGACGCAAAACCCTCATGGATAAAGGCGAAGCGTTGGCAAGCCTGCTTGAGGAAATGCGTGCGACGGTTGCGGCTGGTGGTGCGTTTTCTGCCCTTGCTGCACAGCTGGAAGCCGCGGTTGTCGCAGTTGAGCAAGCAAGGGATGTCTTGTTAAGCGGCAGTGCGGAAGATCCTCAGTTACCTGGCGCAATTGCGTATAACTTTATGATGTTGTTGGGAACGGTGGCAGGCGCATGGGAGTTGTTGCGTCAAGCTGAAAGTGCAGCTGAGCTGCAGTCTCAGGGAGAAGATGATCCATATCTGGCGGCTAAACAAGTGACCACGCGTTTCTATTTCGCCCAAATTTTGCCACGTTACATGGGCTATTTGGAAATGATCAAATCAGGAAGCGCTACGATCACTGAAATGAGCGATGCTCAATACGCGAGTGCTTGGCAGTAAGGTTGGTGTTCTGCTCAGAGGCGCTTTACTCAGTAAAGCGCCTCTGAGGTTGAATCATTTAACCTGTTTTACGTAAATGCATGACGATGAAAGAAGCGTTTAAGTTCGCTGTCAGTAGGGGTTACGCCCGTAAACACATGGGCGTAATCTGCTATGCGTGCCATGCGAACATCAATCGGCTCATTCGAGCGCATGCAGACATAGCCAATTTGGGTTAAGTAAAGGGTTCGAGCACGCACGTCGGCATCACTAGTGGGGTAACCGTGTGCTGTAAACATCTGTTGAATAGCTGAAATACGATCCTCATCCGCCTTTTTGACGGCGACATCCACTTCTTCAGACTGCAGCGCCCAGTTGCGCATCGCAAACTCAAAACCCGAGTCAAAAAGCGTTTGGTCGAGCCAGCAATCAAATAAATTTAATACCGCTTCTGTAATAGACTCAGAGTAGGCTTGAGTTTGTTGAATCAGATTGTGCGTGTTTTTCGCTTTCCAGCGACCTATTAAAGCATCCAGCAACGCCTCACGATCTTTGAAGTACCAGTAAAAACTGGTCCGAGATAAGTTCAACCGTTTGGCCAATGGCATAATTCGGACAGCATCAATCCCCTTAGAGATTAAGGTCTCATAGGCTAGGTCGAGCCACGTGTCGGGCGAACTGCGCCCGTTGCTTTCTAAAGAATTCATATGCTTAGTAAACGATAAGTGTAAGGGAATGGCAAGGTCTAAGTCGTTATTTGTAGGGTGGGGCCGTTAAAGGTATTGGTTCAGTATTACCCGTTTGATGATCATACTTGCTGTGTCAGTTGTTCCGGTTATAAGGCTTTAATGCTTCATAAAGCTATTCCACTCAATTAGTCAAGTTGTATGGTTTTGGTTTTTGAATGCATATCAAGGTTTATTAATGTGAATATTATTTTTCACGTTGGTACCTAGGGAAACTGCGATCAAGTTATCAAATTAAAACAGCTTAAAACGATCTGCCCATTGCTGGGCACAATTCAAACAAGTATTAACTGATTTTTGTCGATTTTAAGCCAGTAATGGCTGATTTTTTGCATTTTTTGGCACTATATCCGTTTTTTAGGCGGATTTAGGCTGCCATCGTATCATCTGATCTAATCGAACAATGTTCGCCAAAGTAAAGAGCATCGCCAGCTGATTATCATTCTTCGCTAATCCCTTGTATCTGGCTTTGACAAACTTGAACTGGCATTTAATGATACGGAATGGATGTTCTACTTTGGCACGGATACTCGCTTTTAAGAATTCAATTTTGATAGCTCTTTGATTTTTTTCCGGTTGTTTTTTAAGTGCGTTGACCTTACTTGGTCGCTCGGCTATCAACCAATCAACATCGGTGTCCTTTAGCTCTTCGCGCTTTTCAGCACCACGATAGCCAGCATCAGCTGATACAAATTCCTCTTCACCATGTAATAAATGACCGAGTTGGTTTAAGTCATGTTCATTTGCTGAAGTTGTTGTGAAGGTATGTGTCATACCGCTTTTGGCATCGACACCTATGTGTGCTTTCATACCGAAATGCCACTGGTTACCTTTTTTGGTTTGATGCATCTCCGAATCACGTTGCTTGTCTTTATTCTTTGTTGAGTTGGGTGCCTCAATGATCGTTGCATCAACCAGTGTGCCTTGCTTCATCAGAATGCCGCTCTCAGACAGCCATCGGTTCACTGCTTTAAGTATTTTACGAGCCAGCTTATGTTTTTCCAGCAAATGGCGGAAGTTCATGATAGTGGTGCGATCAGGAATAGCGCCATCTAAGGAAAGGTGAGCAAACAGTCTCATTGAGGCAATCTCATAGAGCGCGTCCTCCATAGCTTCATCACTGAGTGCGTACCACTGTTGCATGCAGTGAATTCGTAGCATCGTTTCTAACGGATAAGGGCGTCGTCCATTGCCTACCTTGGGGTAGAATGGCTCAACAACCTCAAGGAGCTGCGGCCAAGGCAACAGAGCATCCATCCGTGACAAAAAGATCTCTTTACGCGTTTTACGACGCTTATTGGAAAATTCACTATCTGCAAAAGTAAGTTGATGGCTCATGATGCGTTCTTTCTAGGTGATCATTTATGGCAAATTATTTCATATTAGGGACTTATTCGCATCTTCCCTAGAAGGTTGAGTTTAAAAAATCCAGACCAGTTATTTACAAGACCAAATAATGAAAAATCTGCTGAGTTTATACGTAACCACTCTTGTGTAGAATGATTAGCTAATATACATTTTAAACATAAGCTATGTGCCATAGGCACTTAAAGAAACCTGCAAAGGAGAGCCAGATGTCTGGAAGTGGAAGGGTGACATCGATTTTTGTCAGAAAACCTGCAGCTAATCGATTCAATTTTGCTGGTTTGATTTTACTAGGCGGCTCGTGGACTACCGCAAGTCTACATGCAGAGCCTGTGTTTGTGTTAGTCGAAAAAAGTATTGCAAACCAACCAGAAGAGCATTTTTTGATCAATCACAATCTGTCCCAATGGCAACAGTCACTGCATGAGTTGAATCAGACATTTCTAGTCGATTCACAAGAGGGCGATGCACAAAACCTTGCCTTGTATTTTCCTAATGTTCAGCCAGATCGATTGGGTGCTGGTACCGGGGAAGACTTCACGCTTCGTGGCTTCCATACCGGAGGGCGGCTGCTGCTCGATGGCATGCTGGATAATCAGAACTACTCTATACGCGACGCTGCCACTGTAGAGCGTATCGCTTTTATTAAAGGACATAATAGCGTTCTATACGGTGCAGGTGCACCGGGCGGAAGTGTGAATTATCTGTCAAAAAAACCTCAGTTCGAAAGTGCGCGCTCATTAACACTGACAGGAGGTAACTTTGATTATAAACGTCTAGTCATTGATGCAACGGGTCCCGTTGATGACGAAGAAAGGCTTGCATGGAGATCAATTTTGGTTTTGCAAAATGCTGATACATGGAAAAACAGTGTCAGTGATCATCGTTACATAGTGATGAACAGCCTAGAGTATCGTTACCTAGAGATGAATCATCTTCGTGCAACATGGGAATACAGTCAGCAGCACTATCCCTACGACTTTGATAATGTGTATGCACAAGATCGGCCAGTTTTTGGTGTTTCTTACGTACACCCGAGTGCTCGTGCAAAGCGAGCTTTCAATCGCTTGGAGATTGACTGGCATCATAGAATCTCATCACAATCTTGGCTGGAGGCAAGTGCTCGCTATATTGACGGCAGACGAAATGAAGATCAGATAGGTTTCTTTTATATGATTAACGACCAGCTTCCTCTGGTTGGTTTTTATCAATTGGTCGATGAAACATTTGAACAGTACACAGGCCGGATTGCTTGGAGTCAAGCATACAGAACAGGAAAAGTGGACAGTTTGTTGACGATGGGGGTTGAATACCATACAACCGAGACTCATTACGATAATCGTCGTTCGGCGGGGGCCTTCAGTTTAGATATTTACAACCCGCGTTTTGTTTTTAATCTGCCTGCCCATAATAGGCTTCTTAAAAGGCAGGGATATTTTACATGGAATGAATATTCTTTTTTTGTGCATCAGCAAATGCAGTTGACACCATCATTGATGCTGACAGTTGGGGGGCGTTACAGCGATTATGAACTACAGTCTTGGTTTAATCAGATTCATGTTGGCCAAACTAAGAATACACACTGGACTTCAGCACTGGGGCTCTCTTGGAGCGGTCAAAATGGCTTACAGTTGTACGGTAGTTATAGCGAATCTTGGTTGCCAAATTCAGGAATCAGTAAAGAAGGGAACTTCTTTGATCCAAGTCAAGGGCGACAGGTGGAAGTGGGGATGAAATGGAAACCGACTTCTAATTTGGCGTTTCAACTTGCAGAGTATCGTATTATTCAGGATAACCTGTTGGTCCGAGATCCAAATGATCCTGTGTATAGAATTCTGGCAGGTGAAAAGCATGTTAAGGGCAGTGAACTGCAAATACAGTGGCAAGTTGCACCGAAGTTATCAGTCAGCGCCAGTGTAGGGCGCTTAGATTCAACGTTGTGGCGTAGTTATGATGCGAATGAAGGGAATGCTTTTCCAAGCGTACCAGATAAAACGGCTTCAGTTCTCTTTGCTTATCAGCCTTTGGCAGAGATTAGGACCTATATGGGGGCAGTCTATCAGAGTAAACGCCCGGGTAATTTGGCAAACAGCTTTCATGTAGACAGCTTTATACGCTATGACGCTGGCGCAAGTTGGCAGATCCGACCTGATGTTCGTGCAAACTTTAGTGTAAGAAATATTTTCAATCGCCAGTATGTTAGTTATGCTGCTGGTGCCGATTTTCTTCGTTTTGGTGATCCTCGAACCCTTCGAGCAGGTTTGACGCTTGTATTTTGAATGTTTAGTAATCCGATATTAAGCCCGCGGCTGTCGCGGGTGTAATAATCGTGACTTTTACCCAAACACCGCGAGATTCAGGGAAGCAGAGTGAGCCATCAGGCCAAGACATTTTCCAGTAAGATAATACAGTCCCCGGAGTATTGGGTGCCTGAAATGTTACCTCTAGCTCGACAATATCCCCAGGGTTAGTGTCAGGCACTGGGATCAATGTAGTTTCAGGCTGTAGGTTGGGTGCTAAATTTAAGACATCACCTGATTTTGTGAACACGACCACTTCATCATCAAGGCAGCGAAGAAAGCGATTTGTCCAAGGAGTATTGCCGACGTTTTGTAAGGCCCAGATTTTTTTAAAGCGTGTGCCTGCAAGAATTAATGCTCCGTCAGGGTGTGTGACGTCCCGAATAAATGCACTGCAGTCACCTGGTGTGTACGTTTGTGCCTCACGTTGAAGAGTAGTCTTCTCAAACACCATATGCAGCAATCGCATAGGGTGGACTTGCAGTGCCCATGCGAGAGAGCTGAGTGTGTTAAGTGATGGCTGTTTTTCGCCCTGCCAGCACTCATAGAGGGTTTGTCTACTGATGCCCGCGAGCCGACAAATTTCAGCCAGCGATTGATTCAGTTGCCTGCAGCGTTGGCGGACATACATCTCAAGTTTTGTATTCATAGTAACCTGACAATCGACATAGAACCTGTCTTATTTTTCTGACAGATTTGTATTCTAGATGAAATATACTCTGACTACTATTAATAAATAGCAGTGTAGAGTTGGCTAACTTTCTTAAAACTGTTTTAAACAGTGTAAATGTAAGGAGTTATGGAGAATGGTTTTTATAATACTCCCAGTTGTAATCAAGTACGAATGCGCTTGGAGTAGTAAGCCCCTAGTATATTTAAATTGAGTGTATAGCTTAACCTACTGCAATGCAGGCAGTGAAATCAGGGTGCGAGTAGTATGATATGGATTTCTAGTGGTAGCTTTTCTTGAAATTGGGAGTATAAATCCTACCCATGTCATGATTTTAAGTATGTTTATTCTAGGGGGCTATTTATGTTTTTGAAATCGTTGAAAAATTTTGATTGTTAATTAAAGATGCATTGAACTGAAAAATAATCGTGCGAGTGCTGAAGATGCTAAAATCAAAGGAAATTATGATGTTGAGAAGAAACAAGTGTAAGCTGTTAGTAAAGGTGGAGTCACTGATTCAGGTTTTAAAGAGCTGGTACAAAATTGGTTGACACATTCCGTATTCCTACTTTTGGTCGACCTGACTTGGTTTGTATCCTACTCTTTTATAGATGATCGGGGTTTGCTTTAAAAGTGTTTATAGATAACTGATTTTTCCTGGTTTTTTGTTAAGCTGTCTTAAAATTCTGACAAATATCTGTTTTGTATGAAATATACTTAAACTAAATGCTAGAGAGCCTTTGAGGTATTTTGGAGAGCTTTATGATGATTTCTGTATGTTCTTTAAACTTAAGACAAGCTCTATTTGTTTTGATATGTATTTTTCTGCTATCAGCCTGTGCTAGCTTTCCGCTGGGTATGAATGAAGCAGAATGGCAGAGTTTGACTTCAGAACAACAGTTAAAAGCTAGGCAGCAGCAGGCTGAGCTAGATAAAGCTGCCGAGATACGCCGTTCGGCCGAGGCTGCTGCACGGAAAGCGGAAGTTGCTAAGCATGAAGCTGAAATTGAGGGAAAGCGAAGTAATGCTGCGTATGGAGAGCGTTTGCAATGTATTCTTCAACCGGCGGAAGCTTGGTTAAATCGAAAATGGCGGGTAGTTCAGCCCCAAGCATTGGATTTAGTTTTGGGTGAAGAGTTACCCTTTGCAATAAGTGAGACAAAGCATCGGACCATACATTATGGTAGCGAAGCTTATGCCCATTTTAAAGGACAAGAGTTGGCTCTTTGTCGTTTTTCTGAGGGCAGGGGGCCGTGCGCACGAATATTGGGTAATTTTTCAGATTACCACCGAGGTATTAGACAAGATTTCCATGTTGAACAGTTCTTGAGAGGGCACCTGCGTTGTCAGTTAGTACCAACAAGAAAATAAAACTGATAGTGACTATCAGTATAGTAGTTAAAGCAAAATAGTCCTAATCTAAAAAAGGTAGTACAAAATGAAAAAAGTAAAGTCGATCAGTAAGCACATAAAAGTAATCATGGTAACAGCTGGGTTCTTATTAGTCTCGGCAGGCAATGCACATGCAAACCTAAAATATGAATGCTGGACATATGTAAATGGTAAGCCTGATAAAATGACTCATGTTGTTGCTGCGAATAAAGGGCAAGCGGAGACTTTGGCAGTAGCTAAATTCAGAGATATAGGAGTGCCGCGTTTTGATTCAGTAAGTTGTAAGTAATATGTTATTAACTCGGCGGTAGTTTATGTCAGCTGTAAGTCATCTCTCATGCAGCTTCTGGTGCTGCCTTTGCAGACATAAACTGCCCTAGGATAATAGCTTGCGCATTAGGTGACTTTGCTCTCGCGTGCTTAGGCCCGTAGATTGTTATGTTCTGCTGTGTTCTCCCTTCTTGTATCTGCAGGCCCGAAGGTCAGCATGACCAAATAGTTTCTTAGGGTGCATTTGCTCTCTGGGATAGTTTGAGTCCACTGGTATCAAGGCATTTAGAGCTTTGCCAATGTTGACTGTATCCAAGTGACAGTGCAAATAGGTATTCCTCAGTAAAAAATTGAAGATACTTCGATAGAATGTCTCCAAAATCTGACACTTTATTTGACATGATCGCTTAATATTTACCGAAACTATCTTTTGTAACATTGCAACTCAATAGCACAATTTTGTAGGAGATTATTTTTTGATAATTTTAACTTTCAAAAAAATTTCGTAGGTTTATTTATTGACCTGTTGGCAGTTCTTATTAGTTATGGTTTAGCTATCCTGCTCACTTACAACGAGACTCTCGCACTCAAGATATAGCATAGATGCAGAATAGGGATGATGTATGAGTAAGCTCGAATTCAACCAACGTACCTTACCCCAAGGCTTTAAACTTGGTGATTATCTTATTAATGATCTACTTGGGCAGGGAGGCTTCGGAATTGCTTACCTCGCGCAAGACATCCATTTGAAAAACCAAGTTGTTATTAAAGAATACTTTCCCAATGAGCTGGCGAGTCGTGATGGTCAAACTGTTAGCGTAATGGGTACTGATCGACATATCGACTATGAAAAAGGTATGCAGCGCTTCCTAGAGGAGGGTCGGGCATTAGCGCGTTTTAATCATCCCACAGTGGTTCGTATTCTTAAATATTTCCAACAAAATAACACCGCATATTTAGTGATGGAGTTTGTAGATGGAGAGTCTTTAGATCGTTATCTAAAGCGTAAGTATACATTGACCCCCGAAGTGGTTGAATATCTTGCTAAGGAATTGCTTAACGGCTTAGAAGTGGTTCACCAACATGGTTTGATCCATCGGGATATTAAGCCAGCCAACATTATGCTGCGTACTAATGGCCATCCCGTATTAATAGACTTTGGCGCAGCAAAAGAGGTGATAGGTGAAAGAAGTAACTCCGTAGTGGTGACACCGGGTTATGGCTCACCAGAACAATACAGCTCTAAGTCAATACTCAAACCCTCCACAGATCTTTATGCAGTTGGTGCTACTCTGTACAAATGTCTAACGGCGCAAACGCCAGAGGAAGCCAGTGCAAGATTACTTGATGATGATCACAAGCCTTTAAGGGAGCTGCCGTTAGCTAGAAAGTGTGCCCCGCAGTTAGTTACTTTAATCGATAACTGTATGCGGCTTAAAAGCATAGAGCGTCCCCAGAGTGCGCAAGAAGCTATAGAGTTGTTAACTGTAGTTGAGCAAGAAAAATCAATTCTATTGACTGTTCTTGACTCATCCTCCCTAGAAACTATGATTGAATGCGCTGAAAGTAATGGTGTAATTACTCAACGAAAAGTCAACCAGATAATTTTAAAAGCAAAAAAACAGGGTTTTGATACCGAAGAAGTAAAGGCGAAAGTAACTAGATTGGCTGAAGAAAAAGGTTGGGTAATAGAGTCAAAATTTAATAAGTCATTCTTATTAATGGTGATTTTCTGTGTTCTTCTGTTGGTTGGTTACTACCAGTATAAATTATTTGAATCTATGCCTGAATCCAATCCAATCTCGGATCAAGAGAGTGATTTACAGCAGTTAGTCCAATATAAACAACAAGAGGATATAATTAATAAAAATGAATTGGTTAGTATTCCTCAACCTATTCAGAGCTTGTTAAGTTCCATGGTTATTATTCCTTCAGGTGAGTTTCAGATGGGCTGTAGCCAAGAAGATAATAGTTGTTATTATGGTGAAGGCCCTGTACGTAATGTTCAAGTAGCGGGATTCAAAATCGGCAAGATGCCGATTACCTTTGCACAATGGGATGCTTGTGTCAGTGCGGGTGGTTGCAGCTATCAGCCGAATGATGTGGGTTGGGGTAGAGATGATCGTCCAGTAATTCATGTTAGTTATAATCATGTTACTCAAGAGTTTATTCCGTGGCTTAATCGTGTTTCAGGCCAGAGCTTCCGTTTACCTAGTGAAGCTGAATGGGAATATGTAGCGAGAGCGGGCACTACGGAGCGATATGGGCATTTTGGGAGCTGCATTACAACTTTAGAGGCAAATTATGATGGTAATTACGATGTCAGCGGTTGCCCTGAATCAAAGACTGGCAATTATTTGAACCGGACTCAGACAGTAGGTACTTATTCACCAAATTCTTGGGGGGTACAAGATATGCTAGGTAATATATGGGAGTGGACGGATGATTGCTGGAGTGACAGTTACACTGGTGCGCTCAGTGATGGACAAGCAAGAACGGATGGAGATTGCACGAGGCGTGTATTGCGTGGCGGGTCATGGTTCAATGGCCCTTGGAGTTTACGCGTTTCTAATCGTTACAGAAATAACGTAGCCTACGGTAATAACGTGGGGTTTAGGGTAGTTCTAGTTCTTTAGCTTTCTTCCAATTCTTTAGCGAGGGATTTCTTCAGTCTTTTGAAATTAAAAGCTTTGAATACTACGAAAGCCTCGTTGATAGTAAGAAAAATAACTACAGGAGCTGATGCTGCAATAGGATACGCTTAGTGAGCATATTTAGCTTTAAATGAAAAAAGGAATAGTAATGAGTAAACCCGAATTCAACCATCTCACTTTACCCCAAGGCTACCAGTTAGGTGGTTATGTTATTTTAGACCTATTGGGCCAAGGTGGTTTCGGAATTGCCTACCTTGCACAAGACGTCGACTTACAAAATCGAGTGGTGATTAAAGAATACTTTCCCAATGAGTTGGCCAGTCGTGATGGACAAACAGTCAGTGCTTTGGGTACTAATGGACAAGCGGACTATGAAAAAGGCATGGCACGCTTTTTAGAAGAAGGACGCTCCCTTGCCCGCTTTAACCATCCTGCGGTGGTACGTATTCTCAAATACTTCCAACAAAACAACACGGCTTATCTAGTGATGGAGTTTATTGATGGTGAACCACTGGATAATTACCTCGAACGCAAACACACCCTGCCCCCTGAGGTAGTCGAGCACTTAGCTAAAGAGCTTCTTGATGGTCTCGAGGTGGTTCACCAACATGGGCTGATTCATCGTGATATCAAGCCCGCCAACATTATGCTACGACCCGGTGGCAAACCAGTACTGATAGACTTTGGTGCAGCAAAAGAAACACTGGCTGATAAAAGCCATTCTGTTGTTGTTACCCCAGGTTATGGCTCCCCAGAGCAATACAGCTCGAAATCAAAATTATTACCCGCCACTGATCTATACGCGGTGGGCGCGACGCTTTACAAATGCCTGACAGCACAAACGCCAGAAGAAGCCAGTGCAAGATTACTTGACGATGACCACATACCTTTAAGTCAGTTACCGATAGCAGGGCTATGTCCATCTGGTTTAGTTACGCTAATCGATCAATGTATGCAGCTGAAGGGACAGAGCCGACCACAAAGTGCGGAACAAGCCAAATCACTGCTTGCCCAAATAACAGAACCACAACCCAAACAAGAACCAAAACAAGAACCAAACGAAAAAGAAACAAGCGATAACAAAAGCAACAAAGCCCAAATTCTAATCGGGATAGTCGCGTTGATGTTGTTAGTTGCAGGTGGTGGCTATGTTTACCTACAAAGTGAGGCTGATAAGCCGCAAGCGCTGGCACAACTTGTAGAGCAACGCACAGCTGAAGCACTCCAGCTTCAATGTGAACACTTGGTCGCATCTCCATGGGATCCTGATCGACCAGATGATGTCGTTGGTGTGGAATTCGAGGACATTCAATCACAAGCGGCCATCGAAGCCTGTAAATTAGCTGTTAACGCTAAACCTAATGATGTACGTCTCCAAGCCCTCTTTGGACGTGCATTGTCAAGCGATATAGAAAATGAAGATCAATCGGTTATCTGGTATCGCAAGGCGGCTGACCAAGAATATGCAATGGCACAAAATTCCATCGGTTTCATGTACCTAAATGGACAAGGTGTTGAACAAAGTGATGATCAAGCGCTAGCTTGGTTCCGCAAGGCCGCTGATCAAAAGTTTGCGGTGGCACAAAATAATCTCGGTGAGATGTACCGAACAGGTCGAGGTGTTGAACAAAGTGATGATCAAGCGCTAGCTTGGTTCCGCAAGGCCGCTGATCAAAAGTTTGCGGTGGCACAAACTAATCTCGGTTGGATGTACCAAAATGGACGAGGTGTTGAACAAAGTGATGATCAAGCGCTAGCTTGGTTCCGCAAGGCCGCTGATCAAAAGTTTGCGGTGGCACAATTTAATCTCGGTGGGATGTACCTAAATGGACGAGGTGTTGAACAAAGCGACGGAGAAGCTGTGGTCTGGTACCGCAAGGCTGCTGATCAAGGGTATGCAGAAGCACAATTTAATCTCGGTTGGATGTACCAAAATGGCCGTGGAGTAGATCAAAGCGATGAGCAAGCAGTGAATTGGTACCGCATGGCCGCTGATCAAAAGTTGCCGGCGGCACAAATTAATCTCGGTGAGATGTACCTACATGGACGAGGTGTTGAACAAAATGATGAGAAAGCGGTGGAATGGTACCGCAAAGCGGCGGAGCAAGAGTTTGCACAGGCACAATTTAATGTCGGTGCAATGTTCGAGACAGGCCGGGGTGTTGAGCAAAGCGATGAAGAAGCTGTGGTCTGGTACCGAAAGGCGGCGGAACAAGGGCATTCTACAGCACAATTTAATCTCGGTGTGATGTACCGAACAGGTCGAGGTGTTGAACAAAATGATCAATTGGGGTTGGATTGGTACCGAAAGGCGGCAGAGCAAGGAAATGCTAACGCACAACAAATCCTTATTAATTTAGGTATCCGATAAATTTTAAGAATATATATCACTAGATACCTTAATTATGAAATGAGCTTACTAGATGGCAAAAGAAATCAAAGTGAAGATCGGTCGCTATTATGGTGCTGAAGTTGACCTAAACATAGATAATGACTCAGTGAGTCGTGTTCATGCCGAGGCTTGGTATGAACCAGCCCTTGAAATGGTGGTGGTAAAAGACCTTGGCAGTGTCAATGGGACCAAACCCTCGGGTGAATCTAAGATTGCTGGTGACACCATTCGAGTAGGTTATGGGGGGGGGGTGAGTTTGGGTGAGGTCGAGTTGCATTATGACCAGCTCAAGTCCTGTATTGATGCAAAAGTTGCGAAGATTAACGAGGCGCAACTAAAACAACAGCAAATCGAAGTGAAAAAGCGTCAAAGATCACGGTTGCTGATTGGTACATTGACTGGATTGGTGATAGTGATTACTGGGTTTTTCTATTTTAAGCTTTCCGCTAATAAACAATCAGTTGAAGCTTCGGTAGAAGAGTTAGCGCGAGCATTAAAAGAGGTTGATGTATTGATGCGAAACCCTCCGGTTGTAGAACTTGAGGTGATGCATAGTCATGAAATGATTAACTCATTTATTGCGTATACTGATGGTACAGCAATCGATACGCGAACGGGATTGATGTGGAGCCGATGTTTATTAGGACAAACTTGGCAAGAAGCGAACAAATCCTGTGAAGGAAGTGCGGCCACCTATCGTGGGGATCGTTCGATAGCAGCCGCGGAGATCGCTAATCAAGCGACACAGATAGGCAAAAGCAATTGGCGCGTGCCAAATAGAACCGAACTTTTAACTCTGGTACAAGGGATAGAACCAAACGATTATGAAGCGGTTTTTTCAAATGACCCAATGGGATTTGTTTGGTCAAGCACGGTTAAACGTAATGCACACTCACATTGGAACGTGAATTTTGCAGATAATAATATGTATTGGAACACCAATGGCTATCTACATTATGTACGATTAGTTAGAAATGTAGATTGATTTAAACAAAAGAAGGGTATTTTTATGACAGTTAAAATTGATGTAACAAGGCGGCTGGCTGAAGAAAATAATAAATCAATGGATGATGTTGAAACCCATAAAATGGGTGATAAACAAAACCAAGTAAATAGTTTTACAGAAAAAACAGATTATATTGACGATAGAGGTAAGAATACAAACATCAATAATGCCCCAACAGAAAAAACCAACGAAACAGATGAAGTAACACGAATTTTTAGACCGAACGCGGGCGTTGCGACGGAAAATATGAATACTACGGCGACTGATTATATGACTGATCCAGTGGTAGGTTGGGTTGTCGTTGTTGATGGTCCAGGCAAAGGCTCGGCGTTACCTTTAGGGTATGGCATGAATACCATCGGACGGGCAAACTGTCGAGTAAACCTGAATTTTGGTGATCTAGATATCTCTCGTGAACCGCATGCAAGTATTACCTATGATCCAAGAGGACGTGCTTTTTATGTCAATCATGGTGGGGGTAAAAACTTAACCTACATGAATGATGCACCGGTACTACAACCACTCATTTTAAATGGTGGAGAAGTGATTAATCTTGGTTTAACTGCATTAAAATTTGTTCCATTTTGCTGCAAAGAGTTTGATTGGCAGGATCTTAAATAAAACTTAGTTTTAAATACGTACAGGAGTGGTGTCACTCCTGATTTTTATAATTAACGGAAATAATATGTCTGAAATTAAGCGGATTTATTTTTTTGTAAGTGCAATGCTTTTAAGTATCTTTTTTTTGATTGTAATGTGGGTTTTTATGCCAGAAAAGCCAATTTTTACAGTGTTGTTTGGGCAGGGAACAAATGGCTACCCCTATAGTATTCACAATTTGATGTGGGTGATTTTATTTGTTGGTTTTGGTGAGTTGGTATATAGATTAGATGTTGTTTTTAAAAATAAAGATCAATTGAAAAGTAATTTATTGCCTGAAGATGATCACACTGTACTCACGGTTAAAGAATTAGGACCCTTTTATAAAAAGTTGAAAGCATGTGAGCATCTTCCGATGTTTCTACCTAAAATGGTATTACGAGTCATTACACAATTTCAAACATCAAAATCAGTTGAGCAAGCTCAAAACTTACTCAATATAAGCATAGATTTAGTTCAACATGAAATGGAACTTAAATACAACATGTTGCGCTATTTAATGTGGCTTATTCCAACACTTGGATTTATTGGGACAGTGCTTGGAATATCATCAGCTCTAATGTATGCCGGCACAGTTCCGCCCGACAGTGAAGGGCTATTAACTGAAGTGACTTTGCAATTGGGTGTTGCGTTTCACACTACGTTACTAGCGCTTATCATGTCTGGTGTGTTGATGTTTTTGATGAATATCATTCAGTCGATGGAAGAGCGTGTTATGAATGATGCTGGGCAGTATTGTTTGGATAATCTAATTAATCGCTTATATAACGAGAAAAACCATGCGCCAGATTAGCGCACTGGCGCACACTTCTTTTCTGATTCGTGCGCTAATGATACTAACGGCTCACTTTTTTATGGGCTTTTCATCACCAACTTATAGCGTAAGTTTTGATGTAGAGGAAACAGATAAAAAAGTGGTTAGGATTCTGCTTATCGACCCGAATGGTGGTGCAGGTTCTGGTTCGGGCGTTATTTTAACGCAAGATGGTTATATTTTAACAAATCATCATGTAGTTCAGTTTAATAATGAGCATGTACAGCCTGGACGGAAAGTACATGTGCTACAAAAAGGAATAGATGGGCATCGTGATTTTATTGAAGGTGTCGTCAAAGCAGTTGACATACATAGTGATCTAGCATTAATAAAAATTGATAAAAGGGGCCTTTCACATATTTCAATATCTTTTTCTGCACCATTAAAAGCAAGTACTGTTTATGCTTTTGGATTTCCAGGTGTGGCGGATCAAATTATAGGGTCAATGATAGATGACTTAAATGATATACAGCCTAACTTCATAGAAACGACCCTGACACAAGGTGTTATCAGTCGTCAGGTTTCTTCTAGAATGTCTGACAATCTGCAGGAGCGTAGTTGGTATCAACATAGCGCGGCGATTCACAGCGGAAATAGCGGCGGCCCTTTACTTAATAATTGCGGTGAACTGGTAGGTATTAATACCTTTGGTCATAAAGATGGTGTTGCAGCACTTTATTTTTCGAGTACACTAACGTATATCACTAAGTTTTTGAATGATTCAGGTGTGTCGTTCACACAGTCAACTGAGCCATGTAGTCACGCCTTTATAACACAATCATTAAATAGTTTACCTGCTTGGCTAATAGCTTTAATCATTGTTTTAATAGTGCTTTTTTTAATTACCATTTTCTTCGCAATCAAACAACCTAAGACCATTATAGAAAAAGTGTTTGAACCCTATACTGAATGGAATCGAAGAAAAAATAAGGAAAATAATGGCTATTCAAATGGTGGTGTTATTATTGAAAAGCCAACAGATCAACCTGTTTGGAAATTATTTAGCCCAATAGAAAATTCTATATTGCATACATTTAATACACTTTCAAATGACTCAAGTTGGTTGATAGGTCGTGATTCTAGTTTGGTAGATATTCGGATTAATGATTCTACAGTTTCAAAAGCTCATTTAAATCTGTTTTATTGTAATGATTGTTTTTTTATTGAAGATATAAATTCAACAAATGGAACGCGAATTAACGGCACTAAGATTGAAAAGTTTTGTCTTGTTCGTGTTGATGAAAACACGCGTATCCATTTAGGAAATTATGAGTTAATTCTTAAGAGGGACGCTGAGTGAAAAGGCAGTCAAGAGAAATTAATGTGTTTAGCATGTCAGCACTAGATTTGTTTGCGAGTGCGCTGGGTGCAATTATATTGGTCATGATTATTCTGTTTCCTTACTATTTGAATGTTTCACCGATTGATCCAAGTGATTTATATGATCAATTGCAAATCGCTGAGAAAAAAAATAAAGATCTTGAAGAGCAAAATAAAGAGCTAGAGAAGCAAGCGAAAGCGACTTATTTACTTATTACATTGAGTTGGAATTCTTCGCCAGATATTGACCTCTATGTACGTGATCCAAACGGGAATTTATTTAATTACAGTCGACATAACAGGGTTGAGGCTGGAGCATCAGCCCGACCCCACTTTCCTAATTCTGCGGCAGAGTTAAGTGAAGATGCTACACGTGGACCAGCTTCCGAAATTTGGGTCACGCCTAAAGCTGAAACCGGTAAATACGAAGTTTATTATCATTATTATACAAATGGTTCCACACCTGTGGTTTTGCAAGGTCGAATTTTTCACTCTAACGGGATAGATAAATTACCTCCTGTAACACTGAGAGGCAGGGCTAATGCCCCCGGCTTGCACGCTGCTACGATTCATGTGAATGATGAAGGTGATGTTCGTGTCGATTCGCACTTGTAAAAAAATTATTGGAGTATTAGTTAAATGAAAAGAGTGTTAATTGGAACCGGTGCAAACTGTGACTACAAGATTGTTGATAAAACAGTTAGCCGTCAACACGCAGAACTGATGATAAAAGATGATGGTACTTGTCTCATTATTGATCGTGTCAGCATGAATGGTACTTTTGTATGTGATCATTCTGGCCAATCACGTTCAGGATGGCGACGAATTACCCAAGAAACTGTTAGCACGAATGAGATTGTATTATTAGGTACTTATAAGCTTAGCATTGCTCAAGTTGTAGCAAGCCTTCAAAAAGATGTTAAGCCTAAACCAAAGCCTGAAAAGTTTATTCGTGATGAAAATGGCCACATAATACCAGCGAACTGAGGATCTTTGTATGTCAAATAGGTTAATACTATCCTATGGTTCAAGCACCCATCAAGGTGCAAGACCCTACCAAGAGGACAGTTGCTATTGGTTAGAAACTAATAAAAGTGGTTGCATAGGCTTTGTGTTGTCAGATGGCATGGGCGGACACGCTGCTGGTGATGTTGCTAGCAAAACTCTTGTTAAGGCTTATCGACAGGTGTTTTCTAAAGAAGTTACCTTAGATACACTGGTCTCCCAACTTAAAGCCTCAATGGATCTTGGCAACCAGCAGATTTGCGAGATTATTACCAAAAAGCCTGAGTTAACAGGCATGGGAGCGACTTATCTTGCAGGTTTTGTCTACGACAAAATACTCTATTGGATTAGCGTTGGTGACTCTCCGCTTTATCTCTATTCAAACGGTAAACTTCGCCAAGTTAACGAAGATCATTCGATGGCGCCAATTTTGCTTGAACGGGTAATTAAAGGTGAAATAACTCAGGAACAAGCCAGTAGTCATCCGCAAAAAAATTCGTTGATTTCTGTAGTGATGGGTGATCAAATTGAGAAGGTTGATCAACCCACAACTGGTATTGCTTTATCACCTGGAGATGTAGTAATTATTGCCAGTGATGGTATTCAAACCCTTTCAGAAAAAGAGATTGAACGTCTAGTCGAAAAATGGCAGCAGCACACCCCGCATGACGATTTAACAGATATGCTGTTACAGGCTGTATTAAATAAGAAAAATCCAAAACAAGATAATACAACCATTATGGTTGCTGCACTTATGCCAACTGACGGTAGTTTGTCTGATTTGCATGGTACACCATCAAATGCTTCAACCGCTAATCAGGTCAGTTGGAGTGCTTTAATGCGTGATGACGATCCTGTTATGGAACACTCATTCTCAAAAGAAAATATAACCGTTGTTAAGTGGGTCATTCTACTCCTTGTAATGATAGTCCTTGGCTTAGTTGCTTATTTTTATATTGATCGCCTAAAAGATGAAGCGCTTAGCCCAGAAGCAACTAAAGATCATCTTATTGAAAAATCGGCTGATTTTGATCAATCGATAGACCAAATATTTGATTCCACACTCATTGACGATTCAATTCAAGAGCCTATCCCAGTTTTAGAAGAGCCAGTGAATGATAGAGTTTCAGATAACGCCGATGCTGTAAGTGAAATGACTAATCAAGATAAGAAAGTTTCAGAAGGATAATGCAGTGAATCTCATTAAAGGCTCTCTTAATATTGCTCCCATTTGGAAACGTGCAATTGCAATTATAATCGATTCTATTATTTTAGGATTGATATATTGGATTATAGTTTCCGCTATATTGATTCTGAGTGTTTTTTCTATAGATATAGATGCGTTAATAGTTTTTGATTTGTTTCTTTTGATAGTGTGCCCGCCCATATATTTTGCAGTAATGCATAGCTCAACAAAGCATGCAACATTTGGTAAACAAATAATGAAGATTCAGGTTGTTCACCTTCAAGGGAATACGCTAACGTTTGGTCGCGCTTTAGGGCGAGAGGTTTTAAGGAATACCCTGGTTTTATTTACCTATTTTCTCGCGTTATTTACCCAAAATAAACAAACGCTACATGATTATTTAGTTAAAACCGTTGTGGTGAATAAATCCTCGAACCGTGGCTCTATTCCGTCAATTGACCCAATTCCTGACCCCATCCCAGCACCTCCGAATATTCCTGATGAACCCTCTGAAATTCCAAAACCATCACATAATGCCTGGGTGATTTCGGGATTTTGTAATAGTGGTGATGCAGTGCGTTTTTCTGTATCACAACAAGAACTCGAAGCGGGAATCGTGCTTGGTGGTCGAAAAACAGAGGATACCACGCACATCGTGCCTGATAATACAGTTTCTGGAAGACATCTACGACTTCGTTTGCAATTGGATACAGGGTCAACAAGTTTGATTCTTGAAGATCTTGACTCAATGAACGGTACTCTTGTCGATGAGCAACGATTACAGCCTCATCATCCTAAGCGGATTAGTTTGCAATCTAGAATCCAAATTGGTGGATCTGAAATTCAAGTTTCGCGGGGTTAAATTATGCAGAGCCGAAATACATTGTCACTAGGTACTCGTCTTGACCGCTATATTATTACCCAAGTTTTAGGTGCGGGTGGTTTTGGGGTGACCTATATGGCAGATGAGCCATCTTCAGGTCAAAAGGTCGCTATTAAAGAGTACCTTCCGATCGGTCTTTCATATAGAGATGAGAACGATACCGTTAGACCGAACTCCAATATAAGTTTCAGTGATTTTGAATGGGGCTTAAACCGTTTTAAAGATGAAGCTTTTTCATTAGTGAGGTTTGAACACCCATCAATTGTAAAAGTGAAACGCTATTTTGAAGCGAATGGCACTGCATACATTCTCATGCCGTTCTATCCCGGAAAGGCACTTTCTTTTTACATTAAAAAAGGTATTCAGTTTAAGCCAGAAGAGGTCGAATTTATTTTCGATTTTATTATGCAAGGATTGGATTTAGTTCATAAAACGGGAATGGTACATCGGGATATCAAACCCGACAATATTCTGTTACTGGATAGCGGTTATCCATTGTTGCTGGATTTTGGCGCCGCACGTCAAAGATTAGGGGAGCATAGTCAGCAAATGACACGTGTTCTAACACCACCATATGCAGCCTATGAGCAGTATATTACTAATTCAAATATAGGAAGTTGGACTGATTATTATGGATTGTCAGCCACCCTCTACGAGTGTGTTACGGGCCAAAAGGTCATGGAAGTTATGGAGAGATTTAACACCTTATATGAAGGTAAAAATGATCCTTTAGTGCCAATAGCTATGTTAGCTAAATACAAACATAATGAGCGGTTTATTCAGATGCTTATAAATGGTTTACAGGTCGATCAAAAAGCACGCCCCAAAAACTATGATGAGTGGAAGTCCAGAGTCCATGGTACTAGTAAAACACAATATCTTAATTGGTAAAATTGACGGTCTTTCATTTTCATCATGAACAAAAGGCAAAGAATAAAATGAAAACTAAAACATATGATATCGCTAGCGCTATTCATATTGGCGGGCGAGAAGAACAGCAAGATAGCGTGAAGGTCTATACGCTCAATAACAATCACCTGCTTGTTGTGGCAGATGGCATGGGTGGGCATCGTGGTGGGCAGTTAGCATCCAAGATTGCGGTAGATGTTTGTGTAAAATGTTTTCAACAAGAAAAAGGTTCCCCAAGCAATCCAAAAGATTTTCTCAAGCAAATGGTGCATCACGCGAGTGAAGAGATTAAAACACAAGGTGAGTTACAAAATATTTCGCCAAGAACAACCCTTGTCGTCGCAATCATTCTTGGTAACCATGCCTATTGGGCGCATGTTGGTGATAGCCGTTTGTACTATTTCAAACAAAGTGTTTTTTCACAACGAACACGCGACCATTCTGTTGTGCAAATGCTGTTGGATACAGACCAAATCACCGAAGAAGAAATGGGCACTCACCCGGATCAAAACCGCCTGCTACAAAGTGTCGGTGGAGAAAACCCACCTAAGGTCTCTTTAGGTGAGACGGCACTCGAAGCCGGAGATGCACTTTTGCTGTGTTCTGACGGACTTTGGGAGAGATTTGACATACCTGAAATAACAAAAGCGATCAACTTGGAAGGAAAAGTGGGTATTGAAACATGGCCACAAAAAATGGTTGATGAAGCGGCTAAGCGTGGGGGGCCAAAAGGCGATAATATCTCACTCGCGGTCTACAAACACTATGGCAATAACAGTTCAAAGGTGCAAAATACACGAGTGTTAATCTCCGGACTCGTGTTTTTAACGCTTATGTTAGCAGTGGCAGCCTTCGCATTCTTTAAGCCTGCTGAGAAACCGATCCCAAACACAGAACCTACCCAAATAGAGGAGTTGACACGAACAGAGGAATCTATTTCTGACGATCTTAATTCCGTAGCACCTTATTCTGAAGCAGTGCCAGCTTCAAAGGTAGAGCCACCGTACACCGAAGCAAGCAATGATGATAATCAACGCGTTATTCAGGTGGAGTAGGAAGATGAATAAACCGACCTTCAACCACCGCACCTTACCGCAAGGTTATCAACTGGGTGATTATGTTATTCAAGACCTATTGGGCCAAGGTGGTTTCGGAATTGCCTACCTTGCTCAAGACATTCATTTACAGAACCAGGTGGTGATTAAAGAATACTTTCCTAGTGATTTAGCCAGTCGTGATGGACAAACAGTCAGTGCTTTGGGTACTAATGGACAAGTGGACTATGAAAAAGGCATGGCACGCTTTTTAGAAGAAGGACGCTCCCTTGCCCGCTTTAACCATCCTGCGGTGGTACGTATTCTCAAATACTTCCAACAAAACAACACGGCTTATCTAGTGATGGAGTTTATTGATGGTGAACCACTGGATAATTACCTCGAACGCAAACACACCCTGCCCCCTGAGGTAGTCGAGCACTTAGCTAAAGAGCTTCTTGATGGTCTCGAGGTGGTTCACCAACATGGGCTGATTCATCGTGATATCAAGCCCGCCAACATTATGCTACGACCCGGTGGCAAACCGGTACTGATAGACTTTGGTGCGGCAAAAGAAGAGCTGGCTGAAAAAAGCCACTCGGTGGTGGTGACAGCGGGGTATGGCTCCCCAGAGCAATACAGCTCGAAATCCAAATTGTCACCCTCCACCGACCTATACGCCGTGGGCGCGACGCTTTACAAATGCCTGACGGGACAAACCCCTGAAGAAGCAAGCGCTCGACTCTATGAAGACGAACACATCCTGCTCAACCAACTACCGATAGCCAAACAATGTCCACCAGGCCTGGTCAGCCTAATCGACCAATGCATGCAACTTAAAGACAAGGAAAGACCTCAAGGCGTCCAGCAAGCCAAGGCAATGCTTGCGCAAACAACAGAAACACCGCACCCACCAGAAGAGCCAGAGACTCAGTCCCAATCAAAAACGGAAAGCACGGAAACCCAGCCTAAAAAAACCAGTAAAGCCCCAATTCTCATCGGCATAGCTGCACTGCTGCTTCTGCTTGGCGGTGGAAGCTATGTTTACCAGCAAAATGAAGCGGAAAAACAACAGTTATTGACACAATTGGAAGGGCAACGTAAAGCTGAAGCACAGCGCATAGCCCAAGCCGAAGAGCAACGCATAGCTGAAGCACAGCGCATAGCCCAAGCCGAAGAGCAACCTCAAGTCGAAGAACATCGCCAACACGCCATCGCCCGAAGTTTGCAGGCTGCTGAAACAGCCTTGCAAGCTAATCGGCTTGCCATCCCAGAAGATGACAGTGCCTTACATCACTACCGCAGAGTATTAGAGCTTGACCCGGATAATAAACAAGCAAAACAAGGGCATGAAAAAATAGTAGAACGCTACATCGCTTTAGCACAAGAAGCGCTTCGTAACGGTGACCTTGATCGTGCAAATCTTATGTTAAGTCGCGCTGAAGACGTCATACCACAATCAGATGCTGTAAACCGCGTAAAAGCGCAAGTCGCAGAACAGCGCGCAGCTGACGCACAACGCCAAACAGCTGCATTGATTGGTGGACGTTATTTAGACAATGAAGACGGCACCATTACCGATACTAAAACCAACCTCACTTGGATGCGCTGTAGACTAGGGCAAACATGGACGGGGAGCGCCTGCTCTGGTGAAGCGAGCCGTTACAACTGGCAAACAGCGCAAGACATCGCCAAACAAACCACCTATGCCGGTAAATCTGACTGGCGCGTGCCAACCCTTGACCAACTCCACTCACTGGTATACTGCAGTTCAGGACAACATCGCGAAAGAAGATTGGATAGTAGCGGACGACCGGTTCAGCAAGGCGTTACTTTTCTAGACGGAGGTTGTGTAGGAGACTATCAGTACCCCACCTTTTTTACTGACGCGTTTCACTATACAAGGAAGGTGTCATGGAGTCCGTCTGTGTGGTCGGATTCGCGCTATGCCAACCATTCTCATAGCGCGTGGAAGGTGGACTTCTCCAATGGTAGAGCCGTCATCTACGATCGGTATATGAGCTTGCCGGTTCGTCTTGTGCGCGGCGGACAGTGACTTTGGCCGCGCAACGGATTTTGTTGAACAGCTATTGTTGGATATAAACTTAAACAGGTAACACATCAAAGGACATACTATGCCAGAAACCACACGGATTAGAATCGGGCGGCATCACGGTGATCAAGTCGATTTAATAATAGATAATGATGCAGTGAGTCGCATGCACGCCGAGGCCTGGTTTGAGCCAGCGCTAGACATGGTGGTTGTTAAGGACGCCGGCAGCGTCAATGGCACCATCCCCACAGGTGATACCCAAATAGCCGGCGACACCCTTCGCGTCGGCCAACAAGGAGGTGTAAAAGTGGGCGAAGTCGAACTTAGCTATGCTCAGCTCAAAGCCTGCATCGACGCCAAACACGCCCAACAACTCCGTATCCAACAAAAACATCTACAGCTTGAAAACAAGAAACGCAATAAAACCCGTGGCTTGGTCGCGGTGGTAATGCTGGCGATAATTGGGGTGGGTGGGTATTTTTACAGTACCATGACCTCAAATAATGAAGCCACCGTCGAAGAACTCACCCGTGCGCTAGAACAAGCCCAAGAAATAATGCGCAATCCGCCCCAGATAGATATACCAGTGAACCAAATCATGAACGGCTCATTTGTGGTGTATGCCAATGGCATCGCCACCGATACCCGCAGTGGTTTACTCTGGAGCCGCTGCTTACTTGGGCAACGTTGGGACGAACCGAACCAGACCTGTAGCGAGCAACCAGCCACCTACCAGGGTGATCGCACTCAGGCTGCGGCCACTATTGCAAATCAAGCGAATTATCTCGATCAAAACGATTGGCGTGTGCCAACACGCACCGAGCTATTAACCTTGGTACAGGGGGTTGAACCAAGCGTTTATCAATCCGTTTTTTCAAATGACCCGATGGGGTTCGTATGGTCAAGCACGGTCCATCGTGAAAACGAATCACATTGGAATGTGAATTTTGCTGATGCAAAAGTTTATTGGAACACTAATGACTACCAGCACTTTGTGAGATTGGTTAAAAGTGTTAATTAAATTGGAGAACTGAAATGACTGAAAAATATGATATAACACGCCGTATTGTCGAAAGATCCGCTCACCCAATGGATGATGTGGAAACCCATAAAATGGGAAAGAATCAAAGCACGGGTGGCAATGATAGCTATGGTTATGGCAACAAAACCGACTTTATCGATGATATTGGAGGCTATAGCCGCCCACAAGCTACTGATGCCATCACGGGTGCGGAAGCAAAACCCTATCAAGAGGATGAAAAGACCCGCGTTTTCAGACCCAACAAGACGCAAGAAACAGATACGCTTAGTAGCTCTGCCAAAACAGTCGAAGCGGCGCAATTCGATTACATGAAGGATCCGGTTGTTGGCTGGGTTGTCATCGTTGACGGACCAGGCAAAGGTGCTGCTCTCCCTTTAGGCTATGGGATGAATACCATAGGTCGTGCTAACTGCCGAATAACACTCAACTTTGGTGACATGGAAGTCTCGCGTGAACCCCACGCCAACATCACCTACGATCCAAGAGGGCGCTGCTATTATGTCAACCATGGTGGGGGTAAAAACCTGACCTATCTTAATAATGCCCCCGTGCTGCAGCCGGTGCTTCTAAATGGTGGCGAACAAATGCAGCTGGGTGCGACCACCTTGAAGTTTGTCCCATTTTGCGGGATGGATTTTGACTGGCAAGATAGTCAATAAAGATTTTTAAATTAAACGGGTCATTGTAATGTCAGTGGTTGTCCGGAATCGAAGGCGGGTACTCATAAATGAAACTTAAAAGCCAAACATCTTCAGCCCATGATGTTGTTCTGTTACCTGGCGAAAACTTGCTTGGCCGAGGCTCAGGCTGCACTCATGTGTTGTCTGATACACACGTTTCTGGTCAGCATATCCGTATTTTCCAAACGAGTGCAGGCTGGATGCTTGAGGACCTTTGCTCGACTAACGGAACATATTTAAACGGTGCCAGACTAGTGCCAGGTCAACATTACATGCTTGTGCATGGACAACAAGTAATGCTAGGAGATGCTGCAATATGTTTTGAGGTCATCGCCCACATTGACAGTGCAGCAGTTGTTGAGAATACACCGGGTACGCACAGCAGACCCGTCTTTACAGTGGGTAGGGCAGCCGATAACCATGTTGTGATTGATGCGGCGGTGGTATCGTCGCATCACTTGCAGGTGCAGCAGCTTGCAAATGGCCGTTGGCAGGCACGCGATCTGAATAGCACCAATGGCACCTATCTTATCCTTTCTGATGGGTTTAAGCCTGTTAAAGAATGGCTGTTGGATCCGGAGCAGGTGTTACTACTGGGGAATTATCGACTACCGGTAGAGCGACTTTTTGCATACATGAGTAGTCAAAGTCAGCAGCAGGCGGCACGTATTAAAGTGAGTGCTGATTCGTTAGTCGTTGGTCGTGATCCTAAGGCCGATATATCAGTTCCTCATAGCAGCGTATCATGGCACCATGCGCGCTTGCAGCGACGAGGTAATGCCTATGAGATAGAAGATTTGGGCTCAACCAATGGCACTGTTGTCAACGGCGTGCTGATTAGCAAGCCGACGTTATTAAAAGCCCAAGATGAGCT
The DNA here is from genome assembly GCF_009821115.1 of Nitrincola alkalisediminis. Taxonomy (GTDB): domain Bacteria; phylum Pseudomonadota; class Gammaproteobacteria; order Pseudomonadales; family Balneatricaceae; genus Nitrincola; species Nitrincola alkalisediminis. Next base: position 52,326 of record NZ_VYTY01000002.1, on the reverse strand, counting down.
CATGTTGGGCTTGTATAGTTTTCATTTGGAAATTGATGAAAATCAGCAAAGTCAGTTAGTCAAAAATTCCACCCTAGATGGCTTAACACTTGAGGCGCGTGGAATAAGCAAAACGGTGGGCTTAGATACTCACTTGTTGGATAATATTAGCTTAACCATACACCCTGGAGAGTTGGTGGGACTAATGGGTTTATCGGGGGCGGGCAAAACGACGCTGCTGAAGGCCTTGAATGGCTATGACAAACCTACACAAGGGTCTTCTTATATCAATGGTATTGATATCTATAATAACTTTCACTTGTTTAAAACATGGATTGGCTATGTTCCGCAGGACGATATTGTACATCCAGAGCTTACTGTTTACGAAGCATTGCACTTTTATGCACGTTTAAGGTTGCCGCCAGACATGCAAGCAAGCGAGGTAGATGCTCGTATTCAAGAAACATTAAGCAAACTTGGTTTAGCCGGAGTTGAACATACGCTGATTGGTTCGCCAGATACAGAGAAGGGGATCAGTGGTGGGCAGCGCAAGCGGGTGAATTTAGCAATGGAACTCCTGGCGGATCCGAAAATTATTTTCCTAGATGAGCCAACGTCGGGTTTGTCGGCGGTGGATACGCGCATGGTCATGGAGTTATTACGTGCACTGGCCAATGAAGGCAAGACGATCATTATCACGATTCATCAGCCTAGTTTCGATAACTACAAAATCATGGATAGCCAGATTATTTTATCTTACGGTAAGCTGGCTTACTACGGGCCGACTTATCCCAATTCTATTACTTTTTTTAATGCCAACCGGCAGGATGAGGCGTTGTTGAATAATCCGGATAATGCACTGATCGGTTTGCATCAAGGGGAGGAGGATGCGGGTGAGATCAAGTTAAATCCGAGTTCTGAGCGAAATAAAAAGGGCCGACTTTGGCAAGGCGTATACCTTAAATCCAAGGAGTACCAAGAATATGTTTCAAAACGCAGTGGTAAAGTAAAGGAGTTAAAAGGTGAATCAAAACAAGGGATCTCTGCATTAAGGCAATGGTGGACGCTGAGTCAGCGCTTTTTAAGAATCAAGCTAAAAGATAAGGTCAATACTTCTATACTTTTGGCGCAGGCACCTTTGATCGGCATGATGATTGCCGTGTTGTTTTCTGAACAAGCCTATCTAGGTGATGCGGTATTGCCAGGTATGGCAACAACGCTATTGTTTGTTTTGGCGATTTCCGCGGTATGGTTTGGTAATATTAATGCTTCACGGGAAATTGTGGCAGAGCGTGCCATCTTTGAACGCGAGCGCAAGGTAGGCCTAGGTATTTTACCTTATGTTATGTCTAAATTTGGGGTGTTGGCGTTATTGTGCGCCCTGCAAAGCCTGCTCTTAGTTGGTGTTACCTGGTTATTCACACCCTTTTCGTTAAGGTTAGGCGATGGTATTTATACGATTACATTGCTGGTTTTTTTAACCTCACTGTCTGGCCTAAGTATTGGATTACTGGTTTCAACTTTGTCACGTTCACAGGCACAGGCGCTTGCTTTGGTACCTATTGTATTATTACCCATGATTATTTTTGGTGGTGGCATGATGACGGTTAAGCAAATGAGTGATAATAGCAATCCGATTGCATATACGTTGGCTCAAGTAATGCCTACTCGCTGGGCCGTCGAGGATATGACTCGGATTTACGAGACTAATAATCCAGCAGAGCAAATATGCCGTGATCTTGTGGCGCCAGATCTTTATGACACAGTAGCCTTCGATACTTGCGTGTCTTCTCGTCAATTAACTGAGCGCAATTACGGTGCAGCACAAGTTAACTCTTCGATGGTTTTATTAATGTTGTGGTTATTCACTCTGCTTCCCTTGGTGGCAGTGTGTTGGTTATTAAAGCAACGTGATAATGCTTGATCGTATGTTGCTAGTAAAAAAGTCTGTTATTTATGCTTTTATTTTTTAAAAGGTAGTAAGATTATGGAAAGCCTGTTGCAACGTTTAATTGTGTTGGTATTGCTTATCAGCTTGTCTGGGTGCACTAAGGTCGCCCAATTTGTGGCCGACGATGTAGATTACGAGTTAACCAGTGTTCAGGTCAGTGTATCAATGGATAAGCAAGGTGCGGTTAATTTATTCGACCCTAATAGTTACCCGCGTTTGAAAACAACGCTGGGTTTTGGAGTGAAATTAATTAATAACAGTGCGTTTAATTTAAAAGTAAAAGAAGTGTATTTTGACGCATATTTAGGTGATGAACATATTGGTAGTGGTAGCAGTCAAACGCCATTTGAAGTGGCTTCTTCTGGTGGTACTAATACTGTTTTTTTTGATACGCTTTTCAACCCAACACAATTTATCCGCGAGCCCTACCGTGCTTTGAACTTGCTGGAGCAACCACCTTTGCGCATCGAAGGCTATAGCTTAGTGAGTACCAAAATAGGCGAATTTAAAGTTGGCTTTTCCCTAACGTATAACGACTTGATGAGTCTGCTAAGTCAGCCGAGTGAGTTGATGATTCGAAGAGTAAACTAGTGGTTTTAGAGATATCCGTTAATAAAGAGCCGTTGTCGTGATTGCAAATATAACATTTTTGGAAAAAAACGATGGTTAAACTTGAATTCAATTACCTTACCTTGCCGCAAGGCTATCAACTGTGTAATTATGTTATTCGGGATATATTGGGGCAGGGTGGGTCTAGTATAGCTTATTTAGCACAAGATATTCAGCTGCAAAACCTAGTCGTTATTAAAGAGTATTTCCCGATTGGTATTGCAAGTCGTGATGGTCAAACCATCAATGAGACATATAACGACGTTGATGCGAAAACTGCCTATGAAAAGGGCTTGAAAGTTTTTTTAGAAGAAGGTCAAAAACTTGAAGGTCTTTACCATCCAGCGCTAGAAAGAGTTCTTAAATGCTTCCAACTCAACAATACCGCCTACCAAGTGGTAAGCTATATCGAAGGTGAGACGCTTGATAAATACCTAAAACGTGAATTCACCCTTAGCCCACAAGTTACATTGCACTTTGCCGCCGAACTGCTTGATGGTCTTGAGGTCTTGCATCAATACGGTCTGATTCATCGCGGCATCAGACCGGCCAACATCATTATCAGCCACAAAGGCAAACCAGTACTTTTGGACATTGGAGTTGCTAAAACAGCCCTTCAGAATTTAGATCAAGATCCAGAAAGAGCATTGAATAACGATGGCTACACGCCTCCAGAAGAGTTATTCTGTAAGCCTAGCTTCTCGCCAGCTACTGATTTTTATGCGCTTGGTTCAACCCTTTACAAATGCGTGACAGCAGTAACTCCTGAGCATGCTCACTTTAGGTTTCATGATGATGAACACATTCCTATAAATCAGTTATCGATTGCCAAACAATGTCCACGGGGCCTGGTTAGGCTAATTGATCAGTGCATGCAACTCAATCAAAAAAAACGCCCCCAAAGTGCTAATGAAGCAAAATTTTTGCTTAAGGAAGGCGGTACTTTTAAGTATGTAAAGAAATGCATTAGTGTATTAAAGAAGGCATTAAGCAGAAACGAGATGATGAAATCATGACAACTAAACATAGTACCAATTTTTCGGTAGATCCTGTTGTGGGATGGGTCGTTATTGTGAAGGGTCTAGTCTATGGTACTGCATTTTCTTTGGTTAATGGGGCGAATACGATAGGAAGGTCGGATTGCAGAATAAATTTGAATTTTGGTGCGTGATATATTAAAGGTTAGTTTTTAGGGAATAATAGGAAAAATCATGAGTAAACCCACCTTCAACCACCGCACCTTACCCCAAGGTTATCAACTGGGTGATTATGTTATTCAAGACTTGTTGGGGCAGGGTGGTTTTGGGATTGCTTACCTTGCACAAGACAGTCAGCTGCAAAATCTAGTCGTCATTAAAGAATACTTCCCCAATGAACTCGCCAGTCGAGATGGACAAACCGTTAGTGCCTTGGGTACCAATGGCCAAATCGACTACGAAAAAGGCATGGCACGCTTTTTAGAAGAAGGCCGTGCTTTGGCTCGATTCAATCATCCTGCGGTGGTGCGTATTCTCAAATACTTCCAACAAAACAACACGGCCTATCTAGTGATGGAATTTATTGACGGCGAACCGCTGGATAGCTATCTCAAACGCAAACACACCCTGACCCCTGAGGTAGTCGAGCACCTCGCCAAAGAACTGCTAGACGGCCTTGCCGTAGTTCACCAGCACGGCCTGATCCACCGCGACATCAAACCCGCCAACATCATGCTACGACCCGGTGGCAAACCGGTACTGATAGACTTTGGTGCGGCAAAAGAAGAGCTGGCTGAAAAAAGCCACTCGGTGGTGGTGACACCGGGTTACGGTGCATTAGAGCAATACAGCTCCAAAGCAAAACTTGCACCGGCCACTGACCTTTATGCTGTGGGTGCAACGCTTTACAAATGCCTGACTGCGCAGACGCCTGAAGAGGCTACTGCTAGGGTGATAGACGACACCCACATTCCCGTCAACCAACTACCTATAGCTCAGCAATGCCCACCCGGGTTGGTGGCACTTATCGACCAGTGCATGCAACTCAAAGAAAAAGAGCGACCTCAAAGTGCGGAGCAAGCCAAAGGATTGCTCAGTGATGTGATCGTAAAAGATCCTTTACCATTAATAACCACCGATACCATAGAGGCTTCAGATACAACAAAAAGAAAAAGCACGAAAAAAGCTTCTTTGCTAGTCAGTGTTCTGTTGGGTGGGGTTGTGATGGCATTTGGTGGATATTTCTTTATTCAATCTACATCAATGTCTGTGCCAGTTGAAGTGTCACAACCAGTTGATTCAAAGCAAACATTAGCTGAGGAAGTTGTTCTGATCGGCGGGCGCTACAAAGACAACAAAGACGGCACAGTCACAGATATAGAGACAAATCTTACTTGGATGCGATGTAGTCTTGGACAAACTTGGACAGGTAGTTTCTGTAGTGGAGCACCAACATACTATAATTGGCGGCATGCTCTTGATGACAGTAAGCAAACTCATTTCGCATCCAAAAATGATTGGCGGCTACCTACTGTTTATGAACTTCATGCTATTGTGAACTGTACCTCAGAACAACAGAAAGATTTATTAATAGACGAGTCTGGTTATACAGCTAAGCTCGGAGATGTATTTTTAGATGGAGGTTGTGAAGGAGAATTCAATAGTCCCACAATCGTGATTCAAGCTTTTCCAAACACCTTCACCTCTTCTGCATGGACTAGCTCTGAAACAAAAGGTCAATTGGGTTTTGGATCCTGGGGTATAAATTTCGAGGATGGTGGGGCTGAACCGTTTGACCGTCGGTATAGTCATTCTGTTCGTCTTGTTCGAGATGAGTTGTAATTATTTCTGTAAAGATGAGCTTTTATTAAATTTTCAAAAAAGGATGGTCCATTGAATAAACCCACCTTCAACCACCTTACTTTACCTCAAGGTTATCAACTGGGTGACTATATTATTCTAGACCTGTTGGGCCAAGGCGGTTTCGGAATTGCCTATCTTGCTCAAGATATTCATTTACAGAACCAAGTGGTGATTAAAGAATACTTTCCTAGTGATTTAGCCAGTCGTGATGGACAAACCGTTAGTGCTTTAGGCACCAATGGCCAAATCGACTACGAAAAAGGCATGGCACGCTTTTTAGAAGAAGGCCGTGCTTTGGCTCGATTCAATCATCCTGCGGTGGTGCGTATTCTCAAATACTTCCAACAAAACAACACCGCCTATCTGGTGATGGAATTTATTGACGGCGAACCGCTGGATAGCTATCTCAAACGCAAACACACCCTGACCCCTGAGGTAGTCGAGCACTTAGCTAAAGAGCTTCTCGATGGTCTCGAGGTGGTTCACCAGCACGGCCTGATCCACCGCGACATCAAACCCGCCAACATTATGCTACGACCCGGTGGCAAACCGGTACTGATAGACTTTGGTGCCGCGAAAGAAGAGCTGGCTGAAAAAAGCCATTCTGTTGTTGTTACTCCAGGTTATGGTGCGTTAGAGCAATACAGCTCCAAAGCTAAACTTGCACCGGCCACTGACCTTTATGCTTTCGGTGCAACGCTTTACAAATGCCTAACAGCGCAAACGCCTGAAGAGTCCAGTGCCCGAGTGTTAGACGACACCCACATCCCTGTCAATCAACTACCTATAGCTCAGCAATGCTCACCTGGCTTGGTTGCACTCATCGACCAGTGTATGCATCTGAAAGGAATAGACCGTCCCCAAAATGCGCAGCTAGCCAAAGTCTTGCTAACTGAAACTGGATCTGAAAATCGAACACCACCACAACCACTCAAGAATGACTCAGCGGTCCTAGACGCCATGATCGAAATGGCTGGTAGTGACGGAATTATCACACAACAAGAAATCAACTTAATCATTACTAAAGCACAAACACTTGGTGTGGATGTTGTTGTGATTAGAAATATTATTGATAGATTAGCAGGTGCAAAAGGATGGAGGATAGAACCAGAAAATAGTAATCCAAAACAAACTAAAACTGATGCAGAGAAAAACGAATCATCAAAAAATGCCCAATCAAAGCCTAAAGCAAAAGCAGCAAGACCAGTAGAAAATATCAGCGCTCCTCTGATTAGCAATCGCTACCATGACCATAATGATGGCACGGTGACCGACACCCATACGGGTCTAATGTGGATGCGTTACAGCATTGGTCAGGAATGGTATGGGCAAATCTGCACTGGTGAAGCCATTGAGCACAACTGGACAGCCGCTACTCTTATTCCCAAAGGCGGTTTCTTTAGACGATTTAGCTTTGCCGATTACAGCGATTGGCGTCTGCCCAGCATTCAGGAGTTGCATACACTGGTTTATTGTTCCTCGGGCCAACAGCGGGGATTTCACTTGGATTCTAACGGGCGGCTGTTAGAAGTCCACGACATAATTCAAAATGGCCGTTGCGAAGGTGACTATCAAACACCTACAATTAACCCATTGGCCTTCCCTGCTACTCCTGCGAGTTGGTTTTGGTCCTCGTCGCCTATCTCCGACAGCAATTATCGTGCTTGGGGTGTAAGGTCAAGTGCGTGGGGTGTCAGTTTCTGCAGTGGCCATGTCAGCAACCTTAACAAGAGCGATAAATGTTTTGTCCGTTTGGTACGAACCGCGCATAGAAATTAACTTTTTGTTTATCTGTTAACGTTTTCTTCATACAAAAGTTAATGCATTAAATAGGATAGAAGATGGGTAAATTTTCCTTCAACCACCGCACCTTACCGCAAGGTTATCAACTGGGTGATTATGTTATTCAAGACCTATTGGGCCAGGGTGGTTTCGGAATTGCCTACCTTGCTCAAGACATTCATTTACAGAACCAGGTGGTGATTAAAGAATACTTTCCTAGTGATTTAGCCAGTCGTGATGGACAAACCGTTAGTGCTTTAGGCACCAATGGCCAAATCGACTACGAAAGAGGCATGGCACGCTTTTTAGAAGAAGGCCGTGCTTTGGCTCGATTCAATCACCCTGCGGTAGTGCGTATTCTCAAATACTTCCAACAAAACAACACGGCTTATCTAGTGATGGAGTTTATTGATGGTGAACCGCTGGATAGCTACCTCAAACGCAAACACACCCTGACCCCTGAGGTAGTCGAACACTTAGCTAAAGAGCTTCTCGATGGTCTCGAGGTGGTTCACCAGCACGGCCTGATCCACCGCGACATCAAACCCGCCAACATCATGCTACGACCCGGTGGCAAACCGGTACTGATTGACTTTGGTGCGGCAAAAGAAGAGCTGGCTGAAAAAAGCCACTCGGTGGTGGTGACACCGGGTTACGGTGCATTAGAGCAATACAGCTCCAAAGCTAAACTTGCACCAGCCACCGACCTTTATGCTGTGGGTGCAACGCTTTACAAATGCCTGACTGCGCAAACGCCTGAAGAGGCGACTGCTAGGGTGATAGACGACACCCACATCCCCGTCAATCAACTACCTATAGCTCAGCAATGCCCACCCGGGTTGGTGGCACTTATCGACCAGTGCATGCAACTCAAAGAAAAAGAGCGTCCTCAAAGTGCTCAAGAAGCCAAGTCTATGCTTGTCGAAATACCAGAACACCCATTACGACAGCCTCCAGAACCCAAGCTAGAATCAAATGAAAAGGCCCTCAAAAGTAACAAAACCAGCAAAGCCCCAATAATCGGTATAGTCGTAATCGCACTGATACTTGGTGGTGGGTATGTTTACCAACAACATCATGCCGAAAAGCAATCGTTATTAACTCAGCCTAAAGCGCCAGAAGACATTATTGAGCCACAAAACCAAGCACAACCAGATACTTTGCTTGGTGGACGTTATTTAGATAATCAAGATGGCACCATTACTGACACTATAACCAACCTCACTTGGATGCGCTGTAGTCTTGGACAAACTTGGACAGGTGAGACGTGTCTAGGAGACGCGTTAGAGCTTAATTGGTCGCAAGCTAGTAGTCTTGGCGAACAAACCACGCTTGCTGGTTATGATGATTGGCGTTTACCAAACCTAGATGAGCTTTATACGCTCGTTTATTGTTCCTCTAATTCGCGGCGTGAGAACCAATTAGACTTATTAGGGCGAGCTGTTCGAGAAGGAAACTATCAAAACTGGTTAGATGGGCGTTGCGATGGTGTTTTTCAAAGCCCAACTATTTATCTTCAAGCATTTCTAGAGGCATTACCTTCGGAGTATTGGACGGGTTCAGCATATCCGGATAGTGCAGATAGTCTATGGATTGTAGACTTTAGTGATGGTAGCACTAGTACAGACTATTGGAGAAATAATTTAAGGGTCCGCTTGGTGCGAAGTTTATAAATTAGTAACTGGAAGGTTTGCAGTAGAGGACAGTTTTAAAATTACAATGACTATAAATTTATTAGGGAACAGCAATATGCAATTGCACCCTAAAGAACTCCCGCCCTGCCAGCCGCAACTGCGGCATGCTCGGCGACTGGCATAGCAACAACAGCTTCTGTCTCGCTTACAGCCTCTGCTCTTTGAGGAACCCAAATGTTTTTGCTTCTTTAAAGGTAAGCGCTCATTTTAAGACGTCATTGACATAACAATAATAGTCACGAGCAATGCCTAACATCACCAGCCAGCTCAACATTTAGGACTTTTTCCTATATACACTCAAGTCACTAGGCGATAAAGTTATTACATAATGGTCATACAATTAACCTTCGACTGGATATGATGCAGTGATTGCAATTGATAGTATTGCCCAATTATTGCGCCTACTGCTCAGCCATTTGCTCATCCTTCTCTGGCACCTGCAATTGTCTCTGGCCTTTGCTGGTGCTTTAGGTTGGTCAATTTGGCTTAGCACGCTTTTACCCTTGGCAGTTTTTATCACCCTAGCGAGTTGGGTGAGCTTTCATTTTTATTACCCACCACGAAAGCTTCTAGCCGTACATCTAGTGAGTTTTGTCGGCGGCTTGCTGGCTTTACTCCTACACCCTGTGTTGACTTCTGTCGCTTTCTTGTTGACTCTTGTAACCGTGGTTTATCCCTGTAAGCAGTGTATTCGCTTGAAGCTGCCCGCATTTTTTGATGAGTTCAGGTTGTGAGATCGCGTCTTGAACTATTGCTAGAACTGGATCGTCCGCAGGACTTGATTCAGGAAGCGCGTCATGAAATTGCACGTGGTGGTGCTGTGACCCCAAATCTGTATTGGTTGGTTGGGTTGATGGAGGCGGGCCAGTGGCAAGAGGCTCAGGAAAAAGCTAAGGCATTTCAAGCCGACCTAACTGGATACGCGGACTTCTGGCTGTTGAAAGGCCAGATCTCTTTGATGCTGGATCAACCTCAGGAAGCCTTGCAGGCGTTTAGTGAAGGATTGAAGCAAGAGCCTGCCAACTCTAGCCTGCTGGCTTGGAAAGGCTTGATTCAGGGCTTTCAGGGCGATTTACGCTCCAGTCAGGCTTGTTTTGAAACCCTGCTTACCCAAGAGCCTTTGCATACTCAGGGTATGACCTTTATGGCGCTGGTGTATGGGAATGTCTGTTGTCGATCTGATCTTGCGCGCAAATTGTTGATGCGTTGTTTGCAGATTAACCCGCAGGATCAACGGGCTTTGGCGCTCTTGGCTGAGTTTGAACCTCTACCCTGGATCAAGCGCAAGCGGTTACGACAAGCACTGGGGCTCAATCCTTTTGACCATGATGCGCGTCAATCACTCAGTCTATTAGAGCGCAGCTTGCCCATTCATGTGACTCTGGCAGTGGGGCACATCTTGCTGGCTCAACTGCTGCACGCTTTGGCGCTGCATTCAGACATCTGGGTGTTTTTATTGTTAATCACCGCCTGCCTGCAAGCCAGCGCTCTTTTTTATCTGAATAAACACATGCCGGGTGTCTTGCTGCTGTTTTTGTTGCCGTTGATTTTCTTTCCATGGCAGGTGCTTAATCTGATCAATTTTCTGGTGGCTGCAGGTGTGGGCTTGTTTTTGATTGCGCCTTGCTATGGTGTGTATCGCCTCTTCCTCTTGTTCTTCACAGATAAGGACTAAAACCATGAGTTATGATAATCCGGATGCTGTGCCTAACCAAGTGACTGAATATCAACTGACACGGTTTGAACCGGCAAATTTAAAATACCGCATCACCTTTGAGCAGGTCGGTGGGCTGGATGAACTCAAACGCCAAGCGCGCTTGAAGATTATTGAGCCGTTTCGTAACCCAGAGCTGTTTAAGAAGTTCAAGAAACAAGCAGGTGGAGGACTGCTGCTCTACGGACCACCCGGTTGCGGCAAGACTTGGTTTGCCCGTGCCTTGGCAGGGGAATGTCAAGCAGCTTTTTTTAATGTAGCTATCAGCGATATTCTTGATATGTGGATGGGCAACAGTGAAAAAAACCTGCAAGCCCTGTTCGCTACTGCCCGCGCCCATAAACCGGCGGTGATTTTTATTGATGAGATGGATGCTCTTGGACGTAAACGCGAGTTGTTGCGCCACTCCAGCGGCATGAGCAATATGATCAACCAGTTTCTGGCTGAAATGGACGGCATCGACACGAATAACGAAAACCTGCTGGTGATAGGGGCCACCAATGCCCCCTGGGATGTCGACAGTGCTTTTCGTCGCCCCGGTCGTTTTGATCGTACCTTGCTCGTGCCCCCGCCCGATTTATCTGCCCGCAGCAGCATTCTGCAACAGCGGCTGGAAGAGTTGCCCATTGCATCACTGAATTATGCCGAACTGGCCGAGGCTACAACGGGTTTTTCTGGTGCCGATCTGAAAGGGTTGGTTGACCAAGCATCAGAAACGGTGCTAGAAGCCATTTTAGAAAGCGGCAAGGATGAAAAAATCACCCAGGCTCTGCTATTAGAGTTGGCAAAAAGTATCCAGCCCAGCACCCTGGAATGGCTGGACCTAGCACGCAATGTCGTGGAATACGCCAATCAGGGTGGGCAGTATCAGGAATTAGCCGACTTTCTTGAAACCCAGTCCGGAGGCAAAAAACGCCGTATGGGTTTCTTTTAGGTCGAGCCTATATCTCTGGTTAACCACAATACGCTTTCTGCCACGCCGCTCAGTGGGATCGGTTAATCCGGTATCTGGATGATGGTGCTTATCCGATTGATAACAACCGAGCAGAAAATGCCATCCGTCCCTTCACTGTAACCAATGGGATGGACTCCTCCTCACCTAATCGGCATCGATGTGCCAAAATGGTGAGTAGACAACAAACCATCTAACGATGAGGAGAAGCCCATATGACTATTATCCGTGTTGGTGTTGATATTGCAAAGTCTGTTTTCCATGTTCATGGTGCTGACCGTCAAGGTAAAACCTGCTGGCAAGGAAAATATTCACGCAGTAAATGGCTTGATGCGATCAGCAAGAAAGTGCCCGCTAATGCTGAAATCGGTATGGAGGCCTGTGCTTCCTCTCATCACTGGGCGCGAGAACTCCAAAAGCGTGGTTACCGAGTTCGTTTGATTGCCGCGCAGTTCGTTAAACCCTATGTCAAAAGCAACAAGAATGACCGTGTTGACGCTGAAGCTATCTGCGAAGCCATGAGTCGACCTAACATGCGTTTTGTCACACCAAAATCGGTTGAACAACAGGATATCCAAGCGATGCATCGAGTTCGTGAAGAACTGATTGCTCAACGTACAGCCAAGGCTAACCAGATTCGAGGTTTAGTCGGTGAATACGGCATCATCGCGCCCGTTGGCATTCACCAGTTAAGGCATAATTTGCCCTGCTGGTTAGAAGATACTGAGAATGGTCTCACTTATCCTTTCCGGCTTTTGTTAAGTGACCTTGCAGAAGACCTTCGTTATCTTGATGACCGTATTCAAAAGCTGGATGAGCAGATCCTTGAAAGCGTCCAACATGACCCTGTTGCCAAGCATTTAATGACGTTACGTGGTGTAGGCCCCTTAATTGCCAGTGCTTTGATCGCAGCACTAGGTGATGGAAAAGCATTTAAAAAAGGACGCGATTTCGCGGCTTCTCTAGGGCTTACGCCCAAACAACACAGTACAGGTGGCAAGGATCGACTGCTAGGCATAAGTAAACGCGGGGATAGTTATTTACGCAAACTGCTAGTTCACGGTGCCAGAGCTGTAATGCGTCACATGACCAACAAGGATGATGGGCTGAGTCGCTGGTTAAAAGGACTAGTATCTAGGAAGCATCACAATGTAGCCGTGGTTGCATTAGCCAACAAAACAGCCCGTATGGCTTGGGCCTTGGTTTACAACAATGTAGATTACAACGAAAGCTTGGCAGCTGCATGAGCATTCAATTGAGTAGATAGATACGTCGAACGATAAGTTAATTAGAAGTTAAATCTCACCACGATTGCGTGGCACTTTGATTGATGGCGAACAGGTCGAACCGGCATTGAAAAAACCCTAGAATGAACCGGTGGTTTGAGCCCGAGTAACCGATTGGGAGTCAGTGCGCGGATAGCCCATTAGGGTCTGATGCCTCATAGCGGCATCATTCATGAGACCGGATACACGTAGGCAGTCGTACCTTAGCTTCGATCAAACAAAGTGCTTGCAAAAGAGGAGGAGTCCATACACGTTCATTTTAATACGTTCTGCCCCTCACACTCATCGCGCGATAATCTAGTCTCCTATTTATTCAGGAGAGCATCATATGAAACGCTATACCCGTCATACCCCAGAGCAATGGCAGATCTTTATCGATCAGTGGCGTAACAGCGGTCTCTCCGCTGCACGTTTTTGCGAAGAGCAAGGCTTAGGCTATGCCAGCTTTTGCGATTGGCGCAAGCGACTTATCAATGAACGTCCAGTCCGCTCCCAATCCCAGCGCTCAGAAGAGGCTGCATTTATTGACCTTGGCACCTTGTCAGGCGGTCATGCAAGTAGCGGCTGGTCAATAGTGCTCAGTCTAGGCGAGGGTGTCGAGCTTCGCCTGAGTCGTCCCTGATGTTTGCGCCCGGCAACCTTGCTCGGATCTGGCTTTGCACTCAACCGACTGACATGCGCAAGTCATTTCAAGGATTGAGTGCATTGGTGAAGAATCAGCTTCACCACAACCCGCTGAGTGGCCAGTACTTTGTCTTCGTCAATCGACGCAAAACCCAGATGAAGGTGCTTTATTTTGAACCGTCGGGCTACTGCTTATGGAGTAAACGGCTTGAACAGGGACAATTCCGCGTGAACGCTTCAGCCACTGGACAGCGCCCTCTGAGCTGGACCGATCTGCAATTGATTTTAGATGGCATTGAAGTGCAAAAAATCCGTCAATACAAGCGCTATCAACATCCGATTTAAGGTGGGGTCTGGTATAATCCACACCCATGAATCTTCCACCAAAACAAACAGAAATAGCCTGTTCCAAGAGCGACTTAACCGTCGCAGAACTCGCGCGCCTGAACGCTGAGAACAGTGTTCTACGTGATGAAAACGAGGCACTGAAACGACGAGTGGCCTGGTTTGAAAAGCAGTTATTTGGTGAGAAATCGGAGAAGCGTCCGGTTGATAATCCACATCAACCTAGCCTGCTGGGCGAAGTGCAACCCATTACAGAGCCCGAGGGGGAACAGGTCTCTATTACCTATCAACGAGGTAAAGCCCCTAAACAACGTCCAGACGATTGCATCAATGATAGTGGCCTGCGCTTTAATGATCAGGTACCGATTAAAGTGATCTCACTGTCAACGCCAGAACTTGAAGGACCTGATGCAGATCAGTTCGAGGTGATTGGCACCAAAAGTACCTTCCGTTTGGCGCAGCGTCCGTCCAGTTATGTAGTGTTGCAATATGATCGCCCAATTATTAAACGCAAGGGGGCCAAACAACCCTTGCCAAGTCAAGTTCCGTTCAATGTATTGGATCGGAGTTTTGCCGATGTCAGTTTGCTAGTCGGTCTGCTGGTCGATAAATTCCTATACCACTTACCGTTGTATCGCCAACATCAACGCATGGGCCACTCCGGCATCACGATGAGCCGCACCACCTTGACCACGCTAACTCAGCGTCCTATCGAACTATTACGCCCCATCGTTGAGGCTCAGTTGGCAAATATACTGCGCAGCAAAGTGTTAGCCATGGACGAAACGCCGATCAAGGCAGGCAAGGCGACAAAAGGTAAACTCAAGCAAAGCTGGTTCTGGCCACTCTATGGTGATCAAGATGAGGTCGTGTTTACCTTCTCGTCCAGTCGAGGACGACAACATATCGAAAACATACTGAAACATCAGTTCAATGGCACGCTCATTAGTGATGGCTATTCTGCTTATGCTTCATATGCAGCAAAGAATGAGGGAGTCATCCAGGCTCAGTGTTGGGTACACAGTCGGCGACAGTTTATTGAAGCAGAACAAGAAGAGCCTGCGGCTGTAAGTCAGGCGCTGGATTATATTGCACTGCTGTACCAAGTCGAAGAAGAGATCCGAGCACAGAAATTGAGTGGTGAGAAAAAACAGTTATACCGACTTGAGCACAGCAAGCCGCAGGTGGATGCATTCTATGAGTGGTGCGAGCAACAGTTGCTTCGCAACGATTTAACGCCGAAGAGTCCATTGTTGCGAGCAGTTCATTATGTGCTAAAACGAAAGACAGCATTACGGGTGTTTTTAGAAGATCCAGACGTACCCTTGGATACCAATCACCTGGAGCGAACTCTGCGTCCAATCCCGATGGGTCGAAAGGCGTGGCTATTCTGCTGGACTGAACTGGGTGCTGAACATGTGGGTATTATCCAGAGCCTGATCAGTACCTGTAAACTGCATGATATCGATCCTTATACCTATCTGACAGACGTGCTGTTGCGGGTTAATGAGCATCCGGCGAGCCGAGTGTTGGAGTTAACGCCAAGAGTTTGGAAAGAGCAGTTTGCAGATCAGCCGTTGCGGTCGGATCTTTCTCGAGAGATGAAGCCCCAGTAAGGTTGATGGTTCCGCTGCATCCCTGCAGCACTCGTCCTATCCTGAAGGAAGACAGAGGCTCTCGCCTTGAGAGTTGCGGCTATCCATTGCCCCTCTGTCTGATATAACTTTATCGCCTAGTGACTTGAGTGTATATAGGAAAAAGTCCTAAATATTGAGCTGGCTGGTGATGTTAGGCATTGCTCGGGACTATTATTGTTATGTCAATGACGTCTTAGAATGATCGCTTACCCTTCACTGTGGGCCGCAAAAAGAACTGGCTATTTGCCAACAGCCAGGCGGGCGCCAAAGCCAGTGCTAACCTGTACAGTTTAATCGAGACAGCCAAGGCCAATGGTCTGAACCCGTATGAGTATTTAAAAGTGGTCTTCAAAGAACTGCCCAACGCGCAGAGTGTGGATGCTATCGAGAAACTGTTGCCTTGGAACGCTAGCTTAAATCCTGAGTTGATGTAACTGGGTGGTTGGATTGGCGCTTACTATTAAGTGATGGGTATTTATCACCTTGCCAACACTCGTAAAGAGTCTGTCGACTGATGCCTGCAAGCCAGCAAATCTCTGCTAACGATTGATTTAATTGCTTGCTGCGTTCACGAATGTATGTTTCAAGTTTTAAATTCATATGAATGGCGCAAATATTTTAGGGTTGTCTTGAAATTCTGACAGATATCATAGTCGTATGTAATAAGATTAAAGTAGATATCTAATTTGTTTATCCAAAGCGCAGCGCATAAGTATGAGTTAAAGGTATGAAAAAGAAACGACTACTGACTATAGTTCTTATGGCTTTTCTTAGCGCAACAGCGGTTAACGCTGATAGTTTTTTTGATAAGCCACTCCCCATTTGCTCGAACATCCAAAGTTATTTAGCGTATGAGATTTCCTTAGCTGTTAAGTCACGCTGCGATAATGTAGGCGTTTCAATGACGATAAAAGATCTTCATCAGACATTCAATTCTATGTTGACTAGTGATGATGTATCACCGGAAGAATGCAATCAGGGGTGTCTTCTGCTTGGAGCCACGAAGGGTATGAGCATGAGTGATTGTGTCAAGAATGTTCACGTTGCACCTTTTGTGCAAGGCATGATGGATAGTGGTGTATATAGCCAGGATAACTGTAATCATATGCGATCACGTCTTAACTAACTCATGCGATAACAGTGTTGTCTTTTAAATGGCTTTTGGTAGTGATTATTTTGTTATCGGCGTGTGCTAGCTACCCGCTTGATGAGTGAAATTGAGTGGTAGAGCTTATAGTCTGAACAGCAGTTGCAAGCGCGGCAGCAACAGGCTTAGCGGGATAAAGCTGCTGATGTGCGCTGGTCAGCAAGAGGCCCCTGAACGGCTGGCAGAATCGGCCAGGCAAACGGCTGAAATGGTAGTAAAGCGTAGTAATGCAGCTTATTGTGAGCGTTTGCAGTGTGTTCTTCAGCCTGCTGAGGCTTGGTTGAATCACAAGTGGCGGGCAATTGAGCCTCAGGCACTCGATCTGGTTTCAGGTATAGAACTGCTTTTAGTGCTCAGGCTGTCGAGCCAAGGCGGGGTTCGTTATAGCAGCAAAGCCTATGTTCGCTTCAATGGTTAGGAGCTGACTCTGTCTAATATTCCGAGTCACAATATGCCACAGGGCGTTGTGCTCACATACTCGGCAATTTTGTAGATTACCGCCGTGGTATTCAGCAGAACTTTCAGGTTGATCAGGTCTTGAGGGGGCATTTGCGATGCGAGCTTGTTTTATCTAGAAGAAACGAGAGTCACGTGCGACTGGCCTGAATTAACATTCTTTGAAACAAGTAAAAGTTCTTACTCTTTTCAATGAAAACGTATTTGTGCTGATTCCACCTTGTATATAGAGCGCCTAATGTAAAAGGATACACCATGAAAAAATCACAACATGAGTTGGGTTTGTTCTAATGGACAATCTCGGATAAGGTGCCATTTGTGTACCCATGTTCAAAAGGGAGTCAAAAATGAAAGTATGGGTTTCTTCGGAAAAAGCCAATGCAAAATATAGGTGGCGGAACGTCAGTTCGATCGCATTTGGAACGTTCTTGCTAGCTTCGATTCAATCCGCTTTGGCCGCTGAAACGACGGCTACGGCACAACGCTTGCTGTCTGAGGGCGATCACCAGGCAGCCATCGAAGCTTTGATGTCGGCCTATCAGTCGGGTCAGATCGACAATCAGTCGCTGTTCCTGTTGGGCATGGCGCACAAGTCGGCACAACGCTACCAAGAGTCGGCCAGGTATTTCTCCGAACTGCTTGAAAAAGACCCCGGCGCAACGCGGGTGAAGCTGGAACTGGCCGAGGTTCATTACCGCATGGGCCAGTTGTCGCGGGCAAAGCAGTTGCTGAATGAAGCGAAGGCGAGCAATCCGCCTGCGAGAGTGGGTGAAAACATTGATGTCTTTCTGGCCTTTATCGAAAGTGGAACCCCCAGGTTATGGTCAGGCTATGCCATGGTCGGATTGCTGCACGATACCAACGTCAATCAAGGCCCTCGTATTGATAACGTGTTGATGTATGATTTACCGTTTACGCTAGACAAGGATGCAAGGGAAAATACAGACTGGGCGAGCGTCTTGAAAGCTGGCGTGAATTTCAATCGTGCCATCAACGACAGTCTGGCGCTCCAAGCGGGCCTGAACCTGCATTACACCGACTACCAGAAACTCAACCGCTTCGATGCGCTCAGTCTGTCGTTCAGCGCCGGCCCAAGCTGGAAGGTAAGTGGCTGGTCGTTTTCGCTGCCCTATGTTTTCAACGTGGTCAAAATCGGCCATGACGACGATTGGTACTCGATCAGCAACGGTCTTGCTCCCCAGTTCGGCTACCAGGTCAGCCCCCAGCTATTCGTTCAAGGCAGCCTCGCCTGGCAAGATAAACGCTACAAGGGCAATAGCCCGCGTAATGGCGATACGCTCACCTTCAGCCCGAGCCTGCGCTATTCAATTGACAACAGCAGTTACGTCAATTTCGGCGGATATGTCGGGAAAGAAGACTCAGGCATCGTAACGAGCCGCAATGATTCACATGGATTGAATATCGGTTATTACAAGGCATTCAATAAGCAATGGAGCCTTTATGCCTCACCCGCCTGGAGTCGTACTGATTACAAAGGGATTGAAGCCGCATACGGTAAAAGCAGAAAAGACGAACGTCTCGATTTCACTACAAACCTGAACTATCTGATTGAGCCGTGGAAAGCGAATTTGACGCTGTCGCACACCTATACCGACAATCGGTCGAGTATTGAGATGTATCGGAATAAGCGGCATCAAGTAATGCTTTCTGTTTCCAAGAATTTCTAACAATCAAAGGGAATTAGACTATGAAATCCGTTCGCAATTTCAAGAAAAAAACAATTGTATTGTCTATTATGCTCGGTATTGCGTTTTGTGGTAACGCATATGGTGGTAGTGGTGTTGAGGCTGGGATCAATGTTGCATTAAACGGCATTAAAGGCTATCAACAGTATGGCGATGAAGAAAAATTAAAATCAGCCATTTCGGGAGTCGCTTCTATCGCAAGTTCGATTGAACTTAGCGCCAACTTTGTCACTGTTTCAGCCGAGAAAATTAAGACATTGACTGAGAGTTTGGCGGGTGGTACCCAGCTTAATCTTTTTGAACATACTCGCCATGGAGCTACGTTAGAGTTGGCTGATAAAGTGGGGCGTTATGCGAATGCCTTGTCTGTTGCGACTAGTGCTGCTAGCGCTAGTGTTGATATTCACGACTTTGCAAAGTCAGAAAAGACTCTTGTTGATTCAATGACTCTATTCAAAAATCTATCTGTCACAGCTACTTCACATGTGCCGCTGTTAGGTACTGGGGTTGTGATTGTGGATATGTCAACGGATGCTTTGGTTGCTCAAATTAATTCTTTATTCGATGCCGGAAGAGAGGCGAGCGTATCGGAAGCGAATTACTATCGAACCTTGCATGAACTTGCTTATGCAAAAATTGATGCCGCAATCATCCAAAGTATTAGCAATGGAATAGATGTTGATAATGATAAGATAGTCGAAATTCAAAAAATGGTTGGCAATGAAATAGCAAATATTCTAGATGGCATTAAACCTAAAAATAGATTTTTCGATGGTGATGTTGCTGTTAATAACTATAATAGGTTGAGGGAGTTGAGTGATAGATTAATAAGAGCTGAGTTCTCCGATGGTTTTTTAAATGGAAGGGTTAAGCGATTCACGGCAACGATCAATGAAATAAGAATCGCCGAGAAAGAATTTGTTGCTGCCATGAACAGTTTGATGTCAGATATTGACTTAATTGCCGAGTTGGATCAACCATTGCAGTCCTTAAGAAATTCCCTGCATGAAAGAGAAAAACTGCACTCAATTGATCATAGTAAATTCAGTGAAAAAGCCATCAGTGACGCCATCAGCAACAAGACGGTTGATGTAACAAGAACCATCGAAACCACCCGAAAACTCGAACTGGATCGCCAGCTGGCCCGTTTCGATGTGGACATCTTCTTCCTTGCTGACAACACAGGCAGCATGGGGGGGTTGGTTGGTAGCGCCAAAACAAATGCACAGGCTATTCTGGATGCCTTGCGCACCGATGCGCGGTTTTCCAAGGTCAACGCGCAGTTTGGGGTCGGCATGTTCTTGGGCGATCCAAGTGAATGGGGCGAAACTGCAACGTCCGCCTACCAGCTGCTACAGCCGATTACCAACAACGATGCCCAGATTACGACGGCAATCAATCAGTGGTATGCATCTGGTGGTGGAGATTGGGAAGAGGCCAATTTCTACGCGATTCATCAGGTCATCACCCAGGGCGCGGCTGTGCCACGCGACGCTACGTTGAAAAGTAATCAAGTAACTGGCTGGCGCCCTGGGGCCGCCAAAGTGATCGTTGTGTTTGGTGATGCCCCCTCGTGGCAGAATAGCGTCAACGAGAAAGAGCTGAAAGACTTGGTCCGTACAACTGGCGCGCGCATTGTGTTTATCGATACCAGCCAGATCAATGTCGGTCAGCAGTCGAACGTATTCGCAGCATCCAGCGGTAGGCAAATGCAGGATGCCGCTCTGGAAATTGCTGATGCATCTGGTGGCTCATACATGCATCTTTCAGATGTCTCCAAGATCAAGGAGGCTGTGCTTGACTCGGTATATGACGCGATTGCAGATAATAATTGGGGCGGTGGCATGCTGGCACGAATTGATGCCGGAACAACCTGGCGCTCTCGTACGCCAAGCAGCGTAACGGCGGAAAGCACCGATGGTGGAAAGACCTTGGTCTTTACCTTGCGTTACCCAAATCAGCCGAATGCAACCTTCTCGGTAGACACTTCGGTTGCTGGCAAGGTTTATGGACATGAGTACTATCAGGGCGCGATCACCGGTGCCACCAACATTTTCAGCAAGAACATGAATACCGATTCGGTGTTTCATATCAATGCGGCACAAGACTTTTTCCGTTTTGTTTTGCGAGGTGAATCTGGGGTTGTCGAAGGCTATTTCGGCGAACGCCTCAGTGCGACAACCAAACTGCCGACCTCTGGCGTTTCTACTTACGATCTGCGGCATCGTGTCATTTCTCCCTATGACAATAATGCTTACGCTGCCGGAGGTATGAAACTTTTCGTAAACTGGACGTCTGGAAAGGTGTATGGCTTTGAAAGTAACGCCTCCCTGGCTGGCGGCACAGGCACCGCGCTGTTTATTGGTGATATTGACAGAAGTGGTCTTGAGATCGATGGGCAGTACGTATTCAAGACCCGTCGCCTGACGACAGCCGAAAACAGCAGCATTCCCCGCTACATCCGCGATGCCATGCGCGAAACCACTTCGCTTCAGTTCTACGGCAGCGCCTATCCCAACGGGCTTGGCGGGACTTTTGGTTCGACGTTTTATAACGAGGCCGGCTCCCCCACGCTGAGTTCGATGTTGATGAGCGGCTACGTCAACGAGAAAACCGTGACAAAACCCTATTCCCCGGCAAACAACGAGGTATGGAGTGGCTATGCCGTTGGTTTGGTGGCCAATCGCAGCACGGGTGCGGTTGCTGTCGCTTACAACACGAATCCCAATGATGTGCAGATGACCTTGCGACCTGTCTCAGCAACTGCCAAGGCAGACATCACGGTGCGCGATGGTGGGACGGCGTACAACTTCGGTAGCGATTGGTCGGATACCAGCGTTTATATCAACAAGGATGCGTTTGCTGCGATCAAGGAAATTAATGGCGTTCCCTCCTACGCCGCCACGACCATGACCGAGGACGATGGCTACAACTACCTGTCTTGGGGCGTGTGGAGCACCGAGCTGGTTGCCACACCCAATACGTCGGTCATGGATGGCTCGCACTGGATTGCAGGCACCTTGACGCCAACAACTTCCATGCCGGTAACAGGCTCCGCGACCTATACGGGTCAGATTCGTGGTACCGCACATGAGGGCGGTGCATTGCATGCGCTCAATGGAAGCACCAACCTGACCGCGAACTTCGGTACCGGCAATATTTCTGGACAACTGAATGTTCAATATGCCAATACGGGAGCCGCATATGCCACCTCCAATCTGAGCGGCGTGACGATCAGCGGAAACCAGTTCGGCGGAAGCTTGAGCGGATCGAATAACGCTGGGGCAATTCAGGGTGGATTCTTTGGGCCTGCTGCTCAGGAGGTTGGGGGTAACTGGGCGATAGAGAAGACTTCAGGTTCGAAAGCTGCGGGGGTGTTTTCTGGCAAGAGATAAGCTAAACCCAATGCTAAAAAAGTAATTCTACGGGCACTTGTTCGGCTGGCTACCCATTTTTAACACTTTTATGCAATATGCAGGAAAGGTGATTTGTTCACTTTCTGGGTATGCCGAAATCTCCGACTTAGAGACCCTTAAGAGTAAGACGCCGCTGATCGACTCAGCGGCGTCAGGTTAGTCAGCCGAACACATCGTGATGTTCAGGTTCTTTTTTGCTCTACTCGCAAACCTTTGCCATCAAGCTGGCTGAAGGCAACTACCATATTCAAGTTATCAAACCGATCGATGACAATTATGAATTTCGTGGCGAACAGGCTGGGGTGTCTGTGTATGATTTTACTGAACCTGTGCTCGCGTAGAGCAGTCATTACAGGGGTGAACAAGTGCGCCACACAGATAGCAGATGTTTATATAGCGGCTTGATCCATCAGAGGACGCTCACGCATTTGATATGTATAAAGCTCTAAGCCAATTTGCGCCCGATTCACCCCCCTATTTTTTGTCTAGATCACCAAAATACGGTATTGTTAGCAAACTTATATCAACGGACTCAAGATAGTAACTATTGTTATGATTATCACTCCAAAAATTCGCGGATTCATCTGTACAACAACGCATCCAGTTGGTTGTGAAGCCAACGTAAAAGAGCAAATTGCCTACACTCTAGCGAAGGGAAAAATCGATGGCCCCAAGCGTGTTTTAGTGCTTGGCGCCTCTAGCGGCTATGGCCTTTCCTCACGTATCGCCGCAGCCTTTGGTAGTGATGCGGCGACGATCGGTGTCTTCTTCGAAAAGCCTGCAACTGAAAAAAAACCGGGCACAGCCGGTTGGCACAATGCTGCCGCATTCGAGCGTTTGGCACATGAAGCTGGTCTGTATGCCAAGAGTATCAATGGCGACGCCTTCTCCAATGAAGCAAGAGCAAAAGTCATTGAACTGATCAAAGCGGATTTAGGGCAAATCGATCTAGTAGTGTACTCCCTGGCATCGCCTGTGCGTAAACTACCGGATACTGGTGAAGTGATACGCTCAGTATTAAAGCCTATCGGTGAGCCGTATCGTTCGACAGCCATTGATACCAACAAAGACATCATCACTGAAGCCGAGATAGGGCCAGCGACTCAGGAAGAAGTCGATGCGACGGTTAAAGTGATGGGGGGAGAAGATTGGGCACTTTGGATCGATGCTCTGTCTGCAGCGGGTGTTCTTGCACCTGAATGCAAAACCGTCGCCTACAGCTACATAGGCACAGACATCACTTGGCCAATCTACTGGCACGGTGCGTTAGGGAAGGCCAAACAACATTTAGACGACACAGCAAAACGTCTGAACGCGCAGTTATCCGCGACAGGTGGTCAGGCCAATGTAGCGGTTTTGAAATCGGTCGTGACCCAAGCAAGCTCCGCTATCCCCGTCATGCCATTGTATTTATCCATGGTATTTAAAGTGATGAAAGAGCAAGGTTTACACGAAGGTTGCATGGAGCAGGTGTATCGTTTGTTCAGTACCGGACTTTATAGTGACCAAGCAGAGATCGACTCCGAGGGTCGTTACCGTATGGATGATTGGGAATTGCGCGACGACGTGCAAGAGGCCTGCCGCAAACTCTGGCCACAAGTGACGAGCGAAAACCTGTTCGAACTGACCGACTATGCTTACTACAAAACAGAGTTCCTGAAGCTGTTTGGTTTCGGCATTGATGGAGTGGACTACGAGCAGGATGTGAATCCTTTGGAAGAGTTTGATGTGATTTCATTAGACGCATAAGGATTAACTTCGATGACCTATCAGGGTGTAAAAAATTTCAGTCACGCACAAGCGGATAAAATCGGTGTGCTGATCACCAATCTTGGCACACCGGATGAACCGACCACACCGGCGTTACGTCGCTATTTGAAAGAGTTTCTCTCTGATCCACGGGTTGTTGAAGTCCCTCGCCCCATTTGGTGGTTTATTCTGAATGGGGTTATCCTTAATATTCGTCCAAAGCGCTCGGCTGCCGCCTATCGTGAGGTTTGGACGGATGAAGGTTCACCTTTGCTAACCCATACGCAAGCTCAAACACAGGCTCTGCGTGCGGCTATCCAGAAAGAGTATGGTGATCGTGTCGTGGTTGAGTTTGCGATGCGCTACGGGAATCCCTCCATTGCGTCTGTTTTAGAAAAACTCCAAGCCGCTGGGGTTAGGCAACTCATTGTTTTGCCGCTGTATCCTCAATATTCAGGGGCGACCAGCGCTTCTACCTTTGATGCGATTTCGGCTGATTTCCGAAAGCGTCGCTGGTTGCCTGATCTGCATTTTATCAGTCACTACCCTGACTTTGGGCCTTATATTCATGCCGTTGCTGAGAAGATACGGGCTTTCCAATCGGAAAAGGGTATTCCTGATAAACTTATTTTCTCGTACCACGGTATTCCAAAGCGTTATTTGCTACAGGGCGATCCATACCACTGCGAGTGCTATAAAACATCACGTTTAATCGCAGAGTATCTAGGATTAACTAAGGATCAGTATTTGACAACCTTCCAGTCGCGATTTGGACGTGAAGAGTGGTTAAAACCCTATACAGATGAAACGCTTAAGGCCTTGCCTTCACAAGGTGTCAAGTCAATACAAGTGGTGTGTCCGGGGTTTTCTGCGGACTGCCTAGAGACCATCGAAGAAATAGGTCAAGAAAACCGTGAGTATTTTATGGAAAGTGGCGGTGAAAAATACGATTATATTCCAGCATTGAATGCAGACTCAGATCACATCTCAATGATGCATGCTTTAATTGAGCCTCAGCTTTCTCATTGGTTGAGTCAGCCTGAGCGTAATGCGTCGGCAACTCAAGCCTATGCAAACGCTTTAGGTGCGGATCAATAATTGAATTTGTGGGTCTTAATGAGAGTAGGGCATAATTGCCATACACGCCTACGGGCATAGATTATTTTACCCAAGGCGATGCCGGGGAGGTCATGATGAGCAAAACAAAACCCCATCCAAAATTTATGGAAGCCATGCGTAAGTTGAAAACCATGTCTGAGGAGGAGCGTTTGTCTGAAGAGAATAAGGAGCTGTTCGAACAGGCAATGAAGTACGCCCCTCTGGATATTCAGCCTGCCCTCATTGCTATCCAGAAAAAATATGAGCAAACCTATCACTAAACTGACTGAAATTACGATTCTGCGCCATGCAACGGCTCAGGATCGTAATTTGCCAATTGACGATAGGCGTCGCGAATTAGTTGATAAAGGCTTTAATCAATTAGAGCGTGTCGTGGCATTTTGTCGACGTAATGACTTAACACCCGCGCGCTTGTTGAGCAGCCCTTATCCTCGCGCTTTTCAAACGGCTTCCTATCTATATCAACATTTACTGCACTGCCCGAAACCACAAATACTCGAATCCCTATCGCTTATGACACCGACTGCAAGTTTACTTGATGATTTGATGGGGATGGATGACAAGGCTGTTTGGCTTGTGGGTCATGAGCCTGACATAGGATTGCTCATTGCTTCGTTAACCCATATCCCCGTCGATCACTTGGACATTAAAAAAGCATCCTTAACACGGTTGTTATGGGACAAACAGCAGGGCACTGCGCAATTGCTCTGGTCCTTGCCCTGTGCTCTGATGAAATAAAAAATGCCCCCAAACGTCGCTGAACGGTTGGGGGCATTTCCTTTGGTGTTCTAACCCATCTTACATGTTGGGATACGAAGGTCCACCACCACCCTCAGGGGTGACCCAAGTAATGTTTTGTGCTGGGTCTTTAATGTCGCACGTCTTGCAATGCACGCAGTTTGAAAAGTTAATTTGAAAGCGAGGTCCATTGCTCTCTTCAATCACTTCATACACACCCGCTGGGCAATAGCGTTGAGCGGGCTCAGCGTATTTGGGCAGGTTTTCCCGAATTGGTAGATCGGGATCAGTCAAGCGCAGATGGCAAGGCTGGTCTTCCTCGTGAATAGCGTTGGATAAAAACACGGATGACAGCTTGTCAAAGGAAAGCTTTCCGTCCGGCTTAGGGTATTCAATTTTTTTGCATTCACTGGCCAGTCGTAACATTTCATGGTCTTTATGCAGATCATGCAGAGTGACGGGGATTTTTCCACCAAAAATGTTCTGATCAATGAAGTTAAACGTGCCACCAAGGAAGGTGCCAAATTTATGCATGGCTGGGCCAAAATTACGTCCGCGATAGAGCTCATCGTATAGCCATGAATCTTTATAGGCTTGCTCAAATGCAGTCAGGTCTTGTCCGCCTTCATCTCCAGCAAACAAGGCTTTGGCGATGGTTTCGGCTGCCAACATGCCGGATTTCATGCCTGTATGTATGCCTTTGATTTTAGAGAAGTTTAAGGTGCCAGCATTGCATCCAAGTACAAATGCACCCGGCAGTGTCATTTTAGGCAAGCAGTTAAAGCCGCCCTTGGTAATTGCACGAGCACCGTACGAAACGCGTTTGCCACCTTCCAAATATTGTTTTAGAACGGGGTGGTGCTTCATCCGTTGAAACTCATCGAAGGGGCTGAGCCAAGGGTTGGAATAGTTGAGGTCGACAATCAAGCCAACTTCGACTTGGTTGTTTTCATCGTGATATAGGAAGAAACCACCGCTGGCACCATCGCTAAGCGGCCAACCAGAGCCATGCACGACCAATCCGGGCTTGCTTTTCGCAGGATCAATGTCCCAAAGTTCTTTGATGCCAATGGCATAATGTTGGGGGTCTTTACCTTCGTCAAGCTTGAATTTTGCTAGAAGTTGCTTGCCAAGATGTCCGCGAACGCCTTCGGTAAATAGGGTGTATTTTGCATGCAGTTCCATACCGGGCGTGTAGCTGTCTTTGGGTTCACCATTGGAGCCTACACCCATATCTCCTGTTGCTATCCCTTTAACACTGCCATTTTCATGGTACAGAATTTCGGATGCAGGGAAGCCAGGGAAAACCTCAACACCGAGAGCTTCAGCTTGTTCTGCGAGCCAGCGTGTGACATTGGCCAAACTGACAATATAATTGCCTTCATTGTGCATGGGTTTTGGAACCGCAAAGCCAGGTAATTTTACACCTTGAGTTTCACTGGTGAGTAAATACACTTGGTCTTCTGTTGCTGCGGTAACCAGTGGGGCACCACGCTCTTTCCAATCCGGAAAAAGTTCGTTCAGGGCACGGGGCTCCATCACGGCCCCAGAAAGGATATGAGCACCCACTTCAGAGCCTTTCTCTACGACGCAAACGGTCAGCTCTTGCTCCTTTGCTTGAGCCTCTTGCATTAAGCGACAGGCGGCGGAAAGTCCGGTGACGCCTGCTCCGACGATGACGACGTCAAACTCCATCGATTCACGTTCCACAGTTCAGCTCCTCAGTAATAAATTCATCGACTTGTTATTGTAAACACACAGAGTGTTAAAAAAAGAGAACACTTTCAACAAATCTTATCGATTCTGTGCGTTTTTTTGTCACCCATAGTATAAGTGAAAACCCTAATTTGGTAAATTATAGTATACACAGATCTCAGGCTGGTCATAAAACACCATTCTGTTATGATTCGATAAGATTCCGACCTACGTAACTGAAGGAAGACATACATGAAAGTACTGGTAACGGTCAAGCGAGTGATCGATTACAACGTTAAAGTCAGAGTGAATGCTGATCAGACTGACGTTGATTTGAAGAATGTAAAAATGGCAGTCAATCCTTTCTGTGAGATTGCGGTTGAGCAGGCGGTTCGCTTGAAAGAAGCAGGCAAAGCATCGGAAATCATCGTGGTATCAATGGGGCCAAAGGCCGCTCAAGAACAGCTGCGTACAGCACTGGCGATGGGCGCTGATCGTGCCATTCATATCGAATCAGATGATGCCCTAGAGTCACTGACTGTCGCAAAAATTCTTGCAAAAATAGTCGCTGACGAAGCACCGGGCTTGGTATTGATGGGCAAACAATCAATCGATACTGACAACAATCAAACTGGCCAAATGTTGGCTGCGTTAACCGGATTGGCACAGGGTACGTTCGTATCGGGTGTCGAAGTGGGCGAAAACGAAGTTCAAGTGGTGCGCGAAATCGACGGTGGTCTTCAGACCTTGGCCTTGAAACTACCAGCTGTGTTGACGGTCGATCTGCGTTTGAACGAGCCACGCTATGCCTCTTTGCCAAACATCATGAAAGCTAAGAAAAAACCTTTGGATGTGAAAACACCGGCTGATTACGGTGTTGAAGTCAAGGCAAATACTCGCCTATTAAAAGTGACGCCTCCACCTGAGCGCCAAGCCGGTATTAAAGTCGCAAGTGTGGCAGAGTTAGTTGATAAATTGAAAAATGAAGCGAAGGTGATCTAATGGCGATTTTATTGATAGCAGAGCATGATAATTCAGTCTTAAAGCCTGCCACGTTGCATGCCTTAACGGCCGCTCAAGAAATCGGCGGTGAAATCGATCTATTAGTTGTAGGTGCAGGCTGTGCAGCGGCTGCGGATCACGCATCAAAGGTTGCGGGTATCCGTAAAGTTCTACTGGCGGATCACTCAGTATACGATCATGAAATTGCTGAGAATGTCGCCTCATTGGTGGTTGATGTGGCGCATGAATACGATTATCTGATTGCTCCTGCCGTCAGCAATGCGAAGAACTTTATGCCACGTGTGGCGGCGTTGTTAGATGTAGGGCAAATTTCGGATGTCATTAAGGTGGAGTCCGCCGATACATTCCAGCGTCCAATATACGCAGGCAATGCAATCGCCACTGTTCAATCGTTAGATCCGGTCAAGGTATTGACGATTCGTGCAACAGGTTTTGATGCAGCACCGGCAGACGGTGGCAGTGCGAGCATTCAAATTCTGAGTCAGCTTATGGATTCAGGTGTTAGCCGCTTGGTGTCTGAGGAAATGGCCGTTTCTGATCGTCCCGAATTGACCTCTGCTCGAGTGATCATCTCTGGTGGTCGTGGAATGGGCGATAAAGCACATTTCGATATGCTCGATAAAGTTGCAGATAAGTTGGGCGCAGCCGTGGGCGCAACGCGTGCGGCGGTTGATGCTGGCTTTGTCCCGAACGATATGCAAATCGGACAAACGGGTAAAATCGTAGCACCTGAGTTGTACATTGGTGTGGGCTTGTCTGGGGCAATTCAGCATTTGGCCGGTATGAAGGACTCTAAGGTCATTGTTGCAATCAACAAAGACGAAGACGCTCCAATTTTCCAAGTGGCTGATTATGGATTGGTGGCTGATTTGTTTGAAGCCGTTCCTGAGTTAGAAAAAGCGCTCTAATCTTTATTTAGCGCTAATGCAGATCATGCCTCAAATTAAAGAGGCATGATCCAGTACTCCTACCTGTTATTTAACGCACTCACTAGATGTTTTCAGTGTTCTTTTGCGCCAAAACGCCTTTTCGACCTCTACTAAACACAGTACACATGCGCCATAGGCTAGCATGAGTAGCCACTGGTTGAGGCTTAATGGAGCACTTTGGAATAGGGTGTTCATGAGTGGAGTGTAGATGAACAGCAATTGCGAGATGAGCATGGCGCTGATCCCGCCCCAAATCCAGAGATTTGACGACATGGGGGTTGTGAAAATACTCTGTGTCATAGAGCGACAATTCAGAAGGAAGAAGCTCTGCACGATGACAAAGAGCGTCACGGCCAAGGTTCTAGACTCCTCGATTGATGCTCCCATGGACTGTGACCATTTGAATAAACCAAACGCACCAATTAACAACAGGGTGCTGACCGAGAATATTCGATAGATAATTTCGATGGACAAAAGAGGCGCATCTGGAGAGCGTGGTATGCGCTGCATAATGCCCGGTTCTTTCGGTTCAAAGGCCAGCATTAAGCCTAAAAAAACGGCGGTTGTCATGTTCAGCCAAAGGGCTTGAACGGGAAGAACCGGAAGGGTCACACCAAATAGAATGGCGACCATGATCACCAAGCCTTGGCCAAGATTGGTGGGTAAAATCCAGGTAATAAATTTCAATAGGTTGTCAAAGACGTTGCGACCTTCTTCGACGGCAGCTTCAATTGATGAAAAGTTATCATCCGTCAGCACCATATCGGACGCTTCTTTTGACACCTCAGTGCCACTGATTCCCATGGCTATCCCAATGTCGGCCTGCTTAAGCGCAGGGGCGTCATTCACACCATCGCCGGTCATGGCGACAACATGCCCCTTCGCTTGCAAAGCGGTGACCAGTTTGAGTTTTTGCTCAGGTGCAACACGTGCAAAAACAGAAACCGTTTCAGCGCATTCGAGCAATTTGTGATCGCTCATTTCGGATAATTCTTTTCCTGTCAGTACCACCTGTCCATTGGAATTTGAATCACGAATGATCCCAATTTTGGTCGCAATGGCTTTGGCCGTCAGGGCATGATCGCCTGTGATCATTTTGACGTTAATGCCAGCTTTGTGACACGTGGCGACGGCATGAATGGCCTCTTGTCGTGGAGGATCGATCATGGCTTGGAGACCCAGAAATATCAACGCTTGATTGGGCTCACGTTGATTGAACGCATCTAAAGAGGTTTCATCCTTAGGCAGCTCTTCCATGGCAAATGCCAGGACTCTCAACCCTGCTGCAGCAAAGGAGTTGATATGGTCAGTGATGATTTCCGTATTTAAGGGCTGTAATTGCCCATCGGCATCCATCATGGTCTTACAGCGAGCCATCACCTGTTCAACCGAACCTTTTAAGTAGAGGCGATTGCATTCTTGATCTTCATGCAGGGTGGCCATGTATTGCCGATCGGACTCAAAGGGAATGGTGTCAATTCTAGGAAAGGCGTTTTCACAGGTCTTTAGATCCAAGCCTGCTTTGAATGCACAGGCAATCAGAGATCCTTCAGTAGGGTCGCCTTGAACGGTCCAGCGTTTCTCCTTTTCAATCAATTTCGAGTCGTTACTGACTAAGCCTGCTCTGAGGCAGTGGGTGAGAGCAAGGTTATCACTGAGCTGAAAAGCGGTCCCGTCCAGAGTGGATAGCTCGCCTTGAGGTTGGTAGCCCGTTCCGCTAACAGTGTAATCACCACCGCCACTGAAGATCTTTTGAACGGTCATTTGGTTTTCGGTCAAGGTGCCCGTTTTATCGGAGCAAATGACTGTTGTCGAGCCCAGCGTTTCAACGGCAGAAAGAGTACGAATAATGGCATTACGTTTTGCCATGCGTTGCACACCAATCGCCAGTGTGATCGTCACGACTGCGGGTAAGCCTTCAGGGATGGCGGCGACGGCCAAGGCAACAGCCGCCATAAAGGTTTCACTGGCTTCTAGACCATAGAGAAGGCCAACACCAAAGGTTACACCTGCCAGCGCTAGGATGACCCAGAGCAAGAGTTTACTGAACTGATGTATTTTTCGCGTCAAGGGCGTATCGATGCTAGTCGCTTGCGCAATCATATCGGCAATTTTGCCGGTTTCCGTATGGTCTCCCGTTGCTGTGATAACACCTTTACCTCCGCCGTAGGTAACCAGTGTACCTGCGAAAGCCATATTTTCACGGTCAGCTAAAACGGTCTCTTTGCCTAGGGTTGTTCTGGATTTAGTCGCAGAGACGGATTCACCGGTTAACGTGGATTCATCAATTTGCAAATCTCGACAATCAAAAATCCGCATGTCGGCTGGAACCTTGTCTCCCGAAGCTAAAAACACGATATCACCCGGAACAACATCCGAAGCGGGTATCGTCTGTTTTTCTCCGTCGCGTAAAACCGTTGCTGTTGACGATAACATGCCTTTTAAGGAGTTGATCGCTTCTTCTGCTTTTGACTCTTGGACAAAGCCGATGGCCGCATTGATCAAGACCACCCCAAAAATGACACCGGAGTCGACATACTCCCCCAAAAACAAGGTGACGGCTGTCGCAAACAGAAGGATATAGATTAACGGATTGTGGAACTGCAGCAGTAAGCGTTTTAGAGGTGAAATAGACGCTTGCCCTGAAATAGTGTTGGGTCCGAAGAGTCTTAACCTTTCTTGTACTTCGTTGTGTGATAGGCCGCTTAACCTGTCACTATTGATGGTATTAAACACATCCTCTTCGGTTAGGTGATGCCATAGATCGCTTTGTAGGTGTTTCATGTGGTGACTCCCAGAACGCCAGAATTACCCCCAGTCTATCATGGAAAACACCTATAAAAACGTTCAAAAATATCAAAAAAAAGCCACTGCTAAGAAAGCAGTAGCCCTGGCAACGATGAGTTTTGATGATTAAAATAGAAGAGCAAAAAACGTTTATTGTGAAGACCTGCATGCCTCCGGGTGGGTTTGGATGAACTGAACCAGCGTATGTTGTCGAACAACCATTTTTCCAAGATCGCCACATTGCTTGGCAATTTCAATGTCATCCATAATAAAACGTCTGATTTCGGTCTCCTCATGACGCTCAACTAAGTACTGACCTAATGCGACTGCAATCATAGGCTCAATATGCTCATGTTCCGCAATTGCATCGATTTCGTCATCCGTCAAGTCGCTCATGGCTAGACATTCACTGTACGTTAACATGGCTGTGTACCTCCAACATTTTATTTTAATAACGGAAAGCCAATAACCTTCCTTAAGCATAGAAAAAAAATCCTAAAGTGCGAGTGAATTTTCTGGATGTTATTTCAACAAAATTCAGAGAATCTTCCATTTATCTCATGCTGCAGGTGCACATCATTCCTTTGCTCACCAGATAAATCTGCCAAGTCGTAAATAGGTATTCCTTGACGTTTTTAGACTGATGTCCGTCGCTTCCATAGGGTCATCGTAAAGTCCGTAGGGCTATTCTGCATATCAATAAAAGCCTAATAAGCCTGTTAATTCGGAGTAAGCTCATGACAGCGGCAGAACTGCACCAAGATGCTATCGTTATCGATGGATTAATTATCGCCAAGTGGAACCGAGAACTGTTTGAAGACATGCGCAAAGGTGGATTGACTGCTGCAAGTTGTACAGTATCCGTCTGGGAAGGGTTTCAGGCAACAGTCAATAACATTGCTGAAACCAATAAGCTCCTGCGTGAAAATAATGATTTGGTGATTCCCGTCAGAACCACCGCCGATATTCATGCGGCTAAAGCGGCGGGTAAAACGGGAATTATCATGAGTTTTCAAAATGCGCATGCCTTTGAAGACCAATTAGGTTATGTCGAGATCTTCAAAAACCTCGGCGTCGGCATTGTACAAATGTGCTACAACACGCAGAACCTGGTTGGAACAGGGTGTTATGAGCGAGATGGCGGCTTATCGGGTTTTGGTCATGAGGTGGTCGCCGAGATGAATCGCGTGGGCATTATGTGTGATCTGTCTCATGTCGGCTCTAAAACCTCGGAGGAAGTCATTCTTGCTTCTAAAAAGCCTGTTTGCTACTCCCATTGCCTCCCTTCAGGACTCAAAGAGCATCCTCGAAATAAATCAGATGAAGAGCTTAAGTTCATCGCGGATCACGGTGGTTTTGTTGGCGTCACCATGTTCGCACCCTTCCTTAAAAAAGGCATCGATTCAACCATTGATGACTACGCAGAAGCCATTGAGTATGTGATGAACATCGTCGGTGAAGATGCAATTGGAATTGGAACAGATTTCACACAAGGCCATGACCAAACATTTTTTGAATGGCTGACTCACGATAAAGGCTACGCACGTCGCCTCACTCGCTTTGGAAAAATTGTAAATCCTTTGGGTATTCGCACCATTGGTGAGTTTCCTAACCTGACTGAAACCTTGCTTAAGCGCGGAAT
Organism: Nitrincola alkalisediminis; assembly: GCF_009821115.1. Classification (GTDB taxonomy): domain Bacteria; phylum Pseudomonadota; class Gammaproteobacteria; order Pseudomonadales; family Balneatricaceae; genus Nitrincola; species Nitrincola alkalisediminis. The sequence continues at coordinate 18,506 of NZ_VYTY01000002.1, read as the reverse complement.
GACTGAAGCTCAGGTGCGTAAGATCATGGGAGAAAACTGGGTACGAGTCTTAAAGGATGTCTGGGGCGCTTAAGACCCGATCATTAACTCTTTTATAACTATTTTGAATGACAGGTGAAACCGTGGCAAAAGTAGCTCCCGCACTTCCAATTGAAGTTGACTCAGAAACAGGCGTTTGGACAAGTGATGCCTTGCCCATGCTGTACGTTCCTAGACATTTTTTTATTAATAATCATCAGGCCATTGAAGAAGAGCTAGGCCCAGAGCGCTATGCTGAAATTTTGTACAAGGCTGGCTATAAAAGTGCATGGCACTGGTGTGAAAAAGAAGCACAGTTGCATGGCTTACAGGGCGTAGATGTGTTCGAGCATTATATGAAGCGTTTGTCGCAACGAGGCTGGGGCTTGTTTATTACAGAGGAAATGGATCTCGAAGGCGGACGTTGTAAGGTTCGGCTTGAGCATTCTGCTTTTGTTTATCACTACGGGAAAGTGAATCGCAAAATTGAGTATATGTTCACAGGTTGGTTTGCGGGTGCGATGGATCAGATTCTAGCCTCAACGGGCTCCGCTTTGCGGACAGAGGCAGAGCAGACTCAAAGTGCTGCAGAAGACGGCCATGACGTTGGCTATTTTATTACACGTCCGCTTGCACAGTCGGTTTGAAGAGTAGGAGTTAGTGATGTCTCAATTCGATGCAATGTTTCAACCGATTCAGATAGGTAAGCTGACAATACGCAACCGTGTGGTCAGTACAGCGCATGCGGAAGTCTATGCAACCGATGGCGGTATGACAACGGATCGGTATGTTAAGTACTATGAAGAAAAAGCGAAAGGTGGGTGTGGACTTTGTATTTGTGGTGGCTCCTCCGTGGTTTCCATAGATAGCCCTCAAGCTTGGTGGAGTTCGGTAAATCTATCAACCGACCGTATTATTCCGCATTTTCAAAACCTAGCGGATGCCGTGCATAAACACGGTGGCAAAATTATGATCCAAATTACCCATATGGGACGTCGTTCCCGTTGGGATGGTTATCATTGGTCGACCCTTTTATCGCCATCCGGTATTCGAGAGCCTGTGCATCGCTCCACCTGTAAAACAATCGAAGATGAAGAGATTACCCGAATTATTGGCGATTATGCTCAAGCGGCTCGACGTGCTAAAGACGGCGGGTTAGACGGTGTTGAACTCTCCGCCGTTCACCAGCACTTAATCGATCAGTTTTGGAGTCCGCGCGTGAATAAGCGGACGGACCAGTGGGGAGGAAGCTTTGAAAACCGCATGCGTTTTGGTTTAGAAGTTTTAAAAGCGGTGCGTGCCGAAGTGGGTGATGATTTCGTTGTGGGGATGCGAATTTGCGGTGATGAATTTCATCCAGATGGCTTAACGCATGATGACATGAAACAGATCGCCGCCTACTACGATGCAACGGGCATGGTCGATTTTTTTGGTGTGATCGGCTCAGGGTGCGATACACATAACACCCTTGCCAATGTGATTCCTAATATGTCGTACCCTCCTGAGCCATTTTTGCATTTGGCTGCAGGCATTAAAGAGGTTGTGAAGGCGCCAGTTATCCATGCGCAGAACATCAAAGATCCTAACCAAGCGCAACGGATACTTGAGGGCGGTTATGTCGATATGGTGGGCATGACACGCGCGCACATTGCAGACCCTCATATCATTGCAAAAATCAAAATGGGACAAGTCGATCAAATTCGTCAATGTGTTGGTGCTAACTATTGTATTGACCGTCAGTACCAAGGACTTGATGTGCTGTGTATTCAAAATGCGGCGACGTCGCGTGAGTACATGGGCTTGCCACATATTATTGAAAAAACGCAAGGCGCTTTACGTAAAGTCGTGATCGTCGGCGGTGGTCCTGCAGGTATGGAAGCAGCGAGAGTTGCAGCTGAACGCGGTCATCAGGTCATCTTGTTTGAAGCGAAAGATCAGCTGGGTGGTCAAATCAGCACCGCAGCTAAAGCGCCACAGCGTGATCAAATGGCGGGTATCACGCGTTGGTATCAATTGGAATTGGCTCGATTAAACGTCGATGTGCGTTTAGAGACCTACGCCAATGAAGACGCCATCAAAGATCTAAACCCTGATATCGTCGTGTTAGCGGTCGGTGGTCGTCCATTCTTAGAGCAAGTGCCTGAGTGGGGCGCAGACGAAGGATTAGTGGTCAGTAGTTGGGATGTTCTTGATGGCAAGGTAGCACCTGGTAAGAACGTGCTGGTCTACGACACCATTTGTGAGTTCAGTGGAATGTCCGTTGCAGACTATTTGTCTGAAAAAGGCGCCAAGGTTGAGCTTGTTACCGATGATGTTAAGCCAGGAGCCGCCGTGGGAGGCACGACGTTCCCAACCTATTACCGCAGTCTTTATGCAAAAGAAGTGATCATGACATCGGATTTGGCACTGCATAAGGTGTATCGCGAAGGTGATCAGTTGGTGGCCGTTTTAGAAAATGAATACACAGGCCAAATGGAAGAACGTGTAGTCGATCAGGTTGTCGTCGAAAACGGTGTTCGACCCGATGAAGCGCTTTACTATGCACTTAAGCATCAGTCCCTTAACAAAGGTCAGATAGATGTCGATGCGCTGTACGCGATCAAACCTCAGCCTTGCTTAAGCGAGTCAACTCAAGGAGCGGCGTTCATCCTGTTCCGAATTGGTGACTGCACAGCGCCTCGTAATACGCATGCAGCAATATACGATGCGTTGCGTTTATGTAAAGACTTTTAAGTTAGGGGAAGGTCTATGTTGACGAGTCTGATGCCTTGGCTGTTGGCCGTGGCTATTCTTCTGGCTGTAGTAGGTGCTTTGCGGCGTGCACGCCTGTGGTTGAGAGGGCGCGCTTCAAACGTGAACGTTTGGGCTGGCATACGTGCGATGCCCAAACGCTACCTGGTCGATTTGCATCATGTGGTTGAACGTGACCGTTATATTTCCAATACACACGTAGCCACGGCAGGTGGCTTTGTTTTGGCATCGGTATTGGCCATCTTTCTTTATGGTTTTGCCTGGGAAAGTAAACTCTTGGCGTGGCTGCTATTGGCCGCGTCAGGCGCTATGTTGATTGGGGCCGTGCGCGTTGCTAAACGTCGTCAATCACCACCGGAGCGCTTATCAAAAGGTGCATGGATGCGCTTACCGAAAAGCTTAATGGTGTTTGCCGTCAGCTTTTTGATCTTGAGCTTACCCGCGGCAGGCCTTTTACCCGAAGGGTTTGGCGGTGTGGTTTTAGCGGCGCTTTTAACGGCGGGTATTGTCTGGGGGCTTGCTGAAATGTTTATTGGCATGACCTGGGGTGGGCCAATGAAGCATGCTTTTGCTGGCGCATTGCACCTTGCCTTTCATCGTCGCCCTGAACGTTTTGGCGGTGGTCGCTCCACGGGACTGAAAGCGCTAAATTTTGACGATACTCAAGCGCCTTTGGGGGTTGAGAAACCGACTGATTTTACTTGGAATCAGTTGCTTGGATTTGATGCCTGCGTGCAATGTGGTCGTTGCGAAGCCGTGTGCCCAGCTTTTGCAGCTGGACAGCCATTAAACCCTAAAAAACTGATTCAAGATATGGTCGTAGGTCTGGCCGGTGGCAGTGATGCCAGTTACAGCGGTTCTCCTTATCCCGGCAAACCGCTGGGCGAACATAAAGGTGGCCCTTTTCAAGCCATCGTTGCACGAGAAGGAAAAGGATTGCTGGATCCGGAGACGCTCTGGGCCTGTACGACCTGTCGTGCCTGTGTTGAAGAGTGCCCTATGATGATTGAGCATGTGGATGCCATTGTCGATATGCGTCGTCACTTAACACTGGAGCGTGGGCAAACCCCTAACAAGGGGGCTGAAGTTCTGGAGAACTTAATTGCGACAGACAACCCAGGTGGATTTAATCCAGGTAGCCGCATGAATTGGGCCGCCGATCTTAATCTACCGACATTAGCAAATGTTAAGCGGACAGATGTGTTGCTTTGGTTAGGCGACGGTGCATTTGATATGCGCAATCAACGGACGCTTCGAGCCTTTGTTAAGGTTCTTCGGTCGGCAGGTGTGCAGTTTGCGGTGCTGGGCAATGAAGAGCGTGACTCGGGAGATGTTGCTAGACGTTTAGGCGATGAGGCTACCTTTCAACATTTAGCCAAGCAAAACATTCATACATTGCAGAAATACTCATTTCGAAGCATTGTCACCTGTGATCCTCATAGCTTTCATGTATTGAAAAATGAGTACCCCGAACTGGGTGGCGAGTATGTGGTTTATCACCATACAACCTTTATGGAGCGTTTGTATCGAGATAAACAATTGTCTTTAAAAGATTGGGTGGGTGGACGTGTGACCTATCATGACCCCTGTTATCTGGGACGTTACAACGGAGTGTATGATGCGCCTCGTCAGCTATTGGATGCATTAGGCATTGATCGGGTTGAAATGACGCGTTCAGGATTTAGATCACGCTGCTGTGGTGGCGGTGGCGGTGCACCGATTACCGATATTCCAGGTAAACAACGAATTCCTGATATGCGTATGGACGATATTAAAGCATCAGGCGCAAGTGTTGTTGCAGTAGGGTGTCCACAATGTACAGCCATGCTGGAAGGTGTTGTTGAGCCACGACCACAAGTATTGGATATTGCAGAATTAGTCGCCCAATCCTTAATCGAAGAGGAGACGCGTGCATGAACGATATTAAGCGGCGAGATCCTCGAGCTGAGTGGATTCTGAGAAATCGTTTGCATCCTGAACATTCAACCTATGCGCTAACACAGGCTACGGGTAGGCTGAGTGAGTGGATAGGCCCGACGGGTGTCAAACGTAAAAATCCTCACCTGGTTGGTTTCATTGGGCCTGCTGGCGTGCGCCGAATTGATCGAAGTGGAGCACAGTCAAACCAGCAGAACACTGTAAAGGCGAAGGTTGACATCGATGCAAGACGTCTCATCCAGATTGATGGACCTAGCGCGTACATCGTCGTTGTTCCGGAGCTACCGGGAGGACGTTTTTCTGCTCAAGACAAAGACTTGTTTGGCTTGGCGCAACAACTGGCCGCTAAACAGTCTGAAGCCACAGCTGTACTGGGTGTCATTTTGAGCCCGCTCAAAGATACAGAGTTGGGTGACGTGGGTATGGATCGTGTGTATTTTGCAGATGAGTCTCAGTGCAGCGAGTATGATCCAGAAACACACCTGCAGCAATTAACCGCCATTGAACGTGAATTTAATCCACTCTATTGGTTATTCCCGGAACATACCTCAATGAGTGCGGACTTAGGTCGACGTTTGTCTGTCAAATTGAAGGTCAGAGCAACAAGCCATTTATGGCAGTTGGATCTTGATACGTTAATGGCGACTTGTCGAGCATCGGGAGGGGCAAGTGATCTGTATCGCCCCGTGAGTCGAGTGATCATGGCATTGGCCGAGTGTGCTGAACCTGTGTCGGATACTCGTCACGAAGCCAGGGTTATTGACTCATCCATCAATGCAGCTGATGTTATTAAGCGTATTCGTAACCTCGGCGCTGTTTCGGTCGATCCTGCTAAGGTCGCTTTGTCAGAGGCAGAGTTTATTCTGTCTGGAGGCAAGGGGATTACTAATTGGGATGCTTTCCATCAGTTGGCCAGATCTTTAGGTGCAACAGAGGGGGCATCGCGTGTTGCCGTTGATGATGGCCACATGCCGCGTGATCGTCAGGTAGGCGCGACTGGAACTTGGGTGACGGCGAGGGTTTATCTCGCAATAGGAATCTCTGGAGCTATTCAGCATTTACAGGGTATCCAAGCCTGCGACAAAGTGATTGCAATTAACACAGACCCAGGTTGTGACATGATTAAGCGCGCTGATCTTGCGGTGATCCTGGACTCGTCCGAACTTATACAATCCATGCTGGATCAGCTACAGCAGTCTCAAGTGGAGGTGCAACATGTCGCGTAATCTGGCTAAGTTGCCATCAAATGATGAGGTCTCTGTAACCGTATTGGTTTCGGTCGGGCAACACCCCGTGACAGGACGACTTCGACGAGCGGATCAAGACGCACGTGCGTTGGAAATGGCAATGGGGTTGTCGGACGCCGAGCCTAGAGTCATCTATGCCGGTCCCCTTAATGATTCAATAGAACCGGCCTTGCGTGGCTATTTAGGGATGGGCGTCTCGGAGCTGAAAGTGTTACGGCAATCGGAACAAAATGACATCGTTCCGGCTCTGTCAGCATTTTTGAATGCCACTCCCTCTTCAGTTATCTTATGTGGTAGTCGTGCTGAGTTGGGCGAAAGCTCTGGGTTGGTGCCGTATCAGTTAGCAGATGCCTTGGGTTATACGCTCGTTGCCAATGTTGCCGTCATTGAAAAGGTGGCGGCATCTCAAGCCGTTGTACTGCAGGCGTTGCCGAGAGGACAGCGTCGACGGATTGAGGTGGCATTGCCGGCGATTTTAGCCGTGGATTCTGCTTCACCTGTGGCGCGTCAATCGGCGTATGCCAAAGCTACGCGTGGCTTTATTAACTGCGTTGTGAGCGATACGGAGGAGAAGGATGCAACGAATGAATGGCATTATGCACCTGCTCGTAAACGTCCTAAGCGTTTGAAAATCATCAAAGCCACATCAGCACGTGACCGTTTCAAAGCAGCTGCGGCAAAAGCTGAAGGGGCAGGAGGTCAAGTACTCACATCTGTCACTGCCGAGGAGGGCGCTGCAGCCATATTAAAAGTACTAAAAGAAGAGGGGGTATTAAAGACTTGAGTTGACAGGAGGTGGGTTGTTTCTTAAGCCTTGACGCTGAATGGAAAGAATCCACTGTCCCTGTGACTTTACGTTTTGGTGTTATGTTGGAATACACGTAGAATTTGCAAAAAAAACCGGAGAATTTGACAAGACCTGGGGAGTGTTAGCAGTCTAAAGTGAAAAGACATAAAAAGAGGCCTGCTTTTAAAACAAGTAAGGCTGGTCTAAACTCAAAATGCTTTTGTTAGTCACAATAACAAAATCAGTGTTATTTCGAATAACGCAGTGCCCCATAACAACAATCACAAGGTAGCAAATATGAGCAAACCCAATATGAATAGACGTAATCTTCTGAAAGCCGCCGCCGCAGGTGCAGTTGCTGCTCCGTTGGCCATGACCTCTACTTCTGCATTAGCGACAACCAACCTGCGCATGCAAACCTACTGGGGTCGTGAGGCATCTGATGTTTTTAGCTCCTTTGGTGAAGATGTTCGCACTGCATCGAAAGGCTCCTTGCGTGTTCGCCATTTTACAGGCAGTTCTTTAGTGCCTGATGCTGAGATGTTTCAAGCGGTAAGCCGTGGCACCATCGACATGTGCCAAGGTTATGCGGGCTACTGGCCAGGCCAGTTGGATATTGCCGGTATTGAATCTGGTTTACCGGGTGCTTGGACGAACCACGATGAGGCCCAGTACGTTTACCGTACCAAAGGTCTGATCGATTTAGTACGTGAAGCCTACGCTGAACACAACGTTCACTACTTAGGGCCTATCATGGGCGGCCCATTCGATCTGTTAACTAAACAACCTGTTAACAGCCTTGATGATCTCAAAAATATGCGTATTCGCGCAACACCTGCAATTGCACGTATCCTTCAGCAGTTTGATATTCCGACCGTTTTCTTGCCAGGTTCAGAGCTTTACGTTGGTTTGAGCACCGGTACTATTGATGGTGTGATCTACGCTGGTACCAATGAATACGTCGGTATGAAGCTGTTTGAAGTTGCCAATCACTACACCTCTATTGGCATGGTGTACCCAGGCTACTGTGATCAGATTCTGGTCAATATGGATGTGTGGAAGAAAATGACCGATGAAGAGCGCAAAGTGATTGAACTGGCGTACGAAAAACATTCGGCTCATATGCACACTTGGATGGTCAGTGGTTCAATTGATGCAGGGGCCACTGGTCACTTTGTTATGAACAGTCTTCCTCCTGAGGACTCAGCACGTCTGCGTAAAGCCGCTGAAGTGATCTGGGAAGATGAAGCCGCTAAATCTGATCGCAATAAGAAGGCGATCGATATTCTTAAAGAAGCTGCGAAAGCAACAGGACGTGCCTGATGCTTTCAGTCTGTCACTTAGTTAGCTGGGTTGATAGACTCTCTGAAATCGTGGGCAAGGCCGTCTCTTGGATGTGCCTTGCTTTGATTTTGGTGCTGCTCTATGAAATTATTGCCCGTTATTTCTTCGTTAGTCCCACTTCATGGGCACATGAACTGAGTACAATGTTGTACGGTACGTTTTGTGTTCTGGCTGGCACCTATACCCATCGTTATCAGGGCCACGTTCGAAGTGAGGCGTTGTACAACCTATTTTCGCGTCGAGGTCGTGCGATTCTGGATGTTATTACAGGTTTGGTGGTTTTATTCGTTTTAGTTGTTTTCTTTTTCGCATCTGTTGATTTTGCCTACGAATCTTGGCAAAACAAAGAATTGTCCTCCAAAAGTACATGGGCTCCACCCATTTATCCATTTAAAACAGTGCTTCCAGTTGCCGTAGGTCTTATTGCTCTGCAGAGCTTGGCACATTTGATTCGTGACATTTGTGTGGCCTTAAATTTACCTTGTAACGCCTGTGTCGAGTCATGAAGTTGAGTGTATTAGCAGAGAAGGGTGTATTACGAACACCCTCTGACAATTTAGAAGGGTACTCTCCGTGTCAGATATAGATCCTTTAATAATAACCCTTGGCATGTTTGGCGCAATGTTCGTCATGCTCATGTTGGGGACGCCCTTGTCTTGGGCATTGCTAACCGTTGGTATGGGGTTTGCGTATTTTCTTTGGGGTGCTGGTGCATTGGATCTGCTCACGATCAGTGCTTTTTCCTCAATGGATAATTTTATTCTCGTCGCTTTACCCATGTTTATTTTCATGGGGCTAATGCTAGAGCGTTCAGGTATTACCGATGACTTATTCGAAATGATGAATAAACTCATGGGGGCTCAGCCAGGTGGGTTGGGTGTCGGGACGATTATACTCTGTGCGCTGATTGCGGCCATGGCGGGTGTTTCCGGCGCTGCGACCGTGAGTCTAGGCGTGATTGCACTACCCGCCATGCTTAAACGCGGCTACAGTAAAAAATTAGCGACGGGCACTATCATGGCCGGGGGCGCACTCGGCTTTTTGATCCCCCCGAGTGTCTTGATGATTCTCTATGCCTTTTTGGCAAAAGAATCGATCGGTAAGCTTTTTGCGGCGGGCTTAATGCCGGGTCTGATGCTGGCGGGTCTTTATATCCTCTATATTTTGATCATTAGTCGGGTCAATCCAAAAATTGCACCGCCGCTTGCTGTTAAAGAACAGGTGGATTGGAAGGGTAAGCTGGTTTCATTAAAAGCGCTGATTCTTCCGGGGTCACTCATTGTCGCTGTTTTACTCTGTATCATCTTGGGGTTAACCTCGCCGACTGAGGCGTCTGCGATCGGTGCTGCCGGCGCCATTATTTGTGCGGCAGTTTACCGTACGCTAACGTGGAAAATGTTAAAAGATGTCTTAATGGATACGACCAAATTAATGGGGATGTTAATTTGGATCACCTTGACAGCGCTCTTCTTCAGTAAGGTTTACATTGGATTAGGTGCTGGTTTCTTGCTGCAAGACTTGATCGACGATTACGAATTAGCACCGATGATGGTTATTTTGGCAATGCTGGCCTGCTATTTTGTGCTGGGCATGTTCTTAGATGACTTTGCCATCGTATTTATCACGGTTCCTTTGTTTGTGCCGATTGTTGAGTTCTTAGGTTTCGATCCTGTGTGGTTTGCAATCCTGTTCATCGTGAGCATGCAAACGGCCTATTTAACGCCTCCCTTTGGGTATAATCTATTTTATATGCGATCGGTGGCACCACCATCTGTGACGATTTACGATCTTTACCTTGCGGTTATTCCGTTCATTTTGTTGCAAATGTTAGGCTTGGCATTGATCCTGTACTTCCCACAAATTGCGCTTTGGCTGCCGAATTTAATTTACAGTTAGCTCAATTGACATAGTGTTAACTCAAACGCCCCTTATTGGGGCGTTTTTGTTTTTTACAGAAGTGGCGTATTCTTAGGTTCTAGATTAGATGAGGCTTACAGTGGCAATCTTGGTGGTGAGATGTCGGCTTTACCCTATTTTTCGGCGGTGAGGGGGCATATTGTTAGGTAAGATGGAAAATGTTGGGTCCGTTAGAGATAAAGAACGTAAAGATGCGTCTACAAAATAAAGTTGCCCTAATCACGGGTGCTGCACGTGGCATTGGCGAGTCCATTGCCAAAGCCTATGCGGCAGAAGGGGCGTTTGTGTACGTCACAGATATCGACCTGATCAATGGCCCAATCGTTGCTCAAGCGATTGGTTCATCGGCTTCGTTCGTCTTCTTGGATGTTCGAAATGAAAAAGCCTGGAGTGACATCACAGACTCCATTATTGAGACGAACGGCAGGTTGGATATCGTCGTCAATAATGCGGGCATTACTGGGTTTGAGGAAAGCTTTGAAGCTCATGATCCCGAGCATGCGACGTTGGAAGCCTGGCGTTCTGTTCACGAAACAAATCTCGACGGCGTGTTTTTGGGGTGTAAGTATGCTATTCAGGCGATGCGTGTCACTGGGAGCGGCTCGATAATTAATATATCCTCCCGCTCAGGTCTCGTTGGCATCCCTGCTGCAGCCGCGTATGCGTCTAGTAAGGCCGCTGTGCGCAACCACACCAAAAGCGTTGCCCTTTATTGTGCTGAACAAGGCATGAAAGTTCGCTGCAACTCTATTCATCCAGCCGCCATACTCACACCTATGTGGGAGCCAATGCTTGGCTCTGGGCCTGATCGAGAGGCAAACATGGCGATGTTTGTACAGGATACGCCGCTCAGACGATTCGGAACACCCGAAGAGGTTGCAGCCGTTGCTGTTATGCTTGCTTCGGATGAGTCAAGCTATATTACCGGAACAGAGATTAACATTGATGGTGGGATTCTTGCCGGCTCCGCGGGCGTGCCCTCAGAAAAAAAATAAGCTTTCTAAGTGGTTAGCTAAAAAGTCACCTACATTTAGCGGTGCTCCACCATCACCACCTGATTCCGACCTTGATGCTTCGCTTGGTAAAGGGCTTTATCGAGCGTTGCATAGACATCCGTAAAGTTGCTCACCTCTGCAGCAGGCCATACACCCGCTCCGATTGAGAGCGTTAAAAAGCCATGCTCGGTGCCTTGATTCTCTATTTTCAGTGCGAGCAAACCTACACAGAAATCCTGTAGGTGGGCTTCAAAATTCTCAGTAGTTGTGTCATTAGTGATAATCAAAAACTCTTCTCCACCTAAGCGAAACACGAAATCGTCACCACGATTAAAATACTGAGTGGCTAAATCGGCCACTCGTCTTAGTATGTCATCACCAAATTCATGGCCATAGTTATCATTGATGAGCTTGAAGTGATCAAGGTCGAATAAGGCCAGAGCGATATGGTGGTTTTTGCGCTGAATTCGTCTAATTTCGGCTGGAAATATTTGTGTCAGATAACGACGATTATGAAGTTTGGTTAGTTCATCTTTGATGGAGAGCTCTTCAATCCGTTTTTTATCGGTAATATTTACGCGGGTGACTAAAATTTGATGAATATCGCCAAACAGGTTTTTTTGAGGAGAAAGAGTTAATTCAACCCAATAGACAAAACCGTGCTTCGTTTTGCCTTCCACTTCGCCCGTCCAAGATAGCCCAGATACAACTTGAGTTAGGATTGACTGAATATCCCGTGGCATTTTTTCGGGGTTGGCGGCATCAGTGAAGCTCATTCTTTTTAGCTCTTTTTCAGAGTAGCCGGTTAATTCTCGATAGCGTTTGCTCACCCACAGAGTGTTATAGGTTTTTGGGTCAATGGCACTGGCATAAGAGAGATCATTCACTTGATAAATGTACTTTTGTAAGCGTTTTTTCTGGAAGCGGTAGATCAGCACCCAAACCAACATCAAAAACAGAAGGACAGATACAATTAAAGTGATATAAAAAATCTGACGTCTATCTAAGCGGGTGAGCATCTCTAAGCTGATCCAGTTAGTGTAGATTTGCCCTTTTTCTTCAGGTGTTAGGTTGTTCAAGGTTTTTTGCATAATACTGAGCAGAAGAGGGTTGTCTTTATGAACCGCAACTGCCAGTTCAAAACGCTGATTAGACTGCCCCACCACTTGTAACCCAGTAATGCCAAGGTTTTGCTGAGTGTAGTTGATAACGGCTAAATTTCCGGAGTAGACAACGGCCTGGCCATTAATGACTGCTTTCAAGCCTTCCGTTACATCATCAACAAGAACAAGCTCAACCTCGGGATGGTTGTTGCGCAAATATTCGTGTGACCAGTAGTCGCGAACCACAGCGACGCGTTTTCCGGCCAATTCACTATAATCGTTAATGAAAAGGGTGGATTGATTGCCCACCAATACCATAGGGAAGCTTAGATAAGAGGTGGTGAAGTTCAGGTAGGTTTTTCGTTCAGGGGTGGGTGTTACCGCGGTCAACATGTCTAACTCTCTCGACTGCATCATGCTGACGACGTCTGACCATTTTGTATCCACCACTGGCTGAAATGTCACGCCGAGACGTTCCTCAAATAATTTGAAATAGTCCGCGACGATGCCCTTAAATTCGCCTTGCTGATCGACAAACTCAAAAGGAGCCCAGTTAATGTCGTTGCCAATTTTTATGATTGGGTTTTGAATAAGATAAAGCTTTTCTGCCTGGGTAAGGGCGTTGGCATCTGGCCTGCTTGCGATTAGATCTTCAGGATTAAAGCGTTGTAGCTCTTTTGCGGTGATCAATCCGACATCGCGGGATTCAGCGGCAGTGGCCATTAATCTTGCTGGATCTAAGCTGCCAATCGGAATCTCACCTGTTCTGACATACTTAGTGGTGGCACGTGCTTCAAACAGTAATGCCTGTCGACTCTTGATGACAGGATAGTTTGCTAAAATATAGTCGACAATTTCCGCTTGATGAGTGACTGCGTACTGCCAACCCGCGATAGTAGCTTGGCGAAACTGGTCGACAATTTCTGGGTTTTCGGTAGCAAACTCTTGTGAAACAATTACTAAATCTTCGGCACTGTTGATGCCAAAGTCCCCGGGTTTTACTAAGAAATAACGCTCCTCCAGTTCATTGAGTTGAAAGGGTTCATTGGTTTCGTAGGCGCCATAGAGGTCAACTCGGCCCTGTATAAAGTCCTCTAGGTTACCTGTTGGTGGGTAGGTTTGTGTCGGTTCTTCTATTTCGGGCTCGGCGCGGTTTAATAATGCAAGAATTTGTAAGTTGTTGTAATGAGATACACTTTTTCCGCTGAGCTGACTTAGTTCTGTGATGGGCTCTTGAGATAGTAGTACCATGGGAGAGTACTGAAAGGATGTCATGACCGCTTTAATCGGATGCCCTTTGATAAAATCAGCAATTACACTAGAGTATGAGGTTCCAAAGGTTGCGCGTCCGCTCACAACTTCTTCACGAATATTAATGCCCGGCTGCCAAGGCTTAATGGTCACATCCAGTCCAGCATCTCGGTAATAGCCTTTAGCGATGGCTGCGTAAAATCCGGCAAATTGAAACTGATGATGCCAATTGATTTGCACCGTAACAGGCGTTAGTGATTCCGATGTGTTGGCAAACGCTGCTTTGCCTAGCAACAGAGGGCTAAAAAAGACAATTAAATAAATGCAAATAGATGTAAGTTTCATGTTGTGTCACTGGTTGGTCTTTTTATGCATCAATGAATGCCTAAGAGGAAGCCTAGAGATATCAGTATATCTGATTCTTTTTGTCAGGTCTTTGTTGGGCGTTTAAGTGTTGTTTTGGGTGATAGCCCTAGCGTTCAGTATAGAGTGTAGGTTTATAAATAGGTTTAATGAAGTGATTAATAAACATACTATACGGTATGGTGTGTTTTAAATTAGTGGGGTGCTTCTGGTGGTTGCAGGGCGTTCAGTGAGCCTCGTGTGGAAAAGTTATTATACGCGCAAACACTAGGTTGCCAGCAGCTAGGTAAACGGCTTAGCATTGAAGAGTGGAAAGCAATTGATAGTTGGTTCATGCGTTGGTTAAGCCATGAATAAAACACAAATTTGCCTAGAGGGAGCTAATTTATTGAGACTAGAGTATGAATGAGCAAGTGTATTATCAACGATCCTTAGTGGTAGATGTATATCCTCATCTCAAGATGGCACTTGAATTGATTGATGTCTCTATGCCAAAAGTGGCGGTGGATGTTGGCTGCGGCGCTGGGCGAGATGCTTTATTCCTGGCTGAGAGTGGCTTTAGGGTACATGCGTTTGACAAAAGTGATGCGGCTATTTCTCGCGTGGAAGAAGTCTGTTCCAGGCACCTCAATCAAACGCTATTTGCTCAGGTCAGCTGCTTTGATCGATTTGAGTATCCAAAATCGTCTTTGGTAAGTGCGTGTTCCAGCCTGTTCTTTTGTCCGCCGGACCAGTTTGAGCGTGCTTGGCAGAACATTACGGAATCACTTTTATCTGGTGGTGTTTTTTGCGGTCATTTTATGGGGCCGAATGATTCTTGGGCAAAAATGGAACGCGGTGATCTGACCGTTCACACCCGTACTGAGGTGGAAGCGCTTTTTTATCCAAACTTCAAAATCATCGATGTCTATGAGCATGACTCAGAGGGGATGACATTGATTGGCAAGAAAAAACACTGGCACACCTACTCTGTCGTTGCTCAAAAAATAAGATAAGGGTATGGGGTGACTCATCTTAGTGTCATCTGTATGAATCCAGACGCAAAGTGTTTCGGTGTCAGGTTGTCTTTTGATGATGGTGTTAGTTTATGATCGGCTGTGAATGCGTTAATAACGAAATAGTACAAGGATCTCAATGTCGAATACTCGCTTAGTTGTGCTTACTTTACTGGCAATGATTGCGTTCGCAGGAAATTCTCTACTGAATCGTCTTGCTCTAAACGATACCAATATTGATGCCGCTAGCTTTACCACCCTGCGGTTGGTTTCCGGTGCGATGATGCTGTGGCTTGTTGTGCAAATTGTACATCGCAAGCATTCGAACCGTATTGGCAAAGGCAATTGGTTGTCGGCAACCGCCTTGGTGGTTTACGCGGCTGGGTTTTCGTTTGCTTATATCAGTCTTTCGGCCGCGATGGGGGCTCTGATTCTTTTTGGTGCGGTGCAGGCAACGATGATCACTCATGGTCTTTGGCTGGGTGAACGGCTAAGAGGATTACAAGTTATCGGGCTTTTACTTGCGTTGGGTGGCTTAGTGGGTTTGTTTTTACCGGGTATTTCTAAACCGCCTCTATTGGGCTCACTGTTGATGTTACTCGCTGGAGTCGCTTGGGGCGTGTATTCCTTGCGCGGTAAGGGGGAGGGCGATGCGACTCGAGTCACGGCAGGGAATTTTCTGCGTGCGGTTCCTATTGCTTTGGTATTAAATTTGCTGATGTTCCAGCATTTTTCGTTCGATAGTGCTGGGTTTTGGTATGCAGTCGCGTCGGGCGCTTTGGCGTCTGGACTCGGCTACGCCATTTGGTACACAGCCTTGCCTGCCTTGAAATCAACGACGGCAGCCACTGTTCAATTGAGTGTTCCAGTAATTGCAGCCGTAGGGGGGATTCTTCTACTGAATGAGGACTTAAGCCTGCGCTTAGTTGTCGCCTCAGTGGCGATACTTGGTGGTATTGCGCTGGTGATTTTAGAGAAAAAAGCAGCTTCAAGTAAATAAAGAGAAGAGTGTAAGTAAAGGGTAAAATACAAATACCAGTGCAGGCCTATACTGTTGACGCTCAGGGAACTGTGCGAGGGGTCGGGTAACCAGCACTCCTCTCGCGACCGTTGCAATCGACGTTGGCAAAAATTTAGCCCATGATTTAGACGCTAATCACTTATCTTCTTATAAAAATACTTACGACAAGTGCTTTCATCCAAGCGTTTAAGGACAAAGACTAAAACGCCAATCACAGCCACTGTAAATACAATGCGTCCCCAAAAATAGTCATAAAGTCCGCACCAATCAACAGAATCAGTAGCGCGTTTTCAATCAAGCTATGAAGTAGGTTGAGCAACATCATGGCGACGAAAATATCCCGTGGGGAGATGTGTCCTCGTTTTGCTTCATTAATAAGTAAACCACCAATGCGAATTATCAGTGTCATCACAATCCCAACATCTGCTTGTTTAGCAACGGCTACTTCGATGGAAAGTGAATGAGCAAGCAACATCAAAGTGCCAAGAATCGAGACTTGAGCAACGGTTAAATTCGTGTCAATACTCATAAATATCACGAGTCCAGCGTACATATTGGTGACAAGCGTGGTTGCCCACACCAAGCCCATTTCACTAGGCAAGCCGACCAGTGACATGACAGGACTTAGCCATTGGCTCAGTAGCTCGATGCCACCAAGATTTTCAAGAACCTTGATCACGATGATCATCGGAATCCTGTATTCAGCATTGAAGGTCAGACGTTAGTAATGGTCATTCAGTTTATGATTGCCGCGTCGGTGCCATGGATGACTCATTCACTATAATTTTACTGCATGCTTTTCCGTATCCCAAGGTGTACTTCAGCGCGGG
This sequence comes from Nitrincola alkalisediminis, assembly GCF_009821115.1. Classification (GTDB taxonomy): domain Bacteria; phylum Pseudomonadota; class Gammaproteobacteria; order Pseudomonadales; family Balneatricaceae; genus Nitrincola; species Nitrincola alkalisediminis. The sequence goes on along the minus strand of NZ_VYTY01000002.1, from coordinate 1,946 downwards.
ATAAACCCGCGAGGAGCTGATGGCAAAGCTAAGGGTGATAAGTCCTTTTTGGCCCCATAAGGCCAGTATCTCTTCGCGCAGATCATCGGCTTCAGGGTTGTGGGCCAGCACCCGCTCTGTAAACTGCACGACCATCGCGATATGCTCTGGCAGCTTGGCTAGGTCTCTATCAATAATGGCGCGCACAATATCTGGGTTTAGGTTGGCTTCCAAAGCCATATTGACCACTAACTGGGTGCAAGGGCCGCAATCATCCCAGATAATTGCACGTATTCGAGCGGCGAACAGTGGCCCTAGTGGCACATGTCCTGAATGAGATGACAGGATTTGAAACCCCATGAACTTTAAAAATGCCCTTAAATCTGCTTGAAGAATATCCTGCATATAACAAACGTCATAGTCGTAGCGTTTCTTCATGGACAGCAGGATTTTGTTGAATAGATATCGAATCATGTGAACTCCTCATTTTTTGCATCAGTTTTGTTTAGTAACAGCTCTTTGATCTAACAATTCAATCTTAATAGGGGGCAGGATCAAGGCTGTGATGACAAGGCAATGTCTTGTGCCTTTGCCTGCTCCTGTGCCTGTGCCTGTGCCTGCGCCTTGACTGGTTTGAACAGGAGCAAGAAGCTCAGCAGAAAGATCATGGAACAGCTGTAAAGCATCCCTGTAAAGCTGCCATCATCCAGAAGACTTGACGCCAGCAGTGGACCTGTCGCCAGGCCGACAAAGGAGACGACGGCTGCAATCGTTGAAAGCCTTCCACTGCTATCCATTTCAGCGGTGACGGCAAACAGGTATGATTGGACGGCTGGCCATGAAAAAAACAATAAGGACATGGCCGCAATATAGGCAGAGGTAATATGTGAAAAGTTGAACAGGATCGCAGCCAGGGTCGACATAACGATACCTGTAATAATCATATAGATGCGACTGACACGTTTACCGCTGATCACCGGGATCATCGCTCCCAGTAACCCTAACATGCCGGTGATAGCGATGTAGGTACTCACATTTTCAGACGTAAGATTGGCGCCCAAACCGATGAGCCCTACGTAAGCATAAATGGCACTGGCAGCGGTTAGATAGGACAGGATCGCCAACAGCAACAGCAGTGGTTTGCCAAATAGCTTAGCCAAGGGCATGGATTGGCTGATTGATTTGCTGTCCAGCGGAAGAGCGGGAAGAAAGGGCATCAGAGCTAGGCTAATCAAGATTAAACCTGCCATGACGTAAAACACCGCATATGCGTTCAGCATCTCTTCGAGCGTGGGTAGCCCATACATGACGATAGAGCCAATACTGAACTGTATAAACAGCAAGGTTCCAAATGCACGGTCCGGATTGTTTAATCTGGCCAGTACTGAGAAGCCAGTCCCGACACATAACCCGCCCAGTATTCCAGCCAGAAAGCGCCAGCCAAGCATGATACTGTAGTTCTCAACCCATAAGGTGCTGATATCCGTCAGCGCTAGCAGGGTAAACGAGATAAACATGACGGTTTGCCACTGAATCCGTCGCACCAGAAAAATGGCAACAGTACTGCCCAAGAGGGCACCATACCCATTCAGCGCCACAATTTGCCCAGCTTCGGCTTCATTGAAACCGATACCGCCAGCCAGTGCATTCACAACCCCGGGTAAGAAATTGATATAGGAAAGACCCGCCATTGCAATAAATGCCAGGAAAAGATAGGAGAGGGGATTGCTTACAGGTAGTTTTCTTGAAATAGAGCGATTCAACATACTTCCTCACTTGGATATCTGTGTTCTAAGCTTGGAATCGTATTGCTCTGAAAAATCAAAAAAAATAGGCTGATTGAACTGGTCTAATAGAACTGGACACTTTAATTAGCGACAATATCAGTCAGCTATTGAGGTGTCATTATGAGTCAGAAACGAACCTACAAACAGTACTCAACTGAGTTTAAAGAAGAAGCTGTATCT
>NZ_VYTY01000019.1 GCF_009821115.1 Nitrincola alkalisediminis | reverse complement strand
TCATGACGATACCTGATGAGAATAGAATCTTTGCATCAGACCATACTTGTTGGTTTTAAGCTAATTTTTCTGTCTCCTCATTTCGGTTAAGGCCACTGATAGCAAGGGGTTTCATGATATTCCCCTGGCCTCCGTACTGAAAAGACTTACATTTTCTGGATCAAGCGCTTCATCCTGTTTCATGGCAAACGCCATCCTCGCAACATGGGGGCCAGGAGTGATAAAGGGATTTAACTGAACGCCAGACACGCTACCGCTCGGCCGGTGCTCCATCACAGCAAGTCGGTACTTCTCAGTTGTCTGATCGAAATTACCCTATCTTTCTTGTGGGCGCAATGTGCAAATGGGCTTGGGATAAGTGCATATGAGAGGCAGACAGCGCATTTTCTAGTGAGCTTTCGCGCCCCTTCTGCCCCACACCTATGGCTTGAAGATGAAACTGACTAGGCTGAGGCACGACATCATAGGCAGGTGTCAGGCGATAATGGTGATCTGATATGTTTTTCAGCAGCCCATGATTGTCAGGTGATGATCCGAATTGCCCACCAGGATATTAAAAACCATCCTGCGGAACATGCTCAGAAGTCATTATCATACTCTTTTCGGCTCTGCCGGATTCTGCGTGGCAGATCAAAGTTCAATGCGAGCAGGTCCTGTTCCGGCTCGATGATATGAGCAAGCGCTTCCACCCGTCCGTAGAGTGCCAGCAGGGTTGCCAGGTTGCCCATCGTCACGCCAGGATAGCCCTGTTCAATTCTGCGGATGGTGACGCGTGATAATCCTGTGCGAGCCTGAACCTCTGCTTGTGTCCAGCGCTGGCTCTTGCGCGCAATCTGAAGATGTTCGCCTAGCTGCTGCAATGCAATCTCAGCCAGGGATGACAGATTTTTCATAGAATGAATACCATAGTGTTCCTTATCGCGCTTAAAGGAAACTATAGTATTCATTTTGGTATGATGCAAATAGACGCTGAAACTTAAGACAGCGCCTCTCTGACTGCCCGGGCCGCATGTATCGCGGAGTCAGTCAGCTTTACGCCGGATACCTATCACTCTACCCGCCTTGTCCGGTCGTGGCAGGTTCTGGTGTGTTGCAAGCAGCTGATCAACTTGCTTTTGAACACCTGACGGAAAAGGCGCTGCTCGACGCTCGGCCATGCCGACATGCATCGTGATCACCTCATTCGTGGCGGCCAGCCAGCCTTCAGTGGCGTGGATCATCTGATGGAAAAAGTGCAGCCGCTTGCTGTCAGCATCCAGCAGTTGCGTATAGATCAGATAGGGCTCATCGCACTGCAATTCACGGTCGTAGGTGACATGCATCTCGAGCGCAAAGGATGATCCACCCTCTCGTGTCGGATACTCTGCATCCATCCCCAGATGCGCCAGCAGCGCGTCCGTGGCGTGGTCAAATGCCAGTACATAATACGCCACATTCATATGCTGGTTATAATCGATCCACTCGGGCAGTACCTTGCCCTCACCTAGTAAGAGAAGCTGCTCAGACATGTTTCGGTATCCTCAAAAAAATCTGTATTCAGAGATCGAATCATAACTCTGAGTGGAATACATTTAGAGTACGCACTTTAAAATTTTGATATTTAAACGCCCATATTTAGGGGGCGAAGCGGCATAGCAGTGGAAGCAGAGGCCTCAGCCCGCTTACAGGGAAGTGAATTTAATTGCTTCGGCAGTTCATTCTCGACGAGCCAGTATAAGTCCAATCCCAGCACTACCAAGCAGTCCGGCACAAACTCTATTGAACAAGCGACGCATAGTGGGGCGAGAGAACCAATGACGCAATGCTTTGCCAAAAAATGCATACCCAGCTATTGCTACCCACTCAAGCATCAAAAACAGCACACCTAAAATCAAGAACTGGAATCCAATAGAGCCTGTAGGGTCAACAAACTGAGGCAAGAAGGCAGTGAAAATCAAAATAGCCTTAGGGTTGCCAGCAGCTAGGAGAAACTCTTGCCTCGCCAACTGAAATAGGCTTTTTCCACCCAACGCTTCGTTCCCTGCGTCAGATGTGTCTGCAGTCCATAACTGAAAAGCAAGCCAAAGTAGATAAAGCCCCCCGCCGACTTTTATTCTGAAATCAAAACCCTCAGCATCAACAGCCCGCCCTCTATTATAATCTTTTAACTGTTTAAATCGATAAACTCAATCACCTATTCACACAATTTGCATTCGATAACTTATACACTGCATCAAATGACTCCCAATGCTATACTCTATTCGTACCGCTAGCGCAGGAGCGCTGTAACTTACTGACAAGCAAGGATGCTATGATGTCAAAATTCTCAAAACTCCCTCTCGTTTATTTTATCGTTCTGTGTGTTGGGGCTTGTGCCCTATTCTCTGTGAAATCCTCAGCACAAGTGCAACTGGCAAAGGTCTATAACCAGAAGAGCGCCATCACCATCAGTGACTATTTAGTCAGTGAAAAATATGATGGTGTAAGGGCTATCTGGACAGGTGAACAACTACTGACACGACAAGGCAACCCGATATCTGCTCCTAATTGGTTCACCGAGCCTTTACCCGCCGTTTGGCTCGATGGTGAGTTATGGACACAGCGTCAGGATTTCGAAGCCCTAAGTGGTATTGTGCGCACCCAAACAGCAAACGATGACCGATGGCGCCAAGTTAGTTATATGGTTTTTGACATGCCTGATGCCCAGCTTCCTTTTGAGCAGCGTTACAAAAACTATACTGACTTAATAGAACAGATAAATGCAGAGCATATCAAAGCCGTAAAACAGCTGCGTTTTGATTCCAATCAAGCGTTAGATGAACATCTGCAGGTTGTTGTTGAAAACGGCGCTGAAGGCTTGATGCTGCATTTAGCCAGCGCACACCATCGCCCCGGCAGAAACGATGCGTTATTGAAGCTAAAACCTTATTTTGATGCCGAAGCCGAGGTGGTTGCGCATTTGCCCGGACGAGGCAAATACACCGGCATGCTGGGCGCTCTGCGAGTGCGTAATCAACAAGGCATTGAATTCTCGGTCGGCAGCGGGCTCTCTGATGCCGAACGCGCTAATCCCCCGCCTATCGGCAGTACAATTACCTATAAATACCACGGCTACACCAATAATGGCCTGCCCCGCTTCGCCAGTTTTTTAAGGATTCGGGATGATCACCATCCTGAATACTAAGCGATAATCGCCACCCGTTGCATCATGGCACGTCACACTAAAACGTGCTATTTGTTTGCCCGGACATATGTATTGCCAAACACCTTTTTCTTTAGCGAGGTCATACCAATCCAAGGGATCTTGTCGGCGAGGACTCCATTTGATCAGATAATCAACGTTAGGTTGAGCGCTGAATGGGCGGATCGTTTTAAGCTGCTTTAATTTGATAACTTGATCGCACTTCCCCCAAGCTATCAATATCAAAACTTGACAGTCATAAAATCAGCTAATAACATTGGACGGTAAAGGTATAGGATTGATAACGCATACAAGGATTTTTAAAAGGATTTCATATGTCAAAGACGCATTTGATTTTAATCACACGTAAATGGGAAACGGAAAAATCAACCATCAGCGAATTTCATATTCCAGATGCATTACCTAATGCAGGTGAAATTCAGCATGGTTATTTTCTGGAGCTCGAAGGTCCTGATACACTTGAACGTAATCAAAGAAAACGCATTGTCGAGGGAATTTTTAGACTAAAATGGCAAACAACTACAGGAAATCGTTCACTTAGAGGAGATTTACCATTACCTTGGTTATATAACTCAGATGTTCCTGCAGATAGACGTATATATATACATGTTGGCAATAAACCTGAGAACTCTGATGGATGTTTACTAATTGGTTCTGATCGAAAAACTGATGAAGTTACTAATAGTCGAAACTCTCTAAACCGCCTTAAAAAATTCTTAAATCGTGTTGGTATTGAAAACGTTAAAATAAGAATCACGTCGGAATATCAATAACCATGAATAATATCACAAAAAGAGCCATTTCCATTATTAATTTTAGATGCAGTTATATTTTACTGCCGATTCTATTTAATCTAGTGGCTTGTTCAGGGCATATAACGTCAGATACAAAACCCAAACAAATGGATAATCTAACCTATGGCGGTTTTTTTCACGAGAATCTAGATAGATTAGAAACTGGATGGAATGAACCAAGAAAATTTGGTCATTTAACTACCCTTGCGTTTGTAATGAAGGAAGATTTTTTTGCACCTACTTATTTTATTCAAGAGCCTTTTTATCTTTACGGTCATCTGCTTGCCTATTGGGATATTCAATATTATGAGCTAACTGAGACCAAAGTGATCGACGCACAACCTGAAAGAACATTGAATTTACGCTTCTACCCTCAAGGGACTCAATCGCAAACGTCAGCAATATTGTTAAAAGATCTAATTGCTTTAGCAGAAGATAGTCGAGAGGCTGCTAGGTTCTTTATCTATGATGATCTTCAGATAGAAGAATATGATTATAAGTTTATACGGACTGATGAACAGGATGAAGCCTCAGTTCATTCTCGACTAATACCTTTTGGAACCGCAATAGACACCTTCATTCAAGAACGTGAGGGATTCGTAACTATTCCTGTTTACGCAAAACTTTCCGGTGTAGCTACCTTTTATGATTCAGCGTCGACGTTTTTGTATGCTCAAATTGATGTTTTGAAACCCTGGCCAGAAGGTGCTGAGTTTTACTCAGATATTTATGATTTTGCCGAAGATGTCTACCTTGGACGACCATGGATGCAAACTTTTGTCCTAGATGATGGGGCATCAATTTACGCGCTTCCTAGTGAAGATTCAAAAATTACTAATATAAACACCGCGAAAAAAGGGTCTATTGAAAAAATATCTAGTTACAATTCTGAATGGTATTTAGTTAATTTCTACGGTGAACCTGATACCCAGTTTTACGTTAGGGTCAAAGATTTGTGGGTAGTTAATTGATCCTAAACCATTTAACTATCCACAACACGCGAGATTAAGCCATCTGAGTTTTTTCAATACGTTGGATATATATCCTAACTAAAATGGAAACGAGAACTGCGCCCCTTCCCACACACTGGAAGAGGGCATTCAATTTCAAAATGCTATGGCCTTCCTGACCATTAAACATAAAGAGGTTTTCAATAACGCCAAGCAGTTTTAATTGATCGACTTCCTCACCTAGCTCCTCTTTGACTTCTCGGATAGCCGCGTCCCTGGACTTTTCACCAAAGTCAATGCCACCCCCGACAGGCGATAGATACCTCTCGTTCTTTGCAGGGTCAAAGCTTTCGGCAAGCAATACCTTTCCTTGGCTGCGAAATACGCATACAGATTTAGCTCTTATGTTTTTCATTTTTTAGAATAGATGTATCTGCTTAACCTCTTCGACAAGAATTAGTGCGCCAGCCGACAAGAGGAAAATCTAGCTTCTGGAACATAATGAGACCCGATGCCGAACAAGCCCGGCATCGACGAGTTCACGTGTCATTATTCTAGATTCTAGGGGAAATATCATGACAGAACACATTTGCACTTCCAGTTGTACTCACGGCATCAGCGCTGAAAGCAAGAAAGATGTTACCGAAGAGTTTGATACGGCAAGGCGTTCATTTATACGGAATGCCTTTGTTGGTGGCGGCGCTGTATCGCTTGGAGCAATGGGCGTAAGCATGTCTCCGATGAGCTATGCGTCTACAGGCACGTCATCGAATACTGTGGACGCTGACGCGCCGGGGCCGATGCATTACTACATACCCGCCACACCCGAAACGGTTCTTTGGGGCTACTTTAGCAAGATTGCCAAACCCGTAGTGGAAATTGAATCCGGCGATTTTGTTACCATAGAGACGCTGACCCATCATGCCAATGATGATGCCGAACGCATGGTAAAAGGTGACCCTGGCGCCGAAAGCATTTTTCACTGGGATGCCCAGCGCAAAGGGGTTGATCGGCGCGGAGCCGGTCCTATGGATGCCGCAATTGGAGCTGGCGGTGGGGCGGGTGTGCATATTTGCACAGGGCCTGTTCGTATCCAGGGCGCTCAGCCAGGCGATATTCTTGAAGTCCGTATCGCGGATGTGACCCCAAGACCCAGTGGAAACCCTGATTTCAAAGGCAAAAGCTTTGGCAGTAATGCAGCAGCTTGGTGGGGATTTCACTATGGCGATATGCTGACCGAGCCGAAAAAACGTGAGGTCGTCACCATTTATGAGGTCGATGCCAGAGGGGAACGCAATTGGGCCAAAGCTGTATATAACTACCGGTGGACACCGCAAACCGATCCATTTGGAGTGGTTCATCCCACCATCGACTATCCCGGTGTACCCGTGGATCACCGCACGATCAGCAAACGAGACAATATTCTACGTGATATTCGCATTCCTATCCGACCACACTTTGGCACGATTGGCGTCGCACCGGCAGAAGCCGATATAGTGAACTCCATTCCGCCAAGTTATACCGGTGGTAATATCGATAACTGGCGCATCGGTAAGGGGGCAAAGCTCTATTTTCCCGTGGCCGTGGAAGGTGCCATGTTCTCCGTGGGTGACCCTCATGCCTCTCAGGGTGACTCGGAACTCTGCGGCACGGCTATTGAGTGCTCATTAACCGGTACTTTTCAGTTTATCTTGCATAAAAAAGCAGATTTGCCAGGAACCGCTCTGGCAGAGCTAAACTACCCCTTACTGGAAACTCAAGATGACTGGGTGTTGCACGGATTTAGCTATGCTAATTATCTAGCCGAGCTGGGACCTAATGCCCAAGAAGACATCTACAGTAAGTCATCGGTTGATAAGGCTCTGCGGGATGCCTATAGAAAGATGCGTCACTTTTTAATGACGACTCAGCAGCTCGACGAAGATGAAGCTATCTCACTGATGTCAGTGGCCGTCGACTTCGGTATTACCCAAGTGGTTGATGGCAACTGGGGCGTACATGCGATACTGAAAAAGTCGATGTTTCCGGCACGCGGCAGAAGCTGACCCTTCTGGCACAACAGTTGCGAGATAAAAAACTCACTCATTAAGGACCGAAAGATTGCTGTGACTGACCTAAAACGTTTTTCTGCCAGTGCCATACCAGCAGAGCTACGCCAATGGGCCTGGAATGATATACTCGCCAGGCTCGGCTTATCTAGCGATGCTACACGCCCAGACACAACCCATGACAGTGGCTATATAGCCCTGTCAGTGTCGGCACGCAACTCGGTATTTGTGCACCTTACGGCAGCACCGCAAACCCTAACAGCCCTTGCAAGCCAATCGGCTCCTCCCTCATCAAGCACCGTATTAGTGCTTGCACTGCTCGATGGCACTGCACAGGTGCTAGATGCCGACCAAAAAGTTCAGTTACGTTCAGGCGATATCATGCTGCTTGATCCTAACCAACCTTGGCACCTGACACTGCAAACCCATTTTAGAACGATGCTAATCAAGCTGGAGTCCTCCAGCTTTCTGCTCAGATTAGTCCGTACAGGACGGCAAGAAGCAAATCGGATCAGTACACAACAAGGTATAGGTACGTTATGCCTAAATATGCTGCAATCCTTGACAGACCAATTGGCTCATCTGGATCGAAACGAATTACCCGCCCTTGAAACAACGCTGGCCGAACTACTCGTCGCCTGTCTATCACATAAACACTCAGATGCACTGGATGATACCACCGATGTGCAATTGGCACATTTACGTAGAGTATGTCGATCAGTTGATTCTTACTTGGATGACCCAGAACTGAATATTGAACAAATCGCAGCACAAGAAGGTTTGTCTGTCAGGTATTTACAAAAGCTGTTCAAAAACAGTGGTACCACCTTCAGTGAATACCTGAAAAGCAGACGGATACAGCATTGCTGCATTGACTTGGCTAACCCAACTTTGGCGCAATTCAGCATTGCACAGTTGTGCTACCGATGGGGGTTTAATGATGCTGCAAACTTTAGCCGCACCTTTTCACAGATCATGGGCATGTCACCGAAAAATTATCGTGCAGCTCCACCTCAGGATCTTCAGGTCCAACTACAACGTGGCTGTCCGCAAACCAAACCTTCAACTCGATCCGCATACGCCCAGCCTCAAAATATTCCACTGGACAATGCCATTATGCAGCAGCGTAAACCTTTTCAGGAGGTTCTGGATGATCATGCACGCTATGTGCTTTCTCTAAAACTAGCACCCAAACGTCTTCCCGTTATGGAGAACACGCCCCCTACTCAATCCAATACACATACACCTCGGCAATACTACCTGCCCGCATCAGATAAAACGGTTCACTGGGGCTATTTCAGTAATGAAATAAAACCGGTTCTCAACATCCGATCCGGTGATATTGTCACCATTGAAACCTTGTCCCAACATGCCACCGATGACAGTGAGCGGATGATTGATGGCGACCCTGGTGCTCAGAGTGTTTTTCACTGGACACGCACGAAAAAGAACGTTGATCGACGTGGAGCTGGCCCAATGGATGCATCAATCTTTGGACGAGGGGCTGGAGAAGGGTTTGGCGTGCACATCTGCACGGGCCCCATCTATGTGACAGATGCAGAACCCGGTGATGTCCTAGAGGTTCGCATCTTAGACATTCAACCTCGCCCCAGCTGTAACCCATTATACTTAGGAAAACATTTTGGCAGTAATGCCGCTACTTGGTGGGGTTTTCAATACGACGACCTACTGACTACACCCAAAAAACGTGAAGTCGTGACCCTATACGAAGTCCACCAGCACAGCCATCCACCTCACGCTAAGGCAATTTATAATTTTCGGTGGACACCCCAGACCGACCCCTATGGCATAGAACATCCGACAATCGATTACCCAGGCGTGCCCGTTGACCATACCAGCATTAATAAACAGTTTGGTATTCTCGAAAACGCAACGATTCCGGTCAGACCCCATTTTGGTGTTATGGCCGTTGCCCCGCGTGAATCCGGTATAGTCGATTCCATTCCACCCAGCTATTTTGGCGGCAATATGGATAACTGGCGTGCTGGAAAAGGCACTCAACTTTTCCTACCTGTCGCTGTTCCAGGTGCGTTGTTTTCAGTTGGTGATCCTCACGCATCACAAGGTGATTCAGAACTCTGCGGCACCGCAATCGAATGCTCGTTAACCGGTATTTTTCAGTTAGTACTGCATAAAAAGCAAAACCTAAGCGGCAGTTTTATGGAGGACCTTAGCCACCCGTTTCTGGAAACACCGGATGAATGGGTATTGCAAGGCATGAGCTTTTCCGATTATCAGGCAGAGCTGGGACCTAATGCTCAAACACAGGTATATAAAAATTCATCGCTGGAAGCGGCCATGCGCGACGCCTTTAGAAAAGCGCGTCATTACTTGATGAAAGAACACAAACTCAGTGAAGATGAAGCCATATCACTGATTTCCGTCGCTGTCGACTTTGGCATTACGCAAGTAGTCGATGGCAATTTGGGAGTTCATGCAATTATCCGAAAAGCGATTTTTCCGGACTATAAGCGTTAGGAGCAAGCGCGATGGCGATGGCGATGGCGATGGCGATAAATTGTTAAAATTAACACCCTTTAACAACAGCGCGAGCACAATCAGCGCTCGCTTGCCTAACCTCTTCCATATCGGGATGCGTCTTTAAATATGTCATCCACGACGAATCTATGACCTTCACTTCATCTTCAATCCAACGCTTGAACGCCATCACCTTTTGATACTTAAAATGAGGGGCAGGTGCGACAAGGTAAAAGTCATACTGGGACTTCATATAAATGGGCAGCGGGCAAATAAGCTGCCCTTTTTCAATTTGTTCATACACCAAACTATAACGCATCATCGCCAACCCTTGGCGGGACAACAACGCCTCCATCAAAGAGGTCGAATCCTCCACATGCAAATGCGACTTCATCGGCATATCGTAAAGATCTAAAAATCGCTGCAACACAGGCCACACATGTTGAACATCCGGCCCTGTATCGGTAATGATTGGAATATTGAGTAACTGCGCCCTAATTGGCTCGTCAATGTGAATCATTGATGGATGACACACCAATACCAAATACTCTCTGAATAACAACTGCGAAGTCAGCCCCGCATACTCGCCTCGACCTAAACGAATACATAAGTCCAAATCACTGTCTGCAAAAGTTGATAAATCAATGCTTGGGCTCAACCGAAGATTAATCTCCGGCTCCTGAGCTTGAAAACCACCCAAGCGCGACACCAGCCAACGGTTGGAAAACGACGGTACCGTACTGATTACCAAGGTATTGGGACTTGGGTCTTCCATGATCCCTTTGACCCCTTCTTCCAACAAGCCGAACGCCTTCTCAACATACTCAAATAAATACTGCCCTTCTGCAGTCAGTACCACTTGGCGGGTGTGCCGTTCAAACAAGTCCACCCCCAAGGCCTGCTCCAAGGTTTTAATCTGCTGACTCACCGCCGCCTGCGTGACAAAAAGAGACTCCGCCGCCCTTTTAAAGCTAAACGTCTGGGCTGCATAACGAAACGCTTGTAAGGATTTAAGCGGTGGTAAAGCACGACCAGAAGACATAGACGGCCTCTTTATAAATAAGATTTTCTTAACTATAAGCCATTATTTCTCGTTTGTCGCACAGCATTGAATAGCTGATCATGTATCTAAAGAAGACGATCACTAAAGGCGGTCAGGTCTAGATCCCTTAACGATAAAAGCACTGACTCCTCCAAATACACTATAGCCATTAAGGGATTTTACTCCGTAATCAAGCAAACTAACAAAAGGAGAAACACCATGAAAGCATGCACATCAGACGAAATGAGCATCATCAAAAGCAGCCACTTGGATACACACAACAGCTGCAAATCAACATTAGAAAATCTAAACGAAAAACCATGGAAAGCGATCTTCAAAAAAATCATCCGTAACTCACGTACCAGACGTAAACTCAGACAGTTAGATAAAACGCAACTGGAAGACATAGGACTAACCGCCTCCGACGTAGAGCAGGAAGTCAACAAACCGCTATGGAAGTGATTATGAACTGTAAATGAGGGTGCTTCTGCTGTCCGAGTCTATTTACCTTCTTTATTGCTACAAGCACCCCCTTAAGGAGCTAATGGTAAAGTCTCAGCAAACGACCGAAGGAAATGCCCTTGAGCAGTTTGCTGTAAGCCTGTCACGCACAAGACTAACAGATAATGAAAAGTTCATTCCTTAAACTTGCTCCAAACTTTGTTAAATACTTCATTTCCTAGAATTACTGTAACATGACCAGATCTGAGTTCAGAAAGACGCCGTTTCGCTTCCATTGACCATTGTTTGTCTATCTCAGATTCTGGATGATTTAGATTACGCAACAGTGAACCCACAACCAAGGCACTTTCTTCAACCGGAAGTGACACTGCTTCATCTATTAATTGCTTTGAGTTCATGTCTCCACCTCTGCTTGTGGTCAGGTGTATTTAGCCGAACTTTGCCAGATTCACTAGACAAAAAAAGAGAGGCTACGCCTCTCTTTTTACTTAACCCTATTCAAAACGAATAGTTAAATACGCTCGATGATCGTTGAGATGCCCTGCCCCATGCCGATACACATGGTTGCTAATCCAAACTGACCTTGTTTTGCTTCCAGTACATTCAATAGCGTTGTACTGATGCGCGTACCTGAACATCCGAGCGGATGGCCTAAGGCAATCGCACCGCCATTCAGGTTTACTTTATCATCCATCTTATCCAACAGCTTAAGATTTTTGAGTACAGCCAAACCTTGTGCGGCAAATGCCTCGTTCAGTTCGACATAATCAATATCATCAATTGTTAAGCCAGCCGTTTTCAAGGCTTTTTGAGTTGCGGGTACTGGACCAAAGCCCATGATTGAAGGATCACAGCCAGCAACCGCAAGGCTGACAATCCGCGCTCTTGGGGTCAAACCCAGTGCCTCGGCTTTCGCTGCTGACATCATTAACATAGCAGACGCACCATCTGAGTAAGCAGAAGAGGTACCTGCAGTCACTGTGCCGACCTTGGGTACAAAGACTGGCTTCAGTTGACCCAGTGTTTCGACTGTAGTTTCTGGACGAATAACTTCGTCGTAAGTCAGCAAGGACTTAAAACCTTTTTCGTCGTGCCCTTCAACGGGGATAATTTCTTTATCGAAACGCCCCTGCAAACGTGCTTCATAGGCTAAACGGTGCGAGCGAGCGCCCATCTCGTCTTGCATCTGGCGAGAAATGCCGTTCATTTTACCGAGCATTTCAGCCGTCACGCCCATCAGCATTGCTGCTTTTGCCACATGCTTTGACGCTTCTGGGTTGATATCGACACCGTGGGTCATGTCGACATGCCCCATGTGCTCAACACCACCCACTAAATAGACATCACCGACACCGGCCATGATGGAAGCTGCGGCCGTGTGCATGGCCGCCATGGACGAGCCGCATAGACGGTTAACGGTTTGAGCGGCAACCGTGTGGGGAATACCCGCAATCACCGCCGCATTACGCCCGATGTTAAAACCTTGCTCTAGGGTTTGGTTAACACAGCCCCAGATAATATCGTCGATATCCGCAGGGTTCAGACCTGGGTTTCGTGCCAAAATGCCCTGCATAACGGCTGCAGATAAAGACTCTGCACGCACATTACGGAAGGAGCCGCCTCTGGAGCGTCCCATTGGCGTACGAACCGCATCCACAATTACTGCATCATTGGGTTTTAAATTCATGATCCTTCCTCCATTACTTGCCAAAATAGGTTTCGCCGTTAGCGGCCATCTGCTTCATTTTCTCGGTCGGTTGATACAACGCACCGAGATCTGCATAGGGAGCGGCCATGTCTATGAAGGCCTGCAAACCCATTTCATCCAAGTAATGCAAAGCACCACCACGGAATGGAGGGAAACCTATTCCATATATTAAGCCCATATCGGCTTCTGCTGGGGTCGCGACGATCTCATCTTCCAAACAACGAACCGTTTCAATACACAAGGGGATCATCATGCGGGCAATGATCTCGTCTTCACTAAATTCGCGTGAGGCTCCAACCACACCCTCCAATAATGTAGGCACTTCGTCATCCAGCACTTTCACTTGCTTACCACGACGGTCTAGCTCGTAACGGTAAAAGCCTTTGTTGTTCTTTTGACCAAAACGTTGCAGTTGGTAAAGACGATCGATCGCATTTTCACCTTCGTGCCCCATACGGTCTGGGAAGCCTTGAGCCATCACACTGTCGGCATGATGCCCTGTGTCGATGCCTACAACATCAAGTAAATAGGCAGGTCCCATTGGCCAGCCGAAACGTTCCATGACCTTATCGACCTGAACAAAATCAGCGCCATCACGAAGCAGCAAGCTAAAGCCTGCAAAATACGGGAACAGGACACGATTCACTAAAAAGCCTGGGCAGTCATTGACGACAATCGGCGTCTTACCCATGGCTTTGGCATAGGCCACTGTCCGTGCGATGGCGACTTCAGAGGATTTCTCGCCACGAATGACTTCGACCAACGGCATTCTGTGCACCGGATTAAAAAAGTGCATCCCGCAGAAGTTTTCAGGACGCTCTAAGGATTTGGCCAATTCAGTGATTGAGATGGTTGAAGTATTAGACGTCAGAATGGTGTCGGGTGATACTGCTTTTTCAACATCGGCTAAAACACTGGCCTTAACCTTGGCATTTTCGACCACTGCCTCAACAACAAGGTCTACACGGTCAAAGTCACCATAGCTCAGCGTGGGTGTAATTTGAGTCAACACCTTCGCCATTTGCTGGGCATCCATTTTGCCACGCTTAATCTGTCCATTCAGAAGCTTCGTCGCTTCATCCAGTCCAAGCTGCAAGGCCTTGTCATTAATATCCTTCATCAGGATAGGCACACCTTTAGAGGCCGACTGATACGCAACGCCCCCGCCCATAATTCCTGCACCCAGCACCGCGGTTTTTGTTACAGGTGCTGCATCTTTTTCGTATTGCTTACTGACCTTTTTGATGTACTGATCTTTTAAGAACAAACCGACCAATGCACGTGTGACACTATTGGTTGCCAGTTTCGCAAAGCCTTTCGCTTCGACTTGAATGGCCTTATCGCGGGTCATATTGGCACTTTTCTGAATCGCGCCTAATGCCGCTAAAGGAGCGGGATAATGCGGACCTGCTTTACCACCAATAAAGCCCTTCGCAGACTCAAACGCCATCATTTGCTCAATTGCATTGAGCTTGATCGCGATGGTTTTTTCAGTACGGCGCGCTTGATAATCAAACACACCTTCAGCTGCTTTAGCCAACAGATCCAATGCAGCCTCACGCACAGCGTCTTGAGCAACGACGGCATCAACGGCACCGTCTTTCAAAGCCGCATCGGCGCGCTTATCGGATCCACCGCAGATCCACTCATTGGCGTTATCGACACCAATCAAGCGCGGAAGGCGCACGGTTCCACCCCAACCTGGGTAAATACCAAGCTTAACTTCCGGTAGACCTACTTTCGCTGCCTGCCCCATCACACGGAAATCGGTGGATAAACACAGTTCAAAACCACCACCAAACGCAACACCATTGATTGCCGTCACCGTTGGGAATGGCAAGTCCTCAATCGTGTTGAAGATTTCATGTAAAGACAGCAAATGCTCAACAATGGCCTCTTCACTTTGATCAAACATTTGGCTGAATTCAGTAATATCGGCCCCGACAATAAAGCAGTCTTTTGCACTGCTGAACAACGCCCCTTTCACGTCAGTCATCTGTGATAGCTGGGTGACGACGTCACGTAGCTCAGCTAGGGTCATTTGGTTGAGTTTATTAACACTGTCACCTTGCAAGTCAAATGTGACCTCAACAAAGCCACCTTCAATCTCACTTGCGCGTATTGCTTTACCTTGAAAAATCATTCGCACTCTCCTGTCTTTGAGATCTGTTTAAAGACTTGCTTCTAACTCGGGAACGGCCTCAAACAGATCCGCCACCAGTCCATAATCGGCCACTTGGAATATCGGGGCTTCTTCATCTTTATTGATCGCTACGATCACTTTTGAATCTTTCATCCCGGCTAAGTGCTGAATCGCACCCGAAATACCCACCGCAATGTACAGATCCGGCGCGACCAACTTACCCGTCTGCCCCACCTGCATATCGTTGGGAACGTAACCGGCATCCACGGCTGCTCGCGAAGCACCCACAGCCGCACCCAGTTTATCGGCCACCTTGTACAGCATGTCGAAATTCTCGCCATTGCCCAAGCCACGTCCGCCCGATACAACAATGCTGGCCGCCGTCAATTCGGGGCGATCAGATTTTGCCAAGGCTTCATGGCTAAAGCTAACATCTGCGCTTTCAAACACAGACTCTACGCGCTCAACACTGG
>NZ_VYTY01000018.1 GCF_009821115.1 Nitrincola alkalisediminis | reverse complement strand
AAAACGTACATCTAAATGAATTCACATATAGGTTGCTTGTTTTTGATTAAGCTTTAATGCCTAACCTGAACAAGCGCCCACACGCATTACCTGATTAATTTTTTAAAGAGCGTCTTGGTCAACTCGGTGTTTTGAGTCGTCTCAAGCGAGGTGCGTATTCTACCGAACCCCTCGTCAGTGTCAAGCTTTATTTTCAAGAATTTTTAAATCATTTTCTCGAAACATTCACCTGAAAAACCACCAACTGCTTCTTAATCTGCATTTGAATCAAACACTTAAAAAGAAGCCCCGCTTCAGTGACTTTCCCCCGGAAGGGCTTGTCTCTCAAGCGAGGCGCGAATATTAAAGAGGTTTTTAGGAGAGGTCAACTACTTTTTAAAAAAAAGAGTAACTTCTTTAAATCAATAAGACTCTATCGGTAAAACAAGTGATGTTTCTTCTTACCCAACTTGACCAGATAGTAACGGCCAAAGCGGGCATTCGACTCTGAGAATACTTGGGATGCTTGCATGTTTTGCTCCACACCACATGCCAAATCATTCACCATCACCGAGTTACGCTGCAATGCATCTTTAACTTGCTTACCATTGGTTGCAACCTCCGCATCCACCAGCAAGCCTGTCAAAGACAACTCACTCAAGTTCGCAGGCAACGCTGAAGCAGGCAACCCGTCTTGCTTCAATTGCTCATAATCACTTTCGTTCAAGCTATCCATCTCGCCTGAAAATAAAGCCTGAGTAATGCGCTGAGCTGCCTGCAGAGCTGAATCACCGTGCACTAAGCGTGTAACTTCATTAGCGAGAACACCTTGCGCTTTAGGCTTACCCTCTGACGCCTTATCATCTGCCTCAAGAACTTCAATCTCTTCTACACTTAAGAAGGTAAAAAACTTCAGAAAGCGGTACACATCCGCATCAGGTGTTTGCAACCAGAATTGGTAGAACGCATAAGGAGAGGTTTTTTCCGGCGCCAACCATACAGCGCCACCCTCTGTTTTACCAAACTTGGTACCATCCGATTTTGTAATCAATGGCAACGTCAGACCATGAACTGACTTTCCATTCATGCGACGAACAAGATCAATGCCACCAGTAATATTACCCCATTGATCAGAACCGCCAATCTGCAGCGAGCAGCCATGCTGCTGATTCAATACTTGGTAATCGTACGACTGCAGAATCTGATAAGTAAACTCAGTAAAGGAAATACCGGAATCTTCACGCTCTATACGCTGCTTAACCGACTCCTTCGCGATCATTTTGTTAACCGTAAAGTGCTTGCCGATATCACGCAAGAAGGTCAGCACATCAACACTTGCCGTCCAATCATAATTATTCGCCATGATGGCACCGTCTTTATCATCAAAACGGATAAACTGACTGATTTGCTGCTTAAGACGATTACTCCAATTGGCCACCACGTCCGCAGAGTTCAATTGACGCTCTTGCGCCTTGAAGCTCGGGTCACCAATCAAGCCTGTAGCCCCGCCCACCAACGCAATAGGACGATGTCCATAATCCTGGAAGCGCTTCAACATCAGCAAAGGAACCAAATGACCTAAATGAAGACTATCTGCCGTCGGATCGAAGCCACAATACAAAGTTACCACATCCTTCTCAAGGTGCTCTTTCAATGCTTGCTCGTCGGTGGTCTGAGCGATTAGCCCACGCGATTTTAAATCTTCGATCAAAGTTGGTTTACTCATCTTCCTATCTATCCAATTGAGTTAAGGTTAACCCACGATTTTACAGGGTCGCGGACCCGATTGACAAACAACCTATCCCTTTGAGAGTATAAATTGTATTTTTTGATTATTTTTTAGCCACCAGCATCCTCTTTTAGCATTCGAGAATCACTTAAACCTCATGACATCTCAGCTACGCACCTATTTAGTTCCTTTCATTTTGTGTTTGCTAGCAGTGATCCTATTTTTTCAAAACATAAATTTTGAACCTACAGATAACTCAAGCTCAGTTGAAACCGAAATACTCATTGAAGAAAAACACGTCACCACTTTTTCAGTTTTACCTCTCTCACAAACATCCGCACATACTCATCCGAATTCCGCTTGGGTCAGCTACCCACTGGATGAGAACACTGATCTTCATGAAGCACTCAGTAAAGCAGGTATCAGCGCATCTGATATTGCGTCCTTACTTAAAGAACAAAGCTTCGAAGATATCAAACGCCAACATTCATTCATTGAGCGTATGTCGCTTGTTTTTGATGCCTCTACCCTTTTAACACTGAAGTTTTTCTCTAAGGATACTGAGTGGGAGTTTATTCGCACATCAGATGAGTGGCACGTTCAAGTGAATAACGCCCCGGCTTCTCCGCAACTTCGCCGCCTCAACCTTGAGATCAATGGACGTCTTTATCCTGCATTACGTAGCATGGGTCTAGATAGGAAAATTTACCGTCAATTGCTGGATGCCCTCGATAACTACATTGACCTTGATCTACTCAATCAGTCACCTTACGCTCTTAATTTACTGATATCAGAACAACCACGACACCTAGCGCCCACCGAACCCCTACAACTATTAGCTTTTGAGTTCAAATCAGAGACTGCATTTTTACAACTCTACCACCACACATCAAAGCACAGCGTAACTGGCTTTTTTAAAGCGGATGGCACAGGCTTAGCGCATACATTCTTATCGGCACCCTTAGAACATGCTCGAATTAGCTCACCTTTCCAACGCAACCGTCTACACCCCTTACTTGGTTACGCTCGCCCTCACCGAGGCGTTGATTACGCAGCACCTATGAACACCCCCATTTATGCAACTGGCCATGGAAAAATTACGTTTCGAGGGCCCGATGGTGGATTTGGCAATACCATCATCATTGAGCATCCCAAAGGAATTTCAACTTTATACGCTCACATGAATGGCTTCGCTAAAAACACACAAGTGGGCACCCCTGTTACAAAAGGCCAACTCATTGGCTATGTTGGCATGTCTGGCTTAGCCACAGGCCCCCACCTTCATTATGAGTTCCGAATCCATGGTGAACACCAAAACCCTTTAACCGCAAAAAGCAAAGATCTAGTCACGATCCCTCAAGCAGAGCGAGCGTTATTTGAACAAAATGTTGTGAAACTCACCCAGCTTCTAGAGCCATCTTCCGAACCTTTGCTTGCTTCCTATAAACCTTACAACGAGCCTCAATACCCATGAGTCATTACTTTATCGGAATCATGTCAGGCACCAGCCTAGACAGTATCGATAGTGTTTTAGTCAGTTTTGATACAACATTCAAACTGCATGGAACCTACCGTGAAGCCATCCCATCTGATTTAAAAGAGAAAATATTAAGGCTCACCCAACCAGGCCAATCCGAAATAGAAGCACTCGCTCATTTAGATCCATTATTAGGAGAGATATTTGCTAGTAATGCACGCGCCTTACTGGAGAAATATGCTGTAGCAGAGAAGGATATCATTGCCATTGGCTGCCATGGACAAACACTGCGCCACTATCCAGAGCAGGGCTTTAGCTTACAAGCGGGTGATCCGAACATTATATGTGAGCGAACAGGCATCTTAACCATTGCCGATTTTAGACGGCGAGACTTAGCATCAGGTGGGCAAGGCGCCCCCTTAGTACCTGCGTTTCATGATCACTTGTTTCGCTCAGATCAACAGAATCGGATTATTGTTAATATTGGAGGAATGGCCAACCTAACCTTTCTACCCGCCGATCCAAGTGCTCAAGTCTTAGGCTATGACTCAGGGCCCGGCAACGTGCTACTGGATGCGTGGATACATCAGCATAAGCAACGGCATTTTGATGAACATGGAGACTGGGCCAACTCTGGCCACATTCATACAGAGCTGTTACAAACTCTGCAAAGCCATGATTACTTCAAACTAACACCGCCTAAAAGCACAGGGCGAGAGGCTTTTCATCTTGACTGGCTAGAAAACGTCATCAGCACTATCGCAACACCTATCCTGCCCGAAGATGTGCAAGCAACGCTCACTGAACTCACTGCTTCAAGTATTTGCGATGAAATAAAACGATTAGAAAAAGATGACAAGGCCGATATCTTTCTATGCGGCGGCGGGGCACACAACGCTTTCTTAAAATCACGCATAGAACAGCACTTAGGGAGACCAACCCTAAAAACCGACTCACTAGGCTTGGATGCAGACTGGGTCGAGGCCTGCGCGTTTGCTTGGCTCGCATGGCGTACACTGCACCACAAAACAGGCAACTTACCTGATGTAACGGGCGCAAAAGGGAAGCGCATACTCGGAGGGATCTACTATCCGTAGAGGACATTAAATAGGTAAAAAGAGTTAACGTAAAAGAGTTAGAGCAAGAATACTAGCCCATCCTCCAACAAGGAAAATGGGCTATCAAAGACGATCAGATAGAAAATGAGGATCCACAGCCACAAGTCGTTGCCGCATTCGGGTTTTTGATCATAAACTGCGAACCGTGCAACCCTTCTTGGTAATCCACTTGAGCGCCAATCAAGTATTGAAAGCTCATAGGATCCACCAACAAAGTCACGCCATCCGTCGTGATTGCCGTATCATCCTCGGCAACCTCTTCGTCAAACGTAAAGCCATACGAAAACCCAGCACAACCGCCGCCCGTAATAAACACACGCAACTTTAGACTCTCATTTTCCTCTTCTTCAATCAATGCCCTGACTTTTGCAGCGGCTGATTGCGTAAAATAAAGAGTTGTTTCTTCAGTCGATTCTGTCATTGCTCGATAACCTCATTGCGGACAGAGCATTCTTACAAAACCAAGCAAAGCAGTCAAGTATTACCTAAGGCATCAACGCAACTTGGGTCAAGCCTTCATTTTCAGGTCGATCAAACATGATATTCATGATTTGAACCGCCTGACCTGATGCACCTTTAACAAGATTATCAATCACAGACAACACAACAACTGTGTCATCATTTTGCGGCCGGTGCACACTAATTCTACAGACATTCGACCCTTTTACGCTGCGAGTTTCTGGATGACTACCGGCTGGCATGACATCTACGAAGGGCTCATTAGCATAGCGCGCTTCAAACAACTCTTGCAGTCCTGAATCAACAGGGTCTTTCAGTACCGAATAAAGCGTTGCATGAATACCACGTATCATTGGTGTTAAGTGAGGCACAAAGGTCAGCCCGACTGGCTTATTGGCCGCTCTCGCCAAGCCTTGACGAATTTCGGGTAAATGGCGATGTCCAGGTACGCCGTAGGCTTTCATGCTCTCGCTGGTCTCACACAATAATGCCCCAACACTTGCACCACGACCTGCTCCGCTCACGCCCGATTTACAATCAGCAATCAAACGTCTGTGATCAACCCAACCCTTCTCTAACAAGGGTAAATAACCGAGCTGAACAGCGGTAGGATAGCAACCAGCACAACCAATTAATTGAGCGGTGCGAATCGCTTCCCTGTTGACCTCTGGTAAACCATATACCGCCTTTTCAACCAACTCAGGGCAAGTGTGCGTGTGGTTATACCACTTTTCCCATAAAGGAATGTCTTTAATCCTGAAGTCTGCGCCCAGATCGATGACCCGCACACCTCTATCAATGAGCTCTGGCGCCATGCTCATGGCTACACCGTGAGGGGTAGCGAAAAAAACAACATCACAGGCCGCCAGCGTTTCAATATCCGGAACGGTAAATCCAATATCCAAATGACCTCGGAGGTTAGGATACATATCGGCCACTAAAACACCTTCTTCGGAGCGTGACGTAATCACTTCGACCTTTGCAAAAGGATGATTTGCCAGAACCCTGAGTAACTCAACCCCGGTATACCCCGTGCCACCTACTATACCTACTTTAATCACCCTAACCTCTCAATCTAATGTCAGTTGTGCAGCGTAATGCTCTTAACTCTGTATGATACACATAGGTTATGACAGCTTTTAAACCCATATCATACAAATCTGATTCAATAATCACTATTATAGACAGACTAATGGTGTTCAGAATACTTATTAAAGGATAGTTTATTCATGTCAAGATCCGATGATCTCTTTCAAGCCGCTCAAGTTCATATTCCAGGGGGCGTAAACTCCCCGGTACGCGCATTTAAGGGGGTTGGTGGCACACCGATCTTCTTCAAGCGTGGAAAAGGCGCCTATATCTATGACGAAGATGATCAGCGCTACATCGACTACATAGGCTCTTGGGGTCCCATGATTCTTGGTCATGCTTACCCTCCTGTGATTAATGCTGTTCGTGAAGCTCTAGACAATGGGCTTGGCTTTGGCGCACCCACCGCCATTGAAACCAGCATGGCCGACAAGGTATGTGAGCTGGTTCCTTCGATGGAAATGATACGGATGGTCAGCTCAGGAACCGAGGCAACCATGAGTGCTATTCGCTTGGCTCGTGGTTTTACTGGGCGTGACAAAATCGTTAAATTTGAGGGCTGTTACCATGGCCACTCTGACTCACTGCTGGTTAAAGCAGGCTCAGGAGCGCTCACTCTTGGAGAACCCAATTCGCCCGGCGTACCTGCAGCACTGGCTGAGCACACCATCACTCTGACATTTAATGATATTGACTCTGTTCGCCAAGCCTTTGCTGACGTGGGCGATCAAATTGCGTGCATCATTGTAGAACCTGTTGCTGGCAACATGAACTGCATTCCACCGGTTCCAGGCTTCCTTGAAGGACTCCGTGAAGTGTGCGATCAGTATCAAAGCCTCCTGATATTTGATGAAGTGATGACCGGATTCAGAGTGGCTTTGGGTGGCGCACAAGCCTTCTACGGTGTAAAGCCTGACTTAACAACGCTGGGCAAAGTCATTGGCGGAGGTTTACCTGTTGGTGCGTTCGGGGGTCGAAAAGAGGTCATGTCTCATATTGCACCGCTTGGACCTGTCTACCAAGCAGGAACCCTATCTGGCAACCCCCTAGCGATGGCTGCAGGTTTAGCCATGCTAAATGCACTCTGCGAAGAGGGTGTGCATGAGCAATTGGCCGCTAAAGCCGAGTACTTGACTGAAGGGCTAAAAGTTCTTGCGGCAAAGCACCACATTCCATTTACAACAACCTGTGTAGGCGGCATGTTTGGGCTTTTCTTCACTGAAGCAACGGAAATCAAAGGCTTTTCTGATGCCACGAGCTGCAACACCCAGCTTTTTTCGCGGTTTTTCCACGGCATGTTAAAGCAAGGTGTTTATCTCGCCCCTTCTGCATTTGAAGCTGGTTTTATCTCAAACGCGCATACTGAAGCCGATCTAGATGCCACCTTACAAGCCGCAGACCGCGTGTTTGCAGACTTAACGCGCAACGATGTTTAACTCATGAGGCCTCAATGATTGAATCTGTTTCCCATGTGATTCTATTGATGAGCAGCAGCTTAGCAGCCGTTTGGCTGCTCAAGCGGCTGAGGTCAGCAGAGCCTGAGACTCACTACAAAGTGAGGGTTTTTGCCCTCAGCTCACTGTTTGTGACAGCCTATGCACTCTCACATCTCGTACTCACACAAGGTCCGCAACAAACGACACTTCTACAAATGACCGAAAACCTGAGTATGTACGTCGCTCTGCCGTTTATAGCCACGGTCTTTCTCGCAACGGGACAGCAGTGGCATTGGTCGATGGCAGGATGGGGACGCTGGCTTTTAGGCCTCATTGCATTTTTTGAACTATCACGCGCGATGGGGTATGCCGTGCTGTACGCACATACACTCTCAATTGCGATTCTGCTGGCTTTATTTGCAGGAAGTCTGTTGTTCAAAAAGGCAACGGCAAAGATTAAAGGCTTAAGCAGCGCGTTCGTTGCGAGTATAGGACTTGTGTTCTTTTCTTTCATTCCTTTGATAGGAACAGCAGGGAACCCAATTTTCTTTAACTTTGCACTAGCCGCCTTCATCCCTTTAGCCGCTAGCGCACTGCTAGATGAGTTTTCTAAAACTTAGAGGCACGCTCCCTTGCCTCTTCTGCACCCGCCAAATCACCGGCCTCCGTTCTGATTTGGCTAATCAAAATCCACAGTTTTCGAAGCTGAGCTGGCTGCCCTTCAGCAACCCCTACCCCCCGCAAGGCGACCTGTTCAGCATCCAAGAACTGCCCGAACTGACGCTTTACTTCGGCCAACTCGTAATACACATCAGGCTCTCTTGGAGAGATGCGAAGCGCACGCTCCAGACGCGACTGAGCACCTCTTAGGTCACCACTATTGGTGTCAGATCGAGCGGCTTCAAGCAAAGCAACTACGGCTGTATTTTCAGGCACCGACGGTGCGGAACTTGAAGGTACTGATGGCGCAGGTGCGCTCTGTTGCGGAGTTACGGGCTGCCAAACTTCATCGGCAGGCGGCAAATCTCTTTGCATTCTAACCACCGGAATTTCACCTGGAAGCGTAACACCCAAACCTGGGTCCACAGGCGTAACTATCACACCACTTGGCGGTGTCGCGACTGGCGCGGGGGGCGTTGATTGCACAGGACGCCCTGTCCTATCTTCAACCGGAATATTCGTGAACGGATTGGAGGTTGCACAACCTGCCAATAACAGGCTCCCAGAAATCAGAATCCATTTAGTGTGTTTCATTTATCTTTCCTCATCGCAACCAATTTCTCAACCATCCACTCGAAGGCTCCACCGGCGTTGGTGTATTCACTGACGGATGCTGACCACAGTCTACACTAACCTGTGGTGCAGAACCCGTGATAAAGGGTAATTGTCTTGAGCCTTGACATAAAGGGTCCGACCTCAACCCCGTTTCTTCATCTATCCAAACATACTCTATACCAGACGGACGTGCAGCCACTAGAGGTTCAGGCTTGTCACGTGCCATAAACTCAATCCATACGGGCAAGGCACCACCTGTCGACGTAAACGGTAGCTGACTATTATCATCACGACCCACCCATACGACGGCTAGCCGATTACCCGTATAGCCTGCAAACCAGCTATCACGCTGATCGCTACTGGTTCCCGTTTTACCTGCGACATTTAAAGACGTCGGTAAACGTTGATAAATACTTCGAGCCGTTCCTTCACGAGCCACTTCCTGCATCGCATACTGAATCAGATGAACATATGCAGCATCCACTTGCTGACGTAGTTGGAAAGGGTATCTCGACAACTCTTCGCCATCAGCCGTTGTCACCATTCGAATGGATCGCAAAGGCATTCTAAAACCATTTGAAGCAAAGGTTTGATACATTTCAGCGACCTCAATTGGCGCCATCCCTTGTGCCCCAAGCAACATTGATGGAAACAACTGAATATCTCGCTCAACCCCTAATCGCTTTAGAACATCCACAACTTTTGGCAGACCAATCGCCATGCCTAAGTTAACGGTGGATAAGTTTAATGAACGCGCCAACGCTCTATGCATCAGTACATTGCCATAGGTTTGCCGATCAAAGTTTTGTGGTGACCACACATCCCCATTTGGCAAACGCATATTAATCGGTGTGTCTTGCAATACGCTAGCCAGAGTGTATCCCTGCTCTAATGCGGCAAGGAAAACAGCAGGCTTACCTAAGGATCCAATTGGACGAACGGCATCCAAGCCACGATTAAAGCCTTCATAACGCGTATCTTTACCTCCGACAACAGCAAGCACCTCTCCTGTTTGAGGGTCTGTGACAACCATTGCTCCTTGAAGGTCCTTCCCTCTTGCGCCATGCCGTTTTTCAAGATCATTCAGAACCGTCACCATCGACTGATCGGCTCGTGACTGAACCAACGGATCTAAGGCCGTGAAAATCAGCAATCCTTCTGAAGACAAGTCTTCATCACGATAATCTTTACGTAACTGCCTTCTGACTAAATCAAGGTACGCAGGATAGGCCCCTTTATGAAGACTACGCGCTTGCGCGATCCCCAAAGGCAGAGCCGCCACCTCTTGGAATTGGCTATCACTAATATAGCCGTGATCCCTAAGCATACTCAAAACCAGGTTTCGACGCTGCATGGCTCTTTCAGGATTGCGGCGCGGATCATAGAAAGACGGCCCTTTCACCATCGCAACCAACAGAGCAACCTGATGCAATTCCAATTCAGTCACCGGGCGTGAAAAATAAAATTGAGATGCTAAACCAAAGCCATGTACCGCACGAGTCCCCGACTGGCCTAAATAGACTTCATTTAAATAGGCCTCTAGGATTTCGTCTTTTTCATAACGGAAGTCCATGACCAATGCCATGGGCAACTCAAGCAGTTTACGCGAAAGGGTTCGTTCAGATGTTAAATAAAAATTTTTGATCAGCTGCTGCGTCAGTGTACTTCCACCCTGCACAAAGCGGCCCGCTTGAATATTCACCCACAGTGCACGACTGATGCCCTTGATAGAGACACCATGATGCGAGTAATAGTCTCGGTCTTCCACGACTAACAACGCTTCCTTTAGAAAAGGAGGCGCTTCTTCAATCCGAATTAAATCACGATCTTCATTACTATGCGGGTATATACCGCCAATTTGAATAGGCTCCATGCGCACCAAAGGCAGGTTTTCATTACGAGCTTCATCATGCACCCGTTGCAAACGCTCACCCGAAAATTCGAGCATCAAACGACGCTGAGGCTCTGCACCATCCGGAAAATCGAATCCTCGTGTAAGAACACGTACTCGATTGTTCGCCACTTCAACATTACCCGGCCCTTGTGCCGCATTTACAAAGCGATAACCAAGCCCCGTCAACTCCTCGCGAAGGTCCTGAATGCTAATAGACTGCCCGGGATAGAGCTCTAAGGGACGAGCATACACCTTTGCAGGTAACGCCCATCGCTTTCCTTCAAATTTTTCGCGAACCTGACCATCGACATAGATCAAAACCACCGCAAAAAAAACAGCACCCAAGATGGATAATTTTAAAAATGCAGCAAACATCCATTTAAATATGGCTCTGCCCGTAGACTTCTTTTGATTCTGACCACGTCTACGTGTGGTTTTAACTCTCTTTTTTGACATTAGACTTGTATAATCTCTGATAACAAGAGGCAGCAGCAGAGCAAAATGTTAAAAACACTGATACATTCATTAATGAATCCAGATCGTTTCCCACATCCTTGTAGCCACATTGAGGTGATTGAAACTCATATCTCGTGGCTTCTGCTGACCGGCACGTTCGCCTATAAAATTAAAAAGCCGGTTAACTTTGGATTTCTGGATTTTACATCATTAGAACAGCGCCGTGTGTGTTGTGAAGAAGAATTGCGCTTAAATCAGCGATTAGCACCCGATATTTATCAAGACGTCATTGCGATTAGCGGTACTCATAGTGACCCTAAAATCGGTGACGCCTCAAATCCCATCGAATACGCTGTTAAAATGGCGCAATTTGATCCAGAACACCGCTTGGATCGCCAACTCGCTAAACAGCTCTTTGAAGCGCGCTGGATTGACACACTGGCATTGCAGATTGCCGATTTTCACCAGCGAATCCCCATTGTGGCACAAGACAGCCCTTGGGGTGAGCCCGAAACCCTTTGGCAACTGATTTCAGACAATTATGAACATTGTAATCAAAACCCTCAAGCGCTTGAGGACTCCGTTTTGCTCTTACGCCTTCATACCCAAACCGCACAAGACTTTAAAGAGCTCGCTCCTTTGCTGATTGAGCGGAAAAAGCAAGGACATGTTCGAGAATGCCATGGCGACTTGCATCTAGCAAACATCACCTTATTTCATGATCAATTGCGACTTTTCGATTGCATCGAATTTAACCTACAGTTTCGTTGGATCGATACACTCTCTGATCTTGCGTTTCTATTGATGGATCTAGAGGCTAATCACCAGCCTCGCTGGGCAAATCGATGCCTAAATCTGTATTTAGAAAAAAATGGGGATTATGGCGGCATCAGATTACTGAATCTCTACAAAGCATACCGCTCTATGGTCCGTGCTAAAGTTGCATTACTGGGCGAGCACCCCGATACCGCCAGCTTCCGACATTACCTGCACCTAACTGAACGCTACTGCACTCCGCCACCTCCAGCACTTTACTTGATGCATGGTGTTTCCGGCAGTGGTAAAAGTTACTTAAGCAAACAACTGGTTGAAGAGATTGGCGCCATCCGTATTCGATCTGATGTAGAACGCAAACGATTGCATCATCAATTAAGTTTGCAAGGTGAAGAAATCGAGCTTTATAGCGCCGACATGAACACACGCACCTTCCACCGCTTACGCGATCTAGCTGAACAGCTGTTACGTTCAGGGCAAACGGTTGTCGTCGATGCCACATTTATTCGACGCATTACCCGCAAAAGCTACATCGAACTTGCTCAACGACTGAAACTGCCAGTACGCATTATTAGCTGCACCTGCAAACCTCATTTGGTTGAAGCTCGACTTGTTCGTCGCAATGAGGAGGGTAAAGACCCGTCCGATGCTGACATTCACATCATGCATCAACAAGTTACTACTCAACAACCGCTAACAGAAGACGAAAAACGCATCACTCTCCCTGTGGACACTGAGGATGATGAGGCAATAGAACAGCTGCTATCACAGCTGCGCGCACAAAACTTGCTACTCCCTCAAGGAGGTCGATAAGCATGCTTAATATCGGCCAGCTAGAGGACTTTCCAGACAACCAAGCCGTGAACCTGGATTACGACGAACAAGCCTTCATTGTGATGCGACGCAAAGATGCGGTTTACGTATACGAAAACCACTGTCCGCATAGAGGTATTCGGTTGGAATGGCAAACCAATCAACTGATGGACATTGAAAAGCAGTTCATCCAATGCGCCACTCACGGCGCATTATTCAAACCGGAAACCGGTGTCTGCATAGCAGGTCCGTGCCGCCACCAATCGCTACGCGCTTGCCAAACCTCTATCCAGGATCATCAAGTTTACATTCTCATATCATGATTTAGAGGACGCGCAGCGAACAGCCAATCTCTCCAAGGCAGCCTCAATACGTTCAAAGCTCGTTGTATACGAAAAGCGTATATAACGCTCTGCTTGATAGTGACCGAAATCAGCACCCGGTGTAACAGCAATAAAATCGTCTTCAAGCAACTGCCAACAAAAGTCAAAACTGTTTGAGGTGAGATGAGATGCATCGGCATACACATAAAATGCACCATCAGGTACGACAGGCACCCCAAACCCCAAACGCTTCAACCCCTCTACCAGCAGATTTCGACGACGGGCAAATGCCTGACGCCTCTGTTCAAATACGCTTATTGCCTCTTCACTAAAAGCTGCGAGAGCCGCATATTGAGACAAGGTCGGTGGCGAGATAAACAGATTTTGTGCCATTTTCTCCATCTCTTTAACCGCCTCTTCTGACGCAACAAGCCACCCGAGCCGCCACCCCGTCATTCCAAAATACTTTGAAAAACTGTTAATCACGATAGCACTCGGATCGACCGACAAAACCGTATCAGCATCTGTATCGTAGGTTAAACCATGATACAGCTCATCCACGATCAGTTGCCCGCCCAGTTCATGGACTTGATTTGCAATAGCATGCAAGGACGCTTTATCAACCAGTGTTCCAGTTGGATTAGAGGGAGAAGCCAACAAAACCCCAGCCGTAGACGACTGCCAATGCTGGGCGATCAAATCCGGCGTCAACTGAAAACGCTGTTCAGGCCCAGTGGGCACCAATTGCCCCCGAGCGTCTAGCAGACGTAAAAACTGACGATTACATGGGTAGCTCGGATCACTCATCATGATCGTTTTCCCAACATCGGCAATCAAAGAGAACGCCAACAATAGGGCACCGGACGCACCTGGTGTCACCAACACTTGCTCAGGTGTGATGCATACCTTGTAGCGCTCTGCATAAAACTGCGCAATTTTTTCTCGTAACTCAGGAATACCTGCTGCAGGTGTGTATTGCGTTTTACCTGCATTTAACGCGGCAGCAGCGGCTTGGACAATAGGGCCCGCTGTCGGAAAATCGGGTTCGCCCACCTCAAGATGAATAACATCATGCCCCAAGGCTTCTAACTCTCGGGCCCGCTTTAATAAGTCCATCACTTTAAAGGACTCGATTTCTTTTGAGCGGAGGCTCCATTGATTTTGCATAACTCTACCTGCACATCTAAAAACGGGAATACTAACCTCAACGTACCGCACCAGCATAGTGCATATCAGAGAATATCAATTTTTCATTGCTCTAGGTCTGGTTAAATGATGTCGGTTCTGGTAATTTCACCGCCTTTTAGGGCTTAATGCTAAAATACAGATCTTAAGTAGATTAGTATTAAGCTAATAACGGAAAGGCCATTTCATCTTTGGTAATGCCTTTCATTATTGCAAGCGATGTGAGGCTGTACTATGCCAACCAACAACGACTCTCAAATACATCACCCTGCACCGTATCAGGCGCAAGAGGGTGAAGAATACATGAATGATGCGCAGAAACAGCATTTTCGCGAAATTCTGCAGGCCTGGAAACAAGAGTTGATGGAAGAAGTTGACAGCACCATCACTCATCTTAAAGAGGAAGCGACTAATTTCGCTGATCCAACTGACCGTGCAAGCCAAGAAGAAGAGTTCAGCCTTGAGCTACGAACACGGGATCGTGAGCGTAAATTAATTCGAAAAATCGATGAAGCGCTAGAGCGCCTCGAAGATGATGACTATGGCTACTGTGAAGCCTGTGGTGTTGATATCGGTATACGTCGTCTGGAGGCGCGTCCGACGGCAACACTTTGTATTGACTGTAAAACCTTAGCTGAGATTAAAGAAAAGCAGCTTGGAGGTTAAACCTTAGACGGGTCAGTGATCGCATTTCTGACCCGTACTTGTATAGACAAAACAACGCATGATATATACGGGTCGTTTTGCGCCGTCTCCTACAGGGCCACTTCACTTTGGATCATTGTTAGCAGCGCTTGCCAGCTTCCTTGATGCGCGCCATCACGCAGGAAAATGGTTAATTCGTATTGAAGATATAGACACACCCCGTGTTGTCAAAGACGCCAACGATTGGATTCTACAGACCTTAGATGCACACGGCTTAGAATGGGATGATGCGATTGTCTATCAAAGCCAACGCCTTGACCTCTACGAAGCCCACCTAAACCAACTCATAGACCAGCAAAGGGCCTATCCTTGCGGCTGCGCACGAAGCGAGTTGGACGCTCGAAATGCACGCCACCTTTACGATGGCAAATGCAGGGAAACACCCCCAAACGCTGACGCACGCGTTGCACTTCGACTGCGCTCAGACACGATCGGATCTGAATTCACAGATCGAATACAAGGCAAGCAGGTTTTGCTTCATCCAAGACCCGACGATTTTGTTTTAAAACGTCGAGATGGGTATTTCGCTTACCAACTGGCCGTCGTCATTGATGACCATGAGCAACAGATTACTCACATTGTTCGTGGTGCTGATTTGCTGCAGGAGACCTTTAGACAACGCGACTTACAATCGCACTTCAACTTCCAAAAACTAGAGTATGCTCACATTCCACTGGCCACCTATGCAAACGGTCAGAAACTCAGCAAGCAAAATCTAGCCCCAGCGATCTCAAATAACAAGGTGGTGGAAAACTTATGCTGTGCACTCAAATGCTTGGGCCAAAATCCACCAGAAAACATGCATCAAGCGAATCGACATGAGATCATCGACTGGGCAGTCAAAAACTGGCACATTGAACAGATTCCAGCCACCTGTGTTTTACCCAATCAGCAAGAGACGTGAATGTATCAACATCGCTTACTGTTTTTATTGACGCTCAGCGGCTTTTTTATTTTGCCATCTCTGATGGATATATGGCTATTTGGAGGGACTGGATGGCTATGGCCATTTTTTATTTGGCTGATCATTATTGTTATCTCAAGCTTTATTGCTTGGCTCAAACTGCGATGAAACCATGAGCATTTATCTACTTGCAACGCTGAGCATCACCTATCTACTTTTACTGTTCTTAGCCGCCTACGCCTCCGAGAGAGGCATTCTGCCTCAGCGTCTTGTTCAGAATCCTATCATTCACTCTCTTTCTCTGGGTGTTTACGCAAGCGCGTGGACATTTTACGGTGCATTTGGCATGGCGGCCGAGACAGGGTTTTCCTATCTAGTCTCTTATCTTGGTGCCACCGCAACCTTTATCCTTGCGCCGTTAATTCTAATTCCGTTGCTCAGGATCACGCGCAGCTACCAATTAAGCTCTGTTGCCGACTTGTTTGCATTTCGCTTTCGTAGCGCCTTTATTGGCAGCCTAATCACTCTGTTTATTCTAATCGCAAGCATGCCGTTACTGGCGATACAAATCCAAGCCTTCGTCGAATCGGTTCATGTGATTGACTCAAGCGTTCCCCGCCACAAAATAGCAGCCGCATTTTGTCTAATTATCGCGCTTTTCTCAATTTTATACGGTGCTCGACACGCCTCTTTAAGAAGCCGGCATGACGGACTTGTCGTCGCCATCGCCCTTGAGTCTATTGTTAAACTAACCGCCATTCTGACGCTGACTCTTTTTGCCTTCATTTGGATACACGGCGGGTTTTCAGGCTTATCTGAGTGGTTAAGCCAACACCCAGAAGCTCTACAAAATATGAAACAGCCACCTGAATCCGGTAGCTGGAGAACCCTATTCATCGTCTTTTTCGCAGCCGCCTTTATCACTCCACACATGTTTCATTTATTGTTTGGTGAAAATGCAACGGAAAAAAGCTTAACCCTATCCATGATCATCATGCCCGTGTTTTTATTGATTATGGCACTCTGTGTGCCAATTTTACTCTGGGCAAGTCAACGACTCGGCACGCTGGGTCATCCAGACTTTATTCTGCTTGGCATAGGTAATCAGCTCAACCAACAGTGGTTTGGTGCCATTACCTTTATTGGAGGACTCTCAGCTGCCAGCGGGATCACCATTGTTGCCACGGTTGCACTCGCCTCCATGATGCAAAACCACCTTTTACTGCCCATTATTCGATTACCCGACTCCATTCGTATGTATAAATGGCTTTTGTGGATTCGTCGCAGCCTGATTCTGTTTGTCATGCTCGGCAGCTACACCGCCTATGTTTACCTCGATCATCATTATGAACTTTCATACCTAGGCCTCATTACATTTATTGGCTTTGTCCAATTTTTACCCGGCGTGTTGGCCACGCTATATTGGCAAAGAGCAAGCCGCATAGGATTTCTATCAGGTCTTATCGCTGGCGCCGCCTTTTGGTTTTTCACAATTCTCTTACCTGTGCTACTCCCCGATGCATCACTGATTACCCGAGACTTGTTGGATAAATGGTATCTTTTTGCATTACTATCTTTACTGATCAATACCTTAACCATGATCTTAGTGTCTTTTGTTGTCCCCGCTGACGCCGAAGAGCAAGATACGGCGTTATCCTGTGTACTGAACGCTCTGCCTCGACCATCCAGTTTTAGCTCAGACCATGAAACCCTTGAAGACATCGCCCAGCGTCTAAGCTCACGACTTGGGAAAGCATCTGCCCAGAGGGAGATTGAAGCGGCCTTGGCTCTTTTAAAGCTTCCGATGAGCAACAAGCTGAAACCCTTAGATCTATTAAGACTGCGCAACATACTTGAAAACAATCTATCCGGTCTTCTCGGGCCAGCTGAAGCAACAGCAGTGCTACGACCCAACGAAATAAACTCCAAGGGTCGGTATAAAAGCCGTGAAATCCATTTGCTTGAAAATCAACTGGAAAACTACCATGAACGCCTCTCAGGACTTGCAGCCGAACTCGATAGAATGAGACGACACCATCGATTTACGCTACAAAGACTGCCAATTGGGGTTTGTACCTTAGATGAACATGCATACGTACTGTTTTGGAATGAAGCGCTTGAAAACTACACAGGCCTTTCAGCTGAAGCCACACTAGGTGTTAACATTGCCGCACTTCCGTATCCTTGGTCAGAGTTTTTAGGCCACTTCACTCGCACCAATGACACTTACCAACCCGCCACCACGATTGATATAGGCGGCATCACCCATTGGTTCAGCTTGCATAAAACGCATTTAGACGATCAACCTGAGAAAGGGTTGATTCTATTAGTGGAAGATGAGACTGAGCATAAAGCACTGGCCAACCGCTTGGCTCATACAGAACGTTTAGCCTCAGTGGGTCGCTTTGCCGCTGGAGTCGCCCACGAAATAGGCAACCCCGTCACGGGAATTGCCTGCTTAGCACAAAATCTAAAATTAGAGACAGAGGATCCCGAAGTCCTGCGCACAGGCAGTCAAATTTTACATCAAACATCACGCATCACTCGTATTGTTCAGTCATTGATACGCTTTGCACATACAGGGAGTAATGACGGACACTCAGAGTTTGCACCCGTCCATTTATGCCAATGCATTCAAGAAGCGATTGACCTTGTCCGTCTAGATGAGCGCGGTAAAGATATGCTAATTACAAACCAAGTAGACGAAAGGCTATATTGTGATGGTGATGAACAGCTATTACTGCAAGTCTTTGTTAACCTGATTAATAACGCGTGTGATGCCTCAACTGAACGCGCAAAGATTGTAATCGACGCCAGTATTCATCATGACCGCCTTAAGATCAGAGTCACAGATGAGGGGTCAGGTATCACCCAAGAACACTTCCCTCGCTTGTTCGAACCCTTCTTCACCACAAAAGATCCTGGCAAAGGGACTGGTTTAGGACTTTCGTTAGTCTACAATATTATTACTGAACATTATGGTACTATTGAAATAATTAGTCCTGCCAACAAAAAACAGAACAAAGGCACTCAGGTAATCATTCAGCTTCCCTTACGGCAAAGTGCTATTTGCTCTTCCGTAGGCTATTTGAATTAATAGGTCCCCGTAGTATGAGCCGAATTCTGATTGTTGAGGATGAGCAAGTAATACGAGAAGCGCTCAAACGCCTACTCGTTAAACATCAGTACAGCACCGATTGCGCGAGTAATGTCAATGATGCTGAAACCCTGATGCATGCTCACGCCTACGATCTTATTATTAGTGATTTACGCTTACCCGGTCGAGCAGGTACAGATCTGATTGGCAACTTTGCTAACATACCGGTGTTAATCATGACCAGTTATGCCAGTATGCGTTCCGCGATTGATGCAATGAAACTTGGTGCTGTTGATTATGTCGCCAAACCTTTCGATCATGACGAGATGTTAAATACGATCAGCAAACTGATCCGTACCGAGCCGGTACTAGACGATACGCTCGCTGTCGAATCTGACCTCATCACAGGCGAATGTGATGCCGTGGTTGAGTTACGAAAACGCATTAATAAAGTCGCACAGACAGATGCAACCGTCTTAATTCTGGGTGAATCAGGAACAGGAAAAGAACTGGCTGCACGGAGTATCCACCAAAAAAGTCAGCGATCGAGTGCTCCGATGATTAGCGTCAACTGTGCGGCAATACCCGACAGCTTAATTGAGTCTGAACTGTTTGGACATGAAAAGGGGGCCTTTACAGGTGCTGACACCTGCCGAAGCGGCTTAATTGAAGCGGCCGATAAAGGCACTCTCTTCCTTGATGAAATTGGTGAGCTTCCTCTAGAAGCTCAAGCACGACTCTTACGTTTCCTTCAAGAAGGCGAAATTCGACGTGTAGGCGCAGTCCATGCACGAAAAGTAAACGTCCGATTAATTGCCGCCACACATCGAGACCTCAAAGCCATGGCCAGCGAAGGTCGCTTTAGGGAGGATTTGTACTACAGACTCTACGTCATGGAGCTCAACATGCCAGCACTACGTGAGCGAGGCGATGATATCGTCGAGCTGGCACGAATCTTCTTAAGTGAACAAAATCGTAAGCACAATGCAAAACTAGAATTTAGCGCTGCAAGCTTGCAAGCGATTAAAGCGCACTTATGGCCAGGCAATGTTCGGGAGCTGCAAAATGCGATTGAACGCGCTGTTATTCTGGCGGAAGGCCCACTCATCACACCGGATATTTTAGGATTAAAAATCTCAGCGGCGCACACAACTCCACCCGCAGACCCCATCCAAACGCAAAAAAGCCTGCACGAACCAAAACCCGACCTATCCCTAGATGACTACTTTCAGCGCTACGTCTTAGAGAATCAAGACAGCATGAATGAAACGGACTTAGCTAAAAACTTAGGCATCAGCCGTAAATGCCTTTGGGAGCGTCGCCAAAAGTTAGGCATTCCTCGCAAACCGAAAAAAGAAAGCCTAAGTTAACAGAGCTGTAACGGAGGGGTTACAAATCGGTTACACTTCATGAAAAGTGTTACCATACTACACACAGGTAACACTTATCCTTGAAGAACACGTAACAAATGCTAGAAAAAAAACCAGCTTTTTTAACCAAAACAAAAATAACAAATATAAAACAATAACTTAAATAAGTTGGCACAATACCTGCTATATATAGGGTAATAAGAATAAAAACAGACACATCAGCATCAATAAAAATAAAAACGCTGAAACACTTATGATGTAGCGCCTCAAATAAAAATAACAATGAGGCTTAGCTGAAGACAGAGTACCGACAAACACTTTTCACAGTGCTCGAAAAACAACAACAGACTTTGTTGCCTAGTCTGTCTTCAGCTTCCACACCATGATCCCTTCACACCCATCTGACCTTACCATGACTATCCCCTTACGAAATTTTAACTGTTATTATGTGCAGATAGCACAATCTTGACACTTCACTCCTCAATGGAACAAAAATAACAGATGCTTAATACGGGTTTAGACTATTTTATTTTTTTAGCGATCATTCTGTGTGTCGTTATCTCTGGCGTTTTGCTAGTGAAGCGCATGCCAAAACCGATACCAAACAAAGTGATTCCAGAGCCTGAGCTGAAAGAACAGCTGATGCAAGACCTTCACTTAGGCGAAAAACGTGTCATCCCAGAGCACATTCATCAAATTCCACGACATCTTTTAGATGACAACGCCATGAAGGTTGTTTTCAGACTTCATGATGCAGGCCATGAAAGCTACTTAGTAGGCGGCTGTATTCGCGACCTACTCTTGGGAAAACGTCCAAAAGATTTTGATGTAGCCACGTCAGCTCACCCAGAAGAAGCCGTCGAACTATTTCATAGAGGACGACTGATCGGCCGCCGTTTCAAATTGCTTCATGTTCGTTTCGGTAGAGAAATCATTGAAGTTGCCACTTTTCGAGCAGCACATGATTCAGATGACAATGAAACGGGTGAACATGGTCGCCAATCAGACACGGGATTAATTCTGCGCGATAATGTCTATGGCAGTATTGAAGAAGACGCCCTTCGTCGTGACTTTACGATTAATGCCCTGTACTACTGTGTTCGCGACTACAGCATACACGACTTTGCAAATGGCTATCCTGATTTGCAAAACCGGATTATTCGCATGATTGGCGACCCTGAACAACGCTACCGCGAAGACCCCGTCCGCATGCTTCGAGCCGCAAGATTCGCAGCCAAACTCGGATTTGAAGTCGAAGACGCAACAGCCGAGCCCATTTATCGACTGAACAATTTACTTAGCCGAATTGCTCCAGCCCGTTTATTCGATGAAGCCCTCAAGCTTTTGCAAACAGGCCATGGCAGCGCCTCATATCGTCAATTACAGCGCTTTGGTTTATTCAGATACCTGTTTCCATCCACGCATGCAATTCTTGAAAATCCAGATTACCCAACTGCCGAGCTAATCTCACAGATTCTTCGCAATACCGATCGTCGTTTGGATCAAGGCAAAAGCGTAACACCGGCATTTATGTTTGCCGCGTTACTCTGGTACCCCTTACAGCAGCGTTATTTAGAGCTCTTAGATGAATTACCACCCTTGCCTGCACTGCACGAAGCGGCCAACCAGATATTAGCTATGCAGGTAAAATCAACCGCCATTCCCAGACGT
The DNA here is from genome assembly GCF_009821115.1 of Nitrincola alkalisediminis. Lineage (GTDB taxonomy): Bacteria > Pseudomonadota > Gammaproteobacteria > Pseudomonadales > Balneatricaceae > Nitrincola > Nitrincola alkalisediminis. The sequence goes on along the minus strand of NZ_VYTY01000018.1, from coordinate 28,334 downwards.
TTTTCGACACCGATGCGCGAAATTTGGGAACTGCAACTAAGACTTCCACGCTATCATGGAAAAAAAGCTGAAACCTTAATCACGCATCCTCGATTTAGAGCCGCCTATGATTTAATCGTACTACGCGAAAGCGCAGGTGAAGACTTACAAGGTTTGGGCAAATGGTGGACAGATTATCAATCCGCAAACGCCGAACAGCGCCGCCTTATGAGCATTGCCAAGTCGACAGATGAACGCCCTAGAAAAAAACGTCGCCGCAAACCCATTACTCGGAAACCCAGTCTATGAGTTCCGCTACGATTCGCTGCTATATCGGCATTGGCAGCAACTTAGACGTCCCGCTTGAGCAGGTGAAACAAGCATTATTAGAATTGAGAGAACTGCCTGAATCGACACTGATTCAACATTCATCTCTGTATTTATCTGCACCAGTAGGCCCTCAAGACCAGCCCGACTTTGTCAATGCAGTGGCTGAAATAAACACCCACCTAGAAGCCCACGCGCTGCTAGATGAGCTGCAAGCCCTAGAACAGGGCCATCGGCGAGTCAGGGTTCAACATTGGGGGCCGCGTACACTGGATCTAGACCTGCTGATTTACGGTAACGAGTCGATTCAAACAGAGCGCTTACAGGTCCCTCATCCCTTTATGACTGAACGCAATTTTGTGGTGTATCCGCTAGCAGAAATAGCTCCTGATTTTATTTTTCCGGATAAAACCCCGCTTTCAGACTATCTAGCGAATTGTCCAATGGGCAAACTCAAGCAAATACAGATATAATGTCGTTTTAATGCATTGCACAATTTCTTGTCTGGATGATTTATGAGTAACATCACACTGCATACACTGACGAGCCTCAAAGAAGCGGGCAAAAAATTTACAGTTCTGACTGCATATGATGCGACCTTTGCTCATTTAATGAGTACTGCTGGTATCGAAATGATTCTGGTCGGTGACTCGTTAGGGATGGTTCTACAAGGTAACAGCAGCACGCTACCCGTCACGCTTGAAGAAATGGCCTACCATACTCGCTGCGTTGCCCAAGGCAATCAGGGCGCGATGATTATGGCGGATCTTCCTTTTATGACCTATGCCACGACTGAACAGTGCATGTCTAGCGCAGCTCAGCTCATGCAAGCAGGTGCTCATCTGGTCAAAATCGAAGGGGGGGCATGGCTCGCAGAGAGCATCGAAATGCTTGCTACTCGTGGAATCCCTGTCTGTGCTCACTTAGGCTTAACCCCTCAAGCGGTGAACAAACTAGGTGGCTACAAAGTTCAAGGGAAAGATAAATCCTCGGCACTTGAAATGATTGAGGATGCTCGACGCTTAGAGGAAGCTGGCGCTAGCCTTCTATTGCTTGAGTGCGTTCCATCACTCTTGGCTGAAGAAATCACCCGCAATGCAAGCATCCCTGTTATCGGCATTGGTGCAGGCCCTGCGACTGACGCTCAAGTACTTGTTTTACATGACATGTTAGGCATCACACCTGGACGTAGACCTAAATTTACTAAAAACTTCATGGAAGGGTGCAGTAGCATTGAAGGCGCTATTTTGCGCTACATCGATGAGGTCAAGAATGGCACCTTTCCGAGCGAAGCACAGAGTTTCTAAGCCATGCAAACTATTATAACAATCGACGAGCTACGCTCTGTTTTAACGCCCTTACGTCGTCAAGGTCTGCGCATTGCACTGGTGCCCACGATGGGTAACCTTCATGCGGGTCATATACGTTTAGTTGAGGAAGCCGTCAAAAAAGCAGACATAGTTGTCGCCAGTATTTTTGTAAACCCTCTGCAATTTGGTGCAAATGAGGATTTAGATAAATACCCGCGTACACTCGATGCAGACAAACTCAAACTTGAGTCAGCAGGTTGTTCGTTTTTATTCACCCCTTCCGATCAGGAAATTTATCCCGAAGGCCGCAACACACAAACACTTGTCGAAGTCCCTGGACTCTCCGAACTCTATTGTGGACATAGCCGACCCGGGCATTTTGTCGGGGTTGCAACCGTTGTTTGTAAATTGTTTAACATTGTACAACCAGACATTGCTTTTTTTGGCAAAAAAGACTTTCAGCAGTTACGCGTTATCCGAAAAATGGTTGCGGATTTATGCATCCCAATTGAAATCGTGGGCATTCCAATTGTCCGTGCAGACTCCGGTTTAGCATTAAGTTCTCGTAATGGATATCTATCTGCCGAAGAATTAACCGCCGCCAGTCAAATGCATCAAGTTTTATTGGCATGTTCTGATAAGATACATCAAGGCGAGCGCTCATATAGAGAGTTGGAAGACTCTGCCCTCACCCTTCTCGAAAAGGCAGGATTCAAGCGCGACTATCTTCGAATAGTCCGACAGGAAGATTTACTTGCTGCGCAGGCCGATGATACTAAACTGGTTATTTTGGCTGCCGCGTACATGGGGCATACCCGCTTGATCGATAACGTCGAGATTGATCTTTAAAAAGCCCACTTAAAATATCTTTCGGATCTATTTCTAATCAGCATCCACCTTGACAGAACGGCTGTATTTCGCGCAGACTCAAAGGGTCTGCCGAGATACCCACATAGCGGTTAGACATCATAGTTTATCGCTGCGAAATGCTCGGCGTTTGATTTACTTTCTTAACATCATACGCGAGCATGAATCGGTGTAGGATATTTTTACCAATTCATGAGGAATACCCATGCGCGAAGTTGTAATTGTTGCTGCTGGCCGAACGGCTGTAGGCGCATTCAATGGTTCTCTTGCTTCCTTGCCTGCTGCCACACTCGGCGCCACGGTAATTAAAGGATTACTCGACAAGCATGCGATTAACCCTGCGGAAGTAGATGAAGTCATTTTTGGTCAGGTGTTAACCGCTGGCTGTGGGCAAAACCCAGCTCGTCAGGCACTTATTCATGCCGGCATTCCACAAGAAGTTCCTGCAATTACCATCAATAAAGTCTGCGGCTCTGGCCTAAAAGCCATTCAAATGGCGGTTCAAGCAATTCGTTGCGGCGATGCCGAAATGATCATCGCTGGCGGTCAAGAAAGCATGTCCCAATCTCCACATATACTGCCTAACTCTCGTAATGGTGCCCGCATGGGGGATTGGAAGATGGTCGACTCCATGATCCAAGACGGTTTATGGGACGCCTTTAACAACTATCACATGGGCATTACGACAGAAAACATCGTTGAGAAGTACGGGTTTACGCGTGAAGAACAAGATGCATTTGCACTCGCATCCCAAAATAAAGCAGAAGCGGCAGTAACGGCTGGACGTTTCAAAGACGAGATCATTCCAGTGCTGATTCCTCAACGCAAAGGTGATCCCGTTGTGTTTGACACAGATGAACAACCCCGCTTTGGTTGCACAATTGATATGCTGGAAAAGTTACGCCCTGCCTTTAAGAAAGATGGCACGGTCACCGCGGGTAACAGTTCCACAATCAATGATGGCGCAGCCGCTGTTATCGTGTGCTCGGCTGAAAAAGCACAAGCCTTAGGCTTAACGCCAATTGCACGCATTGCTGCATACGCCTCTTCCGGCGTTGACCCTGCTATCATGGGTACTGGCCCTATCTGTGCAACCCAAAAAGCACTTGAAAAAGCAGGCTGGACAGTCGATGACTTAGACCTAGTTGAAGCTAATGAAGCCTTTGCTGCGCAAGCCATGTCTGTAAACAAAGACTTAGGCTGGGATACAAGCAAAGTCAATGTCAACGGCGGCGCCATTGCTTTAGGGCATCCAATCGGTGCATCAGGATGCCGTATTTTCGTTTCATTACTGCACGAAATGGCACGTAGAGATGCGAAAAAAGGCCTTGCTACGCTTTGTATTGGTGGCGGCATGGGAACAGCGCTTGCAGTAGAGCGCGACTAACAGCCTCTCTGGTCAGCCATCGAAAACGTGATGGCTGACCGACACCAAGCATAAAACCTCTTTAGTCGATTACAACGATCGCGCCTTTTCCAACACCCTCAAATGCACGAACCTCCACCTCATACTCTGAATACTCATCCTTTATCTGTTCAGCCAGATGTTGCGCTATTTGCTCTACGGTTGTCTCAGTTGTCAAGTCATAGCAATAGCGAGCCGGTAACTCCAACTGAAAAGCCCCTTGAGGTGCTACATACTCATATCGATTGACGCCTTCAATGGACTCTACTCGGTGCGCCAACGTGCCAATATAAATATCCGCAAACTGCTGAGACCAATAAAGCTCAATGTCTTGTCGACGCTTACCATCGAGCTTAACCTCCATACGAGAACGGTGACCATGCGCAATACGCTGACAATTTCCTTTATGCTGCTGCAGTCCATGGCTATAGTGATAAAAAGCCCCTTCTATTTTTTCTGCAACGAAGTGGATTTCAACATTTTCAACTTGTTCAGGAAACAAGGCCAACAACTGTTCTTGAGCCCAACCTGCCACCGTTTTTTGTGTAATGTCTGCAACAGGCAGCAGTGCAATCGCTTGATGTGGAGCCTTACAAAAGAAACGCTCCCCGTCTGGGTACAACCATTCAACTTCTGTGTCCAGCTCATCTTGAGACACCTTCAGTGACGCCATATCACGTGCGACCACTAACATATGGTCAATATGGCTATCCAGCCAAGCCTTAATACGCTTTTTTACCGTACCAAAATCACATATCATGCCTTGATCATCGAGCTTACCTTTTAAGATGAGCTGTGCTTCCCAAGACTCTCCCACCAAACCACGCTGGGGGTGAATGTATGAAAAGTCAACATGGGTTAGGTTATCAACAAAGAGTTTCACAGCCACCTCAATCTATCGGTTAAGAACTGCTATTTTAGCCTAAACGGTCATGACTTTCATGGGACAAACTTTAGGGATATTGGCTGTATTCTAAGATAAGGTATACTCTCTTTTTTCGAAAAATTAGCAGGCCTTATGCGTTTAGACAAATATTTAGCTCAAGCCACCGGACAATCTCGCAAAGATGTTAAACGACTGATTCATGCGTGGTTGGTATCTGTTAATGGTGAACCTGAGCGCGACTCGGGGCGGCATATTTTAGAGACCGATGAAGTCGAGGTGGAGGGTACATTACTCTCTCAGCCTCGCCCGCTCTATATCATGCTACATAAGCCTGCCGATTATGTCTGCGCGACGGACGATCCAACCCACCCAACTGTACTTACGCTTATTGACTCTCCAAGAGCAAATGCACTGCACATTGCTGGACGTTTAGACATAGATGCTACAGGTTTAGTGCTGCTCACCGACGACGGAAAATGGTCGCATCAGGTTACCTCTCCGAAACACAAAACAGATAAGCTCTACCATGTTAGCCTTGCCGATCCGCTGGATGCAAAGGCTGAAGTGCACTTTGAAAAAGGCCTTCTCCTCAAGGGGGAAAAACAGCGCACAAAGCCTGCTCACCTTGAACGCATTGATGCAACTCACTGCTGGGTGACCCTCACAGAAGGGCGTTACCATCAAGTCAAGCGTATGTTTGCAGCGTTAGGAAACCGTGTGACGGCACTACACCGCCAACGAATTGGCCGCATCGAGCTGGATGAAACCCTTTTGCCCGGTGAGTATCGAGAGCTTACACCGGAGGAAGTTCGTGACGTTAACCTAGAGAGAACTGAGACAGACAATGCAGCGCGTTGATTTTGCATTTCAACAGGTGATGCAATACCTGAACACTCAATCGCAGGGGCGCACACTATGGCTCGCCGACGAAAATACGCCTTCCAATGTGCCCCTTAGCCCCCCAAACGTCGACGTCGTCTGTAATCGATACGACCTATTTCTCAGTTTGCAACGCGCTGGCTGGTCTTGCACATTTGGTGACTTTACACTGTATACACATTCGGATGCTTCATTTGATCGCATCGTCTATCGCATTTCAAAAGAGAAGCCTCTAGTTCACCATCTCATCAATCATGCCTTTCGCTTGCTAAAGAAAAATGGGTGTTTGATTCTAATTGGTGACAAGTCAGAAGGCATCAAAACATTCAGCCGTAAAACGGCCAGTCTTTTCCAAACGCCCTTAGTCGAACGTAAAGTGAATGGCAGTGTGTGGGTGTCTGAGCATATCAAAAGCCATCAGACATCAGATACCGACTGGCTTGACGATCAAAACTACGCAGAACTGCGCGCTCAATCCTTCGACAATGGTAAAACCTACTATACCAAGCCCGGCATCTTTGGCTGGCAAAAAATCGACAAAGGCAGCGCCTTCCTCATCGATCAATTGCCTGATATGGTAGGTGATATCTCATTAATACAGGGTTCAGTACTCGATTTGGGCTGTGGTTTTGGATATCTAAGCATTGAGCTGGCCCACTACCCAATTCAATTAACCAGTACAGATAATAATGCCGCCGCATTGCTGGCATGCAGTGAAAACCTGATCGCTCTGGGCAATAAAGGACAGGTTGTGCCTTCCGATGCCGGCGCTCAACTGCCAAGCAACGCTTTTGATCTTGTGGTCTGCAATCCGCCCTTCCATTCAGGCTTTTCAACATCATCTGAATTAACGCAACGTTTTTTAAACCAAACGGCGCGCTTGTTAAAACCCAACGGGATTGCATGTTTTGTTGTGAACCAACACATCGCTTTAGAAAAACTCGCCGTGTCGTATTTTAGAGATGTTAAACTCTTTGCTGACAACGGCCACTTTAAACTTTTAACCCTGCAAGCCCCAAAAAAACAGAAGGATTCAATATGACCCTTGAATATTTGCGTCAGGCATTATTCTTTTTCAAATCACATTTAGTGGCATTAGCTGCGATTCAACTCCCGTTTCTACTTATTCTAGCGCTTCTAAAATTCAGTATGACGGGGCAAATCAGTGATGAAATGGAGGCACTCCCATCCAGCTTTGTCTTCATCGGTCTGTTAGAACTGGCGCTTTTACCTCTGTACTGGGGGGCAACCATTTTTTACATGAAATCGGTTCTTGATGGCAACCCTCTACCCACCTTACAGGCCATTAGTCTTGGAATTAGTAGCTGGGGGCGCTTACTGATCACCTACCTTCTGAATGGGTTGGCGGTGATGGCGGGGTTGATCATGCTCATCATTCCCGGCGTATTTATCGGCGTGCGACTTTCGTTTGCAGACTATATCTGCGTGCTAGAGGGCAAAGGGGCAAGTACATCCCTTAAGCAAAGCTGGGGGCAGTCTAAAGAGTTTTTCTGGATATTGCTGCAAGGCTATTTATTTATTTTTGTCTCCCTCTTTCTACTGCAAATGCTAATAGAAAAAGCCGTTGGCTCATCAGGCATTAGTATCCTGCTATCACTTGTGATTGATTTTTGTTCAATTCTCATCACTATTTTTGGCTTTAGACTCTACACACTATCTCAAGACAATTCGTAAAACAGCGTTTTTTTCATAAAAAAACCTCACTCCAAGGAGTGAGGTTTTTTATTTAGACGCGAGAGGCTACTGAATTAACCAGCGACAGACTCATCTTCAAGCGTATCTTTCATAGAAAGCTTGATACGTCCGCGAACATCGACATCCAACACTTTGACTTTAACAACATCACCCATGTTGATGTAATCCGTTACGGCCTTCACACGCTCGTTAGCAATCTGAGAGATATGAACTAAGCCATCTTTTCCAGGGAGAATGTTCACAAACGCACCGAATTCTTCAATACGAACAACGGTACCTTCATAGATTTTGCCAACTTCAGCTTCCGCCGTGATTGCCAATACACGCTCAAGAGCGGCTTTTGCAGCAGGACGGCTAGCCGCATAAATACGAACTGTACCATCGTCTTCAATATCAATCGCCGCACCGGTCTCTTCAGTTAAAGCACGGATAGTCGCACCGCCTTTACCGATCAAGTCACGGATTTTTTCTGGATTTACTTTAATCTGAGTCATGGCAGGCGCATTCTCTGGTAACTCAGGACGGCTATAACCAATGACCTTCGCCATCTCACGCAGAATATGCTTACGAGCGTCTAAAGCCTGCTCCAGCGCAATCTCCATGATTTGCTCAGTGATACCTGTGATTTTGATATCCATCTGCAGAGCCGTGATACCGTTATCAGTACCTGCAACTTTAAAGTCCATGTCACCTAAGTGATCTTCATCACCGAGGATATCGGTCAACACTGCAAAGCGCTCACCCTCTTTTACTAAGCCCATGGCGATACCCGCAACAGGCGCTTTCAACGGAACACCCGCATCCATCAATGCAAGTGATGCACCGCAAACAGATGCCATTGAGCTGGAACCATTGGATTCAGTGATTTCAGATACAACACGGATGGCATACGGGAAATCATCATTCGACGGCAATACCGCTTGAATACCACGACGCGCCAAACGCCCATGTCCAATTTCACGACGACCAGGACCTGCCATACGGCCAGCCTCACCTACGGAGTAGGATGGGAAGTTATACTGCAGCATGAAACCGTCTTTACGCTCACCTTCGATCGCATCGATGATCTGCATGTCACGGTTTGTACCCAGGGTACAGGTCACGATTGCCTGAGTTTCGCCACGTGTAAACAAAGATGAACCATGAACGCTTTTGAGCGTGTCAATTTCAACACTGATTGGACGAACCGTTTTGGTATCACGTCCATCAATACGAGGTTGACCTTCTAAGATACGATCACGTACGGTCTCTTTCTCAACAGAAGAGAAGACTTTCTTGACCGCATCAGCCGATGGCGCTGTTTCTGCATCCGTAGCCAAAGTCGCAACGACTTCATCACGCAAAGCACGTACTGTATCTTGGCGCAGCACTTTATCTGCTACTTGGTACGCATCATTCAAGCGCGCGCCCAAAAGATCTTTGACCTGCTGAGTCAAGCTCAAGTCTTTCTCAACGGGTGTCCAATCCCAAGTGGGTTTAGCCGCAATAGCTGCTAACTCGTTGATCGCATTGATCACCACTTGGAACTCTTGGTGCGCAAACAATACGCCACCCAGCATTTCGTCTTCCGTTAATTCTTTTGCCTCTGATTCAACCATTAAGATTGCATCAGAGGTTCCCGCTACAACCATGTCAAGTTCAGAATCCGCTAACTCTGCATAGGTTGGATTTAAGATATAACCGCGCTCTTCTGTGAAACCAACGCGAGCGGCACCAATTGGACCTTCGAATGGAATACCAGAGATCGCTAGAGCAGCAGAGGTACCAATCATGGCCGCAATATCCGAGTCCGTACCAACATCAGCGGACATCACCTGGCAGACAACTTGAACTTCATTCATGAAGCCTTTAGGGAATAAAGGACGAATTGGACGGTCGATCAAACGTGAAGTGAGGGTTTCTTTTTCCGTAGGACGTGCTTCGCGCTTAAAGAAGCCACCTGGAATACGGCCGACGGCGTAGTAACGCTCTTGATAATGAACAGACAGCGGGAAAAAATCCTGTCCTGGCTTAGCCTCTTTTACACCGACAACGGTACAAAGAACCTGAATTTTTTCATCAATAGTGACCATCACAGCGCCAGTTGCTTGACGTGCAACCTTGCCCGTTTCTAACGTAACGCTTTGCTGACCAAACTGGAATGTTTTCGTAATCGCTTGCACGATAAATTCTCCTTAACAAAACTGAGATCAGTGCTGAGCGATTCAATCATACCCTTCTTTTGACCAGTACTCAGATAAAGACTGTCCAGTCATTATCTGAGTACAGGCCGGATGATTCATATACATTCAGGACTGACCATAAAAATAGGGCCATACACTGTATGGCCCCGAGGTAACACGGTATCTTAGCGACGCAGACCTAAACGGCCAATCAGCTTAAGGTAACGGTCAACATCTTTTCTCTTCAAATAGTCCAACAACTTACGACGTTGGTTTACCATACGAATCAAACCACGACGTGAGTGGTGGTCTTGCTTGTTGGTTTTGAAGTGACCTTGCAGACCTTCAATATTTGCAGTTAACAAAGCGACTTGTACTTCAGGAGAACCTGTATCACCTTCTGCACGCGCATAACTTGCAACGATTTCTGCTTTCTTTTCAACGCTTAACGCCATTTGAATCTCCTTAACAATATGCTCACAACCCAAGGGTTGCTGGTTAATAGACGCGCAGAACCAGGCATATTTCCAGAACTGCGTCAAAGCTGTGACGGCCGCGGCAATCACAGCATATTTTATAGGTCATCACTGCGGATGAGGCGTTTGCCTTTTAAAAGTCCCGTTTCGTCTGTTTCACCCAAGCCTAAAAAACGGCCTGTGGGCCTATCAAACAACCGAAACTCTGAAGACACAGCTACATCAAGACGAACTCGACGACCATACAGAATCTCTTCTGTTTGATCAGCACTTAGGGTGAGTTCAGGGATGTCAGCAATCGCACTCCAAGCCGGTAATAATAACGTATCCAAAGCATTTTGTATGTAACTTTGCTCTGGATTTTCGGACATTTGCTCATCAATATAAGCTTGCAATTCAGCTTGAGTACGCATCATATCAACGGTGAAATGCCCAGTCGATAAGCGATGCAAAGCTTTGACATGAGCTCCACAGCCTAACAACTGTCCTAAATCTTCAACAATACTGCGTATATAGGTTCCTTTAGAGCAACTTACTTCAAGATCAAGCTCATCCTCTCTCAGATCCAGCAAGCGTATGCTATGAATGGTCACCCTACGCGATTTAACTTCAACTTCAATGCCCTGACGAGCCAGTTTATATAGGGGCTGACCGTTCAATTTTAAGGCCGAATACATAGACGGGACTTGCTCTATCTCACCGGTAAAATGCTCAACAAGTAAGGCCTCAACAATGCCTGCTGTTAAGTTATCTGGCACTGGACGAGTTTCAATCACCTCACCCTCGGCATCACTGGTCGTTGTTCGAGCACCTAATTTAGCGGTCGTAACATAGGATTTATCAGAGTCGAGCAGGTACTGAGAAAACTTAGTCGCTTCACCCAAGCAGATAGGCAACATACCTGTTGCTAAAGGATCAAGCGCACCGGTATGCCCCGCTTTTTCAGCCCCATAAAGATGCTTGATCTGCTGCAGCGCTTTATTAGAGCTCATGCCCGCCGACTTATTTAATAAAAAAATGCCGTCAATACGACGGCCTTTTGGTTTACGAGCCAAAGCTTACTCCTCGGGCTTGTCTGAATCCGTGTCAGGCACCACCCGTTTTTGCTCTTGCTGATAGGCTTGCTCTATCAAACTGTGCAAACGACGGCCTCGGTCAACACTGGCGTCAAAGTGAAACCGCAATTGCGGCATCACTCTTAGTTTAATGCCTTTCGATAATTCTTTGCGCAAAAAACCAGCGGCATGATTTAGAACCGCAAGAGATTGCTCTAAAGCAAGCTCCTGCGTCTGATCACCTAACGGCATAACGGTTATATAAACATCAGAATAACCAAGGTCTTTACTGACTTTGACATAACTGATCGTCACCATGCCTAAGCGTGGGTCTTTAATTTCGCGCTGAATCAGCATCGCCAGATCCCGCTGGATCTGGTCGGACACTCGATCGGTACGTTTAAATTCGCGAGCCATAGTTCTCCGTTATAAAGTACGTTTCACTTCGATGGTATCAAAGACTTCGATCTGGTCACCCACACGAACATCATTGTAGTTCTTAACGCCGATACCACACTCCATGCCATTTCTGACTTCGGAAACAACATCTTTAAAGCGACGTAAAGACTCTAATTCACCTTCATAAATAACAATGTTGTCACGTAGAACCCGGATGCGCTTGTTACGGTACACCGTTCCTTCGATAACCATACAGCCAGCAATCTGACCCAGCTTCGGCGAACGGAATACATCACGCACTTCAGCAATACCTACGATATCTTCACGATATTCAGGTGAGAGCAGACCGGCCATTGCTTGTTTCACATCGTTAATGATGTCATAAATAACACTGTAATAACGAAGTTCAAGCTCTTCACGTTCAACAATCGCTTTGGCTTGGTTATCCGCACGGACGTTAAAACCAATTAAAATTGCTGATGAAGCTAACGCCAGGTTCGCATCGGTTTCACCAAAACCACCAATACCACTGGACACGATATTAACTTTCACTTCGTCTGTCGACAGATCTTCTAAAGACTGTGTTAAGGCCTCCAAAGAACCTCTAACATCGGCTTTAAGAACAATATTCAGTGACTTAACATCACCTGCTTGCATATTTGCAAACAAGTTCTCCAACTTCGCTTTTTGTTGACGAGCCAGTTTAACTTCACGGAATTTGCCCTGACGGAACAACGCCACTTCACGCGCCTTCTTCTCAGAAGACACAACGGCAAACTCATCACCAGCATCTGGCGTTCCATCCAAGCCGAGAATTTCGACGGGGATAGCAGGCCCTGCTGTGTCTACTGAGCGACCATTCTCATCCAACATGGCACGCACACGGCCGTAATAGAGGCCCGCCAAAACGATATCACCCTTGCGAAGGGTACCGTTTTGTACCAATAAGGTGGAAACAGATCCACGACCTTTATCTAAACGAGACTCAACGACAACCCCGGTAGCAGGAATGGTAGGTATGGCTTTTAGTTCCAATACTTCCGCCTGAAGAAGGACTGCATCTAACAGCGCATCAATACCTTCACCGGTTTTTGCCGAAACATGCACAAACTGCACATCACCGCCCCATTCTTCTGAAATAACATCACGCTGAGCCAATTCACTGCGCACGCGGTCTAAATCCGCATCTGGCTTATCAATCTTATTCACCGCAACAACAATCGGCACATTGCCCGCTTTCGCGTGCTGAATGGCCTCTTCTGTTTGTGGCATTACACCATCATCAGCCGCAACGACTAAGATTACGATGTCCGTAAGCTTGGCACCACGCGCACGCATCGCAGTAAACGCAGCATGTCCAGGTGTATCCAAGAAGGTCACCATGCCATTCTCAGTTTCAACATGATACGCACCTATGTGCTGAGTAATACCACCTGATTCACCTGCGGCGACTTTAGCTTTACGTATATAGTCAAGCAAAGAGGTCTTACCGTGGTCGACGTGACCCATCACTGTCACAACCGGTGCACGGTGCATTTCTTCGCCTTCGTGAGCCTGCATGCTTTCAAGCAACGCATCCTCAACTGCATTTTCTTGCATCGCCGTTGCTTTGTGACCCATTTCTTCAACAACTAAAATAGCTGTATCTTGGTCAAGAATTTGGTTAATGGTGGCCATAGCCCCCATTTTGAACATAACTTTGATAACTTCTGCCGCCTTAACAGACATTTTCTTTGCCAACTCGGCAACTGTAATGCTTTCTGGCAAGGTCACTTCATGTACGACAGGACCTGTCGGTTTTTCAAAGCCATGCTGGTTCTGAACTCGTCCACGTGCATTTGCACGTTTTGGACTTTTACCTGGACGACGAGTACCTCTAGGCATCTCCTCCTCGCCAACCGAAGGCGCTCTTGCCGCAATGGGCTTACCACGCCTAGGGATTTCATCCGCATCTTTATTGCGGCCTCGTTCCTTGTTACCACGCGCATCTTTCGTTTTAGAAGGTGCTTTTTTCTCTTTATCAGATGATGCATCATCAGCCGCACGCTGCTTTTTAACAGGAACTGCATCATCTGTATTAGAAGCCACTTCGTTGCGAGCTGATTCCACTCCTGCGGATTTTTCTTCGGACACGGGCTCAACTACGTCTGACATTACTGGCTCAACAGACTCAGTGATGGCAACTTGCTCTTCTATTACAGGGGCAACAGTATTGGAAACAGCAGCGTTAACGGCGATCTCTGTCACTGCAGCTTCAATGGGCAATTCGACTTCAGGAGCCGTTGGCTGGGCATCTTGAGCCGCTTGATTTTCAAGCTCATCGCGCTTCACATATGTGCGTTTTTTACGCACTTCGACATTGACCGTTTTACGCTTTCCTGACGCACCTGAAACTTTCAGCTGCGATGTTGTTTTACGCTTAAGTGTAATTTTGATCGGCTCATTTCCGGTTGATTGCTCACCATGAGACTTTTTCAAAAAGTTTAACAGTGACTGGCGCTCAGCATCAGTCACATTAGATGTTTCATTCTTACCTTTGATACCGGCATCTTGCATCTGCTTGAGCAATCGCTCAACGGATACACCAACCACATCGGCAAGTTGTTTAACGGTTACTTCTGCCATAAATGGGTTCCTCTTCTCCGTTGATATTTACTGACTTTCGGAAAACCAAGGCGCACGAGCAGTCATGATTAACTGTGCGGCCTGCTCTTCTGTGATGCCTTCGATCTCAAGTAGATCGTCAATTGATTGCTCTGCAAGATCTTCCATCGTGATGATTCCCACAGATGCCATTTGATAGGCAAGTGTGCGTTCCATCCCCTCCATATTAAGAAGATCTTCAGCAGGTTCTGCATCACCCAACTGCTCTTCAGAAGCAATAGCTAAATTAAGCAGCGCATCTTTAGCACGCGCTCTTAAGGTTTCAACTAAGTCTTCATCAAAGCCTACAATTTGTAGCATCTCGTCGACAGGCACATAAGCAACCTCTTCTAATGAGGTAAAGCCTTCATCGACCAGAATTTGCGCAAGCTCTTCATCGGCATCTAAGTGCTGAATAAAGGTCTGAATCACATTGCCAACTTCTGACTGATGCTTTGCTTGAGCTTCCGCTTCGCTCATGACATTAAGCTTCCATTTCGTCAGCTCACTTGCCAAACGAACGTTTTGACCACTTCGACCAATCGCCATCGCCAAGGCATCTTCTGCAACGGCTACGTCCATCGAATGACTGTCTTCATCAATGATGATCGATGCAACTTCAGCAGGTGCCATGGCGTTTATAACTAATTGAGCGGGATTATCATCCCAAAGCACGATATCGACACGCTCGCCACCCAATTCATTGGAAACGGCTTGAACACGTGCGCCTCTCATGCCGACACACGCACCAACAGGATCAATGCGCCCATCGTTTGTTTTAACAGCAATCTTGGCTCTAGAACCAGGATCTCTTGCGGCCGCACGAATTTCAATAACATCTTCGGCAACTTCTGGTACCTCAATGCTGAAAAGCTGAATCAGCATCTCTGGGCTCGTCCGGCTCAATATTAGCTGCGGTCCACGACCTTCAGCACGCACCTCAGCCAAAACAGCTCTAACCCGATCACCCATTCTAAAACTTTCTCTTGGCAAAAGATTTTCGCGCGGAAGCAAGGCTTCGGCATTATTGCCTAGATCAATAATCACATTGTCACGGGTTACCTTTTTAACCGTGCCTGCAATTAATTCCCCTTGACGATCACGGTACTGATCTACAACTTTCGCTCTTTCCGCTTCACGCACTTTTTGAACAATTACCTGCTTAGCGGTTTGAGCGGCAATACGTCCAAAGGCAACCGAATCCACTTGCTCCTCATGAATATCACCTGGCTGAAGATTCGCATTGATTTCTTCCGCCTCTTGCAACGTAAGCTCCGTACCCAAGGCTGGTACAGCAGAGTTATCAACGACCAACCAACGACGAAATGTTTCATAGTCCCCAGTTTGGCGGTCAATGACGACTCGAATGTCAGCATCTTCGTCGTAACGTTTTTTGGTTGCTGTTGCTAGTGCGACTTCAATCGCTTCAAAAATAACACCTTTCGGCACATCTTTTTCATTCGATACCGCTTCTGCAACCAGCAAAATTTCTTTATTCATTATTGTGTCTCACTTGAATCTGCAAAATCATAAATACGTCAAAATTGTGGCACTACGTTTGCTTTATCAATGATATCTAAAGGAAGTATGTATTCCTCATCATCGACAACCAGCAACACGTCTTCACCCTCAGTACCATTTAGTATACCTTTGAACTTGCGTCGCCCTTCAAAAGGAACACGGAGTCGAATTTGAACAGTATGTCCAACATAAAGTTGATAGTGCTCTAATCTATAAAGAGGTCGATCCATACCAGGCGAGGATACTTCTAAGAGATACTGCTCTTTGATTGGATCTTCAACATCTAAGACGCCACTCACTTGATGACTCACTTTTGCACAATCATCAACAGATATCCCATCAGGACTGTCTATAAATATTCGCAAAGTGCTGTTTTTACCTGCGGATTGATACTCAATACCCCAAAGTTCGAAACCTAACGAACTTACGGCTGGACCAATTAGAGTTTCCAGTTGTTTCAGTTTTGCCGACACACACTACCTCATTATGACCTTTGCCCTGAAACAAAAAATGGGTCACGCGCGGACCCATTTCTGACAGGCATTTAGCCTAAATTTGCCTACTAAAAAGCCCCACGTTGGGGGCTTTTACGTTTCATACTGCCATAATACTTAAGACAAAAAACACGCAAACTTAAAAAACAAGATGCAGCGTTTATAGTCTCTAAATATTATGAAATGGAAAGCAGCTAACACAGTGCAAATAGTATAGCAATTGCACACTAAGCGAGCAAGTATATAAAATTAAACACTGGTTTATACCAGTACAGTTAAATCTACTTTACTCATAAACGATTAGCTTTACGCTAAAATTGGTAGCGGGGACAGGATTTGAACCTATGACCTTCGGGTTATGAGCCCGACGAGCTACCAGACTGCTCCACCCCGCATCAAAACTTTAAAAATGGTGCCGACGGCCGGACTCGAACCGGCACGAGCTAGGCTCACCACCCCCTCAAGATGGCGTGTCTACCAATTTCACCACGTCGGCTAAAACGTTACTATCAATCTGCTTGCGGCATATCGCTTGAGGGCAAATCAGCAGACCTTGGTACCTCTAACACAGGCAACTGATTTCGTTCAGCAGCAGATTCAATCACGCTTGCTGAAGGAATACCCACCTCAGTCACGTTCGCAGCCCGCTCCTTTGCGAAATACGCTAACGCAAAGCTTGTGGAAAACAAGATTGCTGCCGCTAGTGCCGTAATTTTTACCATAAAACTACCGGAACCTGTGCTCCCAAACACAGTTTGAGATGCACCACCACCAAATGATGCACCTGCTTCAGCGCCTTTGCCCTGCTGAAGCAGAACTAAAGCGATAATCGCTGCAGCCAGCAGTACATGCACGATAAGAACCAGTGTTTCAATCATTTTAATCACTCACCACGAGATCTGCAGAAGATCTACATATCTCTAAGAATTCATCAGCTTTTAGAGATGCACCACCAACCAATCCACCATCTATATCTTTCATTTTAAAAAGATCTGATGCATTGGTAGCATTTACACTTCCACCGTAGAGTATACGGACTTTTTCAGCTATACCCTGACCATATTTAGAAGAAAACAGACTACGTATGTAGCTATGCACTTCTTGAGCTTGTTCAGGCGTCGCCGTTAACCCAGTTCCAATAGCCCAGACTGGCTCATACGCTACAACAAGTTTACTTGCGTCTTGCTCAGTCAGACCCTCAAGCACTGACAGCACTTGATCGGATATAACACATTCAACCTTACCACTTTCGCGCTGATCTAATGTCTCACCAACACAGAAAAGAGGAGTTACACCATAGTGAAGAGCATGCTTAATTTTATCAAGCACATTTGCATCAGTTTCATATTGATTTGCTCTACGTTCAGAGTGACCAACAATAACAAACTGCGCACCAAACTCTTTAACCATACGAGCATTAACTTCACCCGTATGAGCACCATCACCTTGATGCAACGATATATTTTGCGCACCAAACATAACAGAGCTATTCTTGAGCAACTCACCAACCTGACTCAGGTAAACATTGGGCGGGCATAATACAACATCAACGGAATCTGTCAATAGCTTATCAGCACCTTTCAGAATTGCGTTAATTAGCAATTCGTTTGACACCAAAGAACCATTCATTTTCCAGTTACCAGCCACTATTGCTTTACGCATGAGTTGCTCCCTTTTCAAATGAGGCGCAAATATTAACGGAGTTTCTGTTAGATTTCAAGCCTACGCGTATAAGTTTCAACACTTTCGGCCAACTCTGTCGCTATACGTGTCACCTGATCAAAATCAACACCCTCTACCATGACTCGAAGAAGCGGCTCAGTACCAGACGGTCTCAGTAAAACACGCCCAGCATTGTTAAGGATTTGTTCTGCTTTCTCCACCTCATGACGAATAGCTGGCATTTCTAGAGGATTAATACCTTTAGGCAGTGGAACATTTATCATCACTTGAGGAAGCTTAGTCATTTGAGACTTCAAGTCAGATAATGTTTTACCCATCTCATTCATGGCCTTTAAAACCTGGAGGGCTGCAACAATTCCATCTCCCGTTGTACTTAAATGACGGCATACTATATGACCCGAGCCCTCCCCCCCAAGAAGCCAACCTTTTTGTGACAACAGCTCCAGCACATACCGATCACCTACATTTGCACGTAAAAACGGAATGTCCAAGTCGGAAAATGCTTTTTGCAAACCAAAATTTGACATCAGCGTCCCGACAACTCCACCCGCCAGTTCACCATTCCGATGCATCATCATGGCAATGATAAACAGTATTTCATCACCATCAACTACAGCACCCGTGTGATCAACAAGAATCAGCCTATCGCCATCTCCATCCAGAGCAACACCAATATCGGCTGACTCACTCACAACCGCTTTACGCAGACGAGCCACATCTGTAGCACCGCACTCTTTATTGATGTTCAATCCATCCGGTGAAGATGCTATTTCAATCACCTGAGCACCCAGCTCACTAAAAACAGAGGGGGCGACATGGTAGGTTGCACCATTCGCACAATCTAAGACGATCTTCATCCCTTTTAAGCTCAGAGCACCATTAATCGTCCCTTTGCAATACTCTATATAACGACCTGCCGCATCATCTATACGCTTTGCTTTACCCAGCATATCTGAAGACACCGTCGTCATTGCTAAATCCATTTGCGCTTCAATTGCCAACTCTACTGAATCAGGAAGCTTAGTCCCCTTAGAGGAAAAAAACTTAATTCCATTATCTTGATAAGCATTGTGAGATGCACTAATGACAATTCCAGCATCCGCTCGGAATGTTTTAGCGAGATACGCAATAGCCGGAGTGGGCATAGGCCCTGTCAACAAAACATCGACACCTGCCGCTGATAAACCCGCCTCCAATGCAGACTCAAACATATAGCCCGATATTCGCGTATCCTTGCCGATAACAATTTTGCTACGACCTTCACGCGCAAACACACAACCTGCCGCCCAACCTAACTTCAAAACAAAATCGGGTGTAATAGGAAAGGTACCAACAGCCCCCCGGATTCCATCCGTTCCGAAATATTTACGTACCAAACTACACCTCCCAGGCTTCACGTCTAACCGCTTTCATTAATTTTAGAGCATCAACAGTTTCGGCTACATCATGAACACGCACAATACAAGCACCTTTTTGAACAGCAAGAATAGCGGAGCAAAGACTCCCCCCTAATCGCTGCTGAGGTTCTTTTCCGGTTATCGCACCCACCATTGATTTTCTTGAAGTACCACTCAACACAGGATAACCCAGCTCACAAATCTCATCTAAACGATTTAAGAGCTGTAAGTTATGCGCCAAACTTTTCCCAAAACCAAAACCCGGATCGAGAATAATCTGATCTTTCGCCACCCCGGCCTCTTCACAACGGCGGGCATATTTAAGCAAAGAATGCGAAACATCATCCATAACATTCTGATACTCAGGTTTTTCTTGCATCGTAGCCGGCGCACCTTGCATATGCATCAGACAAACAGGTAGCTTAGCTTTAACAACAGCCTCAAGCGCCCCCTCTACACGCAACGCTCTCACATCATTAATCAAACCTGCGCCAAGCGAAGCAGCGACCGACATCACCACTGGCTGACTGGTATCAACAGAAACGACCACATCAAACTCAGACACTAAACGCTCAACAACTGGAGCAATTCTATCCAACTCCTGCTGGACGCTCACCTCGGCAGCACCCGGTCGAGTCGATTCACCACCCACATCGAGTATCTGAGCACCATTCATCACCATTTCTCTGGCCTGCCTTAGCACTGCATCCAAAGAAAGACAGTCATCCCGATAGTAACGACCACCATCAGAGAAGGAGTCGGGAGTAACATTCAATATTCCCATCACCTTAGGCTCGTCTAGAGCAAGCCTCTTAGTTCCACATTGGATTGATTTCATCTTGATGCCTTAGCCACTCACTCACAACGTATTGGCAATACACAAAACTAATTTATAAATAAAAAGCTGGCCTAAGCCAGCTTTTTATTTGTTTAGAAGCCAATTTCTATTTTGAACCAGGCTTTCCTGTCCAAGGATCTACAGGCCCTGCTGATTCACCCGCCCCCTGAGACTCTTGATCTTCATTGGAATCAGAAGACTCAGTCAAGTCATGATCATCAGAATCAGACTCTTTTTCCTCTGCTTGTACAGTAGAGTCAGGTTCAACTGCAGAAGGCTTAGATGGCTCTGAGTTGGATCGTTCAGTTGCCTCATCCCAACCCTCCGGAGCGGTGACTGGCTCTCTTGCCATCAACTCATCTAACTGCTTCGAGCCTATCGTTTCATATTTGATGAGCGCTTGCGTCATCGTCTCAAGAATGTCACGGTTATCTGTGAGGATTTGATAGGCTTTTGCATAACAAGTGTCAATAATCTTTTTAACTTCGGCGTCAATTCTACGCTGAGTTTCTTCTGACTTAGCCTTGGCTCCACCACCCATGCCACGACCAAAAGGATCATCATCCTCTTCAGCATACAGCAAAGGACCGAGCTCCTCACTTAAGCCCCATTTCGTCACCATGTTACGAGCCAAGGTTGTTGCACGCTGAATGTCATTCGAAGCCCCCGTCGTAACACCTTCTTTTCCTAGAGTCATTTCCTCTGCTATACGGCCACCATAGAGTGAGCATATTTGAGAAATAATGCCTTGTCGACTAAAGCTGTAACGGTCTTCTGCAGGAAGAAACATCGTCACACCCAATGCTCGACCACGCGGAATAATTGACACTTTATATACAGGATCATGTTCAGGCATCAAGCGGCCCACAATAGCATGACCTGATTCATGATAAGCCGTATTCAACCGTTCTTTGTATGACATCACCATGGATTTACGCTCAGCGCCCATCATGATTTTGTCTTTGGCTTTCTCAAACTGCTCCATTCCGACAATACGCTTGCCTTCTCTTGCAGCAAACAGTGCCGCTTCGTTAACAAGGTTAGCTAAGTCTGCACCCGAGAAGCCTGGTGTACCACGTGCAATCAAATCCGAGCGTACATCATCACCCAGAGGTACTTTGCGCATATGAACTTTGAGAATCTGATCACGACCACGAATATCAGGCAGGCCGACGTGCACTTGACGGTCAAAGCGACCTGGACGCAATAACGCTGGATCCAGTACATCAGGGCGGTTCGTTGCAGCAATAACAATTATTCCTTCTGTTCCTTCGAATCCATCCATTTCAACCAATAATTGGTTTAGCGTTTGTTCACGCTCATCGTTACCACCACCTAAACCTACGCCGCGACTACGACCAACGGCATCAATCTCATCGATAAAGATGATACAAGGTGCATGTTTCTTTGCTTGATCGAACATATCACGAACGCGAGATGCACCGACACCGACAAACATTTCAACAAAGTCAGAGCCTGAGATACTGAAGAAAGGAACCTTTGCTTCTCCAGCTATCGCTTTTGCCAACAAGGTTTTACCGGTACCAGGAGAACCGGACATCAAAACACCTCGTGGAATATGTCCACCTAAACGCTGAAACTTCCCAGGATCTCGAAGATAGTCAACAAGTTCAGCAACTTCTTCTTTTGCCTCTTCAACACCTGCGACATCATCAAAGGTTGTTTTAATTTGGTCTTCACTCATCATTCTAGCTTTGGATTTGCCGAACGACATTGGACCGCCTCGGCCACCGCCGCCGCCTTGCATTTGACGCATGAAGAACATAAAAATTGCAATAATAATCAGGATCGGGAAGGCCGCTACCAAGAGCTGAGACCAAATACTTTGACCCTCAGGCTGTTTACCTTCAATAGCAACATTATTGGCTAACAGGTCGTCAATAAGCTTTGGATCCTGCACGGCTGGTCTAATGGTGACAAAGCTTTCACCCGTTGGCCTTTGCCCAGTGATTGTAAAACCATCAATCACGACTTTAGAGACTCTTCCTGACTGAACCTCAGTTACAAACTCTGAGTAACTCAGCGTCCGGGCATCAGGCTCTGTACTGAAATTATTAAAGACGGTCAGAAGAACCGCTGCTATGACGAGCCACAGCACTAAGTTTTTTGCCATATCGTTCAAAGGTCCACCCTCAGTTTATCTTTTTAATGACCATAAAGTCATCATAACACAGGTCATTCGATCTACCTGATATTTTCCTATGACTAATTGATCAATCGAGTTGATAAATTAATCTAATTGAGCGCTGCGCCTGCCTTAACTCTTGTACATTATCGCTATTAACAGATTCCTTTACGAAAATAGTACAGAGTAGGATCAGAGCAACACAAGCAGGATACCTCTTACCCCACACACGCTGCCACGCATCCACTACCAACGCACACCTGCCAGCCTAACTATATGAGGGATTAATTTTGAATTACAACCCCCCCTTACAAAAGGACTCAGCAAAGTCATCTATACTCGGGATACGCTGATTGAATACGTTTACAATCAGTACTTAGATACTCATACCCCACAAATGTTCCAGCCCTACAGGTCAAATCTGCAGAACCTATGGCGCGGAAAGGGCTAACTTTAAAGCTTCACGACTACTCACTCATCAGTGAGTATTGTAGAATGCTATCTTGGCTATTATTAGGCATAGAATGCCTCAACCCGAATCACGAGATAAACATTTTAGTATGAGCTTAACGCCTGAGCAAAAAAAACATTTTCGCACGATTGGACATCAACTTAATCCGATTGTCATGGTCGCGGGCAATGGCTTGTCCGAAAACATCCAATTAGAAGTTGATCGAGCTTTAGAGGATCACGAACTCATTAAAGTGCGCTTCTCAGTTGGAGATCGCCAACTTAAAAAGCAGCTTATTCAAGAGCTTTGCGAGATTGTCGAAGCGACATTAGTGCAAGAGATTGGCAACTTAGCCTTGTTGTACAGAAAATCAAGCGCACCTAATCCTAAACTGTCGAATTTAATGCGCTCTGTATAAGTTTGCAGTACTGATAAATCAGAGCCACCCCCAAATAAACGCGGGGTGGCAATAAACGATTTAGACTGCGTGTGTCACATGGGTAATTTCATACTCTGTCATTCCCGCTGGGGTGTTGACAGCTGTCACATCGCCTTCCTCTTTCCCAATTAAGGCTCTTGCAATGGGTGAGTTCACGGATATTTTCTGTTTCTTAATATCCGCTTCATCATCTCCAACAATCTGATAAGACACTTCTTCATCAGTATCGAGGTTAACAAGGCTCACTGTTACACCAAAGATCACTTTTCCAGTGTGAGGTATTTTAGAAACATCAATAACCTGCGCCAAAGAGAGCTTATATTCTAACTCCCTTATACGCCCTTCGATGAAACCTTGCTGCTCACGAGCGGCATGATACTCAGCATTTTCCTTCAGGTCACCATGTGCACGCGCTTCAGCAATATCCGCAATTACTTTTGGACGATCTTTGGTTTTAAGCTGCTCAAGCTCTGCTCTCAATGCAGCCTCTCCGGCCACCGTCATCGGAACACGACTCATGAAAACACTCCTGCATGCAAATCTTGTAAGCGACGAACAACCTTTTCCTCACCAAACTTCAAGCCTTCAGTTACAGCAGCCGCTCCCGCAAGAGTCGTTGTATAAGGCACTTTGTGCTGAATCGCTGCACGACGGATAGCCGCTGAATCCGCGATTGCCTTACGACCTTCTGTTGTATTAATGACATAGGCGATATCACCATTTTTCATTAAATCAACGATATTTGGACGACCTTCCATGACTTTGTTAACACGCTCAACCTGTAAACCTGCCTTTTCAAGCAAAGTGGCAGTCCCCGACGTCGCGATCAACTTGAAACCTAATCCAACCAGATCTTGTGCTACAGGAACAACAGCTTCTTTATCTACATCACGAACGGAGATAAAGGCTTTGCCCTTAACAGGCATTTTCTCACCTGCACCTATTTGAGCCTTCATGAAGGCTTCACCGAAGCTAGCACCCACCCCCATAACTTCACCCGTGGACTTCATCTCCGGGCCTAAGATAGGGTCAACGCCTGGAAATTTGTTGAACGGGAAAACAGCTTCTTTAACACTGAAGAATTTAGGAACAATTTCCTCAGTAAAACCAAGCTCAGGTAAGGTTTTACCCGTCATTACCAATGCCGCCACTTTCGCAAGTGAAACACCTATACACTTGGACACAAAAGGAACTGTTCTTGATGCACGTGGGTTCACCTCAATGACGTAAATTTCACCATTTTGATAAGCCAACTGCACGTTCATTAAGCCAATAACACCGAGTTCTAAGGCCATTTTACGGACCATATCTCTCATGGCATCCTGCACACCTGCTGCTAAGCTGTACGGCGGCAATGAGCAAGCAGAATCACCTGAGTGAACACCTGCTTGCTCGATATGCTGCATAATCGCACCAATAACGACGGTACTACCATCACAAACGGCATCTATGTCAACTTCAACCGCTGCATTTAAGAAGTGATCAAGCAGCACAGGCGCATCGTTTGAGACTTTAACTGCATTTTGCATATACTGGCGCAGCTCAGACTCTTTATAGACAATTTCCATTGCTCTACCACCTAGCACATACGATGGACGAACAACTAACGGATACCCTATTTTCTCAGCCTCGATCACGGCCTGTTCTAAACTGCGTACGGTCGCATTTTCAGGCTGTTTTAAGCCCAAACGCTTTAGCATTTGCTGGAACAGTTCACGATCTTCTGCGCGATCAATTGCCTCTGGCGGTGTTCCAATAATGGGCACTCCCGCCTGTTCGAGGGCAACTGCCAGCTTCAAAGGTGTTTGACCACCGTACTGAACGATAACGCCTTTCGGTTTTTCAACTGCAACAATTTCAAGTACATCTTCTAATGTAATTGGCTCGAAGTACAAACGATCAGATGTATCGTAATCCGTTGAAACCGTCTCTGGATTACAGTTGACCATAATTGTTTCATAACCGTCTTCACGCGCAGCTAATGCAGCATGAACACAGCAATAATCAAACTCAATACCTTGACCTATACGGTTAGGACCACCACCAATGACCATAATTTTTTCACGATCAGAAGGAGCGGCTTCGCACTCTTCATCATAGGTTGAATACATGTAGGCCGTATCGGTTGCAAACTCAGCTGCACAGGTATCCACTCGCTTAAAGACTGGACGGATATTGAACGAATGACGCTGTTTTCTAAATTGCTTTTCAGTAACCCCTAAGAGCTTCGCTAAACGCGCATCTGAAAAACCTTTACGTTTAAGTCGATAAATATCATCTTTGCTTAGGTCTGTTAAGGTGCTTTGAGCGACCTTTGCTTCATCCTTAATGAGATCCTCAATTTGAACCAAGAACCAAGGATCCACACCTGAGAGCTTATAGATTTCATCAACACTCATGCCTAAACGGAACGCATCACCTATATACCAAATTCGCTCACTGCCGGGCTGCTGCAACTCTCTAACAAGATCGCTTTTAGCATCCTCTGCATTCAAATCAATAATAGGATCAAAACCTGTTGCGCCTACTTCCAACCCACGCAGCGCTTTTTGCAGAGACTCTTGCTGGTTTCGACCTATCGCCATTACTTCGCCAACAGATTTCATTTGCGTGGTTAAGCGGTCATTGGCTTGTGGGAACTTTTCAAACGTAAAACGCGGTATCTTAGTAACCACATAGTCAATTGAGGGCTCGAATGAAGCTGGGGTACGTCCACCCGTGATTTCATTTTGCAACTCATCCAGCGTATAGCCTACAGCTAGTTTTGCCGCAACCTTGGCAATCGGGAAGCCCGTTGCTTTTGAGGCCAGCGCTGAAGAACGAGAAACCCTAGGGTTCATCTCGATGATCACCATCCGACCAGTGGTTGGACAAATACCAAACTGAACGTTAGAACCACCCGTTTCGACGCCAATTTCACGTAAAACGGCAACCGATGCATCACGCATCAATTGATACTCTTTGTCAGTCAATGTTTGAGCCGGTGCAACGGTGATACTATCACCTGTGTGAACACCCATAGCGTCAAAGTTTTCAATTGAACAGATAATAATACAGTTGTCATTCTTGTCACGAACGACTTCCATTTCATACTCTTTCCAACCAATCAATGACTCATCGATTAGCAACTCTGAGGTCGGCGACAAATCAAGGCCACGCTCACAGATCTCGATAAATTCTTCACGATTATAGGCGATACCACCACCTGATCCACCCATTGTGAATGAAGGACGAATAATGGCTGGAAAACCGATAGAATCAAGAACTTGCAGTGCTTCTTCCATACTATGTGCGATGGCCGAGCGAGGACACTCCAAACCAATACTGCGCATGGCTTTATCAAAACGCTCCCGATCTTCGGCTTTATCTATAGCGTCCTGCGTAGCACCAATCATTTCGACGCCGTACTGAGCCAAAACCCCTTCACGATCTAAATCAAGCGCGCAGTTAAGGGCTGTTTGCCCGCCCATTGTCGGAAGCAAGGCATCAGGACGTTCTTTCTCTATGATCTTAGCAACTGTTTTCCAATTGATGGGCTCGATGTATGTCGCATCAGCCATTGCCGGATCAGTCATGATGGTTGCAGGGTTAGAGTTCACAAGAATAACGCGATAACCCTCTTCTCTCAGCGCTTTACAAGCCTGGGCACCGGAATAGTCAAACTCACATGCCTGACCTATAACAATAGGGCCTGCTCCAAGGATAAGAATACTCTGTATATCTGTACGTTTTGGCATCTGTAGTAACCAGTTGTCTTAGATTCTGTTTAGGCTTGTTTATGCGCACGCATAAGATCAATAAAATGATCAAATAAGGGTGCAACATCGCGTGGCCCTGGGCTCGCCTCTGGGTGCCCTTGAAAACTGAAAGCTGGACAGTCGGTACGGGCAATACCTTGCAATGAGCCATCGAAAAGCGACTTGTGTGTTGCTACAAGTGTGCTCGGCAGATCGCTTTCTGACACAGCAAAGCCATGGTTTTGACTGGTGATCATGACTTTGTTCGTCGACATATCTTGAACAGGATGATTTGCACCATGGTGGCCAAACTTCATTTTCTCTGTTTTTGCGCCTGACGCCAACGCTAAAAGCTGATGACCTAAGCATATGCCAAATACAGGGCGTTTTGTTTCAAGAATTTGAGCTATGGCTTCAATTGCATAGGTACAGGGTGCTGGATCACCAGGACCATTTGACAGAAATACACCGTCAGGATTAAGGGCCAAAACATCTTTTGCAGGCGTTTGGGCAGGAACAACCGTCAATTTACACCCGCGGCTCGCCAACATTCTTAAAATATTATGCTTAACGCCGTAGTCGTAGGCAACTACATGAAACTCATGCTCTCGATCATCATGCGATACATGACCAACACCAAGCTTCCACTCACCAGAGGTCCATTCATAGGAATGATCCACTGTCACTTCTTTTGCCAAGTCCATTCCCTTTAAACCCGGAAATGCCTTAGCTTTTTCGACAGCTATGGACTCGTCGACAATGTCTCCAGCCATAATACAGCCATTTAATGAGCCTTTTTCACGTAGTAAGCGAGTCAAACGACGTGTATCGATATCGGCAATAGCGATAACACCTTTTTCAGAAAGGTACGTATCCAACGCCATTTCACTGCGAAAGTTACTTGCCATTAAAGGCAAGTCCCGGATGACAAGACCTGATGCCCAAATATGATTGGACTCCCGATCTTCAGAGTTGATACCCGTATTACCAATATGAGGATAGGTGAGCGTCACAATTTGACGGCAATATGAAGGGTCAGTCAATATTTCTTGATAACCCGTCATCGAGGTATTAAACACAACCTCCCCGGTCGTCTCCCCGTTGGCGCCAATCGCGATCCCCCTGAAAATACTTCCGTCCTCAAGAGCAAGAATGGCTGGTCGCGTCAATGGAACCTCCCCGCATGTGCGCTGAAAAAATAATCAAAGTGTGAAGTATAGCTGTAAAAAAGCGAGACAAAACCAGAGGCCCGCCTCGCTATTTAGAATTTTGTATTTTGCCAAAACCTGTTGGCAAACCGGCTGTATTCTAGTCGAGATAGCTAAAATAGTCCAACGCTCTTTTAGCTATTGCTTTCAGCAGGTTGAAATCACCATTAAAATTCATTTATTTAAGTGTTTTAAAAAAGCAAAAAGCCCCTGACTCATGGAATCAGGGGCTTCTCTAAATAAATGCCTGGCGATGACCTACTCTCACATGGGGAAACCCCACACTACCATCGGCGATGACGCGTTTCACTTCTGA
>NZ_VYTY01000017.1 GCF_009821115.1 Nitrincola alkalisediminis | reverse complement strand
TCGCTGAATATATGCGATATTACAACTTGGAAAGACTGCACACAGCCAATGGCGACAAAACGCCGGTGGATTATGAAAACGAGCTAAAAAAAGTGTCCGGTTTTAGTTGACCAGTACAGGGAGCCCTTGTCGGGACAAACCTAAAGGGGAATTTGACAGATGTTAGTTTGATTGTCAGCGGGAAATTGATTCTACATCCCGCCATGATGTTGCTGATGATCTGGCTATTACCGAGCTATGATTCAACCCTACAGATGGGAGCGATACTGCTCGCGGCGGTGCCGATGATGAGCATCTATCCCATTCTTGGTAGTCAATATGGATATCGTAACCTGTGCGCCAGCGCCTTGTTAATGACAACGATTTGCTCGTTCTTTACGCTGGCTCTGTTACTTAGCCTGTTATCAATCTAACTTGGCCAAACCGCGTTTATGCGCCAATGCTTGAATGCCCAACACATACCCCTGCACCCCTAAGCCGACCAAAATACCACTGGCGACAGGTGAAATGTAGGAGTGATGGCGAAATGCTTCACGCGCGTGCACATTGGAAATATGCACTTCGATTACAGGCACATCGGCACCTTTAATGGCATCATGCAGCGCAATCGACGTATGAGTATAGGCACCTGGATTGAACACAACCCCTAGAGACTCACCCGCTGCGACCTCTTTTCCACTTTGATGGATCGCATCAATCAGGTCACCCTCATGATTGCTTTGCCGAAAATCCACCTCTAAACCATACTGCGCCGCCATCGAACGGCACATTACTTCAACATCCGCCAGTGTTTCGTAGCCATATTGAGCTGGCTCACGCGTGCCCAATAGGTTTAAATTAGGGCCGTTTAATACCATTATTTTTTTCATGTTTAACTCCACTGAAGCCACCATTCATTAGCTATACATATGGATCAGCGCACTGACGCTGATAAAAGAGAAGAGCGTCGTAACCAACAAGGTACTGGCGCAAAACTCTCGTTGACCATACTCGCCCCCCAAAATGGGGTAAATACTAAACATCGGCATGGCCGCAAACAAGATCGCCGCCATTTTTAAATCATTGGGCATCGTCGGGAAAAACTGGATGAAAACCAGCACCCACAACGGATGAATAACCAATTTCGCCAAACTCACACTGCCAATGCGGCTGTAACTGCCTTTAATGCTTACACCCACTAAGGAACCACCAATCACAATCAATGCTGCGGCCGCCGCGCCTGAGGCTAACAAGTTAAGCCCAACGTCCATAAAGGCAGGTAAAGACAGCCCCAGAACAGAAAAGAGAACGCCCGCAAACACGGAAATAATAATCGGGTTGGTGCTCACTCGCTTCAGGATACCTAGCCACTGCGCCTTGATACTCCCGTGCTCAGAGCGCCCAAACGCATATTCAACAAAGATTAGGGCAATGGGTAGGATGAGGATATTTTCGATCATCACCGTCATCGCGAAGGCCTGCGTGGGTGCATGATCAAAGAACTGCAAAAGGATGGGGAAGCCAATAAACGAGCTATTGGATAAAGCCGACCCCATGCCCCTCACGCCCGACACGCCTAAGCTGTCTTTAAACAAGTAACGACTGATCAGAACACCTGTAAACAAGGCGCAAATCGAGCCTACGCCATAGATGATCAAATACGCCGGATAGAACAACTGATCAATCGGCATACTGGATACCTTGATAAAGATCAGTGCAGGTAAAGCGACATACAACACGAAACGGCTTAAACCCAACAGCATTTCTTTAGGAATGAGGCGATAACGAACGCTGATATATCCTAGAAAAATGATAAAGAAGATCGGCGCTGTAATATTGAGCACGGCCTGCATAGACTATCCTTTCAGTATCCTAATCGAAGAACCAGGCTTAGCCCAGTAAATTACTTTTAAGCTCAAATCTGCGAATAAACTCGCGCTTAATGCCCTGTTCATTCACCTTTTCACCCGTAAAGTGCTCGAAGGCATCAATGCCTTGATGGATAAACAAATCAAATCCGGAGACAACCGCCAAACCCGATTCATGTGCCGCGACCATAAATTCTGTGTCAATCGGCGTATACACGGCATCAAAGGCCCATTTCTGATCAACAAACAACGCACGATCCAATGGATTACCCGGCGTTTTGTAGTGGCCCACTGGGGTGCAGTTCACCAGCCCATCGGCTTGCAATGCCGCCTCAGCCAACCCTTCTTTGCCGACCTGAGACGCAACAATGCCCGCAGTTTGCAATGCATTGACAAGGGACTCGGCACCGGCTGTGTTCAAATCAAATACCTTAACGTCAGTTGCACCCATCTCACCCAGCGCGAACGCCACGGCGCGCCCGACACCTCCCGCTCCAACCAACAGCACTGAACCGGCATCCTGATCGCCAACACGCGCACGATACCCTTTCATAAACCCTGTGTAATCGGTATTAAAGGCTTCTATATCCGGTCCAAGCAATAATGTATTACTCGCGCCGACATGAGCCACTTCAGGATGCAATATTTGGGCGGACTCAATGGCAACCTGCTTATAGGGATAGGTGACATTGGTTCCGCGATAGCCTTCATCCCGAATGCGCTGCAAAGTCGCTCTGAAGGCTTCAGGACTGCCATCATCGGGAATATGCATTTCATAGGTTAATTCTAAGCCATGAATGTTACCCAACATTGTGTGTAATGCAGGCGAGCGAGACTGCTGAATCGCTTGACCGATTAAGCCTAGTTTTATCATTGTTTTTCTCCTAACCGACTAGGATGTGAAATTGAAAAATGAAAAAAGAGGCTGTGCGCCTCTATCGTAATTGCAGACTATGCTAGCACTGTGAAAGAGACTATCCGAATTGAAACTTTAATTAGGCGATTGATTTTTTGCATCGCCCAACAACACTATAGGATTAACGGCGCCAAAAAACAGGGGTAAACAACACCAATAAAGTGAAGACTTCTAAACGCCCTAACAGCATGGAGAAGCATAAAATCCACTTAGCGGTCGAATTAATATCACCGAAATTACTTGCCACATCCCCTAGACCCGGCCCTAGGTTCGTAATGGTAGCTCCCACGGCAGACCATGCCGTGACTTGATCCAAGCCTGTGCCCATCAAGGCAATTAACATAATGACGAAGACCAACAGGTAAACAGAGAAAAACCCCCACACCGCCTGCAAGACGTTATCAGGAATGGTGCGATTGCCTAACTTTACCGGGAACACAGCATTCGGATGCACCAGTCGTTGTAACTCACGATAGCCCTGCTTCAAAATCAGCAGGATCCGAATCACCTTCATGCCACCGCCTGTTGACCCCACACAACCGCCAATAAAAGCAGTAATAAATAGCATAAACGGCAACATGACCGGCCAATTTGCAAACTCACCATTGCTAAACCCTGCAGTGGTTGCAATCGAAACGGTCATAAATGCGGCTCGTCGTAACGCATCAACCGAGTCATAGGTTTGATGAATAATCAGCACCGCAAGCGTAATCACAAACGTGATCATTAGAATACTTAAAAAAAAGCGAACTTCAGGATCTTTAAGATAGTGCAGCAAAGAGCGTTGCCGCCAAGCAAAGAAATGCAGGGCAAAGTTCATCGCCGATATGATCATGAACGTGATGCCGATCAGCTCGATCATGGGATTATTGAAATAGCCGATACTGTCATCATAGGTTGAAAAGCCACCGATGGCCACAGTCGAGAAGCTATGGCCAATGGCGTCAAAGGGGGTCATTCCTGCCAACCAATAGGCCAGCGCGCACAAAAGAGTTAACGCAGCATAGATATACCATAAAGCCTTGGCGGTCTCCGTGATGCGCGGCGTCAACTTGGTGTCTTTCACAGGTCCTGGAATTTCCGCTCTGTAAAGCTGCATCCCCCCGATACCAAGCATAGGCAGTATGGCCACAGCCAAGACAATGATCCCCATCCCACCCAACCATTGCAATTGCTGACGATAGAACAAAATGGATTTGGGGAGATGATCCAACCCGGTGATGACGGTCGCCCCCGTGGTCGACAACCCCGAGATAGACTCAAACACAGCATCCACGAACGACATTTGCGGCTCGGGCGCTAAGTAAAGGGGTGTCGCACCAAATAAACCCAGTACAGACCAAAACAACACTGTGATTAAAAACCCGTCTCTGACTCTCAATTCACCTTTTACACGATACACAGGCACCCAAATTGCGAACCCAATGCATAAAAGAATGAAAAAGGAGGCCATAAACGCAAAACGCGCGCTGTCATCATAGTAAACAGAGATGGCTAAGGGCGGAAGCTGCGTGAAGCTAAAGAGCATCAACAAGAGCCCCAACACACGTAAAGTCAATCGAAAGTGCATACACTAGCCCGTCGTCTAGAAAAAGGTCAAACCCACTTGGAAAAGACGCTCAACTTCCAAGATTCGGCGTTTATCTACCAAGAATAAAATAACATGGTCATCATTTTGGATTTCAATATCATCATGGGCAATCAGCACTTTATCGTTTCGAATAATGGCCCCGATGGTGGTTCCCGGTGGCAAATCGATATCCTCTATCGTCCGCCCTACCACTTTCGATGAGCCCTTATCGCCATGCGCGATAGCTTCCAGAGCTTCAGCCGCTCCGCGACGCAAGGAGTGGACGGCAACAATATCGCCACGACGTATATGAGTTAGCAGCGCGCCTATCGTACTTTGCTGAGGTGAAACGGCAATATCAATCACGCCACCCTGCACTAAATCAACATAGGCAGGGTTGTTGATTAAGGTGATCACGGTACGTGCCCCTAAGCGCTTAGCCAACATGGAGGCCATGATATTGGCCTCATCATCATTGGTCAGCGCACAAAAAACATCGGTATCGTCAATGTTTTCTTCTACCAGTAGTTCGCGATCCGATGCACTGCCATGCAACACAATTGTGCGGTTCAGTTGGCGTGATAACACATGGCATCGGGGCAAACTGCGCTCAATTAGCTTGACCTGAAAATCGGCTTCTAGACTCAATGCTAAACGCGAACCGATATTGCCCCCACCCGCGATAATGATGCGTTTGTAAGGCTTATCCAATCGACGCAACTCACTCATCACCGAACGAATATCAGGCTTGGCAGCGATAAAGAAAACTTCATCATCGACTTCGATGATAGTATCCCCTTGCGGCAATATGGCCCGATCCTGCCGAAATATGGCGGCAACTCGTGTATCTATATTGGGCATGTGTGTGCGCAGGTAAGCGATTTCGCGGCCAACCAGAGGACCGCCATAGTAGGCTTTGACGGCAACTAACTGGGCTTTGCCATCGGCAAAATCGAGCACTTGCAGTGCTCCAGGGTGCTGGATCAACTTTTTGATATGCAGGGTAACCAGCTCTTCCGGGCTAATCAGCACATCAACGGGCATGGCTTTGCTGCCAAACAGCGCATGATCGCCATATAAATAGTCATGCTCTCGAATGCGTGCAATTTTTGTGGGCACATTAAATAAGGTATGAGCCACCTGGCAGGCAATCATGTTCACCTCATCACTATTCGTGACGGCAATCAACATATCAGCATCCCTTGCCCCTGCACTTTCAAGCACACTTGGATTCGAAGCTGACCCCTCTATCGTTCGAATATCGAGACGATCCGCCAACTCCCGCAAACGGCCAACATCACTGTCAACAATGGTAATGTCGTTTGCTTCACTGGCAAGATTTTCGGCCACAGTGCCGCCCACTTGCCCTGCGCCCAAAATAATTATGTACATACTGTAAACGGCTCACTCGAGTTATTTAGCCATACACAGATCTATTTGATCTGTTTTAAATTCGTGCGCTGCTATTCTAGCGAAAAAATGCTTGAGCGGACACTCAAGCCTCACATCGAGACAACATTGCGCCAGATCAATGGATACAAGGCAAATTACATTTTTACGTATAAATGTGGTGAAATTGTCATCTCATTTAATTATGATGTTGTTTAGATGAGTGATGAACAAATTAACTCTTATTTATCAAACAATTAATAAAACTGATTCGTCAGCAACATAAGAGGCTCAATTCTTGTTTCTGAAAAGCTTCGGACATGCGTTTTTGCATGCACTCAAAAACCTACTGCCCATTGTCGCAGTCGTATTGTTTTTTCAACTGATCATCTTACAACAAATGCCAGACAACAGTCTGAACATGGCATTTGGTCTTCTTATCGTCGCGTTTGGCGTCGCCTTATTTTTACAAGGCTTGGATCTCAGTATCTTTCCAGTCGGCAAGAGTCTTTCGAATCAATTTGCGCGCAAAGGCTCTATCCCGATCTTACTGACCTTTGGTTTTGCCTTGGGCTTTTCTGCGGTGGTGGCTGAGCCTGCTCTGATTGCCGTTGCCAATCAAGCAATGGAGATCAGCGAGGGACGAGTCGATGCATTAACACTGCGCATCCTCGTTGCCATTTCTGTTGGTTTGGTTATCGCACTCGGCGTCTTCCGAATTATTTTCGGTCATGCGATTCACTGGTATATGATCATCGGCTACATTTTAGTGGTACTGGTAACGTTTTTTGCCCCTGAAGAAATTGTCGGCTTGGCCTACGACTCCGGCGGTGTCACCACCAATATTGTCACCGTTCCATTGATTGCCGCGTTAGGCATAGGACTGGCATCGTCGATTAAAGGACGTAACCCCTTAATCGATGGTTTT
Organism: Nitrincola alkalisediminis; assembly: GCF_009821115.1. Taxonomy (GTDB): domain Bacteria; phylum Pseudomonadota; class Gammaproteobacteria; order Pseudomonadales; family Balneatricaceae; genus Nitrincola; species Nitrincola alkalisediminis. The sequence goes on along the minus strand of NZ_VYTY01000017.1, from coordinate 46,808 downwards.
GGCCTGGTCGCGCTTGCGGTAATGGTACCCATGATTAGCGTTCAACTCTATGGCATTGTGGTGTACTCCCTCACGGCCGAGACTCAAGCCGTTTTCCAAGCGGTTACCCAGCAAGCAACCCAACATGCCCTCGTCACGGCCCTCTTAGACTTGCTGACGATGTTCAGAGATGTTTTACCGATTATCATCACTATTCTTTTCTTTCAGTACATCATTCTGAAACGCCCGCTCTCAAACCCACCCAAAATTGCTTTTGGTTTTTTGCTGGTCATCATTGGTCTTTATGCCTTTGTTGTTGGGCTTAAAATTGGATTGTTTCCCATCGGTTACAGCATGGCGGAGCAGCTTATTAACCTCAATCGTTTTGGCTTTATCTATTTGTTCGCCTTTATGATTGGATTTGCCACCACCATGGCAGAACCCGCCCTGATTGCCGTCGGTCAACAAGCAGAAGAAGCATCGGGTGGACGTATTAAAGGCAATGCCATTCGTTTAATGGTGGCATTGGGCGTGGCTGTTGGGATCACGATTGGCGTCTTTCGTTTAATTACTGGAGGGTCTATTCACTATTTCATTATTGGAGGATACACCTTAGTTATTTTGCTAACGATCATTTCGCCCAAGTACATCACGGCACTGGCCTTTGACTTAGGCGGGGTCACCACCTCAGAGGTTACCGTCCCCTTAGTAACAGCGCTCGGCATAGGCTTAGCGACCCATATTGAAGGACGCAACGTATTAATCGATGGCTTTGGTTTGATCGCTTTTGCATCCATTTTTCCTATTGTCTCTGTCATGTGCTACGCCATAGTGGCAGACCTGTTGACTAAATTTAACAAGGTAGAATCATGAAGTTTTCTGTTTTAGTAGCGATTGTTCCAGAAGAGCTGGAACAAAAAGTAGTTGATAATGCTCGTGATTTAGGTGCGGGTGGCATCACAATCCTAGGTGGCCGAGGAATCGGCAACAACACCAAGAAAACCTTTTTCGGTATGACCTATGAAGGGAGCCAATCGGTTGTCCTGATGGTGTTGGAAAAAGGCTTATCTCTGGAAATTCTAAAAGCCATTCAAGAATTACTGATCGATAAAGATAAAAAATCTCATGGAGTAGTCTTCACCTTTGCACTCGAGCATTTAGGTGGCATAGACTTATCTCAACTGTCAAAATTTGAAAATCATCTTAAAGATTCTATTTAACGGGAGCTTCTCTTATGCTGGTTAAAGATGTCATGGTTCGCGATGTCATCATCGTTTCTCCGTTTGCGACCATTCGTGAAGCCTTGAGCCTGATGAAGCGACACAGTTTAAAGTCACTGGTGGTGGATAAAACCAACGAACATGATGCCTATGGTTTGATTACCTATACCAATATCATCAAGACCATTATTGCTGAAAACGGTGATATCGATTTAATCAATGTCTATGACATTTGCGCAAAGCCCGCCATTTCGGTAGGACAAAGCCTTGCATTAAAACACGTTGCATCCTTAATGGCACAAAACAAAGTCAAACGTGTCTTAGTGCTGGATGATAATTCACTGGTGGGAATTGTATGCATGGATGACTTAATCGAGCAATTACTGAAGAACATTGAATAATGCTCAGCCAGGTTGTTTAACAGGACGTCTAAGCCATCATTGCGGATCAGGGTACGTGTTTTATTACCCTGATCAATGATGAAGGTCTGTTGAGTATTCAATCTCAGTGTAGCCAAGCTGGTTGACTAAGCTCTTCAGCAGTCGACTCGATACCCAGTCTAAGCTGGTGTTGCTATCAAACTGCTTAACCTGCGTCATTTGCATGCCGGCATAGCCACAGGGGTTAATCCGTAAAAAAGGCTCTAGATTCATATCAACGTTTAACGCCAACCCATGAAATGAACACCCTCGCCTCACACGCAATCCTAACGACGCAATTTTCTGCTCATCAACGTAAACACCCGGTGCATCTTTTTTGGCGTACCCCTGCACTCCCACCTGATCCAAGACCTCAACCACGGACTGTTCCATTGCCGTAACAACATCGCGCACGCCCAGTTTGTGTCGTCTTAGATCCAGTAACAGGTATACCACAAGCTGACCGGGACCGTGGTAGGTCACTTGTCCACCACGATCCACTTGAACCACTGGAATATCGCCTGGATTTAGCAGATGCTCTGCTTTGCCCGCTTGCCCTTGAGTGAACACAGGCTCGTGCTCTAAACACCAGATTTCATCGAGCGTGGTTTCCGTACGCTGATCGGTAAAGGCTTGCATTGCATGCCAAACCGATACGTAGGGTTGTACACCCAATGAACGTATAATCAGCGCCTTGTCTTGCATTATAGAACCATATGCACGCGGCCTGACGCCTTTAGATCTTCAAATAATGCCTGCAATTGCGCCTCTCCCGTTGCACGAATTTTCAAGCGCACAGACTGAAAACGTCCATTACGGCTGTCTTGGAATGTCACCTGTGTGATATCCAAGTCAGGTGCATGAATTTGAACCGTCTCAACGACAAACCCATAAAAGTTATTTTCATTATTCCCTACAACTTTTATCGGGTAATCCTCACACGGAAACTCAATTTTTGGGGCCTCTACCGAATCTGACATGCGCGCATCTCTCTATTTAACTGATCAGGCCAGTGAAAAACTGTAAAATCATATGCCATATACGTTTAATTAATCCACCTTGCTCGGCCGCCTCTAACGCAACCAAAGGCGCACTGGTGAGTTCCTCTCCATTCAAGCTGACAACCACACGACCGAGCTCTTGTCCTATCTCAATGGGGGCTTTAATACTGCGTGGCAAGTCTAAGGTCACCTCAACCTCATCCTCCTTGCCTCTTGGCAAGGTCACCGCGAGCTTATTGGACACGCCCACTTTCAGTTGATCCAAAGAGCCGCCCCAAATCCGTGGCTGACTCAACACCTGATTGGCCGGATACAGCTGGTGGGTATTGTAAAAACGATAGACAAACGACATTAACTGCTGCGTTTCCTGAGCACGCGTTTCTTCACTGGCGGAGCCCATCACCACAGTAATCAAACGCATACCATCGCGAATCGCAGAGCTCACCAAACAGTAGCCTGCTTCATTGGTGTGCCCTGTTTTAATACCATCAACGCTATCGTCACGCCATAAAAGACGATTTCGGTTCGGCTGACGAATTTTATTGTACTCAAAATACTTTTCAGCATAGATGGGGTAATACTGAGGTGAGTCATTAATCAAGGCTTGTGACAGCAAGGCCAAATCGTATGCAGATGAATACTGTCCTTCGGCGGGTAAGCCCGTCGCATTCTGATACTGAGTATTGGTCATGCCAATTCGACGAGCATGCTGGTTCATTAAATCAGCAAAGGCTTCTTCACTGCCCGCAATATGCTCTGCGATGGCAACCGAGGCGTCGTTTCCTGACTGAATGATGATGCCACGCAACAAGTCAATGACACTCACCTGTGTGCCTTCTTGCACAAACATGCGAGATCCACCGGTTCTCCAGGCTTTTTCGCTGATGCTGACCATATCGCTTTCTGCCAAGTTACCACGAATGATTTCTTGCTCAGCAATGTAGCTGGTCATAATTTTCACAAGGCTAGCCGGGGGATAACGGTCATGCTCATTATGAGCCACGATGACGTTGCCTGTATCCGCATCCATCACAATATACGAGCGCGCACCTATTTGAGGAGGAGCTGGGATTAACGTGCTGGACTGCGCCACAGGTACAAACACCAATAGCAGAACGACGAGGACTAAGCACTTCGCTGGGGATTTTATAAACTGTTTAAACATGACATTCCGTTCTTTCAGTTAGCGGTTAATAAACAAAATCGGTCTAACGTACATCAAGGCCTATCCACCAGATGAGCGGAATGATACCCCGCTGACTGCAACCTGGCCATCAAGGAGTCCAGAGAATCTCCGATGTTAAAAGGCCCTATTTTAACACGGTACACCGAACCATTGGCGGTTTGTGCCGGATAAATCCCGACAGGAACACCCGCAGATAAATTACTGACCTGCGTTTGCGCACGCTTAGCCGCCACCTCAGTTGAGAAGGCGCCAATTTGCAAATAGCGGCGATCTAATGACACTACGGGGGATGCCGTCCTCACTTGCGTACGGATTTCCTGTGTCTGAGAAGGTGCAGGCTTAGCGGCTGCGATGTTGTCAGACCAAGAAGGCTCTATCACAATAGCTTCTACTTCCACACGCCCTGTACCGTTGCGAAGGATATCCAACTGATACGCCGCCGCATAGGATAAGTCAATAATCCGCCCTTCATGGAAAGGACCACGGTCATTAATTCGAACAATCACCGATCGCCCATTATCAAGATTTGTAACCCGTGCAAATGTTGGTAAAGGAAGACTCTTATGTGCAGCCGTCATTTCATACATATCATAGACTTCGCCGTTCGACGTCAAGTGGCCATGAAACTTCAAACCGTACCAAGAGGCTCCTCCTTGTTCTTTATATCCTTTCGCACTGGGCAGGATATGATAGGTTTGCCCAAAAACCTCATAGGGTGAACGGTTTCCACCGCGACTCAAAGGCTCATAGCGCGGCACTGCATTGGGCACCTTACTCACATCAGGTGGGTTAATCGGTGCTTTATCATGCTGCATTGAATAGCGACCCGCATTGGTTTGCGGTTTCACTTCAGGTTTTTTTTGCGGTGTTTGCACAGTACTTTTAGACGAGCATCCTGCCAAAAAACTCAATACGACGCAGGAAATAATTCCAGCTCGCAACAGCTTAAAACATGACATTTGATCTCCTAATGCCTGCGTAATTGTGGATGAGAATAGATGGACATTAAAATGCCAAACCCTGCCATTAAAGTAACGATTGAGGTTCCACCGTAGCTAACCATCGGCAAAGGCACCCCTACGACAGGCATCAACCCTGTCACCATTCCAACATTAACTAAAACATAAATAAAAAAGGTAAGTGTAATACTGCCCGCCAACAAACGCGAAAAACTGTCTTGTGCTCGCACAGCAATCAGCAACCCGCGCAAAATAATTAACAGATAAATACACATGAGCACGACGATACCTCGCATGCCCAGCTCTTCGCCAATCACGGCAATAATGAAGTCTGTGTGTGATTCCGGCAAAAAGTTCAATTGCGATTGAGTTCCCTGCATCCACCCCTTACCCGACAACCCACCCGAACCTATCGCCGTTTTCGATTGAATGATGTTCCAACCCGCGCCCAGTGGATCGCTTTCTGGATTTATAAAGGTCATCACACGCTGCTTTTGATACTCCTTCATAAAGCTCCATAAAACAGGCAATGCAGCGCCAGCGGCCCCTAGCGCTAGGAACACATAGCGCCAATAGACACCGGAAAGCAAAATTACGAAGATCCCCGATGCCGCTATTAAGAAGCTGGTCCCAAGATCAGGCTGCTTCATGATTAGCAGCATCGGAACCGCCAGTAAAACCAAGGATACCAACAGCCTAACCAACGTTGGCGGTAAACTCTGCCGAACAATATACGCGGCGAGCGTCATAGGGAGCACAAGTTTCATCAACTCGGATGGCTGAAATCTAAACCCTGGCAAGGCTATCCAACGCTGAGCCCCTTTGGCTTGCACACCAAACAAAAGCACGGCAACGAGTAACGCCACCCCAGCGACATAAAGCCAAGGCGCGACGCGCATAAACACTTTTGGGTTAATCTGAGCCAAAAAAATCATCAGCAAAAAACCAGCCCCCATGCGCACCGCTTGACGTTCGACATAGGTGATGTCTTGGCCCGATGCACTGTACAGGACGTAGAGTCCAAAGCCGCAGAGTACACATAATAAAAGCAACATCCAAGCATCTAAGCAGGTATAGCTCCATAGACTTTTGGATCGCTGAAAGTGCGCTTTTGCCCCCGGCATTGTCCGCTGAAAATCACGATGGCTCATGGCATTTCGCCCTCATCATCCAGTGTATAGTTCCCTGACAACCATGCATCCATTACTTTTCGCGCAATCGGTGCCGCCACGCTAGAGCCCCCACCGCCATTTTCAACCACAACCGCCACTGCAATTTCTGGATTCTCAACTGGCGCAAAGCCTATAAACAACGCGTGATCATGAAAACGTGCGTCTATTTTGCTGGCATCGTAGCGAGCATCCTGCGCGATCCCAATCACCTGCGCGGTTCCGGTTTTACCTGCCATTTTGTACGTCATTCCTTGACCAACACGCCGTGCCGTTCCGGTTGGACCGTGCACTACATCAACCATTCCTTGGATAATGGGCCCCCAAAGATCTGGATTTTTAACATCGACATCGGCAGGAACAGGGTGTTGAGTGACGAGATCCGGTAAAGTTAAGCGCTCTTCCCCCTCATTCGTCTCATCGATCACGCCCATCAAAACGCGCGGCTGAACCCAGCGCCCTCGATTGGCTAAAACCGCTGTAGCAATGGCCAATTGCAAAGGTGTTGCCACCATATAGCCTTGCCCTATGCTCATATTGATCGAATCACCTGGATACCAAGGCTCATTCATCGTGGCACGCTTCCAGTCACGTGTTGGCAAAACACCCCGAATGGCCTCGGGCGTATCCACCGCTGTGATTTCACCAAAGCCAAACATGCGCATGTAATGTGCCATGGGTTCATTCCCCATGCGATGCCCTACGTCATAAAACCAAGTATCGACTGACTGAGCAATTGCCAAATTCATATTCACACGACCATGCCCACCCCGACGCCAATCCCGATAACGACGCCCGCCCTGAGTAACTTGATAGTAACCGGGATCCCAAATGGTATAATCCGCTCGCACGGTGTTGCTGTCGATTGCCGCCATTGCCATGATGGGTTTTATGGTCGAACCTGGCGGATACCCACCTCTGACCGCTCGGTTAAATAACGGCAGATCAGGCGAGTCTCTTAACTCGTTATAATCGGCATTCGATATTCCGGTAACAAACAAGTTGGGATCATAGGCGGGGGTGCTGACAAGTGCCAAGATGCCACCGGTTTCAGGATCGATAGCCACCACTGATGCCTTCCAGCCCTGCAGCACTTTTTCGGTAAATTGCTGCAGCTGAATGTCTAAACTTAGTTTTAAATCAACACCGGGTTTAGGATCTTCATGTTCCAGAATACGCAATACACGACCACGCGCGTTGGTTTCTACCTTTTGAAAACCGACTTCACCGTGGAGAATCGGCTCATAAAAGCGCTCAATACCGAGCTTTCCAATATAATCCGTCCCAGCATACTTAGCGGTGTCTATGCGCTCAAGATCTCGTTCATTAATTCGCCCAACATACCCCAGCACATGCGCCAAGGACTCTCCAAACGGATAAAAGCGAATTAAATCAGCCTCGACCTGAACCCCAGGTAAACGGTGATAATTGACAGAAATACGGGCAATTTCTTCTTCCGTTAAACGAAAGCGTAAGGGCACGGTTTCATAAGGACGCCGACGCTGCTGCAGCCTCTGCCTAAAGCGTTCCACATCACGCTCGGCAATATCAATCAACTCCGATAGCGTTTCGAGCGTCTCATCCATGTTCGAAATTTCTTCTCGAAGCAACGTCACGCTAAAGGTAGGCTGATTGTCCGCTAACAGAATGCCGTTTCGGTCGTAGATTAAACCTCGCCTGGGTGCAACGGGTTGCAGCTGTATACGGTTTCGATCTGAAATGGCCGTATAACGTTCATATTCGACCACTTGCAAAAAATAAACACGACCGATTAAAACTGAAAATAAAATCAGGACAATCAGAAACGCCAAAATCACTCTTCGAGTAAATGTACGACTTTCTTTGCTGGATTGATTAAACGTATCGTTAGAATACATGGCAGCCGATTATTTGTGGTATGGGTGACCTTGGAGGAGCGTCCAAGCACGGTACAACTGCTCAGCTAAAACGATGCGAACCAGAGGATGAGGCAATGTCAGTGCGGATAAGGACCATTTCTGGTGCGCAGCCGCTATACAACGCGCATCAAGTCCATCAGGACCTCCGATCAACAAACACACATTACAGCCATTCATTCGCCACCCCTCTGCTTGTTCAGCAAGGGTTTCCGTCGACCAGCTTTTGCCCTCCACCACTAACGCCACCACGTGCTCATTTTTACCAATGGCTGCGAGGATAGCATCGCCTTCTGCTTTCATGGCACGAGCAATATCGGCCCCTTTGCCTCGATAGCCAGGGGAAATCTCATGCAGTTCAATCTGAAAATCAGAGGGCAGGCGTTTGCTGTACTCAGCAAACCCCTTTTCAACCCAATCTGGCATTTTCGTGCCCACAGCAAGAATGCGTAACTTCATCAGCCTGTAACCGGCTCATCATCCGTATGGCGCCACAAGCGCTCTAAATCGTAGAATGCACGCGCATCTGGCATCATCACATGAACCACAACATCTCCTAAATCAACCAGTATCCAATCACCGGAGTTTTGCCCTTCTGACCCGAGTGGCTTAACGCCTGCTTTTTTGATCTTTTCCATCACATCATTGGCTATAGAGATCACATGGCGCTTAGAAGTTCCGCTCACGATCATCATATAATCGGTAACACTTGATTTACCCTGTACATCTAAGAGGACATAATCCTTTGCTTTCATGTCTTCCAGGATGGTTTGCACTTCTTTAATTAATTGCTCAGTTTGCATTGCGAGTCTGTTTGCCTCATTTAAAGCCATAAAGCTTATTTTGTTTAATGTATTCCCACACTTGATCTGGCAGCAAAAAACGGGGTGTTTGGCCGAGTTGTATCAAGTGACGAATCTGTGTTGCTGATATCCCCAAGGGTGTTAATTCATGAATGAATACATGACCATAGGCGCTATCTTTCAATTTTTGTGCATTATTTACTTGATGCGCACGTGTGTAGTGATCCATTATGGCATCTGGTCGGTAATCATACCCAGGCCTTGCCACAGCTATGATATGACAGAGTGACAGAAAAGTATCCCATCCTTGCCAAGTTGGTAGCGTTAAATACGCATCCATTCCAACAACCATAATAATCGATCGCTCACTTCCCAGCTCCTCACGATACGACTGCAAGGTTTTGAGCGTATAGGATGGCGTATCTGAACTGACTTCTCGATCATCGACCGACAAACGCCACGCATCGCGAGCCGCAAGCCTGACCATTTCCAGCCTATGTTGAGCGGGGCAGACATCATAATGTTTATGGACGGGTTGTCCAGAGGGCACTAAGCAAACTTGTTCACAACCTAACCACTGCTGCAGTTCAAGCGCCGAACGCAGATGTCCATTGTGGATGGGATCAAAAGTCCCACCCATGAACACAAAAGGATTCTGATCAATCTTCACTCAGACGCGTACCTGACCATCACCCAAAACGATGTACTTTTCTGATGTGAGCCCTTCAAGACCAACAGGTCCGCGAGCGTGTATTTTATCGGTGGAAATGCCAATTTCCGCCCCTAAACCATACTCAAAGCCATCGGCAAAGCGCGTTGATGCATTCACCATGACTGAGCTTGAGTCAACATCACGTAAAAACGCACGCGCATCCGTGTAGTTTTCAGTAATAATTGCATCGGTATGGTGTGAACCATACTGGTTAATATGGACGATTGCCTCATCCATGGACGCAACGATCCGAATCGCCAACACTGGCGCTAAATACTCTGTCGCCCAATCCTCTTCCGTCGCAGGCAGAATGCAGGGCAAGTGATTCAACGTACGCGAGCAGCCTCTAAGCTCAACCCCTGCGGCTTGATAACGTTCGGCTAACTCAGACAACACCTCGGATGCAATCGATTCATGAACCAATAAGGTTTCCATGGTATTGCACGTACCATAGCGATGGGTTTTTGCATTAATTGCAATATTGATGGCTTTGATTTTATCGGCAGCTTTGTCGATATACACATGACAAATACCATCCAAGTGCTTAATCACAGGCACTCGGGCTTCGTTTGCAATACGCTCAATCAAGCCTTTGCCGCCACGTGGAACAATGACATCCACATACTCAGGCATAGTGATGAGATGGCCCACCGCTTCTCGATCTGGAGTCTCAACAACCTGAATGACTTCAAGGGGTAATCCGGCCACCTCTAGGCCTTGTCGAACACAACGCGCAATTGCCAGGTTGGAGTTGACCGACTCAGAGCCACCACGAAGAATCGCCGCGTTACCTGATTTTAAGCAGAGACTGGCCGCTTCTACCGTCACATTAGGACGAGATTCATAAATAATCCCAATCACCCCCAGCGGCACACGCATTTTACCTACTTGAATCCCAGAGGGCCGGTAGTTCATACCTGTGATCCCCCCGATCGGGTCTGGCAATGCCGCCACCTGATTCAAGCCTTCGATCATGCCATCAATACGAGCCGGCGTCAGTGCTAAACGATCCAGCATGGCGGCATCCAGTCCTTTTTCACGACCAGCCATTAAATCTTTTTCATTGGCGCTCATCAACTCAGCACGTGCTTCATCAATCGCTTTTGCCATTGCAAACAATGCTTTGTTTTTTTGCTGCGTATCTGCTTTTGCAATCAGACGTGAGGCATGGCGTGCCTTTTGCCCCAAATCTATCATGTATGCTTGAGTATTCATGCGATGTACTTTCCCGTTTTATCTCGCTGCCGATACCGCATTATAACCTGCTATTCAACGGGGGTCATTCTAGGAATCATCTTCTCTGACAGGTGTGACTGAAGTAAGGTAACTGGTATCATATTTACTCTTACAAGTTGATCTCTTATTGCGGATTAAGCATCACATGAGCACCGTAGACTCAGACAAGGAAACACCCAAAGGTAACAGCAGCTTTAGAGCCCTGTTTGTCACCGCTATTATTATGCTTGCAGGCATTGTTCTTACCGCTATTTTGTTAAAAACAGATAGCCAACTCATGTCTGAGCGTAATGCATCAGAATTAAGCCAGTCATTGGCGCGCAGTGCCGGGGTCTTAATCCAACCCTTTTTGCTGAATGATGATCGCGTCAGCCTCAACTATATTTTGAACGAACTCAGTTCACAGCCGATGGTGACAGGGATGGAACTCACTGACCCATCCGGTTTGCGGCTCGGGATGGCGGGAGACGCCCAAGGGGCGGTGTTCAGTGTTGAGCTAACAGGTGCCAATGAAATACTTGGCAAGCTGAGTATCTGGAGTGATGTAACGCCTATACACGCCATCATTGAGCGCCAACACAAACTCATGCTCGCAGGGGCAGCGGGTACTTTTTTGTTGACGCTGTTTTCCTTGTGGTTAAGCATCTCAAGCCGTCCTGAGCGCGCGGTTAACCGTGTGAAGGAAACCAAAAGCCGTTTTGATGCAGCCCTTAGCAATGCCATGAAAGAGCAAAATCAGAGCGATAGCTTGCCTGAAATCAATTTAGATGAATTACTGCGTGCACCTGTTGATCTAAAATCAGATGCGATCCCACAAGCGGCATTCAGTAAGACTGATACACTTCCTGAAAGAGCAGCAGAAACAGTGCCTGAGCGGATGCCGGAAAGAGCCACGGAAAGGGCAACTGAACCCCTTTCTGAAAGAGCCTATAACAGCGCACCTGTTCAGACACCGGTTGAAAGACCCCATAATAGTACCCCTCTACAGGCGCCGACTGAAAAACCCCATTACAGTTCGCCTCTAGAGACACCAACTGAAAGACACCATTACAGCACATCTGCACAGGTCCCGACTGAGCCAACGCAACGAGCGCAAGAAGCACCCATTCAGGCTCATGACCGCCACCCGCCTAGTCATTTAACACCTGCGGATACCCGTCAAGTCTTTGCCGATGTCAACGAATATGCAACCAGTGCCCGACCTCTCGCAGACTCAATACGTCGATCTCAGACCAAACAGACTCCACCACAACGAGCGAGATTTGTAGAGGATGAGATCCCATCCATCTCAACGCATTTAGACGATGCACCTGAGCCACCCTTACTCTACCCACATCATAACGAAGCTACGTCTTCGAATATGGGAATGCGCGCCTCGCACAAGCAAGAGCTCAATGATCATGAACTCGTCTCGCTGCTCAAGCCTGAGCCAAAGCATCGTGTGATTCCAGAATTTAATCCTAAGGTCGCCATGTTGCACACTCATGAGCATTTCCAACGCGGCTCGGATCCTGATGATGGCTTTGAATTAGAAGAAAGCTTTGGCAGAGCCATACGCGATGATGAGGATGAGCCTCACTTTTCGATGCCAAACAACCCTCTCAGTGCAAGCCGAGAAGAGACCACGCCTAATATTTATGCATTTGAGCAAGATCTTGAACTTGTATTAGATGCTAAAGAAGCTGCCTATTTGATGCTAATCGACACCACCAGCGCTCATGCTGAATACGTTGATGAAGAAGAGCGCGCGCAGCTCATCGGCGCCTACCAAGAGCTGGCCAACTCCGTTGCCGCCATCTATAACGCCGAAGTGTCCGAGTGTAAAAATGGTGATTTGCTTCTGCACTTTGACGAAGCCCAAGAGGATGACACGCACGGTGTAAATGCAGTGTGCGCAGCAATGCTCTTTACGCATTTATACAAGCACTATAATCAGAGTCGGATTCGGTATTTCCAGCCAGTCATGAACCTCCATATGGCACTTGTCCGAGGGCGTCATGACAAGCAAGACCGTCTACTCGAAGAAGCCCGCTTTTTAACACGCAACACACATAGCAATGATTTAATCAGTCACACCGCGCTCACGGAAGCACCAGAGCTAAAGCGGTCGTTATTAGATGGGGCCAATATCCGTCGTGAAAACGAAGATAAGGTATTGATTTTGCAAGTTGGAACTTCGTATCACGATCTACTTGAAAAACAGGCTAAGCACTTATTAAGTAAGCTTGTATAAACAACTCTCCGGCCACCACCGACGCAATACAGAATCGGTGGTGGCGGGAAAAACACTTCCAGATTACTCGCTACTGCTCTCTGGCTCTTTGTCAGACGCGTCTTGAATCACCATTAAACTATCCACACGCTGATAGCCTCTGGGTAATTTATTGCCACGACGACCGCGCTCGCCTTGATAATGCTGCAGATCCTCACCTTTCAGCTTAAGATGCTGACGCCCTGCATTTACCACGAGCGTTGCATCGACAGGCAATACCGTTAATGCAACGAGCAACTCTTCACCTGAACTGGCTTTCGCCGAAGGAATATTTAAGATCTTATTGCCTTTCCCTTTCGCCAATTCAGGCAATTCAGACACAGGAAACACCAGCATACGCCCTTCGTTCGTCACCGCCGCCAACAGATCCGACTCAGGCTGCTTCACCACCACAGGCGGCAGTACTTTCGCATTGGTCGGCAAACTGAGTGCGGCTTTACCGTTCTTCGTTTTGCTGGTCAAATCTGAGACACGAGTCACAAAACCATACCCTGCATCTGAAGCTAACAAGACACGCTCCGCCTCCGATGCACATAGTAGGGCATCGATACTGGCGCCTTTTGGCAAGGTCAGCTTACCCGTCACTGGCTCTCCTTGACCTCGTGCGGATGGCAGTGTGTGCGTATCCAGCGTATAACTGCGACCCGTCGAATCCAACAACAGGGTGGGCTGATTCATACGCCCTGCGCAGGCCAATTTAAATCCATCTCCAGACTTATAGCTGAGTCCCGACGCATCAATATCATGGCCTCTCGCTGCTCGAATCCAGCCTTGCTTTGATAAAACGACCGTCACCGGATCGGATGACAACAGGTCTTTTTCGCTAAAGGCTTGTGCCTCCTCACGCTCAACCAAAGGCGAGCGACGTGCATCACCGAACTCAACCGCCGCTTCTTCAATTTCTTTACGAATCAACTGACGCATCAACTCAGACGAACCCAAGGTATCCTCAAGGTATTTGCGTTCAGCCGCCAGCTCATCTTGTTCGGAACGAATTTTAAACTCTTCCAAACGTGCCAAATGACGGAGTTTTAAATCCAGAATCGCATCGGCTTGGATCTCTGAAATGCCAAAACGAGCGACCATTTCTTGCTTAGGATTGTCTTCTTCCCGAATAATCCGAATGACTTCGTCGATATTCAGGTACGCAACTAACAAACCTTCTAAAATATGCAAACGGTCCAATACTTTTTGCAAGCGATGCTGCAATCGACGCCGCACCACTTCGGTACGCCAGCCTAGCCACTCAATCAAGATCTTACGCAGATCTTTGACTTGCGGACGACCGTCCACGCCAATCATATTCATATTAACGCGATAACTGCGCTCAAGATCGGTGGAAGCGAACAAGTGTGCCATCAACTGCTCGGCATCAACTCGATTTGAGCGTGGAATGATGACCAAACGTGTTGGATTTTCGTGATCCGACTCATCACGCAAATCACTGACCATCGGCAACTTTTTTTGCTGCATTTGCGCTGCAATTTGCTCAAGTACTTTCGCGCCCGATACTTGGTAGGGTAATGCCGTAATAACAATATCACCGTCTTCACGCGTATACACAGCACGCATTTTGACAGAGCCACGCCCCGTCTCGTAGAGCTTGCGCAACTCGGCTTTCGGCGTAATGATTTCGGCTTCTGTTGGCATATCCGGTGCTAAAACAAACTGAGATAGATCCGTGACACTGGCCTCTGGAAAATCCAGCAAATGAATACAGGCACTCGCCACTTCGCGCAGGTTGTGCGGTGGAATATCCGTGGCCATACCAACCGCGATCCCCGTCCCACCATTCAAGAGAATGTTCGGTAAGCGAGCGGGTAGCACCTCAGGCTCATCTAGGGTACCGTCAAAATTGGGCTGCCAATTCACCGTTCCCAATCCCAACTCTTTCAGCAATACCTCAGCGTAAGGCGCTAAGCGCGATTCCGTGTAACGCATTGCGGCAAAGGACTTAGGATCGTCTGGCGATCCCCAGTTGCCTTGCCCATCGACAAGAGGGTAGCGGTAACTAAACGGCTGTGCCATCAGCACCATGGCTTCATAACAGGCTGAATCGCCGTGCGGATGAAACTTACCTAAGACATCACCCACGGTACGCGCTGACTTTTTATATTTTGCGGTGGCTTTAAGTCCCAGCTCAGACATGGCGTAGACAATTCGCCGTTGAACAGGCTTCATGCCATCGCCAATATGGGGCAATGCACGATCCAAAATCACGTACATCGAATAGTCCAGATAGGCTTTTTCGCTAAAATTTCGTAAGGGTAAACGCTCAGTTTCACCGTTGAAAGTGGTTTCAATCGCCATTAATAATTCCGATCAGTGCAAATTTTTTCCGTAAAAATCAATAAAGAGGCTTCACAATTACAACCCTGATACCATAATAAAGGTATTCACCCAATTGAGGAAAGATCATGGCTGTTACAAATAATCGTTTATTGCTCGAACTTGAAAAGTATCGTCGTGAAATAAATCGCGAGATTATTAATCCCGTCATTCCAGAGCTGAGCCTTGAAGACCTCAAACCGTTGTTGTCCATGGTAGCGCATACCCGTGCCGCTTACATCAGCGAGCTGCTCGATATCGCCAGTTTATCACCGAACAGCGTTCCCTCCGCCGATCAAATCAAACAACTTCGCAATTGCCGTGAAACCTTTGATGAGCTGGTTGCGGCAGTCAATGCGCTGGAAACGGTGATTCAGCGCGACTATCTTGATGTCAAAACTACGCAGCGCAACTCATGATGCCCCGCCTACTCAATGCAGTTTGTCTCTCGCTCTTGCTGGCGAGCCTGCCAATCGGGGCACAATGGCTAGCCCCCGAGCATCAATCTCATCCATTGGTGGGGCAACTTTGGTACAGCGCGGATAATCAGTTTACCGATCTTGATGAGCTGATTGATCGCCTGCCGCCTGGCAGCTGGTTGCTCGTGGGTGAACTACACGACAACCCTGACCATCATCAACTTCAAACCCAACTGATCGAAGCGCTTGCCGCGCAATCACGCTTAGGCAGCGTTGCGTTTGAAATGGCCACCTCTGAAATACAACCCGAACTCGACACTTGGCTAGGTCGAGGACAGGACGTCACACCTGAGGACTTGGGGTGGAATCAAGGCTGGGGATGGAGTCGTTACGAAGCACAAGTACGCGCGGCTCTGGATCATGCAGGTAGAGTCGTGGGGGCCGACTTACCCAGAGACGCACAACGCAAGGCCTATCAAACAGGCTCACCGGAAGGCATCCTGGATCATGCGCATAGCGAGTTCATGAAAGCGCTTCTGTTTAGCAGTCATTGCGAACAGCTTCCACGAGAACACCTCGATAATATGCTGCAGGTCCAACTGGCTCGGGATCAACATATGGCGCAACGCTTGGCCCAGTATCGCGACAAAGACAAGGTCAATGTGTTCATTGCGGGAGCGATTCATGCTCATCGTGACCTTGGGGTGCCTAGATGGATGCATGCCTCGATACCTGTTAAGGTGGTATTGCTCAGTGCGTTGAGTGAGTCCACAACGGCTCAAACCTATTTGCCTGTACCCTATCCGGGATTTCCCCTCGCTCAACTAAGTGCTGATATCCTTTGGTTTACACCCGCCAATACACCTCAAGACTATTGCGCGGCTTTTAAATAACGGAGTGTATCGAGCGATGATGAACCACTTAGCAAGAGGGTTTACCCCCTCCTCGTTTATTGTGCGCAGTTTGGTCGGCGGCCTATTCTGGTGGATCATCAGTGAAGGAGACGCCTCAAGTTGGATGATTGGCCTTCCAAGCGTGTTGATTTGCAGCCTAGTCAGCCTGCGAGTCTATCCACCCTCGCCTTATCGAATACACCCTCTTGGACTGCTCAGGTTTGCTGGTTACTTTCTCTATGCATCCCTGATTGCAGGTATCGATATCGCTCGACGCACATTGGATCGACGGCTTCCGGTATGCTCTTGCATGACCGACTTTACAACCCAGCTCACCGGATTGCCCTTATGGCTGTTTATGATCACCATGAGTCTCTTGCCAGGAACTCTCAGCGTCAGAACGACTCAAAAAGGCTTGAAAATTCACTGTTTAGATACGCCAGATAAAATTCAGCCCGAGCTTCTTCGTTTAGAAAACCATATAGCGCGTGCCTTTTCATTAACACAACCGCCTCATTAAGGGTTACAAAATGAACAGTCTGTACTCCGTAACACTGGTAATTTTGCTCATCTCATTATTGATGGGTGTGTTTCGGATTTGGCGTGGGCCCAGAATGGCAGATCGCATCATGGCCGCTCAACTCACGGGCTCTACTGGCGTTGCCGTGTTACTGATTTTTGCTGAGTTGCAAAACCAACCCGCAGCACGCGACACAGCCTTAGTTCTGGCCTTACTCGCCATGCTCGTCGCCATTGCGTTCGTCGGACGTGTTTGGGGATTCAGTCAAGAAAAAAAGGACTCCTAGTATGAGCTTACTGGCAATACTGCAGAGTTTTTTGTTGATTGCGGGCGCCCTCATGTTTTGCATCGGCTCACTGGGACTGATTCGTTTTCCTGATACCTACACACGCATTCATGCTTTGACCAAGGCCGATAACCTTGGGTTAGGTCTCATTGTGTTGGCACTGATTCTGAATGTCGAATCAGTCGCGCTGGCCCTAAAACTGCTTTTGATTTGGGGACTGGTCATGATTGCAAGCGCCCTGAGTGGCCATTTGGTCGCATGGGAAGCGGATGAACAGTGCATTCCCTTGTGCCAACCCGGTGAAACTGAACGTCACTTGGAGTCAGAAGATGAATGAACTGATCGACTTGACGCTCGTTTGCATCCTTCTTGGCTTAGCAAGCCTCAGTTTATTTACCCAAAGCCTGTTTCGCGCGGTCATGTTCTTTATTTTATTGGGGCTGATTCTCGCACTGGTGTGGATACGCTTAGATGCACCCGACATTGCCTTAGCCGAAGCCGCGATTGGAGCTGGCATTACGGGCATTTTGCTATTGGATGCTCTCGCACATTTGCGCGCGACCTCGAACACCCCGCCGCAATTGCGACAGTTGAAACAACCACGTTTTTGGCTTGCGCTTATTTCTGGGGCAGGCGTCATACTTCTGCTCGCATTGGCCATCAGCGAACCCTTGGCCCCGGCCGTTGCGCTTGATCTGCAGGTCAGCGAGAATCTCACAAACTCAGGGGTCACCCACCCAATTACAGCCATACTGCTCAACTTCCGCAGTTACGACACATTGCTGGAAGTGGCTGTGTTAGTGCTAGCTGCGTTAGTGGCCGTTACTCTGCGGCAGTCCGATGAGCACCCCGTCGTTAACGAATATTTGCCGAACCCCTTGCTTCATGCCTGCTTAAAACTGTTTTTCCCCATGATCTTTTTGGTCAGTATGTACTTACTCTGGGCCGGTGCAGCACAACCTGGTGGTGCCTTCCAAGCCGGTGCCGTATTAGCCGCAGCATTCGTCTTGTTTTATTTGGTCGGTCTTAAAACTCAACTCGCTCAGAATGACATCTATCTTAAAGGGGGCTGGATCTTTGGTCTGGCCCTCTTTGTGCTGGTGGGCAGCATGCCGCTATTGTATGGCCAACCCTTCTTAACCTACCCAGACTCACAGGCTGGCATCTTCATTTTATTGATCGAACTTGGCCTAACGCTTTCAATTGGATGGATTTTATTTAGTATGTTTCTTCTGTCTCAAAGCTCACCGCTTCAAAAGAAGGATTCGCCATGAGCAGTTATTTGATATTCGCATATGGAGGCGTCGGTTTGTGCGGTATTGGTGTGTTCGGCTTCATATTGCACACGCATTTGTTACGACGCCTGATCGCCTTTAATTTACTGGGCAGTGGCACATTTTTGATTCTCGTTGGACTGTCCCAAAGTGGCCGTGGAGAAGCGGATTACATTCCGCAAGCCTTAGTGCTCACCGGAATTGTCGTGGCCGTTGCCGCAACCGCTTTAGCACTGGTCTTAATTCGACGCTGGGCAGCGTTGACCCAGCACGCCACACTTCCTGAAGATCAGGGGCCTTCATAATGGTCCACTTTCCTATGGCTGGACTCGTCGTGTTTCCTCTGTTAGGCGCCTTGGTGTCGCTGGCACTGTCGCAGCGCTGGCGTACCCTGATGTCATTTGCCCTCATTCTAGCCTTGCTGCTAAATAACGCCCTGTTGCTCCTTCAATTTTACAGCCAAGGCATGTTTAACGAAGCCATGGGTAACTGGCCAGCGCCATTGGGTATTGAACTCAGAATCGATGGCCTTGCCCTCATCTTTTCATTAATGAGTGCCATTGTTGCCAGCATCTGTGCACTTTATGCCTATGTGTATCTGCGTCCAGCACAGCTGAAATTATTCTGGCCATTTTTCTGGTTTCTCTGGGTGGCGCTGAACAGCATATGGCTCAGTTCAGACCTCTTTAATTTATACGTGGGCTTAGAACTTTTAAGTTTAGCAGCCGTTGGCCTGGTTGCACTCAGTCGAGACGCTCTTTCCTTGGCCGCAGCCCTCCGCTATTTATTTGCGGCACTCTTGGGTTCAATCGGTTACCTGCTGGGGGTTGCACTGCTCTACGCCACTTACGGAACCTTGTCGTTAGTGGAGTTAAGCCAGCACTTTTCACTGACGCTTTCCTCCTCTGTGGCCTTGGGCTTCATGTTTATCGGTTTACTGATGAAAACTGCCGTATTTCCGATGCACAGCTGGCTTCCGCCTGCCCATGGCGGGGCATTAACGCCCGTCAGCGCCTTACTGTCCGCCTTAGTCATCAAAGCCTCTTTTTACATCGTTTTACGCTTGTGGACAGAACTCTCCTTGGATTCTGCCCCCACAAGTGCTGGTCTGTTGATGGGTATTTTAGGCAGCGCGGCCATATTGTGGGGAGGATGGATGGCATTGCATCAAACCCATCTTAAGTTAGTGGTCGCTTACTCAACTCTGGCACAGATTGGCTATTTCATGCTGATTTTTCCATTGCTCTCCGACACTAATCCTCATGCCAGCCACTTGGCCTTTCAAGGGGGGATATTAATGTTACTTGCCCATGCGCTGGCAAAAGCAGGGATGTTTCTGGCTGCAGGTAATTTACTCTTCTGCACTGGGCAAAAGGATCTTCACTCCCTCGCTGGGTTAAGTCGCTACCGTCCCTTGAATATCTTTGCATTTGGTTTAGCAGGCGTCAGTATCATGGGGCTGCCACCGAGCGGTGGTTTCAATGGCAAATGGCTCATCATTCAAAGTGCGATGCTACAGTCCCAATGGCAGTGGGTTCTTGTGATCCTACTCGGCAGCCTTCTCTCAGCCGCCTACATTTTTCGTGTTTTTTCATATACCTACCAAGAGGTTGAAGGCGGCGACCGGTTTAAACAACCCTCTCCCCTTCTTGAATGGTCGGCACTGAGTTTATCGGTGTTAAGTATTTTGCTCGGGTTTGCATCGATGCTTGTGCTGGATTTGCTGCCATCACACTCAGTGGTGACACAATGAACATTATGAGTTTGTTACCACTCTGGGTCCTAATGACATCTTTTTTAGCTGCGATTGTCATTT
The DNA here is from genome assembly GCF_009821115.1 of Nitrincola alkalisediminis. Taxonomy (GTDB): domain Bacteria; phylum Pseudomonadota; class Gammaproteobacteria; order Pseudomonadales; family Balneatricaceae; genus Nitrincola; species Nitrincola alkalisediminis. Next base: position 26,421 of record NZ_VYTY01000017.1, on the reverse strand, counting down.
TTTTGTTACCAGAAGAGCGGCACCGGCTGCGCTCGACCATTAATATTGGTGCGGCGATCATCAAAATAGGGCTCATCATCCTGCTCATTCGCCTTGTAGCACAACAGGAGACACCTGAGGTGTCCTTAGAGGTCCTTCCAGGGCTCTCCTTAGTGCTCAGAGCCGATGCACTGGCGATGCTGTTCGCGGGGCTATCCTCTATTCTGTGGTTGTGCACCACCCTCTACGCGATTGGGTATCTGGAAAACGCCCCCAACCGCAGTCGGTTTTTCGGCTATTTTAGTCTGTGTGTCGCCAGCACGATGGGGATTTCGCTTGCGGGTAATCTATTCACTTTTCTTATTTTTTATGAACTCCTGACTCTGTCAACCTACCCCCTTGTCGTCCATCGCGGCACCCCCCAGTCCCTGAAAGCGGGGCGAACCTACCTTGCCTACACACTCAGTGGCGGGGTCGTGTTGCTCGTGGGGGTTGCCTTATTTTATGCTTTTGCCGGTGATTTGGCGTTTGGTCAGACTGCACAAATGGCTGAATTCACCCACACGTCTCCCATCGCCAGCGCCATTATTTTTCTTCTGCTGATTGGCGGCATGGCCGTGAAAGCCGCCTTGTTTCCTTTCCACGGTTGGTTACCCACCGCCATGGTTGCACCCGCTCCAGTCAGCGCGCTGCTACATGCGGTTGCGGTGGTCAAAGCAGGGGCTTTTGGCATTATTCGGGTTGTCTACGATGTTTTTGGCATCGAATTGGCGTGGCAACAAGGCTATCTTTTACCTTTAAGTCTGATAGCCAGCTTTACGATTTTATATGGCTCATGGCGAGCCTTGCAGCAAACCGACATCAAAAAACGCTTGGCTTTCTCAACCGTCAGCCAAGTCTCCTACATTATCTTGGGGGTCACACTGATCGGGCCCCTTGGCACCATTGGAGGACTGGTTCACCTTTTACACCAAGGTCTGATGAAAGTGACCCTGTTTTTTTGTGCCGGCAACTATGCCGAAACCTTGGGGATTCACAAAATACACGAACTCAATGGCACAGGAAAACGCATGCCCATGACCAGCGCAGCGTTTACGCTTGGGGCACTGGGCATGATCGGCATCCCCCCCGTCGCGGGTTTTATCAGCAAATGGTATCTCGGCACAGGTGCCCTAGCGGCAGGAATGGATTGGGTCATTTGGGTGCTGATTGGCAGCAGCCTCTTAAATGCTGCGTATTTTTTACCTGTGCTCTATCGTATCTGGTTTTTGCCCCAGCAGGGGCAATGGCCCCATGAGTCCTTTACGCAATGGCGTGATACCATTCCCTTACTGCTCATTCCAGCCTTAATTACCGCCGCATTAAGTGTAGCGGCCGGTTTGTTTGCAGGCTCAGATCTCAGCCCACTGAGCTGGGCGCGACTCATTGTCATTCGGGAGTACCAACCATGACGTTTTTTCAGTTCTGGCTGCTATTCACCCCTTGTCTGCCTTTGATATTGCTATTGGCATTTTTACATCCTGCTGGCCGAGCCATGATCCCCTTCTTGGCCATGTTAGCGCCACTGCCTGCACTCTTGCTAAGCTTTATGCCCAGTCAAAGCATAGAACTCTCGTCATTGTTTTTGGGCAGTCTGTGGGGAACCGATGTCACCCATAACGTGTTCCTGCGCTTTACCGCCTTATTGTGGATCTTTTCAGCCTGTTTTGGTCTTGGCTACTTAAAACGTGATCAACATGCGAACCGCTTTTGGCTGCTCTGGCTCATGACCCTCACAGGAAACCTCGGCTTGCTCATCAGCCAAGATATTGTCAGCTTTTATACGTTTTTTGCATTGATGACCTTCTCCGCTTATGGCCTGGTCATTCATACCCGGCAAGACAATGCCTTATTTGCTGGACGCATCTACCTAGTGATGGCCGTTGTCGGTGAAATGCTCATTCTGGCTGGATTATTTTTAACCAGTGCGGCCTCTGCCCATTCCACACTTATTTTTGCGGAACTCAAAACCCATTTACCTCAGGCCGAAAATCTATGGCTTCCCTTAACCTGTCTACTGCTGGGCTTTGGTGTTAAAGCGGGGTTGCCTTTTTTACATATGTGGTTGCCCTTAGCCCATCCGGTTGCCCCCACGCCAGCCAGTGCGGTTTTAAGTGGCGCGATGATCAAAGCAGGGTTGTTTGCGTGGCTCTCCATCTTGCCATTCGGCCTGGTCGCCTTGCCTACAATGGGACTGATTATGATATTCGTCGGGCTGTTGGCTGCCTTCGTTGCCGGGGGTATAGGGTTCTTACAAACTCTGCCCAAAGCCGTTCTTGCCTATTCAAGCATCAGTCAAATGGGCTTGATGACCTGCGCCTTGGGTGCGGCACTCATCCTTCCAGAGATGTGGCATTTTTTGCTGCCCACACTGCTCGTCTTTGCCTTTCATCATGCCATTGCTAAAGGCGCTTTATTTTTATCCGTTGGCCTTAAAGATCACTACCGCGGCGTATCCTTCTTTATCATTGTACTCGGTGTTTTAGTGCCAGCCTTGTCGCTGATCGGTGTGTTTGGCAGCGGTATTCAAGCGAAACTCGCCCTCAAAGGTGTTTTAGAGCAAGACAGTCTGCCTAGTTGGTTGCTGCCCAGTATTACGTTAAGTGCTATGGCTACCACCTTACTCATGTTTCGTTTTCTGAGTCTGATGTGGAAAAACAAAAGCCCGACGCCTTCTGCGTTGCCACTTAGCATGAACCTGGGATGGGCAGGCTTAGTGATCATCTGCGGTCTGGGGCCAAGCGTGCTCATCCCTGAGCTGGATCTACCGTCGGGATTGTCTCAATGGTCAGCCTATCCCAGCCTGCTTCTAGTGCCTGGGCTCACACTGATTGCTGTGTATTTTTTGGGGGCCTATCCGCGTTTTCAAATACCCGCTGGAGACATCATTTACCCGTTAATTAAACTAAAAGAGGTCTGCACAACGCAACTGGATCGACTTACACCACACAAGGCTGTTGGTGTTGAAGAACAAGCAACGAAACCCAGTTTTTCACTGCCGACGTTAATAACACTTAACCAAGCCGAAAAAACCATACAAAGCTACTTATCTGCTTTTTTTGGGCTGTTAACGCTGGTCTTAATTGTGTCGCTTTACGCCTTACGCTGATATCAACGCAAGGCATTCAAACCTTAGGGTTGTGACGTGTGTGCAAATTGTGCCAAGAGTGCTTCGATTAACGCGTACATGGCAGATACCTCTACCACAAACTCGTATCCGGCTGCGCCATCGCTTAATGGGACCGCAATGGGCGGTGGGGGTAAGAAATCCTGAGACGTATTCAGTAAAACCAACAATTTATCCTGATACAGGCTGGCTTGAAAATCGATACAGTTAAAGACGTTAGCGAGTTGCTGTAAACGCTGCATAACGGCAGGAGTCAAGCTTCGCGCTACACCCTAGAGCGTGGCACCGTCGGCAGATCGCGATTGGGGTGTTGCCGAACAATCTGGTTGCGCCCTGCCGCTTTGGCTAGATAAAGACGCTCATCCGCTAAGCGTAGCAACCGATCAGGCCCGGTTTCATCAAGCTCTGGAGTTTCTGAAGCCACCCCAATACTCAGTGTGATTCGATCACTGCAATTTGAGTAGGCATGAGGCAAATTCAGTTTGGAAATACTTTCCTGTATCCGGCAAGCCAGCTTACAGGCTCCCTGCAAATCAGTCCCAGGTAAGATACACACAAACTCCTCTCCGCCATAACGGGCAACCAGATCATCAGGTCTAGTGACTGTCGACAGCATTGCAATGGCTACTTTCTGCAAACACTCATCTCCAGCTGCATGGCCGTAATTGTCATTAAAGGGCTTAAAGTAGTCGATATCCATAAAAATCAGGGCTATGGGTTGTTGCTGCTCTCGGGCCTCTTGCCATAGCTGACCGAGTCGCGTATCAAAGTGACGTCGATTGGCTAAACCAGTTAACCCATCAATACTCGACAGCGTGTGCAAGAGATCACGTTGATCCAAGCCGTCTTGAAAGGCCCTCAATAGTTGATCAAGCCCTTTAACCAAATGATCCAGTTCATCCCCTTTATTGTATTTAAGGTGTGGACGGTGCCATTTTCCAGGCTCTTCAGGATTGACGGTTTGCAGTGCATTATAAACACGTAACAGTGGACCCGTTATCAAAAACGCAAACACCCAGACCATGAGCAAGACGATCCCAAGTGTCTTTAACAAACTTAATGAGAAGATGAGTAGGCTGCGTTGAGAAAAGGCCTGCCCCAATACTTGCTGTGCCAATATCAGCTCAAGCTCTCCGACCATTCGTCCTGTGTCATTCACATGCGCCAGATATTCCAGCGGTTTTTGGTAATGCAAAATATCACCGAACAAGTATTGGTATAAAAGATTGTTGGTCTCTTCTACATCCCCAAGGCTATACATGACTCGACCAAAATCGTCTCGCAACTCCACTTTAGCGACCGTTTCGCCCGAATAAAGACCCGACACCACCTGCTCGGCCAGCTCTGGATTAAGCTGAAAAGCGGCCTCTGCTGCACTGGCACCCACCAGTTTAAGCATTTGTTGAGTTTGGCTCTGCACCTCAGCTCGCATGTTGCGAAGATCAATGATGAGCTCGATTGAGCCCGTAATAAAACTAAGCATCAGTCCAGCCAGCAGAGTAGCCAGAGCCTGCTTACTGGTTAAACTGCGGCGTCGGGAAACCTTATTCGTGCGTTTCATTCCTTCATCTCGTTGTACTGATTTAAGCTTAGCGCCTCACCCTCCTGTTGCAAAAGTATATCTAGAGTGGTTTGCATTTTTTGGTGTAGATCAGATGAAAGGGACCTGTTGCACGCTAGATAGAGCGGAACCTCATTAAACACAAACAGTTTTTTTAACGAAACGCTGTGTCGATCAGCTAAGTAATTCGCGGCCGCAACACCCGTGATCCAAACATCAATTAAATCCGCATTCAAACGATCAAGGTTCTCGTGATCTGCGGTTGCCAGAATCAAATTGTGGCCTTGATCCTGTACATAACGTCCAACTGCATCTTCACGGAAACTACCTAAACGCAATCCAGACAAGTCATCCAGACCGCTAGCTTCAATAGATGAAGAGGCCAAAGAAAAAGCTGCCCACTGATTGCTCACCAAAGGGCCAATCCATTTAAACAGAGGTTCTCGTTCATGCGTGCGAGTGGCTGAATACACACAGGTGTTTTCACGCATCTCGGCTTCAGTAATGGCACGAGCCCACGGCAATAACTGAAACTCCGCTTCAAGCCCGCTATGCTCGATAAGACGTTTCAGCAACTGAGTTGCCGTTCCCCATATTTCACCTTTTTCATTAAGGTAATTGTAGGGAGGGTACTCTTCTGTCACAAATTTAAGCGATGGCACCTCAGCGCTCGCTTTATTCACAGCCGTTTGCAACTTGGCTGTCAGTTCAGGATCTGTCTTGGGATTGAGGGCAAAATAAAGATAGGCTTCATTGAGGATGTACACGTCCTCAAACGCGTTCCGATCATACCCGTGGGTGTCCATCAGCCAATACGCCACATCTTCACTGTACGCCCACATATCAACACGATTGGCCTCCAACATCGCCAATGCCGTTGTATTATTGAGCGCCGTGATGATACGCGACGGATCCACCCCTAACTCTCGTAATCGCTGGGCGCCTATGTCCTCATGGATAACGGCGATCCTCAGATTAGATTGATTGAGTGCATCTATACTGTCAATCTGAATGGCACTCGATTTACGTGCCATCAGCACTACTCGATCAGCCGAGATCGGGCCCACCCAATGAAATAATTCTTCACGTGCACTTGTGCGCGTCGTCGAAAACAGAACACTGTTTGGGGTATTGAGTACGGTTTCATAACCGCGCGCCCAAGGCAAAATCTCGACACTACCTCGATCCAGCTGTCGACCCTCAAATGCGAATGCACGCTCAAGAAGCTCTAAAGCGATGCCCTGCAACTTACCATTTTGTACATAGTTATAGGGCGGATACTCTTCTGTTATGAATCTGAGCTTATCTAGACCAGCCTGCACGTGTGTTGGCAAAGCGAGGATCAGAAGGAGTAAAAGCAACCAGTTACGCATAGGTCATCCATACCTGTATTAATATACCTAACGATTAACAACGTTTTGACTCTATTATATTTGTATGTTAACTAGAGTCTTTTGTAGGTTTTGTTTAGAAAATACAGAATAGAGCAACGATATACAAGCCGTACTGCAACTTGTATTGGATTGATTCTGTTTAAATTAGGTGTAATCACTACCCACTTGGCCTTCGTTTTTTTGTAACCAGCAGGCCCTAGACTCCAAATGAATATCCTTGACACTTTTGGGATCAAAGCGGGTATCGAGTGATGCCACCGCTATCGAAACCCAATCTGGAAACTTTTTGCTGCCACTCCACTCAATGTTCGAGCCACAGATACTACAGAATTTTCGAACAACCCCCTCTGATGAGTAATAAGACGTGAGCTGTTCTTGACCCGACACATACTCCAAATCAGCTTTTGGAAGGCTTGCATAGGTAGCAAATGCAGCACCATGTTGTTTTTGGCACATTCTACAATGGCAGTTGGATACCGCTTTAGGCTCAGTCCGTAAACGGAATGAAACGGCCCCACACAAACAGCTCCCCTTATGCATGTTGACTCCTACAGTTAAGTTAACAACTCTATAAAAAACCCGAGCATCAATGATCTTTCACATGACACAGCAGCACCTGCATTGCTATCTTCTCGATAGCCTCCTCTGGCAAACAATGATATACCCGCTGCCTGAAGTACACTACTCTGCTCCCTGTTTAAGCCCTATAAAAATGCTTGACCGCAGCGACTTTCCTCTCAAAATTCCAACATGGGTCGGAAGCTATACTGGTGCTGTCGTGCTGGCCCGCTCTACGGATTTAATTGCAACCGTTCCAGCCAAACACACGCAGAGCTTTCGCAAGGATATGCATAGCTTTGTATTGCCCTTCACCGCTCCAGATATTGCCATTTCAATGTTTTGGCACCCGAGAATGAATGCTGATCAAGCTCACCGTTGGCTAAGGGAAACCATCCTTAAAATCGGTGAGCACCTGTAATATCAAGCTTAGAAGTGCGACTACCTCAATAACGATTGATTCACCCTCGCTGCAAAGCAATGGGTAATCAGTGTCCCATATTCTTCCAAGCAAACACCGACGCCAGAATCACAATACCGATCGCCGCACCAAAGTATAACGTCTCGATCGTGCCACCAACCTCCACCGCCTGTTCAAGAAACAGAATAATCAGGATCACAACGGCGACCCGAGCTAACGTGACCTTGAGGTCATGAAAACTTTTAATATCTAGAATTTCCAAGAACTTACTGTCCCCAATCGAGATAGGACGAATGAACAAACGGTACAGGCTCACTGAGATAATCTGAAAGGTAATTGCAATCAGCAAGAGATCCAATAATTTGAGAAGCCTAACTGCGAGATTCTTGCCCGAATCCGACGATGCCGGAAGGTTTTGCACAGAATCCAATACAATATTGAAGATAATATTTAATGAAGAGGCATACAGGAGAAAGCACGATACTGCACTAATAAAGACGGCGACCAGCACAAGAAACCGACTGCTTCTAAAAACCCTCTCGATCATGATTCCTCCAGACAGCCTAACAGTACCCAATATACTTATTTGGGTGAATGCAAGCCAAGTCTATTCCCTTCAGTATCTAGAAAGCAATGCGAAGAAACCACTTTCATCTGCATGGGGTGTTTTGGATACAAGTATTTTTCCGCCACTGTCCTCTACTTTGGATAGGACGACTTGTAGATCTTCACCTGCATTTAAATACAGTGTTAGACCAGAACTGGAGGGCACATAACCTTCACCTTGAACAATCACCCCCACCGTAGATTGCCCCTCATAGGGGAACAGACCCATATTCATCTCTGGAAGATCAACTCTTTCAATGGTTAAATTAAAAATGCTACTGTAGAATTTTACGGCACGATTTAAATCTGTTGCGGGTATCTCAAAAATCGATGCAAAACTATGCATAGTATTCTCCTTATTGCTTTACGTGTGACAACGCGTACATTGAGTCAACAACACAATCATTGGAAGAGCTGTTCTCAATCCAACATACTTTATCAACCAGGATTCCAATATAGGTAAAGGACAGCATCACAAATTGTAAAAAAGCGACAAAGGGGGTTACTTGTAGAACAGTGAAGAAAGCACCGTACTTTTTTCATTCAGAAAATCACTCGGCTTTACGCCCGTAAACTCTTTAAAGTCTTTTATAAAATGTGATTGATCGTAATAATGACTTTCGTGCGCTATATTGGTTAGACTCTCCTCTTGATTGATTAGTTTTCGCAAAGCAACTTGCAACCGAATAAGTTTACCTAACTGCTTTGGGCTAACGCCGACTATATCCAAGAACTGTCTTTCTAATTTTCGTCGCTGGCTGGGATCTGAATTTATAATTTCATTAATGGATATATTTCCATTATTTGAAAAAAGAATATCAACGGTTTCTTTGATAACACTTTCAATAGTTTGCTGACGACTAAGTATTGATAACAGAAACGCTTCTAGTATTTCAATTCTCTCAGCTGTATTTACTGCCTTAATAATATTTCTTTCCAGCCCCTCTACTTCAGCATTATCAAACAATTCGTAAATTGATGTTTCTTTATTTCTTAGATTTTTAAAAGGCATAGAAATGAATTTTGAAAAACCATGAGGGAAGAAACTTGCTGAAAACGTATTAACATAACCCGTCGGTTGAATATAGAAGGGGGATACTGTTTGTCCCAGCACCATTGCACGTGGCTGAATTATATACTCATGTTCAGAAGTATATCGTCTAATGTCATCGCCTAATATGAAAGCTAATTCGATACAACCATCGGGTACAATTCTTTGCTTTTCTGAGCTCTCTTGAGTCGCTACCTCGAGTGTCCAGTAAAAATTAACAATAGAGGCTAAATCCTTGCTCGGTGAAAACCTATTGTAATCCATAAAACCTCCATTTTTAAGATGCCCAACAGTTAAGCTTTTAGTCCATCTAAATTTATTTCGACACTGTCGCCTAGCCAATAGGCATATTTCGTATGATCTGCCAGGTCATCACCGGTTAAAGCGTGAACCAACACAGTTAAAGTCCCTCTATTCTGATCCAACCAAGGAATGAATTCATCAAAGGACTTATGGCTAAACGTAATCTGACAACTCCACTGAGTATGAGGCCCAACTAACTTCTGATGAACGCGCCCAACCTTCATCCCAAACCTCTCACCTGCTTCTTTACAAAGCTTAGAGGCAAAATCCAATGTTTCTTGATCAAAATAGACATGAGCATGATACCCTTTGTGTATATTGACTGGTCTTTTGGGATTACTCACTTTAACTTCGCCTTAGAATTAAATTGTATGAAAGCTTAACGAGCCTGTAGAAAAACTTAATCTCGACACGTTAGCGGGACTTCTTCGTCGCTACGAACAACCTCGTTCGTCACGGCGCAGATCTCAAAGCCTATGTCGTCAACACCACCCGCCAATTCCCGTTTGTGTGCCGAAAACGAGTATATGCTGGTTGTAGTCATAATGCTTGAGTTTTGCCATCCCAGAACCTCCGTTTCCTGAAAGTCTTATCAAGGTATAGATGGTGAGGTTTTTTACAGCCTGTAACGCCCAATTAAGGTGTAAACCACGCTACCACAACACGCAATTTGAACACCGTAAACACTGAACTAGACACAAACCAAAAATGCCAAGCGTTTTCCGGTACAGTAACTAGCTGCGCTGTTTAAGGGCCTAACCTAATAGTGATAACGACAAGAAATAATCGTAATCGCATTATCATCAACTGCATACACCAATCTATTCGTATCATCTATACGCCGGGACCAAAAACCAGCTAAGTTTTCTTTTAACGGCTCTGGCTTACCAATACCTTCAGAAGTGCCCTTGGGTATGTTTGCTGTAAGCCATTCACAGCCAACGATGACAGATGAAGTAGGATCACTGGCTCAGGGACTTGATATTGGCCGCTAACGTGGCCAATAAAAAACTAATGCCTATTGACAAGGTTTGGGCCCATAGGTGTTAGGGTTATGCTACACGCCACTTGTTGTCTTGCTCTTCTAAATGTAACTCTGCCATTGTTGATTCAATTTCAGAGTCTGAAAGCATATTTAGCAAAAGACCAATTTGGCTATCGTCGTCATTGAGCTCTGCATACAATGCACGAAGAGTCACATCGGCTGTCCTTGGAATTACTGACTGCCCCTTTTCCCAGCGAGCAACTGTTTGAGTGTCTACACCTAACAAGTTACCCAGCGCCTTTTGCGACATATTGAGCTCTATGCGAATAAACTTGAACTCTTGATGAGAAATAGGTCTTACTTGAGATACTATGTTTCTACCGATAAGAGCGTGCAACTCATAAAGGTTGTCGATACTAACAAATTCTTCATCCTCTACTTTGTCGATAGTGAAGCCATTTGTTAAATAAACATACGGTAGACCACATTCTTTATAGTGATACATATTAGCCCCTTTACTTAACTATAACCGTAACAACAAATACAGATGGATCGTCTGCGTGTCTCTTTAGGAAAACAACAACTTCTACGATTTCACCAGCAGCCATACCTTGAAGGTTACATTTCCAGTCACCTCTAGGTGTTTGATGAGGAGCTTCCGTTATTCTACTGTGCTTATTGCTAAGCACTTGAAATACTTGCATTCGAGTCACACCACGTTGCTCCATGCGTTCTCTCGCATGAGAACAAATGTAAACTCTCGCTGTATGATTACTTGCCAGTTCGTTGATGAGTTTCTTTGCTGACGCTGAGGTCAGCGGGAACTCATCTATTCCCACAAGTTTATTATCTGATATACGGACTACCTGTCAATTTGATAGGTAGAATTATGAGCGAGAAAAAGATTAAACGCAAGATTTGATGAATAGCCCTAACAAATAAGCGGTTATACGGCGGCGCAGCCGCAGCTATAACCGCCTGTTGAACGCCGCTCAGCACTTAATCTAGGGAATTTGCTTTTTGTGATCGGTGGGGATTCCGTGGCGTTAGCACCAGAAAACATTGCGAGTTTTGAATTTTTAAGCTCTGAAATCAGGCACAAACCAAATGCAATAAAAAGAATACCTAGAGGAAAATTATTGATTAGTGGCGAAATAATATGAGTTGCTGAACCCTCTGCTCCCAGCTCACTCATTGCTTAATTAATATGGCTATAACCTGAATTCATTGCCCCTGCAATTAATACCCCAAGAAAAAGCCAAGCTGGGATAATCATTCCCGAATATAGTGAAAATTTCTTTAGCACAATCTATCCCTACATATTTAGCGCTCGAAACACCGGACAATTTGCAGCGAAGCGAAAAATTGCTCCGTGTGCTTGCGTTTGTTAAGCCATCTGCCGCCAATGAGTAACATCTTGAATCTCGGCTAAATCGTCCTGCTCTGCTTGTTGTGTCTTGTAAAGATCCCATCTGATTTGCAGGTTAAGCCAGAAGTCAGCTGAAACCCCAAAGAACAAGCCCAAACGAAGTGCAGTACTGGGCGTGATACCACGCTTCTGATTAACTAGCTCATTCACCCTTTGGTAAGGAACATGGATAGCATCCGCCAGCTCGCGCTGCGTAATCTGCATAGGATGCAAAAACTCTTCTAACAGCATTTCACCTGGATGGATCGGCTGTCTATTTGTGGGAATACGGATCATATTTTACCTCTAGTGGTAATCAGTTAACTCTACTTCATCGGGGCCAGCTTCAGTCCACTTAAAGCAGATCCTGTATTGATCGTTCACTCGAATGCTGTGCTGCCCTTTTCTATCGCCAGACAAAGCTTCCAACCTGTTACAGGGAGGAACTTTCAGCTCATCACGATGGATAACAGAGTCCAATAATTCGAGCTTTCTTACAGCAATTCGCCACAAAGACTGTGGACATAACTTTCGGGCTGCCTTGGAAGCCACTCCATTGAAGATATCTTCGGTGCCCTTATCTTTGAAATGAATAATCATGATAGAACGGTAGCACGGCATCCATGCTACGTCAATTTAGATTGTGAGCGAACAGGCTTAACGCCCAATTAAGGGGTGAACAACGCCTACACCCAAACCTAAAGCATTGTGCCATAAACACTAAATTTGAAGTAGAAGCAAAAGTGCCAAGCGTTGTGAATCCCTCTTAAATTGCTTGATACTCATTGAGCCTTCTCCCTCAGCCTAGCCAGATTGGCTAAGCTGAAAGGCGACGAAACCCAAAAAGGAGAAGACCCAATGAGATTTTATACTACACAACATCCGTATTATTGTGGAATAGATTTACATGCACGGTCTTTATACGTGTGCATTCTGGATGAAACCGGTGAAACCATCCTGCACCGCGAAATCAAAGCACGACCAGAACCCTTACTGGACTTATTAACGCCCTATATCGGCAACACTGTTGTCGGTGTTGAATGCATGCACTGCTGGTACTGGGTTAGCGATTTCTGTGCTCAACATGGCATCGACTTTATTCTGGGCCATGCGCTTTACATGAAGGCTATCCATGGCGGCAAAGCCAAAAATGATCGCATTGACTCCTATAAGATCGCTCATCTTATTCGTGGTGGCAATTTTCCGTTGGCTTATGTGTATCCACCCGAGATGCGTGCTGCTCGTGACTTACTCCGTCGTCGTACCCGTATCGTTCGGCATGGTGCCGATTTAAAAGCGCATGTGAAAAACACCACCAGCCAATACAATTTGCCACCGAATAACCTGGATCTAAAATACCCTTGCGCTCGGGAAGCGATGCGGAACTGCTTTGATGATGTGTTCGTGCAACGCAATATTGACCTGGACTTAAACATCATCGCGTTTTACCGCCATGAACTCAGCTCAATTGAGTGCTTTATTGAAAAGCATGCCAAGCACCACAACGGTCGAGATTACCACATCCTCACCAGCTTCCCTGGCATTGGTCGCATTCTGGCACTGACTATCCTATACGAAGTCGGTGACATTGGCCGTTTTAGCACGGTACAGGACTTTGCGTCGTACAGTCGGCTTATTAAGTGTAAAGCGGAATCAGCAGGCAAGAGCTACGGCACCCAAGGCAATAAAATTGGCAATGCGCATCTGAAGTGGGCCTTTGGCGAAATTGCTGTGCTGTACCTGCGCGGTAACGACAAAGCAAAAAACTACCTATTAAAACTACAAAAACGCATGAGCAAAGCCAAAGCACTCTCCGCCCTAGCGCATAAGATTGGTCGCTGCGTGTACTACATGCTGAAAAATCAAAAGGGGTTCGATGAAAAACGTTTCCTAACTGGTTAAGTCGCGGGGCAAGGTGAGCTGAACGTCTAACTGGAACACCCTAGCTGATGCTCAAATGAAGATTGGGTTACCCTTAGCCATATAAGCTTAATCACCTATCTTCTGGCACACAGCCGTAGCCAGATCGTTTGATTAGACACCTTGCCGCCGCGCACTACCATCAGCAAGATGGTTTGCACCTGTACTGAGCCTGAAACTAACTGGCTTTAAGCCCGTCACACTTGAATAGTGCCAGCAACAGGTTAACCGATGAATGTCCCGGCTTTGGCTTCCTGCGTCGCTCTATCGCCTACATCCTTGTAGGCGTGGTGCCCCTCCCCTGCTACCAGTACGGAAGCTGAAATCAGCAGGCGCTCATTGAGCATGAGATAAGAGAGCCCCGATATGTGTTTGTTGCAGGCTATCGCCTGGCAACCATGATGACAGATGAAGCAGTCTATCTTGCTGATGGATAACAAACTGGCCGCTAACGCGGCCAGAAGAGCGGTTTTATCTATTGACTCCGGAGGGGCTCATATGTGTGTGTTAAATTCGCTCTTCGGCTCTGAGCGTCAGAACCTCGTAACCATCGGAGGTAACGGCGACCGTATGCTCCCACTGAGCAGATAATTTTTTATCACTGGTGACAACTGTCCACCCATCTTTCTTTAATTTAACCTTGGCCTTCCCCTGGTTAATCATGGGCTCTATTGTAAACACCATCCCTTCCTGCAGAGCCAAACCTTTACCGGGCTGGCCATAATGCAGAACCTGTGGCTCTTCATGCATTTCTCGTCCAATCCCATGCCCACAATACTCGCGAACAACAGAATAGCCATGTTTTTGGGCATGGCTCTGAATGGCATGACCAACATCACCAAGGGTCGCGCCAGGCTTTACACTCCGTATCCCTTCACACATTGCCTCATAGGTTTTATCAACCAAATGCCTAGCGACCGGAGTCACGTTACCGATCATGTACATTTTGCTCGAGTCAGCGATAAATCCTCCCTGCTCCAACGTTATGTCTACGTTGATAATGTCACCGGATTTAAGCTTTTGAGTGGCTGAAGGAACACCATGGCATACAACGCTGTTTACAGAGCTATTCAGAACATATTGATACCCATACTGACCTTTACTCGCTGGTCGAGCACGTAGCTGGTCAATGATGAACCTCTCCGCCAAATCGTTGATATCCATCGTTGAGACACCAATTTCAATATAGCCATCAAGGTATTCAAAAACCCTTGCCAGAAGCCGACCGGACTCCCGCATTACACTCAATTCTTCAGCACTTTTCAGTTTTATGCTAGCCACCCACAACTTTCCTTAGGTCTACTTCGGCCAACTTCATTTGGTCGCGCATAATTTCAGAAAAAGACATACTGGGATTCGCCTCGGCGAGCATGCCAATCTTTATCCAATACTCAGCCTGAGCATTGATAGAGCGAACCATAACCGAGCTCGCCTTGCGAATCTCTCCATGCAGTTCGTCGTCAATCTTAACAATTCCCATAGTTAGCCCTCGATATACGATATGTATACGAATCATATATCAACGATACTGGACTGGCAATATGGTCCGTGAGGAATTTAACGCCTCAAGCAGGGGCGCAGCTTTGCTGCGTCCCTTGCCTTGATTTGTGTACGCCCAGCATGGGCATGAACTTATGAGGTGAAAGTCCTCTGTAGGAAGATCACCGTCTACCCTGATTTATCAGACCAGTAGACGATAACTACTAGCGAATGGCAAGGGCAAAGTCGCGAGGCTTTGTCTGGAGGAAGCCGCTAGCAAAACTGCGAGCTGATGAACAAGAACATCATATGAGGCGTAGGCTGGAGGCGAGTTGGCACAAGACAACGAAGCCACGTGATCTAACGGCCACCGTAAATGATGCAGCAGTGCAGTGAAGGTTCATGTCCTTATCTGGGGAGATCTGCTTAACCAGCGATCAATGAAAAGCCAGTGAGGCTCTGGCTAAGAAGTGCCTCGGTTTCTGGGAACTCATCAGCCCGGAAAAGCGAATTGATGAAACATTGATAGCGCCAAGGGGAGTAATCCTCAAGGTGATTAAGCAGAAGTCAGCAGACGGCATAGTAGCCAAATGCCTGCCGTAATGGGCAGGACACGGTGAAGGCCTGAACATTCAGATAAAGGAGGAGCCTTGTCAAACTTGAATACACGAATGCCGCCTGGCAATGACGTGACTCAGCGTATTGATTCGCAGCCAGCCTTTAGCAACGATCTATTCGAGCAGGTTCTCAAACCCGCGAATCTTCAGCGGGCATGGAAACAGGTTCGAGCTAATAAAGGAGCCGCAGGTGTTGATGGCATGACCATTGACGACTTCCCTGCATGGGCCAAAGCTGGCGAATGGGAAAAGGTCAAAGACCAGCTCCAGGCTGGTCAATACCACCCTCAACCAGTCCGACGTGTTGAGATAGAGAAACCAGATGGTGGTAAGCGGATGCTTGGCATCCCCACCATCGTGGATCGCGTGATTCAACAAGCCGTTGCTCAAGTGCTCACTCCCATCTTCGACCCGAACTTCTCACAGCACAGCTATGGGTTCCGTCCGGGACGTAATGGGCAGCAAGCGGTTAAGCAGGTGCAGCAGATCATCAAACAGAAACGGCGCATTGCTGTAGATGTCGATCTGTCAAAGTTCTTTGACCGAGTTAATCATGATTTGCTGATGTCGCTAGTGGGCCGACGGGTTCACGATAAGCGATTGAATCAATTGATTGCTCGGTATCTGCGAGCTGGGGTTATCGATAACCAGCTCTTCCAGGAAACCAGAGAAGGTGTTCCACAGGGCGGTCCGTTGTCGCCCTTACTGGCCAACATCACGCTCGATCCTCTGGATAAAGAACTTGAAAAGCGTGGACACACATTTGCTCGTTACGCCGATGACTTCATCATTTTGGTGAAAAGTCAGCGAGCGGGTGAACGAGTCCTGCACAATGTAACAAAGTATCTGAGTAACCGCTTGAAACTGGTGGTCAACACAGAGAAAAGCCAAGTGGTGAAAACCAGCGACAGTAAATTCTTGGGTTTTACATTCAAGAGTGGCCTGATCAAATGGCACCCGAAAACACTGCATAAATTCAAGCAGTGTATACGGGAACTCACCAATCGCAACTGGGGTGTCAGCATGCACTACCAGCTCTTTAAGACCAGCCAGTTTATACGTGGCTGGATCAATTACTTTGGAATCGCCAATTGCTATCAGCTTTGCTGTGATCTGGATCACTGGATACGCCGCAGAGTTCGAATGGCCTACTGGCGTCAATGGCGAAAGCCACGTACCAAAGTGAGGAATTTAATGAAGCTCGGAGTGCATGTACAAGCCGCAGTCGCGTGCGGGATCACCAGCAAAGGCCCATGGCGTAGCGCCAAAACACCCGGTATCAATCAGGCGTTGTCGAACGAAAGATTGAAGAAGGCTGGGCTGGCATCGCTACGTGATGGATGGATCAAGCTTCACTATGCTGAATGAAACGCCCTGTGCGGAGCCGCATGCAGGGTGTTGTGGGGACTGGGGGTTAGAGACCCCCGGTTACCCGATTAAATGTTGATTAATATTTTTGTGAGGATAGCTCCGGTGACAGTAAAGAACATGCCTACAAAAGCCCACGCAAATTTTTCTATAACTGAGAATATGCGTGATTTGATGCTCATCTTTTCTAATAAAGAGCCCCATTCAGCTAAATGTACGGCTCCTTTAGGCGTGATTAATACCTTGATTAATTTTAGCTCTGCAAGGCTTGATTCGTCTCTGCCAGTAATCAGCCCTTGTTCATGCAAGGACATAACTTTTTTCATATCCACGCTAGAAGATGACTCACTAAACTCAACAGATTCTGAGGAACTAGCCATGAGGAGAATGTCGAAATATTCACGAATAGGATCTACTGACAACGGTGCCTTCCTTTGGGTTTTAGTAGGTTATTTTATTGACTTAGCCATAATCTCTGAATGGTTAAGCTATACATTTAACGAGCCTGTAGAAAAACCTAATTTCGACAAGTTTTCCGCCAGTGCTCGATCTATATTTTTCATTTTCAATTGCTAATCTCAATCAGCAATCCGTTCTTTATCCTGCCTAGACGGCTTTAACCTATGCAGACCTTCGGCAATTGGCTTTTCAAAACCTCATTCAATGGCAAGGTCTACCTCATTCTCGCTTTATCCACTCAAGCTTCCGTATTTCGCTAACTTCTCAACATTATGCACCAAGCAGTACAATTACCATTGTCCCTGAACCTTACTTTTACCTCGTAAACTGAAGCGGTTCAGCCCTTTGTTGGTGCAAATATTGCCGAATACAGGTTCAACGACAGACATTCGATGGCTATAAATTTGCTTTCCTTTCGGACTATCCACACGATGTTTCATCCAATCGGTATAGGTTGGTGCTCGCTGGTCGCTAAGTGTAAAACTGACTTGCATGCCCGCACCCTTTCGATGATTAGCCGACGCAGGGTTTTTCATGCACTTATTGTTTATATCGCAATGACGGCACTGAAGTAAGCGTCCCTCGAACTAGGCTGTGCGCTGTCCTCGATCATTTATTTTTACACCGCGATGACTGATTTGTTCACCCGCTGGGCAGATGCAACTCATCTTTACTGGATCAAATTGGAATTCACTGGCTGGAATAAGGTGTTTAGCTTTAGGTTTACCGGGTGTCTGGTGGCGCTTGCCGTATTTGTCTTTCTGGTGTGCGAATTTGGGATTACGACTTCTGAATTGATTGTCAAGAATATAGCCGTTGATATGGTTCTGGTGAAGGTATTCCATATTGGCTTCATTCGCAAAACACGTATCGGCGGTTGCTATGATGCCACTCGCATATACGTTGTCATTAATGCACAGTCGTTGATAACGAGCCTTGATACTTTCCAATACAGGTTGCAGAGTGTGGTGTTCTTGCCCTTCACCAAAGGCTTGTGCATCAATGATAATTTGATGCTCCTTATCGACGGCAGCAACACCGTTGTAACCTTGAATGGTGCCTTTACTGGTCGTCATTTTTGCTGACTCAGGATCAGTGATATTACTCTTCACTTCCTTGCTGCGTTTGCCCTTGCCCATCCTTGGCTCACTGCGATTTAAAAAATCACCGATCTTGTTGGCCGCCGCATCCAGTGTCTGAATGGTCTTGGCCTTGCGAATATCACGCTCCAGCGCTTCTTCGCTTTCATGGGTATCCCTTTCCTGATGCTCACTGAGATGATGGTGAATCAAGCGTTTGAGCTTCTGGCGTTTTTGTTCCAACTCCTTAAACGTGCCAGACCATTCCTTCGACACATTAGAACGCATCTTACAACCATCGATGGCAAAGAGTTCATGACCCAGCAATCCTTTTGTTGATCACAGATCAGCAGCACTTGTTCAAATAAGGCTTCAATCGCTAGGCCACGGCTACTGACAAAGTGAGCAATCGTGGTGAAATGCGGAATAGTATCGCAAGATAATGCCTTAAATATGATATTGGTTTCGCAGCACCACTGAATCTCTCGACTGGATGTAATGCCCTTTGAATATGCGAATAGAATAATCTTTAGCAATATAGCCGGGTCGTATGCTGGACGACCTTCAGTATCATTTTCATAGGGCTGATGGAAAGCGGTGAGATCGAGTTTTTCAGAAATCAGGTAATGAAGGGCAAACTCAAAGGTACCAGGCTGGATCTGTTCTAGATAGTTGATCACCACCATCGACATCTGGTTATAGTCGTAATGTTTGAACTTTGCCATCCTGAAGCCTCCGTTTCCTTAAAAACTAATCACATCATAAATGAAGAGGTTTTTCTACAGCCTGAACGCTTCAATAACCGGCGGCGCTTTTTGCCGTCCGGCGCCGAAGGCGCGTAGTTGATTGATTTTCTAGCTTATTTTTCTCCAAACCCACTCATCACCTTTCACTTCATGAACGGTCTTCGAATGGCCAACCCAACGTCCTTTCATATTCTTTGAATCGTGAATCTGTAGCTGAAATGCTCCAAAGTAACCTTTTGGATCTTTTTTTTCGTACCAGTCTCCAACGAAATAATCACCCATGACCCTGCCAAAAACAACATAGGTGACACCTTTCGATATAAATTCACCATAACAGTATGAGCCAAGCTGCTTTATGTCAGGATGTCCATGCCGATCAACTTCGGACTCAAATGATGCGCTATTTGCTGATCCCCATACTTGATCCCACTTACCTAATATTTGCGTTGGTTTATCACGGAGGTAATTTCTCAGAGGAATCCATGACAGCCATTTGACAGAGAATTGAGCAAGCCTTAGATCAAGAAGAGCTTTCAAAACTATGAGAAGAAAAAATGTGATGGTTCCATTTAAGACTGCATTCCAATCTATGCTCATACTCTTCGTTATCAGCTAGCGCCAGCCATAAACGGCGCGAGGCACGAGCGTCCGGCGACCGTAGGGAGCGAATTTGATGGCATTGTTAGCCAGTGTTCCGCACATGCTCAGGCTCGATGTCATCCGGTATTGTGGTTCTGTATTCTTTAGCATTGATTGTATGGGTCCAGTCATCGGTCCGTACTGCCAAAACGGGCCAAGGAAAAAGGTAAGCATCAACTACTTCGTCATCCCTGATCATTAAAACACGCAAGTCAAAGGAGTAATCCTGATTCACATATCTCGCTGCAAGATCACTATGGATTGACATCAGGTCAACGAGAAGCGGATCAGAGCCTCCCATGTACACTCTTACGCACGTATGGATGGGGCGCTTCTGACCCAAGGAGGACAGTCCATGTAGCGCCGCAAGCTCATCCAAGTAGTGGCGCAGTGTCTTTTCGCGGAAATCATCGAGCAACCAAGTACCATCGACGTACTTCAGGACGCTCACGATTGTAAATGAAAGCTTCCGAAGCAGAGTAGCACTGATCTCGACAGGCGCTCCTATGATTCCTTTCTTCGAACTGGCGATGCGGATGGCACCGTCTGTTGCAGTGAAGTGCTTGTCATGAATGATCGTTCCGCGAAGCGGTTCGAGTGTGCTGTACAGGCCAACAAGACGCTCCTTTAACCAGATCCGGGATTCGAGAACAGGTGGAAAGATGGGGGAGTTATGCAGATGTTGCAACTTCTGCTGAAACCGAAACGTCGGCGCGAATCCATTCTCTTCAAGGATCCATTCGATGAGCATGTCGAGAAGCTTGAAGGTCGAAACAAAGACAAGAGGTGCCCCTGCGTTCAAAAATTCAGGCCGCCAATCGCCGATGATGATATTGGCGCGCCCATGCGTAATGAACTGGGGTTTGGACTTCTGTACTGAGTAGATTACTCCATCGGGCCAAGTCGGAAATAGCTCTTGTTCGGCAAGAGCGTAAACAGCTTCAAGAAGCCAAGTCTCGTATTCAGTACGCTCACCAAGCTTGGTCAGCGCATTTACGTTAAAGCTTGGCTGCTGAGACATGAGTTCGTGCTGATTCCTTTTGGCTAACGCCCCGCTAAACGGCGAGCGTTAGCGAGTCCGGTGGAGGCCACGCTTTTTGTGGCCGGAACGAATTTGAGCGGTTTGTTATGCATTACCCTTTCGCCGATTTATTTCTGAGTATGCTGTTTTCATTATTTGCTCTTCAGTTGCATACCCTGTTGTAGTAACCAAGTTCATTAAACTATCAGAAATACCTTTGTGAATAGATATAGCCATATCAGTGAAATTTAGCATTTTGTGAGCAAATAGCTCTCTTCCTTGATCAGTGTATAAATCTTCGCTATTTTCCCTCATTGAGTTATGGACAACCCACTTTCTTAATGAGTTAAACTCTTTTAGATCAGACAGCATTACTTCATGAACTCGACCAGTGTTTTCAAGCAACCCAATTAGCTGTCCAAGAGTCTTCTTACTTACTTTCGCAAGCATCTCTTCGGCGTTAACCCTGGTAATACCGTCACATTTAAAGTGGACGCAACACATGATATAGAACTTACACAGAGCCTCTTCTACATACTGCAAATGCCAAATAGCTTCACCAGTTGCTCTATAGAAGAATTCAAGTTCTTCGGCGTTAATCTCTCTGCGCATTCGAAGCCTCAATTGATGCATAACGCCCGCAGCACGGGCAAAACTGAAGCGCAGCGGAAATTTTGTCCCAGTGACTGCGCTTGTTACATGAATTTATGCTGCCATTTTTAAGCCTACATTAAAGAAGGCAAACATTACACCTGCAGATAAAGCAGAAGCTAGCGCATAAAAAGCACCGTGATATTTTGTGAAATGAGTAATAAATCTAATTAGAGATACGGTTCCTAAGACTATTGCAACGACAAAAAGGAAAACAACATATACAGCTGCGATGGCACCACCATATGTTGCTAGAGCCTCTTTACCTGTGAAAATTAATACTGTTGCTAAAAATGACGCCAATGCTTGGTCGCTTAAGAAACCTGATATTGTAGAAAATGTAAACCTTGAGTCTTTTTCCGGTAAATCGAGAAAAATCTTAAGTTTTTCATTGGATACTTTTTCCGATTTTTTGGATAGGTAAGGAAGGGCCACTATGACCAAACACACAAGGTCGATAAATATGACCATGAACAAAATGTGCTGCGTAATCGTATCACCTGCTATAACTCCTTTAAAAAATAGCCAGTTAAAGTAACAAAGAAAGCCAAAAACTCCTACTGAGATAATTGTCTCGATAACGCCATATTCTCCAATTATTTTTTTACGCACGATCTCTCCTGATTCATGTAACGCCGCCAACACGAGCGGATTTGTAGTGAAGGCGAAGCCGTAACAGAAAAGCCGTCACGTGCTTGGCCTTGTTAAATTCTCGCTCAATTCACACCATCGGCAATAACTGCCTCACCATTTTCGAGGAGATCCGCTTCAGATGCTGATAGCGCTATATTTGTCGCCTGATCACCTTTAATCTTGAAAATACCGTATTCTAAGTACGGCATATTAAAGGTGCGAGGAATTGCACGTAAATTTGGAGGGAGCGCCATGAATGCTTTTGGAGGCGACCCGTTAAGATATATTGACAACTGATAGTACTGTGTATCATAAGCAGGTAAACGAGAGGCAACTATACGTAGTTCTCGCCAGCTATCACTATTCTTTTGAAATCCCGCAACCTCTTTCAAAAGTTTAAGAGAAAGAAGTGAACCCTGCTTTCCTGATGAGTGCAGGTAGTTCAGTAACCAGCAAAGTCCTTTGGACGTTAAAATAATATTTACGCCATATACCCCACTTTCGACAGAGATACCCCGCTCGGCAAGCACCACTTCGTCTTTTTTGCTTAGTGTCGGCACCATACTCTCCTTATGAATTTAACGCCCGCAGCACGCGCGGCTTTGTAGTGAAGGCGAAGCCGCAACGAAAAAGCTGTCGCTGTGCCTGCGATTGTTATGCATATCTATTCAGCCCCCAGCATATCTCGCACCTCATTTACATAACGCTGCCATTCCTCAACAACCTGACTAGTAACGCTAGATTCAAACTCTGGATATTTTTTCGCGTGAAACCAAGTTTCAGATTTACCGGAAACCCTATCCTTGTATCCAGGGCCCATTCCCCACTCTTGAAACAAACCATTCCAGAGCTGACTATCTGATGAAAGCTTTCCTTCATAAACCGCGCGTCCTTTAGCAAACGCTTTTTGGTAAATATCACCAAGTCGTTTCTCAGTTGTTTGTTTCAACTGTTTAAGCAGCGCATAAGCAGGTTGTAGTTCATTCTGAGAAAGCATGTTATCGATTAGTACGATAAATTCATCCTTTAGCGTGCCGATTTGGTCCACAACTTGCTGACGAGCACCTGTAGCTAAAAGCTGATAGTAATCGAGATTATGCCACTCTCCCTTGCGATTAACACTAGCTCGAACACTAGCAGCATATGTACCCTTGTTTCTAATGTCATTAATTAAAGGTAAAAAATACTCTCTTAACGCCGGAGAGCAGCCTTGAGCCTTTTTTATCCAAGGTTCCAGCGTATTCTTAACCTGATTCTTCGCCGCTGTAGCTGATTGAGAGACCAGTTCAGTTTCGATGTCGACAATAGCCTTCTCGATATCGACAATAGTCTGAGCATATTGACCGCGCAGCACAGAAACTTTTTCGACCAACAGTTTGTTAAGTTCCTTCGGATCATCAGACTTTACATCGAAAAATCGCACATCTAGGTTGTCTAATTGTAGTGTGTGCCTTAGATCATTAACGACCTGCTCAGCACGGATCTCACGTCCCTCAGTTTTATCACCAACAGGTTCATCTATGTCGATAACTTTTTCAGCTTCACTCTCCCTGTCAAGAATTAACAATACTGTTTCTTTGGCAATTCGGTGATTCAGACCTGCATCCTTGGCAAGCTTCAGTAATCCGGACATTGTCTTATCGGGCGCTTCGTTGAATCGGCAGCACAGTACACTGACAGTACGATTGTCTGTAAGGCAGCTATCAAGATCCGCACGGTTAACCGTCTGATCGACACCCTTTGTATCAACTACTGACAGAGAGTAATCGACGTCATCGAAAAGTTTTAGCGGCGCCAATATGCATATATGCTTGGATAGACCAACGCTCGGATGAGTGCAGCTATTGATAGCTTTGAATGTTGTGTGCAACCACTCGTATTGGTCTACTCCATCATCACTGGTGAATCGCGTTTGATGACGAGCTGTATAATCAAGACGTTCCAACAACGCTTCTTTTAACAATTCGACAGATTGGTAATTGGCCGCAAAATCTTTAGCGTTGTCCGTAGTTATTCGCTTGCCTTCGGAGGTTTTTGTACGTGATATTCGGAGGTCAAGCATGTTACGGAGCGCCCTCTCAACTTCGGCGCTCAGTTTAAATGGCTCTGAATTATCCGATTCTTCGATATCTGATAGTAAGTACTGAGCAAAGTCCGTGAGGTAGCCCCTTACTTCAGCTTCGGAATGCGGAGTGACTTCGATCTCAAGTTGAGAACCAAAAGATATTTCCACTTCGCATAGCGTAGTACGACCGCTACCCGTGCTAAGAATCGGCTCTTCTCCATCTAACAAGCCAAGTAGATGGCATATGGCGGTTGTCTTCCCGGTACCTATGTTACCGATAAATGCCAGTCTTTGATCTGAGTTTGAGAGATAAGAAACCGCATCGTCAAAAAGCTCCCGATGATTATCTAATTGTTTCCGTGTTGCGCTTTCCTCAGGCAGCTTTGTCATCAAACTTTCTATCGATTTATGCAAGGCCCTTTGACGGTCTTTCAGATCATTAGATTCAATTTTTATACTCATTTACCGCACCCTCTGGTTCCCATTTGCAGGCTTCCCAAAACTACCCATAATTGCATAACGCCGCCAACACGCGCAGCTTTGCAGTGAAGGCGAAGCCGCAACGAAAAAGCTGTCGCCGTGCTTGGCCTTGTTACATGACTACTTGCCAGAACCAGCTTTTTCTCCAGTTAAGAAAGCAATTGTTCCAGTCACTCCTGCGGTAATTATTGGTGCAATCATGACCCAAAAGTCTTTTGCATGTTCGGGTGTTTTGATGAAAACAACTCCACCAAAGATCGCCAATATAGAACAGGTTACACCCACAAGCCACAGCACACCAACTTTAACTTTAACATCGCCGGCAGCGCGAATTTGTGCTGGTGTTTTTGGCTTAGATGCGTCGGCTAAAGCTTTCTGTTGCCATGCTTGTAGTTCATTTGGCTGCGTGGACGAGCTTCCTGTAAAAGTGGTTTGACTTGTAGATGAACTTCCCATTATCTCACCAGTCCATTAACTTTATCAGGGGAGAAAGAGGGCATTTGCTTTTCTATAAATTGCAGCAAGCTGTCCGTTTTAATGATTTCATCAGTAGGGATATTATTAACATCTAATTCAATGAAAATACCTTTGTCAGCAAGACCATTTGTCTCCGCAACAGCCGTGTTTATAGATGTTATATTATTAAGGCTAAAGCCATGACTAGAAGACCTCTTGTTAAAACGTAAATTGATTTCTTCAGCTGAATTTAAGTCAACTTTCAAGTACTTCCTTGTCATTGAGGTAGACGCTGATTTATCAGGAATAAAAAAATTCCCAATAAGACCGAATCGAATAATCTTAGACTCACTAAAGACATAACTTACAAAAAGCTTAGCCTTTGCTAAAAAGTCACGTGTAATATCCGGCCACGCGATCTCGTCACGGAAGTCTCCGTTTAATATAAAATCAATCCTAGAACACGCGATGTTGCAGTTGTACTTTGAATTTTCAGAGCGCATTTGAACTCTGGGTATTTCGGCAGGTGCCTCTGGTGGAATAGGTAATATTTGAGGCATTGCATCAAACAAATTCCCCATTGATGAGTTGACGCCATTCATCAAATTGTCAGGTCTAGACATCTGATTTTGAAAGAATAAAGCTAGCTGTAGCTTGACGATTTTTTCCATATTTAGTCTCTATTTTCTCCAAGGCCTGAATGACATGTAACGCCTGCAACAAGGGACGCTTGTAGCGGAACCAATTTGCAATAAAATGAGCGCAGCGAATTGCAAATTGGTGGAGCGTAAAGCGGTCCCTTTGCTTGCCCTGGTTAGCGGTGCCACCTGAGATGCCATAGAAACTGCGTTGCTAAACTCCATGCCTTACGTCCAGGTTACACCAACAATGAATTCAGTTTAGCGGTAGCCGCCGGACAGTGCACGAAGAAACTCGCGACGAACCTGCTACCTGCGCCGGACCCGACGCACCCACCAAAACCACCAGCACGAACAGAGCGCCCAACTGGCCGCCACACTGTACCTGCTAAACGCCGCTGCCCAGTTCAGGGCTTGCCGTTGCCAGCGGCACAATCAAATTGCCATTTCAGTGCTCTGATTTAATCGCTTGGCAGATCACTGCCCGATAAAAACTCAAGACCCATCGCGCCGCATGAAACACCTAAAAGCCGACCAGCCCAGTGGCCCGCTAACGCTTAGTTAATGAGCCGACGAAAGCGCAAAAAAAATACCCGCCAGCACCAAATTTAGGATGTATCATCCAATCTATCACTTTCGAGGCCTCTTTCAACGCCTTGTTGGACTGAACCGCTGGCACCGTCTTGGACGCCTACTTTTATATAGGAAATTCCTTTTTTCGACTGCCGCCATCGCTGT
>NZ_VYTY01000016.1 GCF_009821115.1 Nitrincola alkalisediminis | reverse complement strand
TGGATATACCTTATGAGCCAGTGAAAAAGGCAATGGAGCGATTGAAGATGATTAGTGCAGATGATGAAGAGCGTCGGTTGGCGTTTGTGCGTCAACGGGCGATGCATGATGAGGCGACCTTGTTGAAAGAAGCGAGAGAGGGTGGTTTTGAGCAGGGCATTGAAAAAGGTATTGAGCAAGGTATCGAAAAAGGTATTGAGCAAGGAATTGAAAAAGGCATTGCACAAGGCGTTGAAAAAGGTCGCCAAGTCCAAATGCGTGAAACGGCTCTAAATTTAATATCAATGAATGTTTTAACCGATGCACAGATTGCGCAGGCGTCGGGTTTGAGTGAATCAGAGGTTATGACTTTGCGAGACGATGGTAAGCACTAATCTGATATGGAAGTGTTTTATCATCTTTGGGAGATTAAGTTGAAGCATCGATTTGGTCATTCAGCTGAGTTTCAAAGCCAACCACTGATTTGTTAGTGGGGCACAAAGCCAATGGTTTGGCTTAAGCACTCTACCCACCTCTTCCAGAGAGCCGCCGTAAATACGTCCGTGTAGGCTTGAATGCCGCATCCATGCGGCATGCACTCTCTGAAAGTGATGGGTAGAGTGCCTTTGAGAGTGTTGTGGTGTACTTGGCTTTTTAAAAGCATTAAAGTTTAGGTAGTAAGTTCAGCCATTGAGTTGGGTTTACGGCTTTTAAAGGATAAACAATATAAAGATCAGGATGATCATCATGCAAAACTTCGATTTGTTAGACCCCCGTAATGACTATGTGTTTAAGCGCATTTTTGCTGAAGCGCCAGATTTGTTGGTACATTTGATCAATGATGTGCGGCCAGATTTGCCGAGTATTACATCGGTAGAGGTGTTAAATCCGAGTATTAATCCAGCTGAGTTGACAGGCAAATACATCATTCTCGATGTGCTGGCGCAGGATGCGGAGAATAACCGCTATAATATTGAGATGCAGGTACGCCGTTACAATGCATGGGGTAAGCGCAGCGCGTATTATTTGGCGCGGATGTTGAGTGAGCAGTTGGATGCGGGGATGGATTATGCCAAGCTGCAAGCAGCGGTTGGGATCCATCTTCTGGACTTTGATTTATTTATGGATAATGAGGCTCAGCAGCAACAGGCGGTTTGGCGTTTTGAAATGCGAGATGAAAAGCAGCCGGATGTGCGCTTAGGGAACGAATTGCAGGTCAATTTGATCGAACTGAAAAAGGCGGATCGATTAGAGTTGAGTTCGGGATCTTTGAGGTTTTGGATTGAGTTTCTGGAGCATTGGCAGAGTCTGGTTCAGATGGTGGATATACCTTATGAGCCAGTTAAAAAGGCAATGGAGCGATTGAAGATGATTAGTGCAGATGATGAAGAGCGTCGATTGGCATTTGTGCGTCAACGGGCGATGCATGATGAAGCGACCTTGTTGAAGGAAGCGAGGGAAGGTGGTTTTGAACAGGGCATTGAAAAAGGCATTGAGCAAGGCATTGAAAAAGGTCGCCAAGCCCTGATGCGTGAAACGGCACTTAAGCTTATTGCCCAGACCGAAATGGACGATGTGATGATTGCAGAGCTGTCAGGTTTAAGTGTGGACCAGGTTGAACAGTTGAGGCTTAAAGCTAACCACTGATTTTTTAGTAGAGCTAGCTGACTGTTTAGCTTAGGCACTCTACCCACCCCTTCCAGAGAGCCGCCGTAAATACGTCCGTGTAGGCTTGAATGCCGCATCCATGCGGCATGCACTCTCTGAAAGTGATGGGCAGAGTGCCTTTCGGGGTTTGCATTGAACTAAACGTATAAAGCAAAAGCCTGTGTGTAAACAGAGTCAGCAACCTGGCTGCAAGTTTATGGGCCCGTCCAAAGTTCATACACCGCCTTAACCCAACGGCTTATACGCCTTCTGCATGCGCTGTCCTTTTTTCAAATCATGGTTTTCATCAAGCAACTCGGATTTGAGTCGTTCTATGCGTTGGCTCATGCCTTGATCAGCGTCTTTTATTTGTTTCAGAATTTCAGCCAAACGTAGGCTTTCTTTTTCGGATTGCACGGGGCGTTCGGAGATGTGATCGCGTAGTTGCAGCAAGAGCTTTTCCCGTTCATTTTGCAGCAACTCGAGCGCTGCCCAATCCCTTGCATCTGTATAGGACAGCGCTTGTCGGGTCAGGTCCGATAACTTTTCGGCTAGGGACATTAAGGTCATGCACGCGTCTCCAAAGATAGAATAAACATTTTTGCTAAAGTTAAGTGTGCGCGAGTCGATAACTGAATTCAACCACGGTGCTTTGAATCAAAGATGAAAAAAGTTCTAAAGGTTCTGACAAAGTGGGCGATATAGAGATCATAAGCTCAGTTGACATGCCAGTCAGCTGTTGATGAATAAAGACGCATACGGGCATTCCGATGCACTCTGAGGAGAGACTCTCATGGCTATGGTAATTAACTCAAATATTCAGTCACTCAATGCACAGCGTCAGTTGAACCTGTCTCAGACTGATTTGAAAAACTCGATGGAACGTCTTACCAGTGGTAAGCGTATCAACTCCGCTAAGGATGATGCTGCAGGTTTGGCAATTGCAAACCGTATGACTTCACAAATCAAAGGCTTGAATCAGGCCGTGCGTAACGCCAATGACGGTATCTCCATGATCCAGACCGCTGAGGGTGCATTGCAAGAAACCACCAACATACTTCAACGTATGCGTGAGCTCTCTGTGCAGTCTGCGAACGGAACCTACGATACTGGTAACCGTTCAACCCTGAATGCGGAAGTCACTCAATTGAAAGCAGAGTTGACACGTATCGCAGAAACCACCAGTTTCAACGGTCAAAAGTTATTAGACGGTACTTTAGGAAAGGTCGGTCTGCAGGTCGGTTCAGAATCCAACCAGCTGATTAGCTTTGAAGTGGGTAAATTAGATGCGAAAGGTTTGGGTGGTCAGCCTGCGGGTGATTTGATTAGTGCTATGTTGGTAGGTGGTAATACAGCACTTAACGCTATTACCGGTGGTAGTGATGGAGCAAATGATTTAACAGTCTCAATCAATAAGCAAAATATCGGTGACTTGAGCTCTACTTCAAACTTAAAAGAGTCGCTCGATATAATCAACTCAAATGTCTCAGGTGTTACTGTGAGTGCATTCACTGAGTTAGAAGCGACCGGAACAAGTACAGGTATTATTCGTGGTAGTGATAAATTAACGATTTCAATTGTTGGGCCATCAACAGAAGCTAATCAGATAGAAATCGTTGATACAGGTAGTATGCAAGAGGTAGTGGATAAAATTAATGCTCAAGGTGCTGGACTGATAAAAGCTGAGCTTAATGATGATGGGAACTTGATTTTGTCAAATGATACTGGTGCTACTATCAGTGTATTGGGGTCAGGTACTACTCCTGCTGGTAATGCTGATCAACAAGCTGGCTCGAATGCAGTTGGTTTTGGTACCACTGGTGCGACACGTCAAGCGCAACTCGCGTTCACTATTACAGACCCAAATGTAAAAAATGTGGATATTGAGATACAAGCAACTGGAACTGTAGCGGGTACTGCTGCCGTAACCAATATAGGTGTTCAAGCAAGAGAGGGTGCAGACATTACAGGAGGAGCTGTTGCAGGTGGTGCAGCATTAGATATCGTTGAGGGCGATATCAAAATTAACGGTGTGAATGTTGCAGTCGAGAACTCGGCGGCTGGTACATCTTCAGAAAATAATACCGATGCTTTAGTAGCAGCCATTAATAAAGTCAGTGATCAGACAGGTGTAGTGGCAAGTAAAGTGGAGATAGGGACAGATTTCGGCCTTAAACTTGATTCTGTTAGTGGTCAAGAAATTAAAATTGAGCTAGGTGATACCGCAACTTTGGCTAAGACTGGATTGTTAGAAACCAATAATGCCAAGTCCGTCGGTAACTCTGTCGCTAACATCGATATATCAACTGCAGCAGGCGCTCAAAAAGCAATCGATATTATCGACACAGCGTTGGAGCAGGTGAACTCGACTCGTGGTGATCTTGGTTCGGTTAATAACCGTTTAGAATTCACCATTAACAACCTGTCGAACATTTCCGAGAATTCTGCAGCTGCACGTTCACGGATTGAGGATGCGGACTTTGCGGCTGAAACAGCAGCGCTGTCACGCGCTCAGGTGTTGCAGCAGGCGGGTAGTGCGATGTTGGCTCAGGCCAATGCTGCTCCACAGCAGGTACTGTCTCTTCTTCAGTAATTAAGAGACATTAGGTTATACTCTAAAATGCCACCTGCACCTAACGGGTGGCATTTATCTTTTAAACAGCGAGGTGTGTTATGTCGATTGAAAGCATGAATGCCGCTGCAATCGCGCCCTCCGCGTCCCAGTCGCGACCGGATTCGGTGTCTTCGCGTGTAGAGACGAACGAGGTTTCGTCGGCTATGTCGACTAAGAACTCTTCCGAGTCATCTAACGTCTCTTCAGTAAATGCACCAACAACGGAAGAACACAAGGTCCTTTCGATTGAGAAACTTGAAGAAGCAATTGATAAGCTAAACGATATGATGCGAGACGGTCAGCGTTCGTTGAGTTTCTCGGTGGACGATAGCGCAGAAAAAGTCGTGGTACGCGTAGTGGATGTGCAAACCAGTGAGGTGATCCGTCAAATTCCGACGGAGGAAACTCTAAAGTTTGCGGAGTATTTAGAGGGAATGGTGGGTTTACTGTTTAACGATAAGGCCTAGTACAGCTTCAATGTAAGTGATCGTACATGAGTTAAGCAGGCATCGAGGTGGAGCATGAGTACAAATCTGGTCACAGCGTTAGGGGCAGGGTCTGGTATCGATACCAAAACACTGGTCAGTGATTTGGTTGCGATTGAGCGTCAGCCTGCGGAATCGCGCTTGGATAAAAAGCAAAGCAATCTTGAAGCGCAGATTTCAGGCTATGGGGTGTTTAAAAGTGGCTTATCTGAGTTTCAAAGCTTATTGCGTCCTTTAAGCGATCCGAATACCTTTAGTGCGCGCAGTGTATCTTTCACCGAAAGCAATACCGTCACGCCTACCAAATTAGATGCCGATGCCGTAACGGGCAATTATCAAGTCGAAGTGCTAGCCTTAGCGCGGTCACAGTCATTAGCCACTGGCATTGTCTCGGATCGACGGGCCGAAATCGGGACAGGTACCTTAGAAATTAATTTTGGCACTTGGAACACAGGGGAAACTGAGTTTACCCGCAATACGTCTAAAGAGACCTTACAGATTACCATCGATGCCACGAACAATAGTTTGGAAGGTGTGCGAGATGCCATCAACCGTGCTAACGCAGGTGTGCAAGCGTCTATTATCCAGGATGGTGGGCAGTTTCGTCTGATGATTTCCTCTCCGACGGGTGAGGCGAATGCGTTGTCCGTTACCGCGACCGATACGGGCGGCAGTGGGCCTGCCTTGTCTTCGATGTTTAATTTTAACGAAACCAGCAAAACGTTGACGCAAGGGCAGGCTGCAACGGATGCTAGTTTGAAAATCAACGGATTGGAAATTAAGCGTGATTCGAACGAAATCAAAAACGTCATAGCAGGGCTTGAGTTCACGATCAATAAGCAAAGCCCAGGTGAAATTATCAACTTTTCCATTACCGAAGACAAAGGCACGGGCGAACAGGCCATTCGTGATTTTGTTGAGGGCTTTAATACCTTTTACAAGTTAGCCACAGACTTGACTGGGTATAGTCGTAATGAGACTAACCAGTTAGTCAAGGGTGATTTGGCATCCGATGGTATTGCGAAAAGCATGGTTTCGCGTTTACGTGAAATGTTGGTGTCCTCAGTGCCGGGTGTTAATTCAGATTTCTCGTCTTTAGCAACCTTGGGAATCAAAACCGAATTGGATGGCACGCTGTCGATTAATGAAAAAGAGTTTAGCGCAGCCATTAATAACAACTTCGACAAGCTCGCTGCGATATTTTCACCGCAGATTAAGTCTAATTCATCATCTGTGACAGGAACCTTAGGCACCGCGGCAAGCAATGCTCAGGCGGGGCGGTATGAGATAGAAATAACCACTGCACCTGAAAAAGGCAAGTACACAGGCAATGAGTTGGACAGTGGTTTTCAAGCCTTTTCAACGGGTACGGATGATTTCAGCTTTCGCTTAAGGATTAACGGTATAGAGTCTGGGTTGATTCAGTTACCTCAGAACAAAACCTATAATACGGCAGAAGAACTCGCGGCTGATATGCAGTCACTGATAAACGCCGACTCTAAGTTCAGTGGCCCGACAGCGGGTATTGATGTTGCGTATGATACGGCAAGTTCATCGTTTACCTTTACCTCTCGCGAGTACGGCAAATCGTCAAACGTTGTCTTTACGAATGTGAGTGGCGAGGCGCAGGATAATATTGGTTTGGCCGTTAGAGCCGGACAAGCGGGTAAAGATGTAGTGGGTACCATTAATGGGGTGGCTGGCTTTGGTGCAGGAAACGTCTTGCTACCTGCATTGAACTCTCCGGCCTATGGTCTTAATTTTACAATATCCGAGTCGGCTTCGGGTGTCCCTTATTCTGCTACCATTGATTACTCGCAAGGGTTAAGTGGTGAATTGAATCGACTGGTTGCCAACTTTTTGGCGAAGGATGGGGCGATTGATAGCCGAGAGTCGAGCTTAAATCGTGACCTTACCTTGATCGGAGATGAGCGAGAAAAGTTAGATACACGCATGGATCGGCGATTTATTCAGCTACAAGCACAATTTCTTGCAATGGAGCGTATAATCTCCAATTTTCAGGCGACAGGCGATCAGTTAGATGGACTGCTTGATCGTTTACCTTTCACAGCTAAGCGACGTTAATAACAGATTTTGGTAACTAACTATGAACGCACCTAAAGCTTTACAGCAATATAAGCAAGTCGACATTCATTCAACGGTGCAGACCGCTTCTCCGCACAAACTTATTTCAATGTTATTGACTGGAGCGTTGGAAGCCTTTGCCAAAGCCAAGGGGGCGATAGAGCGCAATGAAATTGATGCGCGTGCCGCACATTTGAATAAGGGTAATGATATCTTGATTGCCCTGCGTGATAACCTAAACCTTGAAGAAGGTGGAGAGGTTGCTAGTAATCTCGATAAGCTTTATGTGTATATGTTGGAAACATCGCTACAAGCAAATCGCTTAAACGATGCTGAAAAAGCACAGGAAATCATGAATCTCCTTCTTGAAATCAAACAAGGCTGGGACGAAATGCCTATCGAATACCGTAACGGCTAGTCACGTACTCATCTCCTCCCTTGCCCCTAGTGTGACTCCGTTGCCTAGGGGCTTTTCTTTGAATCTCTGCGATCTGTTCACTTAAATTCTCTGCTAGCATATCTCTGTTCTCTATTAAGCTGTTTAGCTTGTCTGGGTTGATCTCTGCACCTAGGTACTTCAAGTGACGCTTGATCCAACGTCACATATCAGGATTATCGGAGAGAGAACACAGGCCCGACACTTCTCTCGGTTAGCACCCTTTTCTAGAGGGGTGGTGGTACCGCTGCCGAGGGACCATCTGCCGCCAGGACGGCGGCAGTTGAGCGGTCATGGATGACGCAAAGCGTGTCCCACGGAAGCGGTACCACCACCCCGGATTGGCACTGAATTTGATCAGTTAGTGCGATTGCCCGGGATTAAACCGTCAAACGATTGACAAAACTCAGATACACGTTACCCTAGTGCGATTCAATTTGCTGAACACTGGGCTATGACGACGTATAATTTTGACGTTTTACTTCTCGATGACGATCCAGAGCGGCGTTTAGCAGTGCAAACCTGCTTAGCCTTTCTGGATATTCACTGTCATAATTTTGACTTTGTCACGTGGTTGCAACAGGGTGATACCTTCAATCTATCCAATATTGGATTGGTGTTGATGGGGTACAGTCGTTTGCCCTTGTCGCCCGCTAAACTCATGGCTGCATTAACCGACAAGCAGCATTTAATTCCCAAACTCTTGTTGTGTGAATGGACAGAGTTAGAAACCGATACCGCACGGGATTTAGGTGTGCTGGGTTTGTGGTCGCCCCCTTTTCGTTATAAATCCTTAATGGACACCTTGCATCAAGCATCAGTTTGGCGCGAGCGCTCGGTTGCGCAGGAGTTGTGGGCAAAAGACCTAGCGGGGTTTGTTGGACAGAGCCCTAAAATTCGTGAGGTGCGAAGCCTTGTGCACCGGGTGGCGTGTAAAGATGCCAGTGTGATGATTTCAGGTGAGTCGGGTACGGGTAAAGAAGTGATTGCACGCGCCTTGCATGAACATTCGGATCGGAAGGGTCAGCCCTTTGTCCCTGTGAACTGTGGTGCTATCCCAGCGGAGTTGCTAGAAAGCGAGTTGTTTGGTCATGAACGTGGCGCATTTACCGGGGCGATTAGCAGCCGAGCGGGGCGTTTTGAAATGGCCAATGGCGGCACCTTATTTTTAGATGAAATTGGTGATATGCCCTTGCCGATGCAGGTCAAGTTGCTGCGGGTGCTGCAGGAGCGCCAGTTTGAGCGGGTCGGGGGCAGCAAGACGATTGAGGTGGATGTACGCATTATCACCGCCACACACAAGCATCTCGAAACCATGATTCACGAGGGCGAGTTCCGTGAGGATTTGTATTATCGTTTAAACGTCTTTCCTATCGAAGTGCCGCCGCTGCGTGAGCGCATTGAAGACCTGCCGTTGCTGATCAATGAACTGGTGCAACGTTTGGCGGCACAGGGCTTAGATCCGATACAGTTTCATCCGGCTGCTCTGGAGTCCCTGCGCTGCCATACCTGGCCAGGTAACGTGCGCGAATTGGCGAACCTGATTGAACGCCTGTCGATTCTGCACCCTAATCGCGTGATTGGTGTCTCGGAGTTACCGCCAAAATTCCGACACTGCCCTGAGCCCAATCCAAATCATTATCTGACACCTGTGAAGGATGAGTGTGTGATGCCATCACCAGCCTTGCAGGCAGCCAACACCGACTCAAAAGGGGGGGGATCCTTGGTGACTGCTTTGCAGTTGCCAGATGAGGGCATCGATCTAAAGTCCTTTTTGGAGCAGCAAGAGCGACAATTGATTGAGCAAGCATTGGACGGCGCAGGCCAAGTGGTCGCGCGTGCGGCGCAACAGTTGCAGATTCGACGTACCACTCTGGTAGAGAAAATGCGTAAGTATGGAATTTCACGAGCATGAGTGAGGCAGAGCACGCGTTGCAGGCACGGATAGTGGCCTTGGAGCATGAGGTTGCGGCACTGCAAGAGGAAAAAAAAGCCTTGGCACGCCTGCGTGAGTTGATTGATTTAATGCCCGGCGGGGTGTTGGTGATCGACAACCGTGGCCGTATTGCGGAGTGTAATCCCGCTGCGGAGCAGTTGCTTGGAACGCAGTTGCAGGATGAGGCTTGGTTGTCGATTATTCAAACCTGCTTTGCACCACGGCCCGATGATGGTCATGAAGTGTCGTTAAAAAACGGCAAGCGCGTGAGTTTGGCGACAGAGGCCTTACCGGATGAGCCGGGGCAGCTGGTGTTTATTACCGATCAGACTCAAACTCGGGATTTGCAAGCACGTTTACATCATTATCAACGTTTATCTGAAATGGGTCGAATGATGGCGTCCTTGGCACATCAAGTGAGGACACCCTTATCCACGGCCTTGATTTATGCATCCCATTTGATGTCACCGAGTTTACAAGACGAGCAGCGTATCAAGTTTGCGGGCAAGGTAAAAACGAATCTAACGCATCTTGAACAACAAGTACGCGACATGTTGATTTTTGCGCGTGGTGAAACACGCCTTGATAATCAAGTGACGGCAGAGGCTCTGTTGGTCGCCATTGAAGACTTGCTGGATCAGCCGTTGAGTCAGTACGATGCGGATTGTGAGTTCATCAATCTGGCGGGCGATGCCTCCATTCAATGCAATCTAGAGGCTTTGTTGGGTGCGGTATTGAACCTTGTGAACAATGCGCTGCAGGCAACGGGTCCGGGAGCCGAGCTGAGTATTCGCTTGGCGCAAGAGGAGGGGAGTCTTCATCTGTCGGTACAAGATCAGGGGCCTGGTATTGCGCCGGAGTTGCTTGAGCAGGTACAAACACCGTTTTTTACCACTAAAACGCATGGGACGGGCTTGGGATTGGCCATCGCACAGGTGATGGCGAGGGCGCACCATGGCCGTTTTGAGTTGCAATCCGTGCTGGGAGAGGGTACTTGTGCCACCTTTATTTTACCAATTAAAGCTTAGCGCTCAGCGTGAAAGGCAGAAAATGTCAGTGATTAAATTAAAATGGGGTTGCGTATGTCCTTGAAGGTGTTAATCGTCGAGGATGATTTGGGATTGCGTGAGGCCTTGTGCGACACCTTAAGCTTAGCCAAAATTGGCTTTGTCGAGGCTGGGTCAGCAGAAGACGCCCTAGTATGTTTAGAGCATACCCGTGTTGATATGGTCGTTACCGATGTCAATATGCCGGGGATGGACGGCCATCAGTTGTTGGCGCAGATTAAACAACGTTTTCCGTTGCTGCCTGTGGCGTTAATCACCGCCTATGGGCAGGTTGATCGTGCGGTGGATGCCATACGCTCAGGGGCCGTGGATTATTTGATGAAGCCCTTCGAGCCGCAGCAGCTAGTAGAGCTGGTACTGACGCACACAAAAGGCTGGGTGGCTGGTCAGGTGGATACGCCTGTTGCAGAGTCTCCCGCCAGTCAGCATTTGTTGCAGATCGCACAGCGTGTGGCGCAAACTGATTCAACGGTGATGATTACGGGTGAGTCTGGAACGGGTAAAGAGGTGTTGGCACGTTACATACACCAGCATTCTGCTCGTGCGCAGGCCCCCTTTGTGGCGATTAACTGTGCGGCAATTCCCGAAAACATGTTGGAAGCGACACTGTTTGGTCATGAGAAGGGCGCATTTACGGGTGCCTTGAGCAGTGTGCCGGGTAAGTTTGAACAGGCCAATGGTGGCACCTTGTTGCTGGATGAAATCAGTGAAATGGAATTAGGCTTGCAGGCTAAGCTGTTGCGAGTGTTACAGGAGCAAGAGGTAGAGCGAATTGGCAGTCGCAAGCTGATCAAGCTGGATGTACGTGTCCTGGCCACCAGTAATCGACAGTTAGAGCAGTATGTCGCAGAAGGTCGATTCCGCGAAGACCTCTATTACCGCTTAAATGTGTTTCCGTTGCAATGGCTGCCACTGCGTGAGCGTGTGGAGGATATTGTACCGCTGGCGAAGCGTTTGCTCGTTCAACATTGTAAAAAAATGAAGCGTTCATTGGCGAGTTTGAGTGAGGCGGCCTGTGAGCGCTTACAAACCTATGCTTGGCCTGGCAATGTTCGTGAATTGGACAACACGGTTCAGCGCGCGTTGATTTTGCAAATGGGGTCGGTTATTCAACCAGATGATTTGCATATGGGGGTGGCCAGCATTCCAATGCGACACCTTGGCTCAACATCAACACCGTCGCAGGACGTAAAACCCACCCTTGTGGAGCCTACAATCCTTGAGTCATCTACAGGGGGGGCGCTGGATCAGGATTTACGTCAGCATGAAAATCAAATTATTATTGATGCCTTGGTGAGCTTTAAAGGCAGTCGTAAGCTTGCCGCTGAGCATCTAGGCATCAGTCCTCGTACCTTGCGCTATAAATTAGCTAAAATGCGTGAGCAGGGCATCAATTTAGAGGATCTATTGTCTTGATGCGGCGCTGTTAGATCATCAGAGCGCGGTTGTTAGCGCTTGCACATTAGTCGAACGGAGGGGATTTATCGAAAAATACGACTTAAGAGAAATTCAATGTAGGTCATTACGTTAGCGCCGTTTTACGCGCATATTCGCGGTCTTAGTTCTATAGTTAAAGATTGGTGAGACCAATGTCTAATTAAGGCCGAGGGTAAGCTTCTGTATAAACGTATTAAAGCCATGCGAATTTTGCGTTAGTCGCAATAAAAACAAAAAAGACAGCGTATCGGGCGGTATAAAAACAAATCTCAAGCTAAGGGCATATACATGAGTGATCAGAACGTTTTTCCGGTAGATCCAGCGTTTGCAGCAAACGCACATATCGATAACGCTAAATACGAAGCAATGTACGAGCAGTCAATTAACGATCCCGAAGCTTTCTGGGGAGAGCAAGGCAAGCGTATTGACTGGATTAAGCCATACACGCGCGTTAAAAACACCTCCTTCGATCCACATAATGTGTCTATCAAGTGGTACGAAGACGGCACATTAAACGTGTCTGCTAACTGCCTAGATCGTCACCTTGCCACACGTGGTGATCAAGTGGCTATTATTTGGGAAGGCGACAATCCCGAAGAAGATGAAAAAATCACCTATCGTGACCTGCATGAGCGCGTTTGTCGCTTTGCCAATGCGCTAAAAGCGCAAGGCATCCAAAAAGGAGATGTGGTTACCCTGTATTTACCGATGATTCCAGAAGCGGCTGTGGCGATGTTGGCCTGTACGCGTATCGGTGCAATACACTCCATCGTGTTTGGTGGTTTCTCACCAGAGGCATTAGCGAGCCGTATTATCGGTGCGAAGTCTAAGTTGGTAGTGACCTCAAATTATTCACTGCGTGGTGGCAAACAAGTGCCATTAAAAGCCAACGTAGATGCTGCGATTGACGAGCACGGTGCCGCTTCTTGCATTGAAACTGTGATCGTGGTTCAGCGCACAACCAAAGACGTTGCTTGGCACGAAAACCGTGACGTATGGTGTCACGAAGTCTGTGCGGCCGCTTCTACTGATTGTCCTCCTGAAGAAATGAACGCTGAAGATCCCTTGTTCATTCTGTATACCTCCGGTTCAACAGGCCAACCTAAAGGCTTACAGCACACCACTGGCGGCTACTTGGTCTATGCGTCCATGACGCATGAGTACATCTTTGACTATCACGAAGGAGATGTTTATTGGTGTACGGCTGACGTGGGTTGGGTAACAGGCCATTCCTATATTGTGTACGGTCCTTTGGCCAACGGTGCGACCACGCTGATGTTTGAAGGTGTGCCAAGCTATCCTGACAACAGTCGTTTTGGTCGTGTAATCGAAAAACACAAAGTTAACCAGTTCTACACCGCTCCAACGGCGATTCGTGCGCTGATGCAACAGGGTGAGGATGTGTTGGGCGATTCAGATCTATCCAGCTTGAAGCTGTTGGGGTCGGTAGGTGAGCCAATTAACCCAGAAGCTTGGACCTGGTACCACCGTATTTTTGGTAAGGGCAAGTGTCCAATCGTGGATACATGGTGGCAGACAGAAACCGGTGGCATCATGATTGTGCCATTACCGGGTGCGACGCCGACGAAGCCAGGCTCAGCGACACGTCCATTCTTTGGTGTTCAACCAGCCCTTGTTGATAATGAAGGCAAAGAAGTTGTTGGAGCAGGTGAAGGCAATCTGGTCATTACAGACTCTTGGCCTGGTCAAAGCCGCAGTATTTTTGGCGATCACGAGCGTTTTGTGCAGACCTACTTCTCAACCTTTAAAGGTAGTTACACCACAGGTGACGGCGCACGTCGCGATGAGGACGGTTACTACTGGATCACAGGCCGCGTGGACGACGTAATCAATGTGTCCGGTCACCGTATGGGTACGGCTGAGGTTGAGTCGGCGTTGGTTGCACACCCAGCCGTAGCTGAGGCTGCCGTGGTGGGGTATCCGCACGAACTCAAAGGTCAAGGCATATACGTGTATGTGACCTTGAAAGCGGGCTATGAGCAGTCTGATGAGCTTATGAAAGAGCTGCGTAATTGGGTTCGCAGTGAGATCGGTCCAATTGCATCACCTGACTTAATTCAATTCTCCCCTGGCATGCCAAAAACACGCTCAGGCAAGATTATGCGTCGTATTTTGCGTAAAATTGCTGAAGATGATTTCAGTGCATTGGGGGATACCTCGACGCTGGCTGACCCATCGGTGGTTGATGATTTGATTGAACATCGTTTAAACCGTAAGAGCTAATTAAGCGTTTTGACCTAAATTAACTCCCTCCTGGCTTGGCTAGGGGGGAGTTTTGCGTTTAAAGTGATGCTATTATGCAATCATAAGAAAGCGGGTCTGAGAGAGGAATACCATGCAATTAGCACAAAAGGTTATCATTGCTGACGATCATCCACTGTTTCGCGCAGCTCTGAAACAAGCGGTTATGCAAGCAGTCCCTGGCGTTGAGATCGTGGAGGCTGACTCACTTTCGGCGGTTCAAGGCGCTGCTGAGCAGCATGTTGATGCAGATTTGATTCTATTGGATATCCATATGCCTGGCGCACATGGCTTTTCTGGATTGGTGTTTTTACGTGGACAGCATCCAGGTGTGCCTGTGATAGTGGTGTCGGGTAGTGAAGAACCCCATGTGATGAAACGTGCGATGGATTACGGTGCCTCTGGGTTTATTCCTAAGTCTTCTCCATTAGAGGTGATTTCGGAAGCGATT
Source organism: Nitrincola alkalisediminis (assembly GCF_009821115.1). Classification (GTDB taxonomy): domain Bacteria; phylum Pseudomonadota; class Gammaproteobacteria; order Pseudomonadales; family Balneatricaceae; genus Nitrincola; species Nitrincola alkalisediminis. Next base: position 47,589 of record NZ_VYTY01000016.1, on the reverse strand, counting down.
ACACAGGTGTTGGAGGGTGAAGAGTGGTTGCCACAGGAAATCAGCAGTGTCGCGGATTTACCGGAAGAGGACTATAAGTTTGCGTCAGCCTTGGCATCCTTAACGCCACAGCAGTTTAGAGTGCTGACTATGTTGACCGAAGGTTTGCTGAATAAGCAGATTGCCTATGAGTTGAGTGTGTCAGAAGCAACGATCAAAGCACATGTGACAGCCATTCTTCGCAAGCTCGGTGTTCACAGCCGCACCCAAGCGGTGATTGCAGCGCAGCGTTTAGGGGTTGAGCCTGTCAAAACCGATGGGATGTAAAATCCATTGATCTTTGAATAGACCCCTAAGGGGGTCTTTTACGTTATGGCATCAGCCACTTAAGCCAAGGTTAGCTATTCCTCTCGATTTTGAGCAATTAATTTGTTGATCATCGCACGCAGTGCGGCTGGCTTAATGGGCTTGGTTAATAACTGTGCGCCTATCTGCTCAATTTCATCTTTGACGGCTTCGGTTCGATCTGCCGTAATCACAATCGATGGCACAGGTTGGCGCCAAAGTTCACTGAGTTGCTCAAGCGCCATCACGCCCGTATGAACATCGCTTAAATGATAATCGGCCAGAATAATATCCGGTGTAAAATTACGCTCACGAATCGCCTGTTCGGCTGAGTCTGCATTCAGCGCTGTTAAAACGTGGCATGACCAACCTTCGAGCAGGGCGTTCATGCCTTCAAGAATTTTGGGCTCATTGTCAATCACGAGGACATGTATGCCATTAAGTCCTTTACTGCGAATCCAGCCTCGTTTTTCAGGTTTACTTTTCACTTCAAGCGCCGGATCGCCTAAGGGGACGCGCACACTAAATACAGAGCCTTTTCCGGGCCATGAGCGGACGTTAATGTCATGACCCAGCATGCGTGCAATACGCTCCGTGATAGCCAAGCCGAGTCCCAGTCCTTTGACTTCGCTGTGACGAGGGTTGTCGATGCGCTTGAATTCCTCAAAGACCTCTTTGATCTTGTTTTCAGCAATCCCTACGCCTGTGTCCCATACCTCAAGTCGCAAATAGTGTCCCTCGCGTCTTGCTCCTAACAGTACCTTGCCCGTTTTCGTATAGCGCATGGCGTTGGATAAAAAGTTTTGTAAAACTCGACGCAAAAGTTTTGGATCGGAGTAAATCACTTGCTTTGAACAGACGTACCGATACTCAAGGTTACGTTCAGATGCCAGTGCTTTAAATTCGGTGCTTAGGTTATTGATCAAGTTGGACAAGGAAAAATGGCTGGGTGAAGGCTCTAACGCGCCTGCATCCAGTTTAGAGATGTCGAGAATAGTCGTGATTAGCTCTTCTGCCGCACGTAACGAGCCATCTAGATTTTCGACCAGTTGATTGACATCGGGCTCATAGGTTTTTTGTGCAAGCGCCGAGATAAATAAGCGAGCTGCATTTAAGGGTTGCAGTAAATCATGACTGGCTGCCGCTAAAAAGCGGGTTTTGCCTAAGTTGGCCGCTTCTGCGTCGGATTTGGCTTGACGAAGTTCGTCTTCTATCAGAGCACGTATGGTGTTTTCTTTACGTAACTCTTTGTTGACGACCGAGAGCGCTTGCGTCCGTTCGCGTACGCGTTGCTCTAGATTTTCATTGGTTTCCTGTAGGGCCAATTCCGCAATACGGCGCTCGGTAATATCTTGATAGAGGGTAAAATAGCCCAATAGATCGCCATGCTCCCCCATATGCGGAATGTACGTCACTTCGGCAAAACGATCACTGCCATCTTTTGTGGGTAACTTTGTTTCAAAGCGCTGTCGTTCACCCGAAAGGGCTTTATCGATATAGTAGCGGCGGTATTCATATTCTTCACGTGTGAGGACGCTGTAGCAAGGGATGCCTGCAACACGGTGACGATCTAAGCCAAAGACGTCGGCATAGGCTTTGTTAATAAATAAGTAACGCATTTGCGGATCTAAGTAGGCAATTAAAACTGGCACGTTGTCGGTGTAAATGCGGATATTTTGTTCGCTCTCACGCAAGGCCTCCTCAATCGCTTTGTGATCGGTAATGTCCATATAGGTGTTGACATAGCCGCCATTGGGCATAGGATTGCCACGAATTTGCAACACGCTACCATCAGGACGCATCCGTTCGTATGAGTGGGGATTGTTGTCGAGCAGCAAAGCGATTCGTGCTTTGATGTGTTCGTTAATGTCGCCGGGGCCGTATTCGCCTTGTTTGGCATTGTGGCGGAAGACATCTTCGATGGGACGACCAATGCAAATCAACCCATCTGGGTAGTTGAACATTTCAATGTATTTACGGTTCCAAGCGACTAAGCGCATTTGTTGGTCAACTACGCTAATGCCCAGTCCAATGTTTTCAATGGTCGATTGCAGCAAGGATCGATTAAAACGCAAGGCTTTTGAGGCTTCGTCTACGATGGTCACGACATCACCAATCATCATGGTTTTACCGCGTAGGGTAGAGTCCATGACAATGCGTGCTGACGAGGCACCGATGGCGCCAGCAAGCATGCGCTCCGTGTATTGAATGAGTTCCGGGCTGGCTTTGTCGCCCGGTAAAGGGTAGTGATCCCCTCGTTGTAGCGCAAACCCTGTAAAGGCATGGCGTGTACGGCTAGCCCCCAAGAAGCGCTCGCTCAGCATTTCTAAGTCTTCAACCGTGACATGCCCAAAGAGTCGAGATTGATCGCTGATGTCTTTATTGTGAACGTTAATAAAGGCGGTCGCTTGAATGCGATCAACCAAGCGGCTACGGGATATGCGCGAGATGAAGATAAAAAAGAACAGGTTGAAGAACAGGCTCCAGAAGACACCATGTGTGAGAGGGTCGAGACCAGTAATGCCAAAAAGTGCGGTGGGCTCTAACCATGAAGGCGTATCAGATGGAATGAGGTCGGTAAGTGCGTACGGGATGTCTAAGGCGGCACGAGTGGTCGGTAGAACCAGTGTGTAGGCCCATAGAATCATACCTGCGATCATGCCTGCCAGTACACCTTGTCGGGTGCCTTCTTTCCAATAAATACCGCCAATAATAGCGGGCAAAAATTGGATCGCGGCCACAAATGCCAATAAACCAAATGATGCGAGCGAGCCGTGATCGCCAAATATTCGGTAGTAAAAATAGGCAAGAATCATTAATCCCAATATCGTGATGCGACGCACACGAAGTAAGAGCGCACCCAGATCGCCCGATTTCGATAAACGTAACCAGCGAATACGTAGTAATAAAGGCATGACAATGTCGTTACAGACCATCGTCGAGAGCGTAATGCTGGCGACGATGACCATGCTGGTGGCCGCCGACAAACCGCCGATAAACGCGAAAACGGCAAGATGTTCCCATCCAGCAACGAGGGGGAGCATGAGTACGTAGGAGTCGGCATCAATTGTGCTGCCCGCAAAAATATCCATACCTGCAACGGCAATCGGTAAAACAAACAGCCCAAGTAAAATGAGGTATAACGGGAAAAGCCAGCGAGCCATTAATAAATGTTTAGGATGGGTGTTTTCAACGACTGTGACATGAAATTGGCGCGGTAAACAAATCACAGCGGCACAGGCAAGCACTGTTTCTGTCAAAAAACTGCCAGCAAAAGGGGATTGAAAGGTTGGGGTGTAACGAATTTGGTCAGAGATCAGGCTGAGCGTGTTCCCTAACCCATCATACAAATAAAAGGTGACAAAAAAACCGACAGATAAAAAAGCCGTTAGCTTGATAATGGATTCAAACGCAACCGCCAGCACCATACCGGGATGATGTTCAGTGGCATCGATATGACGTGTACCAAACAGCACGGCGAAAATCCCCATGAGTAACGCCACAAATAATGCGGTATCACTACCTTTGCTGAGCGCTTCTGTTGCCCCAGGTGCAATCGCGTTATAGCTAAGGGCAACCGCTTTAAGTTGCAGCGCGATGTAGGGCATGGTACCTAAGACAGCGATTAGTGTGACCAGAACAGCAAGGCTTTGGCTTTTTCCATAACGGGAGGAAATAAAGTCGGCGATGGTGGTAATGTTTTGTTGTTTGCTGACGAGAATGATCTTTTCGATCATGCGCCAGCCAAAAATAAACACAAGCACAGGTCCTAGATAGGTGGCTGCAAACTCCCAACCCGTGGTGGACGCTCGACCTACGGCACCATAAAAAGTCCACGATGAGCAATACACCGCTAGCGACAATGAGTAAATTAACGGATGGTTGGCCAGTCGCTGTCCGGTGGAGCTTTTATCACCGTAGTAGGCAATTGCAAACAGTAGAATTAAGTAGGCGACAGAGATAAGTATGATTAATCCGCCAGACAGCATCGCGATATCCTGATATCAAAGTAGAAGGCTAGTGTACCGATAATCCCATAGGATCACATCTAGTTGATTTCAACCTATTATACCATTGTCGTGTTTGACTAAAGGTTTGATCATCGACAATTCGGACGTGTCACGCTCTAGTGTCAGAAATCATTAGGTTTTTTCTGAAATCATCAATTAAATCATTGGTTTCTAGACTAAAGTCGGGGCTTTTCTTTTACGGGTGACCTTTGTTAGATTGAAACTGTATTTTTCTCAACTCCAATAACAAAAAAATGGAGAGTCACCATGGCAGATGATAAGCAAAATGCAGCTGCATACTGGCAGGCGAACGTTCGCCTTATCACCTGGAGTCTCGTTGTTTGGGCTCTAGTATCGTATGGCTTCGCCATACTCCTTCGTCCTATGTTAGCCGGTATTCCGGTTGGCGGAACTGATCTAGGATTCTGGTTTGCACAACAGGGTTCGATCCTCACCTTTATCGCGATCATTTTCCACTATGCGTGGCGATTGAACAAGCTCGATAAAGAATTTGGTGTCGAGGAGTAAACGGCATGAGTCAATTTGCAATCAATCTTATATTTGTGGGCGCCTCCTTCGCTCTTTATATAGGTATCGCGATCTGGGCACGTGCTGGGTCAACAAAGGAATTCTACGTTGCGGGTGGGGGTGTAAATCCCATCACTAACGGTATGGCGACGGCTGCGGACTGGATGTCAGCTGCATCTTTCATCTCAATGGCGGGTTTGATCGCAGCGGGCGGTTACGCTAACTCGACTTTCTTGATGGGATGGACAGGTGGTTACGTGTTATTGGCGATGCTGCTGGCACCTTACCTGCGTAAGTTCGGTAAGTTTACGGTGCCTGACTTCATTGGTGACCGTTTCTACAGCCGTGGTGCACGATTAACAGCGGTTATATGCTTAATCATCATGTCTGTGACCTACGTTATCGGGCAAATGACAGGCGCTGGTGTAGCTTTCTCTCGTTTCTTGGAAGTCAGCTCAGCGGCAGGTATTTGGATTGCAGCGGCAATCGTATTCCTTTATGCCGTATTTGGCGGTATGAAAGGGATTACCTACACTCAGGTGGCTCAGTACGTGGTGTTGATTGTTGCGTACACCATTCCAGCTGTGTTCATTTCTTTGCAAATCACAGGCAATCCAATTCCTCCGTTAGGTTTGTTTGGTACTCATGTTGAGTCTGGCATGCCTCTGTTGGAAAAACTCGATGAAGTGGTACGTGAATTGGGCTTCCGCGACTATACCGCTGACGTTGATAACAAACTGAACATGGTATTGTTCACTTTGTCTCTGATGATCGGTACAGCAGGTCTGCCACACGTTATTATTCGCTTCTTCACTGTACCAAAGGTTGCTGATGCGCGTTGGTCTGCAGGTTGGACTTTGATCTTCATCGCCTTGTTGTACCTGACGGCTCCAGCTGTTGCATCTATGGCTCGTTTGAACCTTGTTAACACTATCTACCCTGAAGGCCCAACGGCTGATGCATTGGCCTATGCGGATCGTCCAGAGTGGGTGAAAACGTGGGAACAAACAGGTCTGATTCGTTGGGAAGACAAGAACAACGATGGCCGTATCCAAATGTACAACGATGCCAATGCGGCGTTTGCTCCAACGGCACAAGCACGTGGTTGGAACGGCAATGAGTTAACGGTAAACAACGATATTCTAGTACTGGCGAACCCTGAAATTGCGAACTTACCACCTTGGGTAATCGGTTTGATTGCAGCGGGCGGTATTGCAGCAGCACTTTCAACGGCAGCAGGTTTGTTACTCGCGATTTCGTCAGCGATCAGTCATGACTTAATCAAGAATATCATTAACCCGAATATCAGTGAAAAGAATGAGATGATGGCGGCGCGTATCTCCATGGCGGGTGCGATCCTCTTAGCAACCTACCTTGGACTCAATCCACCCGGCTTCGCGGCACAGGTGGTGGCGTTGGCCTTCGGTATTGCGGCAGCTTCTTTGTTCCCTGCATTGATGATGGGTATCTTCTCTAAGCGTGTGAACGACAAGGGTGCTATCGCAGGTATGCTTGCTGGTTTGATCTCTACATTGGTTTACATCTTCACTTACTTGGGATGGTTCTTTATTCCAGGTACGAACATGTTGGCCAATACACCAGATAACTGGTTGTTCGGTGTATCACCTCTGTCCTTCGGTGCCATTGGTGCAATCATCAACTTCGCAGTCGCCTATGCAGTGTCTTTGGCAACTGAGGAGCCACCACAAGAAATTCAGGATCTGGTTGAAAGCGTTCGTACACCAAAAGGTGCTGGCGCTGCTCTTGATCACTGAGCATAATAGAACCTAGCACAGCGCAGGCTGTAAGTTAGGGTCTTCTAAGCGGGCCTCCAAACGGAGGCCCGACTTATTTCAGGAAAGGTTAAGCATGATTTGGACAATAATCGCGATTGTGTTTGCAGGATTAGGTGCGGCGGGGATCGCGTTAATTCTGCGTAAACTGACACGTAATAAAGTGCCAAAGTGGATTATTCCTGTGTTTGCAGGTATGGGGATGTTGGCTTATCAAATTTATTATGAGTACGACTGGTTCGATCATCAGCAACAGCGTCAACCTGAGGGGACAGTGGTTGTATCCACAGAAGAGGGGCAGGTGTTTTGGCGTCCTTGGACCTATTGGTTTCCTATGACGATTGCGTTTAGTGTATTGGATACGAATAACATCGCTAAGTCTGAACTGAATGGGATGGAGCTGGCAGAATTTATTCTGTACCGCTTTGAAAAACAACACATTGATCATGTCTCGGTAAAAGCGCACGTGCTGAATTGCGAGACAGCCGAGCTCTTGCCATTATCGTCAGAGCGCACCTTGCAGTTTGAGCGATTACGCATTTTAGCAAAAGACGATATTCTCTATAGAAGTGTCTGTCACGACTAAAAATTGAGACTAAAGTCAGGCTTTTCTCTTGCTTGTGTCCTTTGTTAGAGTCGAAGGACATTAACAAATGTGTTCTATAATAATTTTACGACTAAGTGCATAGTCCTCAAGCCTTATCCACTGTTGATAGGGTGTTGGTCATACTACAACCACAGAGAAAGCAGCCAAATGTTGCCTGAACATCTCTTATACGGTCTACTCGCCCTAATCAGTGTGTTTGTTATCTATGCTGTGTATAGCTTGAGTCAAGGCCATGCTTCCACGCAGTTTTATATGGCGGGAGGGCGTGTCTCACCCATGACAAATGGTGCCGCCATTGCGGCCGATTGGATTTCAGCTGTGACGTTTTTGTCTCTGATAGGTTGCCTTTTTGTGGCAGGTCAGGAGGCTTTTCTTTACATGCTAGGCTGGAGCATGGGCTTTATCCTATTGGTTGTATTGCTGATCCCTTACTTACGGCGTTTTGGTCAAGCCACTGTGCCGGGCTTTATGCTTAAGCGCTATCAATCTCGTTGGATTTGTGTGATGGCTGTTCTCACCAGTGTTTTGATTGCACTTTTCTACTTGGCGGCTCAATTGCGAGGAATGGGTATCGTGTTTTCACGCTTCCTGCAGGTGCCCATCACAACCGCTATTCTGTTTGCTGTCATATTATTGATTTTTTACGCCATTATGGGTGGAATCAAAGGTGTGACCTATACACAAGTCATTCAATTTTCTGTTTTGATTTTTACCTTTATGGTGCCGGCCTTTTTTCTTGGCTTTCAAGTGACTGGGCAGTTCTTTCCCCAGACGTTGCCGTTTGCTGAAGTCGGGGATCAGGGGCGAGTCTTCGATTGGTTTGAACGACTTAGAGTGGATGTGGGCTTGGATGCATTTGTATCAACGCATGTATTGTGGTTTGAAAAAGGCCTATTGGTGCTGCTACTGGCCTGTGGTACGGCTGCTTTGCCCCATTTGATTATGCGTTTTTTCTCGGTGGGAACACCACGGGAAGCCCAGTTGTCCGGAGGCTGGGCACTGTTGTTTATTGTCTTTTTTTATTCTGCTATTCCGGGTGTTGGGATGGTGGGAGGCGCACAGTTTTTACATACAGTGAAAGAGTATGATGGCGAAGGTTTGTATGCGACGGCAATGCCTGATTGGGTTGAAAAATGGCAGATGACGGGATTGCTGGAGTGGCAGGATGATAATGAAGATGGACGTGTGCGCTATGCGCAACCCGATGACACACTGGGTCAGCTGAGCAGTGAGTTGTCGTTGGATGCGGATGCAATGGCGCTTGTTTTCTTAGAGGTTGCCTCTCTCCCTTCTTGGGTGATTGCTTTGTTAGCATCAGGGGCTTTAGCGGCGGCATTAGCCTCCGCTGCGGGCGTTTTGATGGCTGTATCAATATCGGTGTCTCGTGACTTGATGAAAAAATGTTTCACGCCGCAGATGACGGATAGGCAGGCATTGCATCTAGTGCGTTGGGTGTCTGCAGGTTTGGTTGTCTTAGCGTCGGTCTTTGCCATCTTTCCGCTTGGGACCTTGATTGAGACCCTTGCTATTGGATTTATAGTTTCGGGTGCGGTGTTGTTCCCTGCGCTTGTGTGCGGTGTGTACAGTCAGCGAATACATGCAAAAGGTGTGTTCGCGGGTATGTTGTTCGCATTGTTGCTGATGTTGGGTTTTCTCATCGTCACACGTGTATCGCTTTCTATAGGTGCGTATTGGCCTTATTCATTCGCAACCTTTGGAGGAGTAGCCTTGTTATCGAATTTCTTGGTTAGTGGCGTTGTATCGTATTTAACACAGGCCCCAGATGATTTGGTAGAACAGAGGATGGCCAAAATGAGGGTGACCTCATCACCTTAGCGTTGCAGGGATTACAGTATTGAACCAACCCTTAACAATAACAACGGAGTAAACAATGCCTGACTCATTCAAAATGGATAATTTGCCGTTCAGCTTACTTGATGAGCGAGAACAGGCTTTGCTTCGCAGCCACTTAGATATTACCTATTTTCAGAAAGGTGAAACCATCATTGAGGCAGGAACAGCGCCAGAGGGGTTGTATGTCATCTTAAAAGGCAGAGTGGGTGAGAGTGATTTGGGCGAGACCTTGGCTACAGGAGAGGTTGTTAGCTCGAACGTCTTTGTTCACTATCAGGATGAAGATTATTTTGGTGGTTGGTCAGCGCTAAATGGCAAAGCGATTCATAATTTTATTGCCGTTGACGAAACTATTTGCCATTTATTGCCGACTAAAACGCTCTTAGAGCTCATATCCAGCAATCATTTATTTGCTGATTATTTCCAACAAAATCTGACGGCTAAGCGTGAAATTGTCGCTCAACATGGCCAGAGTCAAGACATGGCTGAGTTTATGTTGGCTCGCATTGATGATGGTACGATACGCGAACCGTTGATCGTATTGGAAGGAACCTCAATTTTTGAAGCGACGCGCTTGATGCGTGAAATGAAAGCCGATTGTGTGTTGGCTAAGAAGGGCAATCGATATGGGATGGTAACAGGAACGGATCTCTTGGATGCGGTGGTCATCAATCAGCTACCTCTTGATTCAGACGTTTCCGATATCGCGAGCTATCGCTTGATTACCATCGATCCCCAAGACTACTTGTTTAATGCGCTGATTATGATGACACAACAGCAAATAGAGCGTGTTGTGGTCATGAAAGATGCTCAGGTGTTAGTTGGAATTGTAGAGCTTACTGATGTTTTGAGTCATTTCTCAAGCCATTCTCACGTCATTGGATTGCGAGTTGAGCGTGCGCAAACCATTGCTGATTTACGAGATGCCTCCCGAGGGTTGACGGAGCTTATCAAGGCCTTGATTTCAACGGGCGTGAAAATACGGTTTACCATGGAATTGTTGGCAGCCATGAATGGACGTATTTTGTCAAAGCTGTTTGACTTAACCATTCCTCAGGATATGCGTCCCCATGTGTGTTTGATTGTGATGGGGTCTGAAGGACGTGGCGAGCAAATAATGAAAACGGATCAAGACAACGGTCTTATTTTCCGCGATGGGCTGGAGTGGCCTAAAATGCATGAGGTGATGAAGCAGTTTAGTGAAACATTAATGACATTTGGCTTCCCGCCTTGCCCAGGCAATATTATGGTATCAAACCCTGAATGGGTGAATTCAACGGAGGCTTGGGCGAATAAGTTGTCACGTTGGAGTCAAAAATTTGACGGTGAGTCGGTCATGAAGCTGGCGATTGCGGTTGATGGTAAGCCTGTTGCTGGAAACGTGGCATTATTTAAAGTCGCTCGTAATGCGTTCTTGCGCAGTATTCGCAATAACGAAATATTTTTCTCGCATTTTGCTAAAGCCTCATTGGATTTTAATACGCCTCTCACTTTTTTTGGCAAGTTAAAAGACAAGGGGAGTTTGGATATTAAAAAAGGAGGTGTTTTTCCAATTGTACACGGTATTCGTACCATGGCGCTTGAACATAAAATTCTTGAAACCAACACCTTTAAACGTATCGAGTTGTTGATAGAGAAAGGTGAGCTGCCTAAGGCGTTAGGTGCTAATTTGTCTGAGGCCTTGTCATTGTTTGTTCAGTTGCGCTTGAAGCAACAAATCGATAGGGTTGAAGCGAGTGAGTCGGGTGTGGATGATACCCCGAATGCTATCGACTTACAGAAACTAAATAAGCTAGAGCGTGAGCTGTTGCGAGACGCCTTGAGTATTGTTAAAGATTTTAAAAAGTTTCTTACCAATCGTTATCATATAGGGACTTAACCCAATGATCCTTCCACGTATGATTAGACGCCTAAAAGACCGACGTGATCACAAAGACAGTGAATATGCGCATTTGTTTGAGCCGTATAAGGGCGATGAAATTGTGTCCCTAGATTGCGAAACGACGAGTTTAGATGTCAAAAAAGCCGAAATACTATCCATTGGAGCGGTCAAAATTAAAGGACGTAAAGTTATTACGAGTGATCGATTGGATATTAAATTAAAGCCACCTGCGTCCTTGTCAAAAGACTCTATCTTGATACATAAAATCCGAGCCAGTGATTTGGTGGATGGTATTGAGATAGACGAAGCGCTAGAGCAAGTTTTACAGTTTGTGGGTAATCGTCCGATTTTGGGCTATTATGTCAATTATGACATACGTGTCTTGGATAAGTTTATCCGTCCTCAATATGGGTTTGGCTTGCCGAATAAGGCTATTGAATTATCCCATGTTTATCACGACATTATTAAGTGGAAGTCTGTGGGTGGGGAAATTGATCTGCGCTTTGATACCATCTCCAAAAAACTGGATATTCCGATTTTACAGCGACATACGGCGTTAGGTGACGCTATTACGGTGGCGTTGATGTATGTTCGCTTGAAGCACGGCTCCCCGCCTTCGGTCGCGTAGATAGCCTCTCGTTTTTTTGACACATTTCAAAACAGGTCAGTTGGCCTGTTTTTTGCATTCTAACCTGTGTTGCGCCACTCTTTGTGAGAAAGTGACAAAATACCGTCATTGGTAGGGTATATTTGTTTGTGTTGTGGCGTAAATTTTTTATAATGTCAAAAAAATGCCGTAAATGAGTGGGGTAATTGCATGATTGAGCGCACCGATATTACAAGTGTATTGTCACAGATGCGTTCTCTGCGTGCGGAAATGCAAGCAGGGGCGCAACAGGTTGCATTGCCATCGATAGGGCAGCTAAACACAGAGTCGGTTAAACCGACGGACCGTTCTGGTTTTGGTGCCTTACTCAAGTCGGCGGTTGATTCCGTTAACCAGCAGCAAAAAACCGCAAATGTGATGCGTGAGGCTTATGAGCGAGGGGATGCAGGTGTTGACCTGCCTCAGGTCATGATTCAAGCGCAAAAAGCATCGGTTTCCTTTGAAGCCATGACACAAGTTCGTAATCGTTTGGTGTCTGCCTACGAAGACATTTCCAAAATGCCGATTTAATAGAGCTTGACTAAATGGAAAATACAGCAGGATCACTGACGTCAAAAGGCGGACTGATGGCGGGCTTTAATAGTCTCGGCATTTTGCGTCAGTTGGGGTTGATGGTGGGTCTTGCAGCTAGCATTGCCATCGGCTTTTCAGTCGTACTCTGGTCCCAAAAGCCCGACTATCGAGTGCTTTATTCGAACCTTAGCTTTGCAGATGCCAATGAGGTCATCGAGCAGTTACGCATGAGCAATATTCCATATCGCTTTGATGCGGACGGTCGTGCGATTTTGGTGCCTGAATCCCATGTCCATAATGCCCGATTACGCTTAGCAGCGGATGGTTTTTCCGCAGACCGAACGGTGGGGTTTGAGCTTTTAGATGGTGATCAGGGGCTTGGCACCAGTCAATTCATGGAAACAGCGCGTTACCGTCGGGGTCTTGAGGGTGAGTTAGCAAGAACCATCTCCAATATGGTTGCCGTTAGAGCGGCTCGAGTGCATTTAGCCATTCCGAAAGACACCGTTTTTATTCGAGATCAACGTAAACCCCGAGCATCGGTATTCTTAGAGCTGACCTCAGGACGTCAACTGGAACGAGATCAAGTGGCGGCGATAGCTAACTTTGTCGCATCAAGTATTCCTGAGCTTGATGTAAAAGATGTCACCATTGTTGATCAGCGTGGGCGCTTGTTGAATATTCGCGATGCCGATACCGATGTTGTGTTGGCGGCGCGGCAATTGGAATACACGCGTCAGGTTGAGGATACGCTGGTTAATCGTGTGAACAGTATTTTGCAACCTGTAGTCGGTATGGGCAATTTTAGGGCCGAAGTGTCGGCTGATGTTGATTTTACCCAGGTTGAACAAGCCAGTGAAATGTATAACCCGGATTTACCCGCTTTACGAAGCGAACAGACGCTGGATGAGCGACGTGCTGCAGGCGAGCCAGCGGTCGGTGTTCCGGGAGCATTATCGAATCAACCACCAGGACCTGTTGCCGTTCCAGAGGTGGTTGGAGCTGATGGCCTTGGAGCGGGTGGTGCAGGATCCGGTACCAGTCGTAATCAGGCGACACGGAATTTTGAGTTAGATCGGAGCATCAGTTATACCCGTCATCAAATGGGGGGGATTAAACGCTTATCCGTTGCTGTGGTGGTCGATGATCTCGTCAGTATTAACCCTGAAACAGGTGAGACCGTTCGGACGCGTTGGAGTGAAGAGGATCTGCAGCGTCTTCGTCAGTTGGTGCAAAACTCAGTGGGCTTCTCGGCATTAAGAGGTGACAGTGTTGATGTCATCAACTCCTCTTTTGTCGCTCCTGATCTATTTGAAGTGGATGACGTGCCTTTCTGGAAAGAGGATTGGTTTTGGAGTTTGATTAAGCAAGCACTGGGAGCCGGATTTGTTCTTCTGCTGGTTTTTGGCATTTTGCGTCCAGTATTAAAGCATTTGACAGCGGTCGGTGAGGCGAAAAAAGACTTAGAATACGGCCCCGTAGGGGCTGTTTCCGCTGAGCTAGACGGCTTAGATGCATCGGGCATGGCTGAAGATCGTGTGACCTTTGGCGGAACAGAGCCAGGGGGGATTAATGGATCGAGTGAGAATTTTGAGTTTCAGTTAAATGAAATTCGCAGTATGGTGGCAGAAGATCCTGCGCGCGTGGCTCAGGCGATAAAACAGTGGGTGATTGAGCGTGAGTAACGACCTAACCGATATTGAAAAGGCAGCGATTTTGCTCATAAGTTTGGGCGAGAGCGATGCAGCTGAAATACTTAAGCATCTTGGTCCTAAAGAGGTTCAGCGTATTGGAGAGGCCATGTCGCGTCTGGACAATATCCCACAATCGAAAGTGGAAAGTGTCGTGAGTAACTTTCTTGAAGTGGTGAGTGATCAAACGGGAATCGGTATTAATAATGATCGGTATATCCGCGCGATGCTGAACCAAGCGTTAGGAGAGGATAAAGCCAAGACACTGATTGATCGAATTTTATTTACGACAAACACGTCGGGGTTGGATACTTTGCGTTGGATGGATCCACGCCAAGTCGCAGAGTTGATTCGTTTTGAGCATCCACAAATTCAGTCAGTTATTGTGTCCTATCTGGAGCCTGATCAAGCGGCGAGTGTATTAAGCTATTTTGATGAAAACGTGCGCTTAGACATTGTGATGCGTGTTGCGGCGATGGATCAAATACAGCCTCAAGCCTTACAAGAGTTGAATGATATGCTGGAAACGCAGTTCTCTGGTCCGCGCTCAACCCAGCTGGCGAAGTTGGGTGGTATTAAGTCAGCTGCCGAAATTATGAACTTCATCGATACGCAGATTGAGGTTGAACTGATGGAGTCTATGCGCAGTGTGGATGAAGTGCTGGCGGATCGTATTCAGGATTTAATGTTTGTGTTTGACAATTTGATTGACGTAGATGATCGTGGTATTCAGGTATTATTGCGAGAAGTGCAAACCGATATGCTGATCATTGCGCTTAAAGGTGCTGATTCCGGTTTGCAGGAAAAAATCTTTAAAAACATGTCGAAGCGTGCGGCTGAATTATTACGTGATGACCTAGAAGCAAAAGGCCCTGTTAGAATTTCGGAAGTAGAAGCCGCTCAAAAAGAAATTTTAACGATTGCAAGACGTTTGGCAGATGATGGCGAGATCAATTTAGGTAGTGGCGATGATATGGTGTAAGGGATGACAAAGTCGGATACTCCTATACCTGTTCGTATTCCAGCGGCAAAAGCGGGCAAATTGCAGACGTGGCAACTGCCTGATATAGAAGGGCCTTCTTCATTTGCTGCTTTACATGCGTTACGTGAGCAAGAGATTGTTACGGTCGTGGATGAAGAGGTGGCGGCCGAAAAGCTGACAGTAAAAGAGTTGGATGCCATTCGAGAGGAAGCCTATAAAGAAGGCTTTGCTGAGGGGCGTCAAGATGGCTTTGAGCAGGGCAAGCGAGAAGGGTACGAACAAGGCTTAGCCATGGGTTTAAATGAAGGCCAAGGGCAAATTGATATACAGTTGCAGGTGTTGCAATCGATACAGTCGCAGCTGTTTGATCCCTTGGCTTCAAAAGAAGAACAACTGGAGCTTCTTTTTTACCGTTTAGTGGTGAAGTTATCAGAAAGTATTGTGATGTCTGAGCTTTCAATTTCAGAGGATCGACTCAAACACACATTAAAGCAGGCATTGGCTGCTCTGCCCGCTCAACCCAAGCAATTAAAAATTGTTATGCATCCTGAGGATAGTCAGCTGCTTTCTGACTATGCTGAGCAGCATGGCTTAGCCTTTTTGGACGATGCGAGCATGACACGTGGTGGGTGCCGTTTAATTAGTGAGCACTCCGAAGTTGATTTTCAAGTTGAAACACGCATTAGCCAAGTTATCGATCAATTCAAAGCGTCACTGCGCATGCCTCTGGAGCCAAATCCTGCGGAATAAGTTAAGGTTTTTATCGTGAAATTTATTGAACGCTGGCAGCATGCATCCTCTCAGTCTTTATTCTCACCTCAACCAAAGATTTCAGGGCATATTACTCGCCTTATAGGTTTAACACTTGAGGCGGTGGGTATAAAAGTGGCCCTTGGGGATTGCTGTTATATCCAAGTGACCGCTGATCGCGCTTGCGAGGCTGAAGTGGTTGGCTTTGCAGGTGATAAAATCTATTTGATGCCATTGCAAAGTGTTGAAGGTCTCCAGCCTGGAGCCAAAGTGACCCCTGTTTCGGGCAAAGGTTTAGTGCCCGTTGGATTTGGTTTGCTGGGGCGTGTTCTGGATGGTACGGGTAAAGCGCTGGATGCTAAAGGTCCTTTGGATGTGGATGAGTGGGTTACCCTTGAGGGTGAAGTGATTAATCCCCTCCATCGTCAACCAATCAGTGCTCCTTTAGATGTTGGTATACGTGCCATTAATGGTCTGTTGACGGTCGGTTGTGGTCAGCGTTTGGGGTTATTCGCCGGAAGTGGAGTCGGTAAGTCTGTTCTGCTTGGAATGATGACACGCTTTACTGAAGCCGAAATTACGATCGTTGGTCTGATTGGCGAGCGTGGGCGTGAGGTGAAGGAGTTTATTGACCATAGCTTAGGAGAGGAGGGAATGGCGCGTTCTGTGGTCATCGCCTCACCTGCCGATGATTCGCCTTTGATGCGTCTTCGCGCTGCGCAGCTGACCACACGTATAGCCGAATACTTCCGCGCAAAAGGTAAACGCGTTTTACTCTTAATGGATTCTTTGACTCGTTACGCTCAGGCTCAGCGGGAAATTGCATTGGCGGTAGGTGAGCCACCTGCGACCAAAGGTTATCCACCTTCTGTTTTTGCTAAGTTGCCAAAACTGGTTGAGCGTGCAGGGAATGCTGAAAAAGGGGGTGGGTCCATAACGGCTTTTTATACCGTCTTAACCGAGGGGGATGACCAGCAAGATCCCATTGCAGATTCTGCACGCGCTATACTGGATGGGCATTTTGTTCTATCAAGAGCCTTGGCTGAGCAGGGGCATTATCCAGCGATTGATGTTGAGGCATCGGTCAGCCGAGTTATGCCAAGCGTCGTGACACCCGAGCAGTTAGCGATGGCCTTGGAATTTAAACGCATGTACTCCCGCTATCAGCAAAATGCTGATTTAATTAGTGTGGGAGCCTATGCTAGAGGCAGTGACCCGTTGACCGATAAGGCGATCGAAATGCAACCCGTTATCAAGTCGTATCTACAGCAGACAATGCAAGAGAGTTTACCCATGGCTCGGTCTGTTGAGGAGTTGAGTTTAGTGATCGCGGCATCGTCACAGGTTCAAACTGGACAGGTACCTAAAATGCCGATGGTGAATCCACGTATGGATAGACGATGACAAAGAAAAAATCTGACCGCTTGGCCTTGGTTCATGATTTGGCGGTTAAAAAACGTGAAAAGGCCGACCAGTATTTAGCTGAAAGTCGCCAACGAATGACGCAGGCCGAAACCCAGTTGCAACAGCTCGAAGGGTATTTGCGAGAGTATCAAGAGCAGTTTACTCAAAATGGCCAACAGGGCTTTTCTTCATCACAGATTGTTTCTCATCAAGCATTTATATCGCGCTTACAGCATGCAGTGAGGCAACAGTACCAAACGTTGTATTTAGCGCGAGATCAGTATGAGCAAGTGCTAAAGCATTGGCAGCACTCCTATGCCCAAGCGAAAGGGCTTGAAAAGTTGCATGATAAGGCATTGGATGCTGAGCAGGTTCAGAGAGATAAAAAAGAACAGCAACAAATTGATGAACGATCCCAGCTAACACAAAGATCCGGCGTTTTTTCATCGGATTAAGTGGGTATGTTGCTCGGTGCGGATGTTTGAGCAGTAATACCCTGTCACTCTCAAAGATTATGTTGGCTTGGATATTGCAATGAGGTAATAAAGTCCCCCTGCAGTTGGAGTTTGACATGTCTTTTTCCCTATTCTCAAATTTGTCATCATTAGGCCTGTCTGGTGCCCTTTCTACGCCAGTCTCGTCTGATGCACAGGGCACGCAAACTCCATCCGAGCGCACTTTTAATACGCCGAAAACGCATGCTTTTTCCGATTGGATTGAAAAAGCGTCCGGTCATCGAGACTCTCTTAACTCGCCGTCTACTGCGGCCGATGGATCCGTGTCTCAAGGCAAATCTTTGCCTATTGTCGGCAGAGAATTGCCGCGAAGCTTGGATCGTACGAGTGACAGTCTTCCCTCTTCAGCGAAGGATCGTCAATCACAAGCATTCGGTTCAGTCTCGGAGGGTGGGCAATCATTCAATGGGCGAAGTGCTGATGTAACAGGTGAGATCGAGAGTCAAGCACAACGTTTTGTAAGAAATCCGTCGCATCAGAGTGGGCAGTTGATAATGCCTGCACAAGATAAATCAATGCATGTAAAAGCGGCCGAGCCGAGTGTCTCTGATGTTGAGGTGTCAAATGATGCGAGTCGCGTTGTTGTATCAGATCTGACGAAAGCGATCCACAAGGCTATTCATCAGGCACAAGGCGATGCTCAGATGTACAAGGCGGACAGCGCACTGAGTCAAGCGATTCGAGACAATGAATGGACGTCTGATTTAACGAGGTCTCCTGTTGAAAACACAACATTACCGTCAGCCGATATTCGAGGCCCTCGTGAAGGCTTAACTTCAACGAATACGACACCCAATCAACTGATTTCTCAGAGTCGCGAGAACACATCCGATGTGTTAATAACAGAGCGCAGTGCTTCTTTTGATAGAGAAGCTCTACTGAATGTTCAAAATACGCCTGAGGAGGATACTCAAGTCGTATCAGGCGTGAGCTCTCAGGTCAGTGCTGATCGAGCGCAAGTGGAAGTAAGACCCCGTCAAGAAGCCGATCTCCCGGCGGACCAGGCAAGCATCAGGTTATCTGCACAGGCATTTTTGAATGATAAGGGAACGCATGATGGCTCAGTTGCAACTCCTGCTGAGCGATCGAATGTGTTTAAGGATATGAAGCCAGAGGTGACTTCTAGCCTAATTGCGGGACGCTGGATCGAGGAAGGTAACGCCATTATTCAAAATCAAGGTACGCCCCTGATACCTAAGACAAACGTGGAGTTGCCTATGTCTGATGAGGTAATAAAGGAAGCAAGCTTTGTTCATGTGCCTAATAGAGTGACGTCCGAGGGACACCTTGAGGCTGTTGAAGGCGAAAATGTGCGTTCAGTGGGCACTGCTGAGTTAGCGTCAGCTGTATCCATAGAGTCAAGTGAGGCGTCTCCAAATCCAAGATTGGAGCTATCAATACCGCCTCAGCCTCATGCTCCCTCAGTTTCTCCTGAGGTAAAATCCAATGATGAAGCATTTATCCAAGTCTCAGACAATGTCTCTAAACCTGTCGACAATAGCGTAGGTGAGGTTAAGTCTCTAGATATTAGAGGTCAGGTTGTTTCTCCGGAGAAAAATATTGAGTCCGACCTGAGTCTTTTGGGGCAGGCTGTGTTCGCCGATGCGTCGGAACTTAAGCCTATGCCTACGCCTAATTCTCAGAGTCTAGACTTCACTGAAAGTGCTCATTTATCTCAAGTTGGTTCGAAGAGAGGTTTAGGGCAGTGGGATGGCGAATCTCAGCCTCAAGGAGAGGGGCGGGGATTGGTTGCCGAGTATGCAAATAGCAATAACTCGGATACGGTTAGATCGATTGGCATGAGTGAATCCGTTATGACGCGTGTTGACTCTCAACCGATAGTGGCAGATTTGATCGGCGTGGGTACGCCGGATGAGGGGGGCGTTCGCTCTGAAACAGTGAATTTGGCAACGGCAGTTTCAAAAGCCACCCCTTCAACTGGATCATTGATGCCTCCAGTACCGTCTACAGAACCCCCTCTTCCTTCGAACTCACAAAATTCACCTGTTGAGGCTCCAGTTAGAGCTGAGTTACAGATGGGGGTGCCGGGGCAGGTGACCATGCCCACCTACTTGCAAAGTTCGAGCGATGCTATCTCAATTAGGGCTGAGCCTTTTGTAGAGTTATCCAATCAAAGAGAATCCCGGGTAAATTTGCTCAACGTACCTGCTGAAGCCCCCCCTCAACTTGAGGCTAGGGATTTACCCAATAATAATCGCTATACAATGGGACAAGAGGAGCAGGTTCAATTAAATAGAGAGCGTGAAGTTATTCAGTCGTTGATGTCGCCCAAAGTGGATGCGCAGCTGTCGAAGGTTGTCAGTCCCTTTCCAGGTGATGTGAAGATTCGACAAGACGGTGAGCTAACCCCTTTATCTGAGAGTCCTGAACAGACGGGTTTTCGTGATCCTTCAACGAATTTAGAGCTCAGCGCGCGTTCAGCAAGCAATCAAGGTCTGCCTGACCAGCCGGTGTTGATGAGTAAGGAAGAGTTCGGAGTTGGTCCTCTTGGCCAGACTGAGGGGCGAATGGATCAGGCTGTGAGCGCCGTTTCAGTTAAAGCGACAGATGAGTCGGTGTCCTATTTGACCTCTGCTCAAAATGATATGGCGATGCCTTATGACACGGACCTGTCAAAGCTTGATTCTACGGGGCTTGTTGCAGATGTTCCCGAGGCTTCTGCAGCGCCAATGGTGTTTAAAGATAAAGAGCCTATGCAAAAAGCAGGGACACAGTTAGATAAGGGGGTTAGGAAAGACGATACGGTTGTACTGCGTGAAGCACAAAGGCCTGTAGGTGCGGCGTTGGAGGCTGAGCGAATGATTGATTCGATGCGTTTACGAACAGATGCATCGGATCGTCGAGTTGAAATGGAGCTGAGAGAGTCAATGTTAGCCAATGCTTCATCAACATCCATATCGGCGACGAAGTCAGATGGGGCGAGTGCATTTAGTTCAGCTCTAAATGGTGCACAGACAGCAGTGACGTCGAACCCTCTTGCACCGTCGGCTATGTCGGAGTCCTTACGTCCGGCTGAGCGTTTAATGAATCCTGCATGGGCTAAAGGGATGGGTGAAAGGGCCATTATGATGGTTCAGCAGGGACCTAAGGTTGCCGATATACGTTTAGATCCGCCTGAGTTGGGCTCTCTAAGAATTCGAATTCATGTGCATGCGGGTGATCAGGTTAATGTCAGTTTTAGTGCTCCGAATGCCGCTGTTAGAGAAGTACTTGAACAACACATGCCCAGATTAAGAGAAATGTTTGCAGAGC
Organism: Nitrincola alkalisediminis; assembly: GCF_009821115.1. Classification (GTDB taxonomy): domain Bacteria; phylum Pseudomonadota; class Gammaproteobacteria; order Pseudomonadales; family Balneatricaceae; genus Nitrincola; species Nitrincola alkalisediminis. The sequence goes on along the minus strand of NZ_VYTY01000016.1, from coordinate 26,796 downwards.
AAGGGCTTAATCTTGCTGACTCGTCTGTATCGGATCAGTCTTCCCAGCAACAAAAAGACAAGGAGGGAGGTGGTCTTGCAAGAGGGGGGAAGAGTATCGAGCAGTTAAACGAAAATAATACGGTGCTTGCAAAGCCAATAAAAATTGGATTAGTCGATTATTATGCATGAAGCAAGTCCACTGTTTTACAGCGGTTGTGGTATATTGCTCACTCTAGAGAGTTGAAGACTGGAGTGATCAATGGCTGAAGATAGCAATGAAAACAAGGGTAAAGGTTCCAAGAAGAAACTCATCATTATCTTGGCGGCTGTCGTTTTATTGTTAGGAATTGGAGCAGGTGCCTTTTTATTCTTAATGGGTGATGATGGGTCATCCGAAGCATCGGCTAAGCCGGCAAGGCCAACGGAAGCTATCTACGTCAAGATCAGAACGCTTGAAGGCCGCCCTATGTTCGTCGCGGGCTTGCAAAATGCGACGGGTACACAGCACTTTATTCAGGTGTATGCCGAGGCGAAAACACGTAATCCGGCAGTTGAGTCGGTCTTAAATACTCATATGCCGTTGTTTGTTGCACGTTTAAATACCTTATTCACAACAACGAACCCTGACTCTTTACGAACAGTCGAAGGGGTGCGTGCGTTGCAACAGGAGGCGACCGAGTTGGTTAGACGTTTAGTCAATGAACGAGGTGGTCCGGGTGATGCCGTTGAGATTGTTTTATTTACCGACTTTGTGATGCAGTAATGGAGCAGCGTTAAATGTCCGTTAAGGATCTGCTATCGCAAGATGAAATTGATGCCCTGTTGCATGGTGTTGATGATGGTGATGTCGAAACGGCCGATGACAGCCCTGTCGATGAGTCAGGTGTTCGTGTTTATGATCTAACCAGTCAAGAGCGCATCGTGCGTGGGCGAATGCCGACGCTCGAGATGGTCAATGAGCGCTTTGCACGCTTGGCTCGGGTGACACTGTTTAATCTATTAAGAAAGCCTGCAGATGTGACGGTCGGTGGTGTTCAGGTGATGAAGTATGGCGATTACATTCATACACTTTACGTGCCGACCAGTATGACTCTAATGAAAGTCATGCCATGGCGGGGGACTGGTCTTTTGATCATGGATGCAAAGTTGGTGTTTAAACTGGTTGATCAGTTTTTTGGTGGCGATGGACGCCACGCTAAGATAGAAGGTCGAGACTTTACGCCAACTGAAAACCGATTGGTGTATAAAACAGTCAACCAGTTGTTTGAAGATTTAAGACATGCCTGGTTACCCATACACACCCTCAAGTTTGAACAGATAGGCCATGAGTTGAACCCTGCTATGGCCAATGTTGTTGGGCCGAACGAGGTGGTGATTGTGAGCTCGTTTCAGGTGGATCTTGAAGGGGGGAATGGTGATTTTCATGTCACCATTCCTTACTCAATGATTGAGCCTATTCGTGATCAGTTAATGTCCGTGTATCACAGTGCGGAATCAGAACGTGATGACCGTTGGATGGCGTCTCTACGCAGAGATATCTTACATGCAAGTTTGCCCGTCGATTTAATTGTGACCGAACGCGATATGACGTTGCGTGATGTGATGGAGTTCGAGGTTGGGGATGTGATTCCAGTGGATATACCCGATCAACTGACACTTAAAGCGAATGGAGTTCCCTTGTATACCTGCCAACTAGGAACATCTCGTGGTAACCTTGCAGCAAAAATACATCGAGTCCTTAAGCAGGATTCTGAATGATTATGTGTAGTGCGGAGATTCGAGTGTGAGTGACGAAAACGCAAGTGTAGATCAACAAGCTTTGGCTGATGAGTGGGCCGCTGCGATGGAAGAGCAGGTAGGATCGCCCGAATCGGAGCCCGATTTCATGAAGGTTCAGCTCAGTGAGTTGAAAGATGAATCTGTTTCCGGGGGAGACCCAAGGCTTGAGGTTATTCTGGACATTCCCGTTAAAATGACGGTAGAAGTGGGGGGGACGGAAATCGCAATCCGAAACTTACTTCAACTCAGTCAAGGTTCTGTTTTAGAGCTTGATCGAGTGGCAGGCGAGCCGCTTGATGTGAAGGTGAATGGTACATTAATTGCGCACGGCGAAGTTGTGGTTGTGAATGATCGCTATGGTATACGTTTGACGGATGTCATTAGTCCTCAAGAGCGGATTAGGCGATTAAAATAGTGAAAGGATTGCTCGCGTTTACGGCCTGTTTTTTTCTTTTTGTTTCTTATGCATTCGCGACGGAAGCTCCTTTAGTCTCTCAAAATAGCTTTCTGTCCTCAGAGCCACTCACATTTTCAGCCATTGTTCAAATGCTGCTGGGATTATTATTGGTTATTGCCGTTATTTTTATTCTTGCAGCTATTATGCGACGTGTCGCACTCATACCTGGACAGCATAAAAAACTAAGAGTGGTGGCCGCTTTATCCTTGGGACAAAAAGAGCGCGTTGTTCTGGTACAGGTGGGTGAAGAGCAGCTGCTTTTGGGGGTTTCACAAGGTCAAGTGACCTTGCTTAAGTCGTTTGATGAGCCTGTTATTGAGCTGTCTGTGCCATCTGATGAGTTTGGATCACGACTGAAGTCAATTATAGATGCACAAAGAGGGCGCTCAAAATGAGAGGGTGGTTGTTTCTCTTTTTGGTGTTCATGCCTTTGATGGCGCAGGGGCAGGATTTTGGAATTCCAGCCGTATCTCTGCGAGTCGACGAGGATGGCTCGGCCGAGTACAGTGTTACGATACAGATCTTAGCGCTCATGACGATGCTGACATTCTTGCCAGCAATGCTCATGATGATGACTTCATTTACACGAATTATTATTGTTTTTTCTATTTTGCGACAAGCACTGGGGTTGCAGCAAACGCCCTCAAATCAGGTGTTGGTGGGTTTGGCACTTTTTTTAACGTTTTTTATCATGACACCTGTGTTTGAGCGCGTCAATGTTGAGGCTGTGCAGCCTTATATTGCTGAGGAGTTAGGTGCGTTAGAAGCGTTGGAGGCGGCTGGGAAGCCTTTTCATCAGTTTATGATTCGCAATACGCGCGAAAGTGATCTTGATTTATTTATGCGTATCTCAGATACCCCTCGAGTTGCCTCTCAGGAAGATGTCCCGTTTCGGATTTTGATCCCAGCCTTTGTGGTGAGTGAGCTGAAAACGGCATTTCAGATTGGGTTTATGTTGTTTATACCTTTTTTGGTTATAGATCTGGTTGTCGCAAGTGTGTTGATGGCCATGGGTATGATGATGTTGTCTCCAGTGATTGTTTCACTACCCTTCAAAATCATGCTATTTGTATTGGTGGATGGCTGGGCGATGGTTGTCGGCACGCTAGCGGCCAGTTTTGGAATCTAGCGATGAGGGCTGAAACGTGCTGATTGGAAATACGCTGGACCTATATGGCGGTGCATTTTGGTTGATTATCAAAATCGTTGTGGTGATTGTAGGCCCGGCTCTGCTTGTGGGCTTAACAATCTCAGTCTTTCAAGCAGCGACTCAAATTAACGAACAAACACTGAGCTTTTTGCCACGTCTCATCGTTAGTTTATTGGCTGTAATGTATGCAGGGCCGTGGATAGTGACTCAAATCATGGATTTGTTTGAGTTTTTGTTTTTGAATATTCCTCATATGATCGGATAGAGCCGTGTTCGTTTCACTCGCCGAGTTGGAACAGATGGTCTCTACTTTTTTGTGGCCTTTGTTTCGTGTTTCCTCTTTTTTTATGGCTATTCCAATAGTCGGTACACAAATGGTCCCTGTGCGAGTTCGCTTGGGTCTAGCATTGGTTGTTACCCTTTTAATCGTGCCTGTGCTGCCCGAAATGCCCATTTTCGATGGTCTTTCTTTGTATAATTGGCTTGTGATCGCAAATCAGATTTTAATCGGTGTTGTGCTGGGCTTTACCTTGCAATTGTTGTTTCAGAGCTTTCTTGCGGGTGCGCAAATTATCGCTATGCAGTCGGGCTTGGGTTTTGCGTCGATGACGGATCCAAGTAATGGTGTTAGCGTTGTTGTGGTTGCTCAGTTTTACTCAATGATGGCGACGTTATTATTTTTGGCAATGAATGGGCACTTGGTGATGATTGAAATCTTAGCCCAGAGCTTTTTTTACTTACCCGTCGGACTTACTGGGGTGGATGGTGAAGTGTTTATGCGCATCGTTCTGATGCTGAGTTGGCTTTTTATGGCGGCACTATTGATGGCGATGCCTGCAATCCTTGCATTATTAATTATTAACCTTGCCTTCGGTATCATGACAAAAGCAGCACCCCAGTTAAATATTTTTGCGATAGGCTTTCCATTTATTATGCTGGTGGGATTGTTTATGCACTGGGTAAATGTCCCGATTTTCTATGATCACTACGTGCGTATGACTGACTTTATGCTAAGTTTTATTCATTCATTGTTGCTTTAATGGGAAAAGTCAGTGGCTGAAGAAACAGGTCAGGAAAAAACACAAGAACCCACGGCGAAGCGCATACAAGATGCGCGAAAGAAAGGGGATATCGCGCGCTCGAAAGAGTTGACAACTCTAGCCTTGCTAATGGCTTCAGCTGCTGCAGCTTTGATGTTTGGTAGTCATGTTGGGCACACCATGATGCGAATGTTTAGCCATAACTTCAGTATTCGAGGAGACGCGGTATCGGATCCAGCATTTATGTTTCTTCACTTGTACGAAGCCCTGTGGGAGAGTTTTTTCAGCCTGTGGGGCTTTTTTCTGATGGTCTTCTTAGCCAGTTTTTTCTCATCAATCGCACTGGGTGGCTGGAATTTTAGTGGTGAGTCATTGCAGCCCAAAGGCAGTCGTTTGAATCCATTAGCCGGGATTAAACGAATGTTTTCGATGAAGTCGCTGGTAGAGCTTTTTAAGGCGATAGCGAAGGTATTGGTGGTTGGGTCAGTATCTGTTTTAGTGGTCATGGTGATGAGGCCTGAGTTAATGGCCTTGACAGCTGAAAACATTGAAACATCTATTGAGCATGCGTTAGAGGTGTTGGCTTGGTCTTTTTTGCTGATCAGTGCAACCATGATTTTGGTTGTATTGGTAGATGTGCCCTATCAGTTGTATGACTACAACAAAAAACTGAAAATGACGATGCAGGAAGTGAAAGATGAAATGAAAAATACCGAGGGTAAGCCCGAGGTGAAGGGGCGTATTCGTCAGCTGCAATATGAAATGTCGCAGAGAACAATGATGAAAGATGTACCCAATGCAGATGTCGTGATTACCAACCCGACACATTACGCTGTCGCCATTAAGTACGATCAAAGCCAAGGCGATGCTCCCGTTATTATTGCGCGCGGTGCAGATTTTGTCGCCCTAAAAATTCGTGAGATAGCGCAAGAGAATGATGTCCAGATCCTATCATCACCGGCCTTGGCGCGTGCACTGTTTTATGCAACGGAGGTTGGAGATGAAGTTCCAACAGGTTTGTATACAGCCGTTGCTCAAGTGTTAGCTTATGTCTACCAATTAAAAAACACACCTTCCTATAATCAGTCTTCAATTCCACCGCCAAGAGAGCAAGATCTTGAAATTCCAGAGACTTTTCGAGTTGATCCTGATTAATTTGGCTTGAAAATTGCATAGATCCATCAATGGGCGTTGTTTGGCTTTTTTGTCAAAAAAATGGCGTTTTATGGATCGCTCTAAATAGCCAATAGGTTTCTATATCGAATATTTTATCTTTTTAGTCATTATGTTGACGGTTGGGTGTTGTGGATAGAGGTGTGTTTGTACAGAGTGCGAAACGAATAGGGCAGGGGAATATAGGTATTCCTTTGTTGCTGTTGGTGATATTGGCCATGGTGACCTTGCCTATTCCGCCTTTTTTGTTGGATGTTTTTTTTACATTCAACATCGCTTTATCGATTGTTGTGTTGTTGGTGTGTATTTATGCATTGCGCCCTCTGGATTTTGCGGTATTTCCAACCATTTTGTTAGCGGCGACGCTTATGCGTTTGGCGCTTAATGTGGCCTCTACACGCGTGGTGCTTTTGAATGGTCATGAAGGTGGTGCTGCTGCGGGTCAAGTTATTTTAGCCTTTGGTGAAGTGGTTGTTGGCGGTAATTATGTTGTGGGTATCGCTGTTTTCATGATTTTGGTTATTATTAACTTTGTAGTGGTAACGAAGGGGGCTGGCCGTATTTCGGAAGTGAGTGCTCGATTTACCTTGGATGCGATGCCGGGTAAACAAATGGCGATAGATGCGGACGTGAACGCAGGGTTGATTTCACAGGATGAGGCGCGTGAGCGTCGACAAGAGGTGACGCGAGAAGCCGATTTTTATGGGTCTATGGATGGTGCATCAAAATTTGTTCGAGGGGATGCAGTTGCGGGTATTTTGATCCTAGTGATTAACCTGCTGGGTGGCTTGGGAATCGGTATGCTTCAGCATGGTTTGGATTTTGATACAGCAATGAAAAACTACTCTTTATTGACGATTGGTGATGGGCTTGTCGCGCAATTGCCCTCATTGCTTTTGTCAACAGCGGCCGCGGTCATGGTGACACGTGCAAACTCATCTGAAGCCATGGGGAGTCAGGTATTTACGCAAATGTTTTCATCGCCTAGGGCGTTGTTTGTTGCGTCCGGTGTGATATTTGTGATGGGTATTGTACCTGGTATGCCTCATTTTGCGTTTATTTCCCTAGCGGCTGTGGCAGCGGGAATTGCCTATATGATTCACAGTCGACAGGTGAAACAAAAAGAATTTCAGCAGTCGGAAACCGATTTGCCCGATGCAGTCGTTGCCGAAGAAGAACAGCGTGACTTGAATTGGGATGATGTAATGCCTGTAGATATGGTGGGTCTGGAGGTTGGTTACCGCTTGATTCCCATGGTGGATAAGATGCAGGGCGGGCAATTACTGGGTCGGATTAAAGGTGTTAGGAAGAAGTTGTCTCAAGATTTAGGGTTTTTAGTACCGTCTGTTCATATACGAGACAATCTTGATTTAATGCCAGGTGCTTATCGAATTACGCTGATGGGTGTTATCTCAGGTGAAGGGGAGGTGTATCCAGACCGAGAATTGGCAATTAACCCGGGGCAGGTCTTTGGTAGTTTGAAGGGGGTGGCGGTTAAGGATCCTGCGTTTGGTTTAGATGCTGTATGGATTGAGAAGGGACATAAGGAGCATGCGCAAACATTAGGTTATACTGTTGTTGATGCGAGTACGGTTGTTGCAACCCATTTAAATCAGATTTTGCAAAATAATGCCCATAATTTGATGGGGCATGAGGAAGTGCAGCAGCTTTTGGATATGTTGACTAAAACATGCCCTAAATTGGTTGAAGAATTAGTACCCAAAAAGCTTTCGGTCAGTGTATTGTTGAAAGTATTACAGAATCTATTAATGGAGCAGGTATCACTTAAGGATTTTCGGTCTGTCGCTGAAGCCTTGGCTGAAGCTGTTGATCGAACGCAAGATCCCTTGGCGTTAACGGCGGCAGTACGGGTAGCGTTGTCACGTTTGATTGTTCAAGGAATTAATGGTTCAGATCAAGAATTACCAGTGATTACCTTAGAACCTAGCTTAGAGCAAATGTTATTGGGTTCTATGCAGCAGGGTCAGCCGTCCGATGAAACCTTAGTGTTGGAGCCTGGGATGGCAGAGCGTTTGCAAACCTCATTGGGGCGTGCAGCTCAGCAGCAGGAGATGATGGGAAAGCCGTCGGTATTATTGGTTGCCGCACCTGTAAGACCCTTGATGGCAAGATTTGTTCGATATGGTGAGCATCAAATACATGTGCTTTCCTATCAAGAAATACCTGAAAGTAAACGGGTGACCATTGTTGCAACGGTGGGTGGTAATTCGTAATGTGGATGAATGAGCGCAGTTTCGGTAAGGATCAATTATGAAAGTGAAACGTATTTTTGCTCCTGATATGCGACAAGCAATGAGGCGTGTCAGGGAGGAGATTGGAGCGGATGCGGTCATTATATCGAATCATCGAGTCGCCGGTGGTGTTGAAGTGGTTGCGGCTCGAGAGGAAGATTATGAGCAAGCTCAGGCCGAAATGCTGCGTTCAAAATCTAGAGCGGTGCGGGAAGAGAAGGCCGCTGTGCCGCGCGCTCAATCACGTCGTTCTGATCCTGATTTGGCTGAAGAGTTAAAGCGTGTTGAACGAAAAATATCCGAGGCGCGTCGTGCAGTAGAGCAACCTATCCCAGTGTTGGATCATACGCAAAACAAGCAGATTGATGATGAAGACGATGAGGAGTTAAGGTTTATTTTGAGTTCTCTTAAAACTCAAGATGATGCACGATCACGAGTCGTGTCTAAGGACTCCTTTGCATCGGACGATTGGTCGGATGCACCACCGCCTGCTGCAAGAAATGTACGCCAGTCGCCACCAGAGGATGACTTGATTCGCGTTATGCAGCAGGAAATACATCAGCTTCGCTCCATGATGCAGGAGCAGATTGTGCGTGTGCAGGAGCCACCCGTTCGTCCTAAGCCTGCGCAATATCAGCCACCCACCATGGTTATTCGAGAGACGGAAGCTCGTTTACAGCAAATGGGCTTAAGTGCTCGACTGGTTCAGCAATTGGTGTCCTCAATCGAATCAGACTTGTCTGAGGAGGATGCGTGGCGAAACGCATTGGGCCGTTTTGCAGATGCTATACCTGTCGTTGGCGAAGAGTTTATAGAGCGGGGTGGTATGGTTGCCTTTGTCGGGGCAACAGGAGTTGGAAAAACAACAACGATTGGCAAGTTGGCTGCTCGTTATGTTTTGCAGCACGGCAGCTCTAGTTTAGCGTTAGTCACAACTGACTGTTTTAGGATTGCTGCACATGAACAATTAAAAACCTTTGGGCGCATTTTAGACGTGCCTGTTCGGGTTGTGGATGAAAATCACAGTTTAGAAGAAGTGCTGTTATCCTTGAGAGGAAAGCGATTGGTTCTGATCGATACAGCGGGGATGAATACACGTGATTTAATGGGTAAAACTCAGATGGAAATGTTCTCATCTGTGTCAATGAGAATAAAGAAATTGTTGGTGTTTTCCTGCTCAAGTCAGAGACAGTTGTTGCGCAGTACCTATGAAATCTATAAAGAACTGAATCTCAACGCCTGTGTATTGACGAAAATGGATGAGTCAGGCAGTGTGGGTGAGGCCTTGAGTCTCGTGGTGGAAAAACAGTTGCCAATAGCCTATGTCACAGATGGTCAAAAAATTCCAGATGATTTGATTGTTGCGCAAAGGAGAGATCTCGTAAGCAGAGCGGTGGTTGTTTCACAGCGGCAGTCATCGGATGATGAGTCTGATCCTGTCTTTCGAGCAGGCTAGTAAGGGCATCATATGAAACAAGCTCATCCAGTAAAAGTCATTGCGGTTACAGGTGGAAAAGGAGGGGTTGGGAAGACCAATGTCTCTGTGAATCTATCCACAGCCCTAAGTGACATGGGGCGACGCGTTGTATTGATGGATGCTGACTTGGGGCTTGCGAATGTAGATGTTTTATTGGGTTTACGACCAAAAAGAACAATTGCAGATGTGTTAGATGGTCACACGACATTGGCAGATGTATTGGTGCGTGTTGACGACAACATGTGGATTGTTCCTGCATCTTCCGGTACTCAAGAAATGACGACTTTGTCAGAACATCAGCATGCAGAATTAATTTATGCGTTTAATGATATTGCTGACTCGATGGATGTATTGATCATTGACACCGCTGCAGGTATTTCTGAGTCAGTGGTGAGTTTTGTCAGAGCCTCTCAGGAAGTGTTGGTGGTGGTGTGTGATGAGCCGACTTCAATTACGGATGCCTATGCGTTGATCAAAATGTTGAATCGAGATCATGGGATGACGCGCTTCAGGATTCTCGCTAATATGGTTCATTCAGATACAGAGGGGCGGCATATGTTTAATAAAATTCTGACTGTAACGGATCGCTTTCTGGATGTAACCCTTCAATATGTCGGGTCAATACCTTATGATGAGTCAGTTCGAAAAGCAGTTCAAAAACAAACGCCTGTTGTTAAAGCTTTTCCGAACAGTAAATCATCGCTTGCTTTTCGACAGCTAGCCATCAAAGTAGACAGTTGGCCTGTTTTAAAAAGCCCAAGGGGACATCTTGAGTTTTTTGTCGAACGATTGGTTCAGCGAATTTAAATACAACATCAGACGAAGAAGCTGCATGTATAATCAGCTCCAATTTACGCCCAGCCACGAATTGGTTGAACAGTATGCACCACTTGTGAAGCGAATTGCTCAGCATTTGATGGCGCGCTTGCCTGCGAGTGTGCAGCTGGATGATCTTATACAATCAGGAATGATTGGTTTACTTGAGGCCGCGTCAAAATATGACATGAGTAAAGGAGCCAGTTTTGAGACCTATGCGGGTATCCGTATTCGTGGAGCGATAATTGATGAGGTTAGACGTGGTGACTGGACGCCTAGATCGGTTCATCGAAATGGTCGTCGTGTCGCAGAGGCTATGCGTCAGATAGAAAGTCGTGAAGGGCGGGATGCTTCTGATCGAGAAGTAGCCGATGAGCTCGGTATCTCATTATCCGAGTACCATGCTTTGTTGCAAGACTCTATGGAAGCGCGTTTATTCAGTGTGGATGAGCTAACAGAGGAGTCTGATGAAGGATCAGCTTTGCAGTTTGAAGGGGATAATCTAAGCCCATCTGATGAAGTGAGTCAGGATGCCTTTCGTAGTGCTTTGGTTGCAGCGATAGGTGATTTACCTGAAAAAGAGCGGTTAGTTTTGGCTTTATATTACGATGAAGAGCTAAATTTAAAAGAAATAGGTAGTATTCTTGGGGTGAGTGAGTCTAGAGTAAGTCAAATACACTCTCAAGCCGCCCTGAGGCTTAGAAGTCGTTTAAAAGGTTGGAATTAAGTAGTCGCTTTTGTTTGAGATATCGACAAACCGTGATTACTATAGATGATAGTGAATTATGTTTTTAGTGATCATAGCTGGGGGATAGTGTCTTGAAAAAAGACATCAGAATTCTTGTTGTAGATGATTTTTCTACCATGAGACGAATTATTAAAAATCTGTTGCGTGATCTCGGTTTTACCAATGTCGATGAGGCTGATGATGGTAGAACGGCATTGCCTATACTAAAACAAGGTCGAATTGAATTCTTGATCACAGACTGGAATATGCCCGGTATGACAGGAATAGACCTCCTTAAAGAGGTTAGGTCCGATCCTGAGTTGGCGCATATACCTGTTTTAATGGTGACGGCTGAAGCCAAGCGTGAACAGATCATCGCTGCGGCGCAGGCTGGTGTGAATGGCTACGTCATTAAGCCTTTTACGGCTGTGGTGTTGAAAGAGAAAATTGAGAAGATTTTCGAACGCATTACCTAATCGATGTTTTCGTGTGCTCATTACAACAAGAGTTAAACAATGAATAGTCAAATTGCCAATTTAGAATACGAAGGACTCGAAGAGCTACTAGGCCAAAAGGCCAGAGAGTTGGTTTTGGCAATTGATCAGGGTCAGTTGCACACAGCTATTGATTTGATTAACCAGCTCCAGCAAGCGAGACACCAAGTTTTTTACAATGAAGTAGGGCATCTAACCCGCGGTTTGCATGAGGCAATTAAGTCATTCTCAAGTGATATTGGTGAAAAAATTGGCAGTGGAGCTGTTACATCATCAGGGATGCCATCGATGTCGGATGCTTCTGATCGTCTTGCTTATGTGATCGAACTAACCGATAAGAACTCGCATGAGACAATGGATCGTGTTGATAAATCCTTAACACTAGTTGACCGTTTAGATCATCAATCTGAGCGATTTAGAGACTTGTTGTTATTAGTCGGGCAGCTCGAGGGTGATTTTAAAGCTTTGGACGGTGTCTATGACCGAACTTGTATGGTCAAAAATGAATCAGAAAAAACAGTGGCTGAGTTAAAATCAGTCTTAACTGAAATTTTAGTGTCACAAAGTGTCCAAGATATTACAGGTCAGCTTATTCGGCGTGTTATTACCTTAATGACCCAAGTTGAAGCCCAGCTCGTTAAATTAATGGAGATGGCGTCAAAGGTTGAGCGGTTGAGCGGCATGGATGTGTCTAAAAAAGTAACGAATCCAAGTAAACAAGCTGAGGACCAGATTAAAGCACAAGGTCCTCAATTAAAAAATAAAGAAGCTAACGCAGTGTCTAATCAGGATGATGTTGACGATCTGTTGTCAAGCCTAGGCTTTTGAATAGGGGATGTCTATGAGTTTGGATGTCGATCAGGAAATACTAGAAGATTTCCTCGTTGAAGCAGGTGAGATTCTAGAACAGTTGTCTGAACAGCTCGTCGATCTTGAGCAAAGGCCAGATGATCGTGATTTGCTTAATGCTATATTCAGAGGTTTTCATACCGTAAAAGGCGGTGCCGGCTTCCTTCAGCTTGATCCAATGGTTGACTGCTGCCATCAAGCAGAGAATTTATTCGATTTGCTCCGAAACGGTGAAATTAAACTCACAGCCGCACTTATGGATGTGGTTTTACAATCTTTAGATGCTGTCAACGTCATGTTTGACAATGTTCGCAATGGAGAAGCACCTCAGCCCGCATCAAATGCACTCCTTGCGCGTTTGAAGGCTTTTGTTTCCGGCGAGGTGGAGGACTCTCCCGAGCCAGTTACGGCTAAGCCAGCTGCACCTGCACAACCAGCTCCCTCTGCTGTAAAAGCGGAAGTCTCACCATCGCCTTCGTTGAATCCGAACACTCCAAATGACGAATTTGATTTGTTGCTAGGAGAAGTCGCTGGAGCATCTAAACCTGCCTCTAAAGCAAACACATATGATACCGACGATGATTTGATTACTGAAAGTGAATTCGAAGCACTGCTTGATGAATTGCACGGATCTGGAGGAGCGCCTGGTAAATTGCCCGATTCAGCCGCTTCGATGAGTTCCGATGAAGAGATAACGGAAGACGAGTTTGAAGCGCTACTGAATGACTTGCAGGCCAAGGGGGAAGGTGCATTTGCATATGTGTCCCCGACTCCATCATCGCCTCCGACAAAATCTTCATCCGAGTTCGATAGGTTTATCAAAGATGATTACTCGTCTATGTCGTCGAGTGGGGCTGAAGATAACGGAGCAACGAGAGCCGCGATCTCTGCTCCTTCACCTGTTGCTCAAGCCAAAGTTGTTCAAGAGAGTAACGTCCGCGTTGATACCGCGTTGCTGGATAAAATCATGAACATGGTGGGGGAGTTGGTTCTGGTTAGAAATCGCTTGGTGCGGTTGGGCGGTGCGGGTGATGATGAGGAAATGTCTAAAGCCTTGGGTACATTGGACATGGTCACGGCAGATTTACAGACATCCGTAATGAAAACACGGATGCAGCCGGTTAAAAAAGTGTTTGGACGCTTTCCTCGTCTAATTCGAGATTTATCAAGAAGTTTGAAAAAAGAAATTCGTCTCGAGTTACGTGGTGAAGAGACGGACTTGGATAAAAACTTGGTTGAAGCTTTAGCTGACCCTCTAATCCACTTGGTTCGAAATGCTGTTGATCATGGCATTGAGTCGCCTGAAGATCGTGAGATGATGGGCAAGCCAAGAGAGGGGCATGTTTTGCTCTCGGCGGAACAGGAAGGCGATCATATTCTATTAATCATTCGTGATGATGGCGCTGGTATGGATGCGGAGAAATTGCGTCGTTTGGCCGTCTCTAGAGGTATGCTTGACCCAGAAGCTGCTGCTCGTTTAACTGATCATGAATGCTTTAATTTGATTTTCCAAGCGGGTTTCTCGACAAAATCTGAAATTTCAGATATTTCAGGTCGTGGCGTTGGTATGGATGTCGTCAAAACCAAAATTACCCAGCTAAATGGAACCTTGGCAATTGATTCTGTTCTTGGACAAGGTACTCAGATAGCGATCCAGGTTCCACTAACGCTTGCCATTATGCCGACCCTAATGGTGACTTTAGAGGAGCAGGCATTTGCGTTGCCTTTGGTGAATGTTAACGAAATCTATAATTTGGATTTAACCAAAACAAATATTGTGGATGGGCAACAGGTGATCATTGTTCGTGATCGAGCATTGCCATTATTTCACTTGAAGCGTTGGTTGGTAAAAGGACGTGAAGTAGCCGATCTGCCAGAACAGGGGCATGTTGTTATTGTTTCGGTTGGTACTACCCGAGTCGGCTTTGTTGTTGATCAATTGGTAGGACAGGAGGAAGTGGTCATAAAACCATTGGGGTCTATTCTACATGGAACGCAAGGCTTATCTGGGGCAACAATTACGGGTGACGGGCGGATAGCACTCATTATCGATATTCCAAACCTTTTGAAACGCTATGCAGAATAGTCGGTTTAGCTCGATTGAGTGGGTGATTTCTGTATGGCGGTAAAAGTATTGATCGTTGATGATTCGAGTTTTTTTCGCAACAGGATAGAAGAAACGTTAGGAAGTGATCCGCGAATTAAAATTGTTGGGACTGCCGTAAATGGTACTGAGGCTGTAGAAAAGGCAACGCGTCTACGGCCGGATCTTATAACCATGGACGTTGAAATGCCAAAAATGAATGGTATTGAGGCGGTAAGGCAAATTATGCAAGTTGCGCCAACAAATGTGTTGATGCTGTCATCCTTGACTCATGAAGGAGCAAGGGTGACGTTACGTGCATTAGAGGCTGGGGCCGTTGATTATTTGCCTAAAGATATACGGGCTTGGATGGATCGGTCGAGTGATTTGCGTAAGGAATTGATTGATCGAGTTGTTGCATTAGGAACCTCTCGTAACTTTAATACCAATGCCGCGTTTGGTCGGAGCCCTTCGGCGAGCGGGTCCTCGACGACAATGGTATTCCGGCCGGAGCCTTCTGTTCCATCTGTCGGCTCTACACGAGATGTGGAAGTAAAAAGTGCTCTAGAGGCGAGGCGTCAGCACGTGTCTAGAGTGCACTCAGGTCAAGATCAGACAGTCAGTGGATTATCGGCTCGGCAACAAGATTCTCTTTCAAAAGTGTCTACCTCTAGCCTTACTAAACCGACTAAACTTCCAGACTGTCGATTGGTTGTAATTGGGGCGTCTACAGGGGGCCCGGCTGCGTTGCAGGCAATTTTGACGCGTATCCCGTCGAATTTTCCGCATCCAATTTTGCTTATTCAGCATATGCCTTCTACGTTTACCAAGGTGTTTGCAGAGAGGTTAAATCAGCAGTGTGCTATTGAGGTACGAGAGGCGGTCGACGGTGACCGTATGAGGCCGGGTCTTGCGTTACTTTGTCCTGGCGGTATGCAGTTGATGATTGATCCGCGCCAGACGGATAAGTTGAAAATTATCCCAGGTGATGAGCGTTTAACGTACAAGCCAAGTGTTGATTTTACATATGCATCCGCCGCACGGCTTTATCAAAGTAAAGTGTTAGGTATTATTTTGACAGGAATGGGAGCGGACGGTTGTGAGGGTGCACGTCGGCTTAAAGAGGCAGGCTCTGTAATGTGGGCTCAAAGTAAAGAGACATGTACCATTTACGGTATGCCGCAGGCCGTTGTGAATGCGGGTTTAGCCGATGCCGTTTTGGATTTAAATGATATTGGTGATCTCCTGTCTGCTCCGAATGGCAAAAAGTAGACCGTTAACAGGAAAGAAATATGCAGGTTTGGGCGGTTGCGAATCAAAAAGGCGGTGTTGGTAAAACAACAACAGTTGTTTCTATTGCGGGTCTCTTGTCGGAGGTGGGTTATAGAGTTTTGATGGTGGATCTTGATCCTCACGGTTCACTGACTAGCTATTTTAGATTTGATCCTGATGAGATAGAGTTGAGCGCTTATGACTTGTTTGAACGGCCAGATTTAAGCTCTTCTCAAGTTAACTCATTGATTGTTAAAACGGATAGTGAAAATATTGACTTGTTGCCAGCCTCGACTGCCTTAGCAACGCTAGAGCGTAAAGCGGTTGGTAAGGAAGGGTTGGGTTTACAGGTTGCGAAAGCGTTGCGATTCTTAAAAGATCGATATGATTATGTCATTATTGATAGTCCGCCTGTATTAGGAGTTTTAATGGTCAATGCGCTTGCCGCTTGTAACCACCTTATCATTCCTGTCCAGACTGAGTTTCTCGCGTTAAAAGGTCTTGAACGTATGATTAGAACGATTGATATGATCAATCGAGCTAGGAAAGCAAAGTTGAATTACACAATTTTGCCCACTTTTTACGATAGACGAACACAGGCATCCGTTAGCAGTCTCCGAGAGTTGCACAATGTCTATGGCGACAAGGTGTCTGGCGCTGTAGTCCCTGTTGATACTAAATTCAGAAATGCGAGTATCAAGGGGGTTGTACCCTCAACATTGGATTCTGGAAGTCGTGGTGTTCATGCATATGCTCGGTTACTACGAAACCTATTAGAGCATCGTAAGGGGGCGTAATGGCGGATCAGAAGCAAGTTGTATATGAGTACTTAGAGGCTCTTTTACTTGATGTCGACGAGTTCGATATTGATGAAAGTCTGGCAGGGCTTGATCAAGTAGATGATTTAAAAAAAATGGATGAAGGCTTGCCTACGCTTGAGCAAGCGGATTATGCTTCTGTTGTAGAGCCAGAGCCAGAGCCAGAGCCAGAGCCAGAGCCAGAGCCAGAGCCAGAGCCAGAGCCAGAGCCAGAGCCAGAGCCAGAGCCAGAGCCAGAGCCAGAGCCAGAGCCAGAGCCAGAGCCAGAAATTAAAAAGTCTATCGAGGCCAGTTCTATGGCGGATATTGAACGTGTAGTTTCGTCACAAAAACCAGCCGCCCATGATGACCTGCATTGTCTTTTAATAGACGTACATGGTTTAAAATTAGCTGTCCCGTTTGATTATGTCGAGGGGGCATCTGAAATTCGGGATCTGACGTTAAGCATTGATTCAAGGCAAGATTGGATTTTAGGTCGATATGGCGATGCTTATCAGCAAACGGTTGTGGTTGACACGGGTGTATGGGTGATTCCGAGTACCTATAATGTAGATGATGCGGCTTATACAGATATTGTTGTTTTAAAGGGAAGGTCTTGGGCGTTGGCCTGTAACTCAATCATTGAATCTATTTACATACCTTTGAGTAGTCTAAATATCAATAAGGATAAGACGCATAGAGCTTGGCTTTATGCTACGTGCTTAGAAAAGCGCTGCGCTATTTTAGATATACAACAACTGTTGGATGAGTTTGGGGTGATGATTGTCTGATGTCGCAGTTCGCGGGAGGTGCGTATGGTTGGGTTATATTGGCGAGTTTAGCGTTTTTAGCTATAGTCGCTGTTGGCCTGTCTATCATGGCACTGATTCGTGTTAAACGGCAAGAACAGAGACATCAGGTTTTATTGAAAGTGTTACGCAATGAAATTCAAGGCGCAACAGGCAGCTCCATTGGTTTAGGTAAACGCTTGGTTGCTGTTGAGCGTAAATTGAATATTACAGCCGAAAAGCAAATTGAGTTAGAAAATAGAGATCCAGGGGTGCTTGCGTATAACCAAGCAGCTAGACTCATGGAGATGGGTGCTGGTGTCGAAGACTTGGTGCGATCATGTGGTATAGGCCGTCCTGAAGCTGAGCTTATGGCGTTGTTGCATCGAGAATTGCAAGATGACAAGTCAATTTCACATAAGCACTAACCTCATCATCTTGAACAGTGATGTTAATCGCTGTTCAGTCTCAGTTTCATCACGTATAATTGCCAACCTTTTATCCTTTATCGACCTTAGTTTTAAGCGAGGAAATAGACCATGGCTTTACAACGTACTCTGTCAATCATTAAACCTGATGCTGTTGCAAAAAATGTGATCGGCGAAATTGAAACTCGTTTCGAAAAAGCAGGTCTAAAGATTGTTGCAATGCAAATGAAAACACTTTCCAAAGAAGAAGCAGAAGGTTTTTATGCAGAGCATAAAGAGCGTCCATTCTTTGCTGATCTCGTGGCGTTTATGACCTCTGGTCCTGTTGTTGTTCAGGTTTTGGAAGGTGAAAATGCTGTTCTTCTTAACCGTGATTTGATGGGTGCAACAAACCCTAAAGAAGCAGCAGAGGGCACTATTCGTCGTGACTTTGCTTCTTCAATTGATGCGAATGCGGTTCATGGTTCAGACTCAGAAGCTTCAGCTGCGCGCGAAATTGCTTACTTCTTTGGTGGGTAAATAACCATCGATTTCATGGGTCGGCAAGAGATGTCGACCCATATTATATTGAACAATCAGGTACGCTGTATGCAAACTCCAACTAAAGTCAACTTACTTGGCTTATCCCCATCAAAACTAGAAGCTTTTTTCGACGAGTTAGGTGAAAAGCGTTTTCGAGCAACTCAAGTTCTGAAATGGCTTCATCAGAGGGGTGCGAGTAGCTTTGATGAAATGACCAATCTTAGTAAAAGCCTAAGAGAAAAATTGGAGAGCGTTGCTGATATTCGCGAACCTGAAGTGGTTGTTGAAAAGTTTTCAGCGGATGGGACGCGTAAGTGGGTTATTCGCATGGATGGCGGTTCAAGTATTGAAATGGTTCTGATACCTGAAGGCGCAAGAAAAACACTTTGTGTTTCCTCTCAAGTTGGATGTGCCTTAGATTGTAGTTTTTGTTCTACGGGAAAGCAGGGGTTTAACCGTAACCTGTCAACTGCTGAAATTATAGCTCAGTTGCGTGTTGCGATTCGCTCTTTTGGGCCTTTCGATCCTTCTGATGAACGCCGTGTTACAAACGTTGTTTTCATGGGGATGGGCGAGCCTCTTCTGAACTTTGATAATGTACTTGATGCAACACAGTTGATGATGGATGATAATGCGTATGGCTTATCTAAAAGACGGGTTACACTAAGTACAGCAGGTGTTGTTCCGGCTATGCATAGGCTTGCAGGTGTTAGCGATGTTTCGCTTGCCGTTTCGCTACATGCTCCGAATGATGAATTGCGAAGTCAGCTTGTGCCCGTGAATAGCCGTTATCCGATTCGCGAATTAGTTGATGCCTGCAATAATTATTTAAAGCATTTGAATGATAAGCGTGTTATTACAGTAGAATATACCCTGTTAAAGGGTGTTAATGATCAGATAGAGCATGCTCAGCAACTGATAAAAGTGTTGCGTAAATTTCCTTGTAAGCTGAACTTAATTCCGTTTAACCCATTTCCAGGTTCAGGATACGAAAAGCCAAACGAGGAAGCAATTTTGCGGTTTAAGCAGATAATTGTTAATGCGGGTATCATCACAACGGTTCGAAAAACACGCGGAGATGATGTGGATGCTGCGTGTGGACAGTTAGTCGGACAGGTGGATGATCGTACCCGACGTAGCCAAAAGTACATCAGCATGGTACAACAGCCATCATGATAAATGGATAGTTTATAAGGAGTAAAGGGTGAAGGTTAGGCTCGCGTTAGTCATACTGATTTTTTTTAGTTTTGCTGGATGTGTATCACAAACAGTAAGGCAAGATGCAACCTCTTCACCGGATGCTGCTTTACAAGCCTATACGCAGTTGGGGTTACAATATTTGCAAGCGGGTGATACCAATAATGCGAAGCAGTCGTTGCAAAGAGCTCTTGCCATTAATGAGCGCTATGCTCCAGCCCATAATGCAATGGGGTTAGTGTTTCAATATGAGCGTGAAAATGCGTTAGCTGAAGAATATTTCAAACGCTCCACGCAGCTGGACCCTAATAATTCAATGCACCGAAACAACTACGGTGCTTTTTTATTTGCACAGCAGCGTTATCCAGAGGCATGTGTTGAGTTGCAAAAAGCGGCTGATGATCCCTTTTATTCTGCTCGGGCTCAAGCATTTGAAAACGTAGGTCGCTGTTATCGTATGACAGGGCGTCTAGGTCAGGCAGAAGACGCTTTTAAGCGAGCGCTTGAGCTGAATCGTTCAAGACCCTTTGCACAAGTGGAGTTGGCAGATTTGTTGTTAGACAATGGCAATCTACCAGAAGCGATGCAATGGTTTGACCGTTTTAGACAAATGGTCGACAATCGAAACGCACAGCATTCTGCGCGCAGTTTATGGGTTGGCGTAAGAATAGCACGCGCGGAGCGTAACCCTAGCCAAGCTGCAACCTATGGTTTGCTATTAAGAAATTTATACCCTGATTCTGAGGAATATAGGCTATTTAGGGAGTCGGTGAATTGAGTACAGGCGACCATAATCAAGATTATCGGTCGGAAAATGGATTTCCCGGGCATGAACTAAGAATGGAACGCGAGTCAAAACACTTGACATTGAGTCAGGTGGCGACTGATTTGCACTTAATGCCAAAAGTCATTGCCGCTATTGAGTCATCGAAGCCGCAAACCTTTCATAATCCAGTGTTTATGAGAGGCTATATCCGTAATTATGCTAATTACTTAGGGTTAGATGCAAAAAAATATACGGTTGCGTTTGAACGGCTTGGAACTGTTAACTTAGCGCCTCCGGTGATCAAATCGACCAATAGTGTGAAGCAACGAGATCCGTTCAAGGTGCCGTTTGCCAGGGGGGTCTCTTGGCTGTTTGTGCTTACGATGTTAGGTGTCATCTTTTGGTGGTCGCAAGAGCAATATCGAGTTGTTCCATCTGATGCATCTAGCCTAACGGCGACTATGACTGACATAGCAAGTGAAAGCGAGCGTCTTATTGATGAGGGCTTCTTGGCGCCTGATGCCTTGATTTCAGACGGAAATCCTATAGAAGACTCCGTTGGTGAGTCTGAGTCTCCTAGTGTGGCTGAGGTTGTAGAAGAGACTGTTGAGGAAGTTGTTGAAGAAATTGTCGAAATATTACCGGTTATATTTGATGGATTAGACATGAGCTTCACAAATGAATGCTGGGTTCAGGTTCGAGACTCCAGTGGAAAAACCATTTACTCAGCGGTTGCTAATAGGGGTGATCAGGTACAAATTGCCGGATCTGAGCCTTTATCTGTGATTGTTGGGCGTGTTGATGCGGTTGCAAGTGCTTTGTATAAAGGCACTATAATTGATGTTTCGTCACTTACAAACACAAATGTCGCGCGTTTTACATTGCCTTTAAACCCTTAAAAGAAAAAGTAATGGCAGGATTATAGTTTGTCAAAGATTAAAGCAATTCGGGGAATGAATGATATTCTTCCTGAAAAGACTCCTGTATGGCAGTTTTTAGAAAAAACAGTTCGTGATGTTTTAGCTGGTTATGGATACCGAGAGATTAGAACACCAATAGTTGAGCAAACCGATCTTTTTAAACGGTCGATTGGTGAAGTCACTGATATCGTTGAAAAAGAAATGTATACCTTTGCGGATAGAAATGATGAAAGCCTAACGCTTCGTCCTGAAGGGACCGCGAGTTGTGTAAGAGCCTGTGAAGAGCATGGTTTGCTTTACAACCAGGTTCAGAGATTGTGGTATGCAGGGCCTATGTTCCGCTATGAGAGACCACAAAAAGGGCGCTATAGGCAGTTCCATCAAATAGGTGTTGAAACCTTTGGGATGTCGGGTCCAGATATAGATGCTGAATTAATTCTTCTAAGTGCACGTCTTTGGAAACAGCTCGGAATTGAAGATGTTGTGACACTGGAAATTAATACATTAGGGAGTGCAGAGTCTCGGCAGGCGTTTAAAAATGACCTTGTAGCCTATCTTACCACTCGTAAAGATGATTTAGATCCTGACAGTCAGCGTCGCCTAACAAGCAACCCTCTAAGAATTTTAGACAGTAAATCAGCACAAACTCAACTGATCTTAAATGAAGCCCCAAATTTTCATGATTATCTTGATGCTGAATCTACCTCACACTTTGAATGTTTGAAAGCTTTGCTTAACAGTGTAGGTGTTAACTTTCGAGTGAATCCGCGACTGGTTAGAGGGCTCGATTACTATAGCAAAACTGTGTTCGAGTGGGTTACGGAAGCGTTAGGTGCTCAGGGGACTGTTTGTGCAGGTGGTCGTTACGATGGTTTAGTTCAACAGCTAGGTGGTAAGTCGACGCCTGCTGTTGGTTTCGCCATGGGTGTTGAACGGTTAATTTTGTTAATAGAGTCTATCTCTAAATTACCAGCGTCACTTTATCAGCAGGCAGATGTGTACATTCTCCCGCTTACGACCACGTTGGAAGTGAAACAAAAAATACTTTGTGTAGCTGAAACCTTAAGGGATGAGACAGAGCTTAAGGTTGTGCTCGGTTGTGGGGATGGCAGTTTAAAGAGTCATCTTAAAAAAGCAGATGCCAGTGGTGCTCGTGTCGCATTATTGATTGGGCAGAAAGAACTGGAACATGATACGGTTCAGGTAAAGTTCTTGCGTGAAACCATTGATCAGCAAGAAATCAGTGTGAAGGATCTGACGGATTCTTTTCTAACAAAATTTTGAGGTTGTAGGAGTTAATCAGGTGGCTGAACTGCGAACTGAAGAAGAGCAACTGGATGCACTAAAGAATTGGTGGAAAGAAAACGGTAAAGCGCTGGTGCTAGGTGTTGGTGCTGCGGTTGCTATCGTTGTGGGCTGGCAGGGTTGGCAGTCACGTCAAGCAACGAATGCAGCGCAGGCTTCTATGCTCTATCAAAGCCTGATTGAGTCTGTCGTTGTTGATTTAGATGAAGGAAGGGCGCAAACAAGTGAAACCCTCCAACATTTAGGTGAGCGCTTAAAAGCCGAGCACGCTAAGTCAACGTATGCACAATATGCTGCATTAATTTTGGCAAGGGCGGCTGTGCAGTCGAATAACAATGAGGTTGCGATAGCTGAGCTCGACTGGGTGGTGGCAAACACTAAAGAAGAGGATATTAAGCGGATAGCCACCCTGCGTAAGGCAAAAATTTTGCTGGGCGAACAAAAAGCGGGTGAAGCTTTGTTATTGATGGACTCAATAGACCCTGCTAGCTTTGCAGTTATCTATCATGAGTTGCGCGGAGATGCATACTTTTTGCAAGAGGATATTGAGTCTGCACGTCGTGAGTATGATCGTGCGCTTGCGGCTAATACGGGTGAAGCGAGGCCAATTTTGCAAATGAAGCGTGATGATTTGGGTTCAGGGAGTGGCTCATGAAAAACCTCTTCAGATTTTCGGTCTTGCTGGTTCTCTTTGTCTTGCTTGGAGGCTGTGGTTTTTGGAGTAAAAGTGATGAGGTGAAACCATCACCACTCCCTGATATTGTATCTGAGAATAGAGTGAATGTGCTGTGGACGGCAAATGTAGGGGATGGTCCAGGTAGACGCTTTCATGAAATGACTGTTTCGATTGATGGCGACAGAATTTTTGCAGCTGATCATAAAGGTTTGGTTGCTTCTTTTGATCGTAGGACTGGCCAAAGGATTTGGTCAGTTAACTTGAAAGATCCCATTGTTGGTGGCGTGGGCGCTGGGCATGGTCATGTGATCGTGAATTTGCGTTCAGGTGAGATTGTTTCCTTAAGTGCTGAAAATGGTACCGAGTTATGGCGTTATCAGTTAACGTCCGAAGCAACGGCACAGGTACAAATAAACCCATCCATTGTTGTTGTTCAGACCGTGAATGGTCGTATAACGGCATTAGATAGAGTTTCAGGCACGCATCGTTGGACGTATGATGCGCAAGTTCCATCCTTATCACTGAGAGGTACGGGGGCTCCACTGCTCACATCAGATGTAACAATTGCCGGTTTTTCAAACGGAAAATTGGTTGCACTGAATAATGAAAGTGGTTTGTTCTTTTGGGAAACTCGAATTGCGGATGGTAGTGGTCGTTCTGAATTGGAGCGAATGGCAGATATTAAAGGAAGGCCGCTTATTTTAAACAATACATTATATGTTGCGGCGTACCAGGGACAGATCAGATCGATCAACCCGTTTAACCTCCAGACATTTTGGGGGCATGATGTTTCAACCTACCGAAGCTTAGCAACAGGGTTTGGAAATATCTATTTAGTAAATGACAGAGATGCTGTTCTGGCCATGGATGCTGCAAGTGGAGCTAGTGTCTGGACGCAAAGAGATTTATCATTAAGGCGCTTGTCAGCACCAGCGGTGATAGGAAATGCAGTCGTTGTCGGTGATGCTGAGGGGTATTTACATTTTATGTCACAGGTCGACGGGCGTTTTGTAGCGCGTCACAGGTTGGATTCATCAGGTGTGACGGGCGACATGTTAGTGCGTGACAATGTTCTCTATGTATTAACAAATGCTGGACGGTTAGCGGCTATTCAGCTGAATTAATGAATTTAATATCCAAAAACGGCTGTCTGTTTTTTACAGTCGGCCGTTTTTGGTTTTGGGAAAAACTATGCTTCCGGTAATTGCGCTTGTTGGGCGTCCTAATGTTGGTAAATCAACACTGTTTAATCGATTGACGCGCTCGAGAGATGCGCTCGTAGCTGATCTTCCAGGATTGACACGTGATCGCAAGTATGGCCAAGGGCAGCTTGATGAGTGCAGCTACATTGTGATTGATACGGGTGGTATCACAGGTGATGAAGCCGGTATTGACAAAGCGATGGCTCAGCAATCCCTATACGCAATAGAGGAAGCTGATGTTGTGCTCTTTATTGTTGATGGTAGATCAGGCTTGAATCAAGCAGATGAAATGATAGCTGATCATTTGCGTCGAAGTAATAAACCTTTTAGGTTGGTTGTGAATAAGACCGATGGTATAGATGAAAATGTGGCAATGGCTGATTTTTATGGCCTAGGTGTAGGGCAGCCAATACCGATAGCCGCCTCACATGGTCGTGGTGTTTCACAATTGATGGAGTTGGTGCTTGAGCCCTATCTCTTACTGAGCATCAAGGATGAGGCTGAAAAAGACGATTACAAAGATACGATACGCATTGCAATCATAGGTCGTCCGAATGTCGGAAAATCGACACTTGTTAATCGAATGCTCGGTGAGGAGCGTGTAGTTGTTTTTGACCAAGCAGGCACTACGCGTGACAGTATTTATATCCCGTATGAGCGCGAAGATAAAAAATATACACTGATCGATACTGCAGGCGTGCGGCGCCGTAAACATATCACTGAAGCAGTGGAAAAGTTCTCAATTGTTAAAACCCTTCAAGCGATACGTGATTCTAATGTAGTCGTAATGGTCGTTGATGCAAGAGAAGGGGTTACGGAGCAAGACTTGCACATGCTTGGGTTCATCATAGACTCTGGACGTGCATTGGTTATTGCTTTGAATAAATGGGATGGAATGACCTCTGAACATAAAGAAAAGGTGCGAGAACAAATAAGGCGGCGACTTGAATTTGTTGCATTTGCGCGAATGCATTTTATTTCAGCTAAGCATGGAACAGGTGTTGGTGATCTCTATGGTTCAATCCATGAGGCCTTTGATTCTGCGATGGCGAAATGGTCGACAAATAAACTGACACGTTTGCTTGAGGATATTGTTGCTGATCATCAACCTCCCTCCGTTCATACGCATCGCATCAAGTTGCGTTATGCGCATCAAGGGGGCTCAAATCCTCCTATTATTGTTGTGCATGGTAATCAAACAGATTCTCTGCCGATATCCTATAAGCGTTACCTGGAAAATCGATTTGTTAAATTGCTTAAAATTCGTGGGACACCTATACGGTTCGAATTTAAAACGGGCGATAACCCCTTTGCAGGTAAGCGAAATCTCTTAACAGCTCGGCAAAAAGCTAAAAAAGAGCGTAATAAAGAGCATATTAAAGCACTTAAAAAACAAGCTAAGAAGCGGTCGGATAAACGTGGAAAATAGTAGTGTCGGTGTGAGCAAGTCGATAGGTTTATTTGATTCTGGTGTTGGGGGCTTAACGGTTCTTAATGAGGTTAGGAAGTGCTTGCCGAATGAAAACTTAGTTTATCTAGGCGATACGGCTCGTGTTCCCTACGGAACCAAAAGTGTTGCATCGATTTCGAAGTATGCAGAGCAAGCAGTAAGGGCGCTGGAGTCTTATGATATAAAGGCGCTCGTTGTTGCGTGTAATACAGCTTCAGCTGCCGCTCTAGATGTTTTGAGAAACTCCCGTCCGGATCTGCCGATTATTGGTGTGATTGATCCAGGTGCGCAAGCGGCCGTTAGCGTGAGTCAAAAATGCCATATTGGTGTTATTGCTACTGAAAGCACCATTAGTAATCAGGCCTATCAAAAAGCGATTCTCTCAATTCGGCCTGATGCATCAATCAAAGCAGCGGCCTGCTCGTTGTTTGTGGCGCTTGCTGAGGAAGGGTGGCATGAAGGTGAGCTGGTTGAAGGAATCGTTAAAAAGTCATTAGAAAGTTTGTTTGTGCATGACCCTGAGCAAGAAGGTATTGATACACTGGTTCTGGGTTGTACACATTTCCCTTCATTAAGGGGGGCTATTCAAAATGTAGTCGGGCCGAAAGTTAGGTTGGTCGATTCTGCAACTACAGCAGCTGAAGCATTATGCAATGCACTGGATGGTCTGGGGCTACTAAATCCAACATCGAGGAATGGAAAGGTGATCTTCTTAGTAACGGACGGGCCTGAACGCTTTGCGCGTGTTGCTAAGAATTTTTATTCAGAATTGATTATGCCAGAAGATGTTACACTGATAGATATCCAGCATTTCGGTTTTAATTAAAAAAACTAAAAAAAAAGAAATTAAGTGTTGACGTGAGTGTGAAGTCTAATTAATATACGCACCTCGCTTGAGACGACTCAAAACACCGAGTTGACCAAGACGCTCTTTAAAAAATTAATCAGGTAATGCGTGTGGGTGCTTGTTCAGGTTAGGCATTAAAGCTTAATCAAAAACAAGCAACCTATATGTGAATTCATTTAGATGTACGTTTTTGAGCATGAATTAGATGATTGGTTGCTTAGGTGATTGATTGTCGAAAATTTAAACTGAAGAGTTTGATCATGGCTCAGATTGAACGCTGGCGGCAGGCCTAACACATGCAAGTCGAGCGGTAGAAAGTAGCTTGCTACTTTTGAGAGCGGCGGACGG
>NZ_VYTY01000015.1 GCF_009821115.1 Nitrincola alkalisediminis | reverse complement strand
TCATGACGATACCTGATGAGAATAGAATCTTTGCATCAGACCATACTTGTTGGTTTTAAGCTAATTTTTCTGTCTCCTCATTTCGGTTAAGGCCACTGATAGCAAGGGGTTTCATGATATTCCCCTGATCATAAAGCCCAGCATATCTCTAAGACTTGCGATAAATACTCTCGACTCATCGTAGCCTTCTTTCGCTTCCTTTGAATGCCTGCTTTAAAGATCTTTTCACTTTTCAAGAAGTTCATCGCTATATGCCAAATTCATGCGAGGTTCTCCTCGGCATCTTCACGACGTATCCGACAAGCATCTTCTTTAAACGCAACATCCAATGACTAATGCAATTTATTCTCAATAAACCAGTGTTGGAGAACAGCTTGTGAAAAGCGCTCCGCGGTTAAGATTTCAGACGAAATATAATAGCGAACTTGCGCATGGTCAGGGATGGTTTCACCTTCTTGTCGAAATGAAATGGCCACCCCAATACTCTTCATTTTTGGCCAATAAAATGACAAGTTTACGAACTCATCAAACACATCACTGACAACATATAATCGCGTTTCATTACGGCCATGACTCGATTCGGTTGTACTAAAACAATCACCTTCGTATGCAGTAAACGACTCATCGGGAAATGCTCTTTGAAGGCTTTTCCAGACGAGGTTGATTGCCTTTTACAGCCAACAAGTAATCGGCTTTTTTATCAATGATCGCCTTAGCAATCGCACGCTGACAGCCCATAGCATCTAGTGTCACAAGGCATCCACGGATTTCTAGCAATTTTAACAACTCTGGAATCGCCGTTATCTCATTGCTTTTTTCCGCTATTCTGAGCTGCCCAATCACCATACAACTTTCAACACAAAATGCACTAATCATATGGATTGCACCGCGCCGACGACTCTTGTCGTAAGTGCTCCGAAGCGTCTTTCCATCAAACGCAATAATATGCCCTCTGTTAATATATGACAGCTTTTCATCGATTCTGAAAAACATGTTTGCATTTGACTCGAATTCAAGCTTGCGATCACTCGGGCAATCGTATTGTGTCTTGGAATTCCATTTTCAAAATCGCCGTAGCACTTCAACTCATCAAGATGCGCTTCACCAAAACCTGGGATTTCTTCCCAGCCTTCAGCTCCTGCAATCACAACGCAAACGGTCAGTAATAAAATGTCAGAAAGCGAATGCTCCTCCTTCCAATCTTAGCGATAGTCTTTAAGAATTGAAAAATGGCTTAGCGGGTCTTGTGGGTTCATGATGATACCTGATGAGAATATAATCCTTGCATCAGACCATACTTGTTGGGTTTAAGCTAATTTTTCTGTCTCCGCTTTTTGATCAAAGCCACTGATAGCAAGGGGTTTAATGACCCCCCTAACCTTGAACCTTTTTATTTATTAAAATCAAAGATTTATGGAAGAAATTAACATAATTACTAACATGGCACGAACCATCACCCTCTAAATAAAAACTAAAAATCAACTCGACTTGAATTAAAATAATTATCTACAATCTGAGTTTGCTTACCCTGTAAGATCTCTTCATCTGATACTCCCCATGTATGCTTACTCGGGTCTGCTCTAAACTGGATAAAATTAAAAGGGTCCGAAGCATAAATCTTATAGCCTGCAGCTTGAATATTTTTTATAAAAGAACTATCTTCACCAGTATTTCTGGATTCAAATTTAACCTCGTTAAACACTGATCTTCTGATTACAAATGTAGGACCTGCGACGAAATCAACAACTCTATGCTTCATTCCTGAGAATCGCTTAATAAGTTTATTCGACCCTGAAAGATACATATAAAGCTCTTTCTTTCCAACCATTCCAAAATCACCAAAACTAAATGGAATAAGCATATCAGACAGATAATTCTGAAAATAAAAATCATCATCATCCATTTTTGCAATATACTCACCCTTAGCATATGTTGCGGCATGATTAAAACGCTCACCTAAAGTTACATTCTGACTATCATTTGAAATAAGCTCAACTCGATTAATATTTGATGGATTTCGCGTAAGTTTTAAAATTAAATCTTGAATTTCAGAACATGTAAAATCCTGAACAACTAAAATCAATTCACAATTGGGATGATTTTGCCTGGTCATATTCTCTACTATTCGATCAATCATATTTGGTCGACGAGTACATGTAATAATGCTCACAAGCGGTTTTCCTTCATGGATACTGAACCCAAGTGATTTTTTTATCGACTCTAAACGATGTGTATATGTGTGCTTAGTCATCACTTCTCGATAACCAAGATGTGATATTTTTTCCCAATAATGGTCATCAGATAATAACTTCTCAATTATCTGATTTGCTTCTTTTGAATCTGATGCCATCTGTACTATCCCTGAAAACTGTTCTTCAATAGCTTTTGATGGAGTAGATACAACAGGGGTTCCACATGCTAGTAGTTCATAAACTCTACGCGACATCATTGTAGGAGAGTCTACAATTGTATTAACATTCAAAAAAACTTTAAATCGCTTGTAAAGCTGCACAATTTCATTAAATGGTACTGCATCACGAATAAAGGGGTGAAAAATTTCAGGAAACTTATATCTATCATTATTTAATTTTGAAAAACGATCATAAATAGCACCATTAAAGTCTATTATTGATGGCAACAGTGCGTGCATTTGTTGTTTACGATCATCATGCCCTTCACTATAGTATGAGCCTGCGAAACATACAGACTCCGGCTGTATTTTAAATCTATTTGATGGATTGCATATTTTTTGCTGCGCAGCAAAAGGAACTGCATGTACATCCGCTGATGGTATATCTCTTTGATAATCAATTACCTTATTCGAGTCAGTAGTAAATATTATATCAGCTTGTTTCGCAATAGGTAGGTAACGCTCATAATGCATAGGATCTTCTTTATTCCAGAAGACAATAGGCATTCCTTTATGCCTGATTATAGGTATTAAATCCAACAGTGCTTGAGCATTAGCATGCTTTAAACCTGGCGATGTAAAAGCATACTCCCATGATCCACCGTTACCCTTCCAGCAACTCTCTAAGAATGCAAATGAAGCACTAGAACTTTCAACTTGTGATTTATAGTTATTTCTATTAATTCTGAAATTTTTAAACTCGTACTTCCAACACTCTTCTGATATTTCATCCATAATTGAAATAGCTTTTAAAATATTAGTTTTATTATCTCCCTTTACTTTATCAACATTATTATTTTTTGAGAATGATTCAAGTAAAGTAAAATCTAATACAGGAGTGTTTTCTTTACTCACAGTTTGTTTCATTACTGACAACTTGTTCACTAATGAACTAATATACGTTGTCATTAATAGGTCAACTTCTTGAGGTATAGGCATACTGAATGCTTTTTGCATTTTCATTACTAGGCTTTTTGAATTTTCTGATTCAAAAGTTACTACATGTTCATACCTATCTGCATATTCTTTTAATGCTGCCACATCTGATACAATTATCCCTTTTCTATAACTTAGTGCTTCCACTATTTTCATCGGTGGAACAAGTCCACATACTGAAAATTTTTTACGCGGTATCACAATGAGGTCGATCAAGGCATAATAATGAGCTACATTAGCATGTGGGACTCTCCCTACTTCTACAACCCATGGCAGCTTAGAATAATTACTTTTATGATGATTACTTGATAAATTAACAGTCAGCGGCTGATTATCACCAACTAGCAACAATTTCAGCTTTTGTCCCTGATCAACTAATATAGAACAAGCTTCGACTAATATGTCTAAGCCTTCATAGGCACTGAAGCTACCAATGTAACCGATAACTTTTTCATTTTCTGCAATTCCCAGCTCTTCAATCAGTCTAGGGTCCACATTCTTAATATCAGGTAACTTATTGACTGCATTGGGTAATATATGAATTTTTCTACCATCTATACCACGATTGATCAATTCGTTTTTCATAGAATTATTTAATGTAAATACTGTTTCAGCTTGTATCGAAACAAACGTATCTCGCTCCTTCTCAATCTGATACTCTTCTGTATCTGCATATC
Organism: Nitrincola alkalisediminis; assembly: GCF_009821115.1. Classification (GTDB taxonomy): domain Bacteria; phylum Pseudomonadota; class Gammaproteobacteria; order Pseudomonadales; family Balneatricaceae; genus Nitrincola; species Nitrincola alkalisediminis. Next base: position 76,432 of record NZ_VYTY01000015.1, on the reverse strand, counting down.
CGGGCTCACGTGCATCACGCGAAAGCTCCCAAAAACCACGCACCTCGTTGTGAAATGGAATACCAAGACGCTTTGCTGCAACCCAAGCAGGCAGTCCTACTATCCAATTTGAAGCCGCTAAGACAACGCTAGGACGATACACTTGAAAAAGTTCAACGAACTTTTCAACACTCTTTTCAAACTGTTTTTGTGCATTATGTGCTTTTTCCCACAAGCGACTGTGGATGTAGCGCACACCATCAACTATCACTTCTGGTGCGATGTCTTTTGTAATATCTTTATTCAACTCCCACGGGCGACCAGGCTTAACAAAACATAGCACCTCAAAGCCATGTTCGTTAAGCGCCTTCGCCACGGCTTGAGTTCTGATTGCATAGCCATTGCTTGCGTAGCTTTGACCGTGACTGACAACGTATGCAACACGGTTGTGAATTGGAAAAAAATTTACTGCTGACTGCTGAGCACACTGCTGTGCAAGCTGAAGAAGCGCATCCATATTACAAAAGACCTCAGGGTATTCCTTAGTGCAGGCATCTAACCGATGCCTGCGGATCATCATTTATTTTGTGTTAAGTAAACCAACAGCATCAATTATATGAGCTAAATTGATCAGTTTTGCCGTGTTTTCAATAAAGGGTTTATGTTTAACAAGAACGGCAACAACATCAGCTTGGACTAGCGCTTCATCAAGGGAAACTAAAGAAGCTGATTGAGCGAGTGTTTTAGGTAATTGATGTATGTTCGGCTCAACAATCATCAGCTGGCAGCCTAAGGCCGACACTTGCTCTGCAATGCCCATAGCTGGACTCTCACGCAGGTCATCGATATCCGGCTTAAACGCAATGCCCAAACAGGCAACCTTGATTGAGGCTCTCGATACATTGGGTTTATTTTGATGTATTTGATCGAGTTGCTGTTTAATCTGCTCTAGTACCCACTTAGGCTTATCATCGTTGACTATTCTGGCAGTTTTAATCAGACGAGCATGCTCTGGGCATGAGTCAACAATGAACCATGGATCTACGGCTATACAGTGCCCACCAACACCTGCACCCGGCTGCAGAATACTCACACGAGGATGACGATTAGCGAGAGTGATAAGCTCCCAAACATTAATATTTAGCTCATGACAGATAGTTGAAAGCTCATTCGCAAATGCAATATTGACATCTCGGAAACTATTTTCCGTTAACTTTGCCATTTCAGCAGTGCGAGCGTTAGTAACGACACACTCACCTTCAACGATAATTTTATACAGTTCAACTGCGCGCTGTGAACACTTGGACGTCAAGCCGCCGATCACTCGATCATTTTCAACGAGTTCACGTATCACATGCCCCGGCAAAACACGCTCTGGACAATGCGCAATTCGGATATCCGATGACTCACCATGTGTTTGTGGAAAAGTTAGATCAGGACGAGCCTCCGCAAGCCATGCGGCCATTTGCTCCGTTGCACCAACGGGACTGGTTGACTCTAAAACAACAAGATCGCCTGATTTTAATACGGGTGCGATCGCCTTACTGGCGGCTTCGATATAACTCAAATCGGCTTTATGGCTATCACCTTCAGTGTCGTGAATAAAAGGTGTAGGCACTGCCAACATAAAAGCATCAGCAGGTTCAGGTTTTGTTACAGCTTTTAAAAACCCTTGAGATACAGCTGCACGGACAACTATATCCAACTCAGGTTCAACGATGTGTATTTCACCCTTGTTGATTGTGTCAACAGCATGTTGATTAACATCGACCCCTATAACAGGTTGTTTTCTAGATGCAAACACAGCCGCTGTTGGTAAACCGATATATCCAAGACCCACGACTGAAATTGTTTTAAAACTCATTTAGAATTCCTTTTGTAAAGTAAAAATTAAAGACTTGCAAGATAATCGCGTATACGAAGGCATGCTTGACCATCACCATACGGATTGTGAGCAAAACTCATTGTATTGTAAGCATCTTGGTCACGTAAAAGACGAGTCAGTTCCTGAGTAATCACATCAGAATCTGTTCCGACCAATTTAACAGTGCCCGCTTCAACCGCCTCAGGCCTTTCAGTGGTATCTCGCATAACCAACACAGGCTTTCCTAAAGATGGCGCCTCTTCCTGAATTCCACCTGAGTCAGTGAGAATGATGTGAGCTTGGTTCATTAAATACACAAAGGGTAAATAATCTAAAGGGTCGATCAAATGAATGTTATCAATACCTGCCAATAAACGATTGACGGGCTCTTGTACATTAGGATTTAAGTGAACTGGGTAAACGATTTCAACATCTGGATGACTTATCGCCGTGTTAGCAAGTGCCTGACAGATCCGCTCAAATCCACCTCCGAAACTTTCTCGACGATGGCCTGTAACCAATATCAATTTTTTTGAAGAGTCTAAAAATTCAAATTGAGTATTGAACTGACTGGAAAGGTTCGCATTGCTCTTAAGCTTTTCAATAACTTCGAAAAGCGCATCAATCACCGTATTGCCGGTAACATGAACACACTCGGGACTGACACCTTCATTAAGCAAGTTTTGCTTTGACGTTGACGTAGGAGCAAAATGAATATTAGCAAGTGCACCCGTTAGTTTGCGATTACCTTCTTCAGGCCAGGGCGAATAAATATTGCCAGTTCTTAACCCCGCTTCCACGTGACCAACTGCAATTTGCTGATAGTAAGCTGCTAAAGTGGTGGCGAAAGTCGTGGCAGTGTCACCATGAACAAGAACAACATCAGGTTTAAAATCTAAAAAAACCTGTTTAAGTCCTTGTAGAATACCCGTTGTAATATCCGTTAAATCCTGCCCGGGCTTCATTAAATTAAGATCAAAATCAGGTTTTAATTCAAACAGTTCTAAAACCTGATCAAGCATTTCTCTATGTTGTGCAGTCACACAGACTTTGGCGTCAAAACGCTCATCAGCCGCTAATTGCAAGGCTAAGGGGGCCATTTTAATCGCTTCTGGTCGTGTACCAAAAACAGTCAGTATTTTTTTAGGGGTTTGCATTTCACTTAACATCCATAAGTTTGTGTTGAAGTTCCTGACACTGCGTGTAATAGTACTCGAGTAATGCTTGTGTCTGAATTAACTGTGTTTTTTCAGAAATTGTAACAGATTCTTGATCGGTAGATAAAGCACAAGACGTATCTAATGATAAATAGCGTTCACAAATAATAATATTTTCTTTAAAGAGCTCTTCACCATAGGCCACACTGGCTTTTTGGTAATACTCTTTTGCCTGTTGATAGTTTCCTTGTTTGAAGTTTTCAACTGCTAATTTAATCAAAGTCCCCATGATTATTTCCATATTAAACATTTATATTTAGTAAGAGAGTATTCGTAGTAAGTGCTAGCCTCTTTTTACTAAACACCAACTCTCTTTTTTCCAGCAACTCGTCCCAACGCTTTTCAGTTTCTGCATTGAAACTATTGTCTTTATCAACAATTAGTATTTGCAACTGATGAGCAGACAGGTATTTGAGTAAGTGCGTTAAAACGGGGTAGCGTGATAGACAGCCATCAAGTGTATTTGGCCCTTCAACTAACACAAGAAACTTTGCAGTTCGCTGGCTAAAAACATGGGCAAGATGTTGCAACTTTGCTTTACAATCGTAAAACAAGAAATCTTCACCTTTATGTCTATAATCAACCAGCGGACTAAAATTAAGGTCTACTAGATTATGAAATGAGCTGTTATTTAGATCAGTCTGAAGCTGTGATGTCTGTTTTTTATCATGTTCAAAACAGATGATATGCCTTGGCAAAGTATCTAACTTTTCCATGTCTAACTGATCGTGAACAACTAGCTTATGATTTTCAGATTTTTGGAATTTCTGTTTACGAAGCGCCTTGGCAAGTAACAGGGTGGTTGCACCTGTACCAAATTGCAAAATACAATCAAAATTCGTTGAATGTATTTTTTCAGTTAGATACAAAGCCAAATCCGAGGACAGCCCTGTATTTTGAAGTACTAAAGGCTGACCATCATTTGCAAAGTAACTCTGCAAACCCACAAATGACTCAATCTGCTTTGATGAATTCGTAACCATTCGAGTGACATGTTGTCCAAGCGCATTGGTATTTTGATTAATTTGCTCACTTTGCTTGGTTAGCAGATCTACAAGTTTAGACTCCAACAAATCCAAGTTTTTTTTCGCGGTGGCTTCGTTCTCTATTAAGGTCTTTGCATGATCAAGCTCTTTCTGTAGAGATGCATTTATAACAGAAAGCTCTTTAATTTTAACTTCCCCTTCTTCGGCCTGCTTTCGACGATTAATAAAGTACTGGTGCGTTTCATCAAGCTTTGCTTTTGTCTTATCCAACTCATCTTTAATTTTAGTATAAGCTTCTTTCTGATCTGATAGTTTTTTTTCAGAGTCAGCTTGTATTTTCTTTAAGGTTTCTTGCAATTCGACTTTCGATTTTTTTTCACTTTGTAACACTAGGACTTGATCACTAATATTTTTTTCAAGCCCAACTATAGCTAATTTTTTTGTATCTAGATCAACAAGTAGCTCTGATATCTGTTTTTTTAACCCTTCAACTTCAGTATTTTTTTGAGCATGATTATTTTCAATCTGGATTTTTAATTGTTTTACGTCTTCATTATTTTTAAGTGCAGACTTTTCTAACTCATTTTTTACTTGGCTGAGCTGCTCTGTAAGCTGACTAGCAGCAGCATCCAAAGTTTCATTCTGTTTAGATAATACCGAGTTATCTGCGAGTAACGCAAAGAGCTTAGATTGCTCTTCCTTAAGTTGCTTAGTCAAATCTGCTTTTTGTTCACGCTCAGTAGACAAAAGATCAGCCTGAGCAGCATGTTCTACTTTTAAATCATCGAGCGCGGATAAAACTGACGAATGAATAGACTCTAAATCTACGATCTTTTTCTTTAATTGATCAACTTCTTCATTCTTCTTTAGTGTCGTCGCATCTAACTCACTTTTCACTTGACTTAGCTGTTCTGTAAGCTGACTAACAGTAGCATCCAAACTTTCATTCTGTTTTGATAAAACCGAATTATCTGCGAATAACGCAGCGAGCTTAGATTGCTCTTCCTTAAGTTGATTAGCCAAGTCTGCTTTTTGTTCCCGCTCAGTAGACAAAAGATCAGCCTGAGCACCATGTTCTACTTTTAAATCATCGAGTGCAGATGAAACTGACGAATGAATAGACTCTAAATCTACAATCTTTTTCTTTAATTGATCAACTTCTTCATTCTTCTTTAGTGTCGTCGCATCTAACTCACTTTTCAGTTGACTTAGCTGCTCTGTAAGCTGACTAACGGCATCATCCAAACTTTCTTTCCGCTTTGACAACGCTGAATGATCTGCAAGTAACGTAGAAAATTTTTCTTGTTCTTCATTAAGCTTATTAGACAAATCTGCTTTTTCTTTGCGTTCAGTACATAGAAGATCAGACTGCTCAGCGACTTTCTTTATCAAATTAGTATTTACTTCCTGCAACTCTTTATTCTTAATAAACAAAGCGCTACGTTGAAAAACAAACACAGGTCGATCAAAGTCTGTGTTTTCATCTTTAGCCTCAATAATAAACCCTTGCTCTTCCATCCAACTCTTGAGCTCATCAGCCGTAGACTCACTCTCATACAGAGCGGATCTATTCGCATGTACACAAACTTGAGTAAAGACGGATAATTGATCGTGTACCTCAAGATGTGTAAGAACGTCTAAACTAATACCAGGCAAATCGACAACTAACAAAGCACCTTCACTTATTTTAAGGTTTTGAACTAAAGTATTAATGTCCTGAACGTTTTTTTCCACGCTGCTGAGCTGTCGTACACTTGGAAAAAATTCAGTAAGGCTTGTCGCTCTCCTTACGCTGTTCAACTCACTTAATGAAAAGACAAAGAAAGGTTTTGTATTAGCATCTACATCAACAACAGCTTCTACCACTTCAACGGATGGAATAGTTTGATAGCTTTCTCTTAACTCTTGAGCAATCTCAGTATCCCCTTCAACCAAAATGATTCGCTCAATTTTTGAATCCTGATAAAAGGCAAGCTCAGAGCAGTACCCTGCTCCTAGATGAACAACCGTTTTTATTGACTGATCTAGTTTTATATTTTGCATAGGATTTCCATTTTGAGCACTTTGACAAAAGTTCGGTATAGATTTGGTACGCTACCGCCCGGTCGCGGTACTGACAGTTCAGCAACAACCTCGGGAAAGGATCTGTCGATGTCAAACAGGCTGCGACAGACAGCCAAGGTTAAACGGGTTAATCCAAATGATCTTTAATGATCAACACCAGCATTTGCGTAATAATGGCTAAGAACAACGCAATAATTGCAAAGACAGCCGTGTTGTACACGCGTCTGGGCTCTATTGCGTATTCAGCCAAACTTGGGCTTTGCAGGACTGAAATCTGTTTGAGCTTGCGCGCCGCATCAATTCGAGTGTTCTCTAAGGCTGCCAATGCCCCTGCGTAACTTTCTTTCGCAAACTGCGTTTTCATCTCCAACAACTGGTATTCAGACGAAATGGTATTCAATGCCCCACCTGATGCCTGCGCCATACGCGCACGCTCTTGATTGATTTGCTGATTCAATGCTTGTATTTCACTGTCCACCCGAACCACTTCGGGTGATCTTGCGCTTTGGAAGCTTAAAAGAGCATTGCGACGTGCTTGTAGGTTGGCTAACTGAGACTCTAGCCCTGCCACCACTGCATTAATGCTTTCAACTGTGCCTTGAGGTGACACTAAGCCACTTTGGTTTTGATAATCAATTAAGACGCCCAAGGCTTCATCAAAACGCTCGCTCAACTCATTCACTTGTACTTCTAAAAACCGAATTTGCTCTTGCGCAAGGCGTTGGCCCATGTTGTTCATGTGCTGCTCGCCTTCCGCCAATAAGAGTTGAGCAATACTTTGTGCCGTTTCTGCATCAAAGGCCTCAACCCGCACACGCAACACCTGCGCGTAATCGTCTAATTCAACAGACACTCGCTTTTTAAAGTATTTATGAAAGTCTTCCATCGGTAAATCAGCTCGACGCATTCGGCTTAACCAGTCAATGGAGTGGCCACCTTGGCCAGAATAGTGAGCACGAACGTCCAGTTGTGCTTGCAGCTTATTTAACATATCCACGGACAACAAATGATCTCTCAGCAGGAGCATATCACCACGCCCTTGTGCACCACCGCCGCCAATCAAGGATTGAAAGGTGAGTGTTGGGGCGGCTAATTGTGGGCTTTCTAATACCACGTTGGCTTCCGACACATAGCGATGGGTGGCCACCAGGTTCCAATACAAACCGACAATAATGGACAAGACGATGGCTAAGAACCAATGTGGGTAGCGCTTTATGGCCTGCAAGCTAACGGGATTAATCTTACCCTGTTGATGCCTTGCCAAACGAACGCCCTTGTAAACGGAAGAATCACTCATGATGCTGTCGGAACCTTAATTGTGCGATTTTTTAAACTGTCGGTGTAATCACTTAACGCATCGTTGACATCTTCATACCAACGCGCCTTACCTTCGTGTACCCATACCCCGGCTTGACACAGGTCTTTGATGATCCCTTCGCTGTGCGAAACAATAATCAAACTGGACTTGCCCACCCGCTTTTTAAAGGCCTTGGTGGCTTTTTCTTTAAAGGCTTTGTCCCCCACGGCCGTTGCTTCGTCAGACAAATACACGTCGAAATCAAATGCCAGTGACAAGCCAAAGCGTAAACGCGCTTGCATCCCCGACGAATAAGTTTGCACAGGCTCGTCAAAGGACTTGCCGATTTCGGCAAAATCTTGCACAAACGCTATCACGCGTTGAATTTCGTCATCACCCCCGCCCATCACTCTGGCCACAAATTTGACATTCTGACGTCCAGTCATGGAGGGTTTGAAACCACCGGATAAGCCTATGGGCCAAGACACGCTGCATTTGCGCCAGATATTGCCACGTGTCGGTGTATCCATGCCCGCGATTAAACGCAGCAATGTTGATTTACCTGCACCGTTATGGCCGATAAGACCCACGCTGACTTTTTTGGGAATAATGAGATTCACATCTTTTAAAATCCAATCATTGGCGATGTGGTGGTGATAGCGCTTCCACATTTTATGGATTTTGATCATTGTGCTTTTAACCTCATTTCAAAACGGATGTGCAACAGCAAGCCAAGAGCGATGCTGCCAATGATCCAGTACCAAAGGTACAAGAGGTTAATACCTGGCAAGGTAACATAGTGCTCAAAAAAACCGAGACGAAGAACTTCGATTCCATGAGCGATTGGATTCATTAGCACATACGGCTGAAGAAAATGTGGAAGCATAGTAACGGGAAGTATAACTCCCGACAAAATCATCAGTGGGAAAGATAAAAGTTTAACGATAATCCCCACTTCAGCCACAAGACCTGCAAGAGCAGACACCACTAGACCTATGCCAAGCCCCAGCAACCATAAGGAAACCCAAGCAAACATAGCTTCTAAAGCTAGATCGGGAATGAGTTTTAAATCTAAGAGATAACCACCCAAGATAAACAGCACCAGAATAAAGCTTTTTAGAACTCCCTCTAAAAAGCAACGCACCAATACTGAATCCACAGGCTTAACTTGACGATACGCGAATAGTCCACTGTTTGCTTCAACCGCTCCTAACGAGCGCATCATATTTTCTCTGAATAGAAAGAATCCAAGCAAACCAACAATTAGCCAAGGCACAAAGTCAGCATTGTAAAGCATACGGCTACGCCCAAGGATGACTGTTCGCACGAAAATCATGATAGATACAAACAGAATCGGCTCAGCCAACATCCAAAACCACGCCATACGGTCAGCCATGGTGCGTGCGACGGCCTCGCGCATAAACATGGCGTACCAAACCGCTCTCGTCACTTGCCAAGGCGTACGTTTTTTCACAACTGGCTCCCTTTTACAACAAAGACGTCAGCCAGCACTGACGTCTTCAAATTCCGATGGGTTTACAGGTCCAACACCACTTTTGCAACAGCGGCCATATTAAACACAATTTGGCTGATAACAGAGGCCAACTGCAGATTCTTAACCGGCACTTTCGGCAGGACAAGAATCTCGTCACCTGCGCGCAGCACAATGTTCCGAGCTTCCACGACTTCACCGTTTTGGCGAATTACCAGCACTTGGTTCATGTCCGCATGCTGGGTAAAGCCACCGGCCCCCTCAATGTACTCGTAGGCCGTTAATCCCGGTGTAAAGACAACAGATTGAGGCACGCGCACTTCACCGCTAATTAACACGGCATCACTGTATTCTGGCAGTGTGATGATGTCGCCATCTTGCAGGCGTATATCGCTGATTTGATCGTTACGCGCGACAACTAAGCGCCCTGTTGGCTCAACCTGCGAGGCTTTTTGCACAAAGCGCGAAATCAACTCAGACTCCGTCACCCGAATCTGTGCTTCTTGAGCTGTCGATGAAGAGGCACCTAAATAGGTCGCTTCTAAGCGGTTGAGGCTATCCAGCAAGGATTGCTTTTGCCGCTCTGCCACACTCACACGACGCAAAGACACGCTGTTAACATCGGTTAGGGTTTGCGGCACCGCAACGGCGCTCAGCAGTTCATGCAAGCGAGCATCTTTCGGCAAAGCATAGCGTGAAGGGCCGTAAAAGCTGCCTTCGAGCTGCACCACGATTGTTTCGTCACGTTGATCCGCGCTAAACAGTAATTCATCCCCACTTTGCAAACGTTGCTGTGGAAACTCGCTAATATCGTAATACACCGAAATCGGGCCCTGAGTACGCCCGCCTCTTAATAACACATGCGACACACCGGATTTAAGACGCGCAAGGCGTAATAAAGCTTCACCGGATAAGTCAGAGGGGTTTAATTCATAATGGTATTCACGTTGAACATCGCCCGTTACAGTCACACTCGGGCCACGCTCTTCAATCAAGATGGTGTCGCCGTCTTTAAATTGTGGCCGAACCAGCTTGCCTTCAATTAAAAAGTCGTACAGATCCGCTTCAGCGATGACTTTATTCTGGCGCAGCACTTTCACACGACGGTAACTGCCCAGTTGATCGTCAATACCGCCCGCTTGGTCTAAAAAGTACAATAAGGAGTCATTGGGTGTACCTGCGTAACGCCCCGGATGTGTCACATATCCAGCAACAAACACGGCAACTGGCTGTACGCCCTGCAGGTTGGTGTAGACGTTCACATTCTCAGGGTAAACACTAAGGATAGCCGACTTGACGCGCCCGTTCAGTTGACTGTTACTAAGTCCCTTGACACTGATGGGGCCAATAGATGGGATAAAAATGTTGCCTTGAGCATCAACGGGCAATACACGTTCGAGCTCAATGGCACCCCAGACACGCAAAGTCACTTGGTCGCCCGGCGCTATCACGTAGTCATCATTTAAGCCATCGGAACGCAGCCCACTAAAACCGCCCGTAAACAAATGTGAACCAAAGGGGCGAATTTCGCCAGTGATAGTGCTAGGAGGTATCGGACCGTAGGTGCCAGTATTCCACTGGCTACGGGTTTGTTCCTCTACCCGCTCGGGCACGGCAATGGCACGGTCACCCGAGGGTAAAATACCGGAGTCGGTCAGGCTTTGGGCACCTGCCCAAGCACTCATAAGCACACTACTGATCAGAACAACACGTTGAAAAGTTTTACGCAACATAATCCGTTTCTCTAGGCGCGATGGCGATAGGTTATCCATGGCTTGACGTATTTAAAATTCGAGTTACTGGCCGCACTTCTTGCCACTGCTTAGCCGAGGTTTGGCATGCCAAGCGCTCTGAGGCTTGGCCCGATATATCACGAACAAAGAAAGCCCGGCATAAGCGACCATTGGCAGCAAAATAGGCATCTTGCAGTTCGATTTCGACATTACTTCCCCAAGGTGACGTGGGCAAAGCAATCAAGGATGCCTGAAGGCTGTCTGAAAAATATTGACTGATATCAGCTGGTAATGGGGGGTAAACAGAGGGTGACAAAACCGTGCGGGTACTGTGTGCAGCGTCGTGTTGAGGCGTTTGTGGGAACTGAGCACATGCACTCAATAAAAAAACAAATGAGCCCAAGACCAATGCCTTGGTATGAGCTGAAGAGATTGAAACCATTATGACCTTGTCTCCCGTGTATTCCTTAGGGGTTACCTTCGCTAAATAAGACTTTTCTTATTCTCTCTCAGCAAAACTGCAACGAAATGGTAACCCTATTCAGACTTTGCGGCTAGTAAAAATTGAGTCAATCGTTTAATTACTGCCAAATTTTAGACAAATTGTTTAATGTATAGTCAATTTGCTCGTAGCTGTGCTGCGAACTTAAAAAGAATCGCAAACGTGCGCTTTTTTCAGGCACCGCTGGGTATAAAATCGGTTGCACATTGATACCGCGATCAAACAATTCAACCGAGAGCTGCCCTGCTTTTAACGAGCTACCCGTCAAAATTGGCACCACGGCCCACCCCAAGCTATGGCCTGTATCGAATCCTTTAGACTTGGCTTTGTCTAAGAAGTAATCCGAGATCAGCTTAAGCTTGACAATTCGCTCAGGTTCTTGCCGCAGAATTTGCAAACTGGCCAAGACGGGGGCCGCGACTTGGGCTGGCAAACCCACACTGTATAAAAAACCAGGAGATAGGGTTTTCAGCATATCAATCAAGGCTTGACTGCCTGCAATATAGCCACCACAGCCCGCAAGGGTTTTACTAAACGTCCCCATCCAGATGTCCACCACGTGCCCCGGCAAGCCGAAATGTTCACGCAGACCCATACCGGTTGAGCCCATCACGCCGAAGGAGTGAGCCTCATCCACCATTAGCCAAGCATCATAGCGATTTTTTAAGCTCACCAGTTCTGGCAAATCAGGAAAATCGCCGTCCATGCTGTATAGCCCTTCGACAATGATTAACACCCGCTCGAAGTGTGGACGCTGCGCTTCTAAAATATCGGCAAGCGAGCGCATATCATTGTGCTTAAAGGCAATCCGCTTTGATCCGGCCAGCTGGGCACCCACCACACTGCTGTTGTGGATGTATTCATCATGCACTATGAGGTCTTTTGGCCCCATTAAAAAGCCAATGCTCGATACGTTAGTGGCGTGGCCACTGACGAACGCTACAGCATCATCGACCCCATAGGTGTCCGCTATTTCGCTCTCTAAGGCTTGATGGATAGGACGCTCGCCCGCCACCATTCGACTGGCAGAGACCGAGGTTCCGTAGCGCTCAACGGCTTCAATCGCGGCTTGATTGACACGCGGATCGCCAGATAGGCCTAAGTAATTGTAGCTGGCAAAGTTAATGCACTCTCGCCCGTCAATGCGTGTTGTGGCACCTGCGCAACCTTCATGCACGCGAAAAAAGGGATCTTTCACGCCTAAGCGCTGAGCACCTTCGCGCATAATTGTGATTTGCTGATGAGCAGGATGACGCGTAAAGTCGACAAATCGAGAGCGACGCTGGCTACCTGAGAGCGTGAGCTTTTCGAGCAATCCTTGACTGTCATCTTGCGCGTTTTCAAGCTTACGCTGCATAGATCGCTCGATCAGCTTTTGCTTAAGCTGACCGGATAAGTTTTTACGCTTCATTCAGCCAACGCTCCTTCAACATCAACTCCATGACTCTGTGCCATTTGTGCAAGGGTCACATCGTCACTGGTTGCTTCGGCGGACTGAAGCTTGTCAATCAGCATTTGGCTTAATTTAGAGAGCGAAGAGGCTTCACTCAATGCCATAACGGGCAACTGCAACCCGAACCGATTGTCGATGGCTGTCATAAGCTCAACGCCCATAAGCGAGTCAAAGCCCATGTCATACACTGAACGTTCCGTGTCAATTTTATCTTCTGAAATTAACAAAATCTTACTCAACTCCGTTTTTAACATATCCATAAGGGCCCTTTTAAATTCCTCTGGCGAGAGGGTATGCATTAAATGCTCTATATACGCACGCCCTTCCGCATCCTGATCAAGATCCCCGGCAAAAGCGGCCACCTCTTTAAACTTAGGTGAGTCTGCCGTGGGTAAGAAGCGATTTAAGGCACTCCAGTCCAGCTCCATGACACCCAGTAAGGTGATGTTGCGTTGCAGCTGAATGTCGAGAATAGACAAGGCCACGTCTGACTTAAGTGCATCGCCACCCATGCGGCTTTGCAATGATTCTTTGATTTTTTCATTGCGGGCTAAAAAGCCCACGTCGTCGATTGCCCCCCAGCGAACACAAGTGGCAGCAAGGCCTTGCTGTTCACGAAGACTGGCCAAGGCTTCCAAGCCAAGATTGGCCGCAACATAATTGCTTTGCCCTGGATTACCGAACAGGGTTGTTGCCGATGAAAACAGCACAAACAAATTCAGATCAAGGCTATGTGTCAACTCATGCAAATACAGCGCGCCCTGCATCTTTGGCTCAAACACCTGACGTATTTGTGCTTCAGTTAGGTTGAGCGCCAAACCATCTTCAAACACCGTTGCCGCATGCACCACCCCTTTTAGAGGCGGCAAGTGCGCTTCGATTTCGGATAAGAGCGTTTCAATGGCCGCTTTTTGGGTAACATCACAGGCACGACGCACCACTTGCACGCCTTGCGCTTCAAGCGCTTTTAGCGTTGCGCAGGCGTCTTCTTGCGCGATGCCCGAACGGTTGACAAGGACAAGGTGCCGCGCGCCCTTTTCAACCAGCCATTGTGCGGTTCGCAAGCCAAAACCACCCAAACCACCCGTGACGAGATAAGTTGCATCGGGATTTAACATCAGCGGTGATACAGGCTGACTGAGCAACGGCGCATTGCTCTTGGGCCGCTGTGGATAGTTAATAATGACCTTGCCAATCTGCTTGGCTTGCTGCATGTAACGGAAGGCTTCAACAACCTGATCCGCACTAAACAGGCTGTACGGCAAGGCAAAAAACTGACCGTCTTCGAACAGTGCCATCATTTCTCGGAAGAGACGTTGCGTAAGCGCGGGCTTTTCTTTCATAAGCTGATCGGAATCGATACCGAAATAGCTGATATTATTGCGGAAAGGACGCAGCCCAATGGCGGTGTTTTCGTAGAAGTCACGCTTGCCCAGCTCTAGAAAACGTCCAAAGGGCTTAAGCACTCGCAGGTTTTGATTGATGGCCTCGCCTGCCAAAGAGTTTAAAACGACATCTACGCCTTTGCCGTCTGGGGTGTCAGCCAGGATTTCTTCGGCAAAAGTCAGCGAGCGCGAGTCATAGATTTTATCGACGCCCATCAGCGTTAAGAAATCACGCTTCTCTTGTGAACCAACCGTGGCATATATGTCAGCACCTAACCATAGCGCAATCTGGATCGCCGCTACGCCAACACCACCAGCAGCACCATGTATCAGGATGCGTTCACCTGGCTCCATACGTGCTAAGTGTTTGAGGGCATAGTACACCGTGAAGAAGGTGGTTGGAATCGTCGCCGCCGCTTCGTACCCCAACCCTTCTGGCATGATGGAGAGCGTGTCGGCCGAGGTAACAATGGTCGTGCTAAAGCTGGACGGCCCAAAGCCCACAACACGATCACCTTTAGAGAACTCGGTGACTTCATCGCCCACATCCAGCACATAACCCGAAAATTCCAGCCCTAAACTTGGACCCGAGAAGCCGTTTTCGATGGCCTCGTCAGACAATAACCCCAAGGCATACATTACATCACGGAAGTTAAGACCTGTCGCCTTAACTTTGACGGTGAGATCTCTGGGTCCCATTGGGCTGAGTGCTTTAGTTTGCCACGCCAAATTGCGCAGTTGGCCCGGGAGCTTAAAGCCCAGCGTCAGAGCGTCGCCATGCTCACTCGTATTGGATTGAGTTGATGCCAGCCCCAGCGTTGGAGGCTCAATACGCAGGCGTGTGGCCAAGCGCGCACCGGAAGGACTGATGACAATTTCATTTTCAGCATCTGGATACAGCAAGGATTCAACCAATGCCATTAGAATATGACGGCTAGGTGAAATGCTCGGCACATCGATAAGACGCAGTTGTGTCTGCCCCACTTCATTCATTAAGGTGCGAACAAAGCCCCACACCATTGCGCTGGCCAATGAGGTGTCGGATGCAGCAAAGGCTTGCTTGCTGAGCGCTTGATCCACGGGCAAGGTTGCGCCCACGCCCGTGGTCACCACCCAGATGGAGACCGGCAAGCTCAAGGATTCAGACAAACGCAATATATCGAGCAACTGACTGCAACGCGCAACGCTGCAGTCAATCACCTGCTGGTGCGGCTCGGCAATCAAGACCCAGTGCAGCACACCCTCTCCAGAGCATTCGGTCACGCGCTGTGTCAGGCTCTCAATATCGGTGAAGGATTCCGCCGATTGCTGGTGAGCCTCCATCACACCGACCAGGGCCGAACCGAGCGCCGTGTGCTCATCGGTACAAGCGTCTTCGATAAAGAACCATTGGCGCTTCACTTCTGGCTCTTCTTCACGGTCGGAGTCACTTGATTCGCCCCCTGCCAGTTGAACCTGCGGATGCACCACAGACAAACGACAGAGCGTCATCAACCAGCCGCTGGACATAGGTTGAAGATCGACACGCCCGTCAACCACCCATCCCATTTCAGACAAGAGGCCAGACCATTGCTCAGCGCTGGCTTGTTGCGACTGATGACTGTCGATCCACCACTCGTCTTGTAAGCCGTAGATAAAATCCAGCCACAGCGCGGGATGATGATGAATGACCAAGAGTTCGGCACCGGGCATCAAGGATTCGCTCAAGAGCTTGAGCTGGGCTTGGGCTTCATGCAGATTCATCGCATCCAAGTGGACGATGGCCAACTGCGGCCCCTGTGACAGCGTCAAGCGAGACTGGCCGTCGTCTAAAGGCACAACATCGGTCAGCGGGTAAGATTCGAGTATCAGGTTGGCTTGATTGATGGCATCCGATTGGAACGAAGCAAACGCATAATCCGCAACGTTGAAATCGATCATTTTCGCAATTTTTTCACCAAACAAGGGCGCCCCTGAACTCATCTCAATGATCGACAGGCGCTCACCTTCGGGAAGACTGGGGGTTTGTGCCGCCAACCAGTTCGAAATCTGGGTGGTCAGCAAATCAACGGCGTCTGAACCCGGCATTTGTTTGAGTAATTCGGAGTAGCGCTCTTGCGTCAATTCCAACTCACGACTGTCTGCATCACCTGATAGATAGGCACCTAAGCCTAAACTCAAGCGCCCCATTAAATGCGTCATCGAGAAATAGGCCGGGTATTCTTGCACCAGCGCATTCCAGATTTCATCGGCCCCCACTTCAGGTGGCGTGATCAACGTCCAGCCCTCTTCAGTACTCTCAAGCAACATTTGCTTTTCGGCACGCTGGAGCAAGCGTTGCGCTAGAGGTGTATCTGGCCAGTCCTGAATATGTCCGCGCTCATCGGCGTAGGACTCGAAAACCTGCCCCAGAATCGCATCGGCCATGCTATCGAGCAGCGGCTCAATATCGGTGGCATACACATCTTTACTAAAGGCTTTTTCACAGCCTTGTTTGAAGTGGTTCAGCACGTCTTCTGTCAACAATGACAGAGGCTGACGCATGTGCGGCAAAGGTGCTGGCGTAAGGTAGTAGTTCAGCCAACTCACGGCCTGCTGTTGGGTTTTGCGCAGCGGAACCGCTTTAAAGCGCACATCTTGCAACACCGCCAAGGCATTGCCCTGCTCGTTGAACATTTCGACACGCGCCAATAAAGAGTGCGGTGAGCGCTTTAACAGTCGAACACGCGTCAATACTGGGCAGCTGCCTTGATGCTCCACCGCAACTTGAATGCGCCCAACTTGCGTCGGCACAAAGGCCAAGCCTTCATACTCTTGAGCATGCTGCTTAAGCAGGGGAATAAAGAGCTGGAACGCGCTATCCAGCACACCCGGATGCAAAACAAAGTCAGGCAAACTTGCCCTCACTTCGGGCGACAGATCAAAGCGACCAATCACCTGATCCTGATCGACCCAACCGGATTGCACCGCTTGAAAAGCCGGGCCGTAATCGAGACCAATTGTGCTGGCGGCTTGCAGGTGGGCTTCTCGCGTAAAATCAGGCACACGCGAAGGCAATGCAGGCGGCTCAATCGCCAAAGACAAGCCCCGTGATTGAGCGATGACTCGCCCACGCAGATGGGTGTTCCACTCTTCATCTGAGCCACGCTCACGCGATTCAACCCGCAACTGACCTGAGTCTGACAGCAGGTGCAAACGCACCATTTTACTGTGCTGATCGCTCAATAGCAGGGGCGACAGAATTTCCAGTTCTTCGACGTCCAACACATCACGCGCTTGAGCTGACAAAGCCGCGGCCAATGCCAATTCCACAAAGCCTGCACCCGGAAAAAGCACGCCGTCGCCAACCTTATGATCTGCCAGCCAAGGCTGACGCTGAGTATCCAGCTCCGATTCCCACGACATAGGGTGATGCTTTAAACGATAGCCAAGCAAGGGGTGCTCATAATGACGATAGAGCAATCCCATGGATTCACTGGTTACGGGGTGCCAAAAGCGCTCGCGCTGCCAAGGATAACTTGGCAGATCAACACAACGTCCTGTCACAGGAAACGTCTGCGAGAAATTCGTCAACGCACCGCTGAGCAACAGCTTGGCATAGGCACTTTGCAAGGTATATAAACGGTCATCATCACGCGACAAGGTCGAAATGACAAGCCCATTGCGTTGATGGGTTCTGAGCCCTTCGTTGATGTAGCCACTTAGAACGGGGTGCGCGCCTATTTCAACAAACACGCTATTGCCCTGCTCAAGCAAAGCGTCTATGGATGGTTTAAAAAGAACAGGTTGGCGAATGTTATGCCACCAGTAGTCCGCTTTAAGCTCAGAACCCTCAAGCTCAGCTCCCGTGACTGTGGAGTAAAAAGGAACACGAGTCTGTCTAGGCTGAATGCTGTCCAGCGCTTCAATCACGCCCTCTTCAATCACATCCATAAACTGACTGTGGAATGCATAGTCAAGATCCAAGCGTTTTAGACGCACGCCTTTGTCTTTTAGCTCGGCTTCCAGCAACGTTAATTGTTCAATGTCGCCAGCAAGGGTAATGCCCTTGGCGGAGTTGATGCCCGCTAGATTAATGGCGTTAAAGCGTGGCTCGTCTAAATACAGCTGAATGTCTTCACTGGAGCAGGCCACCGCCGTCATTTGCCCAGCACCGGCTGTTTTACCCTGATAGGCACTGCGGAAATAAATCACTTTGACTGCATCGGCCAATGACAAGGCTCCACTGGCCCAAGCCGCCGCCACTTCGCCCACACTATGTCCCGTGACGGCAACAGGCACAACACCCTGTTCTTCCAGAAAACGTGTCACCCCAACCTGAATGGCAAACAAGGTAGGCTGTGCCACTTCAGTTTTGACAAAGCGCCCGCTGCCATTGAGTCCCTGCAGCTCTTCAACAATTGAAAAGTCGGCGTAGGTTTGAAAATGCTGATTGACCTCTTCAACCGCAAGACGAAACACAGCCGATTCATTCAGCAGATGCTTCCCCATGGTTTCCCACTGACAACCATTGCCCGAATACACAAACACGGGGCCTTGTGCATTTGCCAAACACTCGCCTGTAAACACAGATTGAGTGCTGGCATCGTCGGTGAACTGCGTTAACTTTTGAGCAGCCTCCGCCTTGGAAGAGGCTAACACAAGAAGCGCTTTCGAATGTTTTTCACGGCGAAAGGCGGCCGTCCAAGCCAAGTCGTACAGAGAATCTGGCGTCTCAAGCAAGTGATCCGCCCATTGCCGCGTCATGGCGCTTAAGGCGGCATCAGATCGTGCGGACAACATGAGCGGTAAAGGGGTGTCACATTCGGCATCCGCCGCTTCCACATCCACAGATGGCTCAGAGGCATCGAATTCCGGGCTGGTTAAAATCACATGTGCATTGGCGCCTCCAAATCCAAAGGAGTTAATCCCAATGACAATAGGGTCTGTTTTAGACAACGCACGGTTTTCAGTAACGACTTCAATATTCCATTCATCAAATAGAATTTTGGGGTTGGCATTTTTAACACTTATGGTTGCAGGCACTATGCGGTGATGAATGGAGTAAAGCGCCTTGGCCAGACCCGCAACGCCCGATGCCGTTTCTAAATGGCCGACATTACTCTTAACCGATCCTATGGGCAGCGGTTGCGCACGCGACTTACCCAGCGCCTCACCGATAGCACTCGTTTCGATCGGATCACCTACGGACGTACCGGTGCCGTGTGCCTCTAGGTAGGTGATTTGATCGGGACGAATCCCCGCTTCTTGATAGGCCTTTTGCATGAGTGCAATTTGTGCCGCCGGGTTGGGAATGGTTAAGCCTGATTTGTTGCCATCGGCATTGGCTGCAGTGCCTGCGACCACAGCAATAATCGGATCACCATCGGCCAGTGCCGCTTCATACTCTTTCAACAGGAACACACCGCCACCTTCGGAGCGGACATACCCATCGCCCGCTTCATCAAAGGCTTGGCATCGGCCTGCTTTGGAAAGCATGGTCGCTTTTGAGAACACCATAAAACCAAATGGATGCAGGTGTAAACTGATCCCGCCGGTCAGCGCCATGTCTATTTCGCCAGAGACAATGGCACGACAGGCTTGATGAAACGCAACCAAAGACGATGAACATGCCGTGTCCATGGACATACTTGGACCGTGCAAGTCGAATAAATAGGAGATGCGGTTAGCAGCAATGCTGGAGGCGGTACCCGTACCCGTATTAGCATCAATGGCCGACATATCGTCAGAGTAACGATAGGCATAGTCGACACTGGCAATCCCTATAAAAACACCGCATTGACTGCCGCGCATTGAAGATGGCGGAATACCGGCGTTTTCCATGGCCTCCCAGCTCATTTCAAGTAGCAAACGCTGCTGGGGGTCCATGTGTGTGACTTCGCGTGGCGACAAACCAAAGAACGCGGCGTCGAAGCCGGACACATCCCCTAAACTCCCCGCGGCAAAGGTATAGCTGCTGCCAAGGTGGCGCTTGTCCGGATGCAAGAAACTGTCTTTGCCCCAACGATCGGAATCTACTTCTGTGACTAAGTCTTTGTTCTCCAACAAATCCTGCCAGAAACTATTGGCTGACGTGCCGGGTATACGCAGTGAACATCCGACTATGGCTACACGTCTTTTCATCAAAAAAACTCCAACGTAGAGCAAAAAACTCTATTTTATCAACAATCAGGGAGAAAAGGTAAATTGAAATTATTCCCCAATACGACAGACCAACGCATCCAGCAATGCAACACCCAATTCATCTACATTTAAATCGGCCTGTTGTGGCGTATCTGTAGAGAATGTTCGCCAAATAAGGTATTCCGTTTGTCCTGAAGGATATCCATAGTGCTCATACACCTGCTCCATAATGGGTACGTGATCGCCAAACCAACCCAGCACAGCAGGTCTGGGCAGTTGAATTAAGGCCTTCTGCAAGGTCTGCAACATACGATCCGCATTTTGTAAATGATTTAAATAGACACTCAGGTCGCTTGATGCATTCGTGTCGGGAATGTCAGTATAGAGACGACTGAGCGGACCCTCTGGCTGAGACTCCAAATGCAAAGGACCGTGATTTTCCATTGTAATAATGTAGACAAACATTTGTTCGTTTGTATTTTCCAACAATTTGACCGCAAAGTCAGCAACAGCTTCATCACTCGTGTACTGCCCGCACTTTTGCTCGGGTGAAAAGTGCTGAATATCGTAAAACGCATCAAACCCCATCTTCGGATAAACTTCATTGCGTCGGTAAAAACCCGCAGGGTACGGGTGGATGCAAACGCAGCGATACCCCATCGCCTTTAACTCGGCCACCAACCCCGGAATATGCGTTTCTCGAGCAAAGCGGTGATAGGGATTAAAGCGATGAACACCAAGATGCTCTGGTGTTAAGCCTGTTAAGAAGGCGCTTTCCGTCCGAACCGTATTGGCCCCCCAGGCGGGCACGTTCAACGCACCTGTTTGCCAAGACTGCTCACGCAGGCGGTCGAATGCACTCAACACATCAGGGTTAATGAATGGATACACGGGACGCGGATCAAAAAAGGATTCACTTTGCACCACAACCAGTGTTGGCAATACAGGCTTGTCGGTGGGATCTGGACCTGGAAATTGCGACTCGGAGCCGCGACGCTCCTGAAGACCGTCGGCACGACTGCACGCTTTCGATAGAGACCTCTGCGCACGACCTTGATAGGGATTAGCAATTGATGCAGTTGCAGTCGACGTAAAGGCTTGCAGTGTATACAGCCATAACAACCCCCAAAAGCCCAATCGCTGTAAATCTTGCTCTGGCTCGAACGTCACAACAATCGTTTGACGACGACTCAGCCATACCAGCACCAAAACGGAGATCAATAAGCCCAAAAATGCACGCCCAAACCAAGCATAACCGGAAGACTGCTGGGTCAGGGAGCGTTCTAGCCACAACCCCAATACCACAGCAAGCACGCCTGCAAGACTTGCAATCAGTGTGCGCCAGACGCCAAAAAAAGGAACATAAAGGCGTGGATGCAGAATAGCATCGGTAAAGTATTCAAAGTCCTGATGCACAAAAGGCTCTCGCAAACTTTTCCACTTTACGTTATTGACCAATACCAACAACAGCATCGCCGCCGCCAATAATGCCAGCGTAAACAGCGGACGCTGTAGAATCAGCAGCAATGCAAAAAAAGCAATACTCCAAATCGCGAGCGGAGCCAGCAGTAACGGGAAGGCGCGCGACCAGACAGAGCCAACACCGGGTTTAATCTGCGTTTCTGCCAGCATAGCCAACAGCAACACTCCGAACCAAGCCAACACCATACTCAATACCCCAACCAGCGCACAATTCGATGCGACACAGCGGCTGGCAGCACACTTAACCACCAACAACCCCAGTTCAGCGGAAATGGAAAACTGATTCGAGGACGATTACGCTCGACTCCCTTACGGATCACCTTGGCAGCTTTGGCCGGCGCCCATAAAAACGGCTTAGGCCCAGGCATGGCATCGCACATATCCGAACTCACGTAACCGGGCATCACGACCGTAACACCGACACCCGAAGACGCCAAACCACCGCGCAACGCCTCGCCGTAGGCCTTAACGGCGGCCTTGCTGGCACTGTACGACGGCGTGACAGGCAAGCCAAACCCCGCTGCCAACGAGCTAATCAACACAATTTGCCCACTCCGACGCACACGCATGAGCTGAGCCACATGATGAGTGAGCATCAAGGTCGACAGAATGTTGAGCTCCAACAAAGCTTGCGCTTGCTCCCAGCACTCACCTGCACGATCCGGCCCTGTGTTGCAATTGACTCCAGCGCAGGCAATCAACAGATCAGGCACCCCCGTTGATTCCAGCTGATCAATCCAAACCTTAAGCGCTGCACGGTCCGATAAATCCAAAACACACAGCTCTACGCACGCCCCTTTCAAACGGCACTCGTCGGCTAAGGATTGAAGACGCCCCTCCTGTCGACCTTGCAAAATAAGCTGGACTCCCTTTTCGGCATACTCCAAGGCTAAGGCACCACCTATAGCACCTGTCGCACCCGTAATCACCACTCGATACTGTTCTTCAGCACTCATTACAAGACTTGCTCCAAAGGAGACATATCGGCATTTAACACTTTACCGGCATTTTTTACGGCGAGCGCAATGCCCTCTGCTGAGTAAAATCCACCATTAATTTGCGTGGTGTACATGAGCGTTTCGCGGAAAGCATGAAAGAAATCAGCATCCGGGCGTTGAGGGTTTTGCCAAAAATCATCAAGCGGCGCCGACTGCGTCAACCCCGGCAAGTTGTACACAGGATCGGCCATTGCGAAGGTTGGACACCCCATTTGCAATGACACAATTCCCGATGTGCTGTTCACCACCACCTGTCCCTGTGCATATTTAAGAATATATTCCAGAAATCCGGTTTGAATAAAGTGCACACGCCCCTCTAACCCATAGTCACGCGCGCGACGTCGAACCAAGCCTTCATAATCCACAAAACCGTAGTCCAGGGGATGGTTTTTAATTAACAAAAGCTGATCAGGCAAAGAATGCTTTGCAAAGGAATACATGACCTCATCGATGACATCGCTCATGCATTGAAAGCGTGAATGACAGCGAATTTGCGCATCCGAATTCAGCTGCAAAGGCAGCAAAAAAAAGGGGCGCTTTGACTGCACTAACTCACGCAAATACACTGCCTCTTTCTTCTTCCAACCTGGCTCTCGCGCAAAACGCCACAAATACCCTGCGTACTCTTGCGGTGCTGGGTGCAGTGCATGTGTTTCGTAGCCTGGATAAAAAATCGGGTTATACATACCGGCCGCATGATAAATCACATCGTAGGCAGCTCTTCGACGAAAAGTGGCGTAGAACGTTTGGGGTACAGGTCGCTCTGGCGGCAATCGTAAATAGGCCTCGCGAAACCACTCTGGATCTCTCGGTAACCGGGAGTGACCGTTGACACCGTCGCGCTCAAGTGTCACCCAATGTGGGCGAAAATACCCCTCTTCGAATACATGGGTACGAACACCAAACAATTCGGCTCGATCAACCGCTGCACGATGCACTCTGCGACTGTCACCAAATAAAATTTGGTCAGTAATCCCGTGCGTTAACCAGATGTCTTCGATAAAACTGGATAATTCCTCGGCCTTGCCGCGAAAGTTGATTGCTTTACGTGGAAACCAATACACCCAGTCACCGGCATTAAAGTTAATGCGATGCACCGTGTGACCTTCAGATTGAAGATAATCGGCCAACTTTGAAAAAAATGGCGTAGACACACCCTGTAGAAAAAGAAAACTACGTTTAACTGAGCCCAAGCTGAGTAATTCCTTGTACGCCATCTACTACTTAATGATGGGAACATGATACGAAAAACAAGGGGAATTCGCTAGACAAAATTCATAGAGGAGGTGGCCTGCGTCGCATCCTTACAACGCAGACCCTGTGGTCTCACTGCGCCCGTTTTACAGCCAGGCTCGCTGAGTTTAATACAGTAGCGAACTTAATTAGCGCAAGCTTGATGGAGTTTGACGCACATGTCAAGCCTTACTCAACACTTGCATTTACTAGATGCAAGCCCGTTTCATCTTGACGAATCAAACCTTGCTTTAGTAAATTTCCGATTGCCATTTTAAACGCTTTCTTACTTACACCAAACACGGATTTAATATCATCCGGTGAACTCTTATCACTTAGTGCACAAAAACCGTTTTTTAGTTCCAAATAATTTAAGAGCTGTTTTGCGATGGGGTCAACCTTACCATAGCCGGGCTTATCCAACATCACATCGATCTTGCCATCTTCGCGCAGCTGCTTAATAAACCCCTCGACTTTTAGACCGGGACGCAGATCACGTGAAATATCCTGCGTGTGCAAAATCCCTTGAGCCTCATGCTCAATAATGACAAGTAAACCCAATTCGGTCCGCCGCCAAATCAACAGGGACACCGCTTGACCCACTGCAAACTCAGGCGAAGATTTATTGAGGTATTTTTCAACCTTAGCAGAGGCCGCAATCCGGCCCGAATTATCGATGTAGACGCGAACAATGCAATGCTGCCCTTTTTCAACAGGTCTTGGCTGTTCGGCAAAGGGTAGAAACAATTGCTTAGGCAGCCCCCAGTCTAAAAACGCCCCTACTTTATTTGTTTCGGCAACTTGTAAGCTGGCAAACTCGCCAACCTGCACGCGTGGCCGCTTGGTTGTCGCAACAGGCATATCATCGCTATCAAGATAGACAAATACGCTGAGCGTGTCGCCAAGCTGACAACCATTTGGAACCTCACGCTGAGGCAAGAGTATTCCGCCGAGCTTACCCCCTTCAAGGTACACACCAAACTCAACTTGACGTATCACTGTTAACTTATTAAACCGCCCTAACTCAACCACACTGTCTCTCCAAGAATTGCATTGCGCACAGAGTATCAGTATAGCGACTGGAAATCGAAGCGCGAGCACAAAAATATGAAGATACTGTGAAAATTACAATTTACAGCACCTCATAAAAAACATTACTATCCTATTAAATTTATTAATGCTCATGTGACTCAACAAAAAAATTGGACCGTGAGTAAGGCTAACCAGCTCAAAAAGCATGGAATATTTTAATATTCAATGGATTGCAACCAAAAGTTAAGCAACTAGATGAATAACAAGACTGATCTGACTCAAGCGGCAAGCGCAAAGATACCCACCCTTGAAGTCAACGACCTATACAAGCGCTACGGAACCCTAGAGGTCCTTAAAGGCATTTCTTTAACCGCCAACGAGGGTGATGTGATTTCCATCATCGGCTCAAGCGGGTCTGGAAAGTCCACTTTTTTGCGCTGCCTAAACCTTCTCGAAAACCCCTCCCAAGGAAGCATTGCCCTCAAAGGCGAGCAACTGGAACTGGTGAAAACATCGGACGGACAGCTGGAAGCACGTAAGCGCCGCCAACTTGAGTCGATGCGTGCACGAATTGGATTTGTATTCCAAAACTTTAATTTATGGCCTCACCTTACCATTCTTGAAAACATCGTCTTAGCACAAGTGGTCGTTAAAGGACGCCCTAAGGCCGAAGCACGCCAACGCGCTGAAGCTCTGCTCGAAAAAGTCGGTTTGGCCAGCAAAGCCAAGGCTTATCCCGGCCACTTGTCGGGCGGACAACAACAGCGCATTGCCATTGCGCGCACGCTTGCCATGGACCCAGAGGTTTTGCTGTTCGATGAACCTACGTCGGCACTCGACCCTGAACTGGTGAATGAGGTGCTCGGCGTGATGCAATCTCTGGCTGAAGAGGGCCGCACCATGTTGATTGTAACGCATGAGATGCGCTTTGCTCGGGATGTATCAAGCCAGGTGATGTTTTTACACCAAGGTCGTGTTGAAGAGTTCGGCCCACCTTCTCAGGTCTTTACTCAACCCAATTCGGATCGTTGCAAAGCATTTTTGTCTAGCCATTTATAAAACTTTGGGCTTTACTGCTTTAGTGCATAATTACGACGATTGATCTGACGATCAGATTCAACCTGAAAATGAAGGAAACAAACCATGCAAAAAACGAAACGTTTTGCGATGTCCTTGGCACTCGTTGCGTCGTCTGCCTTGATGGCAACCGCTGCAACAGCCGATACGATTCGAATTGCGACCGAAGGTGCGTATGCTCCTTTTAATTTCATAGACAGCAGCGGCCAACCCGGTGGCTTTGATGTTGAGATTGCAAATGCGCTGTGTGAGCAAATGCAAGCCACCTGCGAAATCGTCACGCAAGACTGGGACGGTATTATTCCGGGCTTGAGAGCACGCCGTTATGACGCCATCATCGCCTCCATGTCGATCACTGAAGAACGTGAGCGCGTAGTCGCCTTTACCGAGCCTTACTATTCAAACGTACTGGCATTTGTTGGCCCCAAGGGCACTGAAATGCCAACCGATGCTGACAGCTTAAAAGGCAAAACACTCGGTGCTCAGCGCGCAACGATTGCGGGGCAGTATTTAGAAGACACGCTTGGCAGCGTGGTGAATGTGCGCTTGTACGATACCCAAGACAATGCCTATCTGGACTTGGCTTCTGGCCGCTTGGATGGAATGGTGTCGGACAAATTCCCAGCCTACGATTGGTTAACGTCTGAGGCAGGTAGCGCGTTTGAGTTTAAGGGCGAAGATATCGATATTAACGATAAAATCGGCATTGCGGTTCGCCAAAACGACACCGCGTTAAAAGAGCGTTTTAATGCAGCCATTCAGGCCATTGTTGAAAATGGCACCTATGCCGAAATCAACGCAAAGTATTTTCCTTTCTCTATTTATTGATCGAACAGCGTAGGCTTGAGCTCGTTGTGATGTCTTAACGGACATCACAACCCTCACCAATCCGCATTGTGAGTATTGCATGGATCTTCATGGTTTTGGTCACCTGCTGTTAGCAGGCACTTGGATCACTTTAAAGCTGGCATTTACCAGTCTCTTTTTTGGTTTAATTCTTGGCCTGCTGGGCGCGGCAGCCAAGCTGTCCCCTATTCGAATTTTACGCTGGATTGCGACCACCTACACGACGTTGATTCGAGGTATTCCTGAGCTTTTATTGGTGCTGATCATTTACTTTGGTACCACCGAAATCCTGCTGCGCATGTTTGATAAGTACATAGAAATCAGTGCTTTTGCTGCAGGTGTTACAGCACTTTCTATCGCATTTGGCGCCTATGCAACAGAAGTATTTAGAAGCGCTCTGCAAGAAATCCCTAAAGGGCAACGCGAGTCTGCCATGGCGATTGGCATGACACGCTGGCAAACCTTTAGCCGTATTTTATTGCCACAGCTTTGGCGTGTCGCACTGCCCGGTCTTGGCAACCTGTTTCTTGTGTTGTTAAAAGACACGGCGCTGGTGTCGGTGATTGGCTTAGATGATTTGATGCGCCAAGCCTATGTAGCAGCTGGCTTCACCAAACTGCCCTTTACTTTTTATTTGATGGCTGCACTGATTTATTTATTGCTGACCATTATCAGCATGCAAGTGATTCGCTTACTTGAGAAGCGTGCCAACCGCCCATGGCAAGGAGCTCGCTCATGAGTGATTTAATAATTCAACTGTCACAGTGGCTACTGACATTAACACAGGGCGCTGAGCCATGGGACTCCTATGCGCGTTATTTGCCGCGTCTAATGGATGGGGTATGGATCACGCTACAATTGGTTCTACTCAGCGGCGTTATTGGCTTTTTGATGGCGGTTCCACTGGCACTGATGCGCATTTCCAAGAACCCTTGGCTGTGGGTCTTCCCCTATTGCTACATTTTCTTTTTCCGCGGCACACCCTTACTGGTGCAAATTTTCTTGGTCTATTATGGCTTGTCTCAATTCGAGAGCCTGCGTAACTTAGGCTGGATATGGACCGATGTGCTCTCCCAACCCTATTGGTGTGCGATCATCGCATTTAGCTTGAATACGTCTGCCTACATCGCAGAACTCTTCCGAGGTGCAATTCAAGCGGTTCCTAAAGGTGAAACGGAGGCCGCTCAGGCATTAGGTATGAGCCAGCGCCAACAGTATCAACACGTCATCCTACCGCGTGCGTTTGGCATCATTTTGCCTGCGTATGGGAATGAAGTGATTCTGATGTTAAAAGGCAGCGCACTGGCATCGACAATCACCCTGCTGGATTTAATGGGTGCCACCCGAGGAGCCATTTCTCGGACCTATCTGAGCCTTGAGTTTTTCTTATTGGCGGGTTTTATTTATTTGATTTTGACGGCGGTGCTGATTGGCTTTTTCCGACTTCTCGAGAATCTATTCAACGCACATCAACGCGCTCAGGATATGAAAATCAATAATTTAGATCCGCAAATTAAAGATAAACATTTAGAAGACAGTGTGCGTTGATTGAGGGAGCAAAGGAATGCGAACCCAGACATATGCTTGACATATGTCTTTTGCCACCTATACTCGAAACATCAGGCATAGAAGACAAATGTGGCGATCATGAAAACAGTTTCTATTTTTAAAAATGGCAAAAATCAGGCAGTTCGCTTACCGAAGGAAATGCAGTTTGAAGGAGTTAGTGAACTAGAAATAACCAAGTACGGTGACGTTATTACGTTACGCCCTACTCGTCCAGACTGGTTATCCTTTAAAGATGTTGAGAAGTCTGATAAAGACTTTTTAACCGAGCGTGAAAGCATAATACTAGACGAAGGCCGTTTTAATTTTGATTAATAACACTACTTACATGCTCGACACCTGCATATGCTCATACATTATGCGAGAGCATCCTATTTCTGTTCTTGAACGATTACAAGCAATCGCTTCAGATCAACATAGGATTGTTATTTCCGCAATCACTTATCAAGAGATGCTATTTGGTTTGTTAGGCAAAAAAGCACTTCCCAAACATGCAATTCTTGTCAATGAATTTCTAAAACGCCTTGACGACGTACTTCCATGGGATAAAGCCGCTGTCGAAGCAACAACAGAGGTCAAAAAGGCCTTGATCGCCCTAGGTACCCCTATCGGCAATAATGATACAGCCATTGCCGGACATGCCATCTCAGCGCAATGCATCCTAGTCACTAACAATACTCGAGAATTTAATAGAGTTTCTGGGCTTGTAGTTGAAGACTGGGTTGGTAGCTAGGCGCCCCCCTCTGGCGCTGTTTAATTTGCTTGAGGAGTGAATGCATAGTGAAACCCATATGTTGCTATCAATCATAAAGAAACATATTAGTTTCTATTTTGGCACTTTTAATCCAATCACGACTGTTTGCTCGTATATAAAGTCAAATGTGCATTAAACTATTGAGGTCATAATGGCGATCAGTTGGGTTTTAGGTTCTGGTGGAATTGGGTTAGCCGTTGCTCAAGCGCTTTCAAACCAAGGTGATGAAGTACATTTATTGAGTCGTCGCCCTGTTGAAGATAATTTTTCCACGTATCAATTGGCTGACTGGCATTGGGCGTCTATCCAAGCCAGCTTAAAGACCCTTCCACAGCCCGACAAGATTATTATTGCCACCGGCATGCTCTGGACCGATGAGCACCCTCCTGAAAAGCGCCTTGAGGATCTGAACGAGTCGCGCTTTTTAGAGGCGTTTGCAGCCAATACACTGATTACGGCGGCTGTTATAGAGCACCTTTCCGAAAGAATGAAGCGTAACACGGCGTTAAAGCTGTTAACGATATCCGCTAAAGTGGGCAGCATTAGCGATAATAAATTGGGGGGATGGTATGCCTATCGCGTCAGTAAAGCGGCGCTGAATATGTTGGTGAAAACCACTGCAATTGAATGGCAACGTCGCTACCCTATGTCAGCGATTGCGTCCTATCACCCGGGTACAACCGACTCAAGACTGTCTCAACCCTTTCAGGCGCGACTGCCCGAGGGACAACTCAAAACACCCCAAGACGCTGCAGCGTGTTTAATCAGCGTGCTAGACAAGCAAGTCACTCCTGAGCAATCTGGACGCTTCTGGCATTGGGATGGGTCTGAAATTGGTTGGTGATGAACAAGTCAGATAGTAGAGCGATTTGACTTAAGCTGTACACCTTCAATGAGTACAAATTGAAATTAATTCTTTTATAGCGTAGTATTTCAGTACATACATGTAGGAGGGCCATACCATGCCTCAAATTCCAATAGGAACCAATGACCGCGTATCCTTCCGAATCGCATCGGATGAAAAATTATTGTTAATGCGCGCAGCTGCATTACAGCACACCAACTTAACCGATTTCGTAATTCGTAATGTCATATCTGTGGCACAGAAGGTCATTGATGATAATGAACGACTGGCTCTGTCCGAAAAAGACAGCCTCCGCGTGCTGGATTTATTGGATCACCCACCTGCGCCCAATGAAAAGCTATTAGCGGCAGCCTTTGCATTGCCGAAGCGAACATGAGCTTGCCAGCTTGGCGCGAAGAGCCAGTCAGCAAGTTTCATAATCGTTCAACATTCGACTGTGGTGATAAGCAGTTAAATCAATTTCTGCGCCTTCATGCAAGACAAAATCATGAAAAAGGTGGTGCTAAAACATATCTCGCAATATCAGATCATGATGCTAAAACAGTTCTTGGGTATTACACACTAAGCCCTGCATCTATTGCGTATGAGCGTACACCTGAAGTAATTAAATACGGTCTAGCTCGTCATGAAGTCCCTGTATTTAGGCTGGGTCGTCTTGCTGTTAATATAGCGTGGCAAGGGCAAGGTTTGGGTGGGCAGTTACTACTCGCCGCCGGGCGTCGTTGCCTCTTGGTTGCAATGCAAGCTGGCGGGGTTGCTCTGCTGATTGATGCAAAAAATAATCGCGTCGCAACTTGGTATGAAAGCTACGGAGCAGTTCCATTACTGAACGCTCCTTTGTCGTTACTTTTATCGTTCAAAACAATCCATTCTGCATTAGCTGTAGCAGGCAAGCTGTGACTGCTCACCGCCCGGGCGATGGTTTACGCGGGATTTTGCTAATCGCACTTGGAATTGCTCAACCCAAGGTTTCTCAAACTGATAAACACTAAAACTCCGTCATAATCTGCGTCGTATACACAGGGGTTGTGTGAGGCAGTTTTGCAAACACGTCTGAGTAATGGGCCTGCACTCGACCTAAATTCACCAAGCTCATTCCGCTCGAAAAACCAAACCAGACAAAAAGCCCGTTAAGGTCACGGAACATTGGCGGTAAATAATCAGGTGCCGCGATCACGCCTTCTAAATAACGCTCATAGAGTATGGGCAAGTCATCGAGTGTGACTTTGCCAACAAACATCATAGGCAGAATTTCAGGCACACCCGACTCTATTGCACTTTTGATAAAGTTAACGTTTTCGACAAAGCCTTTTATGTACGAGAGATCCTTGGTAAACACAGATCCCCCCTCGACGCACCCACCCCGAAATACGCGCTGGGTAACGCGATAGCTGTCATGCTCGGACAAGCCTTTATCAATAAAATGCCGATACACTTCGACAAAATCAGCACCGTCTTCCGCCAGACTGATGGCCACGACTCGGTCACTCACTCGCCGTGCACGTTGCGGAAAAGAACTAAAGGTCAGCGTTTCCATAAGAACTGCCAAGCCTTCTTGATGTGCGGTAATACGGGGCGACCCCACACCCAGCCAAGTGGCATAGGGCTGACGACGACCGTTTAGCGTCGTGCCGACGTGCACCCAACCTTCGTGAACTTCCAGCACTTGCAGATCCAATTCGGAGAAATACGCACGCTCGTTCAGCTTAATAACGTCGCCACCGGCTGCGGCGTCGGAGACAATACCATTGGACAGCTGAACACGAATATCGCCTTCGTTAAAGTAAGCATTCAATTTCGCCGACAACATCTCGACGGCTTTTTCAGCTGGAATATCATTGCCATACGGACGCTTTAAATGCTCGGCTGCAGCCGATGAAAAGGTTCGACACAGGCGCTCGCTTAGTTCAAGCAAGGTTTTTTTATCACCACGCATCTTGTCCGTCGCAGAACCATACAGCGCTTGGCTGCAAACCCCAAACGCCTTAGTGCCGCGCCCTTCCAGCATGTCGATGACCAAGAGGTACTGTTCGATATTTTGCAATAAGATGCGCCCGAGCCCATCCGTACCACCCAGCAATCGGCAGATATCGGATCTCAGCGTCTTTAACTCTTCTCTGACAACGTCAGGAGCAAAACGCAGGGCTTGCTGCTCGTAAAAGGCCTGATCAATATTGGGTAAGGTTTTACCTTTCCCCTCTAAAAACTCGGTTTGCACCTGAGCAGGCCATTTTATGGCATCTAGAATCATAATGGGTTTTTGAATAGCGACAAGTCGATCGGATAACTGACGCAGATGCTCAAGATACATTCGGATAACGCCTCATAATCACCCATAATAACGGCAGCCCAAGAAGTGCAATCACCGCACAGAGCGTAAAGAATACTGTCCAATCGCCATCCAAGGCATCGACCATAATACCGCTTGATGCCGAGAACCAAATTCGGGCGAGGTTCGCCAAAGATGCCAGCAACGCATATTGCGTCGCAGTGTAGGCACTGTTGCACAGGGAGGATAAGTAAGCGACCAAGGCCACAGTGACCAGCCCTGTTGTAAAGTTATCGGACGCCACGGCAAATATAAACACGCCCATCGATTGACCGGAAGCCGCCAACCAAGAATAGGTCAAGTTAGTGGCCGCTGTTGAAAAACCCGCCAAAAACAAGGCACGCAGTATGCCAATACGCGCCACGAGAATCCCGCCAATAACAATACCAATCAGGTTGGCTGTTAGGCCGTACACCTTGGCAACTTCTGCGATTTCGGGCAGAGTAAAACCAAGCTCACGGTAAAAAACACCGGACATGCGGCCCAATAAGGCATCACCCAGCTTGAAGATAAAAATGAAAACCAGGATCAGCACCCAGCCTTCTCGCTTCGTAAACTCCATTAAGGGCGCTAACAAAGTCACGTATAGCCACCCTATCACTCTGCGCGGCAGCCTCGGCAACGCAGACCAACGCTCCAGATGCGCCAGCGCCCGCGCCTCCTCTGCCCGTGTTTCATCGGTGACATAGATTTTAGGTTCAGGGCTGAGCAACACAGCCATAATGCCGACCAACACCATGCAGCCGAGAAGCAGGTAAGCAATATTCCAGCCTAGACTGTGCGCTAAATACAGTCCACCAGCGCCCCCAATCAGCGTTCCACCTAAATGCCAACCCCAAATGCCCGCTGCCGAACCACTACCGTACTGATGGGTGTCGAGAATTTCGATACGATAGGCGTCGATCACAATATCCTGAGTGGCCGACATGAAGGTCACACCCAAGACGGCGACAGCCATCATAAAGAGCCCATCGGCTGGGTTAAACAATGACAAATACAAAATGGCCAGCATCAAGCCCACTTGCGAGACCAGTGCCCAGCTCCGGCGCCGACCAAAGCGTGCGGTAAGATAGGGAATCCGCAAGCGATCCAGTAAAGGGGCCCATAAAAAGTTGATCGCATAGGGTGTGGCGGCAAGTGCAAACAGGCCTATGTCGGAGCGACTCACGCCTTCATCGCGCAACCAAATGGATAAATTCGAAAAGACAAGCGGAGCTGGCAGGCCACTTGAAAAACCAAGTGCCAGCAAAGTAATCATGCGCTTATCGCGGTAAGGGGTAAACCAAGCGGTTAGGATGTTGATCAGGTTAATCGTATCGCTCCTTGAGTGAGTGTCGATAGAAAACTTGGAAGCCTTCCGTACGCTCAATATTATACGGACTCTAGGCGTTAACTCTATAGGCGCGGGTCTTGATCTGCTGTCATTATGCCGATGCGACGCCCGAGGCGCGACGGCCTCGGGCTTGGCAATAACGACTAGCTTTTTTCTTCATTGGCCAAGAAAAACCAAGTATCCAGAACAGAGTCTGGATTGAGCGAGACACTGTCGATCCCCTTTTCCATCAGCCAACGGGCTAAATCTGGATGATCCGACGGGCCTTGCCCACAAATACCGATGTATTTATTGGCTTTGTGGCAGGCATTAATGGCCATTTCGAGGAGAATTTTGACCGCTTCATTGCGCTCATCAAACAGGTGCGCAACGATGCCCGAGTCACGATCCAAGCCCAGCGTGAGCTGAGTGAGGTCGTTGGAGCCAATGGAGAAGCCATCAAAGTACTCAAGAAATTGATCGGCTAACAGTGCGTTCGATGGTATTTCACACATCATAATCACACGAAGGTCATTTTCTCCGCGCTTCAAACCATTTTCGGCCAACAGCTCAACGACGTGACGCGCTTCGCCCACAGTCCGGACAAAGGGCACCATGATTTCGACATTGGTTAACTTCATTTCGTCACGAACGCGCTTTAAGGCACGGCATTCAAGTTCGAAGCAGTCTTGGAAGCTTTCAGAGATATAACGTGCGGCACCTCGAAACCCGAGCATGGGGTTTTCTTCTGCTGGTTCATAACGATCACCACCGATCAGATGCCCGTACTCGTTGGATTTAAAATCGGACATCCGCACTATGACTTTGCGTGGGTAAAACGCCGCCGCCAGAGTGGAAATTCCTTCCACGAGCTTATCCACGTAGAAGTCAACGGGTGATGCATAACCTGCAATCCGGCGCGATATGATCTGGCGAGTGTCACGGCTTTGTTGATCAAAATTCAACAGGGCTTTTGGGTGCACACCAATCATGCGGTTAATGATGAATTCCAACCGAGCCAGACCAACACCAGCATTGGGTAGGGATTGAAAGTCAAAGGCACGATCTGGATTGCCGACATTCATCATGATACTAAAAGGCAAGGCAGGCATGGATTCGACACTGTTGGTTTGATGTTCGAATGCCAAACGCCCTTCGTAAGCACGCCCAGTGTCTCCTTCGGCGCATGAGACTGTCACCCACTGATCATTGTGCAAGCGCTCGGTGGCATCGCCACAGCCAACAATGGCTGGAATACCCAGTTCACGGGCGATGATCGCCGCATGACAGGTTCGTCCACCGCGATTGGTCACGATGGCGGCCGCACGCTTCATCACGGGCTCCCAATCGGGGTCGGTCATATCGGTAACAAGGACATCGCCCGGTTGAACTTCGTGCATTTGATCAAGATGATACACGATTCGAACCTGACCAGAGCCGATTCGATGCCCAATAGAGCGCCCCTCAATGAGCACTTTGCCTTTTTCTTTTAGGAGATAGCGTTCAATAACCGCTTGAGAATTCTGACTTTTAACGGTTTCAGGTCGCGCCTGTACAATGTACAGCTGACCATCGTCGCCGTCTTTCGCCCATTCGATATCCATTGGACGACCGTAATGGTTTTCGATAATCACGGCGATTTTTGCCAACGCCTCAACGTCAGCATCGTTAATGCAAAACTGGTTACGATCCTCTCGGGAGACATCAACGGTTTCAACAGCACTGCCACCGTCTTCACTGGCGTAGACCATTTTGATGGCTTTCGTGCCGAGTGTTCGCCTTAAAATCGCCGGAGCACCGAGCTTGAGAGTCGGCTTATAGACGTAGAACTCATCTGGATTCACAGCCCCCTGCACCACTGTTTCGCCAAGTCCGTAGGCGGCGGTAATAAACACCACGTGCGGAAACCCGGATTCAGTGTCGATGGTAAACATGACCCCAGAAGCTCCGGTTTCACTGCGTACCATGCGCTGTACACCAGCAGAAAGTGCCACTTCGCTGTGAACAAAGCCGCGATGTACGCGGTAGGAAATCGCGCGATCATTGTAAAGCGATGCAAACACATCTTTGATGGATCGCTTAACTTGCGTTAAGCCACGTACGTTCAAAAAAGTTTCTTGTTGGCCTGCAAATGACGCATCGGGCAGATCCTCCGCCGTGGCCGAGGAACGAACCGCAACGGCACATTCACGTGCTTGCATCATCTCGGCGTAGGCACTGTCGATTGCCTCTTCAAGCGCGGGCTGAAAAGGTGCATCCACGATCCACTGACGGATCGTGCGGCCAGTTTCGGCCAAGGCGCGCGTGTCGTTAGTGTCGAGTGAATCCAGGAGGTTCGCTATTTTTTCGGTGAGTTGGTTAAAGCTAAGAAAATCACGATAGGCATCAGCCGTGGTCGCAAAGCCGCCAGGCACTCGTACACCTGCATCGGTCAGTTGATGAATCATTTCTCCCAAGGAGGCATTTTTACCGCCAACCTTATCTACATCTTGCATGCCAGTTTGTTCAAGGCGAATTACATACGTCTGCAAGGCCCAATCTCCCGTGGTTGAAGGGTATGACACTTAGTTGCTATGTTTCGTTGTTATGGAGTTTCACTCATGATCACGACCATGATAGGGGCTTGAATCAGACCCAAAGAGTGATACTCTTGGCTGCTTTACTATTCTTATAATCTGCTCAGAGAACAAATGATACTGTAGTTAGGTTAAAAAATCCCGACCTGGACAGACTTGTAAATAAATTACAAACACTCACAAAGGCTTAAGACTTTCTTGGAGACTTTTTTGAATAAACGTTCTGCTTTTTTTATATCGGACGGCACGGGTATTACGGCGGAAACGCTGGGCAACAGTTTATTAACTCAGTTCGATGGTATTCATTTTGAAATGCTGACACTGCCCTATGTAGACACGCTTGAAAAAGCCATCAAAGTGGCTGAGCAAATTGATGCAGCGACACGAGCAGATGGAGCGGCTGCCATTGTGTTTGATACCATCGTTAATCCAGAAATACGTGAGATTATTTCAAAGTCAAACGGCTATAAAATCGATGTCTTTGAAACGTTTTTAAAACCTTTAGAGCATGAACTGCAATTGCATTCGTCCTATTCGGTTGGTAAATCTCACGCCATCAATGAAAGTCGTCGCTACAAAGAGCGTATCGCGTCGGTCAACTTTGCACTGGACAATGATGATGGCGGGCGAATCCAACAATATGGAAAAGCCGATGTGATCTTGATTGGTGTGTCTCGCTGCGGTAAAACACCAACCTGCCTATACATGGCACTTCAGTTTGGTATTCGCGCCGCCAACTACCCTCTCACGATCGACGATCTTGAGATGCCTGGCATTCCCGAGGCGCTCATGGCACATTCGCAAAAACTCTTCGGTTTAACGATTGACCCCTTCCATTTAGCCGCGATTCGCAACGAACGACGCCCCAATAGCCGCTATGCGTCGTTGGAGCAATGCGAATTTGAGGTTCGTGAAGTCGAAAAGCGCTTTATTCAACTGGGTATCCCCTCGATTAACACGACGCACTTCTCCGTTGAAGAGATTGCAACCCGTATTATGGCCAATGCTGGGCTAGTCCGGCGCGCCGTCTAGCCCTCATGCACTGGAGCTTACTATTCAAGGTTAAGCTTTTTGAGTCGGTAGCGAAGCGTTCGAAATGAAATCCCCAACAAGGCAGCCGCCGCTGTTTTGTTGTGCTGGGTTTCATTAAGGGCGTGCGTCAACATCTCGCGCTCGATGGTTTCTAAGTAGGCTTCTAAACCGATTTCCTGCGCGTAGGTGAATTCATCGCGCCAGTCGGATGATGACTGGGTGTCTCGTGCCTGGGACGGTTTAGCAGACGGTGCTGACATACGTAAAGACAAGTCTTCACAGCTGATTTGCTGACTGTCACACAGGGTCATGGCGCGCTCTAGAATATTCTCAAGCTCACGGACATTACCCGGGAAATCATGCTGATTCAGAGCGTCGCGGGCCGAGTCTGTTAAACGCGGAACTGGCACTTCCATTTCTGACGCCAATTGTTTTAAGAAATGGTTAATCAGCACGTCGATGTCGCTGCGACGATCCCGTAAACTAGGTAGATGCAGTTGGATGACATTGATACGGTAAAACAAATCCTCTCGAAACTCGCCTTCGGCCACTTTTTTGGCCAAATCCTTGTGCGTGGCACTGAGAATCCGCACATCGACATGCTCTTCCTGTGCAGCCCCTATGGGCCTAACGGCTTTCTCTTGGATCACACGAAGCAACTTAACCTGCATATCCAAAGGCAAGTCCGCCACCTCATCCAAAAAGAGCGTTCCGCCTTCAGCCGCTTTGAATAAACCATCCTTGTGTGAAGTTGCCCCAGTAAAACTGCCTTTTCGGTGCCCAAAAAGCTCACTTTCCATTAGGTCTGCGGGAATGGCTCCACAGTTGACAGGAATAAAGGGTTTGTCTGCCCTAGGGCCTTTCGCATGAATTAAACGGGCAACTAACTCTTTACCCGTCCCCGACTCCCCACTGATATAGACAGGTGCTTGGCTTCTGGCCAACTTATCAATCATGCGCCGAACCTGCTCGATCGGCTCCGACACACCTAAGAGTGGATGCTGTGAAAAGGTTGTGACTTTTGCAGGCTTTTCTAACGTCAGCCGCAGCGCTGAGGTCACCAATTCACGCAGCGTTTTGATATCGACGGGCTTGTTCAGGAAATCAAACGCTCCGGCCTTAAGCGCTTCAATCGCACACGTCATATTTCCATGTGCTGTAATCATCGCGACTGGCAAGCTGGGATAATGTGCCTGAATTGTCCGAATCAGCTCCATACCACTTCCATCCGGCAATCGCATGTCGGTTAAACACAAGCGCAATGAACGGTGCGCTTCCTCTTTTAGAATCTGATTCGCCTGCGCCAGTGTTTCCGCTAACAAACACTGAACACCCATTCTGGATAGGGTAATGTCGATTAATTCGAGAATATCGGGCTCATCGTCGACAATCAGCACACAGGGTGCAGGTTCAACGGCTTGAGAAACGTTACACTGGCTTTCTCTGTCTTCCATCTTCACTCCATTTTGACCAAAGCTGTGTTGAACACGACTCGGAAACAGGTTCCATTATTTTGATCTGAACGATACTGCAGCTCACCCTGATTGGCTTGTGCAAGCTCACGAGAAATATACAGCCCTAACCCCGTTCCTTTAGGCGAGGTGGTAAAAAAAGGTTCAAACAGTCGATCAACATGATCAGGATCGATCGACGGGCCGTTATTATATACATCAATATAACCCCGATGCTCAGTTATATGGCCAAAGCGAATCAACACTCTGGCCGGATCTTGCGCTTGCGAGGCATGACGAAATGCATTTTGACACAGGTTATGTAAAATTTGCCTCAGATGCGCTGGATCAAACCATCCTTCAATTTCTTGCTTGGGCGACTCAAAGGTAAAACTTGATTCGGCCTCCGGCACGGCTTGGTAGAACTCGGCCAAGAAATGGGGAAGCCACTCCTGTAAACGCAGATGCTCTGCCTGAACAGAGTCACGCTTACCCAGTTGCAATACATCTTCGACGATTCGGTTGATGCGGCGCGTTTGTTGCTCGACGATTTCGGTCAGTCGTACATCCTGTGCTGACAAATCTGGGGATTCTTTCAGTAGCGCATTGGCGTGACTGATGGCACTCAACGGATTGCGGACTTCATGCGCAATCCCGGCAGTTAAGCGCCCAAGCGCGGCGAGCTTTATTTGCTGCGACTGTTGTGCCAATGCATTTGCATCTTCTAAGATCAGCAGGTGATTTTGACCCTCTTCCTCTTGAAAAGCATCCAACCGAACCACCTGCATCAATAAAGACTCTGTGCCATTTTTGATTAATAGTTTAGTGTTTTTGGGCTGGGTTCGCTCAAAACGCAAGAAATGTACATTTAATTCCGGGCTAAAGTACTGAAGATGAATCGGCGTTTGCTGATGATGAGCGCCTAATAATTGTCGAGCGGCCCAGTTCGTGAGCACTACTTGGCGTTGGCTGTCGATCAAAACAACACCTGTGGTCATTTTTTGGATAACCATCTCGGCGAGTTTAGACATGTTTTTTAAATCAATTCCGCGCTGATGAGCCAGCTGCTCATTCTCTCTGGCTCGGTTCGCCAACACACTCGCCAATATCGCTGTGACGAACAAGGTTAGCCCCAACAACCCAGCCATGGAGAAATTAACACGATCTCCCATTCCAAACGCAACGCTGTACATTTGTTCCGCTAAAACAGCTAAAGAGGCTAAGGCGGCAAAAAAACCGGATATTCTTCCAGCCGATATCATGCTGGTATTGGCAATACTGATCACCAACAACATACCAACTCCACTGCTGACACCGCCACTAGAGTGCATCCAGACGATGATGACTAAGATGTCGATCAACGTGAGTGCATAGGCCTGCCACAGATAATGAGGTCGTCGGTGCAGTAAAGGATATAAAGATGCAATCGAAACACAAAGATAACCTAATGTACTGTAATAAAACACATCCGCATTTGATGACGCGAGTGGCATGGGCTGCATACCCGACACCATCAATACAACAAACCCCGCCGCTAAAAAAATGCGGTACAGCGTCAGCAGCAGTAAAAGTCGCCAAGCACGATTTATCTCATCCATTGTCTAATCTTTGTCCTATCCATTCGAAAAAAGTGAAGAAAGCGGAAGCTGAACAGAATCTATCAATTGATATGTTTGATAAACTGTGCTTTTATTGCCTGAATTCAAATATATAGTAGATTAGCGTGGGAGACAGAGTGGTACAAGTGGTTCAGCCGCTCAGCGGACTGGCAAAACGATTGGTAATGGATGGAGTATTTACGGCAGAGGTTGCCACCGATGCGTTGAATAAATCCAGACAAGAGAACCTTCCATTTGTCAGCTATATCATCAAAAATCGTTTAGTCACTGCTCAATGCGCAGCTACAGCGGCTGCCGAAGAGTTTGGCTTGCCACTTTTCGATCTGGATGTGATTCCAACAGCCAGCCTACCTAAGGATGTGGTTTCGGACAAATTATTGAGCCGACACCGTGTTCTCCCTTTGATGCGACGTGACAATCGTTTGTTCCTAGCCGTTGCCGATCCTACCAACATCCAAGGCGTTGACGAAATCAAGTTCCAAACCGGCATCACCACTGAGGTGGTCATTGTCGAAGAGGACAAATTGAACAATGCGCTGGATGCGTTTCTGGATCAACAGCAATCGGATACGCTGGGTGATCTTGACGATGCGGATCTTGACAATATTGACTTGCAAGACACCGCCAGCTCTAAAGAAGAGGAACCCTCGGCGGAAGATGCCGCCAGTGAAGCACCGATTGTGCGCTTCATTAACAAAGTTCTGATGGATGCAATCAAAACAGGTGCATCGGATATACACTTTGAACCCTATGAAAAGATGTATCGAGTTCGCTGCCGTATTGATGGTATTTTACAAGAAGTTCACCGCCCACCGTTGAATTTATCGACTCGGTTGGCTGCCCGTCTTAAAGTTATGTCGCAAATGGACATTTCTGAAAAGCGCGTTCCTCAGGACGGGCGCATCAAAATGAAAATATCAAAGTCTCGCTCTATCGATTTCCGTGTTAACTCTCTACCCACTCTGTGGGGAGAAAAAATCGTATTGCGTATTCTTGATCCATCGAGTGCAAAAATAGGGGTAGAAGGTTTAGGCTTCGAACCACTGCAGCAAGAACTCTACTTGCGCACCCTACAGGAGCCACAAGGGATGATTCTGGTGACAGGGCCAACGGGTTCGGGTAAAACCGTGACACTCTATACCGGCTTAAATATCCTGAATACATCAGAGCGCAATATTTCCACGGCCGAGGACCCAGTTGAGATCAACTTGGATGGTATCAACCAGGTTCACGTGAATACCAAAGTCGGCTTAACCTTTGCCGAAGCCCTGCGCTCTTTCTTGCGTCAAGACCCTGATGTGGTCATGGTGGGTGAGATTCGTGACCTTGAAACCGCCGAAATTGCCATTAAAGCGGCACAAACAGGTCACATGGTACTGTCAACACTGCACACCAACAGTGCACCCGAAACCCTGACCCGCTTAAGAAACATGGGGGTTCCGGCCTTCAACGTCGCAACATCGGTCAGTTTGATTATTGCACAACGACTTGCACGAAGGCTTTGCGAATCCTGTAAAAAACCGTTAACGTTACCGCATGCTACCCTTCGTGAAGAAGGCTTCACTGAAGAACAAATACCCGACCTCCACCTGTTTGAAGCAAACCCTGATGGCTGCTCAAAATGCAATCGTGGATACAAAGGCCGTGTAGGTGTTTATGAAATGTTAGCGATGTCGACTGAAATTGCACAGTGTATTATGGAGAATGGGAACTCTCTTGATATACTGAAGGTGGCTCGTAAACAAGGATTCCACACCTTGAGAGAATCAGGGTTGATCAAAGTAGCCAGAGGCTTAACCAGCCTTGAAGAGATGAACCGCGTAATTAAGACCTGATAAGGGATTGAAAACAGATGGCACAAGCAGCAAAGGAAAAGAAAAAGTTTACCTTCAATTGGGAAGGCAAAGACCGTAGTGGCAATAAAAGCAAAGGGAAAATCGATGCTGAAAACGTTGCAGCCGCGAAAGCACTTTTACGAAAACAGGGAATAAACCCACAAAAAGTGGGTAAGCAAGCCTCTGTCTCTTTATTCGGCAACAAAAACAAGCCCATTAAACCGCTCGATATCGCTTTTTTCACTCGCCAAATGGCGACGATGATGAAATCTGGCGTTCCGTTACTGCAAGGTCTAGAAATCGTTGCGAACGGTTCTGAGAAAGTAAAGCTAAAAGAAATGATCTATGCCATTCGCAACGATGTGAATGGTGGTGCTGACTTTTCATCCGCACTCGCTAATCATCCCAAGTTTTTTGATGACCTGACCTGCTCTTTGGTCAAAGCGGGTGAACAGTCCGGTGCTCTCGAGACGATGTTGGACCGGATCGCCTCTTACAAAGAAAAAATTGAATCACTTAAAGCAAAAATTAAAAAAGCCATGACCTACCCTGCAGCGGTTGTGGCGGTCGGGATTGTTGTATCCGCCATTTTGCTGGTCAAAGTTGTGCCGCAGTTCCAAGATATCTTTAGAGGCTTTGGCGCAGACCTCCCCGCATTTACGCTGTTTGTTATTGCCTTATCTGAATTGGCGCAAAAATACTGGTTTTTAGCTCTGATTGGCTTTGTGGCTGCTGGCTTTGGGTTTACCAAGCTCCTCGAAAAGTCGCAAAAATTCTCTGATGCGGTGGATCGGTTTGTGTTAAAGATTCCGATCCTTGGCCCCATACTGTTCAAAGCCGCCATTGCTCGTTTTACTCGAACCTTATCAACCACGTTTGCGGCGGGTGTACCCTTAGTGGCAGCATTGGATTCCGCGGCGGGTGCCGCAGGCAACGTCGTGTTCAGAAATGCCATTATTCAAATTCGCAACGGTGTTTCAACGGGACAATCCTTGCAAAACGCAACGGTCATCACAGGTATTTTCCCACCCATGGTGACGCAAATGATTGCAATCGGTGAAGAAGCAGGCTCCCTAGATACCATGCTGGATAAAATCGCGTCTTTTTATGAAGAGGAAGTCGATAACGCCGTAGACAACCTATCCAGCCTGCTTGAGCCACTGATCATGGTTGTTTTGGGTACCCTTGTGGGCGGGTTGGTTATTGCGATGTATCTGCCAATCTTCCAGTTGGGTAACGTGGTCTAAAAAAACGCATGATATTGTTCGAACTCTTTCCCGCATATACAGCATCGGCGGCCATTGCCGCCTTTGCTTTATCTTTATTGGTTGGCAGTTTTTTAAATGTCATTATTTATCGCCTACCCGTTATGATGGAGCGTGAATGGCAAGAGGCCATTCAATCGGCTAATCAGCCAGACGCTACACCTGAGGATACAAGTACATTTAATCTTGCTCACCCCCGATCTCGCTGCCAAGAATGCGGACATCTGATTCGCTGGTTTGAAAACATCCCTGTTGTCAGCTGGATTCTTCTGAAAGGTAAATGCAGCCAATGTGGAACGTCTATTTCGACTCGTTACCCCTTAATTGAGCTGTTTTCAGCCTGTGTCGGTGGCTTT
This sequence comes from Nitrincola alkalisediminis, assembly GCF_009821115.1. Classification (GTDB taxonomy): domain Bacteria; phylum Pseudomonadota; class Gammaproteobacteria; order Pseudomonadales; family Balneatricaceae; genus Nitrincola; species Nitrincola alkalisediminis. Next base: position 32,730 of record NZ_VYTY01000015.1, on the reverse strand, counting down.
ATCGGCTGGCAGTTTGGCTTTACAACCCTTGGACTAGGACTGCTGGTCTTTACGTGGGCGCTGATAGCCCTGACTTTTATTGATATTGATCATCAGCTACTGCCCGATGCCATTACGCTCCCCTTACTATGGCTTGGCCTTCTCTTGAACAGTTTTGAGTTAATTACCACGCTAGAGGATGCCGTCTGGGGTGCCATGCTGGGGTATTTGTCATTATGGTCCGTTTATTGGCTTTTTAAGCTGGCAACAGGCAAAGAAGGTATGGGGTTTGGCGACTTCAAGCTACTGGCGGCGATTGGTGCTTGGGGAGGTGTCCTTACCCTGCCGATGACCATTTTGTTTTCTTCAGTTGCGGGAGTTCTATTTGCGATCATTATGATGGCAACGGGCAAGCATCAAGCCAACAATCCCATGCCATTTGGTCCCTATCTAGCCCTCGCCGGCTGGTGCGCTATTTTATGGGGTGGACCTATTTTGTCTTGGTACTTATAGCAGAGTGCTGTGACAGCTAAATAAGAAGGCTGCCAAAGCTATCCTTCGACTCAACCAGCAGCGGGCTCAACCCGCTTCTGGTAACACTGAGCCACTGCGCAATACATTAATATTGACCCAGCTGCCGACATCATAACAATGATGACTCGGGGTAATCACGCAATATTGATAACCATCTTGTTCTAGCGTGTAAAAATAATCGTGCCCTCTAAACTCACGCGCAATAATACGCGCCGCCGCATCACAACTTGGCGCCGGGCTCAAGTGAAGATCTTCAGGGCGCAAGGATAGTTTTACTTCACCCGTTGCAATCCCATCGGCAATCAACACCTCACCTAAGGGGGTTTTGACTCGCCCACCATCGGCATTTCCTACCAACAAATTCGTGTGCCCAAGAAAACGCGCAACAAAGGCATTGGCCGGATTTTGATAGACATGCTGAGGCGTTCCAATTTGAGCTAAACGCCCTTTCTGCATGACTCCGACCGTGTCAGCGAAGGTTAAGGCTTCCGCTTGATCATGCGTCACCAAGATAACGGTTGTTTCCGCACGCTTGAAAAGCGCCCGCATTTCATTGCGCGTTGACTCTCGTAAGGATGCATCCAGGTTGGAAAAAGGCTCATCTAACAGCACTAAATCCGGCTCAGCAGCCAAGGTCCTCGCCAGCGCAACACGCTGTTGTTGCCCGCCCGAGAGTTCATGCGGGTAACGCACCTTCAAGTCCGCCAAGCCCATCAAATCCAGCCAATATTCGGCTTTTTTAGGACGCTGAGACTTCGGAACTTCACGCATAGCAAACATCACATTTTGCTCAATCGTCATATGCGGAAAAAGCGCGTAGTCTTGAAACACGATCCCTATTTTTCGCTGCTGGGGCGACAAGTGAGTGACATCACGCCCATGCAAAAAAATTCGACCCGAATCCACCCGCTCAAAGCCAGCAATCATCCTGAGCGTCGTCGTCTTACCACAACCACTTGGACCTAGCAGAGCCAAGATTTCACCTTTATGCAGTGTGAAAGACAAATCCTCGACAGCAAACGCATCATTGGCCCGATATCGCTTACAAAGATGATCAACCTGAATCTGCTCAGGACGATGATCTAAATTGGGGTCTTCTATCTGAATACCATCAACAACTGTTTGACGACTGTTCATCGGCTCCCCTTAATTTTTTCACGGTTAAGAACCATACCCACGGATAAACTGGAAAAGATCACAATGGCGGCCGCAAAAGGAGCGGCTTCCGCCATCATCCCTTCCGACGTCCTCGAGAAGACGGTGACCGCCAACGTGCTATAACCCGTAGGTGCAAGTAAAAAGGTGATCGGCAGTTCTTTCATACAAAATAGAAACACAAGGGCAAGTGCCGCCAAAATTCCTCGTCTTAAGCGAGGAAACATAACATGGTAAAACGTAGCCGCTGGGCTGTATCCAAGCGCATAGGCCGCTTCTTCGGTGTTGGCGCGCGTTTGCATGATGGCACTGCGAATAGGCCCCATCGCGAGCGCGAGCGTCGCCAAGGTCCAGGTCACAATCAAAAGCCCAAGCGTTTGATAAAAGAAATACGCCGTTTGCAATGAGAAGAAAACCATGGCCAATGCCAAGGTTAACGGCGGTAGCGCGTAACCAATATACGTAGAACGTTCAATCATGCTGGTTAAGCGAGAGGGATAACGAACCGATAAGTAGCACACGGGCAGCGCCAAGGCGGCGGCAAGAATCGCCGCAGGTGCAGCGGCCGAGGCCGAGCGAAGAAAGGTCCAAGGCACTTGCCAAAAAATACTCACATCCGGTGGGGCGATGAGTAACCAGTAGGACAACATAGCCACTGGCAACCCAATTGAAGTGCCTAACACGACCAGGATATAAAGCCACGCAATCGGTGATGCCTTACCTAATTCAAACATACGCGCCGGACGCGTAACCCCACTGCCGACGCTGGCTAAGCGCTTACGCTTTAAGATCAAGGCCTCGACCACTAAAAATGAAACCGCCAGTGCTAACAGCATAATGGACAACCAAGCTGCATAGATTCGGTCAAATGCACCTGAATACTGCGTAAAAATAGCGTAACTGAATGCTTCGTATCGCATTAACGCAACAGCACCAAAATCCCCTAAAACATATAACCCAACCACCATGTACCCCGCCAATAACGCAGGCAGAAGATGCGGCAAGATGATTTTTAAAAAGACCATGGATTTTGAGTAGCCTAAACTTTGCGCGCTTTCTTCGAGGCTTGAATCCAAGCCTAGCAATGCCGCGCGCACGTTCAAAAAAATGTACGGATAGGTGTAAAGGGACAAGGCCCAGACAGCGCCCCAGTAGCCCGATATATTATTCACCCGGATACCAAAAAGCTGATTTAAAGCGCCCATATTGCCGCCCACTCCCAGAAGAGCATAGGCCATGACATAACCGGGAACAGCCAAAGGCACAACGGCTAAAATCGTTAAAAAGCGCTTCGCTGCAATATTTGTGCGCGTGACCAGCCAAGCCAAAGGCAACGCAAGAAAGGTACAAATTAGCAAGACACCACCCGTTAGGGAAAGTGTGTTGAGTAGCAGTTGTGCGTTTCGCGGTCGAAACACCAACTCAAGCAGTTGATCAGGCTGCGCCTGCCCTGCTCGTAAAAAAAGGTAAACCAGGGGAATCAGCATGCATAGCGCAACCAATAAAGCCGGAACCAGAATATAAAGTGGCGGTCTTTTAACGGACGCTAGCACCTCTGATACTGCAACGGACTTTACGACTGTACTACTCATTAGGTCTCACTATTGTTAGATCTGACACAGTATCTATTTACGAAAACACTGGTATTTAAAAATGGCAAAAGCCAATGTTACAAGTAACACTGGCTTCGACTCTACTTAAACAAAGCGCTGCCAAGAACAACGCTTCGTATTTGAACTATACTTACAGCAATTCAGCATCACGCAGAAGCTTTAATGTGCCTTCCAAATCAGCTAACTGATCCAGATCAATTTCAGGCGCCAATTTCAGCATCTCGTCAAGATCACCCAATACTGCATTCGGGATAATGCCCTCAACCACTGGGTACTCATTCACAAACGATGTGAAGTATTGTTGTGCAGCAGGCGTTAGCATGTATTGAACAAATGCATTGGCAGCGTCTTGATTTTTGCTGCTCTTCAGGACTGCAACACCCGCAACGTTCATCAAGTTTCCGATGTCGCCTTCAGCAAAATACGTCTGCTTCGCAGGGTACTCACTGTTCGCTGCAACAAAACGGGGTAAATAGTAATTATTTACCAACGCAAAGTCTATCTCACCATCACCAACCGCTTGTACTTGAGTGGTATTGTTGCGGTAGATTTTTGGCTCATTGGCTTTCATGCCTTTTAACCAAGCCAAGGTTGCTTCATCACCGTGCTTAACACGCATAGCTGTTACAAATGACTGGAAACCGCCGTTTGTTGGTGCTAGGCCAAAGCGGCCTTTAAATTTTTCGTCTGTCAGGTCAAATACAGATGCTGGGATATCATCTGCAGATGCACGCTCAGTTGAATAGACGATCACACGTGAACGACCACTGGCCGCAACCCACTGGCCGGTTTTACTGGTAAATACACCCGGTAAATCTTTGTAGATGTCTTCTGGCAAAGTGGCTAACAAACCTGCATTGGCTAATGCGCCCATTGCACCTGCATCTTGCCCCCAGTATACGTCAGCAGGTGAGCGATCACCTTCTTCTTGAATGAGAACCGCCAATTGAGCCGTATCACCGTAACGCACGTTAACTTTATTGCCTGTTTGCTTTTCAAACTGATCGATAATCGGCTGAACCAGCGCTTCACCACGGCCAGAATAGACTGTCAAACTCGCAGCCGAGGCCAATGGAGCAATGACCAGAGATCCAAGCAGTGCGATACCCGTAAGCAGTTTCTTTTGCATAAGAGATAACCTTTTTAGCGTTCAAGTGAATTGACGTTAAGCGGTTGGCATTTTAGACCAGCGACATAACCTTAAAGGCAATTATTCTCATTTCTTTACAAAAGGTCAATACAAATAAGTATGATTGTTATTTAACTTTAAATAATTATCCGTCTTTTAAGACCCTATTCAATTGTATATTCGACGGAAGTTGTATGTAATGATCCAAAACACATCAGCACCTGTATGCTGATCATAGATCTACAACAAATCGGACGACCAATTTCTATGGGCCTAAAGCGAATTGTCAACTTTGAAGTCAACTCAGCGGACCTTAGCTGGTATGACGAGCTGGATGATCAGTGGATCATTGCAGTGGCCGATGTTGTTTCCAGCACCGATCTGGCCAGCCAGGGACGCGATCGAGATATTAATTTTATTGCGGCAGGTGCGGTAGCCGCCGTTAGCCATCTGCTAAAACCAAGCACAACCTTACCGATTGTTCAGTTTGGTGGGGATGGCATCATAGCCGCCTGCCCGATTGACTTGCAGGAGCGCATGTCTGATGTTTTGGCCGCGCTCGCGTATTGGGCACAGGACGCATTTGGAATTCATTTGCGCGTTGGGATTGTCGCCGTCAAAGAGCTTAAGGCGTCTGGCTTTCCTGTGTATGCCAGTTTGCAACAGGTCGGCGCACGCAATGCGTTTGGATTATTTTTAGGTAGAGGGATCACAGAGGCCGATCGTTGGGTTAAAGAACAACCCGAACGTCAACTTCAACCCAAGTCTGGGGAATTGTTGGGCCTCGATAATCTCTCCTGCCGCTGGCACCCCATCCCAAGCCGACAAGGGAAAATCGTTTCATTAATCGTCGACCCTGTTGATGAAGGAGACGTGGGTATTGAACACATACGCGCGTTGATGGATCAAATCCACGTGTTAATCCAAGAGCGCAGAGCATCCCCTTTGGGCAATAGTGATGCGCTTTCTCCACCGACTCACCCTTCTATTCAATCTCTGAAACGTGAGTTATCCACCCCTTCTACTCGGCCAAAAGCCATGCGCATTTTAGGTGCTTATCTAGGCTCTGCGTTACTCTGGCTTGGATGGCGACTTGGAGGACAGTTTTTATCGATTAATGCGAAGCGCTATCTGAATACTCTCGTGTTGCACAGTGACTTTCGCAAGCAAGCTGGAGGCCCCAGAATGGTCTTTGACCTTTCCTTGGAAGAAATTGGCCAACTTCTGGCATTGCTCGACAAAGGCGAAAGCCGAAATGAAATCATTTACGGCTATGCCTTCAGCGAGGCGACCTCGCTCACCTGTTTAGTTGAAGATTTTCAAGCAGATGAGCATGTGCATTTTATTGATGGTGACAAGCTCGGTTTCTGGCGTGCATCGATTATGCTAAAGGAAAAAAAACTGGCCCGACGACAAAAGCACCAGCTCTGACTTGAGGTGCAATGACATTAACTCAGCTTCCACTTCATCAACATAGTATGGCTTGATATGAGAAATAAGAATTCGTTCAGGCATCGTTCCCAAGCAGAGTAATAATTCTTTCAACATGGTGGGTGTCATGTGTTTTGAAGCGATGGCCAGGTCTTGCATCCGACTGGGCATGGCACATTCAATCATCAGACTATGAATGGGGCCCATCTGATTAAGGCTTTTAATCAATCCTTCATTTAACGTGGTGTCACTGGTAAATACAAACAGTCGACCGCCTTCCGAAACAATCGCATAACCTGTCGTTGGCACCACATGCTCAACGTCAAAGGGCGTAAAGGACACTCCACCCAGCTCAAAGGGCTCATTTGACGTTAAGGTCGTAAAGGCCATCACAGGTGCATCTGCAGATGGCAATTGCGTAAAGTCAGGCCAAATTTTCCAATTGAAAATGTGTTGATGCAGACTTTCCAATACTGGCGACACGCCATATACGTGGATAGGGGATGTTAACAACTCGAACTGATTATCAATGAGCATGGGAAGCAAGCACACATGATCCAAATGCGAATGCGTGATAAACACATGACGCAACTGAGTTAACTCAGCCTGAGTTAAACATCCCAAACCGGTTCCTGCATCCAAGAGAATATCCTCATTGATGCGAACACAGGTCGTAAATTCACCGACTCCGATTCCACCACTGCACCCCAGCACCTGCACCTTCATACAACACTCCTGTTCAGTCCCTTAAGCTCCTGAAGATTCACTTCATCCATTTGCTCAGGTTTCATGTGCTTAGCTCCATAGGTCATGTATACTTTTTCTTCAACGAAGACTTGAAACAAGTCAGGATCCAAGTGGTTATCCTCAACCATTCGCCCCATGATGGCGAGCGCTTGCGACAGCTTCATTGGCTGCTTATAGGGACGCTCAGGTGCTGTTAGGGCTTCAAACACATCCGCTATGCCCATAATTCGAGCCGGTATAGACATTTGATCGCGTGACAAGCCACGTGGATAGCCCTTACCGTCCATGCGCTCATGGTGACACACGGCATACTCAGTAACATTTTTCAGGTGTTCAGGAAATGGCAGTTGCTCCAGCATGCTCAAGGTTGCGGTCATATGGCCTTCCATGATTTTACGCTCTTCGGGATTTAACGTGCCACGGCGTATACAGAGATTGCGATATTCATCGTCGGTTAAGAAGGTGCGCTTATGGCCTTTTTTATCTGCCCATACATAATTGCGAATGCGCTCAAGATGCTGCAAATCTTCATCTGTTACAAATTCCGCACCCATATTGCACTGATGTAAAAACGCCATATCTTCTAAGAGGGTTTGCTCTCTTTCCTTGAGGGATTCAAGGTCTGCTAAGACATTCGCCCCCTGCTCTAGTACTTGAATTTTTAGTTCTAAAGCATTGATGCGTAAATCACGCAACAGAATTTCAAGCCGATCCTCTACCCAGCCGATTCGATCGATAACTGTCTCAAGTTTTCGCGACTTTTCCATGACATGGTGGGGGGTTACCACCTTTCCACAGTCATGCAACCACGCCGCCGTTTTTAGCTCATAAAAATCGGCCTCGGTCATTTTAAAATCGCTTAAGGCGGGATGGTTTGAACGCGAAGCGGCCTCGGCCAGCATCAGTGTTGCGTCAGGTACGCGGCGGCAGTGATTACCCGTATGCGGTGACTTGCTGTCGATAGCGGTTGCAATAACACGTGTAAAGCTATCGAACAGCGTTTTCATTTCATTAATCAGACGCTGGTTAATAATAGCCATGGCCGCTTGGGAGGCCAAAGACTCTGCTAACTCTTGGTCCTTTTGTGTAAATGCGGAGATCTTGCCCTTGTCGTTTAGCTTATTAATCAACTGCAGGGCTGCAATCACGTGTCCATCGTGGTCAGAAAGTGGCACCGTTAAAAATGAGCAGGAACGATAGCCCGTGCGCTGATCAAAGGCTCGTGTCCCCGAAAAGTCAAAGCCTTCATGGGCGTAGGCGTCTGGAATATTCACCGTTCGGTTGTTATTCACAGACCAAGCCACGACCATTTTGTTATTGGGTTTGCCGTCTTCTGTTAACAAGGGAATCGGGGGGAAATTATCCACTGGGGATTGATCTCGACCACCCAGATTAATATTAAGACGATCATTTTGAACGATATCAAATCTGAGTGATGGCACATCCGTTTCACGCATGTACAGCGTGCTGGTTTCGCGGATATAGAGAGTGCCTGCTTCAGCGCCCGTAAGCTCACGAGCGCTCGTTAGTATGAGGGACAAAAGCTGGCGCTTATCCCGCTGTGAAGAGAGCGCGATGCCAATTTGATTTAGACGTTTTATTTGCTGATAAGAAGCATCACCCTCGGCAGATGAATTCGACATCAACAAGCCCCCGCTTTACATACCTATTTGTTTGAAAGAATAGCACAGATATCCTAGTAAAGTGATCTGAAATACCTTGATTGTTTGAAAAACACCTAAACTTCCGAGCATAAACCTCGCGCATTCCGCCAATAAGGATGGACCATTCATCGCTTCTGTACTGACTTTAGTCCAACGTCTATACTCTTAGCGTATAAAATTTACCTGTAGTTAGTTACAATATCCTTGTAGTTTTTTTACTAAAAAAGAATAAAATCAGGCTACTTTGATCATAACAGACACCTTCGCATTAAGACGAAGGCCATTCAGCCATGCAACTTGGGGAATAAAATGACAGAAAAAAGTCCGAAAATTATTTATACGCTTACTGATGAAGCTCCAGCTCTTGCAACCTTTTCTCTTCTTCCCATTATTAGAACTTTCACAGCTGCAGCTGAAATCAGTGTAGAAACCAGTGACATCTCCGTAGCGGCACGTATCCTTGCCTCTTTCCCCGAAAGATTAACCGAGTCTCAACGTGTAACGGATACACTCGCAGAACTGGGCGAGTTAACGCTAGACCCTTCAGCAAATATCATAAAGCTACCGAACATCAGCGCCTCAATTCCGCAACTCAAGGCCGCTATTGCTGAACTTCAGTCTCAAGGTTACGACATTCCAAACTTCCCAGACGAGCCCGCTACCGCTGAGCAACGTGAAATCCGTGATCGTTACAGCAAGATTTTAGGCAGCGCCGTTAACCCTGTACTTCGCCAGGGTAACTCTGACCGTCGTGCTCCACCAGCGGTTAAAGCCTTTGCTCGCAAATTCCCACATTCCATGGGTAAATGGAGCCCTGCATCTCGCTCACACGCTGCCTACATGAAAGGCGGTGATTTCTACTCCAGCGAGAAATCAACAACCATGCAAGATGACACAGACGTGCGCATCGAGTTTGTTGCTAAAGACGGCACCGTTACTGTGAAAAAAGAACTGCACCTGTTGAAAGGTGAAGTGCTAGATGGAATGTTCATGAGTGCTAAAGCACTGCGTGATTTCTTTGAAGACACCTTGAACGACTGCAAAGAAACAGGCGTTATGTGGTCTTTACACGTTAAAGCCACCATGATGAAAGTGTCTCACCCGATCGTGTTCGGCCACGCTGTGACCGTTTTTTACAAAGACGTGTTCGAAAAACATGCAGAGCTGTTCAAAGATCTGGGCGTTAACCCGAACAACGGTCTAAGCAGTGTTTACGACAAAATCAAAACGCTGCCACACTCTAAGCAAGAAGAAATCGAAGAAGATATCCACGCATGCTATGCGGGCCGTCCTGAAATGGCGATGGTTGATTCGGTAAAAGGCATCACTAACCTTCACATCCCAAGCGATGTTATCGTCGATGCGTCGATGCCTGCCATGATCCGTAACTCTGGTCAAATGTGGGGACAAGACGGCAAGCCTAAAGATACAAAAGCGGTTATGCCTGAGAGCACCTACGCACGTATCTACCAAGAAATGATCAACTTCTGCAAAACCAATGGCGCTTTCGATCCAACAACCATGGGTACTGTGCCCAACGTTGGCTTGATGGCCATGAAAGCCGAAGAGTACGGCTCGCACGATAAAACCTTTGAAATGACCGCTGACGGCACGATGAGAATCGTAAACGCTGCCGATGGTTCACTGATTATGGAACATCAGGTTGAAAAAGGTGACATTTGGCGTGCATGCCAAACTAAAGATGCAGCGATCCGTGACTGGGTTAAATTGGCCGTTACACGTTCACGTCAATCAGACACGCCTGCTATTTTCTGGTTGGATAAAGAACGTGCTCACGATAGAGAGCTACGCGCTAAGGTTGAAGAGTATCTGAAAGAATACGATACCGACGGTCTTGATATTCGTATCATGTCTTACATTCCTGCGATTCGCCGCACCATGGAACGTTTGATTCGTGGCATGGATACGATCTCTGTTACCGGTAACGTATTGCGCGACTACCTCACAGACCTCTTCCCAATCATGGAACTCGGCACTTCTGCAAAAATGCTGTCAATCGTTCCGATGCTGGCTGGCGGTGGAATGTACGAGACAGGTGCAGGCGGCTCTGCGCCTAAGCACGTTCAGCAGTTGGTTCAAGAAAACCACCTGCGTTGGGATTCTTTAGGTGAGTTCTTGGCCCTTGCCGTATCTTTAGAAGAGCTAGGCATCAAAGAAAACCTGCCGAAAGCTCAGCTACTCGGTAAAGCGTTGGATGCCGCCACCGAGAAACTGCTGGAAAACAACAAGTCTCCTTCACGCAAAACTGGCGAGTTGGATAACCGTGGCAGCCACTTCTTCTTAGGCATGTACTGGGCTCAAGAGTTGGCAGCACAGGATGAAGACGCTGAGTTGAAAGCACGCTTTGAGCCTTTAGCTAAAGCGTTGACCGACAATCAGGATACTATTCTAAAAGAAATGAGCGACGCTCAAGGACACCCAGTGGACATCGGTGGATACTACCATCCAGATGCTGCGAAGACATCTGCTGTCATGTGCCCAAGCGCTACACTCAACAGCATTCTGGCGAATTTCAAAGCCGCTTAATGCTCGCAAGATGCCTAGCTTTCGCCAGGCATCTCAGCCACTCAAGCCGAATCTAGTTTAGATTCGGCTTTTTTATGCCTTTTTGCCAAGGCTTCCGTGTTTCAATAGGCGGCTGCATCTCTCTCGGAACATCTCGAATATGAATATCCATTTGCGGGAAGGCAATCTCAATATTGGCTTCACGGAAGGCTTTTAGGATTGCCACATTCAAATTACTGGTCGTCACCAAGCGATCTGACATTTGACAGACGTAGACTCGCAGATCGAAGTTTAAAGTACTGTCAGCAAAACGCGTGAAGTACACGGAAGGCGCAGGATCTTCCAAGGTTAATGGGTGCTCATTCGCAATCTGCAATAAAATCTCCATCACTTGTTCTGGATCTGAGCTATAGGAAACACCTATGGGTAACACAAGGCGTGTCACATTGTCCGATAGTGTCCAGTTAATCAAGCGCTCAGTGATGAAGTTTTTATTCGGCACCACGATTTCGCGGTTATCCCAATCGATAATGGTTGTTGCCCGTGTCCGAATACGCGCGACCGTGCCACTGAACTCACCAATTGTGATGGTATCGCCCACCCTAACCGGACGTTCAAACAGCATAATCAGACCCGAGACAAAGTTGGCCACCACTTCTTGAAGACCAAATCCCAAACCTAGGGTTAATGCAGCCACCATCCACTGCAACTCACTCCATCGCAATCCCAACAGCGAGAAAATGGTGACAACAGCCACCACCGTAATGGCATAACGCAGTAAGGTCGTCACGGTATAGCTGTGGGCGGCTTCCATGAGGTGACTGCGCGCCAAGAGAATTTCGACTAAGCCCGGCAAATTGCGCGAAGCCAAGGTAAAGACGCCGGCCAGCAATAGTGCCAGCATAAAGTCCTGCAAACTCACTCGACTAAGTAACTCGGCTTCACCTACAACAGTGATGCGTGACCAAAGGGTGATACCATCTAACCAAGTCAGTGCCGGCAATACATCTGCCCATACCAAAAACAGTACAAACACTAGGCCCGTGAAGGTAAACGTTCTTAACAATGACCGCGTTTGCTGACTAATATGCTCAATGCTCAACTGCTGCTCTGGCAGCTCTATCGCCCCTTCTCCCACAACATTGCTTGGTTCTTCTGCCTCTTGTTTGGCCTTTTGCTCACGGAAACGTTTGAGCCTGAGGTGTGTTTCGCTGAGTATGAGGGCTCTTGCTGCAATACAATGCACAAGCCACACAAGGCTTAACATCATCAGCGTATCAACCAACTTGGGCAGCAACTCACCGACCGTCAATAAGTAACCGGCAAAGGTCAATGCCAGCAGGGCTAAGGTTCCTAAAAGGAATCCGAAACGCAGCACTTTGCGTTGTTTACTGGCTAAAAACCCTTCTAAGGTCTGTGTGGTCGGCGCCAACACCTGCCAGGCTATCAAACCGTTTAAGAACACCACTAAGAACAAGCCTAAGCGCCCAAAGACGTCGTAAACCAACTCACTCGGATGTCCAAACGCCAGAGCCAAAAAGATAATCAGCAGCAGTTGCACCGGTAAAAACCAAGTCAAACTACGACGCAAACGTATTAATAAAATAGGGTCCCACTTAAAGTGAGCACGTCCGACACCCTTTTCGGAGGTGAACAACAGGAATAAATGACCGGCCAACCACCAAGCAGCGGTACTGTTCAGGACGCTGCCCAGAACTTGAACGCCATTGGATAAAACAGCCTCATCCAAACGTCGCAAATTAAATGCACTTAAAAACAACAACATCGGTATGGGTAAAACACGCAATAAGCTCCAACCTATGGCTTTTAACGTGAGCATGATGTTGTCGGTATAGCGATGCGAAACTTGTTCGGCCAAAGCCTCTAATTCCGCTTTAGCACGCCGCCCCCACAGGTAAACTCCCAAGACAGCAATCAGTGTTAACGCACTGAGCAGCGGGTTATAAATCAGCATTAGGTAGAGTGAACTGAAAATACCCGACCAAACGGAAGGATCAAGCAGCTGGACAAGTGCCGCCGGCAGACTCCGAACCCATTCAAGACTCATTGCTGAGTGACTGGGCCACCAGAGTAAGCTTTCTTTTAAGGTCTGATCTAACTGATCAATCACGGTGTTGAGAATTTTCAGACGCTCTTCATTTTGACGTAACTGCTCACTCAACTGCTGCTCAGACATCAGCTGTGCATTTAAGATGTCACGCCGCAACGTCGACAGCTGCCGCTGTGCGGTTGCCTCTACTGAGATTGACTGTACGGAGGGAGCCAAGCGTATCTCGTCACGCAAGGAGATACTTCTGAGCCGCGATTGAGCTAACTCCCGTTCTAAATCACGGACAACGCCCCTTTGCTCTTTTAAGTCATTGAGCCGTCGCTGCTCCTCTAAGAACTGAACTCCCAAGGCATCGGTTAGCCCACTGACTTCCAGGCGCTCTTGAACACTTGCTAGCGTCTGCAGTAAGCCCTCATGGAGTCGGGTGTACTCATCACGTCGCTGCTGTAAGCTGCGCGTCACTTCATAGTTCACTGCAATCTGATCAATACGTTTGCGTAAGTCCTGAATCTCATCAGGAAAATCAAGCAGCACTTGAGGGTCACGCTCGGTTAAACGCACCAGCTGGGTATTCAGCTCTCTGATTTCTTCAGACGTTCGAAGATTAAACTCATTTTCCAACTGACGAAGCAATTCAGCCAGTAATACACTTTGGTATTCTTGTGCGAGGATCTCAAGCTTGAGAAGCTCAATTCTTGGGGTTACGCTTTGCTGATCAAGACGTAAACTCAAGAGACGAGCTTGTCGCCGACGATCATCTACCTGCTTAACCAACTCCTCGATCGGACTAAGCCCTTCAAGGGGAAGATCCGTGGGGTGTCGAGTTAATAGCTCACGGGATAGATCCGATAATTGCGTAGCAAGAGTTCGTGTTTGCTCCTCCAGCCGACCCAAGGATTGCTGCTTTTGCTCAGTATCTTGTGCAAGCTGATCACGCAAGACCCTAAGTTCGGACATACGCGATTCGATATCCGATAAACTCATTTGCTCTTGTGTTTGCGGTAACTGACGCAGTTGTAACTCAAACTCAGCAATGCGCTCTTCGAGGACCCGCCTGCGCTCGTTGATATTTTTCGCAACGTCAACTCGCTCCAATGCCCCTAGCAAGCGTTCCGTTGATGATTTTTCAATGTCTGCTGCTGCCTGAAGCGCTTGTTTCTGCTCTTCCGTGGTCTCGCTGGCTTGTTTTAACTGTTCAAGTGACTCTGACAAAGGCGTTGCTAACCACTGCTTCGCTTCAGTGTCGTCGATGACTGAAAGCATCGGTGCGAGTCGCTCATCCAGCGTTTCGAGCGCCTGGGTTAACCCTTGCTGAGATTCAACTAAACGCACCTCATGACTGGGTTGATTAGCCGTTGCAGTGAGTGAATAACTCAGCAATACACACATTAATAAAGCACAAAGCACACGTGATACGTACTTAAAGGGGGACTGCATTTTTGTCTTTAAACCTTCTAGGGGCATTTTAACCAACTGTTTTTGTCTGTTAGACTCAGGCTCGTTCGTTATTGATTGAACAAGATATGGTATTCTACTCAGGCTTATGATGAGTTGACAGGTCAGCAAGCAAACCTTTCAAGCCAATCATTGATATTCGTCTAGGGAAACCGCTACCGAGGGCCGTATGGAATATAGACAATTAGGCAAAACTGATCTCCGCGTTTCAAAAATTGCATTGGGCACCATGACATGGGGTGAGCAAAATACTGAGTCAGAGGCTCACGAGCAATTGGACATGGCTTGGGACCTGGGCATTAATCTTGTTGACGCTGCTGAAATGTACCCCGTTCCCCCAAGACCTGAGACACAAGGCCAGACCGAAAGGTTTCTAGGCACTTGGTTAAAAAAACGCGGCCTTCGAGATAAAATTGTCTTAGCCACTAAAGTCACAGGCCCTGGCGAATCCTTTCACTATCTGCGCAACGGGCCTAGATTGTCGCGAGAGCATATTTTGTCGGCGGTGGATGACAACCTTCAGCGCTTACAAACCGACTATATCGATCTTTATCAACTGCACTGGCCGGAACGCCACACCAACTTTTTCGGTCAACTTGGCTATCAACATCAAGAATCACCCGATGCGATTTCGATTGAAGAGACGCTTAGCGCCTGCAATGAGCTCGTCAAAAGTGGCAAAGTTCGTCATATCGGTATTTCCAATGAATCCCCATGGGGAATGCATGAGTATCTTCGCCTGAGTGATCAGCTGGAATTGACGCGAATTCAGTCCATTCAAAACCCCTACAACCTGCTTAATCGTTCGTTTGAGGTGGGGCTGGCCGAGATGTCAATACGTGAAAACCTAGGCCTTCTTGCCTACTCACCCTTAGCCTTTGGTGTGCTGAGTGGTAAGTATCTCGATGGCCAACGCCCTGCCAAGGGACGCTTAACCCTTTATGAGCGCTTTAAGCGTTACACATCTGAGCGCGCTGAAAGTACAACACGTGCCTATGTTGCAATCGCAAAACGCCATGGCCTAGACCCTGCGCAAATGGCATTGGCATTTGTAAATGATCGCCCCTTTGTGACAGCCAATATTATTGGTGCCACTACGCTTGAGCAATTGAAGTCAAATATTGAGTCGGCTGATATTGTATTGTCGACAGAGGTGCTTGGGGACATTGAAGCGATTCATCTGCAACAACCCAACCCATGTCCATAAATTTGGATGAATCGACTAAACTCGGATAAGCGTTAAGCTGGGTGTGTTCAATCACCGACGCTCAACGCTTTTGATTCGGCTGCTTTATCGGAATTTTATTGATGAAAGTCCCAAAACGATTACAACCTCTGGTAGAAGATGGAATGATTGATGAAGTCATCAGTCAGTTAATGAGTGGTAAAGAAGCGCAAGTGTTTGTGGTCCGCGCAAACGATCACGTGCAGTGCGCAAAAGTGTTTAAGGAAGCGAAGCAGCGTAGCTTTAAACAAGCCGTTGAATACCAAGAAGGCCGTAAAGTGCGCAACACCCGCCGTGCACGTGCGATGTCTAAAAAAACACAATACGGTCAAAAAGAGCAAGAAAACGCATGGCTGAATGCCGAGGTGGATGCCCTTTACCAATTGGCTGCAGCAGGGGTTCGCGTTCCTAAACCCTATGGTTTTATTGACGGCGTGCTGCTAATGGAGCTGATTACCGATGCAGAGGGCTATGTTGCGCCAAGGCTTGATGACGTCACCCTCAGTCGAGAAGATGCACTGCGCTGGCATGAACAGATTATTAAAGAAATTGTACGGATGCTTTGTGCAGGTCTCGTGCACGGCGATTTGTCTGAGTTTAATGTGCTATTAAATGAAGAAGGCCCCGTCATCATTGATCTTCCCCAAGCTGTGAACGCTGCTGGAAACAATAATGCCGAGCGTATGTTGGCACGTGACGTCAACAATATGCGGGCATATTTTGGTCAATTTGCGCCAGAACTGCTAACCACGCAGTACGCTAAAGAGATGTGGGACTTATACGAATCCGGAAAATTAACGCCTGAATCCCAACTGACCGGTCAATTTGCTGAGCGTGAGGATCTGGCGGATGTTGATGAATTAATGAGTGTCATCGAGGCCGCCACGACCGAAGAGCAGGAACGTTTGGAACGCTTACGAGCGGCCAACGAAGACTAGCACCAACAGCTTCCATACTGCCCTAAAGGTGACGATAGCACCTCGATTTGAGGTGCTATCGTCGACTTTGATCACGAAACAAGCTGGGGGGCAATACCTCAACTTCAGTTTGCTGACACCTGCGTAAACCTTCGTTAAGGCGGAAAACCGTCAGCGCCTAATGCCCAACCTCACGATGAGGGTTACGTTCATCGTGAATCCAGCTCAAGTAAGGTTTGTCTGCTTCACGTTGCTCCATTGTAATGCACGCCGACACTGGGCAGGTAATCTCGCATAAATTACAACCAACACACTCGTCTTCAATCACTTGGTAACGGTTGCTTCCATCTGGCTGTGGCAATTTGGCAATGGCTTGGTGAGAGGTATCTTCACAACTAATGTAACAGCGGCCACAGCCAATACAGCTGTCATCATTGATGTTCGCCACCACCTTATAATTCATATTGAGGTATTTCCAGTCGGTTGTATTGGCCACAGCCAGACCTCTAAAGTCCTCCAGTTTTTCATACCCTTTCGAGTCCATCCACCGGCTCAAACCGTCTTTCATTTCGGTGACAATTCGAAATCCATGAATCATCGCAGCGGTGCACACCTGCACTGAACCTGCCCCTAATGCAATAAACTCGGCAGCGTCCCGCCAATTACTGATCCCCCCTATGCCGGAGATGGGCAGCCCAAAGGTTGCAGGGTCACGCGCAATTTCAGACACCATATTCAAAGCAATGGGCTTAACAGCGGGTCCACAATACCCACCATGGGTACTTTTACCATCGACAATTGGCCTTGCTACCATCTGATCCAGATCGATACCCGTAATCGAGTTAATCGTATTGATCAGAGACACGGCATCGGCCCCACCTGCTTTGGCCGCCCGTGCTGAAAAGCGAATATCGGTAATATTGGGGGTAAGTTTTACAATCACAGGCAAGCGACTGTGAAGCTTGCACCAACGCGTTACCTGTTCAACAATGTCAGGTACCTGCCCTACCGCAGCACCCATACCGCGCTCTGGCATACCGTGTGGGCAGCCAAAGTTTAGCTCCAACCCATCCGCTCCGGTTTCTTCGACCAGCTTAACAATTCGCTTCCAAGAGTCCTCGACACAGGGCACCATCAAAGAGACAACCAGTGCCTGTTCGGGCCAGTGTTTTTTAACGGCTTCAATTTCTCTTAGATTGATTTCAAGTGAGCGATCGGTAATCAACTCAATATTGTTAAAGCCGACCACCTGTCCCTTCGCGTCGTAGGTCGCAGAGTAACGCGATGACACATTCACCGCGGCAGGATCTTCACCAAGTGTCTTCCAAACCACCCCTCCCCATCCAGCTTCATAAGCTCGCTCAACGTTATAGGCTTTGTCGGTTGGCGGCGCAGAGGCTAGCCAAAAAGGATTGGGGGCTTGAATACCCGCAAATGTCGTTTTTAAATTCGCCATGGTACGTCTCCTGCGGCTTAAGCCTTGTCTGCTAATATGAGGGATGAATGGATGGCTTCAGCTGCACGTTTACCTTGCTGCACAGCCTCGACGGTTAAATCTTGCCCAATCGCCGTACAGTCTCCACCAGCATAGACCTTGGGTATTGCCGTTTGGAACTCAGAATTAACGACCAGCTTTCCTGATTTAACCTGGCTTAATAGGTCTGTCTCATTTTCAGGCAGGACCAGTGTTTGACCCACAGCTTTAAACACAGCATCGCAGTGTATTGAGTAGGTTGTATCGAGATCGATCAACTCTCCTTGATCCAGTGTCGTAGAGCGAAACTCCATTCCCATCAACATGCCCGCTTCATCCACTAATAAGCGTTCGGGTTTGCTCCAGGTTTTGATTTGAACTTCGTGCGCTTTTGCAATCGCTTGTTCATGTCCCGTCGCACTCATGCTTTCAGCACCTCGTCGATACACCAATGTGACGTCTTCACTGCCTAAGCGTTTTAATTGGCAAGCAATATCGATGGCGGTGTTGCCAGCTCCGATGACCACAGCACGCTTCGGCACATCCAGTTCACACAGATCTGAGGCCTGTCGCAGTTCACGAATATAGTCCACGGCATTTTGCACTGAGTCTAAGTCTTCATTGTCGAGCATCAGGTGACGCGTCCCTTGTAAACCTATGGCTAAAAAGACGGCATCAAACTCAGCCTGCAAATCAACCAGACTCACATCGCGACCTAAGGCTGTTCCTGTATGCAGGGTAATACCGCCCAAACCCAGAATAAAATCCACCTCTTTGGCGGCAAAATCATGGGTCATTTTGTAGCGTGCTATGCCATACTCATTTAGCCCGCCGGCCTTCTCATGCGCTTCAAAAATCTCAACCTGATGCCCTTTCATCGACAAGCGATGCGCACAACTCAAACCTGCAGGGCCCGCCCCTACGATGGCAATCCGCTTGCCTGTGTCAGGTTCACGCGAGAACGGATGCCCTTCAAATTGGGCATGATCTGTCGCATAGCGTTGAAGCAAACCAATCAAAACCGGTGCACATTCGGCTTCTTTATTACGAACACAGGACTGTTCACATAAAATTTCTGTCGGGCACACACGAGCACAGGTACCGCCGAGTATGTTGCTTGAGTAAATCGTCTGTGCAGCACCCTCGATATTGTCATGGTGGATGGCATTAATAAAACTCGGTATATCAATTTCGCTAGGGCATGCCTTGACGCATGGTGCATCATAGCAATATAGACAACGTGCACTTTCAAGCTCGGCTTGGCGTGGCGTTAAAGGGGGATGGATATCACTAAACAGTTCGTTGAGTTCCCGTGTTGGGGAAATCGAAATTAACGGGGGTTGCAGGCTCATTGACAGGCGCTCCCAAGACAGTTTTTTTGTTCCGTCAATATCTACCCTAAGGTAGGTTGACGATCATTGTATCTTAAGAGATGCAGACCTTATGCCAACTTCTGACCATTTGGTCAGAAGATAGAGCAGGAAGATATAAGCACTTGAAAATGAATGAGTAAATTATCTTAAATTTCATGTAAGATATTTTTTTATGCATTTTTTGTTCTGAATGACTTGCCCCTCATGCTTTTTTTCTGCACTCTTTTTAAGCAGATAGAACACCGCTCCACCCATTACCATGCACTTTATCGGTGAATTATTGTGAGTAAACGCCCTGACTCAACCGCAAAATCCAAACACAATCGACGCAGTCTTGCTCAAGTTCGACAAGACAACTCCGAACACATTCTTCGCGTCGCCGAGCGTTTATTCAGTGAACGAGGCTACAGTGGCACGACGATTATGGCCATCGCTGAAGAAGCATGCTTGCCCAAAGCCAATATTCTCTATTACTTTCACACCAAAGAAGCCCTTTACCAGGGGGTGTTAAGCAACATTCTAAAGATTTGGATGCTGAGCATGAACGATATGACACCCGAGCAGCACCCGCGTGATGCGCTGCGAGATTATATCGTTAAAAAAATTCGTCAATCCAAAGAATACCCGCATGCATCCAGAATCTTTGCCGCCGAGGTGTTGCACGGTGCGCCTTTTTTGCGCAAGCAATTAGAAACTGACTTAAAGGAGCAGTTTGATAAAACCTGTGATGTATTTCGACAATGGATTGCAAAGAAATGGATGGATCCGGTTCACCCAGAACATCTGATGTTTATGCTGTGGTCATCCACGCAAGCCTATGCCGATGTTCAGGTTCAAAGCTGCATTTTGCTCAGTAAAAGTGAGCTGGATGATCAAGACTTTAATGATGGAGCGGACTTCCTTGTCCGGATGGTGCTAAAAGGCTGTGGCATCAATCCCGTGTGACGCTGGGGTGATCGATATAGGCGGGTTATGCTTCTATTTGGGCCAGGGTCAACATGGCGTTAAACAATACGGCGCACCCCGCTTCACACTCCTCAGCGGTTGTTGATTCAATTTCATTGTGGCTGATTCCATTTAAACAGGGCGTAAAGACCATACTGGTGGGTGCAAAGTCAGACACGTAACAAGCATCGTGTCCAGCCCCAGCAATTATGTCCATATGCGAATAGTCTAGCGCTTTGGCTGCTTCGCGCACGGCGTCAATGCAGTCAGGGTCAAATGGAATTGGCGCGTAGTACCAGATGGGCGTCAGGGCTATCTTGACTCCTGTTTCGGCTTCAAGTGCTTCAATCTTGGCTTTCAATGCTTCATCCATTACCGTAAGCGCCCGATCCTCTGGGTGGCGCAGATCAATGCTCATGGTTATTTTGCCGGGAATTGTATTCCGAGAGTTGGGTAACACCTGCATATAGCCGACCGTGCCACACCCCGGCTTGTTGGCTGTTGCGATAGACTGCACCGCTAGAATCAGTGATGAGGCACAGGTTAAGGCATCTGTTCGTAAGTGCATGGGCGTTGTTCCCGCATGGGACTCTTGGCCGGTTAATTCGACATCGTACCAACGCTGCCCCTGTCCGCCTGTAACAACACCAATCATTTTTCCTTCGGCTTCTAAATAAGGGCCTTGCTCTATGTGAGTCTCAAAAAAGGCTTTATAGGCTCGCCCAGTGACGGGCTCAGCGCCAGCATAGCCAATGCGTTCCAGTTCATCGCCAAGGCGAACGCCGTTTACATCCGTTTTATTGAGAATTTCCTCTAGGGTGAAGCGTCCAGACACGACACCCGACCCCATCATGGCAGGGGCAAATCTTGACCCTTCTTCATTCGTCCAAACAGATATTTCAATAGGATGCCGTGTTTTGATTTGGTGATCATTCAAACTCCGAATCACTTCCAAGCCTGCGAGTACACCAAAGACACCATCAAACTTGCCCCCCGTGGGTTGAGTATCCAAGTGACTGCCGGTACCGACAGGCGGCAACGTGCTATCGGTCCCAGGGCGGGTCGCCCGAATATTGCCCACTTGGTCTATTTTGATGTCACATCCTGCCTCTTTTGCCCACTGAATGTATAGATCACGTGCTTGCTTATCCAGATCCGTCAAGGCTAAACGACAGCATCCCCCCTTGTCCGTTGCACCAATTTTGGCCATGTCCATCAAGCTTTGCCATAAACGCGCTTTGTTAATTGTATACGCCTGCATTGTCTCACCTATTGCATTGACTTGGAGAAATAGCCGCTAAATATGGCGACTGCCTTAATGTGTCTTTTTACCATGCAAAGTCCTGACCAATTGGACAACACCTATTCTACCCATAGCAATCAATTGATTTTGAATACAAATACGGCTTGATACAGAATTTCACGCTGCATATCTGTACTTTTTTCGCTCGCACTTATCGAGGAAAGCCCCATATTTGTGCAGGTTTTTCAGACAGCTCATCCAACATCGTCATTTTAATAATTAGGCACACCCTTCAAAATCTATCTAAAAAACATTTAGTTAAAAAATATTCATCAAACTTCTGTCCATTTGGTCAGTTAATTGCATTGCTTTTGTCATACCAACACATACCTCAATGCTACAGACGTATTCGAACAGCATAGAGTTTGACGAAGTGGAGTAAAACGATGGGTGTCCTAATTAAAAACGGTACGGTTGTTAACGCTGATCAACGCTTTGAAGCCGATGTGTATTGTGAGGCCGGTAAAATTTTGGCCATAGGGAAGGATTTATCGATACCGGAAGGAACTGAGTGCATTGATGCTACGGGTCAATTTGTGATGCCTGGGGGGATTGATCCTCATACTCATATGCAACTGCCATTTATGGGCACCGTCGCTAGCGAAGACTTTTACACAGGTACCGCAGCGGGTTTAGCGGGCGGTACGACGATGATCATCGACTTTGTCATCCCAAGTCCGCAACAACCGCTGATGGAAGCCTATCATATTTGGCGCGAGTGGGCGGCCAAGTCTGCCGCTGATTACTCATTTCACGTGGCGGTCACCTGGTGGGATGACAGTGTGTACGAAGACATGGGGACATTGGTGACGGAAGAAGGCGTTAACTCCTTCAAGCATTTTATGGCCTATAAAAATGCAATTATGGCGAACGACGAAACCATGGTGAATAGCTTTAATCGTTGCTTAGAACTCGGCGCCATGCCCACCGTCCATGCTGAGAATGGTGAACTCGTCTATCATTTACAACAAAAGCTCTTAGCGGCAGGGTTAACAGGGCCAGAAGCACACCCACTCTCTCGACCCACTGAAGTCGAAGGCGAAGCAGCCAATCGGGCCATTCGGATTGCACAGTCCTTGGGCGTACCTTTGTATCTTGTACATGTTTCGTGCAAAGAAGCGGTTGACGAAATTGCCCGTGCTCGCCACGAGGGTCAACGTGTCTATGGTGAGTGTTTAGCTGGCCACTTAGAGCTAGATGACAGTGTATACCAACACCCCGACTGGGCATTTGCAGCAGCTCATGTCATGAGCCCACCCTTTCGACCCAAAGGTCACCAGGAGGTTTTGTGGAAAGCCCTTCAGGGTGGAACCTTGCAAACCACGGCAACCGATCACTGTTGTTTTTGTGAGCCCCAAAAAGCCGCCGGTAAAGATGACTTTTCAAAGATCCCAAATGGAACAGCCGGTATTGAAGATCGACTCATGGTGCTATGGGATTCTGGGGTAAATACAGGGCGCTTAACCGAAAGCGAGTTTGTCGCGGTGACCTCGACGAACACGGCCAAGATTTTCAACCTTTACCCGCAGAAAGGCCATATAGCAGTGGGCTCGGATGCCGACATCGTGGTCTGGGACCCTAACAAACACCATACCTTATCGGCCAAAACGCATCATCAAAATATCGATTTCAACATTTTTGAAGGCCGGACTGTCGTCGGTGCGCCCAGCCACACCATCAGCCAAGGAAAAATTGTTTATAAACTGGGTGAGCTGTTCGCCGAGCGGGGTGCTGGGCGCTACATCAAACGTCCCGCCTTCCCCGTCATTTTTGATGCTGTCGAAAAGCAAAATCTCAATAAACAGCCCAAAGCCGTCACTCGATAAGGTAATCGTGCTTTTTGGATACGAGTTTAGGAAATTTCAGCATGAATGCATTGCACCCAGATGTTATGAATCGACCGACGACCTCAGGTCGATCTATGGTGGAGGTTAACAACCTTTCACTGATTTTCGAGGCAAATGATGCGCCCGTCCATGCCCTGTCTGAGATCAATCTCACGATACACAAGGGTGACTTCGTCTCGTTTATTGGCCCGTCCGGTTGTGGGAAAACGACCTTACTGCGCGTGATTGCCGATTTAGAACAGGCAACCAGTGGTGAAATAAAAGTCGGGGGAACTTCACCAAATGATGCCCGCCTTAATCGTATGTATGGCTATGTTTTTCAAGCCCCGGCATTGTTTCCTTGGCGCACCATCCGCAGCAATTGTGCCCTACCCATGGAAATTTCAGCGCAGTCTAAAACACATCAACACGCACAAATTGATAAGTACTTACAGATGGTCGGCCTGCAAGACTTTCATAATAAGTTTCCTTGGCAACTGTCGGGAGGGATGCAACAACGTGCATCGATTGCAAGAGCACTTTGCCTTGAACCTGAGCTGCTATTAATGGATGAACCTTTTGGGGCATTGGATGAAATCACACGTGATCATTTAAACATCGAGTTGCTAAAAATCTGGGAGGCCACTGGGAAAACACTGGTTTTTGTCACCCACTCCATTCCGGAAGCCGTTTTACTGTCAACGCATATTGTGGTTATGTCGCCAAGACCTGGGCGGATCGTCAAGGTCATAGAAAGCCCGCTACCTCGACACAAAACACTTGCCTTGAGGGATACCGATGCCTTTCACGCGCTAGCCTCTGAAATCCGTCAGGCACTTGCTGAAGACCATCAACTGGATTAAGGAGGATGTCATGCAGCGATTGAAGTCACTGACACAACACACAGGCTTTGCTGTGGCCGTGGTCGTACTGGCGCTATTGATTGTCTGGTATATGGCTGCGTTGTGGATGAACGGTCAGCAACTGATTATGACCCTCGAACGCACGCAACAACCCTGGACGTATCTAGAGATTGTTCGTAATGCGTATGGCATAGCGCGCCCACCGCTTCCCGTCCCACACCAAATTGCCGTCGAACTTTACAACAGCATTGTCAATCAGCCGATTACTTCGCGGCGATCCTTGCTTTATCACACGATCATTACATTGAACTCCACCCTTCTCGGGTTTGCCATGGGCTCAATACTTGGCATTTTAATTGCTGTTGGCATCGTGCATAACCGAACACTCAATGCCAGCTTAATGCCTTGGGTAATTGCCTCACAAACCGTTCCCATTCTAGCCATAGCGCCCATCATAGTGGTGGTGCTTGGCTCCATTAACATAACGGGCATACTGCCTAAAGCCATGATCTCGATGTATTTATCCTTTTTTCCTGTGACCATCGGGATGGTTAAAGGCCTACGCTCTGCAGACAAACTGCACATGGAGCTGATGATGACCTACAACGCCAGTGCCCAGCAAATGTTTTGGAAGTTGCGCTGGTTTTCGGCACAACCCTATCTATTTGCCAGCCTTAAAATTGCGATTTCAGCAGCCTTGGTCGGTGCAATAGTCGCAGAACTCCCGACAGGTGCTCAGGGAGGATTGGGGGCTCGTTTACTCAGTGGCTCTTATTACGGTCAAACCATACAAATTTGGGCGGCCTTAATCATGTCGGCGCTGTTAGGCTGGTTTTTAATAACGCTGGTTGGTCTCGCTGAACGCTGGATTTTAAAAAGACGGGGGGCCGTACTATGAATACTCGGATACTTACCCTTGCCGCACTTGTGTGCGTATGTCTTCAGTCGGTATTGGTCTTTCAACTTCCTATCGGATTTTACCAGCAGAGGTTCTGGCTTTTACTCCTAGCCTTAGCGGTAATGGCATGTGTGTACTTAATGCAACGACTTGCAAACATCACCTCCTCTCGCTCAGCAGGGGCAAAGTTCTCTCAACTGCTTGTGCCAGCACTGTTTGGCTTTATGGTTTTGATGCTTTGGGAAGCCATTGTTCGTGGTTTTAATGTTCCCTTAGTGTTGATGCCAGCCCCTTCACGCATTATGAGCACGCTGTTAAACAATCTGCCAACCCTGTGGGCTGATTTTCAGCAAACCTATTTGAAAGCGGTCATTGCCGGCTATCTGATGGGCTGTGGGTTGGGGTTTGTCACGGCTAAATGGGTCGTGCGCAGTCCCTTCTTGCAAAAGGGTCTCTTACCCTTGGGTAATTTTATGGCTTCGATTCCGATCATCGGCATTGCGCCCATCATGGTGATGTGGTTTGGCTTTGACTGGCAGTCAAAAGCAGCGGTCGTCGTGATCATGACCTTTTTCCCAATGCTCATTAACACCTTAGCGGGGCTCAAGTCTGTTGATCCGCTGCACGCGGACCTTATGCATACCTATGCCGCCGGAAAAAGCCAAATCTTTTTTAAAAGCCAACTCCCCCAAGCCATGCCTTTTATTTTTAACGCATTAAAACTCAACTCTACACTGGCGCTAATCGGTGCCATCGTGGCCGAGTTTTTTGGAACACCCATTGTGGGCATGGGCTTTCGAATATCCGCTGAAGTGGGCCGCATGAATATGGATATGGTCTGGGCCACTATTTTTGTCGCAGCTCTAGCTGGCTCATTAAGCTATGGCGCGTTGGCCTTATTGGAACGATGGGTGACCTTCTGGCACCCGTCTATTCGAGATAAACGTTCTTAAGTTGTCAGTAAATCAAGAAACTATAGAGGTGTAGAGCATGAAAAAAAATCTAATGAGTACCGCTGTTGGACTGGCATTTATGGCATCTGCTTTGACTGTTCAAGCCAATGATAAGCTTACATTACAGTTAAAGTGGGTAACGCAATCACAATTTGCAGGTTACTACGCCGCATTGGATCAAGGCTTTTATAAGGATGCAGGCCTTGATTTAACCATCAAGTCAGGTGGACCTGATATTGCACCTGCACAGGTTTTAGCAGGTGGTGGCGCTGATGTTGTCGTTGATTGGCTACCGTCTGCGCTGGCAACACGTGAACGAGGCTTACCGCTCGTCAATATCGGGCAAATTTTTGATCGCTCAGGCATGATGCTCACCTGCCTTAAATCAAG
Source organism: Nitrincola alkalisediminis (assembly GCF_009821115.1). GTDB lineage: Bacteria > Pseudomonadota > Gammaproteobacteria > Pseudomonadales > Balneatricaceae > Nitrincola > Nitrincola alkalisediminis. The sequence continues at coordinate 6,259 of NZ_VYTY01000015.1, read as the reverse complement.
TGAGATCAGCAGCCCTGATGACTTCAAAGGAAAAACACTGGGTGTCTGGTTTTCGGGCAATGAGTATCCCTTTTTAAGTTGGATGTCTAAGCTCGGTTATGCAACCGACGGTAGTGCCGAGGGTGTGCGAGTCTTTAGACAGGGCTTTAACGTTGATCCACTGTTTAATGGCCAAGCGGATTGCATTTCCACCATGACCTACAATGAATACGGCCAAGTCTTAGACGGCGGGCTCACACCCGATCATTTGGTTTTATTTCCATATGAAGACGAAGGTGTTGCAACCCTTGAAGATGGCTTGTATGTCTTGGAATCCAGCCTTGAGGATGACGCGAAGGTTGATGCACTGGCGCGTTTCTTAAGTGCCACTATCAAGGGTTGGGAATGGGCAAAAGAAAACCCTGAAGCGGCCGCGATGATCGTACTTGATAATGATGACTCAGGTGCTCAAACAGAAGCTCACCAAGTTCGGATGATGCAAGAAGTTGCTAAACTGCTCAGCACTCAAGAGATGGGCATCGGATATCTTGATCCTGCTGCTTTCGAACGCACCGTAGATGTGTTGTTAGACAGTGACTCCACCCCTGTCATTACCGAGCGTCCAACAGGTGCTTACACTCACGTCGTGTTTGAGAAAGCAAAAACCCTGTAACACGTAAGCGGCAAAGAAGGCAGCACACACCTTCTTTGCCTTTTCAATGTGCGTTAAAACATCTGATGAAATATTACGACTGGAGGTTTAGAATATAGCCAAACGATAAAAGGAGATTATGTATTAATAGTTTAGTCCCTAACGCCTCTGATCTTTGGTTTCTGCCGTTGGGTGGTACAGGTGAAATTGGTATGAACCTGAACCTCTTTGGTCATGACCATCAATGGCTAATGGTAGACTGCGGCCTTACCTTTAAAGCACCACTCTCTGAGACAGATCCAACCTTACATGACCGAGTCTGTGCCGACCCGCAGTTTATTGCCCAACAAATTAATCGGCTGGCGGGCATCGTCATCACACACGCACATGAAGATCATTTAGGTGCTCTGCCTTATTTATGGCGTCGATTTAAATGCCCTGTCTACACAACACGTTTTACGGCTGAGATTCTACGACGTAAATTGGCCGAAACAGGGCTTGCGGGCAAGGTTCCCATTATTGAAGTCAATCCTCAGACTCCTCAACAAATAGGTGTCTTTTCTGTTGAATGGAAAGCCATTACGCATTCAATACCTGAGCCATACGGTTTGCTTATCAAAACCCAGGCAGGCCGTATTTTTCACACGGCAGATTGGAAAATTGATGCGCAGCCTGTTACGGGTAAAGCCTTCGCACCTCAAATATTTGAAGAGCTTGGACAACAAGATATTACGGCGATGGTGTGTGATTCAACCAATGCTCTTCGTGAAGGGCATTCAGCATCCGAAGCAGAGTGTGCAGAGGGTCTTTTAAAAGTCGTTGAGCAAGCTAAGGGGCGCGTGGTGGTGGGATGCTTCAGTAGTAATATCGCCAGGTTAATTTCCTTAGCACGGATTGCACAGCAGACGGGACGCTACATGGCCGTTTTAGGACGCTCATTGCAAAATATGGTGAGCGCAGCAAAAGTCACAGGGCACTGGCCAAAGGATTTGATCTTAATCGACTCAAGCCATTTGGGCTATTTGCCGAAAGAAGAAGTCTTAGCCGTCGCGACAGGAAGCCAAGGCGAACCCAGAGCTATTTTAAGCCGTCTTGCATCGGGACATCACCCAGATCTATTGCTTGAGCCAGATGACACAGTGATTTTCAGCTCCATTATTATTCCGGGCAATGAGCTGTTAATTGAGCGCTTGGTAAAAGAGTTTAAACATAGGGGGATTAAAACCCTGCAGGCAGAAAGCGCTGAGTATTGCATTCATGCATCAGGGCATCCCTGTCAGGATGAGCTCAAAGCACTTTATTCCTGGGTAAAACCCAAAATATCTATCCCCGTGCATGGTGAAGCTGAGCACATTAAAAAGCATGCTCAGCTCGCAAAAAGCTACGGTGTCCCCATTCAATTGGCTGGCTTAAATGGCGATTTATACCTAATCGCTCCGCAACCGGGGATTCGTAGGCAAGTGGTTGCAACAGGACGCATTGCGCTTGATGCTTAAGACTATCAGCTCCACGCCCCAATGGAAGAATCCTTGGGGCATCTTGAGGGTTTACGCGTTTTTTCTAAAACGAGCTAAGCAAATGCTCAGGAAGAACATCCGCATAAAACAGAAACAGCCCTGCCATCAAGCACGCAACGATCAATCGCTCCTGCCAGCTTCCCGTTAAAAAAGCAAAGCGCATGCTGATCCGAGTTTTTTTCGGCCAAAAAAGCGGCACTCCACCACGTGTCATCCAATCCGCTACAAGATGCGAAACACTCCCCACCCATATTGCTATCCACCAATTTTGATAATAGGCATCGTAGCGTTCATACGCCATCGCCAAACCAATCGTTAAGACCAGCATAAACAGTAAAGAATGCGTTGGACCTCGATGTGGAATCAGCCGACCGACTAATTTAAAGGGTCTGAAATGACGACTGATCATACTCTTGGGGTGATCAATGTCGGGCAACAAGCTACCCAGAACCGCCATACTTAATGTTGGAAGATCAACAGGAATAGAGAATAGATGCCCAACCACAGTCCAACTGGTAACACCAACAACGATGTGAGAATAACCCATCATAAAAAACAAACCTTAATACGGCTGAAGGTTTAAATGCACAACCTAGAAAATGGAGGGCAGTCAACAGGACTGACGAACGATAGCCTACGAACGACGCTGCCGTTCGTAAATGCAAATATTGACAGCACTGGCGAGATTTAGGGAGTCAATCGCACCGCTACCTGGAATACTGAAGACGTTGGTTTTGAGATCCATGATTAATTCTTTCGGAATACCGCGCGCTTCATTACCAAACAGATAACAATCACACTCCTTGAACTCCTTGGAGTCCAAGCCTTTGCCACTTAAATCCAAACAACCAATTGTGTGATAACGTTGGCTTAGCTCGGCAATTGAAACGTCTTGCTCGATCGGCACGTGAAAAACAGCCCCCATGCTTGAACGAATCACTTTCGGGTTAAATGGATCAACGCTACCTGGAGCCAATAGACATCGAAAACCGCCAAACCAAGCTAAACTTCGTAAAATCGTGCCTAAGTTTCCAGGATCTTGCACTTCGTGCAGATAAATACCGATATCAGCATTTGAAGCTTTCGGTTCTATTGCTGAAATGGGTACAACCGCCACAATTCCTTGTGGGGATTTAGTATCGGATATTGCCAACATTTGCTTTGAAGTGATCAGATGCTTTTTAAAAGGCGTGTCCCAGTTTTCGTAGGCACTGGTTACGTAAATTTCAGTCGACGACAACGTTGGCTGCTGTTGATGAACCGCCTGCAACTCTTGTATCAAATGCTCACCTTCTACAAGGCAATATCCGAATTCATAACGATATTTCTTCTGATGGAGTTTTTTGATATCGTCCAGCTTCATGCAGATTCACTCATGTCTCGTAACATTTTTAAAGCAACCGCTTCTGCCACTTTAATGCCATCGATGCCGGCTGAAAGAATTCCACCAGCATAGCCTGCACCCTCACCTGCTGGATATAAACCACGGGTATTTAAACTTTCAAAAGATTCTGCGTCTCGAGTGATTCGAATCGGAGATGAAGTACGAGACTCAATGCCTGTTAACACTGCGTCATGGCGATCAAAGCCACGAATCTTCTTGCCAAAAGCAGGTAAGGCTTCGCGAACGGCATCGATTACATATTCTGGCAGGGCAGCAGCAAGATCACACAGATGAACACCTGGCTTATAGGATGGCTCTACACCGCCAAGCGACGTTGACGGAACCCCTTGTAGAAAATCACCCACTAGTTGGGCAGGCGCTTTATAATCACTGCCACCTAAGGTGTAAGCTACAGACTCTAAACGCTCTTGCAACTCAATACCGGCAAGTGGATGACCTGGAAAATCCTGTTCAGGGCTAATTCCCACGACAATACCTGAGTTCGCATTGCGCTCATTACGAGAATATTGGCTCATGCCATTCGTTACTACACGCCCTACCTCAGATGTGGCTGCAACCACAGTGCCGCCTGGGCACATGCAAAAGCTGTATACAGCACGTCCATTTTTGGCATGATGAATCAGTTTATAATCAGCGGCCCCAAGCTCTGGATGCCCGGCATACTTACCTAAGCGGGCCTGATCAATCAGTGATTGTGGATGCTCGATACGAAAGCCAATGGCAAAGGGCTTGGCTTCAATAAACACTTGCTTTTCATGCAGCATGCGAAAGGTATCACGCGCGCTATGACCCAAAGCCAATACGACATAACGACTGAAATACTGAGTACCATCGGCCAGTTGAACGCCTTGCACCCTATTGTCTTCCAACATAACATCGGCTACTTTCGCTTCGAAATGAATTTCACCACCGAGCGCGATGATTTCCTCCCGCATCTTTGCGACTATACCCGTTAAGCGAAAGGTGCCAATGTGTGGCTTGTTAACATAGAGAATATTGTCTGGCGCCCCGGCTTTGACAAACTCAGACATGACCTTTCGACCATAAAACTTTGGATCTTTCACTTGGCTATAGAGCTTTCCATCAGAAAAAAGCCCAGCCCCACCTTCTCCAAACTGAACATTTGACTCCGGAGTCAGTTCACCTTTACGCCATAAAGCCCAAGTGTCTTGTGTACGCTGACGAACATCACGACCTCTCTCCAGAACGATTGGCTTAAACCCCATTTGCGCCAACAATAAGGCTGCAAATAGACCGCAAGGACCCAAGCCGACGACTATAGGACGTTCCGTTAAATTGGCAGGCGCATTCGCAACAGTATAATAGTGAGTATCAGGCGATCGGGTAATATGAACATCATCTTTAAAATCCTGCAGAAGACGTTCATCGTCGTCAGTGGTCAGATCAATAATGTAGACAAAGCGAATTTCTGTATTCTTTTTTCGTGCATCGTAGCTGCGTTTAAAAATCGTGTAATCAACCAACTTGTCTTCGGAAATATTCAAGCGCCGTAGAATGGCAGATTTCAAATCCAAATCAGTATGATCAAGAGGTAACGACAGCTCAATAAGACGAATCATTAAGGGGTTCCAGCAAGTAAAAATGTCAACAAAACAGGTGCGTGATTATACCTGTCCCTTTATCTAAAGTCAGGCTGTGCGATGGACGAGACCCTTAGCTTTTTGCTCATTAAGGATGGACAGAGTACAATTCGCTTTTTAATTTGATGGTTTTATTCGGTTATGGCGCGTTCTAAAAGCAGTGGTCGTTGGTTAATGGAGCATGTCAATGATCCTTATGTTAAGCAAGCTCAAGTCGATGGGTATCGCTCAAGGGCCAGTTATAAACTGCTCGGCATTAACGAAAAAGATAAGCTCATAAAGTCTGGAATGCTGGTGGTTGACTTAGGGTCTGCTCCTGGTGGCTGGTCTCAAGTTGCATCTAAATTAGTTGCACCGAACGGACGTGTTATTGCCTCGGACATCTTGCCAATGGATTCGCTAGCTGACGTCGAGTTTATTCAAGGGGATTTCACAGAGGAAAGCGTTTTCCAACAGATACTGGATGCGATAGGTGAAGAGCCTGTTGATGTCGTCATTTCTGACATGGCACCCAATATTAGTGGCGTTGCATCCGCTGACCAAGCTGCGTCAATGTATCTTGTAGAGTTGGCCTTAGATATGGCACGAAGCGTGTTGAAGAAGAATGGCGCATTTGTTGCCAAGGTGTTTCAAGGCGAAGGATATGAAGAATTCATCAAAGACATACGTGAATCATTTACAAGCGTAGTCGTCCGAAAACCAGAAGCTTCAAGAGCGCGCTCGCGTGAGATATTTGTTGTTGCGAAGGGATTTAAATCTTAGTAGAGACATTTGATAGAGAGTGTTTTTGCATCCATGCAGCTGCGTCCTTGCAGCCATACACCTTCCTTGAAGGAGACAGAGGCCCACTCCCTGTGGGCTGTCGCAATCCTTTGCACTCTGTCTTGAGGCTATTTTCAGCGATTCACCTTGGTGTGTATATAGGAGTTTTTCCTAAAATCATCCCAAAGGTACTCTTTTTCATTTCAATTTAAATTGTGTAAAAGCAAAAAGCCCCTGACTCATGGAATCAGGGGCTTCTCTAAATAAATGCCTGGCGATGACCTACTCTCACATGGGGAAACCCCACACTACCATCGGCGATGACGCGTTTCACTTCTGAGTT
>NZ_VYTY01000014.1 GCF_009821115.1 Nitrincola alkalisediminis | reverse complement strand
CCGTTACGCCTAAGTCTTCAGCGGTTTTAACCTCTAGGGGCTTTTTCTTGGCCTTCATGATATTCGGCAAGGATGCGTAGCGGGGTTCGTTCAAGCGCAGATCAGTGGTCACGACGGCTGGCAGTGTCAGTTTCAGTGTTTGCAAACCACCGTCCACTTCACGTGTCACCAGCAGATGCTCCCCTTCAACCTTAACTTCTGAAGCAAAGGTGGCCTGTGGGCGGTTCAGTAAGGCCGCCAGCATTTGGCCGGTCTGGTTGTTGTCAGAATCGATGGCTTGCTTGCCCAATAGAATCAGACCGGGCTGTTCAGTTTCCGCGACCTTAGCAAGGATACGCGCAACCGATAGCGCATCGGGGCTGTCTGGAGCTTCAACCTGAATAGCACGATCCGCGCCCAGCGCCAAGGCGGTGCGCAGTTGCTCTTGGCAGGCTTTGCCACCAATGGAGACCACCACCACTTCCGAAGCAACGCCCTGTTCTTTTAAACGCACGGCTTCTTCAACCGCGATTTCACAGAAGGGATTGAGGGCCATTTTGACATTGGCCAGATCCACGTCTGAGCGGTCGGCCTTTACACGGACTTTCACGTTATAGTCGATAACGCGTTTTACGGCGACGAGTAGTTTCATCACAACTCCTATTCTTGTTGTTCTATATGACTAACAATACTAGTCGAGATACAGATTTCCTCAATAACAAAAACCACCCATATCCATGACAAAATACATCAGCTGTATCTTTTTTCTATCACAATCGTCTGCAATCAAGGTCAAGAACAGCGTTTAATCAGATTAGCAGATGTACGAGATACTGAGGCTTGGCTCAGGCCAGTTTATACTGGCCCAAGCGCACACCATGGTAAGGATGAGGAAAGAATAGTGTACAGGGGGAGGCAATCAAGCAACGGCGGCTTTCTTTGACATAAACGTCGCAAATGCGGCCTGGGCTTCGCTTGATGATAGGCGGGCGGCAAATGCCTTAACCTCCTCCGTCAAAACCCCCGCTAACTGAGTTGAGAGATATCCTTTCATCATCGCCTTGCTTTGGCGAACAGCTTCGGGGCCCATCTCACTCAATATCTGGGCTTTGTCTAATGCGAAAGACAATAACGCATCTGCGGGAACGACTTGATTAATCAAGCCCACCTGCGCGGCTTTTTCAGCAGAGAAGGCCTCACCCAACACAAGCAGTTCAAATGCTTGGCGATGCCCTAGATGCATGGGCATCAACAAGCTTGTTCCACCTTCAGGGACAAGTCCCATGCGTGTAAAAGGCAGCTGAAAACGTGCAGTGTCATCGGCGTAGACCAAATCACAATGCAGCAGCATTGAGGTACCTATGCCTATGGCAACACCCTTGACAGCCGCCACCAAAGGTTTCGGAAATGTCGATACTGCTTGCAAAAAATGCAAGGGTATTGAGATTCGATCAGGGTCTTGTACGGCTGCGACAAATCCTGCGATGTCATTGCCCGCACTGAAATCAGTCCCCTGACCTGCAATCACGACAACATGCACATCGTCTGCCTCCGCAGCGTCATTGAGCGCCTGCGTCATTTGTTCATACATTTCTTGCGTCAATGCATTTTTCTTTTCAGGTCGGTTAAACGTCAGCAACAACACCTTTCCTTTTTGTTCTTTTAAAATAGGGTTCTGTGACATCATCTGATTATTGATCCTGTGTTTCTGTCAATTGTTGATGGGGAACGAATAAATGGGGTTGATACTTGGCAATCGCCGGCGAAAACTCAGCCCAAGTATGGCAGGTATTGAGCATCCCTTTGGCACCTGTCTTGGCTTGTGACTCAGAGGCCTTTGGCCAAAGCGTTTGCACGGCGGTTGTCGTCAAAGGCTTTAACAACTCATTCAGATGAGTACAGCCTTCAACACCACCTGTCAGTTCTTGTGCTTGCTTATGCCAGCCACGTCCAATCCGAGTTCCTTCTAAACGCTTATAATGGCCAACGATGCCAGGACACATCTGAAAAGGCGTTGCGTCCATACTGGCCTCAACCTGATGAATCAGAAAGCTCTGATCAATCGTCAAGCGCATACGTATGTCATGGAAGGGTTCACCCGCCGCCACATAGCCACCCCGCTCTTGGTTCTCGACATTGTCACTTTTTACATCGACCATTCGTCCTTCAATATCCCAGAGCCCGTCATCCCGTTCATAGCCTTCACAAACAATCGTGCGACGGTGACTTAAGCGTCTTTTAACGGGCTTGGACAATGGCATGTTTATTCTCCTGGCATGGCTCTAGGCCGCTTGATCTGATTTAAATTGCTCTTTTAGTTGCCGACGCAACACTTTGCCAACGTTCGTCTTCGGAAGCTCACTGACATACACAATGTCTTTGGGAATTTTATAACGCGTCAATTGATCCTTAGACCATTCTTTGAGCTCTTTCACGCTGGGCTTAATCTCGGGATCTTTTGCCACCGCAAAGAGCCTAACCGACTCACCACTGTGTTCATCCGGCATCGAGACGGCCGCACACTCCAAAATATCAGGATGCAGTGAAAACACATCTTCAATTTCATTTGGATACACGTTAAAACCCGATACAAGAATCATATCTTTGGCTCGATCAACAATACGTAAAAACCCTTCAGAATCACGTACAGCTATGTCTCCTGTCATGAAGTAGCCGTCATCTGTAAAACTGGCTTCCGTTTCACGTTCGCGCTGCCAATAGCCTACCATTACTTGAGGCCCTTTAACACAGAGCTCACCTATTTCACCATCAGGAAGATGCTCTCCATCCGGATTTACAATTATCACCTCTGTATGTTTTAGCGGCTGACCTATCGTGCCTAAACGGATATCACGTGGAGAGTTAATCGACACGGCTGGTGAGGTTTCCGTTAAACCATACCCTTCCATGATTTGACTGCCTGTGATGCTTTTCCACATTTCAGCGGCTTTTAAGGTTAATGCACAGCCTCCGGAAATCGTAATTTTAAACTGGCTAAAGTCGACATCTTTAAATTCAGGCTTGTTGCAAAGCCCGATAAACAAGGTGTTTAAGCCCATAAAAGCCGAGGTTTTCCACTTTTTCATCTCTTTAATGAACCCGTCTAGGTCACGTGGGTTCGCAATAAGTACGCTATGACCACCGCAGTCCATAATGATCAGAGACAAGGTAAAGGCATAGATGTGATAGAGAGGCAAAGGTGCAATCGCCGTATCTGCCCACCCCGCGGGTGCCTGATTAATAAGATGATGCCCCTGCACCATGTTTGATACTAGGTTTCCGTGACTTAACACAGCCCCTTTTGATAACCCTGTGGTCCCGCCTGTGTACTGTAAAACCGCAATATCAGCGGTTTTCACTTCAACTGGCCTGGGCTGTTGACCCGCATAGCGTGATAGCACATCACGCAGCTCAAGGGCGTTAGGTATATGGTAAGGCGGCTCGGCCTTTTTGACATACTTAACAACACTGTTCAATAAATGACGCTTAAGGAACCCATGCAAATCACCAATTTGAGTGACAAAAACATGCTTTATTTGAGTATTGTGCAGAATTTTCTCTGCGTTACTGGCCATGTTTTTAAAAATCACTAGGGCTTTAGCACCGGAATCGTTGAATTGGTGCTCCATTTCTCGAGGGGTATAAAGAGGGTTTGTGTTTACAATCACCAAACCGGCTTTAATTGCACCAAACAAAACGACTGGGTATTGAATCAGGTTAGGCAATTGTATCGCGATACGATCACCGGGCTGTAAGTCTGTTTCTTTTTGGAGATACACGGCAAACGCATCAGCATACTGCTTCAATTCTTGATAAGACAGAGTTTTACCAAAACTGGTAAAGGCCGGCTTCTGTGCGTATTTTTTACAGGTGTGTTCAAACACTTCGTTAATGTTGGTATAGCCCGAAGGATTTAAATCGCTTGGAATGGTCGTCCCACGCTGTATGTCCATAAGAAGATCCTGACTTTTATTGTTATCTTGAAACAACGTCTATCTAACAGATAAAGGCGCGAGTTCATCTCTCTAGAAACAAACCCACGCCATTAATACCCTTACGCGACTGGAAAAATAGACGTTAAGCGAGTAGCTAGCATGATATCGCCATCGGCTTTGATACGCCCAGTCATGAAGGCCTGCATACCATCTGTTTCGCCATTCATCACTTCCTCTAGGGTATCCGACGCCATGGTCAAGGTAACACTGGGATCATCATGTTCACCTTGAGCAATCTGACATACGCCTTCGGATATCGCAACAAACCATGGCTCACCATCTTCAATTTGATATTGAAACACGGCCTCTAAAGAGCCTGCAGCTTGCGCATTAAAACGATCACCCATTGCTGTAAAAATTGCATTTAAATCTGCCATGCTTCCACCTTCATTCGATTGTTTTTTAGATGTGTATCGTTTCGCATTAAGACTTAAGGCAGCCGACAACACTTTTTGACCTGCTTTTGTTCTGAGCAACTTTTTCATCGCACAATGCTCGACTTAAAAAATAAAGTGTTCAGAATCTAATGCCAACAAATTATCTGCACCGGACAACATGACATCGGCATGCATTTTTGTTCTTGGCAATAAACGATCATAATAGAAACGAGCGGTTGCCAATTTAGCTTTATAGAAGGCTTCTTCAGATGTCCCTGCAGCCAACGCATTTTGTGCCACTTCAACCTGACGCGCCCAGAGCCATGCCAGCGTGATGTACCCTGAATACATGAGGTAATCCATCGCGGCCGCACCGACTTCCTCACGGTTCTGCATTGCTTTCATGCCCACTTTCAGCGTCAATTCGCCCCACTCTTTGTTCAGTCCAGCTAGGGTTTTAGTGTACGGCTCCATCGCCGCATTGCCCTCGTGTGCCTGACAGAACTTGTGGATCATTTTGGTAAAGCGCTTGAGCAACTCACCCTGACTCATCAGAATTTTACGACCCAACAAGTCTAATGCCTGGATTTGTGAAGTTCCTTCATAGAGCATTGAAATGCGGCAATCGCGGACATTTTGCTCCATGCCCCACTCGGCAATATAACCATGACCGCCAAAAACCTGCAAACCATGATTTGCAGACTCAAAGCCCACTTCGGTCAAAAAGGCTTTTGCAATTGGCGTAAGCAACGACAATAAATCTTCGGCCTCTTGTTTTTCCTCTGCGGACGCTGATAGCGCCGAACGGTCCACCTGTTGAGCCGCAAAGTAAATAAGGGCACGTCCACCCTCAGCAAAGGCTTTTTGTGTGAGCAGCATGTTGCGCACAGCAGGGTGCACAATAATGGGATCGGCTGCACCATCTGGATTTTTAACGCCGCTCAACGCACGCATTTGCAGACGGTCTTTTGCATATACCAATGAGTTTTGGAAGCCCCACTCAGCATGAGCAAGACCTTGCAGCGCGGTGCCAATTCGAGCCGTGTTCATAAAGGTAAACATACAGTTCAACCCTTTATTGGCAGGACCTATCAGGAAGCCCGTCGCGCCATCAAAGTTCATAACGCAGGTTGAGTTGCCATGAATACCCATCTTATGCTCAATAGAGCCGCACTTCAGCGCATTGCGCTCACCCGCTTCGCCCGCTGCATTTGGCAAGAACTTAGGCACAATAAACAATGAAATGCCTTTGGTGCCCGCAGGTGCATCAGGTAAGCGAGCCAGCACGATGTGAACAATATTGTCTGTTAAGTCATGCTCACCGGCTGAAATAAAAATCTTTGTTCCGGTAACTTTGTAGGTACCATCGGCTTGAGGCTCAGCCTTGGTTCTTAACATACCCAAATCTGTTCCGCAGTGAGGCTCGGTCAGACACATGGTCCCCGTCCACTCACCAGAGACAAGCTTGGTTAGATAGGTTTGTTTTTGCTCTTCTGTACCATGCGCATCCAGTGTATTCATCGCGCCATGGCTCAGCCCTGGGTACATACTCCAAGCCCAGTTAGCGGTGCCGACCATTTCGTTAATGACAATACCCAAGGATTCCGGCAGACCCTGCCCACCCCATTCAGGATCGTGCGCCAGCGATGGCCAACCACCCTCAACAAAAGCAGAGTAAGCTTCTTTAAAGCCAGTCGGTGTTTTAACTTCACCATCCTGAAATTGACACCCTTCTTGATCACCCACTTGGTTTAAAGGTGACAACACCCGCTCAGCGAATTTTGCACCCTCTTCCAAAATTGCCGACACCATATCCGGTGTTGCTTCTTCGCAACCGGGTAATTGTTGATAATGCGCGTCCATATGTAGCACTTCATTTAACACGAACTGCATGTCGCGCAAAGGAGCCTTGTATTCAGCCATGATTTGCAACCTCACTTTTATCGTTATTGTGTACGTCTGTACTTGGTATTAAGCATGGACGAATTATCCAAAAGTACCAATAACAAAAGCTGCCAGATTTAGTGACAAATATGCTCTAAGCCTGGCTTGGGTTTAACTCATGTGTTGAATAAAGGCCCTAATATTGGAGTTAGTATTGTGAAAGGACGGTATCTATACGTGACAAAAAAGGGCGAACCTGCTGTTTGTCGGAATCAGATACCTGTGCAAACGCACGTACAATTAACATGGCTTGCTCAACCTGCTGACGTATTTCAGGCGGCAACATCTGTAGCATTTGAGGATTGACACTGTCAAACTCAGCGGCCATAGCAAACATCTCGGGGCTCTCAGATTCCGCTTTTAATGCACCGTAGGCTAGAATAATTCGGTCTCCGACCTCAGCCCAACGCTCTGCGCTGGTAAAGCTGTGCTGACGCGTAATCTGAGTTAACTCTTGATAAGCACTCGGCTCTTCTTGACTAAGTAGGGCAACACCCTGCTGGTGAGGATTGAAGTTTTGTCCTATCTCAGGAGTCACCTCTTTAAGCCACGCATCTCCTTTACCTTGATTTTCCAATTTGCGCCCTAGCGCTTCCACTTTCGGCAAACTATTGAGATAGGCGTCAATTGACTGAGGATCTAAGGTGGTCATTTGCGCCGATGCCGACCCAAACGCCAAAAGCATGCATACCGCAAACGCACTGACTAGCCACTGTTTCATGTTCCACTCCTTGATAATTTTGATCTTAGGATGGAAGTGTAACAGGCCGAACTCCCCTTTGGACAGGTGCCATCCTTGGCAATTTACACGCGTATTTATCGTGGCGAGTCGTAGACCTCAGGCCCAGAGGTCAAGGCTGGATGCGGCTTTAACAACGCCGTCAAAGCGGGCAGCAGGATAAGCGCACCCAGCATATTCCATAAGAACATAAAGGTGAGCAGAATCCCCATATCGGCTTGGAATTTAATCGGTGAGAACACCCAAAGCACTACCCCAATCGCCAGCGTTAGCCCAGTAAAGGCCACGGGCTTTCCAGTGGTCTTCAAGGTCTCGAAATACGCATCTGTTAAATTCATGCCATTCGCTAAGTAGCTGCTAAGGCGCGAATAAATATAGATGCCATAATCAACGCCTATACCGACCCCCAAAGCAATCACAGGCAAGGTTGCCACCTTAACGCCAATTCCAAGCTGTGCCATTAAGGCCTGACAAAGCAGCGAGGTGAGGGCTAAAGGCAATATAATGCACAATACGGTCTTAACCGAACGGAATGTCAGCAAACACAAAAGACTGACAACACCATAGACCCAAGCCAACATCTCGTACTGTGCACGGGCGATAACTTGATTGGTGGCCGCTTCAAAACCTGCATTTCCTGCCGCCAAAACATATTGAAGTGACTCATCATTATAGGTGTCTGCAAACGCCTGTGCGGCAGCACTCACCTCCTGCAAGGTATGGGCTTTGTGATCATCCAAGAAAATAATCACGGGCAGCAATGAACAATCGGCATTCATCAGACCACCGGGCACGTAGGCCAAGGATGCATTAATCACAAATTGATTACGACTGACGGAGCGCCATTTCGGATTTCCTTCATTCAAACCAGAGGTAATCCGCTTTGACAAATCGGCCAAAGAGATACTGGACTGTACACCCGGAACAGATTGCATATGGTGCTGGAAACGCTCGACGGAAGACAAGGTTTCAAAACGACTGCATTGCTCAGGCGCAGTAACCGCCATGACGACAAACACATCGCTTGAGGTCGAGTAGTTATCGGTAATGAAGGCATTATCGAGATTATAACGAGAGTCTGCCCGCAACTCTGGTGCACCTTTATCTAGATCACCAATCTGAAGATCTCGAGCGGCATAAAGCCCGACCACTGTCAAAACCACTGCAACACTTAACGCCAACACAGCACCTTTTCGAGTGGTAAACCACGTCAACACTCTCCAACGCTCAGCCCCCTTATCAGACTGTTGTTGGGCATATTCAATCGCGCGCCCCCCCACTCCTACATAGGACATCAACAAGGGCAACAGCAATAAGTTGGTCAAAATAATGACAGCAACACCCAAGGATGCAGCAACGGCCAGCTCCTGTATCACCTGAATATCAATGACCATCAAGGTAAAGAAGCCAATGCCGTCGGAAACCAGCGCGGTTAAGCCAGGAATGTATAGAATTCGGAATGCGCTGCGTGCCGCATGCCATTTATCTGGGTTTTTAAGACTTTCTAAGCGTATGGAGTTGACGATCTGCACACCATGACTCACGGCAATGGCAAACACCAAAAACGGAACCAGCATGGAATACGGGTCGATGCCGTACCCTAAGGCATTCAGTAAACCCAACTGCCAAATAACGGCAATTAACGAGCAAATCAACGGAACGATGGTGCCGTTAATGCTTCTCGAATAGAGGTAAAGTAACACCAAGGTAATCACTATCGCCAAGGCAAAAAACACCGCAACCTGATACGCTCCCTCAATCAAATCACCGACAATTTTGGCAAAGCCAGTGATATGTATCGTCACCTGCTCCGTCTGATATTGGTCTCTAACGAGCGTTTCCAAACGTTCAGACAGCGCTCGATAATCCAGACGGTCACCGCTTTCAGGATCAAAATCAAACAGAGGCACCTCAACAATCGCTGAACGGAAATCGTTGGCAACCAAACGACCCACTTGCCCTGAGCGCAACACATTTAGCCGTAGTTCTTGCAGGCTTTCGAGAGAGCCGTCGTAATCCGGCGGGATAACTGGACCACCGACAAATCCTTCCTCTGTCACTTCCGTCCAACGCACATTGGGCGTCCAAATCGACTGAAGCGCTGCTCGATCTACACCTGGAATGAAAAAGAGCTCGTCTGTCACACGCTGCAATACAGCCTGGAATTCCGCATCAAAGATATCCCCCTGTTGATTGGCAACCGCCACGCGTACGCTATTGCCAAGACCCGACAAATCGTCTTGATAGGTTAGGTAATTTTCAACATAGGGATGACTTGCAGGTATCATTTTTACGAAACTGGCATCCGGCCGAATCTGAATGGCTTGCCAGGTCAAGATCAGGGTAATCAATGCAAACACAAGCAGGACTTTTAAACGGTGATGGAATAGCACCCGCTCAGCCAACTGTTCAGACCCTTTAATAGGCAACAAAAGCACGTCTGTAAAACGACTCATTGTGCTAACTCCTTAGCGCGATTCGACAAAAACACCCCCTGCTCACCCACAAGAATCCACCCTTGCTCCGTAGCAATAACCGAATTGAAATGTCGACGAGTATTTAAAGGCTGCGTAAGTAATTGATTTGAGTCCGGTCCCAACAAAAGCGTGCCACCCAGCCCCGTGATCGCTAAAAGACCCGAATGGCTCTGTGCTCCAAGGAAACTGACCGTCGGCTCGACGTGCACAGGATGCCATTCGTAGCCTGCGTCAAGACTGCGGAATAAATTCCCCCTGAGCCCTAAAGCCAGCAATTCATCCTGATGCTGAGCCAAGGCAAAAAAAGACCCATCATAAGGAGAAGGCAAACTCTGCCATGATTGGCCCTGATCGTAGGACTTCAACAGCAACCCTGCCTCCCCTGCTATGTACAATTGATCATCCGCTTGCAGCAAAGCATTTAAATGCAGTCGATCAGGATTCGGCAAGCGATCCGCAAAAGACGTCCAAGTCTGGCCACCATCGACAGTGGATAACGCCAAACCATAGGCACCGACAACAACCCCTGTTTGTGATGAGGTAAATAGAACATCAAGCAAAGGGTTCACTGGGCCTTCTTCCATTGCCACTTCGGCATCTTCCAGATCAAATTCGGCGTCTTCGATATCCATGGCATCAGCATAGGCGTCGGCTTGCAATGACTCGAGCTTGCTCTGAGCATCCTCAACCAATAGGGCATTGATCGTATGCCCATCTAAGACTTTCTCCCAAGTTAACCCAGCATCTTTCGAGGTCAACAACACACCGTCGTGTCCGGTGACCCACCCTTGATCCTCTTGGAAAAACACCGCTGTTAGCAACGTACTGACAGGGCTGCTCACCTGCTGCCAATCACGCCCTTCATTAACGGAGATTAAAATGACGCCCAAATCGCCAACGGCCACTAGATTCTCTCCAGAGCGCGCAATATCAAGCAACATAACGCTCTTGGCGGCATCGGAGTGCGATGCAGGCTGCTCAAGACGGTCGGGCAAACCCGCTTGAGAAGAAAAAGGCAGCAACCCAAATAGACTGCTGGCCATAACGAACGCGCATAATGTATGTTTGGTCATCTGATTGTTCTTGTTGTTCAGATTGGAAAAACGAGCCTATTCGACTCGCTCAAATAAAGCGGCGATTCCTTGCCCACCACCGATGCACATGGTCACAACAGCATAACGTCCTTTAATCCGCTGCAACTCATACAACGCCTTAACCGTAATGACGGCCCCTGTCGCACCAATTGGGTGTCCCAGAGAAATCCCACTGCCGTTTGGGTTAACACGCTCGTTCGGGAGATTTAAATCCCGGACAACAGCCAGCGCCTGCGCGGCAAAGGCTTCATTAATCTCCCAAAGGTCGATGTCTCCAACCTCTAGCTCAGTGTTATCCAGCAGCTTTTTCACCGCAGGAACAGGGCCTATGCCCATATACTTAGGCTCAACACCAGCAAAGGCATAGGAAACGAGTCGAGCGATTGGCTTCAATCCTGAACGCTCAACCTCGGCTGAAGTTGCTAAGACCAGCGCGGCAGCTGCATCATTCAAACCCGATGCATTACCAGCCGTCACGCTGCCATCTTTTTTAAAGACAGGCTTTAGCTTCGCCATATCCTCTAGCGTGCAATTCATCCGGATATGTTCATCCTGATCAAAGACAACATCGCCTTTGCGTCCTTTAATAAGGATGGGCAGAATCTGCTCGTTAAAGTGTCCCGCTTCAACGGCCGCTTGTGCACGCTGATGGCTTTGCATGGCCAGCAAATCTTGATCTTCGCGACTGATGTTCCACTTTTCAGCAATATTTTCAGCGGTTATGCCCATGTGAACGTTTTCAATCGGACAGGTGAGCGCACCGACCATCGAGTCCAACACCGCGCCATCACCCATACGCTGTCCCCAGCGCGCAGCCGGCATCCAATAATTGGTTCGGCTCATGGACTCGGCACCACCTGCAACGGCCGCTTGGCAGACGCCTAACTCAAGTTGCTGTGCCGCTGAGATGATGGCTTGCAAACCACTGCCACATAGACGGTTGACAGTGAGTGCAGGGGTTGTTGCTGGTAAACCACCCAGCAAGGCCGCCACACGTGCCATATACAAATCACGGCGTTCGGTTGGCACAACATTTCCAAAAACACTGTGGCCTATGTGCTCCGGTTCAATACCAGCACGGGCAATCGCCTCCGCAACCACTTTTCCCGCTAACTCAACCGGTGCTTGGTCTTTCAACCCACCACCAAACGCACCGATTGCCGTTCTGACGGCTGAGACGACATAAATATCCTGCTTCGCCATAACATTACCTTTTTATTTTCTGTAAAACTGACGGCTAATTTGGCTATTAGCATCCCTTGACGCAGCGTTTGCTGCAATAACAGAAGACTCCAGTATAGATGACAATATAGTTCAGCATCAGATGAAGATAGTACCTTTTTTAGGCGTTTTACAGTCAAAGTGATCTGATCCGACATCCCCGCCTCGATTAAAAAACCTGAATTCATGTTTTCATTGACTTCTGGGTAAGTTTTCGACCCGCCATTTCCTGCAAAAAGCGACGATTGTTGCCTTCGCGTAACATCTGCTGATAGCCGATCGCTACTCCGTTTTGCAACCTCACCTCAGAGCTTTCCTTCCAACCGCATCTGCAGACCACGGCGAGTAACGTAATAGCCTGTAAAAACACCATGAAAAATTATATAGACAGCTATCGTGATGAAAGTCAAAATGAAAGCACTGTTTACTTTACCTCCACTAATAAATACAAATGGAGTTATATAAACCACAGCATAGAATAAACGTAGATGCCATTTTCCTTTAATTAATAATCGTTCTGAGCCTACATCGCCCCCTCTGGTTAAGAACCAGAATTCATTATTTTCATTCACAGGTGAAAGCATTTTTCTCTCTTCGATTATTTCTCGAATCATGTCATCAGAATATGAACGATAGGTCAGGTAAGCTAATAGCTCAATGACGATACATGAGATTAAAAGTGCGCTGAATATAAAAGGAAAAGCACCAAGATCGATTGATATAGTGATTGCGATATTTGCGCCAAAAGCAATTAGTAAACGTAACATCCAAGCACTTAGGTTACTTATATACAAGTCATCAGGTTCTTCTCCCTTAGACCTAAAAATAGCCGACACTAAAACAATAGTAGGAACAAAAAATAACAATCCAATATTAAATAGTGTCAGTGGATGCGTTAACCCTAAAATTAAACTGAACAAAAGGGGAATTGAGTGAAACGCTAGAAAAATAGCTAAAAAAAACTTTACCACTACCCATAAACCAGCATACTCAGGATTTGGATTTTCTACCCAGCGTGCTCTATCAGCACCCGTACTTTCGAGGGGGTGATCATATTCTTGATTAATCTTCATGGCGCCACCATCATTCCCTGATACAAGTCAGAATTCTGAAAGTCAGGTTGGTTAATGGTTGTGTTTGCACTCCATTCACGAAAAGCTTTAAGCGCCTTATCTTTAACACCAGATGTATTTATTACGTACCCCATTACTGCACCTACAGCGGCAACAATAAAAAAACCTGCTACTGCTATTGCCATAGGTGCAAGTGCAACACCAGCTGCTGCCATGCCGACGACCATGAGTGACGTCAACGCCATCCCCACAACCGTTGCAACCACTACTGCACCCAGCGAAAAGCCTAACGAGACAAGTAACTCATCTAGCTCTTTTCCTTCTTTATCCGAGCTAAGCCATTCAGTAACATCCATAGTACATACAAACAAAATACCTAATGCCCCGCCTCGTGAAGCTAAGCCTCTTACCGCTTGAGATACATTAGGGCCAACACCCTGTAATGCGACTGACATAGACGTCACCTGTAGTCGTCCCATGCCCGCGGCTCCATATTGTAGATGAGGCCTGTGCCACAACATCGCTTTATGCCAGTTGCCTTGAAAGGCAAGTACGCGCGTTCCATTTTTTAAGCGTTTTATCGTCAATTTACTACCCGCCATTTCCCGCAAAAAACGACGATTATTGCCTTCGCGTAAGAGTTGGTGACAGGCTATAGCCATTTCGCTTTGCATCCTGGTATCAGAGCTTTCCTTCCAACCGCATCTGCAGACCACGACGAGTGACGTAATAGCCGGTAAATAGTCCATGAGCCATAAAATAAATCGCAATCGCAGCAAAAGCCACTAGATAGGCACCAATGGCTTTACCGCCACTAAGCACACCAAAAGGAGCAATGTAAGCTAAAACATATAATAAACGTAGGTGCCACTTGCCTTTGATAAATAAGCGATCTGATCCTACATCTCCCCCTCTATTTAAAAACCAGAACTCTTTGTTCTCATTGACAGGGGAGAACATTTTTCTTTCTTCGATGATCTCTCGAATCATGTCATCAGAATAGGAACGATAGGTCAGGTAGGCCATCAACTCTATAACTACACAGGCAATAAGAAGTGCGCTGAATATAAGGGGAAAAATATCAAAGGCGGTTGAAACAATAAGGGCAATATTTGCTCCAAACATCACAAATACTCTAAACAGCCAAGTTGCTAGATTAATCTCTAGTAAATCATCAGGTTCTGCTCGTTTGGACTGAATAATAGCAGACGTTAGAACGGCTGTCGGTACCAACACTGTCAAGCTGAAATAGAATAAGGTTAGAGAATGCTTCAACCCCAACGTCAGGCTTATCAATATAACTATTGAGTGAGATATAATAAAAAAAAGCAAGAATTTCTTTACCAAGACCCATAGTTCGTTAGTCTTTGAATTGGGATTTTTCACCCAAAGCGGCCTTGTTGTATTCAAATTTTGGTTGTATTGATGCAAATCATTATTTTTCATGGTGCTACCATCATCCCCTGATAAAGATCAGAATTCTGGAAGTCAGGTTGGTTAATGGTTGCGTTTGAACTCCACTCCCGGAAGGCTTTGAGTGCTTTATCCTTAATGCCAGAAGTATTATTTACTATCCCGATTCCAACTCCAACGGCCAAAACAGCAACAAATCCCAATCCCGCGATGACTGCCGGTGCAAGAGCGACACCCATAGCTCCAATAATAAATGCGGATGCCGCCATCCCCACAATCGTTGAAACGACAACCGCACCCAGCGTAAAGCCCAAGGAAATTAACAACTCATCCAGTTCTTTGTCACCATCTGCACTTAACCATTCCGCGACATCCAGTGTGCATACAAATAACATTCCTAATGCACCACCGCGTGAGGCTAGGCTTCTGACTGCCTGTGATACATTAGGACCAACACCCTGTAATGCGACTGTCATAGAGGTCACCTGCAACCGACTCATGCCCGCGGCGCCATATTGTAGATGAGGTCTGTGCCATAACATCGCTTTATGCCAGTTGCCTTGAAAGGCAAGTACGCGCGTTCCATTTTTTAAGCGTTTTATCGTCAATTTACTACCCGCCATTTCCTGCAAAAAACGACGATTGTTGCCTTCGCGTAAGAGTTGGTGACAGGCTATAGCCATTTCGCTTTGCATCCTAGTATCAGAGCTTTCCTTCCAACCGCATCTGCAGACCACGGCGAGTAACGTAATAGCCTGTAAAAACACCATGAAAAATTATATAGACAGCTATCGTGATGAAAGTCAAAATGAAAGCACTGTTTACTTTACCTCCACTAATAAATACAAATGGAGTTATATAAACCACAGCATAGAATAAACGTAGATGCCATTTTCCTTTAATTAATAATCGTTCAGAGCCTACATCGCCCCCTCTGGTTAAGAACCAGAATTCATTATTTTCATTCACAGGTGAAAGCATTTTTCTCTCTTCGATTATTTCTCGAATCATGTCATCAGAATATGAGCGATAGGTTAGATAAGCTAATAGCTCAATGAAAATACAAGCGATTAGAAATGCGCTGAATATAAAAGGAAAAACACCAAAATCGATTGATACAACGAATGCAACACTAGCGCCAAAAGCAGGTACTAATCGTAATATCCAAGAACCTAGGTTACTTAAATACAAGTCATCTGGTTCTACTCTTTTAGACTGAAAAATAGCCGATACTAAAACAATAGCAGGAACAACGAATAACAATCCAATATTAAATAGTGCCAGTGGATGCGTTAACCCTAAAATCAAACTGATCAAGAACACCATTGAGTGAAGCACTAGAAAAATAGCTAAAAAAAATTTTACCCCTACCCATAAACCGGCATGTTCAGGATTTGGATTTTCTACCCAGCGTGGTCTAGCAGCCCCCGTACTTTCGAGGGGGGCATCATATTCTTGATTAATCTTCATGGCGCCACCATCATTCCCTGATACAAATCAGAATTCTGAAAGTCAGGTTGGTTAATGGTTGTGTTTGCACTCCATTCACGAAAAGCTTTAAGCGCCCTATCCTTAACACCGTATGTGTTAATTGGGTATCCAATTAACACACCTACAGCCGCAACAACAGCAAATCCCAATCCTGCTATAACTACAGGGGCTAGTGCAACACTAAATGCCGCTAAGCCGGCAACAATAAGTGACGTCACCGCCATCCCCACAACCGTTGCAACCACTACTGCACCCAGCGAAAAACCTAACGAGACAAGTAACTCATCTAGCTCTTTTCCTTCTTTATCCGAGCTAAGCCATTCAGTAACATCCATAGTACATACAAACAAAATACCTAATGCCCCGCCTCGTGAAGCTAAGCCTCTAACCGCTTGAGATACATTAGAGCCAACACCCTGTAATGCAACTGTCATAGAGGTCACCTGCAACCGACTCATGCCCGCGGCTCCATATTGTAGATGAGGTCTGTGCCATAACATCGCTTTATGCCAGTTGCCTTCAAAGGCAAGTACGCGCGTTCCATTTTTTAAGCGTTTTATCGTCAATTTACTACCCGCCATTTCCTGCAAAAAACGACGATTGTTGCCTTCGCGCAGCATCTGTTGATAGCCGATGGCCGCGGCGCCTGTTTCACGTGTCACCACCCCGATGGCTTCATCGCTGAGGGTTTGATAAATAGCGTGGCGTAGCCAAGCGGCGGCTTCCTCTGTTAGCTCAGAGACGTCATGTTCACCATCCCCCAAACCACCCGCGGGTATTTCAAGTGTAATGATATATGGATCACCCCCTGCTATTGGCATGCCATTTTCGTCATAGCGACCATCTGCACGACACGATATCTCCTGCTCATATGTGTTCAAAATTTGATCCGTCTGTCGGGTACGGTTTGTCTGATTAGAAAAACGGTCTTCTAGCGCCTGTACCTCTGGACGAATGATCGCCGGAGCGGCGGGCGCTGGCTCAAGTATCATATGAAAGCGGAGATCTTCCGGTGCTTTTAGACGACCAAAAGCTCCAACATCTTCAAATATTCGATGTGTTTTACCATCAACCGTTACAACTAAAGGACCGCTCGTTTCAGCAAGGCTATTAGGAAAGCGCAAAGTGTAGTTCTCTGGCAAACTGGGTGTGATTTTACCCCCAACACTACAGGAGATCACACTGTCACAATCAATACCGTCGGCAATAGAGAAGCGAAACAAGTTGAATTGTTGGCACGGCGTACACACCTGACCTGGAATACGGTCGCGGGAAAATTCAGTCATCAGCATCACCTTTTGCATAGACAATTGATTTGAGCATTAACTCGGCTTTGGTATCCGGATGTTTAGCTGATTCAAGGAGTTTTCGGTAACATTCGTTTTCTGCAGGGAATTGCGACAACTCTAGAGCAACGCTTACATAGGTGCTAAGGGCATACTCACTTTCAAACCCATAACCTTGTGCTTGCTCAAGTAAGATTTTTACAATCTCTTGAGCTTTCTCATGCTCAATATGACCATACTTTGAATTAGAAAAAATGAATTTATCGATCAACTTATTTTGAAAAGCCCTATTGCTTTCCTCTTCAGCTAATCCGGCCACCCACTCCTCGGTCGGTTTTGATGCGATGATATTCGTGTGTTCTACAGATCTATGCGCGTGAGCAATTATAATTGATGAGCCTTTAGGGCAGATGACCGCGAGGCTGTGTTCCTGAGTGACCATCATCATCCAGTGTGTTTCAGCACAAGCGGTACTGAAAAAACAATGCGCATAGCGCTGTTCCCAAAACCTGAAGTAAAACCAACGCCCATCTGCATCTTGCAAACGAATGAATTTGCGCAGGTGCTTGCGTAACGCGTCAAACCCAGCCCTACAACGCAAAAAAATCCCCAACTCTTTTTCCCACAGTCCGCCAATTCCGTCAGGACCCGTGAACAAACGGCAGGTAAAGTGATTGTCTTCCGTGAGTTCCACCAAATAAGGCGCATGCTCGGCAAGCTCTTCTTGCGCTTTGCCCTGAAAAAGCGACTGATACCGAAGACCTGAATCCTCCAGAAAACTAGTCAGCAAATAGGGCATTTTGGCCGCATCTAAAACTGCATAGGTGGCCAACGGTGGAGTATGGTCTCCGAATTCATCGCGCTCGGCTTTGGTCGGGTCAGGCTGACCGAACAGAGTTTCACGTAGCATATTGGGGACTGTTTTCTTCGGATAGACAGAAAACTGCGCGTCAAGAGGTGTAAAAGGACCAAGCGTTTCTATCTGAAGCCATTTATCGTCTTCCGCCACATCTCTTGAACCAGGCTGACGCGTCATCGCTCCAAGCGCAACTCGCTGCCGCCCCTCATTCACCGAGCGCGCCAAAGCCACAGCATAGGCAGCCTCTGCTGGGTATTGCTTCACCCAAGAGGTTGCAGGCAAAACAGTGCCTGACCAATAAAACTGATACCCCTTATCACTCAGCGCCTCTATCACCAGCAGTTCATAATCCTGCCGATCTGCGCAAAGCGCAGCCGCAATCAGCTCTACATGCTCAGCCCCGCGGGAGGCGTAGCAACGGCTAAGAAAGGGAGTCATGACTTGACCTCGCTGATATAGAATCTCTTTTTTTTAAAGCACTTTTTAAGCAGGAGGAGGTTTCTACTTTTAAGCAAGACAAACAAGCACTGAGCAAACAAAAACGGAATTGGCAGAGCTTCTTGGCCTTCATCTTCGACGCGGAGCCATAGAAAAACATTTTCACCTGAGGGTGCGTCGATTGCATGCAAGCGGGATTTTTGTGAATACATCAATGTAACCTACTGTTTAGCAGGACTGATGCTTATGGAAAAACAGGACGCAAAGCGATTAGGCTCAGCACAGAGGGTGTTCATCCATGAAGCAGCGACTACTTCCTTGTTGTAAAGTGAGCATTTAAACAATTAATACGTTGAAAGGTCAACCTTGATTTGGCTTTTCAGTTTTCCATCCATACTATTCGGCTGTCGAACATAGAAGGGATCGGCTGCGAAGAGGCTGATTTTGGCAAAGTCCAGCAACCTCTTCGTATACGCCATTTCTGAAAAACGGAAAAAACACAAGATGCTTTTCCCTTATTGCTCATAGGTTCATAAAATCGAGATAAAGAATATGTCATAATAGCTCAGAATAAACAGCGGGCGCTCTACTTCTAACCACACGCCTTCCATATAGGTCTGAATCACAGGAATCTAGACATTGGATCTTTATCTATCAACCCTTGGCTTTACAGCCAACATTGTCGCCCCCATTTTTTTCATTGTGTTCTTAGGCTATCTGTTAAGACGCATGGGGTTAATCAATGTTGAATTCATCAACATCAGTTCAAAGCTGGTCTTCACGATCACCCTGCCCGCTCTCGTCTTCATGTCAGTGGCGCAGACGGATTTTCATGCTGTCTTCAACCCAGGTCAGCTCGGATATGTGCTGATCGGCACGTTAGTGACCTATGTACTCATTTGGCTTGCGGCATATCATTGGATAAAAAAACCAACCGATATCGGTGCATTTATTCAAGGTGCCTTCCGCAGTAACTTTGGCATTATTGGCTTGGCTGTTAGTTTCAACCTATTCGGAAACAATGGCTTGGCGCAAGCCTCCTTACTGCTAGCCTTGGTGATTCCCTTATACAATATCTTGGCGATTATCTGCCTAACGGTTCCGCTGCGCAGCAACCAATCCGTTAAACTGAGTTCAATGCTCACTGAGATTTTGAAAAACCCCTTAATTCTAGCTGTGATATTTTCTCTACCCTTGTCCTACTTTTCGGTGCCCTTACCCGAGGTTGTTTCGACAACGGGTCGTTACTTTGCAAACCTGACCTTACCCTTAGCCTTGCTGGCAATCGGTGGCACTTTGAACCTGAAAAGTTTAAAAGATACCTCCTATCAAGCCTTTTGGGCCACCAGCATTAAACTCATTTTGTTGCCCTTAGTATTGACAAGCGGTGCATGGATAATGGGCTTTAGAGGCCAAGACTTGACGATAATGATGGTGCTGTTTGCCTGCCCAACGGCTGCAGCAAGCTTTGTGATGGCTAAAACGATGGGATCAAACGCCGAGCTGTCTGCCAATATTATTTTAACCACAACACTAGGATCAGTCCTTACCCTTAGCGTCGCCATTTATTTGGTTAGACTGCTAGGCGTGGTGTGACTTAAGCAGTGTGAGTAGTTTGAGGTGAGCTGCACACAGGACAGGCGGGATCTTTCGACAGTTTCATTTCTCGCCACTCCATGCGACGACCATCGAGCAACAACAAGCGTCCTTGGAGTGAACGCCCTACACCTGTGAGAAGCTTAACGGCCTCAAGTGCCTGTACCGACCCAATAATACCCACAAGAGGCGAGATGACTCCCGACTCTGAGCAGGTCAAACGCTCATCGTCTGTTTCATCATACAGGCACTGATAACAGGGCGAAGCCGCATCACGAGGGTCATAAACACTGACTTGTCCATCAAAACGGATTGCTGCACCGGATACCAAGGGTGTTTTTGTGGCTACGGACATGCGATTCAAACTAAAACGTGTTTTGAAGTTATCCGTGCAATCAACAACAAGGTCTACCTGACTCACACAATCATGCAACGCCGCCCCTTCGAGCCGCTGTTCAATGGCTTTGAAAACTGTCTGGCTATTCAAGTCTTTTAATGTCTTGATGGCGGACGCAACCTTTGAAAGGCCCACACTGTGCTCAGCATGCACAACCTGGCGCTGCAAATTTGAGACATCGACCTCATCATCATCCGCCAACCACAACTCACCGACACCCGCTGCAGCCAAATACAGTGCAACCGGGCTCCCTAGACCACCTAAGCCCAGAACAAGTACACGGCTATTGAGAAGCATCTCTTGCCCCGCAACATCAATCTCAGGCAGCATGATTTGACGGCTGTAACGCAACAATCCCGCATCATCTAATTCAACCCTTGATTTGGCCATATACTGTTCACCTTTGCTTAATGAGGAGTGCGAGCACCGGTAATACGATCGTGCCCACTTATATCTTGCCGCGTAAACACATCTTGATATCCTTGTGCTTCAAAAAGGGCCCGTACCTCTGCCGCTTGATCAAAGCCATGCTCAAACACCAACCAGCCGCCAGACACTAGATATGAAGGTGCCTGAGCAATGATCCACCGAATATCGGCCAATCCCTTCTCGTCAGCAACCAACGCTGACCTCGGTTCAAACCGCACATCCCCTTTATCTAAATGCGGGTCCTGCGGATCGATATAAGGAGGATTACTTAAAATCAAATGAAACGTTTCTTGCAGAGGCTCCAGCCAACTCCCCAATCGAAAATCCACCTGTGGCAAGTTAAGCGCCAAGGCATTGCTGCGCGCCAGCTCAATCGCTTCAGGTATTCGATCGGTTGCAATTAGCTGCCAACTAGGCCGTTCACTGGCCAACGCAAGCGCAATAGCCCCCGTTCCCGTCCCAAGATCGGCCACTCGTTGAGCGCTGGATGGCAAATGCTCCAACGCCCACTCAACCAACATCTCTGTCTCTGGGCGAGGGATCAAGGTTGCATTCGACACGGCCAGTCGAAGTGTCCAAAAGTCACGATAGCCAATCAAGTGTGCCACGGGCTCACCTTGGCGACGTTTTTCAATCAGCTCAGTAAACTGTGCAGCTTGCGCTGGGCTCAGATCTGCATCGGGCCATGTGTACACATAACTTCGCGGCTTATCCAGCACCCAGAGCAAAAGGGTCTCGGTATCCACTCGCGGCGAGTCGGAATCAGTTAATATCCGCGCACACGCCAAGGCATCCTTAACCTTCATCGCTGAGATTACCCAACTGCTCCGTTTGATACTCTTGCCTCAAGGGAGCAATCACGGCCTCTAGCTCGCCCGCAACAATCTCATTAAGCTTATACAACGTCAGGTTAATCCGATGATCCGTCACGCGCCCCTGCGGAAAATTATACGTCCGTATACGCTCTGAACGGTCGCCACTGCCCACTAGGCTTTTTCGGGTGCTGGCTTGCTCGGCGTGCTGACGATCCAATTCCGCTTGTTGCAGTCTGGAGGCCAGCCAACCAAGTGCTTTGGCTCTATTTTTATGCTGTGACCGCTCTTCTTGACACTCAACCACCAACCCCGTGGGAAGATGGGTAATACGAATTGCGGAATCCGTTTTGTTGATATGCTGCCCGCCCGCTCCAGACGCACGGTAGGTATCGATACGTAAATCGGCTTTGTTAATTTCGATGGCGGCGGCCTCATCCATCTCCGGCATCACTGCCACGGTACAGGCTGAGGTATGAATGCGCCCTTGAGATTCAGTTTCGGGTACACGCTGCACACGGTGTGCGCCCGATTCAAATTTCAAATGCGCATATACATCCTGTCCAACAATACGGCTAATAATTTCTTTGAAACCACCGTGCTCACCTTCGCTTGCACTGATCACTTCGACACGCCAGCCCTTGACCTCAGCATAGCGTGAATACATGCGGAACAAATCCCCGGCAAAAATGGCCGCTTCATCGCCTCCGGTGCCCGCACGCACCTCTAAGAAGACATTGCGGTTATCATTAGGATCTTTCGGCAAAAGTAAGAGCTGCAACTCACTTTCATACTGCTGAATACGTTCTTGCGCTGTCTCAATCTCTTCTTGCGCCATTTCTCTAAGATCAGGATCGGCATCGCTGGCCATTACCTTAGCTTCTTCAAGATCGCTCTGTGCACCCTGCCACTGTTTAAACTTAACGACCACAGGTTCAAGTTCTGAATACTCTACCGAATAACTGCGAAACTTATTTTGGTCAGTAATGACGCTTGCTTCACTTAGCAATGCAGAAAGCTCTTCAAAACGATCGGCGAGATTGTCTAGCCGATTTTGTATCGAAATTTTCATGTTAATCTAGGTCCTGTTATCGATCGTCGACTGTCGAACGCTCGGAGAGCTGAAAAAGATCGGTCACCAATCTCTGTAAATCATCCCGCCCTTCAGCTGAGGCGTGACGTAATCGAACGGTTGGCTGATGCAATAACTTGTTGGTTAGTCCCCGTGCCATCACCTGTAGAACTTCCTCTGCAGGTTTTCCGGCATGAAGTTGCTTTAATGCTTTTTGCAACGCGTCTTCACAAATGGCATGTCCATGCTCTCGTAAAGCCGTGAGTGTATCCACCGCATCCAATTCACGAAGCTGTCGCATAAACTCGTCAGTGCCTTGATCAATCAGAGTTTGCGCCTCACGCGCGGCAGACTCTCGCCCACGCTGATTTTCTTCTATGACTTCTTTAAGATCATCTACCGTATACAAATAGACATCCTCAAGGTCACCCACTTGGGCTTCTATATCCCTTGGCACCGCTATATCCACCATAAAAATGGGGCGGTGTTTGCGTTTTTTCAATGCGGTTTCTACGGCTCCCTTACCCAAAATGGGCAACTGACTCGCCGTTGACGAAATAACGATATCGGCATGGGGTAAAGCATCGGGAATATCACCCAATGCGATGGCCTTTCCGTCAAAAATACTGGCCAAATCCAAAGCACGTGGCAGCGTACGATTGGCAACCGTTAGGCTGCGCACACCTGCACGATGCAAATGACGTGCAACCAGTTCAATCGTTTCACCAGCTCCAATCAGCAAGGCTTTGCTTTCACTTAAATCAGCAAAAATATGCTGGGCCATACTGACAGCTGCATAGGCCACGGATACTGGATTTTGTCCAATGGCGGTTTGTGTTCTTACTTTTTTTGCAATCGTGAACGTATGCCGGAATAAACGCCCCAATTCAGCTCCGACCAAACCTTCTTCTTGCGCAATACTGTATGCCGATTTGAGCTGCCCTAGGATCTGAGGTTCACCCAGTACCAAGGAGTCCAAACCACTGGCAACTCTCATCATATGTCGCGCGGCTGCATCATTTTGATGCAGATACAGGCACTGGCGTAATGCATCTGGATTGAGCGCATGATAGTACGCCAACCAATCGATCAACGCTTCATGAGACGTTTGATGTGCGCAACAATACAACTCAGTTCGATTGCAGGTTGATAAGATTGCAATCTCCTGTAAGCCTGCTTTAAGCTGCGCATCATGCAGCGCTTGCGCCAGCTTTTCTGGAGCAAAAGCAACACGCTCACGCACCTCCACAGGTGCTGTTTTATGATTAATACCTAACGCCAGCAATGCCATAAGGACAGATACACTACCTAACAACCTAAAATTAAGTCGCCAATCATACACCTTTCCCTTGCAAGGATTAAGTCAATTGAGCGACAGAGACTGTCCGTTAGCAAACCAAGCCCAAAACACCTGCGTATTAAAATGATGAATGTATCAATCGACAAGCCTTATTGAGTTACTCTATAGTGATAAAATCCGTGTATACAGAGGACTGTGTGTAGATGAAAATGTTTTTGGCGGGATTACTTAGTGCATTGATGCTGTCTGGCTGCGCGAGCCGTGTTGACACTCATAATCAGTCAACGGATGTAATTATTAACGATATCCCTCTTGAGCCCGTCGTCTACTTACCCGGCCAACTCAATCGTGAAATCCTTTTTGATTTACTCGTCGCCGAAATGGGCGGCCGCTTCGGCTATTATGATGAAGCTCTTGAGCGCTACCTTCGCCAAGCCCACTTAACCCAAGACGCAGCGGTGGCAGAACGCGCCACACGTATCGCGCAGTTCTTACGCAACAGTGAAGCCGTTATTGCGGCCGCTCGCCTGTGGTCTGCCGCAGATCCGAGCGCAGCCGAACCAAAACACTTAGTGGTCAGCATTTTGTTGCATGAGCGACGCTTCAGCGAGGCGCTCCCCCTACTTCGTGAAGTCATCAACGACCCTCAATCCGATATTTTATTGTTGGTCAGTTCTCAAAGTGAATCCTTAAGTGCCGATATCGCACGCGAATACATTCGATTACTAACCGCCACCTTACAAGAGCACCCCACCCGCTCGGATGTACACCTTGCCCTCGGTCTTTTGCATCTTCGTGAAAACAACCCAGAGATGGCGATGCGCATCTTCGATCAAGGCTTAACCCATACACCCTATTACCCACCCTTGATCCTGCAAAAAGCGGAACTGCTCCGCCAACAAGAACGACTCAACGAAGCCCTTCGACTTGTGCAAGAAACACATGCTCGCCATCCACACCAACAACAAATTCGAATTCAGTACGCTCAACTGTTACTGCTGAGCAATCGAACGTCTCAAGCGGAAAAATTAATTAACGACCTCCTTGATGACCACACTGATGATCCAGAACTTCACATTTACTTTGCACTGCTGTTACTGGACCATCAACGACTCGATCTAAGCCAGAGCCTTTTACATCGCTTAGCCGAGCTCTATCCTGACATGCAAGAGGTTCAGTTTTATCTAGGCCACATTGCCCAACTCCAGGGTCAACGAGAACTGGCTATGGCGCACTACCAAGCTGTAAGCGCTGGCTCAACGTTTTTACAATCACGTGCGCGTCTGCTCGAACTCTACAACACCAGCGAGTACCTAAACGATGTGATTAACACCATCGCACTTGCTCAAGACATTCAGCCGGAATACACGACAGATCTCACCATTCTTCTTTCAAATTGGCTCACTCAATATGACTTTCAGCAAGAAGCGGTAAAACACCTATCGGAAGCCATTCGCATTCACCCAAACGATACCCGATTACTCTACACCCGCGCTTTGCTCTATGATGACCAAGATTCGAGCCTAATGCTGGCAGACTTGGAAAGTGCACTTTCAATCGACCCAAACAGTGCTATGATTCAGAATGCACTCGGATACAGTTTGTTATTGCATACAAATAACTACGATAGAGCCTACCAACTGATTCAAGATGCACTGAGACAAAAACCCGATGATCCTGCTATCTTAGACTCAATGGGATGGGCATTGTTTAAACTGGGTCGCTTAAACGAGTCTCTCTCTTACTTACAACGCGCGTATCTACTGTATCCTGATACAGAAGTTGCGGCTCATTTAATCCGGGTATTATCAGAGCTAGGACAGCAAGATGCCGCTGAAGAGCTCTTATTGAACCACCTACGCGACAATCCAGATGATCGACATTTGTTGAATGCCGCTGAAAAAATCAGGGTCCAGTAAACCGTGCGCCAGTTTTTAATTTTACTCGTGTTGCTATCCCTTCTAGTGGGGTGTAGCAGCAAACCACCCCTCTTACCTGAAAGCATGCAGGCACAGCGCCCTGTCTACGATTTAAATGATTGGATACTTGAGGGCCGAATGAGCCTGCGACTGGAAGATCGATCCGACTCTGTTTCAATTCATTGGCAACA
Organism: Nitrincola alkalisediminis; assembly: GCF_009821115.1. Taxonomy (GTDB): domain Bacteria; phylum Pseudomonadota; class Gammaproteobacteria; order Pseudomonadales; family Balneatricaceae; genus Nitrincola; species Nitrincola alkalisediminis. Next base: position 59,250 of record NZ_VYTY01000014.1, on the reverse strand, counting down.
AAAGCAACGTGATTATGAAATCAATGTCAGTGCTGGGCCTTTTAACCAATCCGTCGCTCGCCTTGAGGGCAGACCCGGGTTTGTTGAAATGCAGGTAGCAGGCGAAGAAACACTTTACACAGCACGCTCACCTGAAGCCCTTATGAATGCCATGCTTGGCTGGAGCCTACCAGTGAGTCACGGCATTTACTGGGTAAAAGGCATCCCTGACCCAAATGTCATCTTTGAAACGCATGAAAGCGAACGAGGTTTTTCATTTGCGCAATCAGGCTGGAAAATTGATGCCAGCCGCTTCGAACAAGTTAATCCTAACCTGTTGCTTCCTCGACGCATTCGGATGGAGAGGGAGGGACTAACCATCACTCTCATTGTGAGCCAATGGCGCCTATAATTTTCAATAAAATAGGCTGGATCCCGCTAAATTCGTGGTTTTTTGTCGTTTAGACTTGATTTTTCACTCTGTTTTAAAGAGAATACTGCCCTTCCTAAATATGCAGTTATCTGCAGAGGAGACGACTGGGGTATCGCCAAGTTGGTAAGGCACTGGATTCTGATTCCAGCATGCGGAGGTTCGAGTCCTCCTACCCCAGCCAAAAACTATGAACGAATCCCTTTCAACATCTGTCGATCACCCAGAAACGATCAAGAAGGTAAATCCCATGTCAAGCATGATGATCTTCACCGGAAATGCCAATCCAGACCTGGCAAAAAAGGTGGTAGAACGCCTGGATATCCCATTAGGGAAAGCAGATGTTGGTCGTTTCAGTGATGGCGAAGTCAGTGTTGAGATTCAAGAAAACGTGCGCGGAAAAGACGTGTTCATCATTCAGTCGACCTGCGCACCAACAAATGACAACCTAATGGAACTCATTGTGTTTGCAGATGCGATGCGTCGTGCATCTGCCATGAGAATCACAGCCGTTGTTCCTTACTTTGGTTATGCCCGCCAAGATCGCCGCCCACGCTCAACTCGCGTACCCATCAGTGCAAAAGTGGTGGCAAGCATGATGACCAGCGCAGGTGTTGACCGCGTTTTGACCGTTGATCTTCATGCCGATCAAATCCAAGGTTTTTTTGATATTCCCGTTGATAACGTCTACGGCTCGCCTGTTTTACTTGACGACATCGTAGACCAACAATATTCCGATCTTATGGTTGTATCTCCTGACGTCGGCGGCGTTGTTCGCGCTCGTGCAGTGGCAAAGCAACTCGATTGCGATCTGGCCATTATTGATAAACGCCGCGAGCGTGCAAATGAATCGCAAGTCATGAACATCATCGGTGATGTCGCGGGGCGTACATGCATCCTCGTTGATGACATGTGTGATACCGCTGGTACGCTCTGCAAAGCCGCAAAAGCACTTAAAGAAAAAGGCGCTTCACGCGTCGTTTCATATGTTACACACGCGGTTTTATCAGGCCCTGCTATCAGTAATATTATCAACTCAGAATTAGACGAGTTAGTGGTGACCGACACCATCCCACTCTCAGCTGAAGCTAAAAAATGCAGCAAGATTCGTCAACTGACGCTGGCACCCATGCTGGCAGAAGCCGTTAGACGCGTCTGCAACGAAGAATCCATCAGTGCAATGTTCAGATAATATTGTACGGATACAGGCAATTCAGCCTGAAAGCACTAGCATTGCTAATGCTTTACTCCCTTAGGGGACAACCTAACACTGCAAATATTTGGTCGCGAGTCTTTGCAGTTTTTAACACCAAAAGGTAATTTATAATGTCAAAGTTTATTGTTAATGCAGTTAGCCGTGCAGATCAGGGGAAAGGTGCGAGCCGCCGCCTGCGTCACCTAGGCATGGTTCCAGGTATCATCTACGGAACTGAAACACCAACAGCCGTTTCAGTTATCGGTAAAGATCTCTACCGTATGCTGTTAGAAGACGGTTTTTACTCTTCTATCCTAACTGTTCGCTTAGACGGTAATGACACAGCTGTTATCATCAAAGATTTGCAGCGTCACCCATCTAAACCTGTTGTACTGCACGTTGACTTCCAACGCATTGCTGATGATCAAAAAATCAAAATCCAGGTTCCATTGAACTTCATCAACTTCGAAAAATCTGCAGCGTCTAAAGCAGCAGCTAAATTCGCAGCTGAAGCTTCAACGGCTGAAATCCTTTGCTTGCCAAAAGATCTGCCAGAAGTTCTAGATGTTGATTTGTCTAACATCGAAATGGGACAAATTGCCCACTTGTCAGACATCATTTTACCAGAAGGCGTTGAAATCGTTGCATTGCGTCGCGGCGAAGACCACGACCAAGGTATCGGTTACTGCTACGCTCCACGTGGCGCTAAGAAGTAAGATTCTTGACACTAGGTGTCCGGCATGAATGACCCAATAGCTCTGATTGTAGGCTTAGGAAACCCAGGCACACAATATGCGCACACCCGTCACAATGCCGGCGCCGACTTGGTGGAGCAGCTTGCTGCCCACCTCAACTCCCCTCTCAAGCCTGAACCACGCTTCCACGGATTCACAACGAAAGTCAATCTGAACAACCTCAGCGTTCATTTACTTATTCCATCGACTTTTATGAATCTGAGCGGTCAATCCGTTGCAGCGCTCGCAAATTTCTATAAAATTCAGGCCAATCAAATTTTAGTGGCGCATGATGAACTCGACCTACAGCCCGGTACTGCCAGACTCAAGTTTAGCGGCGGACATGGTGGCCACAATGGACTTAGAGACATCATCTCACGTTTAGGCAATACGAAAGACTTTTATCGCTTGCGCATCGGCATTGGTCACCCAGGCCACGCTAGCCAAGTCTCTGGCTACGTATTAACCAAAGCACCCAAAGCCGAACAATTGCAAACTCAAGCCGCTATAGATGAAGCACTGCGTTTCTTACCGTTAGCCGTCTCCGGTGAGTGGCAACGAGCAATGAATCAACTGCACAGCTTTAAAGGCTGATTAAAAAATACAGGATCTGATCATGGGTTTTAAATGTGGTATCGTCGGACTGCCCAATGTCGGCAAATCGACTCTTTTCAACGCACTAACCAAAGCTGGCATCGAAGCACAGAACTTTCCCTTCTGCACCATTGAGCCCAATGCAGGCGTTGTCCCTATGCCTGATGCTCGCCTCAATGAGCTTGCAAGCATCGTCAAGCCTGAGCGCGTCGTACCCACCACCATGGAGTTTGTCGATATCGCTGGATTAGTTGCGGGTGCATCCAGAGGTGAAGGACTTGGAAACAAGTTTCTAGCCAACATTCGTGAAACAGATGCCATCGCCCACGTTGTCAGATGCTTCGAAGACGACAATGTAATCCACGTTGCCAACCAGATCGACCCCTTAAACGACATTGAAACCATCAATCTTGAGCTTGCACTGGCAGATCTCGATTCGGTTGAAAAACAGCTACAGCGCGTTACCCGTAACGCCAAAGGTGGCGATAAAGAGGCCGTAGCCGCCAAAGCATTACTTGAAAAGCTACTCCCTCATCTCAGCGAAGGCTTACCCGCTCGCTCGCTTGAACTCAACGAAGATGAGCAGCGCTTAATCAAAACCTTCCATCTACTGACTACAAAGCCCACTATGTATATCGCAAACGTGGCCGAAGATGGATTTGAGAACAACCCACACCTCGAGACGGTCAGAACCCTTGCGGCTTCAGAAGGCGCTAGTATTGTCGCCATTTGCAACAAACTTGAATCTGAAATTGCAGAACTTGACGACGAAGAAAAACTAGAGTTTTTACAAGAAATGGGCATGGACGAACCAGGCCTAGATCGCGTTATCCGCTCAGGATACGAACTGTTAGGCCTGCAAACCTATTTTACAGCAGGCGTTAAAGAGGTCAGGGCTTGGACGATTAAAGTGGGTGACACCGCCCCTAAAGCGGCAGCAGTGATTCACACAGACTTCGAAAAAGGCTTTATTCGGGCAGAAGTCATTGCCTACCAAGACTTCGTGCAATTTAAAGGCGAACAAGGTGCAAAAGAAGCCGGAAAATGGCGCCTTGAAGGCAAAGACTACATAGTCAAAGACGGGGATGTTGTTCATTTCCGCTTTAACGTATAAAATCTCGCGCGTAATAATGGATGGGGCGAGAGGAAGATTAACCTCTTATCGCTTCATCAAAAAGGCATTTTAAAGTTTTTTACACATAGACTATTGACAACTAAGCGTAAAAAGCGAATAATTTGCCGCCTTCAAAGCACAGTGGCAATATAGCTCAGTTGGTTAGAGCAACGCATTCATAATGCGTGGGTCGCAGGTTCGAGTCCCGCTATTGCCACCACTTTGAGGACAAAAGGTTTTTAGGGGTATCGCCAAGCGGTAAGGCAACGGGTTTTGATCCCGTCATGCGGAGGTTCGAATCCTCCTACCCCTGCCATATTCATGTTGGCAATATAGCTCAGTTGGTTAGAGCAACGCATTCATAATGCGTGGGTCGCAGGTTCGAGTCCCGCTATTGCCACCATACAAAAGACCTGATTTTACAGGGGTATCGCCAAGCGGTAAGGCAACGGGTTTTGATCCCGTCATGCGGAGGTTCGAATCCTCCTACCCCTGCCATCTATTTTAAAACCCTCCTTTATCCAAACATTCGTTTTTTGTTACTGACATTTCTGAATTTAACCGTTACTATTAAGCCAATGACCCTAACCACGCATTAAGCTATGGTAAACCTAAATTCAATGGATGAGTTAAACGCCTTCTCTAACGATCCGCAACAAAGTACCGATCAATCAGTTTCTGCGTTATTTATCGGTTTTAGTCGCGAGTCTGCAGCCAGCTTGCAAACCTTGATGCTTTCGGGAAATACCAGCCCGAGATATAAGCTCATTAACGATATTGATGGCTTTTCCAACAGCCTCTCCGAACGCAGTTGGGATATCATTCTATACAGCAATGAGCAGGTGCCACTTTTAACCGCTGAGCGTGCAGCCGAAAAGCTCCAGGAGCTTAACAAGGACATTCCTTTTTTATTTCTGACTGACGCCTATCTAAGCGAAGAAGATCACTCAGAACTGCTGACAAAAGGCATCAGGCCAATCTTCACCCAATCACAACCCTTATTAACCTTGATGTATATCACTCAAGAGATTGAACAGCTCAATCATCGGCGGCGCTGTCGACTCTTAGAGTACCAACTTGAAAAATGCGAAAGCCAAATTCAACTCCTAACTGACGACCTAAGATCTGCAGTTTGCTACCTAGCTGAAAATGACATTACCTATGCCAATGAAAGCTTTTTTTATCTATTTGGCCTAGACTTAGAAACGCCCCTTGATGAAATCAGTATCGACACTCTGATTACCCCCCCTTCAAAAGAACTGTTTAAAGAGGCTTTAAACTCAGTAAGAACCGAAGAGAGCACCGAAGTAGACGTTATGCTTCATATTTTAACGTCAACTAGTACCAAAATCGCAGCAAGCGTCAAGATCTCGCAAGCCACCGACGAATCCAAAAACATCCTTCGCCTTGAGTTCAAAGATGAAGCCGCCCAAAGCCCCAACTTTATTCATTCGGCTGATCCAATTAGTGGGCTTAGAAACCGCAATTTTTTAATGACCGAATTGGATAACTGCATCAGCAAAGCAAGCCAGGGCGGACATGACAGCCATCTACTCTATTTGACGCTCGATGCATATAAAACGGTGTTTAACGCACATGGCAGTGAGGGTACGGATCTACTAAGCCAGCAGATAGGAAACTTTCTGCAAACCTTTCTAGACCCTGCTCTTCATCCCATGTCGCATCTTGAGGATGAAGCCTATGGCATCATCCTGCCCAGCTCCAATCTTGAAACAGCACACAGCATCGCAAAAGACCTCGCATCATCGATTAATCAGCTCCGTATTACACTCGGCACGGAGACTCTTTCAACGCAATGCTCGATTGGAATTGCCATATTAAATGAAAACACGGTTCGCAGCAGCGAAGCGCTGAGCCGTGCCCGTATGGCGGCCAAAGACATCCAACATAGAGATACATCCGACAATGCCACAAATGTATACCGGAGTCATTCGAGCCTAACACGACGAAATAACCACTATTCAGCCACTGAAGTCATGGTTGATGCAATTAAACACAATCGCTTCACTTTCTTGTTTCAACCGATCGTTCCATTGAACTGTGATGATCGAATACCGTCGTATGAGCTGCTGTTACGCTTAGTCGATGACAAGGGCAAAGAAATGCAGCCCAGCACATTTCTTGATCCCCTGCACAATGACAAACTTTTAAGCCGAATGGATCAATGGGTTTTAGACAAAGCCACGCATCTATTGCGAGATGCCATCATCGATAAACGTCGCAGCCGCTTATTTATCAATATCACAGGCATCACCCTTCGCAACAAATCGATATTGATAAAGCTGTCTGAACAACTTCGCAGCCTCAGACTACCTGCCGACCACCTCGTGTTTCAGATCAACGAATCCGACGCTTTATCCAGTCCTGAATATTTTAAAGCCTTTGCAAAAGCCCTTAAATCACTCCATTGCAAAATATGCTTAAAGCACTATGGCAGCTCGTCCGAGTCTCAGCACTTGCTTGCGCTTGCCAAGCTGGATTTCATAAAATTGGATCCTAACTTCATGAAAGATATGCTTAGCCAGACAATGACCCTGGACCAGCAACATGAGTTACTCGATCCACTCAAAGAGCGTAATTTAACGCTGATCATGCCGATGGTCGAGAGCACTCAAATTATGAGCAGTCTATTTAAACTAGGGATACATTACGTCCAGGGGTATTACTTACAGCCCCCTCGCCCTAAAATGGACTATGTATTTTTTGAAGACTGAGCTCCATCCATGTGAACCAAACGGATGAAGCTCTAGAGCAGAAAATCAGCAATATTGCGCAAGAGCCATCACCCAATCGGGCGGTGAGCAGTCACAGACGGATTACAACTCGTCTCTGTCACGAAACCCAATTAGATACAGAATTCCATCCAAGCCTAACGTAGAAATAGACTGTTTCGCACTCTGCCTCACTAAAGGTTTGGCACGAAACGCAATTCCCAACCCTGCAATCGACAGCATAGGCAAATCGTTCGCACCATCGCCTACTGCAATGGTTTGCTCAAGACGAACACCTTCTTTTTCAGCAATCTCTCGCAACAACTGAGCCTTACGCTCACCATTCACGATTTGACCTTTAACTTCTCCAGTGACCTTACCTTCTTGAATATCAAGCTCATTTGCGTAGACATAATCAAAGCCTAAACGCCGTTGCAAACCTTCTGCAAAGTAGGTAAAGCCGCCGGAAAGGATCGCCGTTTTAAAGCCTAACGCTTTAAGCTGAGACACAAGCGTCTCTGCACCTTCGGTTAGCCTTAGACTCTGCGCAATCTCTTCCAGCACGCCTGCATCAAGCCCTTTAAGCAAGGCAACACGTTTTCTAAAGCTTTCATTGAAATCTAACTCACCCCGCATCGCCGCTTCCGTGATGGCTGCCACCTGCTCACCGACACCAGCGTAGCGTGCAAGCTCATCAATCACTTCAGCTTCAATCAGCGTAGAGTCCATATCAAATACAACTAAACGTCGATTCCGGCGATAGATATCATCTTTCTGGAACGCAATATCAACATCGTATTCAGAGGCTGCTTGCAGAAATTCCTCACGCAGTGCGGACGCATTGGCAGGAATCCCCCTGACAGAAAACTCAACACAGGCATTGTTTTTCTGGTCAACAAGCTCAGGCTTTAACGAAATACGACCGGATAAACGACTGATATTATCAATATTAAGCCCATGGCGTGCCGCAATCTCCGTAACGCTTGCAATATGATTAGCACGGATTCTCCGCCCCAAAAGCGTGATGATATGGCGTGATTTACCTTGCCCATCAACCCAGTGCTCATAAGCTTCATCAGACACTGGCTGGAAGCGTACATTCATATCCAATTCATGCGCTTTAAACAACACATCCCGTAACAGCGGCGACGACTCGGCTTGGACAGGCACTTGCACCAAAATTCCCAATGAAAGGGTATCGTGGATAACGGCTTGCCCGATATCCAAAATATTAACGTCAAAATTTGCCAAGGTTTGCGTGATAGCAGATGTCACGCCCGGCTTATCTTTACCTGAAATGGTCAGTAAAATTATTTCATTCATTGATTCAGTCTTTAACTAGGCTTTTTTAGCCGCTCTAGGTTTTCTTGAGGACCTTTCCGAAGACCTTGAACGTCCCGAAGAAGGCCGCTTGCCATCTTTGCTTGAGGCTTCTTCAACCTTACCCTTTTTTAGCAACTCACGCTTGCTCGGTTTTGGCGGTGCTTTCTGGCTCAAGGTTTCTTCAAGTTCGAAGTCAATTTTACGCTCATCCAGATCAACACGCACGACCCTGACGGACAAATGATCGCCTAGCTTGAAGACTCGACGCGTTCTATCCCCCACAAGACGCTGTTTCGCAGCATCAAAGTGATAGTAATCGCTCGGTAAAGCCGTAATGTGCACCAAACCCTCGATATACAGATCGCTTAACTCAACAAACAAACCAAACCCAGTCACCGCAGCCACAACACCTCGATAGTGATTGCCGACCTGATCCAACATATACTCACATTTTAACCAAGACACCACATCACGCGTCGCTTCATCGGCTCGACGCTCTGTCATAGAGCAGTGCTCACCCAACGCCAGCATTTGTTCAATACTGTAGGTTTTATCAAACGCCGGATTCGGCACAAACCCTGATGGACGTTCAACCTCTTTTATTCGCTTACCGGAATGAATCGCAGAACGAATCGTTCGATGCACCAACAAATCAGGGAAACGGCGAATCGGTGAAGTGAAATGCGAATAGGCTGGATACGCTAAACCAAAATGCCCTTTATTCTCAGGGCTGTAGATGGCCTGCTGCATCGATCGCAACATCATGGTTTGAATAACATGTTGATCTGGACGCCCCTCAATGGCCGTCGCTAAGGACAAATAGTCCTTTGGCTCGGGTTGACTTCCACCCGGTAAGTTCAAACCCAACTCACTCAAAAAGGCGCGTAGGTTCTGTAATCGCTGATCCTTAGGCCCTTCATGTATGCGGTAGAGTGCGGGCTTCTTGTTCTTCTCAAGAAAACGTGCCGTTGCCACATTGGCGCACAACATACACTCTTCAATGATCTTATGTGCTTCATTGCGATGAACCGGAATGATCTCTTCTATTTTCCGGTCTGGCCCAAACTGAATACGTGTCTCGACGGTATCAAAATCAATGGCACCACGCTCATCACGCGCCTTGCGTAAGGCTTTATACAAGCTAAACAGCTGCTCTAGATGTGGCACAACCTCTCGATATTGCGCTCTGAGTTCATCTTGCTGACCATCTTGAATATCACCCAGGATCGAAGCCACTTTCGTGTAGGTAAGGCGTGCTTTAGAATTGATTACCGCTTCGTAGAAACGATAATCCGTGAGCTTGCCTGACCGATTCAGGGTCATCTCGCACACCATCGCCAAGCGATCCACATGTGGGTTCAACGAGCACAAACCGTTCGATAAGAGCTCTGGTAGCATGGGCACAACATAGCCTGGGAAATAAACAGAATTCCCACGCTTAATACCCTCTCGATCCAAAGGACTGTCGGGGCGAACATAGTAGGACACGTCCGCTATTGCCACCCATAGACGCCAGCCGCCAAGACGCTTTTTCTGAGCATACACGGCATCATCAAAATCCTTGGCATCTTCACCATCAATGGTAACAAAAGGCAAATCACGCAAATCAAACCGATTGGTCTTATCTGACTCGGCAACCTCAGGACTCAGATTACTTGCTGCTTCCTGAACATCAGCAGGCCATTCATGCGGAATGTCATAATTATGAATAGCAACTTTGATTTCCATCCCTTCTGCCATTTGCTCGCCAAGCACTTCTACAACTTTTGCTCGCGCTGGCTGACGACGCGTCGGATATTGGATAATTTCTGCAACCACTAACTGGCCTGAATGGTATTCGAGTGCCAAGCCTTCGTCAGGAACGATCACCACTGACTGCGTAATTTTTTGACTTTCAGGAATTAACGTACCAAATCCATTTTGACCGTCAAATCGACCGACCAGCTTGCGCGTGCCACGCTCCAAGACCTCAACGACTTTGGCTTCTTTGCGACCTTTGGGATCGTAGCCAACATTTTGAACCAATGCTCGATCACCATCGAACACTTCTTTCATATTGCGGGCGCTCAGAAAAAGATCATCTCCGCCTTCATCTGGACGTAAGAAACCATAGCCGTCTCGGTGGCCGATAACTCGCCCGGCTATTAAATTCATTTTTTCGATTAAACCGTATTCATTACGGCGGTTTGAGATTAATTGCCCATCACGGCACATGGCAATTAAACGTCGACGAATCGCTTCTCGATCCGTTTCATCGAACAAACCCAACTCATCACACACATTTGCATGAGAAATGGGTGCACCCCATTTTTTAAGAAATGCCGTCAGAAATTCACGACTTGGTACAGGGCGCTCGTATTTTTGAGCCTCTAATTCGGCTGCGGGATCTTTATCAACCCATTTTTTACTCATATGTCTTCCATTTTAATTTTATTTCTTGAGGACTTTCATCAGCCTCAGACACTACCTTAACTCTAACACCCGCAATGCTCCAGTAAAACATTAAAAAAGCCGGCAACTGCCGGCTTTTTTGTTTGATCAAGGAACTTCTTCAACCTCAATGTCTTCTTTGGGTGGTGGAGGTATCAAGTCTTCACGAGACACCTTCAACATCAACAAGATATTTCCTGCGACATAGATGGACGAATAGGTTCCGACAACCACACCCACCAACAGTGCAATTGAGAAACCATAGATCATTTCACCGCCAAACATTGCCAATACCACCAATACCAACATCGTCGTTAAAGACGTGACAATGGTACGACTCAACGTTTGATTGAGCGAAGTATTCAATACCTCTATCGGCTCTTCCACGCGCAGTATACGAAAGTTTTCACGAATTCGATCATAGACAACGATGGTATCGTTCAATGAATACCCTATCACCGCTAAGGCGGCGGCCAGCACTGTCAAATCGAAGTCGATTTGGAAGATAGAGAAGAACCCTAACACCAAAATCACATCGTGCGCCAAGGCCAAAACCGCGCCCACCGAGAACTTAAACTGAAAGCGAAAAGCCAAATAAAGCATCACCATGGCAAGCGCCACCAGTAAGCCTAAACCACCCTGCTCTCTCAGCTCTTCCCCAACCTGCGAGCCGACAAACTCATTACGGCGCAATGTCACCGTATCGTCTGTGCTCGCCTGAAGGATACTCAGAATTGTATTCCCCAGCTGCGGATCATGCGCTTCGCCCAAGCGAATAAGGATATCATTCGCCGCACCAAAGGTTTGCACGACAGCATCGGCATAGCCTTCAGCACGAAGACTCGCACGCACATCCTCTAACTCAACAGGGTTTCCATAGGTAACCTCAACCAGGCTCCCCCCTGTAAAATCAAGGCCAAATTTCAATCCGTTGATCGCCAAAGAACCAAGCGAAATGAGAATTAAAAGAATAGAGAAGGCCGCTGCAAATTTGCGCGCCCCCATGAAGTTAAAATCACGTTTAAATTGAATCATCATTTAACCTCATAACCACAACTTCTGGACTTTACGACCACCATAGGCCAAATTAACCAAGGCACGTGTAATCACAAGTGCAGCAAACATCGAGGTAACAATACCTACCGATAAGGTCACTGCAAAGCCTTTCACTGGCCCGGTGCCCATAGCAAACAAGATAATCGCAGCTATAAAGGTCGTAACGTTCGCATCCAATATTGTGCTGAATGCCTGACTAAAGCCTGAATGTATGGCTGATTGCACCGGTGTTCCCCTTCGTAACTCCTCTTTAATCCTTTCAAAGATCAATACGTTTGCATCCACCGCCATGCCCACGGTCAAAACGATACCGGCTATACCGGGCAACGTCAGCGTTGCTGACATAAGGGACATCACTGCAATCATTAAGACAAGGTTCAAAGTCAAGGCAATATTGGCTATCAAACCAAAGGCTCTGTAAAACAAGATCATAAAGATCAGCACCAGCGCAAAACCGATTTTAACAGAGGTGATCCCCATCTCGATATTGGCTGCACCCAAGCTTGGTCCAATTGTTCGCTCTTCAACAAAGTAAATAGGCGCTGCTAACGCACCGGCTCTCAGCAAGAGGGCTAACTCAGAAGACTCCCTTGGCGAATCCAACCCTGTAATTCTGAATGAATTACCTAACACACTTTGAATGGTCGCTAATGAAATCAAATGTTTTTCAGTATACGGAATCCGGCGCTCGACCGACTCTCCATCTACGCGCTCGATCACGGTGCGTGTTTTGTGTTCAACAAAGACCACGGCCATACGGCGCTGAATCGCATTCCGAGTGACACGGCTCATCATTTGCCCACCACGTGCATCCAGAGTAATAGATACTTGAGGCATGCCGTTTTCATCAAAGGTCGCATTGGCATTGGCGACACTGGAGCCTGTGATGATGATATCCCGCTCTAATGTTCCTCGACGATTTGGATCGTTACGGAACTCAAAAACCTCAGTGGCCGCACGACTTGCATCGGAGGTAGCCTCTAAACGAAATTCAAGATTGGCCGTTTGACCGATAACACGCTTAGCCGCTGCCGCATCTTGCACACCCGGTAACTGGACAACAATACGGTTACGACCTTGTCTCTGCACTAATGGCTCAGCAACACCTAATTCATTGACGCGATTACGCAAGGTTGTCAAGTTTTGCTGGATCGCATAGTCTTCTATCTCACGCACGGTTTGCTCATTCAATGTGACGTATAAGAAGAAGGCATCATCCACCTGAGTAGACTCAAAGGTGAACTCTGAATAATCACGACGCAAGCGCGACAAAGCCTGATCACGAGACTCTTGATCTGCAAAACGAGCCGCCAATTGACCTGAGCTTTCGTCTAAATCCACCGAGCGATAGCGTATACGCTGCTCACGCAGTGTCGTACGTATATCACTTGCATAAACTTCCAAGCGCTGCGATACCGCTTGAACCGTGTCTACTTCCATCAAAAAATGCACGCCACCGCGAAGGTCTAAGCCTAGTTTCATTGGGCCTGCACCAATGGCCGTTAACCAATCAGGCGTCGTGGGAGCTAAATTCATAGCGACAACAAAATTCTCACCTAAGGCTCTTGCCAAGGTAGCTCTTGCGCGCAGCTGAGTATCTCCATCGGAAAACCTCAGCATTCCGGCGCCGTTTTCTAATTCACTCGACTTAAACGTAATTCCATCACTTTCAAGCGCTCGCACAGCGTTTGACATGACATTTTCATCAACCTGGTGCACAGCTCGGGAGCCTGAGATCTGAACAGCATAGTCCTCAGGAAACAGGTTAGGTGCAGCATAAATACCTGCAACCACCAGCACCAATAAAATCAGTAAATTTTTCCACAAGGGATAACGATTGAGCATGTTGCTCTGTCCTCAGTCATACAAAAAGCGCCACGTATCGTGGCGCTTAGGTGTGTCTAGCCTTAGATATCCTTGATCGTACCTTTTGGCAGTTCCGCAGCAACATGTGCTTTCTGGAACTTCAGCTCTACACCGTTACTTACTTCTAGTACTACATATGCGTCTGTTAAGCGTGTGACTTTACCAATGATACCGCCAGCCGTAATGACTTCATCACCTTTAGCCAAGCCGTTAATCAACGCTTTGTGCTCTTTTGCACGCTTGGCCTGAGGGCGCCACAAAAAGAAATAAAATATCAAGGCAAAACCGACTAGGAACAGCATGTTAAACATGCCTGGGTCCATGCCCGCAGCACCGTCTGCATATGCAGGGGAAATCAAGAAGCTCATTAAGGCTCTCTCCTGAGTGTTGTTTAAGAAACAGGTTATTGGTCAGTCAAGGGCGGTGTTTCAAGCCCCCTTGCCTGATAAAAATCATCAACAAAGTCGCACAATTTACCTTGTTCAATCGCTTTGCGCAAACCTGCCATCAGCGTTTGATAGTAATACAAATTATGCAAGGTATTCAGTTGTGCTCCGAGCATCTCACCACATTTATCCAAATGATGGAGATACGCCCGACTAAAATTGCGACAGGTGTAACAATCGCAATTTTCATCCAAAGGCCGCGTATCCGTTTTATTCACTGCATTGCGAATTTTCACAACCCCAGTCGAGGTAAACAAAAAACCATTACGCGCGTTGCGGGTCGGAATGACGCAGTCAAACATATCAACCCCACGGCGAACGGCTTCGACGATATCTTCTGGCTTGCCAACCCCCATTAAATAGCGAGGTTTGTTTTCTGGCATTTTGTAGGCTAAATGATCCAGCACTTTGATCATTTCATCTTTAGGCTCTCCCACTGAAAGCCCGCCTATTGCATAACCATCAAAATCAATTTCAGCCAATCCAGCCATTGACTCATCACGTAGATCTGGGTACATCCCGCCTTGAACAATACCAAACAAGGCTGAAGGACTGTCGCCATGCGCATCTTTGGAACGACGTGCCCAGCGCAACGACATCCGCATCGACTTAGCCGCTTCATCTTCTGTAGCGGGGTACGGCGTGCACTCATCAAAAATCATGACGATGTCAGAGCCTAATGCCTTTTGTACTTCCATTGAGCGCTCGGGGCTTAAAAAAACCTTACTGCCATCAACTGGAGACTGGAAAGACACCCCTTCTTCAGTGATTTTACGCATTTTGCCAAGACTAAAGACTTGGAAGCCACCCGAGTCCGTTAGGATCGGGCCTTGCCATTGCATAAAATCATGCAAATCACCATGCAGGTTGATGATATCCGTACCCGGTCTCAGCATAAGGTGAAAAGTGTTTCCCAAAATAATTTGTGCACCCAGTGCTTTAATATCCCTTGGCAACATACCCTTAACGGTCCCGTAGGTCCCCACAGGCATAAAAGCAGGTGTTTCAACGGTGCCGCGCGGAAAAGTTAAACGTGCTCGACGCGCCTTTCCATCGGTTGCCAGTTGCTCAAACTGCATAAAACACTGTCTACTCACACTAATTCCTCTGACTGGGTAAGACGCGTTAAAAACATGGCATCGCCATAGCTAAAAAAACGGTAACGTTGCTCAATGGCTTCTTGATACGCCCGCATTATATTGTCATACCCCGAAAAAGCGGAGACCAACATCAATAACGTGGACTCAGGTAAATGAAAATTGGTGATCAACGCATCCACACTTTTGAATTCATAACCTGGGTAAATAAAAATCTGGCTGTCTCCATAAAAAGGGGCGATTTCACCCGCTTGGCTCGCACTTTCTAGCGAGCGAACACTGGTTGTGCCTACGGCAATGACACGTTTTCCACGCGCTCGTGCCGCCTTAACAGCATCGACAACATCGTCTGGCACCTCAATGTATTCAGCATGCATCACATGATCTTCGATACGATCCACTTTTACGGGTTGAAAGGTCCCTGCTCCTACATGGAGGGTCACAAAGGCAATATCAACCCCTTTACGCTTAAGTGCATCTAGTAATGCTTGATCAAAGTGCAATCCGGCCGTCGGCGCCGCAACCGCTCCCGGTTTACGATTATAAACCGTTTGATAACGCTCACGGTCTGACGCCTGATCCTCACGCTGCATATACGGAGGCAAGGGTATATGACCCACGGCGTCTAACACCTCCAGCAAATGACCTTCAATGTTGAAACTAAGTTCAAATAAATTCTCTTTGCGTCCGGTGACCTCAACGTCGACCCCGCCTTCTAACTGCAGTCGACTGCCAGGTTTTGGTGAACGGCTTGAGCGCACATGTGCCAACGCAGTATTAGGAGTCAACACGCGCTCAATTAACACCTCCACCTTACCTCCACTGGCCTTTTGACCATGGAGACGAGCAGGTATCACGCGAGTGTCATTAAAAACCAATAAGTCACCCGGTGTTAACAGCTCAAGAATATCACTGAAGATGCGATGTTGAAGACGCCCCTCTTGGGCGTCAAGACATAACAGCCGACTGTGTGATCGTTCCTGCAACGGAAATCGAGCAATCAAGTCATCGGGCAACTCAAAATAAAAATCACGAACACGCATAGGGCTTCTTCATTACTTAAAAGGTACTGCATTTTAACTGATTAAAATTTTTTTTTCAGTCATCATTGACCTTCTTGTGAAAGTCTCTATAATGCGCACCACGAAATGCTTAGGAAGTTACGAATTACGCCAGTGTGGTGGAATTGGTAGACACGATGGATTCAAAATCCATTGCCCTTAAAAGCGTGCCGGTTCGAGTCCGGCCACTGGTACCACGTAAAGTACACTTACATGGGCGTTTCAATACTTAAGTTATGCCTCCCCTCGAACATCAAATCAGATTTAAACATTTGACCTTTTAAATTTCTTCTGATTCTTGTCAGACATACAAATTTGATTTGTATCAAATTACTTTCAATTTAGAATCTAAGACTTGTCGCTAGATTGACAGTTTCGTGTTTTATCCCTATTTTGTCCTTTTTCGAATTTGTAACAAGACAATAAGAGTGCAATAGGGTTGAAGAATATTTTTAGGCTGTTTAAAACCTTGCGGGGTTTTGTCGTAGCCGCCATTATGGCGGTAACACTTTTTGTGTTTCTAGGTGTCACCTTAGCTGCATCCATTCTTTACGAGAATATTTTCACACGCCAAGCCCAACAAACGTCTGAATCAATCGCTGATCACACCTTCAGTTTGATGTTTGAAATCATGAGTCAAGGATGGACACGAGAAGAGCTTGAGCACTTTATTAGCACCACAAAAGCCGCCTATGAAAACAGCCCTTTCGAATTTGAAATTTATCGAAGCGACAAAGTTTCTGCACTTTACGGCGTTATTAATCAACGGGATGCGGATACGCACGTCCAACAACTTTTTACTGGCAGCGACGCGAAAGTCATTGAAAATGCTAGCCATACTCGCCGACTATTCCCGCTAAAAGCTGAGCAAACCTGCCTTAGTTGTCACACAAACGCATCAATCGGTGATGCCTTAGGCGTGATTGAAATAATAGAAGATAAGCGCTTAATCAGCGATGAAATTCGTCGTGGACACCTGCTTTTATTCATTATTTGTGGCATTTTAACGCTGATTGTGTCACTGATCATTGCCAATAAAGTGGCCAAACGCATCAATCTGTCCATGGATCATTTACGAACCCGTTTAGAGTCAGTTAATACCGTCACTGATTTTAAACACTTGGACATCAGTGATGTTGACTTCTACTTTGAAGAGTTCAACAACACCTTCTCGCATATCCGTATTTTAACTGAGCGCCTGAAAGATGTCGCCGTCGATAAAGACATTCTCGAATTTGAGATTCGTTTACTCAGCAAATTCATCATCACGTCTGAAGTCGTCAAAGATTGGCGAGATTTCATCAAAGACCTTTTGATCGATATCAACAGTATTATTACGGCCCATACACTTGTGACCATCTTTCAAATTGAAGAGGAAGGCTATGAGCTTGAAGTCTTCTGGCATCACGATGTCTGCAAAAAGACGCAGTCCGATTTTGAGGCCGTTGTATCAAAACAACTGGCCTCGAGCCATCATTATCAAAAAGACTGCCCAATCCTCAAAATTGTTCATCACATCGCTCGCCCTTCTTCAGCGAAGGATTCAGACAAACTTACACTGGGCATCCATGAAATAGAACTGCAAACCAAATCCTTATTGCTTGAAACCCCAAAAATCGGTGGTGTCGTGGGCATCGGTGTGCAGTCGGAGATGGCACGCGACCCGATCCGACATATCGTCATTGATAGCATTCTGACAACCTTACTTAACCTGGTTGGCTCAGTAAAAGCCATCTACAAATACACAAAAGATCTTGAATACTATGCAACTCGAGATCCTTTAACCGATTTACACAATCAGCGCATGTTTCACGAGCTTTTAGGCTATGAAGTCGGCCGATCTCAACGCCATCATCAAGAATTCAGCCTCTTAATGCTGGATCTTGATAACTTCAAACACGTGAATGATCGATACGGTCACAGCTTTGGCGATCAATTTTTACACTCTTTTGCACGGGTACTTGCCTTGGCCGTTCGCCCCGGTGATTTTGTGTCGCGCTATGGTGGCGATGAGTTCACCATTATTTTACCTGAGACCAGCGAAGAGCAAGCTCACAGTGTTGCTCAACGTATTGCCAGTTCACTTGAAACATTGGTATTAACAGCCCCTGATGGTTCAAAAGTCAGAGGAACCACATCCATTGGTATCGCTATTTACCCTCGGCATGCAGCTGACCCACGAGACTTGTTTGTGGTTGCAGACAACATGATGTATAAGGCAAAACGTGAGGGTAAGAATCAAATTGCCATTCCAAATGAAGATGAAATGGCTGAGGTATTTAAGGCCGTTGGTGAAAAAAACCTGATGGTACTGAATGCATTGGAAGAAAAACGCATCGTACCTTATTTTCAACCGATTCTCGACGTAGAATCCAAACAGGTCAAAATCCATGAGTTGCTGATGCGAATTGACTTAGGTGATCGAATCGTTTCAGCTGTTGAGTTCATTGATATTGCTGAATCGATAGGTGTTGTCCATAAGATGGACTATTTATTGATTGAAAAGGCCTTTGAACAAATGAATGAGCAAGCCTACGATGGCATGCTCTTTATTAACCTTTCCCCCAAATCTTTGATCATTGGTGAGTTTATTTCAAGAGTGCGGCAATTGGCTTTGGAGTTCTCAATACATCCAAGTCGAATCGTGTTCGAGCTAACCGAGCGCGAAACCGTGAGCAATATGGCTTTACTTGAAAAATTCGTACAGGATTTAAAACTAGAAGGCTTTAATTTTGCAATTGATGATTTCGGCTCTGGCTTCTCTTCCTTTCACTACATCAAGCATTTTCCGATTGATGTCATCAAAATCGAAGGGGATTTTGTACGCAACATGCTAACTGATACAACAGATCTTGCCTTCGTTAAGAGCATTGTTACCCTAGCACAGGGACTGAATATCAAGACAGTTGCTGAGTTTGTCGAGGATGAACAGATCATGGAAGCCATACGTGCCATGGGTATCGATTACGGTCAAGGCTACTATATCGGCAAACCCAGCCCCAAACTGGTGAAGCAAGTGGATATCTAACCTCTTAATTCACATGAACAAATATCCTAAGACGTTCGTCTTAAAGACGATTTTTTTAATCGTTGATATTGAAGTACCCGAATGACTCCGCTAGTCTATTCAATATATTTCATAAGGATATTATATGTTTAAAACATATGCGATGCTTGGACTCTGGACCCTGTTACTCTGGCCTCAATGGTCGTTAGCACAGGCAACCCCTGCGAGGTTTACACCCTTTATCCCTGCAACCGAGACACTCCAACAACTCAACCAAGGTGGATTCATCTTTTTCTTGCGCCACGGCCCATCCGACTCCTCGAAGCCGGATCAAGTCCCGGTGGATTTAACCGACTGTTCAACCCAGCGCCCCCTTAGTGACGATGGCCGTATTCAAATGCAACAACTTGGGACTCAACTGCCCGTTTTGATCCCAAAAATTACTCAAATATTTTCAAGCCCTCTGTGCAGAGCAACAGACACCATCCAACTTGTCTTGCCCAATCACACCTACACCATTGATGATCATTTAATTTATGTAGCCGCCCTAACCACTGAAGAAAAACAACCTATTATTGCCCGAACTCGTGAACTTTTAAGCACCCCACCCCAAGCCGGTGAAAACTATCTACTGGTAGCACACGGCCCCAACCTTGTTGAAGTGATGGATTATTTCCCAACAGAAGGCGCGCTTATTATCTTTAAACCGTCCGGCCAAGAGAGCGGATTTGAGTACCTCGGCACCATTGAATTGCATGACTGGTCATCCTTGATCAGTACGATGGAGTAACGAGGGATGAAAGCCGGTAAAACACTGTTCATGTTGTTGATTCTACCGGCTACACTCACGCTCATAGCGGCTTTTATCTTTAACTATGTGGCATTATCACAGCTGAAAAATCACTTTGTCAAAAACAGCCGCATTTTAGAAGCCAATATTGACACATTAGCACTTGCCGCCCATTTTAATCAAACCGTTGCGCAATTGAACTTCCGAGTCATTGAGCTTTTAAAACAAGCAGATGAGCAGCAACTCAGTGAAATTGAACTTTACTATGCTCATCGAGAAATTGTCGATGAACTTGCTCTGCAAAATCAAATTGTGGATCGCTTAGCGAACTCCGAGTTAGTCAAAATAGTTAATCATGGCTCTGCTATATCTCTACAAGAAGAGTTTAAAAACTACCGCCGCTTAATGATTATGTCGACTGAGATCATTGCAATTGATCCAAATATCGCTTCACGTTTCTTTTCGTCTGCCCAAGATAGCTATGCCCAGTTTTCCTTGTTTAGCAATCGACTTAGCGTACTCCTAACCGAACAATCGAAGAGGAGCCATCTAGCAGAGCAACGGATTTATGAAAAAGAGTTTTTTTATTACCTTGTGTTAGCGATGATTACCGCCTCCTTGCTGATGGTGTTGGTCCTCTTTGTTAGCCACCGAACCTCCAGTCGCATTCGTGTGATTGCCGATGCCCTGAGTCAACTTGCCTACAATCAATCACCCTCAATCAAGCTTGCCAAAATTGAAACCCTCGCCAATAGTGCTTCTGGCGAGTTTAAACGGATTGCGGATTTACTGCTAAACTTCCGAGACGACATGGTACGGCGTATTCGCGCCGAAGAAGAAAACCACCGCTTAATATACTCTGATGCCCTGACTGGACTCCCGAATAGACGCCTCTTAATTGATCGATTAGAACATCTAATCAGCACACTTGCACATCATCCGGCCCATTATGCGCTCTTGTGGATTGATATGGATCGCTTTAAATCAGTTAATGATTTAAAAGGGCATCAAGCAGGTGATCAAATCCTGCAAGAAACGGCTGTCCAATTGGCGTCACTGATCCCTGAGGCAGATACGTTGGCCCGCGTTGGTGGGGATGAATTCGCACTCTTACTTGAGTTACGCTCGAATAGCCTAGCCGAGGCCGCACTTGAAATTGAACCCTTGTCTGAAAAACTCTGCTCACATTTAACAGTAGATTATACGCTAGAAGAGTACACGCATTTTTCCAGCGCCAGCATTGGTGTGACATTATTCTCAGGTTCAGAACTCAAAGCAGAAGCACTGCTAAATCATGCCGAGATTGCCGCTTATCAAGCAAAAGAAGCGGGACGAAACACCGTTTGTTTTTACGATCCTGATCTACAAAAGGCACTTGAACAGCGCACACTTTTAGAAAATGAGCTAAGACTGGCGACTGAGAAGGCACAATTACGTCTTTACTACCAACTTCAATACAACCATCTAGGAAGAGTTATCGGCGCTGAAGCGTTAATACGCTGGCTACATCCAGATAAAGGATTGATTCCTCCTTTTAATTTTATACCGCTTGCCGAACAAACAGGATTGATTATCCCGATGGGGCAGTGGATTCTCAAGACAGCTTGCCAACAACTGGCAAAATGGGCCAACTCTCCAACAACCGAGAGCCTGACGATCTCAGTGAACGTCAGTGCTCGCCAATTCCGTGAGGACAGCTTTGTTGCGGATGTCAAAGACGCGCTACAACACTTTCAGGTCAACCCCAAACGCTTAAAGCTTGAAATTACGGAATCTATTGTCCTTGAACATATAGAACAGACCATTTCAAAAATGCTTGAGTTACGAGCAATTGGTGTCACCTTCTCGATGGATGATTTTGGAACAGGTTATTCGTCCTTGCAATATCTTAAGAGGCTGCCCCTAAACCAACTGAAGATTGACCAGTCCTTTGTACAAGACATCACCACAGACAATGAAGACTCCGTAATTGTTAAAACCATTATTGCAATGGGGCAAGCCTTATCACTGGAGATCATTGCAGAGGGAGTCGAAACCCTAGAGCAACAAAAACAACTTGAGCAGTTTGGCTGCTTAGCCTACCAAGGCTACTACTTCGCTAAACCCAGCCCGATTGATGTGTGCATGTTAGACATCACCAAGGCCAATGCTGAAAAGCCGCTTTAACGTCTTACGCCTTTGTTCACGGAGTGAACTTAACCGATAGCCTGTTTCAAAGCTATCGGTTATGTACTCAACCAAACGTCGCAACCTTAATGCTGGCACCCACGGCTTATTTGCCGATTGGATAGTCAACATTGATTTCGATAACCGATACGTTCTCGCCCTCGTTACGTACTTCCATTTTCAAATCATCACTGGCAATAGGCACGTATTTACGAATCACCTCGAGAATCTCACGCTGCATTTTCGGCATCCAGTCTGGCTGCTGATTGGCAGAGCGCTCGTGAGCAACCAACACTTGCAGCCGATCCTTTGCGATACTGGCCGATGTTTTTTTGTTTGCTCTCCAGAAGGTAAAAATACCTGACATCTTTATCTACCTCCGAATAAGCGTCCGAGGAAGCTTTTTTTCTCAATTTCCGTAAATCTCATAGGGACATCGTCACCCAATAAACGCTTTATCACATCTTCGTAGGCTTGCCCGGCAGGATCTTGTGAGTTCAGTACAACGGGCTTACCTTGGTTCGATGAATCCAAAACGACTCTCGATTCGGGAATAACACCAACCAGAGGAATGCTCAAAATATCATCGATATCTTGTATGCTCAGCATTTCGCCGCTCTCCACCCGATCCGGCGAGTAACGCGTGATCAACAAGTGCTGAGGGATGCGCTTGCCCTCTTCTTCGGCCAAGCGTGTGGAACTGTCCAGGAAGCCAAGGATTCGATCAGAATCGCGCACTGAAGAAATTTCAGGATTGGTCACGACAATGGCTTCATCCGCAAAATACATGGCCATTTTAGCGCCCTTTTCAATACCTGCGGGTGAATCACAGATCACGTAATCAAAATCTTCAACCAACTGGCTGATGATTTCTTTAACGCCTTCGTGCGATAAATGATCCTTGTCACGCGTTTGAGATGCCGGAATCATATACAAATTATCACTAATTTGCTTAACATGAATAATCGCTTGATTCAGCTTGCACTCTTTTTTCAAGGCTTGAATAAAATCAAACACCACTTTACGCTCACAGCCCAAAATCAAATCCAGGTTGCGCAAGCCTACGTCAAAATCGATTACAACGGTTTTTTTACCAGCCAATGCCAGACCTGCCGCAACTGAGGCACTTGTTGTGGTTTTACCCACTCCACCCTTACCTGAGGTGACGACAAATACTTTACCTTTACTCATGTATTCCTCCCGAAAAAGCCCAAACAAATCAACAAGGCCAGTTAAAGTAAATCAATAATCATTTTTTGATCGTGCTTAAACGTCTGACACGGTTTATGCAATACATGCTCGGGTATGGAGTCACGTATTAGGTAATCACCGTCAATCAACAGCAACTCAGCATCCATCGATGAACAAAAGATCCGAGCATTTTCATTTCCAGTTACACCAGCCATTGCACGCCCACGCAACGCCCCATAGACATGAATACTGCCATCCGACATGACTTCTGCGCCATTACTGACGTTCGAGACAATAATCAGATCACGCTGTCTTGCGTAAATTTGCTGGCCTGAACGCACGGGCGTGGTGATAATAAGGGCTTCATTTGCGATCGGTGTTTCAATGATCACAGGGGCTTGGCTAACACTGGGCTCAGATTTTACGGGTGCTGCACGACGTTGAGTGTCGAGTTGATCACCTAAATAGCTAACGCCCTGTGCTTCGTACAGATCTTGATACTCTGGACAACCTCGAACCGCAAAGGGGTTTGCTCCCACACGCCGAACAAGACTTACAATGCCTGCAAACACTCGGCTATCTAAGTAACAGTTCGACATTTCCAGAATCACGGGCATGCCACGAATAAGTGCCGGTGCATTATCAATAAAATCATCTAACTTATCTTGCAACAGGTATAGCTGATGCTCATCCATTCCTGTTAACTGAATACAGGCTACACTGGTCATACTTCCTTTTATACGCACACTTGCCTGTGCTGAAGAGGTCATATCCATAACCACTCCTTCAGGTGAACAGATTCATTCATATCGTTACTCTTAAAACCAGACATCGGATCGACGCACTTACTATTTGAATTGTGCCTTGATTACGCTTTTATAAGCGTCAGCCGTTATCGACAGAACATGATACCTTATTCAACAAACCGAAAAATACTGATTAGGCCCTGTTCAACCATAAAAAAACCGCACACCTCCGTCTTTTTCAGAGATATGCGGTTATTTATGCATTAAAACGATGTTGGCAATACGCCTCAATCGAGAGGAATAGACTCAGCCAAGATATCGGCGGTAATGGCCGAGAGCGTCCAGCCCAAATGGCCGTGGCCTGTATTGTAAAAGACAGTGGGTAAGTTGCCTTTGCCGACTTTAGGCATCATATTCGGCATCATCGGACGCAATCCCGCCCAAGGGACAACGCTGCGGGTGCATACCCCAGGAAAGCAGGTTTCGACCCAATCAATCAAGGGTCGAATACGATCCGCTCGAATATCTTTGTTCAAGCCATTAAACTCAGCCGTTCCCGCCACACGGAAACGATCATCGCCCAAACGACTGCTCACCAGCTTGGTTTCATCGTCCAGCAGACTCACCGTCGGCGCAGACTGCTGGCTGACCTCATCCGTCAAATTGACGGTAATTGAGTAACCTTTTACAGGGTAAATGTTGACTCGATCACCCAGCGATGCGGCCAAACCACGACTGGCGGTTCCAGCCGAAATCACAATCGCATCGAAGTCAGAGGTTGAGACTATCCCTTCCGACTCCGCAGTGACTTGCGCAAAAAACTTGTCGGCACGAACCGACTTAACGGTTTGCCCATATAAAATTTTGACACCACGTTTTTCGCAAGCCGATGCTAAGCCAAGGGTGTATTTATGAATATCGCCCGTTGCATCACTTTCTGTGTAAAAACCACCGTAATACTGGCCTGCCAGGGTAGGTTCTATCGCGCGCATTTCTTCTGGTGTGACGGCGTAACGCTCAAGCCCACCTTTAGCCAATAAAGCACTCACGGTTTGGGCATGGTCAAAGCCTGACTTGTCACGGTAAATATGGAGAATTCCACGTTTTTTCAAATCAAAGTCTATGCCTTCGTCCTCCGCCCAGCTGAAAAGATGCTGACGCGCGGCGATGGCTAAACGTGTGGTTTCAATGGTGTTGCGCTCATATTGGGGAATTGATGCGATAAATTCAGCAAACCAAGACAACTTGTGCCAAGAAGGCTTAGGATTGACTAATAGGGGAGCATCCGATTTTAAAATCCATTTCAAGCCTTTGAAGATGGTTGACCAATGCGTCCAAACCTCAGCATTAGAGGCCGACAGTTGTCCTCCATTAGCAAAGGAGGTCTCCATTGCGCAATAACGGCTTTTTTCAAAGAGAGTGACATCAAAGCCACGTTTGGAGAGTGCATAGGCGGAAGTAACACCAGTGATGCCACCACCAATGACAGCAATACGTTTCATATTTTTCCCAAAAACGTCAAAGGTTAAATCCCACCTTAAAATGGAATACCCCCTCCGTTTCGGGACCTGAGAGATTCACCCAGCATAACGCCAAGCTTGCTCCTTCGGTGTGCCGGGTGACGATTCACCGACAGCTCTTCGGAGTTTTAATCAATAATCGGTCCATTTGCCTGAGAGTTTCCGGGGTGGTTGCTCCTTCGGCGCTGCTACGGCTATGCCTGCAGTCTCTCCCGATATATTTCAAAACGCCGTGAAGTTTAGCAAATACGACACAAATGAACAGCCCATATCGACTAAAGTTATAGAAAAATACAGGAGCAGTCATTATGTGAGATCCGATGTATTCTATAACTTCAAAATCACAGACTTAATAAAAAACCTGTGCCTTAATGGCGTCAATTTCACTCTGCGTTAAATAACGCCACTCCCCTTCAGCAAGCCCTTGCACACTCAACTGCAGAATGTGTGTTCGTTGCAAATCAACCACCTGATAGCCCAGTGCTCGGCACATTCGCCGAATTTGTCTATTTAGACCCTGAGTTAAGCCTATCTTAAAACGATCTGGGGAGCGTAATGTGACTTGACAAGGGTGAGTGAGCCTTCCGTCCAGCATCACCCCCTGCTCCATTTTTTCTTTAAACTCAGTGGTAAGGCCTGTGTGTTGAAAATGAGGGATAACCTGAACCTCGTATTGCTTAGGATGCTCGTATTGAGGTGAAAGCAATCGATGGCACAAGTGACCATCGTTTGTTAATAACATCAAACCTCGTGAGTCCTTATCAATCCTACCCACTGGAAATAGACGCTGTGGCAAAGAGAGATGATGAAGAATACTGGCAGGATCATCGACTCGACAATTGCAATCAACGCCTACGGGTTTGTTATAGAGCACATATAAATGCTGCTCAGACAAGAGAATCGGTTGGCCATCAACCGCCACATGCTCATCGCCTCGAAAAGGTGTATGAGGCGTAGCGATTGTTTGATTCAGCTGAACACGCCCTTCTGCAATTAAACGACTCGCTGCTCTTCGTGAGCACACGCCTGCTTGACTTAAATACTGTGTCAGCCGCATCTTTCATCGATCACTGTAAAATGAACGAATCATAGCATTAACGCAGTGTATAGTGACCCACATCTTTTGCCATTTGCCCAAACGCCGTGGTCATTTGATCGAGGGAAGCATTCATATGAAGAACAGGATCACGGGGAGATTGCGCTAAATTAGCGACATTTTGATCGGATCTCTATCAATAGTTGTTGTGACCTTTGTCACAACAAAGCCTAGTTGCAAAGACACCTGGATTCTAAAAAAGAGTGCTGACAGCAACTGCCAGCACCCAACCTATGAACCCTATCTCAAAAACATGCTTTTCCAAGTGTCACTTTGGATCTTCGTAAGGAAGGCCAACATACTGTTCAGCAATCACGGCTTTTCCTGATTCTGACGTTAAATAATACGAAAACTCTGAGTCCATAAAGCGTGAAAAGGTGTGGGAGTCGGTTCCATAGGTACTGACATCACCAAAATCATGCATCATATTGGTCATCCACCAAGAGAAACGCTCACCATGCCATACGCGACGCAAGCAGATTTCGGAGTACTGCTGAACACAGGCCTCATCCCCATCATTGATTGCCCTTGTTAAGACTTTGTAAAGCGTAGCAACATCGGAGGCGGCTAGATTCAAGCCCTTGGCTCCGGTGGGCGGTACGATATGGGCCGCATCCCCAACGAGGAACAAACGCCCATACTGCATCGGCTCGCAGACGAAAGAGCGCAAGGGTGCAATGCTCTTCTCAATGCTCGGCCCCGTTACTAAATTCTGTGCAACCTCTTCGGGTAAGCGTTTTTTGAGTTCGTCCCAAAAGGCCTCATCCGACCAATCTTCAACCTTATCGGTTAAGGGTACTTGGAGATAATAACGTGAGCGAGTCTCAGAACGTTGGCTGGCAAGCGCAAAACCACGCGAATGCTTTGCATAAATCAATTCATCATGAACTGGCGGGGTGTCAGACAGTAAACCCAACCATCCGAAGGGATAAACACGCTCATGTTCTTTTTTAAGATCACTGGGGATTGTCTTGCGCGAAACGCCATGGAAACCATCACAGCCAGCAATGTATTGGCAATCCAGTCGGTATTCTTCATTTTCAAATGAAAAGGTCACGTAAGGTTCGTTGGAGGCAACATCATGAAGCTGAACATTGGACGCTTCATAGTAGGTTGGCAAGCCTGCAGCTTGACGAGCATTCATCAAATCCGCAGTGATTTCGGTTTGCCCATAGCACATCACTGTTTTACCAGCGGTTAATGCTTTTAAATCGATGCGGTAGCGTTCATTTTCAATCGAAAATTCAACCCCCTCATGTACGTGACCTTCACGATCCATGCGTTCGGCAACGCCAGCTTCTCGAACCAGATCAACAAAGCCTTGCTCTAGTATGCCCGCTCTGATTCTGCTCAAAACGTATTCACCATTCACCCGTTCGAGAATAACGTTATCAACACCTTGTTTGGCCAATAGCTGACCGAGCAATAGCCCTGAAGGACCGGCACCGATGATAGCAACTTGGGTGGTTAAGTGTTTCATGATCGACCTCTTTTCTGATTATTGTCTGTCGGCTGACACGTTACAGCCAAAACGCATTTTTATAATCGAGAAAAGTTCGAACTGAATGAATGCACTTAAACAACAAAAAATTGTACTTTTGAACTCTTTACTTCGAATCAAGATCGCTCAAAACGCGATAACGAAGTGGTGTCTGACCCGTATGACTTTTAAAAAAACGTGAAAAATATCCTGGATCATCAAATCCGAGATCAAACGCGATTTGATCGATATTGCCACGTGTATACATGAGTTTACGTTTCGCTTCGAGCAATAAACGTTCAGATAAAAGGACTTTCAAACTTTTACCAAATGCTGTATTGCACAACCGATTGAGGCGAGTTTTAGTCATGTTCAGAGCTTGCGCGTAATCAGTCACCCGCCAGTGTTCAACATAATGATCTTCGATTAGCTCACGAAGCCGAGTCAACTCCAGCATCGCTGGCTGCTCAGCGCCCATTTCCCTATGCGTCTGTAATACTCGACTCAGCGTCATCATAACTGCACGAACCAACCACTCACACATCAGAGTTCGACCTGCATAGGCACCTCGAAACTCATCTTGTAAGGTGTCCAAACACTGAACTAAGCGTGTAAATAACATAGGGGCCTCATCAAAGTGCAAGCAATGTCCCTGACTTAAAAGAGGTTCGAAATAGGGACGTGTTCTGTCAGCATCCTGCTGCAGTAAAGACTGTGCAAAAGTGAGTACATACCCCTCGGTTTCAGGCTGGAATTGAAATCCATGCACAACACCCGCTGGAATACTTACGCTCATACAACCTGTACCTTCGAAACGGGTTTCATCAACGATCGCTCGTACTTGACCTCGAACGATAACTATAATCTGAAACAAACGACTATGCCGATGTGGATCAATCACCCAGTCATTTTCGCGACTGCGTGCAGAGATGCGTTCGATGTGGACAAACTCTGTCGTCTCTTGTGAAACAGTTTCACCGTACAACACAAAATGGGGCACTTGCAGTGACATACGCGATTACCTTTCAGAAAGTTGCCCTGAAACATAGAATTGGGTTTGCTCTTGTATCAATTTAAGCATCGCAAGTTGAGTGTGTGTTGAGGGCCGTCGATTACTCGTGGCAAGATACAGCTTAATACTGAGATCAGGATCCACTATCGGATGGATATCGAAGCAATGATGCCTTCCCAAACTTTTGACCGCATTCATGGACAACACACCTGCACCTTGCCCACTTGCAACCAAGTCTAAAATGATCGCAACGCCATCGATTTCTAGAATAATATTAGGACGCAATCCTAAGTTAACCATCTCGGATTGAAGAAACAAACGCATCGCATTGTGAGAACTGGGCGTAATCAAGCGCTCATGAGTCAACGTTTTTAATGAAATAGCGTCTCCGACATGAATCCGATCCGCCGTTGTTCCTTTTCGAACCAAGTAGAGTCGCTCACGCCCCAACGGCAGTAGTTCTATATCATCAGCGGCTTGCGCATTATACAAAAGGGCAATATCTAGATTTCCCGATTGCAAGGCTTCCGCCATTTGACTCGATAAACCTTCAGAAATGGATAAACTCACATCTGGCAACACTTGATTGAAGCGATTGACCAACGGCAAGGTTAACAGCTTAGACAGACTGGGGGGCATACCGACCGCCACGCGCCCTACTAGACTCCCTTTCAATTTTGACAACTCTTCGCGCGTTCGCTCAATTTGATACATGATACCTCGTCCATGCTCCAGCAAGAGCTTACCGCCCTCTGTTGGAGAGACACCGCGACCATTGCGAAGCAATAACGACTGACCTAATTCCACTTCAAGCAAGCGCACTTGGCGACTCAATGCTGGTTGAGCAATATTGAGGTCGATGGATGCTTTGGTGAAACTGCCGAGCTCTGCCACTCGAACAAAGTATTCGATTTGTTTTAAGTCCATGAGGCTAAGCCTTTAGTCGTATAAAGATTAACGTGTGCGTTGAATCCACTCATTGAAAATGCGTCTCATATCACCAGCAGCATTCACATTCCGATTTTTCACGCCTTTTTATAATTCAAACAGTTACTGGCTTTATTTATATTAAAGATGCTTATTTTGACGCTGAAAACGATCAAATACCAATAAGATTGCAGCACAAGCTATAGCAATTTGATATAGCTGATAGATTCATTCAGCTATGGCTCATAACGCGCTCTGACAACATTATCACCTACATCCGACCTCGAATCGGCTTTCCCAAAACAACTATAATTTGAAGGTACCCCCATGAAACTCCGAAAACTACTACTCGGTTTGTCTGTACTTTCCATACTGCCTATGGCCTCTCACGCCTTAGCCAGTGAGGTAAAACTGCGTGTCCATCACTTTCTCCCACCCATGTCCCCTGCTCATCGAGACTTCATCGAGCCTTGGTGTGAAAAAATCAAAACTGAATCAGAAGGGCGCTTGGTGTGCGAGATCTACCCCTCCATGCAGCTCGGCGGCTCTCCTCCACAATTAATTAATCAAGTTCGAGACGGTATTGCTGACATTGTCTGGACGTTACCAGGCTATACCTCTGGACGCTTTCCCTTGTCAGAAGTCTTTGAGCTTCCCTTCATGACGGCGGCACAGCAACCCGCCTCCAAAGCACTCTGGGACTTTGTTGAGCAATACGCACAAGATCGAGAATTTCGCGGACTCAAGCCAATTGGCATTTTTGTTAACGGCGCGAACCAAATTCATCTACGCGATAAGCAGGTCAATAGTCTAGAGGATTTGAAAGGGATGCGAATTCGCGCACCTTCGCGGATGGGTAACCAAATGCTGGCCGCATTAGGTGCCACTCCAGTGGGTATGCCCGTTCCACAAATGGCAGAAAGCTTGTCTCGTGGAGTTATTGATGGCGCCCTCGTTCCTTGGGAGGTCATTCCAGCCACACGTGCACATGAACTGACTAAATTTCATGCTGAAGCCGACAACCAACGAAGTCTGGTCACGTCAACCATGATCTTTGTCATGAACCAACGTAAATACGATAGCTTACCGGATGATCTAAAAGCCGTGATCGATGCGAATTCAGGTCGTGAAACATCGGCTTGGATTTCAGCTCAATTTGAAGCGGCCAATGAAGCCGGTCGTCAAGCCGCTCTGGGCCGTGGCAATACGGTGTATCAAATTGACGCAGATGAATTGCAACGCTGGGAAGCCGCTTCGCTATCCGCTCATCAGGACTGGATCAACGACGTGAATAAACTCGGTGAAGATGGACAAGCTCTGCTGGATGCAGCCAAAGCGTTAATCGAAAAATACTCTACGGCGAACTAACACCTTTTTGATTATGGCCTGCTTTTATCTGAAAGCAGGCCATTTCCGTTTTATTGATTACGAGATGATGACACTCATGACACATCCAATGCCCAACAAAACAGCTCAGCTTTTCATTAGGGTGATTGAAATACTTTGTATTGTGTTTGCTTTTCTAGGGGGAGCACTGTTTGTAATTGAAGCGCTAATGACCTTTACCAGCGTGGTTGGACGCACGTTTTTTAATCGTCCGATTGCGGGAGATTACGAATTGGTTCAAATGCTTTCAGCGATGGGAATCGTCTTATGCCTTCCCTACTGCCAATTACAATTTGGACATGTGTTCGTCGATTTTTTTACCCTTTGGGCCCCAACATTACTTAAACGAATCCTCGACATGTTCGCCGCTGCCTTGATGTCTGTATTTGGCTTCTTTATTGCGTGGCGGGTCTGGCACGGCATGCAAGATATGATTGATTACCAGGAAACATCAATGGTGCTTCGACTTCCACTTTGGTGGACCTATATCCCGATGGTACCGTCCTTCGTTTTACTCGGGATTAGCTCAATCCTGACAATCTTCATACTGGCCAAAAAGGAGTACTAACATGAGCGGTACTACTATTGGTATTATCATGGGCTTGGCATTGATGGGGATGCTGGTCATTCGCATTCAAATTGGAATTGCGATGTTTCTGACAGGCGCTATCGGCTACGCCTGGATCACAGGCTTAGAGCCTCTCATTAACTTTATGAAAACCATGCCCTACAGCCGATTTTCGATTTACGACTTATCCGTGGTCCCACTGTTCTTACTGATGGGGCAGTTTGCAACCAATGGCGGCTTATCTCAGGCCTTGTTTCGTGCCGGAAATGCCTTTATTGGTCATTGGCGCGGCGGCATGTCCATGGCGGGGGTTGCCTCTTGCGCCGGCTTTGGTGCCATCAGTGGTTCATCCTTAGCCACCGCGGCAACCATGACACAAGTTGTCCTCCCAGAACTGCGCCAGCGTCAATATAAAGATACCCTATCAACGGGTTCCTTAGCCGCAGGAGGATCCTTAGGAATATTAATACCACCGTCAGTGCCCTTGGTCATTTATGCCATGCTGGCCGAACAGAATATCGCAAAGCTGTTCATTGCGGCCTTTATTCCTGGCATTCTTGCCGTCGTCAGTTATTTAATTGTGATTGATATCATTACGCGTATTGATCCCGATGCCGCAGGCCCTCGCCAAGCACCGCATTCGTGGAAAGAACGCTTTTTCACATTTATTGATACCTGGCCTGTGCTACTGATCTTTGCAGCGGTTATCGGCGGAATTTACAGTGGCATTTTCACCCCAACCGAGGCTGCATCCATTGGCGTGGTCGCCACAGGCTTTATGGCGTGGAAAAACGGGGGGCTCAAAAATGGAGGATTAAAAACCTGCATTTTGGGAACCGCTGTTGCGACGGGTATGATGTTTTTAATCTTACTGGGCGCAGATATGCTCAATTCGTTTCTGGCGTTAAGCCAGATTCCTGTGAATTTTGCCAATTGGATACAAAGCTTAGGGCTTAACCCCTTCTTGGTTTTGTTCTGCATTATTCTGATTTACTTGGTTTTGGGCTGCGTTATGGATTCACTGTCCATGATTTTGCTGACCGTGCCCATCTTCCTACCCGTGGTGCTCGGACTCGACCTGTACGGACTTGACCCCGAAGCCAAAGCCATTTGGTTTGGAATTGTCGCCCTCGTGGTGATGGAAGTAGGCTTGATCACTCCGCCCATTGGGATGAATGTCTATATTATTGCGAATATTGCCAAAGATATTCCAATGACGACCATCTTCAGAGGCGTGATTCCTTTCTTGGGCGCAGATATTATCCGCATTCTCATCATCATCGCCTTTCCAAGCCTGTCATTAATCATGTTGACCTGGATGGGCTAGCCCATCCTTGACCATAAAAAAGCCTTTCGACTCGACAGTCGAAAGGCTTTTTCCAATCTGAATCTATGTCTTTATGCACCCAAACTAGCGATGACCTTCTGCATCCCTGCTAAGGCTCGTGCCGCACGTTCATTCGCACTGAACGTTTGATGCAATGCCTTCGAAGGCACTTCGATACTCAGCAGCATATCCCTTGGCAACACCGCTAACAAGCCTGCCAAATCAATGCCTCCGTCCCCAGGATTCATTCGAGCATCACGTGCAATCCGAATCATTTCACTAAAATCAGGGTCAAATTCTGCTGGCGCATCGCAAAATTGCACATAGTGCAAATACGCTGGATTGATAGCGGCCACCGCCTCTGGCTGCACACCGGCTCGATGATAATGCAGTGCATCAATCAATATACCCGCATTGGGTTGATTGACCGCTTGTACGATACGATGTGCTTTTTCCAGATTGGGCACCTGCGTCCAAGGCATGAATTCCAAATCAGCGGTCATGCCAAATGACGCGGCGTGCTCACAAAAACGGCCAAAATTATCTGTGAGACGCGACTCATCTGGATCATCACCCGCAACCAGAATATTTTGAGCCCCTAACTGCTGCCCTTTATCCAAAAATGCATCGGTCGATCTCAGATCAAACGGCTCATTAATCCGCACAATTTCAATGTCCGCCAACTGAATCCCTGTGGACAGTAACGCTTGCTGAGTTTCTTTAAACAATGCGGCATCCGACATAATCGGAAAAGGGCCTTCTGTCGATGCAGGCAGGAGCCG
The DNA here is from genome assembly GCF_009821115.1 of Nitrincola alkalisediminis. Taxonomy (GTDB): domain Bacteria; phylum Pseudomonadota; class Gammaproteobacteria; order Pseudomonadales; family Balneatricaceae; genus Nitrincola; species Nitrincola alkalisediminis. The sequence goes on along the minus strand of NZ_VYTY01000014.1, from coordinate 25,195 downwards.
AAAACCGATATGTGAATACCCGGCTTCAGCCGCAATACGCACAGCCTCTGGGGGACTTACATCCATCACCGTCAGATAGGCCAATGAAAACTGATAACTCATCTCCCCTCTCCTTTACTGTAAAGGAGAGAAAGGCATCGGAATCGCTAAGGTCGACGTCATATCCGACGTCAGCCAATCAGGTCCTCCTTTTGGTGGCCACACGCCCTCCGCTACAGATTTAGCACGTACCTCTGCACGCTCATTGGCCGAGGCATAGGGCCAAATTTGTGTAAAACGAGGGCTGCCGTCAATGGCATACATCGCAATCGTCAGTGCAGACATTTCAGCTCGCGCAGGCACCGCTTCACGCCATTTTTCAATGGTCGGGGCCAGTCCATTTAAGCGAGTATGGTATGTCCGAATCTCATACACCTTGCCAAACTCACCCGTTTGTACAGGTGGCATAAAATCAAAGGGTAAGTAACTTTGCATATCAATATTTAACAATAGATCAACACAGTTAAAGGGGTTGTCGGACAAGCGTACCCGCTTACGCTCAGCAATCAATGCGTCGTAATTTTCAAAGCCTTTAAGCAGATACACTTCATTCAAGCTGCCAATATCTGAAAACCAAGCACCCAACAGGGTTCCTTGCGCATCAGGCGCGGCCAAAAATTCTTGTATACCTGGAGCCGCTTTACCAGCCCCAAAAATAACCGTTTTTAAGGTGGTTAATTCATAATATTGCATAGAAACCTCTTTATTTAATTTTAGGAGAGCGATTGAGACGCGGCATGCAGTGCTGCGATGTAACCAAAGGTCATTGCTGGCCCTAGGGTAATGCCACCACTGGGGTAGTGACCGTTGAAAATACTCGACATGTCATTACCCACCGCGTACAGGCCCGGAGTAACCTGGCCATTGGCATTGAGCACCCGTGCATGGGTATCGGTTGGAATACCTGCAAAGGTTCCCAGACTACCTGACTGAATTTTGACGGCATAAAAGGGCCCCTGATGTAAGGGAGCCAAGGATGGGTTAGGCCGATGATCAGGGTCACCTTGAACACGGTTATAGGGTGATTCACCTCGATGAAACTCAGTATCGATGCCCTTTTCCGCATCGGCATTAAAACGCTTGAGTGTGTGATTCAAGGTGTCGGCATCGATTCCACACTGCTCAGCCAATTCTGTGAGCGTTCGCCCAGATTTAAGATAGCCTGAACGCACATAAGGCGATAACGGAAAAGGAAAGGGTTTCGCCCACCCCAGCCCCCAGCGACGCTGGGCTTTATGATCGGCAATTAGCCAGCATTCGGGCTCTTCCCCTTCACAGGTCACGTCAAATAAAGCACGCATAAAATCATGATAGGATTCGGCCTCGCTTACAAAGCGACGCCCTTGACGTGTCACTGCAATAATCCCAGGCTTCGCGCGCTCAATTAAGTGCGGGAAATGAATTCCGCTTTGATCCGCACTCGGCACAACGGACACCGGTGCCCAAGCACCCGCTTGCACAAGCGAGTCCTGTATCGTGACACCGATACTCTCCGCTAAACGTAACCCGTCACCGGTATTGGCTTTCGGAGCCGCCGAGAAATGCCGATGCCCTGCTCTAGCGGGAAAGAGTTCGCGTTGTCGCTGCGGATCATGAGGAAAGCCTCCTGCTGCAATCACAACGCCACAGCGCGCAGTCAAAGACAGGGTTTGCCCTTGAATCACGGCCTTTAAGCCCGTCACACGCTCATTTTCTGTCTGCAGCGCTAGCACCAGCGCAGATGTTTGAATTTCAACCTTTCGATCCAATGCGCTTTTAAGCAAAGCCGCCATTAACGCATTCCCATTCACCAACTGCATTCCGCGTCGAAAGCGAATCAGATCCCACAGGTGCTGACTCAAACGCTTAGTGACATACCAAGCCGATTTGAGTGAGCGGGTCGCATCAAAAAAATGCTTGAGGTCTTGACCACTTGCAATCCCCATACCCTGTAATGACAGGACACTTAAAGGTGACCGTAACTGATGTATCCAAGCCCCCAGTTGCTTACCATCAAATGGGGCCGCGGCTACCGAACGTCCGCCAGCAAGGGCTCCAGGAACTTCATGAAAGTCCGGTACTCGGTTGCCATCAATAAACTTAAGCGCCGTATGGGATTGGAAAAACTCGACCATCTCAGGGCCTTTTTCCAAAAAATGGTCGATACGAGGATCTTGGCTTTCATACCCCAGTACACTGTTAATATAGGTTTTAGGGGCTCCCTCTAGTTCGTGGATACCTGCGGCTTTCGCCAAAGGGTTTCCTGGAACCCATAACCAGCCACCTGACCACGCAGAGGTACCGCCAATAACGGCTGCTTTTTCCAACACCAAAACTTTAAGGCCTTGATGAGCTGCAACGACCGCCGTCGACATGCCTCCAGCCCCCGATCCAATGATAATTAAGTCCCAATTTTTCTCGATTTTCGATTGGCTTGAGGGCTGATCTTGCATCATCTGTTCCTAATCTGGTGTTGTCACAATTTTTGAAAAATACACTGAGGCTCGACTCGCCTCTCCTAATTCTTTTGCAGCGTCATACAGTGCCGGAACCAGTGTCTCCATCCGCTGAAGCGTCAGCCTCACAGAGGGGCCGGCGATACTGACAACGCCGATGGGCGCACCCGTTGATGGGCTGTGTATGACTTTTGCCATCGCCGCCATCCCGGCTAAAAAACTATCCGCATTACGGCTGTAGCCCTGAGTACGCACCTCTGCCAGTACGGACAATAAATCTTTGACCGTCGTGGGGGCCGACTGCCCTGGCTGTAAAGGCTTGAGTAAGCCTTGCTTCATCACGCGGGCGATGGCTTCTTCATCTGACATTTCAGCCAACCACGCTTGCCCACCAGCAGACGACGCCAAGTGCACCACCTGCCCTTGCTCACTGCCTGGGTCATACCTCAGTCCAGATGTCGCACCTTGAGCGACGCCCACCCAAATCAATTGCTCACCGTCGGCTAAGGATAACCGCACGAGCTCTCCGCATTTGGCGGCCAAACCATCCAGTATTGGCTGGCTAATATCGGCAATGCCGGTCTGACCTAAAAAGGCAAGGCCTAAGGACGCAAGCTTTATGGTCAGCTCGTACTCGCCCATATTCCGGTTTTGTCGGACGTACCCAATACTTTCCAATTCTTTTAACAGTCGATGCACCCCACTGATCGGCATATCGAGTGTTTTAGCAATATCACTCACCGTCGCCCCCATTGGGCACATCACCATGTATTCGAGCAAAGACAACGCTCGATTTAACGCACTGCTCATATAACTCACCTCTTTGCTTCAGCCTGAAGTCAATTTCAATGAGTCATTGTATTTACAATACCAAAAATTCTCCACTTGTAAAACATTTTTTAAAGTTGAAACTGTTTCCATTTTATGAAATGATGCAAAAAATATAACAAAGCGCTCAGTCACGAGCACCCCATGCAGGAGAACACTATGCCCACGCTCTACGCCACAACATCCTTTAACGCATTAAAGAACGATGAGGTCTTCGACCAAGTGGTTATTGGCTCTGGCGCGGGCGGCATGGCCGCCGCACTATTCGCCGCCATCAAGGGCTTTAAAGTTCTGATCGTTGAGCGAACGGAGTATGTAGGCGGCACTACGGCCCTGTCAGGGGGCACCACTTGGGCACCCTTAACGCGTTATTTAGCCGACACAGCAACAGACGACTCCTTTGAAAAGGTCATGACCTTTTTAGATGCAGCAGTGGGTGAGTTCAGTGATCGGAGTCAACGCGAAGCCTTTGTCAGCGCTTCTGCCAACGCAATTCATACCCTAGTTGATCACACTGAGGTTGCGTTTCGCGCCTGTGGCTTTCATCCTGACTACCTGGCCGACCTGCCTCATGCCACAACATGTGGACGCGCCTTAGAGCCCCTACCCTATGTTGGTCGGGCCTTGGGCACTCATCTATCTTTATTGCGCCCCCCTATCCCTGAATTCACAGTGCTCGGTGGGATGATGGTTAATCGTGAAGACATAGGTCATCTACTCAAGCGCTTCAAAAGTCCCAAATCCTTTGCCTACACGGTTAAACTCCTGCTCAACTATCTGTATGACCGTATCCGGTTTAAGCAAACCTCACGCAGCGTAATGGGGCATGCACTGATCGCGCGCATGTTGAAATCCGCCTTGGATCGAAACGTTTATTTAGTCACTGAAACCGAATTGACCGCAATAAACTCAGCTCAGGATGGCGGAGTTGATTCCATCCAGTTAACACAAGCAGGGCAAAGCAAACGTCTGAACATACAGCATGGGTTGATTTTGGCATCCGGTGGATTTTCTCGTCACGCCCAACGCCGTCAGCAATTGATGCCAAGTGGTTTATCAGCCTACAGCCCAAGCGCACCCGGCAATACGAGTAATCTTCATGATCAAGTCGAAGCCCTAGGTGCCTATTATGATGACGATGCTGATCAACCTTCTTTTTATGCGCCGGTCTCGATTCGACAGCGGGCAGATGGATCAATCGCCGTTTTTCCCCATTTTGTTTTTGATCGCAGCAAGCCGGGGACCCTATGTGTTAACAATGAGGGACAACGCTTTGTCAACGAAAGCCTGTCCTATCACGACTTTGTCAAAGAGATGCTCAAAGGGGGTGCTAACACTCAGACCGCATGGATCATTGCCGATGCAAACGCGATAGCTAAGTATGGGTTAGGTATGGTGCGTTTAGGCGGTGACGACCTTCGCCCCTATATTGACGATGGCTACTTGATTAAAGCTGACTCGTTGGAAGAATTAGCCGAAAAAACAGGGACTCAATCTAAGTATCTCATTGAGAGCATCAGGCAGATCAACCAAAGCGCTGAAACGGGTATAGATCTCTCTTTTCATCGAGGCTCAAATGTATACCAGCGCGCCAACGGTGATCCACACCATACACCCAACCCAACCTTAGGCAAGCTTAGCCAAGCCCCTTATTACGCGGTCAAGCTCTACGCAGGTGATATTGGTGCGGCAAAGGGCTTTAAGGGCAACGCTAATGGACAATTGCTCAAGCGTGATGATCAGCCCATTCCCCGCCTGTATGCCTGCGGTAATGATTTAGATTCAATTATGGGCGGCACCTATCCAGGTCCTGGCATCACAATCGGTCCAGCCATCGTGTTTGCTTACTTAGCCATTGAACACCAATTCACACTTTCGCAACGCAATAACAACAAATAAAGGAGCCAATACCATGTTTTTAAACGGTGAAACCCAACTCTACCCCATTTTGGGGGATCCGATTGCTCAAGTCAGATCGCCCCAATTTTTAACCGCCCTTTTGCATCAACGTGGAATCAATGCACAAGTGCCACCCTTTCACGTTTCGTCTAACGACTTTGCAGGTGTCATTCATGCGCTAAAACAGGTCCAGAATGTGAAAGGGTTTGTCATAACCATTCCTCATAAAATCCCTTCACTTGATGTATGCGATCAGGTGTCTGAGCGGGCTCAGTTTATTGGCTCCGTCAATATCATTCATAAGTCGGAAGACGGCCTTTTGCACGGGGACAATGTCGATGGGCTTGGCTATCTAGACGGCATAGAGAAGGAGGGCTTCTCTGTATTCAATAAACGTGCATTGTTAATAGGTGCAGGTGGAGCCGGATCTGCGGTTGCGTTTGAAATACTTCAACGCGGTGCCACACACCTGTCGGTGTATGACGTCGACACTCAACGTCTTGAACGCCTGATCAACGCACTGAATCTACACTTTCCAGGACAAGCCAGCCTAGGTTCGACCAACCCTGAAGGGTATGACTTAATTGCCAATGTTACTCCCGTGGGTATGCGACCCAATGACCCCTACCCTGTTGAAGTTGAAAAGCTTTTACCCCACCAATTTATTGCCGATGCGATCACCAAACCCGAAATCTCTCCGATGGTTGAATATGCCCGTTCATTGGGCTGCAACACCATGGTCGGTGCCGGGATGTTTAATGCTGAAGCGGAAATACTGGTTGATTTTATGGTGACAGGAGGTGTTGCACAACACACAAAATAGCTCATTGATAACGCGATGAACATGACTCAGATACGCCACACCTGAGCATTAAAAACCGACAAACACTTTGGAGAAAAACATGAAAAAAACAATAATGACAAGTTTTGTAGCACTCGCCCTTTCCGCTAGCGCGTGGGCTGACTTTCCAACCAAAGATATTCAAGGAATTATTCAATGGGGCGCTGGCGGTTCAACCGACACCGTCATGCGCTCCGTCACCCCGCATGTTGAAAAAGAACTGGGTAAAAGCATTGTTTTATCGAATCGTACTGGCGGAGTTGGGGTTATTGCCATGCGCTATGTAGAGTCTCGACGCGCTGACGGCTATACCCTTTTAATGGGTGCTGAAAATCCACAGATGTATAAAGTGCTTGGTCTTGCGGATGTCGATTACAACGACATGGTGCCCATTAATCTATTGGCACGCGGCATTCCCATGTTTGTTGCAAACAACGATGCGCCCTACAACACCATGTCCGAAATGGTTGAATATGCAAAGGCCAATCCCGGCAGTGTCAAAGTTGGATCAACGGGTACAGGTGGATTAACCTCCATCGTATTGGCCATGCTGGAGTCTCAGGTAAGCATTGAATTAACGAACATTCCCTACGATGGTGACGGCCCTGCGTTGACCGCTCTGCAAGGGGGTGCAATCGATATTATGCCCGCCGTATTGGGCGCAGCAATTGAGCATGTTCGAGCAGGGCGCATGAAGGTCATTGGTTTAGTAGACACAGCGTCCCATCCTGTACTTCCGGGGGTCGCACCGATTACCGATGAATTCCCTGGATTCAAAGACTATTTACCCTGGGGGCCTTTCTTTGGTGTTTTCGTCAAAAAAGGCACACCCGACGCGGCAGTCGATACGTTAGTGAACGCATTTAACAAAGGTGCACAGCATCCAGAGTTTGTTGAATTAATGGAAAACCGTGGCTTCATCATCATGAATGCCTCTGGGAAAGAAGCGGAAGACTTTTTAAGCAGCTATCGCTCTGTCTCATCTTGGGTTGTTCATGAAGCCGGATTTTCAAAGCACTCACCTGAGGAGTATGGAATACCCAAGCCTTGATGCAGTACAGCATTTAAAAGCAGCCTTCTGGTGCTTATCTCTTAGGAGTAAGTGCCAGATTTCTCGAGTGAGCCACACATACTAAAATAGAATAATGCCCTTGAAAGCCAATATCAAACTAACAAAAAATGAAAAATATATACTTATAAATCAATAAGTTAAGAAATAAAAGAAATTTCAAAAATGCAAAAAATCTAATCGCTATCTAAAAATACAATATTATTGTCAGAAAAATGGAATTGTCTTATGGCGCGGGCCAAACAATACTTCGTACCAAGTCTGAATCGTTATTTCTGTAGGCCTTTCTATCAGAATAGCATTTTTCAATCAGCCTTAAACAAGTATCTCATTGTTAACATAGAGTTTATAATGAGAGAAAATTTGTTTGCTAGTCAGAATGATAATAATTGGAGTAACCTATGAAAAAAACAATAATAAGCGCGATTGCCGCTATCGCCTTTTCAAGTGCCGCGTTGGCTGACTACCCCACTAAAGACATTCAAGGCATCATTCAATGGGGTGCGGGTGGCTCAACAGACACCGTCATGAGAGCCATCACGCCTCATGTCGAAAAAGAGCTGGGTAAAAGCATTATTTTATCAAACAGAACAGGTGGCGTTGGCGTCATTGCAACACGCTTTGTCGAATCCAGACGCGCTGATGGCTACACACTATTACTGGGCGCCGAAAACCCACAGATGTACAAGGTCTTGGGACTTGCGGATATCGATTACAACGATATGATCCCTGTGAACATTATTGCACGTGGTACCCCCATTTTTGTTGCGCATAATGATGCTCCATTCAATACAATGACTGAATTTGTTGAATACGCCAAAGCCAACCCAGGTAAAGTCCGTACAGGCTCAACCGGTGCCGGCGGTTTGACATCCATCGTCCTTGCCATGCTTGACAGCCAAGTTAAAGTCGATTTAACCACCATCCCGTACGATGGTGACGGCCCTGCCTTAACCGCACTTCAAGGCGGTACAATTGATATTATGCCAGCGGTACTCGGTGCAGCCATTGAGCATATTCGTGCAGGCCGCTTAAAAGCGATTGGTCTCGTCGACGTTGAAGCGAACGATCTATTACCCGGCGTTGCGCCAATCGTCGATGAAATCCCTGGCTTTAGCTCTTACTTGCCTTGGGGACCCTTCTTTGGTGTCTTCGTTAAAAATGGCACGCCTGACAGTGTTGTAGAAACACTGACCAATGCGTATAGCAAAGGTGCAGAGCATCCTGACTTCGTCGACCTGATCAACGGTCGCGGCTTTACCATGATGAACATTTCTGGTGATGAAGCACGTCAGTTCCTTGACAGCTATCGCTCAGTATCATCTTGGTTAGTGCATGACGCAGGTTTCTCTAAAAACTCGCCTGAAGAGTTTGGTATACCTCGCCCAAATAACTAAGGTTATTACACGATGGGGCAAGGCTATATGCCTTACCTCATCGTTCATATTAAAAATTTGTAAAATTCGGAGGCAGGATGACTGGTATCAGCACACGAATGCCCGGTGAAGTTGTTTTTAGCTTCGTACTGGTTATATTAAGTTTAGTGATTTTTTGGCAAGCCTATTCAATATCAGGATTTTCATCAATCAGCTCGCCCGGCTCTTTGCCCTTAGCTGCTTCCGCTATTATGGTTATGTCGGCCTGTTTTAGTTTTGTGAAAACGCTAAAAAAACCTTTAGAAAACCACACGTTGTTTTTTACACACGTATTACCTCCGATTGTTTCAATTATATTAGCGTTTATTTTAATTTATTCCGTTGTACTTGAAAAACTAGGATTTATTGTTTCCACGTTTACCTTTTTGGTCATCAGTATTCAGTTTTTATACCGAAAGCACTTTTTAATTACATTAGGATTAGCGCTAATTTCTTTAATTACTGTTTACGTTGTTTTTCGCCTCATCTTTCAGGTCATTTTGCCTGAAGGGATCGTGCCTGAGCGTGAAATCATCGCTGCAATTCGAAACCTATTCAGTTAGCAGGAATGTACCATGTTTGAAGCTTTGCAATATTTCAGTATTTCCTGGGTTTCACCTGAGCTCATGTTTCTAACGGCACTGGGTACTTTTTTAGGTATTTATGTCGGTGCCATTCCCGGCCTGTCAGTGACCATGGCCGTCTCCATTTTAATATCCTTTACATTCTCTTGGGATGTAAACAGCGCCCTCTGTTTAATGGTGGGCGTTTATATGGGTGGAGTATACGGCGGCTCTAGAACAGCTATTTTGTTAAATATTCCAGGCGCCCCCTCGGCAATCGCAACGGCCCTTGATGGTTACCCATTGGCGCAACAGGGTAAAGCCGGCGAAGCCATTGGTCTTTCAACCGTCATGTCCGTGATCGGTGGTTTTGTGGGCATTATCGTACTTGCCGTTGCTGCACCGCATGTCAGCGATTTTGCGCTGACGTTTCAACCACGCGACTATTTATTACTCGGCCTTCTCGGTATTTTACTGGTTGGATCTTTATCCGGCGGCAATATGGCAAAAGGGCTATTTGCCGGTGCGTTTGGTATTCTGATCGGTACAGTTGGCCTCGACCCTCTCACGGCTGAGGAGCGCTTCACCTATGGTGTGGTTGAACTCTGGAGCGGTATTAACCCAATTGCGGTAATGATCGGGCTTTTTGGTATCACCGAAGCACTCTCGCAGCTGCATCACATGGATAAAGTTGCCGTCAAGCAGCGCATTGATCGTCTGATTCCTAAATGGGGTGACGTTAAAAAATACCTACCCTTAAGTTTGCGCTCGTCTGCAATCGGTGTTGGCGTGGGTTCTTTGCCTGGCGTTGGAGGCGATATTGCTGCACTCATGGCATATGACCAAGCGAAACGCTCCACAAAAAATCCAGAGGTCGAGTTTGGTAAGGGTGCTAAAGAAGGCTTGGTAGCCCCGGAGTCTGCAAATAATGCCGCCGTTGGTGGTGCGTACATCCCCATGCTGACACTTGGAATTCCTGGCGATGCCGTGACCGCAGTCTTCATCGGTGCATTGTTCATTCACGGTTTGAATCCCGGGCCTATGCTGATGATTGAGCGCCCTGAGATGTTCTGGTTTACAGTGGGGAACCTGACGCTCGCCAATATATTTGTGCTTATCTTCGGCTTAACGGGCATTCGCCTCTTCTCAAAAATAGTCGAGTGTCCAAAAGGCATTCTAATACCCGTTATTTTCCTACTGTCGATTGTTGGCGCTTACTCCATCAACAACTCCATCGCGGATGTTTGGTGGATGCTAGGCTTCGGTATGCTGGGTTACTTTTTTAAGATGTACGGTGTACCTGTAGGGCCGATTATCCTCGGGGTGATTTTAAGCCGTCTAATTGATGATAACTGGCGTCGTGCCATCATGTCTGAGAGAGGTGATCTTTCGAACTTCTTTATCAACATGATTAGCAGCCCCTTGTCAGCCACCTTGCTGCTGGCAATCATCTTGATCTTACTATCGCAAACACCGATCTGGAAGAAAGTTTTCAAGCCCAAAAACACGTAACAGTTCATAGGCCTTCAAACTCAAGCATATACCCTTTGCCCCAGTACACTGCTGGGGCTTTTTTTCATCCAAATCGAACCAGCCCACCCTGTTTTTTCAGGGTGGGCCACGACTAGCCTTCGTTCATCGCTAACAGCTGCACTCCCGCACCTGTATTTGAAATCGGCAAATGATAGCTGCGATGCAACTCGGTTAGAACACCGCCCTCAAGTGCACCTCGCATCGCCAACCACATATTCAACTCAACACCCTGCGCACCCGCCTCTCTGACTAAGTCGTGAATGCTTAAACGCGTCAAGGCTTCCGGCTCATGGACGATTTTATCCATACAATACAGATCAAACGGCTTATTAATAAACCCTGCACGCTCACCATCCAACTGATGCGATAAGCCCCCCGTCCCCATAATAATAACCTTTTCAGATCCGGTGTACGAATGGACTGCCGCCCCAACCGCTTGGCCTAGCTTGAAGCAGCGTGCGGGTGTCGGCATCGGGTGACGCTCACAATTAATCGCAATGGGTATCACTTTGACGTGCCCATATTGATGCCCAGGCCACATTAGGGTTAAGGGGACGGTCAAACCATGATCGACACGCATTTCCTGACACACGGTGATATCAAATTCAGCCGCAATCAACTCATTAATGATGTGCCATGACAACTCAGTTTCACCGGTCACCGGAGGAATAGGCTGAATTCCCCACCCTTCATCGGCATTGTGATATTCAGGTGCCGCACCTATAGCAAAGGTTGGCTTCTTGTCATGGAAAAACTCTAAACCATGATCATTATAAAAAATAATTGCGATATCCGGTGCTTGTGCATTTAACCATTCACGTATTGGTGGGTAAGATTCAAAAAAAGCTTTCCAATACGGCGTCTGCTCTAATTGCTTATCCATTGCCATACCGATAGCCGGAATATGAGACGTTGCAATTCCACCTAGTATTTTAGCCATTTTACTCTCCTGCCTTCACTAACATTGCTTTGAACTCATCAACACTCATACCAGTTTGCAAAGCCCCCACATCCTGGACATTTAAACCTAAAATACCTGCAAATTTTGCCAAATAGTAAATACTGCCACCCTGCCTTAAGAGCTCCAGAACATCCCGATCCTTAATCGCTTTTTTCTGAGCATCACTTAAGCCAAACAGTTGACAGTAAGCCTCTTCATCCGCAAAAAACGCATTGCGAGCCTCAGCATCGTTAAATGAGTAGCACATTTTATTGAGTGGATAACCTAAGGTGGCCATCTGGCCATCAAACATAATAGTTCCGGGTATATCTTCATATGAAGTGTTCATTTAAATCACCTATTTATTCTTGATAGATGATCAATATAAACACGACTAAAGATATTTTTTTATGACATAAATCAACATAGAACTTAATATAAAAAAACAAAATTTAACAAAAAGAATTTAACCTTTAAATAAAGCACAAAAAACGCATTTAAAAAATAAATCTTTATTTGATTATGCTTTATTTATCATTCAATTTTGATATAGTTAGCTGAGTTACCGCTGAGGAACCTAGCATGAACATGACCATACCCAACCTAAGACATTTACGCGTTTTTTTAGAGGTTGCGGAGCGCAAAAGCATAACCCGGGCATCTGAAAGTATTTTTCTTTCTCAACCCGCTATTACACAAGCGATTGCAAAACTTGAAATACAACTCAACACACAACTCTTTGAACGTCACTCCGATGGCATGTATCCAACAGAAGCCGGAGCCGTATGGCAACGCCGTGTTCAACGTGCATTGGAACACTTACAGCTGGGCTGCTTAGATATTGCAAAAGAGACACCCCATAAAACGGTAACGTCGGGAAAAGGCCTTCTAACACTCATCACCACCACTCAACTCAGGGCACTCATCGCCGTCTGTGATGCGCAAAACTTTAGCATTGCCAGTCGCAATATTGCGGTGTCTCAATCCTCTGTTCATCGCGCTGCCCGCGAGTTGGAACGCTTACTGGGTGTGGTGTTATTTGAAAAAACGAGTCTAGGCATTGCATCCACTAAAGCGGCTCGAACACTGACAAAAGCCACCAAACTTGCCTTCTCTGAAATTCGTCAGGGATATTACGAAATAAATTCGCTCCAGTTCAAGGAGGTCGGCAGCATTGCCATCGGCAGCATGCCGCTTGCGCGCACGCATTTATTGCCACAAACCATCAATGCGTTTTCCAAAACCTACCCTGATATCAACCTCACCATCATCGAAGGCCCTTACAACGACTTACTCCATCATTTACGTCAAGGGGATATCGATTTACTGCTCGGTGCCTTACGCTTCCCCACTCCAGCCGACGACATAGAGCAAACCGAGCTACTCTCTCCTCCTTTATCCTTAATCGCACGCAAGGGTCATCCCCTAAGCCATTTTTCGAAGATTACGGCCAAAGACCTTGTCGACTATTCTTGGGTTATTCCCGCGCAAGGTACGCCAACTCGTCGCTCATTTGAAGATCTTTTTAATCAAGCGGAGCAGCCATTACCCCATCGTATTACGGAGTCCAGTTCTCAAATACTTATTAGAGAACTGCTACTGGAAAGCGACCGACTGGCCCTCATTTCTGCGCATCAAATGCATCGTGAGCTATCGCTTGGACTACTACAGGTCTTGCCGCTACCCCTTGAGCACACAAGGCGGCCCATCGGCTTAAGCCTTCGAAAAAACTGGCTACCGACACCTCGACAATCCTATTTCATTGACCTGCTGAAGGAGGTTTCTAAATCCTACACTGCGGAGTAAGTCATCGTTCACTTTCAAAAAATGAATAGCTATCGCGGTTTATCGATTGTTCATATTCCAAACTGAATGCTAGATTGAAATCAATCCAATTAACCCTAGCCTTTAAAAAAGATACGTCTAATCAGTAGGAGATACGCATGAGAATTTGTGTAGCGGGCGCCTCAGGTGCCTTTGGTATGAAACACCTTGACGCTTTAGCTCAAATTGAAGGGGTTGAGGTTACCTCTGTTGTCGGGACACGTATTGAGAGCATCAAAGCGTTTGCCGAAGAACGAGGCATAGCTCACTATACAACCGATCTTGCTGAAAGTTTAGCACGCGAAGATGTGGATGGCGTGATCTTAGCCACTCCCACACAAATGCATGCATCTCAAGCGATTCAATGCTTAGAAGCAGGCAAACATGTCATGGTTGAAATTCCGATGGCCGACAACATTGAAGACGCTCGTCGTCTAGTTGAGGTTCAACAACAAACGGGATTGGTTGCCATGGCGGGACATACGCGCCGCTTTAACCCTAGCCATCAGTGGATTCACAACAAAATCCTGGCAGGTGAACTCACTGTTCAACAAATGGATGTTCAAACCTACTTTTTCCGTCGCTCAAACAAAAATGCATTAGGACAGGCTCGCTCATGGACCGATCACTTATTGTGGCACCATGCTTGCCATACCGTTGATCTTTTCCAATATCAAACAGGTCAAACCGCCGACAGAGTACAAGCATTACAAGGGCCTATCCACCCAGAATTGGGGATTGCCATGGACATGAGCATTGGCATGAAAGTGCCTAATGGAGCCATTTGCACTCTGTCACTTTCGTTCAATAACGATGGCCCATTCGGCACTTTTTTCCGTTATATTTGCGATAAGGGTACATACATCGCGCGCTATGATGATCTTTACGATGGTCACGAAAATAAAATAGATTTAACGGGTGTTGCGGTCTCTAACAACGGTATAGAACTGCAAGATCGTGAATTTATCGCCGCCATTCGTGAAGGCCGTGAACCCAACTCAAGTGTTGCTCAGTGCTTACCTGCAATGGAAACCTTGCACAGACTGGAGCAATCACTCAACTAAAACTCATTTTTTGAGTAGATCGTGAAGTGCGCTGCACTTCACAGCATATAAGGATACTTTACTCCCATGCCTCATATATTCGAGCCCCATTTTCAGCAGTCTAGAATAGGTTTAGGCTGCATGAATCTTTCCCATGCGTATGGCACTCCTTTATCCGAAACTGAAGCGCTTAGTGCCTTACGTAAAGCGTTTGATTTAGGCTATCGCCACTTTGATACAGCGACACTTTACGGAAAAGGCACCAATGAGCGCTTAATTGGAAAAGCCCTCTCAGACATCCGCGAGGATTTTTTTCTGGCCAGTAAATGCGGTATGGCCATAAACGAAGAAGGCAAAAAAGTGATTGATGGGCGCCCATCTACACTTCGTCAACAGTGTGAAGACAGCTTACGTCGACTCAATACAGACGTGATTGATCTTTACTACTTGCACCGCAAAGATCCAGCCGTTGATATCACAGAAAGTGTCGGCGCGCTTGCTGACTTAATGCGTGAAGGCAAAATCAGATCGATTGGCTTGTCTGAGGTTTCAGCAGCCACTCTGACAAAAGCCCATAAAGAAGCGCCCATCAGCGCCGTGCAATCAGAATACTCCTTGTGGACTCGCAACCCTGAAATTGCCGTTAAAGATACCTGCCAAGACTTAGGGATCAGTCTAGTTGCCTTTAGCCCTCTGGCACGTGGTTTTTTAACCGCAAGTGTCTGCTCCACCGAGCACTTGGTGGCTCAAGACATTCGCTTGAACATGCCCAGATTTCAAGGTGAGCACCTGAATAACAATTTGAAGTTATTAACCAAATTCCAAACCCTTGCCGAATCATGGGAACTGAGTTTGGCCCAGTTAGCACTGGCTTGGGTGTTGCATCAGGGTGAGCATATATTGGCCATTCCGGGCACTCGCTCTATTGAACACATGCAGGATAACTTCACAGCAGGAAACATCGCGCTTACCCCTGAGCAGCTGTCATGCTTGAATGAATTAATCAATCAAAAGACGGTCAGTGGCCCGCGTTACAACGCAGCTCAACAGCAAGAAATTGATACAGAAGAGTTTAACTAAACGTGATTCAAGCCTAGGTAAAATGCTATAGTGGGCGAATATGATTAGACTTAGGGCACCTTATGAGCAGTGATAAAACCGATACTTCTGACTTTGAAATTTTAGGCATTGAGTTTATTGAGCTGTTGGCCAATGAACTCAACGAGGTTCAAACATTTCTTGAGGACTATGGATTTTCGTTAATTGCTCAGCATCGCCGTAAACGTGTTTATTTATTTAAACAAGGTGCCATCAATATCATTGTTAACTGTGCCGATGACTCTATTGCCAAAGCCTACCTTGAAGAGACAGGCATCTCCATCTATGCCATTTGCTTGAAATGCTCAGATGCCATCAAGTGCCATACTGAACTGTTAAAACGCGGTGGCTGGAACTGCACCAGCCGCTCTGGTCCCATGGAGCTGAACATTCCTGGAATCGAAGGTGTCGGCGGCACTCAGATTTACTTAGTGGATCAACTGCGTGAAGACGTCAGCATTTATGAAATTGACTTCAAAATGCTAGACTCACCCAAGATGCAGCCGGAACGACTGTCTCACATTGACCACCTTTCAATTAAAATTGAAGAAGGCCGCTTACCCGCCTGGATGGCGTTCTTTAAAAACCTGCTGGGCTTCGAGTCCTTAAATGAATCCACCTTGCGTATTCCGGGTAAACAAGGCGTGGAACTGAGCCTAGCTGAAAATACTGACAACTCACAAAGTGAATACTTTGATGAAATTGGTTTTAAGGCGTGCGAAGAACACACAAGCGTCACACCCTCACGACCTTCAAATCTTGCCGTTAATTTTAAAGTGATTTAGGCCTATGTTCTCCATTTCTGCCAGCTTAGTGAACTCAACTCACCCTGAATCCTTAAAGCTGATTCGTGATGCAGGCTTTACCACTATTGATTTGAGCCATCATGATTTCGGTGCGGATGTACGCGATATCGACCAAATCCGCGAGTTCATTCAAAACCATGATATAAAGATTGGCAGCTCTTCAGGCTTGCGAGAGTTCGGGGGCAACAACAGCCATATTCATGAATACGATATGGATTTGGCCAAATCCTATATTAAAACCATGAATCGCTTAGGCTGTGAATTATTAATTGTCACCCCTCCAACGATTCGATCACGCAATATTCAAGCGGAACGCATTAAAGAAGATTTACAAGCTCTAGCCAACCTGGCCATTCCTTATAAGGTTAAAATTGGCCTGAAAGCCTTATCTTGGTCGCCGTATATTGGCAGTTATCAAGAGGCGTTATCGCTTGTTGATGAAATCAACAGCCCTAACTTAGGACTGGTATTAGACACTTTCCATTTTTTTAGCGAATCCGAAGACCTGTCCGTTGTGGCATCCATTCCAACGTCTCGTATTTTTCTGGTTCAATGCTCAGATTTTGCGTCAAGCATGACCTACTCGCTCGAAGATCAAATAGAAACCTATCACCACAAGCGCTTAATTCCCGGACAAGGATTCCATGAGCTCGGCATTCAAAGCCTGATTACGGAGTTAAATCAACGGCAATACAAAGGCTTATTTTCGATCTTTGCCAATGACCAACAGTATCAACTGCTTGACCCTTACGAGTCGTTAAAGCAAGTGTTAGCCTTCACATCAAAGTTTACTACGCGATAAACCTTGAGAATAACGCAAAAAAAACCGCATCTGCCACTGACAAAATGCGGTTTTTTTACGAGCCAATCTTAGTGTTCATGCTCCAGCAACAACAACCCAGCGCCTGTATTTGAAATAGGCGCATGATAGTTGCGATGCAGCTCCGTAATATTACCGGTTAACGCACCGCGCATTGCCAGCCACATATTCAGCTCAACACCCTGCGCGCCACCGATTTCCATCAGATCGTAGTTGCTCAATTTAGTCAGCTCTTCAGGTGCCGTCACGATCTTGTTCATGCAGTCAATATCAAACTCACGATTGATAAAGCCAGCACGTTCCCCATCCAACTGATGAGACAAGCCGCCAGTACCAAACAGAACAACATTCAAATCCTGATCAAAGGACTCTATCGCACGGCCAATGGCCTGACCCAGCTTAAAGCAGCGTGCGGGTGTTGGCATTGGATAACGCTCACAGTTAATGCAAACCGGAATCACCTTCACATGACCGTATGCATGGCCCGGCCACATCAAACTTAACGGAACGGTTAAGCCATGATCCACGCGCATTTCTTGGCAAATCGTGATATCAAACTCGTTCTCAACCAGATCCGTAGCGATATGCCAAGACAGCTCTGTTTCACCCGTGACCGGTGGAATCGTGTTAATCCCCCAGCCCTCATCTGCATTGAGGTATTGAGCCGCCGTTCCAATCGCAAACGTCGGCTTGCGATCCAAGAAAAACTCTAAGCCATGATCATTGTAAAAAATAACCACCACATCCGGTTTTTTCTCATTTAACCAGGCTCGCACAGGAGGATAAGCATCAAAAAATGGCTTCCAATAGGGCGTTTGCTCCAGCTTATTGTCCATTGCCATGCCAATCGCTGGTATATGTGAGGTTGTGACCGCACCGATAATCTTAGCCATTTTACTCTCCCGCCCCATTTTTTCTGAGCATTTCTTTAAACTCATCTACGCTCATACCCGTTTGTAAGGCGCCAATATCTTGCATATTTAACTTCAAGAGGCCTGCAAACTTCGCTAAATAATAAATGCTGCCCCCCTCGCTCAATAGCCCAATAATATCGCGATCAAGAATGGCTTTTTTTTGTGCATCACTTAGGCCAAACTGATCGCAATACGCCGCTTCATCCGCCATGAAGGCTTCGCGGGCGGTTACATTATTAAAGGAGTAGCACATTTTATTCAGCGCATATCCTTTATTGGACAGTCCCCCATCAAAAATGTAGGTCCCGGGTAAATTAGGTTTAGGTAAAGGCATGGTATTCTCCGCCGCTTAGGACCAATAGAGTCTCATAGGGTTATCGACCAGCAGAGCTTGCTGGAGTTCGGCTGTCGGCGCAATCTGTGGAATCACATCCACAAGATGACCATCATCAGGTACATGAGACTTCATATTCGGATGCGGCCAATCGGTGCCCCAAAGCACACGATCCGGGAAACGCTCAACCAGTTTTTTGGCAAACGGAACCACATCAGAATAGTCCGGCGCTTGCAGCGTCAGACGCTCTGGACAGCTGACTTTGGTCCAGATATTCGGATTATCGGCCAATAGATTCACAAAACGTTCAAAATCAGGATGATCTACACCCTTTTCAACATCAGGACGTCCCATGTGATCAACCACGATGACACTATCCAGTTGCTTTAAGAAAGGAATCAACCCTTCAAGATCCGGTGCTTCAAAATACACAACAATATGCCAGCCCAGAGGTTTTATTTTCTCGGCAATCGACAAGAAAACCTCTTTAGGCGTTGTGTCTACTAGACGCTTCACAAAATTAAACCGCACCCCACGGACACCTGCGTCGTGCATTTCTTGCAACTCCGCTTCAGTAATGGCCGGATCAACAACGGCCACCCCTCTAGCGAGCTCTCCCGCTGCGTTGAGGGCGTCGATCAATGCGGCGTTATCGGTGCCATGGCAGGACGCTTGCACAATCACATTACGTTCAAAACCCAAAAAATCACGCAGGCTGAATAACTGCTCTTTCGAGGCATCGCAAGGGGTATACTTGCGCTTTGGGTGGTAGGGAAACTGATCCGCTGGACCAAAGACATGACAATGCGCATCTACCGCTCCGGCTGGCGCTTGATACTTGGGCTTACTGGGGCTGGGATGAAAGGGTAAATAATCAGCATCCATCGTTTTTATACCTATATTATTAAAATGTTCACTATGTTTAGACAAAGACTTGGCCGTCAAACAGCTTGCGAGCCGTTCGTAAAATAGCGGCGGAAGTGACGTGCCCGCCCTCACTCTCAAGGATCACGGTCATGGAACCGATGGGATGTTCAACTTCACACTGCGTTGAGTGAGAAAGTGTTAAATCAGCCACTTTGGCTGCGGGGGATCCGGGTAGCATGGCTGCGGTCGCAACGCTCACGGCTCCTAGAACGCCAATGGAGGCATGGCAACGATGAGGAATAAAGGTCCGCGTTGACAAACTCCCGCCCCGCGTAGGTGCGCTGACCAAGCTCATTTTAGGGACGGATTTGTGAGTCACATCCCCTAGGTTCATGAGGGGTCCTGCCTTTAAGCGAATCACCTCTAAGCGCGCTTTTAGAACCTCGTTCTGCTCCAGCTCGTCTCGTGTTTCTTGCCCAGTGATATCAAAATCCGCTGCATTCAGCACAACGACAGGCATACCGTTATCGATTAAGGTCACTTCGACCCCTTCAATAATATCCACTGTATTGCCTGTTGGCAGTAAGCTGCCACAGCTTGAGCCCGCCGTATCCATAAAGGTTAAGGGGATCGCTGCTGCGCTGCCCGGTACACCGTCAATGCGCGCATCACCTTGATAGCTCACTTGCCCCCTAGGCGTTGCGACACGAGCCTGCGTCACTTGCCCTGTGTTTTCCATGAAAATTCGTACCAGCGTTTCGTCGGCATCGGCGTGAACCAGTCCTCTCTCAATGGCAAAGGGCGCGACGGCGGCTAGCATATTGCCGCAGTTTTGCGCATCACTCACCAAGGCTTGATCTACATAAACTTGCAGAAATAAGTAATCGACATCCGCATCTTCACGCACAGAGGGTTTGACCACGGCAACCTTCGACGTTAACGGATCGGCTCCCCCCATACCGTCAATTTGACGCGGGTCTGGTGAGCCCATCACTTTCAACAACACTTCATCGCGCAGCGCACTGTCACTGGGTAAATCAGAGGCCAGAAAAAAGCCACCTTTAGACGTTCCACCGCGCATCCACATACAAGGAATGGCGTTAGACATACTTAAGCCCTTTTTCAGCCAAACGCGGGCGCATATCATAGATATCCAACCCCAACTCACCGTTGGCCAGACGTACACGCTTATCTTCTTCGCGCTGCATGCGCTCTAAGGATAAACGCAACACCTCAGCGGCCTCCTCCCGACGTACCACAACAACGCCGTCATCATCCGCAACAATAACATCGCCTGGCTGGATGTAGGCTTGTGCACAGACGATTGGAATATTAACGGAACCAAGGGTTTCTTTTACCGTGCCCTGAGCGTGTACGCATTTTGACCAAACTGGAAAGTGCATTCTGCGCAAATCACGAATATCACGCACGCCAGCATCAATAATCAGTCCGACAACACCGCGCGCTTGCGCAGAGGTCGCTAACAAATCGCCAAAAAAACCATCATCGCAGGCAGACGTCGGTGAAAAGACCAACATATCACCGGCTTGGGCTTGTTCAATGGCCACATGCATCATCCAATTATCACCCGGTGCACCGGAAATAGTGATGGCACTGCCTGCGATGCAAATATCATCGATGATTGGTCGCATATAATGCGCCAGCAGCCCTTTACGTCCTTGCGACTCATGAATGGTCGCTACACCACATTGCGCCAATCCTTCAATAATGGATGACTCTACACGCTCAATAGTTTGTACTACAACTGGCTTATTCATGGAGACTCCTATTACACCTTCAGACGGCTAAAAACACGGCGAATGTTATGCTCAAATATTTGTGCTTTTTCACTCTCATTTAAGCGCGTGTTGTTGTCGATGTAACGTTTGGTATCGTCAAAATAATGACCCGTTTCAGGATCAATTCCGCGGACGGCACCAATCATTTCTGACGCAAACAGGATGTTTTCAACCGGAAGGATATCCAGCAATAGATCGATCCCTTTCTGGTGATATACACAGGTATCGAAGAACACGTTTTTCAACACCAGCTCTTCCAGAGGTGGCAAACCTGCGTCTTGCGCCAAGCCACGGAAGCGTCCCCAATGATACGGAACAGCACCACCGCCATGCGGAATAATGATCTTTAATGTGGGGAAGTCTTTAAACACATCAGACATCATGAGCTGCTGGAAGGCCGTCGTGTCCGCACCTAGATAATGAGATCCTGTGGTATGAAAGCAGCTGTTGCACGACGCACTGACGTGCACCATCGCTGGAATATCATATTCCACCATTTTTTCGTAAATGGGATAAAACGCTCGATCCGACAAAGACACATCGTTCCAGAAACCACCGCTGGGATCAGGGTTCAGGTTAATGCCGATAAAACCCATTTCTTCCACCGTCCGCACGATCTCGGCAACAGACTTAGCTGGAGAAACACCCGGTGATTGGGGTAATTGAGCCACTGGCGCGAAATTCTGTGGATATAAATCGCACACACGGCGGATTAAGTCATTTTGTTGTTCAGTCCAAAAACGGCTGGTGTGCTCATTTCCGATGTGATGGCCCATCCAGCTCGCCCGTGGCGAAAAAATGGTCATATCGGTGCCGCGTTCACGCTGTAAGCGCAACTGGTTCTTTTCTATACTTTCACGGATTTCATCGTCACTGATGATAATCTGCCCCTTTTCACCGATGTGGTCTGGGTTTTCAGCCAGTAACGCTTTTTGTTTTTCACGGTACTCACCTACTTGGGGAGGCGTGGTGGTGTAATGACCGTGGCAATCAATGATCATGTAAGTATCCTCTATCCAGCTCGGAGCTCGTATCCGAGTGCGGCCTGCAAGTCATCTTTATAGTGCTTTTAACACGCGAAGACGCGCACTTTTCAGACCGCTCAATGTTATTTTAAGACACGATCAGTATTGAGGCAGATGGGACGGGAAGCCATTTCATTTTGACAAAAATGCTATTGTATTTTTAGATAACCAAACCTCATAATAGCAAAACAACCCAACCAATAGCCTCTAATATCAAGGCATACATCCCTAACAGCCTATAGGAATTTGTGTAATAGCCAAACACCAACCTAAGAAAGCGTCCGGCATAACTCATAGGGTTAACGCCACTAACCGCTGGCGAATTTAGCCGCTTCATGACGCGCTTGCGCCGCTAAACGGACAAATGCATTCCCCTCGCCGTAACGGTCATAGTTGCCAAGACGTTGGACCACTTCAAAAAACACACCGTTGGTTTCCAAGGTATAGAAATGTATAAACTCGCCGTCCTCGTTGCGATCATAGAGAAGGTTATACCTTTGCAAGCGCGCGACAAACTCAGCCTCCAAATCAAAACGCGCATCAAGATCCCGATAGTAATTTTCGGGAATCGACAATAAGTGAACCGCATCAACCTGAGCGACCACCTCAAAAATATCCTCGCAGGAAAAGGCAATTTGCTGAACGCCAGAGCCTTTGGATTTATTCAAAAAACGCGAGGCGGAAGCATGGCGAGCATTGGTCATATTCAGTGGAATACGAATTTTCTTATTAGGGCTAACCGCCACTCGACTGACCACCAAGCCGTAGATATCCGACAAGTCCTGACTGGCTTCAATCGAAAAATCGAATAAGGATTTGTAAAAGAATCCGGCTGAAAGAAAGTCCGTATTGGAGACCGTTTGCCCCATATGATCAATGCGATTCAGGCCTATGCCTTTATCGGACTCATCGATCTTTTCAAAATCGACATCAAAAAAACGCACTTTGCTTTTAGCATCCACAAAATAGACAAGACTGTTACCAATGCCGCGTATGGCGGGAATATTCAGCTCACCCGGCCCTGTTTGATGACTGAAGCGCTCACATTGATAACGCTCGGCTAACGCCAGAGTCGATTTAATATCATTGCACGCTAAAGCCAATGCACAAACAGACACACCGTGTTGCTGATAGTGCTCCCGCGCTTGGCTTTGCGGCTCTCTATTCAAAATCAGATTAATATTGCCCTGCCGCATCAAGCTTACATCTTTAGACTTATGGCGGTGCGTCTCGCTAAACCCTAAGCTCTCGAGCAAATCGATCAGCTCATTTGATCCTTGCACATCTATTCCAAACTCTACAAACTCAATATCCTCAACACTTGGCGTTTTAAATGCAGGCTCAAGTGTTGAGGTTTGATCATCCAGCCAAAGCAAGGAGCGCTTTCCATCAATCGCCTTTTTCAAGGGCGAGGAGGAACGGAACTCATCATTAAAAATTTCATGCGAAAGGTAATCATCAAATCCCTTCGCTTTGAGCACATTCAAGAACTCAACAACGGGCATATCCCCTTGTCCTGGAAAACACCGGAAATGACGGCTGTATTGAAGAACGTCCATTTGCAAACTAGGCGCATCAGCCACTTGTACCAGGGCAATTTTATCGAGCGGAATTTCATCGCGCAGGCAATCCAATGTATTGCCTCGGGAGAACATGTGAAAGGTATCGAGCACTATCCCTAAATTAGGATGGTCCGCACGCTTGACCAAATCCCATGCATCTGGGTAGTCTGCAATGTGATACCCCCAAGCCAAGGCTTCATAACCCAACTTGATATTCTCTTGAGCGGCCATTTCAGCAAGTTCATGTAAATCAGCCGCACAACGCTGGCGATCCGCCGAAGAATAGGGTTGTACATTACTGCAGAAAAGTAAGCGATTGGTTCCTAACTCATGCGCCAACTGCATCTTTTTTTGTAACATTGAAAACTTAAGACTGCGCTGAGGCTCGGGCATGCCTTCCATATCTCGAAATGGCTGCAAGGCTATAATTTCAAGTCCAAAATCTTCGGCCATTAAACGCACATCCTTTGCACTGCCTTCGAACTGGGTCAAATCATTTTCAAAAATCTCGATCCCATCAAATCCTGCTCGCGCAGCGGCTGCAAATTTTTCACGTAAGGTGCCAGATAATGTCACCGTCGCTAGAGCTGTTTTCATTTTATTGTCCTGTTATCTTTTTTTCTTATACGAAAATTGAACTATGAATTATGCTTAGTCGGCATAAAAGCCAATACTTGATAGGAAAATGCTAGCACAAATGCGCGGACTTACCCTGCGTTTGCCTATGCAATCTATTCTGATTCACATTCAAAAAAAGTAACGCACGCATGTTTGCAATTATGGCCACCACCGCGCCAATATTTATTTTGATCTCACTGGGGTACATGGCTGTCAAAACGAAGCTTGTCCCAGTCGAAGCGGTACAAGGCATGAGTAAAATCGTTTTATTCTTTACGCTGCCTGCCCTGATTTTCAGCACCTTGGCCCGTATGGAATTTGATGAGGTGATCATCCCTCTCTTCTTAACCACCTATGCTGGCGGCTCTTTATTAGCCCTAGGCCTGGGACTTATGATCACCCGCTATGTATTTAAAAAGAACTTAACCGAAAGCGGTTTAAAAGCCCTGGGCATCTCGAACTCGAACAGTGCATTTTTTGGCTACCCGGTCATGCTGCTCGCATTCGAACACCCTCCGACAGCCGCATTTGCCATGGCGTTGATTATTGAAAACATGCTGATCATTCCCATTGCTTTATTCATTTTAGAATTGAGCGTGGCGCGCAGACAGGACGTGAGTCCATTACGAACCTTCTTTAGCGTGATTTGGCGTTTACTAAAGCACCCATTGGTGTTGGCCGTTATAGGAGGCGTTTTAGCTTCAACCTTGCATTTAGACCTTCCTGAAGTCATGGACCGCGTGCTCAACATGCTTTCAGGTGCATCAGCAACGCTTGCTCTGATCGTGTTAGGGGGTGAACTGGTCTAATAGAACTGGACACTTTAATTAGCGACAATATCAGTCAGCTATTGAGGTGTCATTATGAGTCAGAAACGAACCTACAAACAGTACTCAACTGAGTTTAAAGAAGAAGCTGTATCT
>NZ_VYTY01000013.1 GCF_009821115.1 Nitrincola alkalisediminis | reverse complement strand
CTTGCCCGTCAACTCAGCTGGATTAATACTGGGATTTAAAACTTCTACCGACGTAATGCACGGCAAATCTGGCCGCACATCATTGATCAAATGCACCAACAAATCTGGCGCTTCAGCAAAGATGCGTTTAAACACATAGTCATTACGGGGGTCTAACAAATCGAAATTTTGCATGATGATCATCCTGATCTTTATATTGTTTATCCTTTAAAGGCAGCAGACCCAATTCAATGGCTGAACTTACTACCTAAACTTTAATGCTTTTAAAAAGCCAAGTACACCACAACACTCTCAAAGGCACTCTACCCATCACTTTCAGAGAGTGCATGCCGCATGGATGCGGCATTCAAGCCTACACGGACGTATTCACGGCAGCTCTCTGGAAGGGGTGGGTAGAATGCCTATAATGAATACAGTGCCTATATTAACCCAGCGGCAGTTCCTATCGGTTAGCGACCAGCCACCATCCGGCTTTCCGATGACATGCTCAGATCTGAACTGCCACCAGTTTAATAAAAAACACGCTACCCATAACGAAAATACCTACACAATAACAAAGCCCATCAAACCATCCACCTGCTCAAAGAACAACCACCCCCACCAAACCCGCGCCCCACATATGACCTAAGCACAAATACACCTCAAACCCACACACTTATTCACAGCTACTGTGCATAACTATCGCCAGCTCAACTTATTTATTAACCGTAAAAATCCCCTTGTCAACGGCCCCACAATCCATAATACTGTACATATAAACAGTATAGGAGACAGGGCTATGAACATCCCCCCCTTAACCCCACATCCAGAACAACACACGCACCAGCTAAAAATACCGCTCTTTTTAGAACGCGTATCCGCAGGATTTCCCTCTCCTGCACAAGGCTACGTAGAACACATGCTCGACCTCAACCAACTCTGTGTACAACACCCTAGCGCCACTTTTTTTGTTCGCGTACAAGGTGACTCAATGATCGATGCAGGCATTTACGCCATGGACATCCTCATCGTTGACTGTTCTCTCGACGTCAGACACCAAGACATCATCGTCGCTTCACTTGATGGAGAAATGACCGTCAAACAATTCGAACAACACCCAAAGCCCAGACTCGTACCCTGCAACCCCGCCTACCCACCTATTGAAATCAACGAATCACATCAATTTGAAATCTTTGGCGTCGTGACCAACATCATTCGAAAAATCACCCGAGCAAGCGCCAACCCACACAAGAAACAGCCCCTCAAAACACACCCTTTACACACAGATAAATGAAGCCAGATGCCTAGAAAACCTATCTTTGCGCTGGTGGACTGCAACAACTTCTTTGCCAGCTGCGAAACACTCTTTCGACCCGACCTAAAAAACAAACCCTTAATCGTCCTCTCCAATAATGACGGGTGCGTGGTCGCACGCTCAAAAGAAGCGAAACAGCTTGGCATTAAAATGGGCGTGCCCTTTTATCAAATCAAAGACCTCGTCAACCGCTACCAAGTTGCTACGTTTTCGAGCAACTATGCCCTCTACGCAGACCTATCTTCGCGTGTCATGTCGGCATTGGAAACACTCGCACCACAGGTCGAAGTCTATTCAATTGATGAAGCCTTCCTCGACCTCACGGGCATCGACAATCTAACTTCTCTCTTCGACTTTGGCTTAACACTAAGGCAAACGCTCCAACAGTGGACAAAAATCATCGTCTGTGTCGGCATCGCTCCAACCAAAACACTGGCTAAGCTTGCCAATCATGCCGCCAAGCACTACACCAAAACACAAGGCGTCGTGGATCTGACCACCCGAGAAAGGCAGCAAAAACTCTTGGCCTTAGTGCCTGTTGGCGAGGTATGGGGCATTGGTCGAAAGCTGACCCAACGTATGGAAAATGAAGGTATTCACACAGCCTTAGATCTTGCAAATGCCAACCTGCACTATATTCGAAAACACTATTCAGTGGTTGTGGAACGCATTGTTCGAGAACTCAACGGCGAGTCATGTTTGCCTTTAGAAAGCATTACGCCAACTAAACAACAAATTGTTTTCAGCCGTTCATTTAGCCAGCGTATTCATAAATTCGCTGCCATGAGAGAAGCAATTTCAGACTACACAGCACGGGCCGCTGAAAAACTGCGTAAAGAACAGCGTTATGCCAAAATGATTACTGTATTTATGCGCACCAACCCTTTCAATCCATCGGAACCTCGCTACGCACCATCACGCAGTCTTGAAATGACTATTCCCACCGATGATACCCGTGAGCTAATCAAAGCATCGCATGCTCTGTTACAGCAAATATGGCAAGACGGCCACCGCTTCATGAAAGCAGGCGTGATGCTCTCTGACTTCTATGAGCCCGGCATCTATCAACCTAGTTTATTCGACCCAGCAACCCCGCATGCCAACTCCCAAACGCTAATGAAACTGCTCGATCAAGTTAACCACAGCTCAGCAGGACGCTTGTATATTGCAAGCCAAGGAATGCGTAAAGATTGGTCAATGAAGCGCCAAAAACTATCCCCCAGCTATACCACACGCTGGGAAGACATTCCTTGGGTGGTCTAGCGTCGAAATCGATTGAAGCACTTAAATGCATCCAGATTAAAATTCTGGCTTATCATTGATTTAAGTCAATATTTTTTATAAATCCCGTACTAAAGAAGCAATGTAATCCTGTCAAAAAACTGCAATAATTCGGAAAATCTGCGCTTCATTTTAAATGAATAGCCGCAATCAAACACACCTCCTAGCACTCCTCTTTCTGATGCATTAAGGATTAAAATGAGCATTGTCCAACGCGTCTTTATTGGTTTCACTCTGTTAATGCTATTTATGTTAACACTATCCATTTTTGGAGTCGTAAAAGTCACACGTGTCGATCAAGTGCTTTCTAATGTGAATGACTATGATAGCCGCAAACAACGCTACGCGATTAACTTTCGTGGCAGTGTACATGATCGAGCAATTTCATTACGCGATGCTGTTCTTGTTTTTGATGCCGACGAACGCCAAAAACATTTAAACGACATAACGCGTTTAGATGCTTTTTATCAAGACTCCGCCCGCCAGCTTGACGCATTATTTCTTGATAAACAAAATGTTACAGCAGAAGAAGAGCGATTACTAAAAATTATTAAAGACATTGAACGCCGAACACTCAGCTTGACAGAAGAAACGCTCGATATTCTCAATGACAGTCATTTTTCAGCTCAATCCTTCCTCATGGATGAGACAGCCAGTGCTTACAGCGATTGGCTTGCCGCCATCAATGCATTTATTGACTTTCAAGAAGCAAAAATACAAGCCGAGGTTGCTTTTGTCCGTAATGAAACAGGTGGTTTTCTGACCATGATGTTGTCCATAACGGCTATCGCGATTGCGGTGGGTATTTTCATCGCCTACCGAACTCTGCGAAAGCTTAAGCTTTTGATTGGTGGTACGGCAGAAAGCGCCTCTGAAATTATTCAAAAGTTTGCTCAGGGTGATCTATCTATACGCACCCACTCAACGAATGCAGAAAGCATTATGGGTTCAATTGACAAAATGGCTGAAGATCTTTCCAGAGTCATCCGCCAAATGACCAAAATGGCGAATCGTGTGGCCAGTTCATCTGCCGAATTATCACAACTGTCGAACGAGAATGAACGAAAAATTGAAGCTCAAAAAGATGAAACCTACAAAGGTGCCTCTGCAATTAGTCAGATGTCACATGCGGTTCAGGATGTTGCCCGTTTAACACAAGACGCAGCGGATCTCGCAAAAAATGCCAACTTGGAAACTGAAATTGGCGATCAAGAAGTTGCAAAATCAGTCAGTTCCATCACTCAACTCTCGAGCCATGTTGCTGAGGCCTCAGTTGTTATTCAAGAACTTGAACAAGACAGCAAACAGATTGGCAGCGTTGTTAAAATTATTGCCGACATTGCGGAGCAAACCAACTTACTTGCTTTAAATGCGGCCATTGAAGCTGCGCGAGCGGGTGATCAAGGGCGTGGATTTGCCGTGGTCGCAGATGAAGTCCGCTCACTGGCGAGCCGAACAAAGGACTCAACCATCAACATACAAAACCTGATCAACAAATCACAGCAACAAACCGCAAGAGCCGTTACCGTCATGCAAGAGGGCTTAAATCAAACCACCGTCTCTGTGGAACAAGCTAAACATGCTCGTGAATCCATCCGAAAAATACGTGAATCCGTTGCCTCAATTAGTGATATGAATATTCGTATTGCCAGTGCGACTGAAGAGCAATCAGCAGTTGCCGAAACGATCAATGAAAACTTTGGACGTATTACCTTGACTGCCGAGTCTTCGATGGTCCTTTCAGAGCAAATCGTTAAGGCCAGTGAAGACCTATCACACCTTGCCAACGATTTAAAATCGGAAATACATCGCTTCAAACTGTAAGTTTTTGACACCCTTCTCACAGCCAAGTGCATAAAGGAGATAGCTTACAGGGATGTTGCAAAGGATATTGATCATTCGTTCAAACCTTCTACGATTGAACGAATGATTTTTTTCATTTGACACAAGAACGTTAATCACTTCACAAAACCATCACGCAACTGAAACAAACCTTTAACATTCAATCACTAATGTCTCCTGACTTTAAATCACTTTAAAAACTGGGCTCAATCATAACAAGATCCCCCAGACAACCAGTGCACGTCAGGAGAGAAACATGCGTTCATTCAAAACCTTTGCGCTCAGCACACTCATGCTCAGTGTGTCTTTGGCTGCCGGTACCGCTCAAGCAAAAACGTCAGTCAACTGGTGGCATGCCATGGGCGGAGAGCTTGGCGAAAAACTTGAACAAGTTGCTAAAGACTTTAATGCCAGCCAAGATGAGTTCGAAGTGATTCCGAGCTTTCGTGGCACTTACACTGAAACCATGACAGGTGCAATTGCGGCCTTCCGTGCACGCCAACATCCACATATCGTTCAGGTATTCGAAGTGGGTACGGGCACCATGATGGCAGCAGACGGCGCAATTTATCCGATTTACCAGTTGATGGCCGATCACGATAAAACATTTGATAAAGACGCCTACCTTCCAAGCGTCGTGGGTTACTACACAGACCCAAATGGCAACATGCTCTCTTTCCCGTTCAACTCTTCCACCCCCATCATGTATTACAACAAAGATGCCTTTACCAAAGCGGGATTGGATAGTGATAACCCTCCCAGCACTTGGGCAGAGATGGTCAGCGCATCAGAAAAACTGCGTGAGACAGGTGCAAGTAACTGCGGATTCACGACCTCTTGGCCAAGCTGGGTCATGCTGGAAAACTTCAGTGCCTGGCACAATTTACCTTTAGGCACTCAGGCAAATGGTTTTGAAGGGTTTAACACAGAACTCACCTTCAATAATCCACAGGTCGCTCGTCACTGGGATAATTTAAAAACCTGGCAGGACGCAGGTGTATTTAAATGGGGTGGCCCGGGTCCTGGGCCTGATGCAGCGCCTTTGTTCTACTCAGGTGAATGTGCCATGTTTTTTGGCTCATCGGCCAGCCGCTCAGGTGTACTCGCTAATGCCAAGTTTGATGTCGGTTTCGGTTTTCAACCCTACTACGATGACGTAGAGGGCGCTCCCCAAAACAGCATTATCGGTGGTGCAACCCTATGGGTTTTACGTGGTCATGCTGAAAAAGACTATGCTGCCGTTGCCGCCTTCTTTGAGTACCTCTCACAAGCAGAGATTCAGGCAGATTGGCACCAAAGCACGGGCTACCTCCCTATCACTCAGGCGTCTTATGATCTCACTCAGTCTCAAGGCTATTATGACGCCAACCCAGGTGCAGATACCTCAATTAAGCAAATGACATTGAACGCACCAACTGAAAACTCAAAGGGTTTACGTTTCGGTAATTTTGTGCAAATCCGCGACATCATCTCTGAAGAAATGGAAGCCGTAATGACTGGTCAAAAAACAGGTCAAGCAGCGGCCGACTCTGCTGTACGACGCGGCAATGCCTTACTGCGTGAGTTTGAAGCGGCTAACCGTTAATTGAATACTCTCATTCAACCCCCGTTGCATCGCACGGGGGTCTTTTTTTAGCTCCAGGATCACTCAACGATGCAAACGAAACGCATGACGTTTAATCACCGCTATCTGCCCTATTTACTCTTGGCACCGCAAGTGGTTGTAACGCTCATCTTCTTTGTCTGGCCTGCTTCTCAGGCTCTCTACCAGTCATTACTTCGCCAAGACGTGTTTGGCTTTAAAACAGAATTTGTCTGGTTTGATAACTTTACTCGCCTGTTTGCTGATGATCAGTATCTTCAAGCCCTCAAAGTTACGCTTACCTTTTCGCTAGGCACCACGCTTTTATCCATGAGTGTTGCTCTGCTTTTTGCCGTATTAGTCAATAGGCTTATCCGCAGCCGTGATGTTTACACGACTTTTCTGGTTTGGCCTTATGCGGTGGCACCTGCGATTGCAGGCATACTCTGGTGGTTTATTTTTAACCCCACACTTGGCATCTTACCCTATGCACTGGACATGCTTGGCTATCAGTGGAATCACCGTGCAAACGGCAATCATGCAATGCTATTGGTGATCATTGCCGCTGCTTGGAAACAAATTTCGTACAATTTTTTGTTTTTCTTAGCAGGCTTACAATCCATTCCACAATCGTTAATTGAAGCGGCTGCCATTGATGGTGCAAAACCCTTCAAACGCTTTTGGACGATCGTGTTTCCGCTCCTGTCCCCTGTGACCTTCTTTTTATTGGTCGTCAACGTCGTGTATGCCATGTTCGATACCTTTGGTGTTATCCATGCAACAACCGAAGGTGGGCCTGCTCAAGCCACCAATATTCTTGTTTATAAGGTGTTTAGAGACGGGTTTATTGGCATGAATTTAGGCTCATCAGCAGCTCAGTCCGTCATTTTAATGGCCATCGTCGTCCTGTTGACCGTAATTCAATTTCGTTACATTGAACGTAAAGTTAATTACTAGGCATCCTTATGGTTGAAAACAATTCTTGGTCACGCTTCATGACACATTGCATCCTTATCCTAGGGGTTGCACTGGTGGTGTTTCCTGTTTACTTGGCGGTGATCGCATCGACACATGAAGCAGGCACATTTTTAAGTGGCACCCTCCCCTTATTGCCAGGCTCCCAAGGACTTGAAAACTACAAACAAGTCTTATTTGAAGGTCGCTCGCGTGCAGGAACGCCTCCTCTTCATACGATGCTCTGGAACAGTTTCGTAATGGCAATGACCATCACGATCGGCAAACTGCTGGTTTCCTTGCTGTCTGCATTTGCAATTGTGTATTTTCGTTTTCCATTTCGCATGTTCTTTTTTTGGGTCATTTTCTTAACCCTTATGCTACCTGTCGAAGTTAGAATCGTACCGACGTTTCAGGTGGTTGCAGATCTAGGCATGCTCAATAGTTTTGCAGGTTTATCCATCCCACTCATTGCATCGGCTACGGCCACTTTCTTGTTTCGGCAGTTTTTCATGACGATTCCAGAAGAGATGTTAGAAGCTGCACGCGTTGATGGCGCAGGTCCTTTGAAGTTTTTTAAAGATATTTTGCTACCCCTATCGATCACCAATATCGCTGCCTTGTTTGTCATCATGTTTATTTACGGCTGGAACCAGTACCTCTGGCCACTCCTAATCACCACCGATCCAGAGTACTACACCATTGTAATGGGGATACAACGCATGGTGACAGGCGCCGATGCAGAACCCTTGTGGCACCTCGTCATGGCGACGGTGGTCTTAGCCGCCCTCCCACCCATTTTAGTGATTTTATTTATGCAGCGTCTTTTTGTGAAAGGCCTGACGGAAACAGAGAAGTAAACCATGGCATCTATTCAAATAAACCGCTTAGGAAAAATGTACACGGGCGATGTGAAAGCCGTATCAGAGATTAATTTAACAATCAAAGACGGTGAATTTATTGTACTCGTTGGCCCTTCAGGCTGTGGAAAATCCACTCTATTACGAATGATTGCAGGCCTAGAGAGCATCACAGAAGGCGATTTATTTATTGGCGAACGACGCGTCAATGATCTCGAGCCATCTGAACGTGACATTGCGATGGTGTTCCAAAACTATGCGCTGTATCCACACATGACTGTCTACAACAATCTAGGCTATGGCCTTAAGAACCGTGGATTTTCTAAAGATGAAATTAAAACACGAGTAGATGCGATTGCTAAAATGCTAGAAATTACGCCCTTCTTAGAGCGTAAGCCCAAAGCCTTATCGGGCGGACAAAGGCAACGTGTGGCCATGGGGAGAGCCTTGGTTCGTGAACCCAAGGTGTTTTTATTGGATGAACCTCTATCCAACTTGGACGCGAAGCTTCGTGTGCAGATGCGTTTAGAAATTAAACAACTGCAAAAGCGTCTGAAAACCACCTCTCTATATGTGACTCATGACCAGCTCGAAGCCATGACCTTAGCCGACCGTTTAGTCGTATTAAATCAAGGCCGCATTGAACAGGTCGGCAGTCCTATGGATGTATACAACCGTCCAGACACTCTATTTGTTGCGCAGTTTATCGGTTCACCCAGCATGAATCTTATCCCTATTACTGAGTTTCAACAGAGCGATAACCAACATCTATTGAGTCAATTACCTGCAACAACCGATATTCTAGGGATACGTCCAGATCAACTGCTGCTGTCTAGACCCAAGGAAGATGCTCTGTGTTTGGACTGTCAAGTCGGGTTATTTGAGCCTGCTGGAGCAGAAAGCCATTTATACGTCAAAACACCCTTGGGTCAGGATTTAACACTACGCGTCGACATCGATCCTCAGGTGCATGAAAATCCCCGATTAAGCGTGTATATTCCGCTCACTAAAGTCCATCCATTCAACCAATCCAGCCAACGGCGCACAGATATTCAATAACCGAAAATACTCGTGATTGCTGGCTTACTGATCGCGCATTGTGGCTCTGCTGCAATTGCGCTCATACAGATACTCTATCTACCTTCATCGCACCAATGGAATGTCTAGGCAAAACTGGGTACCTTTACCCAGTTCGCTGCTCACTTCAATCGATCCCCCCAATATCCCCTTCACCAAATTGAACACAATACTCAGCCCTAGACCCGAACCGCCTTGGCCTAAGCGCGTTGTGAAAAAAGGATCAAATATGCGCCCCAAATGATCTGGAGAAATACCCTTGCCGTTGTCTTCGAGAGTCAATAGTAAACGCTCGCCTTCTTGTTTGGCTTGAATCAGTATGGCTCCTGACTCACCCTCAGAAAAGGCATGTAAAATCGCATTGTTGATCAAGTTGAGTAAAATCTGTCCGAGCGGGCCGGGGTAGCTATCCAGGCGAATGGAGTCGGGAATCGATGTTGAGACCTTCACGCTCGAATGGCGCAGGGTCGGCGCCATCGTCAACACTATTTCTTCGACGACCTCACTCAATAAAAAGGAACGGCGCTGATAACTGGTTTGATCGACCGCTACTTGTTTAAAGCTGGAAATCAGTCGGGCGCTTTGATTCAGGTTTAAACATAATATTTCACTGCCTTTTTTGACAAGATCCGTATAGCTTTGCAATTCCGACTTCCGTAATCCTTGCTGAAGTGATTGCTCAAACTCCTGACTTTTCTCCTTTAATGTACTCGACATCATTAAAGCATTGCCTATCGGGGTATTCAGCTCATGGGCAACCCCGGCCACCATCGCGCCTAAACCGGCCAGTTTTTCGGATTGAACCAGTGATTCCTGGGTCGATTGTAAATGGTCCAGCGTTTCCTGCAGGACTTGCGTTCGTTCAATTACGCGCTGCTCAAGTTCTGAATTAAGAGTGCGCAGTGAATCTTCTGCCTGAACACGAGTACAGACTTCGGCCTCTAGATCCTTGGTTTTAGACCGTAGCTCAAATATTAAATCGCGTAATTGTCGTGTCATTTCATTAAAATATTGAGCCAACATAGACAATTCATTACGACCTGATACTTCAATTTGCTGGTCTAAATCCCCCTTAGTTACAGATCGGACACCCGTCAATAACTGGTCAAGCGGTTGTGTAATCCTACGACTGAATTGAATCCCGAGCACAACAGCCACACAGAATGCCAACAACACACCTACGAGCATCCAAATTGCTTTTTCTCTCGCTTCGGAGAAGGCGTGGCGGAAGCTCTGTTCCGAATACAGAACATAGTGCCTATTCTCTAATGACAGCAAGGCCTTGCCTATAATGGCACGGTGACCATCCACACCCCGACTCACATATACGCCCTCATCTAGATGAAAACGTTGCTGCGCTAACACCACCGAAGGATCTTTGTGAGCGACCACACGGTGATCATCAGACACTAAAAACACCGAAAACTGTGACTCTCTTGCTTCCCTTGCCATAATATCCCAGATCGCTTTAAAGCGCAGAGATACGACAATAATGTGGGTCATGTTTCCAGTCACCACATCCTTCACAGGTATGGCGATTAAAATACTGGGTTCGCCGGTCGTGCTGTTATACACAATATCGCCAAAATAACTTTTTTGTGTTCGAACCACATCGCCTAAGGCCGCGTGAATGAGTCCGGAATCACTCAACCCCTGGCTTTGCGAATACAAGCGGTGAGTGTGGAAAAGATAGGTTTTATCAGCCGCGTACAGCGCAATAAAGTCATGTGTTTTTTTCCAATGAAAAAACTCAAATAAAAGCTCAGACTGAACCGATAAGGGTTGACGCTCGAAATCACTGGATATGACTAACAACTCAAGGTGTCGAACAGAGCGTTTCAACAACTCTTTAACCTCTTGACTGACGCGTTGGGCCACTTGCTGCTGTGTCACCAACACCAACTGGCGTTGGGAATAAAAAATGTGATAGGCCGCTACACTGCCGACAATGGTGAGTGCAATCAACGAGACCGATAAAAAGGCCAATGCCATTTCTTGTTTGAGCCGTTTTCGCAATCGAGCAACCATAATCAGCCCTTACCTTATAATAAAGTCTGATAGTTTCAAAAACTTAGGATCAACTTTAAAACTATACGCATGCGCATTGGCGAGATTAAAGGATAAGTAACTCTCAGCCGCCTCAACCGAAATCACGCTTGGATCAATCCCCTGCAAAACACGATCGGCCAGTAAGCTGGCTTGATACCCTTGTTGATACCAATCAACCGAATAACTCATCAGGGTATAGGTTGCCGAAACGTTATACCCTGCAACAAAAACACCTTGAGCCAGTGCCGCCTGCTGCAGCAATGACATCGATCCTAGACTCGGCGTTGGGGTAATTAACAAAGAGCTGTTGGTGGGTAAACGATGCAAGTATCCTAAGGCGTCTTGCTCACTTTCAACAGGAATTGAACGAAAAATAACGGGATAAAAAAATTGTTGTGTAAATGCAATATCCTCAACAATGGACACAGACACAGCATCGTCAGGATGGTAAAAGGTGAAAAAGTAGTTTGTTTTAGGCGCAAGCGTTAACAGCCACTCAACTACTTTTTCTGCATTATTACCATTGTGCACCCCCGTCACGTTGCCACCGGGTTTATCCAATGTCTTAATAATTCCGGCACCGACCGGGTTGATTAGAGGCGCAAATATCACCGGTGTCGGTTTCGCTTGCTGCTGAGTCAGTTGTTTAGCGAACACTGTAGGAAGCGTACCAATTGTGAGCAAGAGATCAACTCGTTCTTGGTTGATGAGACGTGCCGCTTCTGCCTCAACGGAATGTTCATCCGGCCCGATAGCCCCCGAATAAAGCCATTGCACTTGATCCTCAGCGTAACCTAGATCCGATAGACCCTGTTTAAAACCAATTAACGTTGACTCCAACATCGGTAAGTAATTCACAACACCGATTTTAACAGCCTTTTCTTTATCAGGCTTAAGCATAGCAATTATGACGATACCCACAAAAACAACGCTACTGGCAAAACAAAACCTCGCGATCGCATTCATTCTATTCTGCCTCTGGGGACTCGTTTAATTAGGTTGCATTCATCACCAACCAATCGACAAAGGTTTTAGCATCCATCGGCTTCGCGATGAAGTAACCTTGTCCCTCATCACAGCCCATCTTTACCAGCTCATTTAACTGAGATTCAGTTTCAATGCCTTCAGCAATTACGTTTAATTGAAAGTCTTTAGCAAGATGCACGATAACACGCGCAAGGTTGCCTTCTGTCGCGCTCAGCGATGCATCGGCCACAAACGCACGATCAATTTTTAAACGATCAATCCGAAGCCTATTCAATACACTTAATGACGAATAGCCGGTTCCAAAATCATCCATAGCCACTTTAATTCCCAGTGTGCGAATCGCGGACAAAGTTTTATTAATAGCAAGCGGATCTTCGATTGCAATGGACTCAGTCAATTCTATTTCAAGTTGCTCGGCAGGCACGCGCGCATCGTGGATCACAGATTTCAACATATCGACAAAGTCCGGTTCACGGAACTGCGCATACGAAACATTAACCGCCATTCTAAAATCTGCGTACCCTAGATCAATTAACTGCCGAAGTTGAGCGCAGGCGGTTCTTAGTACCCACGCACCAATGGGGATGATGGTACCCGACTGCTCGGCCAACGGAATAAAACGATCAGGGGGGATAAACTGACCCTGCTGATTACGCCAACGCAGCAGTGCTTCTGCTCCTATGATACGTCGACTGCGTAAATCGATTTGTGGCTGGTAACAAAGAAACAAACGATCGGATGAAAATGCCTCGCGTAGCCCTGTCAACAATTCAATACGATCCTTTGCCGCTTGCCGTAAACTGGCTTTGAAATACTGAACCTTGCCTCGGCTGAAAAGCTTTGCTTGTTTCAACGCAATATTCGCATCTTTTAATAGCTCGGTCCCCTGCGTAGCCATGCCTTCCTGCTCTAAAGACACCACGCCACAGGTAACTGAAATTCGTAAAGACTCATTATTAACGATAAAAGGATCTTGAAATAACTGAATAATGTCATCGTACTTAACAGACTCTGCTGGACCCACTAGCGCAAAACAATCGCCAGCCACACGCCCTAAAATAACATCGCTGGATATAAAATGACTGAGCCTTGCACAGACGGCCTTCAGCACATCGTCTCCAAAGTGCTGATCAAGCGTGGAGTTTACGGATGAGAAATCATCAATATCCACCAGAATCAGCACACAATTAGTAAACATAGCCTGCTGTTCGGTGATGGCTCGCTCGAACCTATAACGATTGGCAATCCCTAATAGAGGATCAACATAAGCTAAGGACTCGATTCGCGCATTCAAACCCAGATTATCGATTCCAACTGACACACTGGCGCAAAATGCGTTCAATAGGTGTTCGTCTACCGCGGTTAAAACGCGATTTGACTCGATACAGGCCGCCATCTCACGATCATTCTCTAAACCAAAATACAGTGCCGTATGACGCCCAATAATGTGTGAGCGTTGACTCAGCGCTTGACGTAATGCTGACTTCATACAGGGATTGGGAAGAGCGTCTAACGGCTGATTAATCAGACGTGCGAAGTTACCAGCGGCGGCAATGATGAGTGGCTCGCTCGCGCTTGACGTGACGCTTTGCACACAGACGAGTCCCTCTTCTGGTATGGACAGTATCGAACATATTTGAAGGACAGCACCTTCAGCGTATGAGCTCAAACCACGAATTCGGCTTAAATCATTAATAGCTTTAACTATTTTTTCAAGACCTAAACGATTAATCTCAATTTGACGTAACTGAGCGTAAGAGCGAATCGCGACAGATAAAGCTGTATAAAGCCCTCCACGTGTCAATTCAGATTTTGTTTTATAGTCATTAATGTCTAATCGACGAATGGTATCGACTTCAGGCGCATAACCTGGCTGTCCTGTCCGTAAAATAATCCTTGGAAAGGATAGTTTGAGGTCTTCACGAATTAAGGAAACCAACTTAAGCCCAGCATCATGGCTCTCCATCACGACATCTAGCAGAATTACCGCGATTTCTAATGGGTTCTTGCTGAGAAAATCGTAGGCATCCGCTCCAGAGAAGCAACTGTGAAATGCCAGTTTACGTCCCTCTATGGATAAATCAGCTAGCGCCATTTGTGTGGTTAAGTGAACATCATGGTCATCGTCAACAATCAAAACATTCCAGATGTCGTCCTGTTGACCTGAGCACGCCTCCTCGGCAAGAAATGTGATTTCATCGTCAAAGGAAACCAGCTCATCATCTGTCATTTGAGCCTTCCATATAAAATGAAATGTATTTTTACAATTCAATTTAGCTAATGTAATGAGAATAAGCAATAGCGGCATAGGTCTCAAATTATCGTCCGCAAACCAATCGGTTTTGATTGACAGGATTTCATTCCTCAGGCATTTTTCGCAACCTTCATATCGAAGATGAACAGGCCCTGTCAATCGGAGTGATAACCATTAATGATTCAACAAAATTTAATTAAGGCTTTATTGGCACTCGTGCTATTTATTACGCTTAT
The DNA here is from genome assembly GCF_009821115.1 of Nitrincola alkalisediminis. Classification (GTDB taxonomy): domain Bacteria; phylum Pseudomonadota; class Gammaproteobacteria; order Pseudomonadales; family Balneatricaceae; genus Nitrincola; species Nitrincola alkalisediminis. The sequence goes on along the minus strand of NZ_VYTY01000013.1, from coordinate 84,877 downwards.
GGTTGGGCTGGGTGTCATTTTTGAAGACGAAATGACCTTTGCGACCACTTGGGTTGTTGAACGAATTGGTTTTCTGGGGCTTGCCTTAATTCTGTTGGTTACGGATACACTCGTCACCCCCTTTCCACCTGATATATTGCTAATTGTCATTGCTAAAAGCCCACTCTCAGCCAACTGGCCTCTTTATGTGGGTATACTGGGCGTTGTATCCGTGATCGCGGGCATGACTGGGTTTGGAATTGGACGCTGGCTGGGGCATTTTAACTGGTCAAAGCGACTGTTTGGTCGTTTTAAAAATGAACACCAAGCATTTATTCAAAAGTATGGTTTCTGGGCCGTGGTAATTGGTGCCATAACGCCCCTGCCCTACTCCGTCACCTGCTGGACGGCAGGCGTTCTGAACATTCGTTGGTATGTCGTTTTATCGGCTTCAGTTCTATTTAGGATACCTCGAATTTATCTCTACTACTGGCTTTTAACCTCTGCTAAAAGCTTATTTATGTAGAGCATACTCTTCGCAATCCAGTCATCTAACTCAAAGAAAACATCGTAAAAGTACGAAACCTTATGCGTTACGGATGCCACTATGTTGCTGATAAAAACACTGGGATACTCAGGCTTACTGCCCTTTATCTACCTGACCTATGCACTGATGACCGGGAATGATGGGCAGCCGGAAGAATCCTTTTTACTGTTTTCGATCTACAGCTGCTTGATTCTCGGTTTTATGTCTGGTGTTATCTGGCCCATTTTGTATCAACACACCAATCAAAACCGACTCGCTCTTTGGGCGGTTAGCTTTCCGGTGTTTAGTTTTTTGAGCTTTATTTGGCTATCTGATTACATACTGCTAATTCAGACAGGGCTCTTCATACTGCTGAGAATTGTGGAGGTTGCAGAAAGGATTGATGAAGCCTACCCTATGGGTTATGCATCCTTGCGATGGCAACTAACAAGCATCGTATCTGTTTGTCATTTATGTGTTTTTTTCGTTTGAAGTAAAGCTATAAATACTTTACTCCACTCGATTGCGCCCTTTTTCTTTTGCGAGGTAGAGTTTTTTATCAGCCGACGTAATTAAAGCATCCACATTCGGCATCATGTTCGCGGAAGCCACTCCAGCACTGACGGTGACCTTTTCCTTTTCAATCAGTACTTGCTCACTCAATAAAAGTCGCACTTTTTCAGCGACTTGAATGGCCTGCTCTGTATTGGTGAACGGACAGACCAACAAAAACTCTTCACCACCCCAGCGACCAAACACGTCGGTGGAGCGCACATTGTCTTTAACGATGTTTGAAAATTGCTGCAATATCTCATCACCCTTTTGATGCCCATACTCATCATTAATGTATTTAAAACGGTCCAAATCAAACAATACAATCGCTAAGGACTGTCGTTTTTGTTTTGCCTCTTTAAACAACTCCATCAGTATATGGTCTAAATGATGTCGGTTGTAGGTACCGGTTAACTTATCCGTTACAGACACTTGGGCAAGCAGTTGATTCTTTGAACGTAATTGCAACAGGAAATAGACGAGAACCATGGCAACAAAAACAGCAGCAATGATGAAGGGCAAGATATTTTTCCAGGGCACATGCTCTACCACCTCAAACCGAATCCAACGATGATAAATAGCGCTATGCTCTTCAGACGACATAGAAGCTAAGGCTTTATCGATAGCGGTTTGCAAGAGCGGCCAATCCTTGCGAACCCCTATTGATAAATCAAAAACATAGGGCGTTTGACCCGATACTTTTAAATTTGCCAAGCCTTCACGATGGATTAAATAACTGACAACACTCAAATTGTCCACAAAGGCGTCCACCTCCCCAACGGATAATGCACGCAAGCCATCAACGGTACTTGGATAATGCTTTAAACTGAGTTCCGGAAAGTATCGAGATAGCAACTCATCTGGCGCATAATCCGCCACCACACCAATGGATTGTCCTTGAAGTTGACGAATACTCGCAACATAATCGACGTCATTGCGTGTCACGATGACCATTTGCGAACGCACATAGGGGCTGGAAAATGTTGCATACTGAAGACGCTCTGGCGTTTGAGCGGCCGCTGCTATCAGATCAATCTCTTTAGACCTTAAGTTCTCTAGCACATCTAACCAAGTCTCTTCTTGAACAAATTCAAATCGAATACCCAGCAACTCCTCTAAACGTGCTAAATAGTCAGCGGCAATCCCTTGATACTGCCCATTATCATTCAGCATTTCAAACGGTGGATACCCAACCGCTTCGACACCGACTTTTATCCTGTCTAAAGAGGCCAAAAATGCCTTTTCACTTTCGGTTAACAGTACGCCCTTTGTATTCGACGAGAAAACTAAATGTTTGCCACCAATACCATTGGACTCCAATAGGTTGAGCCTGTCTAAAAGATCAACGATATAGTCAATTCGGCCCTGATCAAACTGCCCTAATTCGGCGGTATAGCGAGAGATTAATGCTTCCATCCCGTGAGCCTCAATCATCAAGGCCGCTTTCGATTTACCAAGCGTGTTGTAATGTTCAATAATATGGTCGACTATTTCTTCTTTATGATCCAACGCATAGTGCCAACCTCGGATCACAGCGCGCCGAATGGCCGCCACACGTTCAGGATGCTGTTCGGCCTCCTGCTGATGGGTGAAGAGAATATCGCCATACAGGCTTACGCCGTAATCTCGCGGATAAATAAGATTGACGTCATAACCTCTTTCTCTAAACACATGAGGATCATTGGTGACGTAAACCACGATTGCATCCACATCATTATTGATCAACGCATCAACGCGCTCATCCCAGGGTTTACGGATTAAATTTGCGCCGCGAATACCCTGGGTTGCTAACAAGGCTAAGATGTCGATCCCATCGGAATCGTTATCGTAAAAGGAGATACGACGTGAAATCAGGTCTTGTGGGCTCCTAATCTCAGACTGCTCCAGGGTCATAATGGCATTGGCTGAATACTGCATGATGGCAGCAACCAATACGACAGGCTGATGATTGGCCGCTTGCAGAATGACAACAGAATCGGCAACGCCATAATGCGCCTCTTGTCGAATGACTTGATCAACAATATTGATACTCGGGTTGCGCTCTTTCAAACGCACGTTCAGCCCCTCATCAGCAAAATAGCCTTGCTTGAGTGCAGCGTAAAAACCCGCAAATTGGAATTGATGTTTCCACTTGAGTTGGATGATGATTTCTTCTTCATCCGCAATGGAAGGCTGTTCATGGGCGAACACGGAGTTAACGATTAGAAGTGCAAATATAAAAACAAGCAAACCAAGACTGATCTGTTGTGTACTCCTGTTAGCGCTAGACTTAAGACGACAAGTCATTTCATACGGATTCCTAACCGATTAAGCTGAACAAAGCAAACCCATCACAACTCAGCACAAGACGCTTGATCTTATGCGCAGAGCGTCGTGATGTCGAGTGTATTTATCTTGGCCGACAATTTGAAATCTTAGACAGCGGATGTAAGAATTCTGATTTAGTGTCTCGTTGAAGTATGGTACGTTATATGTTTTAGAAGCCACAGCCTGTTATTCATATAGATTGAATCGACGACATGACTCAGCCACCCTTTTTTCCTTCTCGTCTAACATCGACCTTTCGCATGATGGCTTCTATTTGTATTGTAATGATGCTTGTAGGCTGCGAAACGGCTCAACGTCAAACACTCCTCAAACAAACGGGTGGACTGATTAAGCGTTCGGGGGAAGCTATTCAAGACTTAAGCCAGACACCCACCCAGTCAAAAAATAGTGAAATCAATCAACTGTTCGCTCAGCCCTACATAGATCCGTTGACTCAGTACCTTGAACGAAACCGCCACCGCAAAGAATTACGTTCGGAATTGAACAGCGTTCGAGCTGAGCGAGACCGTCGGTGTGCGGCCATTGCTGAGCGATTTAACAACCAAGCGCTCACTCAAGCCAACTTAAATCGCTACCGAGCCGGGTATTTGTATTCCTGTCCGAACGATGTAAACGCCTATGCGCAGCGCTTGGCTGCATCCGTAGCGCAGGGTGCCACTCAAAAAGCAAGCGCGCAGACCATTGATGCAACTCAATCCAACACATTGAGCTCACCTTCTCGCACAGACAGCCCACCCTCAAATGCAGATGCGCTAAAAGAATGCTATCTGCTTGTGAGTATCCGAAACTATCATGAAGCCTTAAAAATCTGCCAACCCCTTGCGGAACAGAACGATGTTGCTGCGCAAACACAGATGGCAAGAGTGCATTATGCGCTCAAAAACTATGATCAAACGCTACATTGGGCCAACAGAGCGGCGCCTCGTTCAGCCGAGGCTGCCTACCTTTTAGGGCAATTGCACCAGAGAGGGCACGGCACGCCCACCGACCTGCGTCAGGCATCACTCTGGTATCAACGTGCATCCAGTATGGGACACACCGAAGCCCAGCAGGCGCTCAACGCTCTGGACGTAAAACCCGAATGAACAGTGGCTCGGCACGTACCCTATCCAAACTCAATGAGATACTGAATGATAATATTCGCCAGTCTATTCTTTGGTTAATTGTTCTCTTGATCGTACTGCTTTTTGGGGGCATGTGGACCCTGTCAAATTTAAATCTAAACTACTCACAACGGGTTATTGTCGATCTCAGAAACGAACAGATCAGTGAAGTGTATCGAACTGGACTTGGGCGCATTGAGTACGAGCAAAAATCTCTAGAAGAATTTACAACGTCCGTGAGTCAGTTAGGCGAAACCTTTTACAGTTTACGCTACGAAACCAACAATCTGTTTACCGATGAACGACAACTTCAAAATGAACTGGAAACAGCGCTACGCGATACCCTCATCAATTTTGATGGCGCTGCAGGTATTGGCCTATGGTATGAACCTAACATCCTCAGCGGAAATCAACGCCACTACAATCCTGCATTTGTTTTTGATGGCAACGAAATAACAAAAATAAACACTCAAGATGCGTCTTACGAAATGCGCGATTGGTTTACCCAAGCGATCCCTGCCAACTGGCGATGGGAAAGAGGACGTATTAAGGATATCTATTGGACGCCCGTTTATTTTGACGCCCGTAAAAATCGAGCACAAATAACTTTAATCACTCCCATGATTAATGCCCGCGGGCACTTCATTGGATTTGCAACAACGGACTGGACCGCAGATCGAATCATTGACCTCGTCAGTTACATTGAAGTGACGCAAGGCAGCTTTGCTTTCTTACTGGACAGCAACAATCGTAACCTTTCAAGTTTAAGTCTGAGTGACGATACGCGACATGCTCAAAACCTCATTAATTCAATTTTGGAGTTACAACTGACTCAGCATTCACATTACTTCGAAGCATTTAACCGTGAAGCCTCACCGCTGATCTCTCGAATCAATGTGGATCAGCGATCTTACTCTCTTTTGCACTCAAACACGCTTTCGGGGATGGTGTTTGGGATTGGTGTTCCTCAAGACGAAATTGATGCCGTTCTGATTCCGGTCAAACACATCAATCAAACGATTCTATTTACCACCGCTATTATTTTGATCTTGCTCTCAGCCTATTTAATTCGACGAATTATTCGCCTTTTAGCAGACCTCAGGACGGCCTATACCGACAGCCTGACGGGTCTTGCTAATCGCCTGCGTCTTACGCAGTATTTGAATCAACACCCAAACTCAGGACTGATCTTAATCAATCTAGACCGTTTCAGTGAAATTAATTCGCTGTTCGGTAATCAATGTGGCGATAGTGTTTTAATTGCCTTTGCTAAAGGATTAAACGAATTTCAGCAAGAACTGCCAAACACGTTGGAAACGAAGTTGTTCAGTGTGTACGGTGATGAGTTTGCGCTAGTCGGTCAATTTTCCAATGAAGGCGCAATACATGACACTCTGTCAGCGCTCTTTTTACGCTTGAAGGCATTTAATGTTCTTTGGCACGAGCAATTATTGAGCATCGACTTTACTTGTGGTGCCGTTTTACCCTCTAGCGCATCGTCAGCACTTACTTCCAATAAACAAACGACACAAGCCGCCATAGCGCTTCACGAAGCACGCCAACAATCGCTTCATTATTGCGTCTACGATCACTCACAATCAAAAGACGCCCTCTACGCCGAAAATCAATTTCGTGCACGTCAATTGCGAGAGGCACTGAATGACGATCGAATTTTTCCGTACTTTCAACCTATATATGACAACAATCAACACTGCATTTCTAAATACGAGTGCCTGATTCGTATGCAAAATGAACACAACGAGTTGGTGTCTCCCGGTGTCTTTTTAGACATCGCTCACCGCTTACGACTGGATCGTCAACTGACTTTAATTATGATTGAAAAGTGCTTTAGGCACTTCTCAATACTCCCTTATGAGTTTTCAATCAACCTTTCCTATTCAGACTTGGTTGATCCAAGCATTATTGCGAAAATCATGGACGCACTGCACTCGTACAATATCGGCCATCGTGTCATTTTTGAAATTCTTGAATCCGACGGGATCAAGAACTATGCAGAGGTCATTCATTTTATTCAGAAGGTTAAAGCCTATGGCTGCCGTATTGCGATTGACGACTTTGGCACTGGCTATTCCAATTTTGAACACCTGCTCAGATTAAATGTGGATATTATCAAGATAGATGCCAGTCTCATTAAGTGCATTCATGAAGATCAGAACGCTCGTATTTTAACGCAAGGGATTGTTACCTTCGCAAAACAACTCAACCTGCAAACAGTGGCTGAGTTTGTCCATTGCGAAGCAGTACAGCATCAAATTGCCGAACTAGGGGTCGATTTTTCTCAAGGCGCCTATTTTGGAATGCCGAGCCCTAGCACACTATCCTAAACTCGCTTCAATCCTGAGTACAAATCTTTGCAGCCAACTGTTGCATCCGTTTACCAAACATAAAAATCAACAAAAATGCAATGGGCCAAGCAATGACAAATGCCTTCGCCCAACGCACTAAAAAGCCTGACTCAATACCGGTATTGATCAGAGTAATCAGCGCCGTCATTATAAATACCATCAGGATCGACATAAAAAAAGTGCCCACAAGGTGTGTATAGCGTTTTGGTAACATCAACCTTCTCCCTCTCAAAACGAAACAGAGACTTCTATTGAAGTCTCTTACAGATAAATGACATCAGTGCCAGCTATAATACATTAGACTCATCTAATTTTAAATTAGGTGACAAACTATTGGGAGCATGGCTTCACGAATGCCCCATCGCTGTTTGAATGGCTTCAGGCTTATCATGAACACCGTAACGATCAACGATGGTTGCACTGGCTTCATTCAGTCCGATTAAATCAACCTCAATGCCTTCACGTCTAAACTTAATCACGATCATATCCAATGCGGCAACGGAGGTGATATCCCAGAAGTGCGCACGGCTTACATCAATAATGACCTTGTCTAGATCTTCTTTAAGATCAAAAGACGAAGAGAAATACTCAGCCGAGCTGAAAAACACTTGTCCAACAACGCGATAACGACGTGTATTGCCTGCCTCTTTTTCAGACTTGATGTACAAGAACTTGCCCACTTTATTGGCAAAATTCAAGGAGGCAATTAACACCCCAACAAACACACCATACGCCAAATTATGCGTGGCAACGACCACCACTACGGTAGCCAGCATCACAACATTGGTCGACATTGGATGCTTCTTAAGATTCGTAATGGACTCCCAACTAAAGGTTCCGATCGACACCATGATCATCACCGCCACCAAAGCAGCCATAGGAATGACCCCTAACCAGTCACCGATGAAGACAATCATCAGCAATAAGAACACACCTGCCGACAGGGTTGAAAGTCGACCGCGCCCACCCGATTTAATGTTAATAATCGACTGTCCAATCATTGCACAACCCGCCATACCACCGAGTAAGCCTGCACCTATGTTCGCAATTCCCTGTCCCTTACACTCACGATTTTTATCACTTTTGGTGTCGGTTAAGTCATCGACAATCGTTGCTGTCATTAAGGACTCTAACAAACCAACCACAGCCAAGGCCGCAGAATAGGGCAAAATAATCCAAAGTGTTTCAAGGTTGAGAGGCACATCCGGCCATAAGAAAATCGGCAAGGTATCGGGCAGTTGTCCCATATCACTCACGGTGCGAATATCCAGATCCAGAAGCAGAGCGACGCCAGTCAGCACCAAAATACACACCAACGGTGATGGGATAGTTTTATTGATATAGGGGAAGAGGTAAATAATCCCCAAACCTGCCGCTGTCATCGCGTATACATGCCAAGTCACATTCGTGAGTTCAGGCAATTGTGCCATAAAGATAAGAATGGCCAGCGCATTGACAAAGCCTGTCACCACCGAGCGCGAGACAAAGCGCATCAGCGCACCTAGCTTGATGTAACCTGCAACGATTTGGAAAACCCCAGTTAGAATCGTCGCGGCAAGCAAGTACTCTAAGCCATGCTCACGAACCAATGTCACCATCAATAATGCCATTGCCCCCGTTGCCGCCGAAATCATGCCCGGACGGCCACCCACAATCGATATAATCACGGCAATACAAAATGAGGCATACAAACCCACACGAGGGTCCACACCCGCGATGATCGAGAAGGCAATTGCCTCAGGAATTAACGCCAAGGCCACCACTAAACCCGCGAGCAAATCACCACGCACATTGCCAAGCCAGTCTTGGCGCGTTGAAGAAAACAACATGTAAAGCATCCATTATCAGAGAATAAACACAACTGCCCGTCAGCCTTCATAAGGATTATTCAGAGTTGGCAAACAGGCATACGAAAAGGGCTAAGATAAACTCAGCCTATGACAGGGGGTTTGCAATTCAACCAAATTTGATGGTAAGAATCGCAATAAAGGGAACGCTAGGGTGGAGTCACAGCCATATAATGCGCCAGCATCCGACTTTTTCCAGATAAGTAGTTGAAGGCGCGATTATACGCTGTTTTGGGTTAGGCTGTAAAACGCTAGGCTCGGTTTACCCGTATTACCGCTCACCCATCGATTCACTCAGAGTTTTGATAATCGGCTTCGTCAAATACTGCAACACCGTGCGGCGTCCGGTTTTGATTTCGACGGTTGCCGTCATCCCCGGCTGAATATCCAACTCCCGATCCGTCGCACTAAACTTACGACCATCGGTTCGAACACGTATCCGATAATACGGCTGCTCCCCCTGCTGCAGGTCATCTGTTAGCGTGTCGGCACTGATGAACATCAAACGACCCGGTAAATCACCGTAAATGGTAAAGTCGTAGGCATCAATTTTGACACGGGCATCCAGCCCAACGTGTAAAAAGGCAATGTCACCTGGGTTAATTTTGGCCTCGATCAGCAAATCATCTTCCAAAGGCACGATCTGCATCACCTCCTCTCCCGGACGTATGACACCGCCCAGCGTATTAATGCGAACGTTTTTAACGATACCCGACATAGGTGCGAACAACTCGGTTTGCTCCATCAAATTGCGACGCTGCGCCAACTGCTGCTCGACACTGCTCAATTCAGCCATGACCTGCGTCAACTCACTTTGCACCTCTTGCATATACGCATTGCGCTTGTTCGTGATTTGCGCGTTCATCTCTGCAACTTGTCGTTCCAGACGCAACAACTCGGTGCGACTGACATCACCAGATGCAAGCAAAGGCCGATTCATGCGCAGCTCTTGCTCCAACAACCCCCGCACCTGCGCTAGGGCTGCTAGCTCTTCATTCAAGGCAGCCTGACGCTTTTGCTTCAAAGCCATTTGGTTGGCACGAAGGCTCGGATAATCATCAAGAACGTCTGGAAAAACCGGAGATTGATCCAAGGCTTCGGCCAGCAAACGTGACGAAATAGCGGACAAACTGGCATACTGAGCACGTGTTTCCAGATACGCCGCCTCAGCACGGGTGCGATCCAAACGCACCAGCAATTGCCCAGCCTCAACGCTGTCACCCTCGCGCACTAGCAAATCCTCCAGCGTTCCACCGTCTTGCGACTGGATCAGCTGCGTTCGGGAACTGGAAATAACCGAACCTTGAGCCCGTGTCACCTCATCCAGTTCAGCAAAATATGCCCAAGTAAAAAAGCAAGATAAAACCAACAGGGTTCCCCAAATCACAATCCGTGGTGACTGAGTATTGTCCTCATGACTCGATGCCGAGGCGTCTGAGGTTCGTAAAAACCATAACAACTTCATAAATTTTCCACTTAGTGAGGGGCCGTGTCTGTTGCAGGTGTTTTTGTCGGTTGTCGCATCAAAGCCAACACCTTATCACGCGTGTCATCCATCACAATTTGCCCGGAATCCACCACAATGATTCGATCCACATGAGGTAAAACGGCGGGTTTATGCGTCACCACCACTAAAATACTCTGAGGAGAAATTTCTTGGAACAGATGCTTCATGACCTTAGCTTCAAGTCGAGAGTCCATCGACGCGGTCGGCTCATCCAAGAGCATCACCTTAGGTTGCGCCAACAGCAAACGGGTTAACCCCACCAACTGACGTTGCCCACCGGATAAACCACGCCCACCTTCGGTAATCTCTAACTCAAGCCCCTGAGGGTGATTCTGAATCACTTGATCCAATCCTGTCAGTGCCGCCGCCTGCAAGATACGGCTATCACTCGGGGTTGGCAAGCCTAGTGTTAAATTGGCCTTTAGCGAACCGTTAAACAGGCGAACATCCTGAGGCAAATAGCCAATATGCTCACGCAAAAACGCCGGTGCCAAGTGCTGCATATCAATGTCGTCTAAGTAGACACTGCCTGCGTGCGGTTTGTACAAGCCCGATAAGAGTTTAATCAAGGTTGACTTGCCCGAGCCGACAGAGCCAATCACCGCAACGCGCTCACCCGGCTTAATTAACAACGCCGAAGAGGCAAAGGTCGGACGTTCTTGTGTATACCCAAAGCTGACCTTTTCTAGACGCACTCGACCTTCACACGCCTCGGGAATAATGAGTTTAGCGTCCACTTCACGGTCGCTAGGTACCTGCATAATATTGTCTAAGGCTTCCAGTGCAATTTTGGCATTATTCCACTGGGATACCAGTTGTGGAATTTGCGAAATTGGACTCAAGGCTCGACCAGCGATAATCGAGCAGGCAATCAAACCGCCCATCGAAAGCTGACCATTGCTGATGGCATAAGCGCCCACCGCAATCATCCCCACATAGTTAATTTGCTGAATGGATTGCGACAAATTTGTGGAGCGCATCGACAACAGCTTTAAGCGCAGTTCATTTGCCGACAGGGTTTGCGTCAACTGCCGATAACGGTCTTGCATTTTCCATGTGCCACCGGCTGCTTTAATCGACTCGATACCATCAATTGACTCAATCAATAAGCCATTTTTTTGGTTCGATTCGGCCATTTGCAAGCGCGTATATTCCTTAATTTTACGACTGGCCAAAAAGCCCGTCATCACCGCAATTGGCACCATCACCAAGGGCACCAACGCCACAGGTCCACCAATGATGGCAATCACACCAATAAAGAACAACGCAAAGGGCGCATCGGCTAAAATAAACAAAGTGGACGCCGTCATAAATGAGCGAACGGACTCGAAGTTACGAATCTGAGACGCAAAGGTGCCCACCGTCGCCGGACGAACATCCATACGGATATCCATCGCCTTGCTAAAAAACACTTCTGACAATTCCAAATCAATCCGCTTTGAGGCTCGCTCAACAATATAAGAGCGCGCCTGCTTCATGATGAACTCCAAGAGTATGGCCACCATCACACCAATGGTTAACACCCATAGAGTGGAAAAACCCCGTGTTGGCACGACACGGTCATAGACTTGCATCGTGTACAACGCCGAAAACAAGGCTAACGAACTGATAATAAAGGTCGCAAAAACCCCTTCCATAAACACACGACGATGCTTACGCAAGGCAAAAGCAAACCAGTCACTGGCGCTTTTAGGAGCGGAGTCGCCCATAGAACTTACGACGTCCGACACCTCGAGGGTCAGCCAGAAGCCCTCCTTCAGCTCCGAGGCCTGAAGTTCAAGGGACTTGCCATCCAGTGTCTCAACACGGCAAGCACCATGACTTAAACGCCCTTTCACAAGATAGGCAAGGGCACGGTCTGTTGCGACCCAAAGTAATGGAAAATCGCCGGGTGCGAGCTTTTTAACCTCAGTCTGTCGCCACTGCCCTTTGGGGAAGGCGGCCACCCACATTTCAATGCACTGATCACGCCAAGGCAAATCATCCAATGACAGACCGTCTCGGCTTTGCTCAATCAGGCTCAGACGAAACGCTGGCATGGCTTGGCCTTTCAGGCCAGCTAACTTTGACAACAAACCCGCTAAGGCTTCACGCGGATTGCGTGTCTCGGCGACGGGGGTAATCGGGGGGGTGGTTTGAGAAGTCTCAATACTCATCCAAACGTCCTAAGGTGTTCTCGTTAATGTCACCACTTAATAATAACAACCGCAGTTTGGCCAGTTCTAATGGCGCTTGCAAGTCAGCCAACAGGGCTTGAGCCTGAGCTTTCTCGCGTTGCGCGTTCAGCACATCCAGCCAACTTTTTCGACCCACGTGAAACTGGCGTAAGTAAGACTCAACAATGAGCTCAGCCGCTGCCAGCATATTCTGCGTTGCCGGAATCTGCTGCTCCAGGGTGTCTATCTCAGCTTGCAAACTGTCAATTGTCGTCCGCAATTCGCGCTCATACACTTGAATGCGATCCGTCGCGGCATCCAGTCGCGCATGCGCGGCCTTTACCCGAGAGAAATTCGCTAAGCCAGAGTCCAGTTGCATCTGCAATCCAACGTAACTGCGCGATGAGTCCTCGCCGCTCGCACGCTTACCAACGCGCTGTTCGTGTCCCAACACCACTGATGGTAAACTCTGTGCGCGGGTAATGGCAATGTCAGCTCGACCTTGCTGCACCTGAGTGAGCAAACGCTCACGTGTAGGCGAATAACTGACGACCCTATCGGCGACCCAAGGCTCATTCACCGTGACCAGCTCAAAGGTTTGTGGCGTGACCAAATGAAACACTTCGCGGTTCACCAATTGATTCAGTCGGCTGCGCACCACTCTTAATTGACGCATCAACACCTGCACATCGGCCTGTGCTTGGTACAAACGCGAAGAGGCCAGCGTTTGATCCGCAACCGGGTTGATTTCAGCGCGGACACGACGTTCAATGGTGCCCAGCAGGGTTTCCAACTCACGCTCATTCTCTTTGGCAATGGCAATCCGTGACTGCAATCGCAAGATCTCGAAGAAAGCCGATGCGGTGTCTTCAAGCAATTTTAGTTGGGTTTCCATCACCCCGGCGCGCGCGTCGTTTTCACGGGCCTCGCTGAAATCAATATTGCCCTGTATCCGCCCCCCCGTCCACAAGGGTTGTTCAATACGGGCGGTGGATTGCAAGCCACCTGATCTCCACTGACTGTCGAGACCGACGGATGGGAATCGCCCCCACTCAGCCGCTTCACGATCGTCTTGCGCCGCTTGTAACTCGGCCTGACTCACCCGGATATTCGGATGCTGTGACAGCGCTTCTCGCATTAAGTCTGCCAAGCGCTCTTCAGGGGCATGGAGAATTTGCTGGGTTTGAGCCTGTTGCGCATCAAACTTCTCGTCTAACGCTAAGCGCACGGACTCCTCGGCACTGACCGCCGACACACCACTGACACAAAGTAACGCAAGAAGGCGAGACGTCCACCCAAATCGATTTGACACATTTACCATGCTTGTTGTCCTTATCGTCTTAATCAAAACACAAAAACGCCGCCGGCTGCCCGGCGACGTTTTTTGATGGCACTAACGACTAAACTTCATTAACCCAAGAGTTGCTCAGACGGTTGCGGCAAGAAGTTTTCAGCGGTTAACTCACCTCCCGTGGTATTCACCAACGCCAAGAGTTTCATCTCGTAGGATTCCACACTACTGTCATCCGTTGAGGATTGCTGATGCGCCCAAATGGCGGTCACATCGGCATTGTCAGCCGCCGCAACGGCAAAGATCGAGGTGTTGATCTCATGATTGTCGGTAACAGCGTTGAAGTTAAACAGATCGTTTAGCAAGTCTGCCACTTTCTCAGCATTGGTCAAATCCGCCGCCGCAACGGTCGTATTTGCCGCTTGATTATGCGCCGCACTGATGAAACCGAACTCCGTTTCACTGAGATCAAAGCCAAATGCCAATACCTCTCCATCTGGATTCGTCACACTGGTTTGATATTCAACCTCACCACTGACCGTCGATTGCAACAGATCACCTTCTAAGGCAATCAAATCATGCTCAACTTGGAAGTGATGAATCACATCAGGGCCCGAGATACCGCTACTGAGAACAGCGACGACTGAGTCATCCCAAGCATATTCAGCAAATCCTTCTTCAACGACCTCGATGTCCAAGTCTTCAGAATCGCTCGCGGTTAACTCACTCGCGTCCTCACCTTCGACCGTTTCTGTCTCTGTAATGATCGTGGTGAGATCCTTGTCATCAATTGAAGTGTAGACGCCATCGCCGTTTTGCGTTCCGCCATTTAAATAGTCCGTCACTAAGCCTGCATCCGTGTAGATTCCTGGATCCGATCCAAATAAGGAGTCATCACCTTGATTGGTATTGCCAGCATCAGGATTAGGTGAATGGGCATCGGCTACATACCCTGATTCAGGGTTGGTATGCGTTTGCTGCACACCTTCATTATTCTCTCCTGAAAGAGGTGAATCCCCATAGTAAGATGCGTTTTCGAAGTCATTGTTGTGATCCGTGCCAGGATTAACCCAAGCTTCATCAACATCTTTCGCTTCAACACCCTCCTTAACTTGATCATTGATATCCAGCAAACCATTGAGCATCGCCACCGACTGTATGAACAGAGGCGTATCAGATGAGAAACTGACCGCAGAGCTTGCACCTGAGTCGCTTGATGTAATCACCAAACCCTCTTGTGTTAACTCAATGGTGGCAATGTTATGTATCCAATTTACATTCACTTGATCCCGTAACTCTTTGATCAAGTCAGCAAGTGAACGGCTAGTCCCCGCTGTAAATTCAATCTCAACAGCTTCACGATCATCAATATGGATAGTGAAGCTGTAGCTACCGGCTTTCAGCGCGTAATCACTTGCCGTGCGACCACCGGAGACTAAGCCTGCCAACTCTGTCACCGTCACTGAGGCAAATGAGTCATCAGGTGCTGTATTTGTATACTCACCCAATGCATACTCATCGTAGAGGTAGTCTTTGTTAATGCCATATTGATCAAACAATTGGCTCAAGGACAGCCCACTGGTATAGCCATCTATAAAGTTTGCAAGATTATCGCCCAACAGCGTCAATAAATAGTCCGAGCCTGCTGCACTGCCACTGGCTGAATCATTGTAGTTAACCACTGCGGCATCCTGACCTGTTTGCGCATACTGACTGCCAGGTTCATGAGTTTTATCAAAGACCTTAAGACTGGATGTTTCATCCTTAAATACAAAGGTGCCCTCTTCAACAGTTTCAGCTGACACTGCGTTGGTCAAGGTTACATTTGCCGCATTGACAACAAGAACGCTGATACTGCCTTCGGCAATACTGCCCAAGCTGTTCGGCCCAAACTCACCGGACACTAACCGCAGACTATTCGAGTTCGCTGATTCCTCAAACTCACCTGTCGCGATATTAACAAACCCCTGTAATACCATCCCTAACTGGCTCTCTGATGGGGCGGAAGACAACCCATGATCCAAAATCATCTGTGCTTTTAAGGCTGCAACAATCACTTCTGAACGTGTGCTGGTCAGACCTGCAACATTGACATGTGTAACTGCATCTTCCGGATCAGTGCCATCCCAGAGCTTCACGGAGGACGTAATGCCATCTACAGTGACACTAATCAGAGTGCCTTTCGGCGTGGTGCTGACATTGTCCAACTGTGAATTTGAGAAGTTCAAATCGATCACTTGCACTCGGCTCAGATCTGGATCAATCACCTGATAGGTGTAGCCCTGATCATCCACATTCATTTGATCTGGACCCGGGTTTTTACCTGTAAGAATCAAGGTTGTGCCGTCAACGTTAACCTTGCCAACGCTATCAGCAATGGCCGCAACAGGCACGGCAAAGGTCGTTAATGACAAACCGCCCGCTGCGATCTCGATACTGGCTAGATCACCAGTGGCAAGGGTCGTGATTTGTAAGCCATCGGCCGTCAGTTCAACAGTTGCCATTCCTTGCAAAGCTGACTCAATGAACGCTAAATAATCGGTCACTGTCGCATCGCCAGTGGCATTGAACTGTTCAGTAACTGGTTGACCATTAATTAAAAGCGCAACGTCATAATCGCCGTCTTTGAGCACTGCGGTTTCTTTCAGGTTGGCAAACTCAGTCAAGAGCACACTGGCGTTTTTCGCGTCTTCAGCTAGGACCTCATCTTTGCCATTGGCAGGTGAGTCATTTGCCACGCCCGTACCCGCACCCACATCCGTAAAGAGGCTTGCACTCACAAAAGACAGCTTCGCCTCAGCACCGGTCTCGACAGTACGTGCAATCAACTGATCGCTACCAACCGCTTCAAACACAACACTACCGCTAAACGCTGAGCTGGCATTCAGTGCAGTCGCTATGTCAGCCAACGAAGACCCTGCTGCGATCACTCCCTGAGCCTGTAAAAGCGGGCCATCATTCACGTTCAAACGAATATCGAAGTTGGTAAAGCTGGTCGGTGTACCTGTGTAGAAGAAGTCGATGGTTAAGGCTGCAGGTTCAGCTGGCTCAAAGGCTACGGCCTCTGCGCCCGTAAGATCAACGACTGCATTGCTGTAATCCGCTTCGGCATAGCGGTCCGTTTGAACATTGAAGCTCAGATTTGCGTCGATTGTCGTTGGCCCATCAGGGTTAACGACAGGCGTGATAGCAATGACACCATTGATTAACTCAACGGACTCTACAAGCGTGAAGCTGTTAAGGTAGTCGATAAAATCTTGAACGCTGGAGCCCGTTTTAGCCCCATCGCTGGCTTGAGTCGGCATAAAGTCAATAACGACCTCAGTGTCATTGATGATTAAAGTGCCTTCGATCCGTTCAAAGCTGAGGGCGTCATCAGCCGACAGAGGCTGTTCACCTATTAGGGCGAAGTATTCGCTGCCTTGTGCGGAGCCATGCAAAACATAAATTTCTAACTGATCGATTACTGTGAAGTCTGAATTGTATATTGCTGGCAAGCTAAATTCAGTCAAGTTGATCGAAACCTCTGCACCTGTGGCATCGGATGTGATGACAAAGGCATTTAGACTCTCGTCAAACTCTACCGTGGCCTTACCCTCTAGCGCTTGCGTAAACAACTCGGCTAGTTGGGCCATGGTCGTATCTGCTTGAAGCGTCTCTACTATCTCAAATGGATACTCATCTTCGCCATCATTAATCGTTAAGCGCAGCGTGACACTTGAGCCGGATTGGATGAAGTCTTGTTCATTTACATTTTCTAACTCTAGGGTGATTTTAGCCGGTAATGTTCCACCAGAAGACTCTACCACATCAAGTGTTAAACTATATTCAGGGTGGAAGTTTTCAACAAGAACTCCATCTTGATCCATTGTAAATTCATAGATGTCGTTATCAAGTGGCATATTTCCATAAATACTAAATGCATGCCCAGAACTATTATTCAGCAGAGCAAGTGATTCACCCTCTGCTGCGATTAAGACAATACCACCTTCATCATACATAATATCTAGATCGGGCAATTCTAAAGCAGTTAAAATACTGTCCAATTGACCATTCATATACCCTATTGCTTCAGAGAGGCTGTAATTTTGAGTACCTAAGCCATCGAAATATCGAACTTGGTCAATTCCATCACCCGTAACGCTCAAACTATAGCCCGCTAAAAAGCTATCATCGCCATATATATCATCTTTCATCACAAACTGAAGATTTAACTCCTCGCCTGCATAATTGATTGATATTACAAGGTTGAAGTTTGAATGATAGTTTGCTGCAAGGCCAAAGATAGGGTGTGATCCGTCTGTAGGCCCAAAAAGATCAGGAAGTCCTATTTTAATCGTACTGGAGCCATTGCCATCGCTTCCCTCAGCTTCTAGCGGCCCGACATCGACACCATCAGACAACTCTGCCTTTTCCACAAAGCCACTGATACGGAACTCACTTAATGTCAGTGCAGCCGACTCACCGACGCTAGTGCTTGTCAGGACAAGCTCATTCGAATCCGCATCAAACTCTACCGATGCATCTGGAGATAACCCTGCATTTAAATAGTCAATGAACTCCGCAAACGTAGCAGTGCCATTGACACCGGGATAATCATTCGAATCATGCCAACTGAATGGTTGCATGGAACCATTGTTGATCGCTATTTCAAAGAAAGGATAGCTTTGATCAGAGGATAGAATTGAATCAAGGCTAACACCTTCTGGAAGCGCAATGCGCAACACAGCGGGTTCTGAGGCAATTCCTTGTGCTACTCTATTGCTTTCAAAGACCCCATCACGTGCATCTATAAGAGCTTGAGCAAGATTAATGACAGTGGCATTGTCATCCGTACCCGCCTTGGCGGTGATTTGGGTGCCAGCGATGCCTAAACTGACCTCAGGTTGCTCGCCACCAAGCACGCTTTGCGGCAATACACCACTGAAGTCGACTTCGGTGATTTGTGCCTGTGCAGGAAGCGTTTTAAAGACGTCGGTGATATTGATTTCACCATAGCCATCTTCCGCATCTTTCGCAGTGAAGGTGAAGGTTGAGCCGTTAAGGGTGATTGACTCCAGGCCGAAGCTATCGTCATCGTCTTGTGCTATATCGGCTTCTATTTGTGCTTTTAGGGCCTCTAGGGTTGAAGTAATAATACTTTCTTCTGACTGAAAAACAACAGAGCCTAAACTAGCACTATGAAGATTAAAATAATAATGCGTGTCTGCATCTGCAATCCATAAAGAGCCTGTAAAATCAATTGTCACGCCAGAGTCTGGAGTTATTTTTATCTGATTTTCGCCCTCGGTTAACTCTGCACGCTCTATACCATCCAAGCTCTCTAGCCATAGTAAAAAGATACCAACAGGGATTTGATGATGGTGTTGATTATGCTCGTTAACTGCATAATAAGTGAATTCATTGTAATCGTAATTTTGATGATCTATTGAGAGGGTGAAGAATGGAATACTAAAAATAACTAAATCATCTTGTGTCAAAGTAATATCAACATCACCATGCATATTAAAATTCAACAGTAAAGCAGGCCCTGAAGTCGACCCTAACATCTCCTGCACATACGACTTACCATTGACGGTTAAACCAATTGATCCACCCTCATAGTAGTCAGCCTCATCATTGCTAAAGCTCGCCGTCGCTTGTTGCTGCACAGGCTCGATTGAGATAGTGGCTTTTTCAATGGTGAAGGCTTCTTTCACACTCTCTTTTGAAACCAGAGTGAATTCGCCTGTGCTCTCATTAAAGAGAACAGCACCGATGACATCGCCTATGTACAGATCATGAGTCTCATCATTGATCGCTTCTTGTAGTAGCGCTTTGAGATCATTTAGTGTTTCTAATGCGGGTCCCTCATTTGCTTTCATTGGCACTGCGAAGGTGATGGAATCGCCATCACCCAATTTCACCTCTAAAGTAATGCGCCCACCCTGATAATAGGCCTCATCCGACGTAGTAAAGGTCGCCGTCGCAATTTGCTTCACGCCTTGGTAATCCAGCGTAATATCGCTGATTTCGAAGGTTTGCTTGGCGTTGTCTTTGGCCGTTAAGGTGATGCCATTTCCAGACACCTCGGCACCAGCCAAGAGCTGGGATAGCACTGGGTCTGGTTGATCTAAGGATTCGGGTGAACCTAACACAGAGCTAGAAACCGTCAGTATTATCGAGCCCAATGGATAGCCTTGTTCAACTTGAAAGAAAACATCAGACCTCATAAATGTGAGTGTTAAAGGTGTTTTGACTACTAGAACCGAGTTATCAACAATTTCAGCTGTTGCATCTATACTCAATGAAGAGAAGTGTGCATTTAAATCAGCTATATGTTCAGCTAACGTTTTTACATGCCCACTCAAATAGTCTGCGTTTATATTATTAATTCCATCATTAAAAGTAATTAAATGAAAAAAACCATTTAACAGATAACTTTCTTGTAGTTCTCCGCTTGGATAGTTTGAATTAGACAAGGTATATGTATTGGGTGTTGCTGGGATAATTGATCCATTCACTTTTTCATTAATTGCATCAACCAAATTCGCCTGCGTTTCAGCCGCGTTTGCACCCATTTCAGCCGAAATGCGGACAGCATTCACTGTATCCTTCTCACCGTTGGCATCTAATGGGGTAATCGTGATCCACACCTTACCGTCTTCAAAATAGACATCAGCCGCACGGTCATTGCCTGGGCCGATATCATCGTTATCGAAGGTAAATCCTGTGTATTTGCCCGAGTTGCTGTTCAACTCAAGCGTTGCTTGCTGTGCCTCACCGGCATAATCCATTTCAGCTGTAATACTTAGGGTATCTTCGCCTTCGGTGCTGGATAGAAGGGTAATGCCATCAGTTACTTGTCCCTTGAATGTCAGTGCAGAGACAGGGATAAGTGCGTTAAATCCACCTGAGGTCACCTGAAAGTCTAACGAGTTAAACTCACTATTGTAACTTGCTGTTAATCGATAAGCAGGATCCGAACTTAAAATAGCATTAATAGCAGTCACTAACGCATTCACATCTTCGTATATTGCATTTTCTAATAAATGGAAATTAAACCCAATACTCCCAGCAGTAGATGATCTAAAAACACTTGAACCTGTTTGTAGGATTTGAATACCCGTAGCACTGCTAAGATCTAAATCATTTGCTGAAAAGCTAAGAATATTATTGGCTAATCCCGTACGAGCTGTCGGCTTGACTGTAAAATCTGTGACACTAAATCCAATGGACTCAAGGCTACCAAGACCTTGGTCCGCTATCGCTTGTTTCAACTTCTCTATTGTTGCCTTAGCATCGCCAGCGACCATCTCGACTGCAATCGTGTCATCATTGATTTTAATACGTAGCTCGCCGCCTTCATAGTAGTAAGTATCATCCAAGCTAAACTGAACACTTACCTCTTGCTGCACACCCGGTACATCAATGCTTGCTTCTTGCACACTAAAAGTTGGCCCATCAGTCTCTCCAACTTTCAAAGCAGTCAAGGTAATTGTAGTTCCTTGAGCGCTCGCCTCGTCGATAATATCGCCTAAATAAATACCCTCCTCAACAAGAGTTGTTTCATCCTCAACTGAACGTGCCGCATTAATTGCAGCGACTAAAGCAGTAACAGACGCATTAGCATCTCCCGCAACAACCTCGGCTTTAATGACCACGCCACTAATGGTCACACTCAAATAACGCGTAAATTCTGTTGTATTGGTACCATTGGTATTAGCAGGATAGTCTTGATCATTGCTTGAAAAATTCACAACCACTTGCGTTTTTAACCCATCATTGACGATGGCTTCGGTACCGTTATGTCCACCGGATAACTGCAGAGGGCTTGAAGCCGCAAACACTGTTAACTTAGCTTCATCTGCATTAACTGTGACTCCCATGATAGATGAAGACGTCGTTAGCAAATCGGCTAATGCCTGAAGTCCAACCTCCGACGTTTCTCCTTTTTCAAGAGTATAGGAGTAAGAGTGTCCATTAACCGTCAGAGTTAACACCGTCCCTTCACGATAATCAGATTCATCCGTTGAGAAAGCAATACTGGCACTTGGCAGCACTTGTCCATCTAGAATGCTCTGATAAACAACCGTATCCACCGACCCGTCACGGTGAGTCAAATAGATGGTATCAGCACCGGCACCACCAACGATAGTTTCATCACCGCGACCTGCAAAATAGGTGTCGTTGCCATCGTCCAGTTCGACACGAAGATTGATATCCGAGGTCATGGCCGCCATATCAAGGGTGTTATTCAACTCATTGCCAATGGCGACAACTTGGCCTGCACCGACTAATGCTAAGCTTTGATCTGGATTGGCGAGGGCCGCTTGCACCGTTGTCGCATAGTCGCGTATGTCGTATTCGACCTTGTCTGCTCCTGCCACTAAGCCCGCTTGTGACAGCGCTGTGGATTGCGCAACCGTCAGAGGCTCAGTCACTTTGATGGTGATGGTACTGGCGTCATAGTTTGCCAGTGCGTCCAGCAGTGCCTCTGCAATGATGTTGACTGAAGCCGTGCCATTGCTGCCAAAAAGCTCAGCAACCGTGAAAACCAAGGTGTCGCCTTCGAAAGGATCAGTGGGCGGCTGGAGTGCCTCTAATGCCGCTTTTAAATCATCAATTTGTGCTTGAAGGTCGGTAATTTGGTCTTGAAGATCCTCAAGTGTGTCCGACAATCCCGTATCAACGCCTAGCGCTAATTTTAAATCGTCTATCTCTTGTTTGAGGGTCTCAATTTCTTCAGTTAAAGCCTCTAAATCCACAGCCGCCGTTTCGTTGTCTGTAGTCAAGCCATCAATTTGCGCTTGCAGATCAGCAATGGCGGTTTCCAGAGCCGTTGTGAGATTACTTGAAACTTGGTCAATACTGTCTTGTAAATGCGTTTCCAATGACTCTAATGCCGATGTTAAGCTGATAACCTCAGCTGCTAGTACGCTGGCATTCGCTGCATCGCCTGCTGCCGATAAGGTTGCCAAAGCATCTAGATCAGCTTGAGTGGCTGTCAGTTGAGCGGCTAGGGCCGATAAATCAGCCGCTGTCGCACTTTCAGCACTCAACCCAGTGATTTGTGCTTGCAGATCTGCAATCGTTGCATTTAGAGATGCAGAAAGTGCGCTCGTCGCTTCAACTATGCTGTTTTCTAAACTGGTTTCGAGTGCAGCCAGCGCTGACGTTAAGCTTGCCACTTCAGTAGCCAAGGCTTGAGCATTGGCCGCATCGCCTGCTGCTGACAAAGTTGCCAAAGCCGCTAGTTCGCCTTTAGTCGCAGCCAGTTCAGCTGCTAAATCAGACAAGTTCGCTGCGGTGGCATTTTCCAGACCATTAATTTGCATCTGTAAATTGGTCAGGCTGCTATCCAATGAGTTAAACAAATCGTTAGACACTTGATCAACGTAGGCTACCAAGCTGGTGTGAAGCGCTGTCAGTGAGCTGTTCAAGGTCGCAACATTGTCACTTAATGCGGCATAAAGTGCCGCCACTTCGCTTTCCAGTGCAGACGCTAAATCAGCCGCTTCAGCCGATGCGATAAAAGCTTCAAGAACTGCGATTTTCGCTTCAGCTTCTGCAAAGGCGGCTTGCAGTGCCAACACCAATTCCAGCGCTTGATCGCCATCTAGAGCGTTAATCTGATCTTGCAAATTCGCTAATTCAACATGAATGTCGGCGACCGCTTGATCCAGTTTGTTTTGCATTTGCGTCTGAGCGCTGACCAACGCGCTGTTCAAGCTCGAAACTTCAGCCGCTAGCGCGTCTGCATTCGCAGCATCGCCTGCCGCAGATAGCGTCGTTAAAGCGGCTAGATCGGCTTGAGTCGCTGCTAATTGAGCAGCCAAAGCAGATACATCAGCCGCGGTTGCACTGTCAGTGCTCAGGCCATCTATTTGCGCTTGCAGATCAGCAATCGCTGCATTCAAAGCAGCTGACAGATCGCTGGACACTTGATCGATATTGGCTTGCAGGCTAGCTTGAAGTACTGTCAGTGAGCTGTTCAAGGTCGCTACATTGTCACTTAATGCGGCATAAAGTGCCGCCACTTCGCTTTCCAGAGCCGCCGCTAAGTCAGCGGCTTCAGCCGATGCGATAAAGGCTTCGAGAACTGCGATTTTCGCTTCAGCTTCAGTAAAGGCAGCTTGCAGTGCCAATACCAATTCCAGTGCTTGATCACCATCTAGAGCATTAATCTGATCTTGCAGATTCGCCAATTCAACGTTAATGCTGGCGACCGCTTGATCCAGTTTGTTTTGCATTTGCGTCTGAGCGCTGACCAACGCGCTGTTCAAGCTCGCAACCTCAGCCGCTAGCGCGTCTGCATTCGCAGCATCGCCTGCCGCAGATAGCGTCGCTAAAGCGGCGAGATCGGCTTGAGTCGCTGCTAATTGAGCAGCCAAGGCCGACAAATCAGCCGCTGTCGCGCTTTCAGTGCTCAGGCCATCAATCTGTGCTTGGAGATCAGCTACAGCTGAGTTTAACTCAGCCGATAGATTGGCAGCGACTTGATCAATATTGGCTTGAAGAGTGGTTTGTGCAGCAGCTAAGTCATCTGTCAGCTTTTGAGACAACGTGGCTATTTGAGCTTGTAAGGTGTCACCAACCGCTTCAGCAACGATTTTTAGTGCATCGATATCCGCTTCGAGTGCGGAGATGGCTGCGTTTAACGAGGCCAACTCGGTCGCCGTTGCGCCTGATGTAGCCTCTAATGCCGCTATTTTTTGCTGTAAAGAATCAATCAATCCTGAAATTTGCGGAATGGATGGAAAAGATAAGGCATCGATGCGTTCTATAATGGCATCAACCTGCGCATTCTCAACGGGTTCGCCGTTGATTTGAATCGATACACCGCCAGTTTCATCGGCACCAAAGCCTATTAACGTAAGGTTTGGCGTGGCTAAATAGGCCTCTAACTCTGCTAACTCATCTTCAGAACTCAATTCAAGTGTTAACGCACCATGCCCAGATACGCTCACTAAAGATGCCAGCGCTTTAAATTGTGACAGAGTCAACACCACGCCCGAGTTGACTTCGATATCAATGATGCCAGAGATATTAACGCCGGACAGATCCAACGTACCATTTTTCACTTCTATTTTACTAAAGCCTTTGATGTCACTATCTGCGGCTAACTTAACGACATCATTTGCATCCGCAAAGTCGAATACCAGCTTATTATTTGATCCATCAATGTTGGTAATTAACGTAATCGTTCGTACATCGCGACTACCTGCCGTGACATCGTTAATCTTAAAGACCACATCATCGTTGGAGCCTTTGATATCACCAATGACTTCAATGCGGGTAGCATTTGGCGCAGTGATTTCAAACACATCTTCATTTTCAGTACCGACTAAACGTATAACAAAAGATTCAGCCTCAACCTCACGTGGATTACCCGGGTTAGGGTCTTGTTCCATAATGTCAGTGGGATCGGTTGGCGTTGGATCAACGGGAGTTGGATCAACAGGCGTCGGTTCTACAGGGTCAGGCGTCGAAGGGGCACTGGAAGAGCTGCTACTTGACGAGGTTAAAGCAACTCCCGCTAGCAAGCCCGCCCCCACAAACAAAGGGGATATTGAGCCTGTTGCGCCCCCTGCCGACGGTGTATCAGACAACACCGCAGCCGCCTCGTCGGCGCTGGGTTCATCAGTGGACATTTCATCTGATGCAGCAACAACTTGCGCCGTTAAGTCACCTAAAGTGGCTGGATCTATCATTTCATCCAGACTTAAGACGTCCTCTTCTTCCTCAAGTTCTTTTTTGGCTCTCTTTAACAATACTGTGTTTTTTTCGAATGTACTTGTGAGAGCCTCATTCTGGGATTGTGGTATCACCCCACTCGCTTCGTGTGTTTCTGGGCTCAAAGGCAGGCTCACCTCTGTAAATGCAGGTGCATCTTGGTGAGTAGTTGTATCAATTGAAACATTTAAGCCTTGGTTTTCATTTTCCATTCGAGCGCTCTCCAAAGAGTAATTCTTTGTCATAGTAATGATCATGTTTCGGCACTTTAGATGCACAAAGCTATTCATAGCCGCCGACGAATAGCTTTATGCATCACTCTTCAGTTCAACCAAAACAAGCGTTAGTTTTAGTTTTTACAAGGCTTTACCTATCTTAAATTGAGATATGCCATGCGTCTTGACTCTAACAAAGGAAGCCAATAAAGGTAATGAACGAAAAATGAACGAAGCAGATTTATTGGAGAAAATTGATCCGCATCAATACTTGTTTGAAACAGATCTATTTATATTTGAGTGGCATTTTTCGGAGCAGATCAAGCCAGAACGCCTCTCAGGAACGCTCTTTTTGACCCACTCGATACCCTGCTCCTGATACTGTCACTAATGGACTGATGCCACAATGCTTGATGAATTTTTTACGGATACGATAGATCAACGCATTCACTGATTCGACGCAGGTTAAACGAGCGGATTCAGACAAACCTTCGATAATTTGATCTCGGGTAACCACCGAACCATTGGCTCGCAGTAAAAAGAGCAATAGCTGGTATTCCCCTTGCGTCAAGCTCATTTCACCGTCTTGGTTATGTTGAACACTTTGCGTTTTTGTACACACATACCAACCGTCAAATAAGGGATATTGATGTATGGCTTTTGCATCCTGAGGTGAAGAGGCATCTGATTGAGCATATCGATCTTGACGCACAAGCGCATTGCGCACTTGCAGTTCCAGCTCCAACAAACTAAAGGGTTTGGTGATATAGGCATCCGCGCCCTTTTCAAAACAATCGAGTCTGACAGTACTACCCTGTCGACCGGAAACAATAAACACAAGCATATTGTGATGCTGGCGCATCGAGCAGAGCAGCTCGACTCCATCTGCATCGGGCAAGTTCAAATCCATGATGATTAAGTCAAATTGCGCGCTGACTAACTGATCAGAAAACGCTTTCCCAGTATGGGTGACTGTCACCTCATATCCATAATTCTGTAAAAACTCACTGACAATGTCAGTCAGATGATGATCATCTTCTAACAAAAGAATACGTTTACCTTGCATTCATAGACCCTTATTATTTTTTATTGTAAGGGGAGCCATAGCTTGAACTCACTGCCCCGTCCTTCGTCACTGATCAATTCAATGCGTCCTTTATGTAAGTAAACAATACGCTGGACTATATACAAGCCTAGCCCAAAACCAGCTACACCTTCAACAGCGCCTCTTTGATACTTACCAAAAATCGTTGACTGGTGTTCTATTGGTATACCGATGCCTTGATCTTTGACCCTAAACAAAACACCTTGTTCAAATGGGCCTGCACTGAGTTGCAACCTACCCCCCTGTGGGGAATATTTAACCGCATTATCAACGAGGTTATTCAACGCAATCAAGAGTAACTGTTTATCGCCTAAAAACTTTTTTGATTCAACTTGAATGTCAATCGTAAAACTCTTTGAACAAATCGTGCCTGCATAGGCTTTAAGTGAGCGCATGATCTCTTCAGTTTCAATCCATTCAGAGTGTTGACGCCATGCAGAGTTTTCAAATCGATCTTGGACAAGGGCGTTATTCACCAACTCAATCAGCTGCGAAGTGGCCTGACTTTGTTTTTGTAAGGTCTTTTCCCTTTGTTCAGGATCAGTTTGCAGTGCGAGAAGTTCAAAACCTGTCTGAATCACAGTGAGCGGGGTTCTAAATTCATGTGTAACCATACGCATAAACTGCTGTTGTTCTAACCGTGCTTCGTGCTCCTCCTTAAGAGCATTTTCCAGCCTCAAGCGCGTAAGGTTGAGCGCTTCCACCAGCTCCGTTTTCTCATTGACCTTTTCTTTGAGTAACACGTCTTGTTTTGAAAGCGCATGATTCAGTTTTTTCAGGTGCTGGTTCCAGTATAAAAACAACACCAGACAAAAAATGAAGAAAAAACTGGTTTTAAAAGCCAAGCTGTAATCTATACCTTGGTACACAGTAATTGATACATGGCGATTTAATGCTTCTTGAACTTCTTGGGGTGAGATAGTGGCGACCCCCAAATCCAATATGTCTCTGAGGTAGGGTTCTGACTGAAGAACGCCGATTCTAAAGTGATTATCAAAATTCGGCAGTAAGCCTGACACTTTTAAATTAAACAAGCCCTGCTGACGGATTGTATAGGCCGCCATAGTTAATGAACGAATGGTCATATCTGCTTTTTTCTGCTCGACCATCGCCACCGCTTCTCTTTCAGTATCGACCACGGTGATCACTAAATTAGGATAGGTACGTCGAACAAACTCTTCAATACTGGTGCCTTTTGGCAGTACAACCACTTTATCCACTAGGCCTGCGGGATTGGGGATGTACTCATGATCTTGATGCGTAATAAAAACATTCGGATCGTTGAAGTAAGGTTCTGTGAATAACAACCACTGACTGCGTGCCTCTGTTTTATTTAAAAAGGCAACTACATGACAATCACCTGCTTGTGCTGCCTGTAAGCTGTGATTCCAGTCATCTGTCGGGTACACACTGAGATCGACACCGGTACGTTGTGCAATTAATTGGATAAGATCGGCCGCAATTCCAACAAAATCCCCATTGGGTAAAAGACGCTCATAAGGCTCCCAATCCGGGTCAACACACATTTTGACGGGCCCCAGTTCGGCTAAATACGCCTGTTGCTGCTCATTTAAAACCACATTGGCCGTAGCTGTAAAAGACAGGATTAAACTAAAAAAAATCAAACAGAAAAACTTAATATAAGCACAGGGATTCTGCATCGTTTTAGCATCTCAGCATCAATAAAAAAGGCACCTAGTTTAGTAGGTGCCTTTCATTATACAGCTTTAATCAGGATTCGATTACTTAGCCAGTGCTTTCGCCTCAATACGACGGCGATGCAAAACAGGCTCCGTGTAACCATTGGGCTGCTTGCGTCCTTCAAACACCAGCTCACAGGCGGCTTTGAAGGCTACGCTCTTGTCAAAGTCGGCGGCCATTGGCTGATACAGGGGATCATTGGCATTTTGACCGTCAACAACCTTCGCCATGCGCTTCATGGTTTCCATCACTTGATCTGCCGAACAGATACCATGATGCAACCAGTTAGCAATGTGTTGGCTGGAGATACGCAAAGTTGCACGGTCTTCCATTAAGCCCACATTGTTGATATCGGGTACTTTCGAGCAGCCAACGCCTTGATCCACCCAACGAACCACGTATCCCAAGATACCCTGCACGTTGTTGTCTAATTCTTGCTGAATTTCTTCAGCCGACCAATTCGGAGCAACAGCCACGGGGATGGTTAAAATATCATCTAGGCTGGCACGTGCACGTAGTTTTAGCTCTTCCTGACGCGCAAACACATCAACCTTGTGATAGTGCATCGCATGCAAGGTTGCGGCAGTGGGTGATGGAACCCAAGCGGTATTCGCGCCAGACAAAGGATGCGCAATTTTTTGCTCTAACATATTGGCCATCAGATCTGGCATGGCCCACATGCCTTTACCGATCTGAGCACGACCTTGCAAACCGCACAGCAAGCCATTATCAACGTTCCAATCTTCGTAGGCTTTAATCCATGGCGTGGCCTTCATGTCATTTTTACGCAACATAGGACCGGCTTCCATCGAGGTGTGCATTTCATCGCCCGTGCGATCCAAGAAGCCCGTGTTGATAAAGACGACTCGCTCTTTCGCGGCACGAATACACTCTTTCAAGTTAACCGTGGTGCGACGCTCTTCATCCATGATGCCCATTTTCAGGGTAAAGCGCTCAAGACCCAAGGCATCTTCAATACGTGCAAAAAGTTCATTCGCAAAGGCGACTTCTTCAGGGCCGTGCATTTTTGGCTTAACGATGTACATAGAGCCTGTTACGCTGTTTTTAAACTTGCCCAATCCTTTCACATCGTGAATGGAGATGAGCGATGTCACAAGACCGTCCATGATGCCTTCTGGAATTTCGTTGCCATCTTTGTCCAAAATCGCATTGATGGTCATCAGGTGGCCGACATTACGGACAAACATCAAACTGCGGCCTTTAAGGGTTACGGTTTGACCGTCAACGCCTGTGTACTCGCGGTCTGGGTTCATTTCACGAACAAAGGTACGGCCGTTTTTCTCAATGCTCTCGGTCAAGGTACCCTTCATCAAACCTAACCAATTGCGGTAAACCTGAACCTTGTCATCTGCATCAACGGCGGCAATGGAATCCTCACAATCCATGATGGTGGAAAGAGCAGACTCCATCAAAATATCTTTAATACCTGCACTGTCAGCTTTACCTATGACACTGTTCGCATCAAATTGAATTTCGAAATGCAGGCCATTATGGCGCAATACGATGGCTGAAGGCTGTGATGCATCTCCCAAGTAACCCACGAGTTGATCGGGCATTTTTAAACCGACTGTTTCACCCGTGACTAAGGTGACCTGCAAAGCCCCATCTACGATGGCGTAGCCTTTTGCCCCTACATGCGAGCTTTCGGCCAAGGGGGCGGCATCGTCTAAAAACTGACGTGCAAAAGCGACTACCTTAGCCCCACGCACAGGATTGTAGGTTGCTCCTTTTTCAGCACCGCCGTCTTCACCAATGGCATCGGTGCCGTACAAGGCATCATACAGGCTCCCCCAACGCGCATTCGCCGCATTCAGCGCATAACGTGCGTTCATAACCGGCACAACGAGCTGAGGCCCGGCCAGGGTTGCCATTTCTGGGTCTACATTGGTGGTGGTCGCTGTGAAATCATCGCCTTCTGGCAAGAGATAGCCAATTTCAGATAAAAAGGCTTTGTACTCGGTCATATTTAAAAGCTGACCTTTACGAGCAGCGTACCACTCATCAAGTTGTGCTTGGATGGCATCACGCTTCGCGAGCAGTTCGCGGTTTTTAGGCGCTAGATCTTGGATAATTTGATCGAAGGCTTTCCAGAAAGCAACTTGATCGACGCCTGTACCGGGTAACGCTTCATTATTAATGAAATCATAAAGTGTTTCTGCTACCTGCAGATTTTCAACCTGAATTCGTTGCTGACTCATGGATAACGCCTCTTATTTTCACACAATGACTAAGGATGACACTGTATTAGGATTCTCGTTGATTCGATACTATAAAAAGGCAGTATACTATTGGAAGAGCAATTTTTTATTTTCTGTCGATACCTGAGGTATTGAGTGGACCGATATACAGAGATTCGAACCTTTACCTTGGTGGCAGAGCACGGCAGCTTTGCAGCCGCATCCGTCATTGAGGGCGTCACCCCCATTATAATGGGACGGCGTTTAGATGCCTTAGAAAAACGCCTCGGTGTCAAACTTATGCATCGCTCCACCCGTGGCCTGAAACTGACCGACCTTGGCGAGCAGTTTTTAGAGGGAGCTCAACAACTGCTGAAGCAGTTCGACACGCTGGAGTCGGGCATTACGGCCAATCGGCACAATGTGCGCGGACATCTGGTGGTGTCGGCACCAGCGGGATTTGGTCGCAAACACGTAGCGCCGCATGGCCCTGCTTTTCAGGCCTTGTTTCCGGATGTGCGCATTTCGTTTAACCTGACGGACAGCGTGATCGATCTGGTGCGCGAAGGCTACGACCTTGCCATTCGCATTGGCGCAGTTGAAGATCCCAACTATGTACCTGTACAGCTCTATCCCAATAAGCGCGTTCTCTGCGCATCGCCTCTTTACCTCGAACGCCACGGCACTCCCCAGTCACTAGAAGACTTAGCCGAGCATAATTGCTTGGCCTTCAATCTAATGGGTGGGCAGCATCGCGGTTGGAGTTTTATTCGCGACAATAAACGCGTCACCATCAAAGTCTCCGGTAATCTAGACTGCAATGACAGTGAACTGCTCTATGACTGGGTTAAACTCGGACTGGGCATCAGTTGGCGTTCGACTTGGGAAATCCAAAAAGAGCTGAACTCCGGCGAGCTCGTGACTTTTTTAGATGAGTACGCTATGCCTGAATACAATATTCAGGCGGTGTACCCTGAGCAGCGCTTTTTACCCGCAAAGATTGCCTACTTTATTGATTTTTTGAAGCGGACCTATAATGAACCCGGTTATTGGGAAAGTTAGTAGAGAGCTGCACGGCATAGCGCTTTAACGCTTCAGGTACTGCAGTTTGCCTGCCTTGCCATCCCAGTCGGCAGCATCAGCGGGTGCCGCTTTGTATTCGGTGATATTTGGCCATATTTCGGCCAGTTCAGCATTCAGTTGAACAAACTCGAGCTGGTCATCCGGTAGATCGTCTTCGGAAAAAATGGCTTTCGCTGGACACTCTGGCTCACAAAGCCCGCAGTCGATACACTCATCCGGATGAATCACCAAAAAATTAGGCCCCTCATAAAAACAGTCAACCGGGCAGACCGCAACACAATCTGTGTACTTACATAAGATACAGTTTTCAGTTACGACAAACGCCATTTGTAACACTCCAATGAATCGCTGAAATCACATTATATAAACGGGTGAACTTTAGCACACTTTGCCTCCCAGAGCCTCTGACGCCGTGCATTTTACTGGGGAGTACAAACCTCGCCTACCAAGGTCTTAAAGTCCCTTCAACGCTAAACATTAAGACAAGCGATTAAAGAAAAAAGTTGGCCTAGTGTAACAGCACTGTTAAGATTCTCGTTGAAGTCTAACTGAGATTTGACGCCATATTCCAGTTAGCCTATTTACTTTGGATCGTTCATTACAGGAGGTACGCGGCCATCTGAGTTGTCGGCTGTGCGAGACTGTCTTTTGTCAATCTCGAACGTGTCAACCCTACTTACGCGTAACATTATGGAAGCGCTTTCACGTCTTTTATCACCTGCTCTACGTTGGTTTATCTGGATAATTGAACCCTTTACTTGGGCAAAAAGCTTCAGTCAAAACCCAATCCTCGGAAACTATTGGCTCAATCGTTGCGGTTTGCATGTCACACGCGTGGTCATCGCTCAAGCCTTGTTTCATCTAAGACTATGGCTCCTATCGCCTCTTGTTCCAGCCGAGCAGCGTCGTCAGTTTATCCGAGAAGGCTATATTTTAATTGAGAACTACTTGCCACCCGAGCAATTTGAACGTTTGCAATCAGAGGCGGTTAACTACTCAGGCTTGATCCGTGAATTTGTTGAAGGAACAACCCTCACGCAACGCAGCTTTATGACGGAAGATATTCGACAGACCCTGCCCGAGCTGAATGCGTTTACACAAGCCAAACCCCTCGATCGTTTAATGCGTTGGTGTTCTTCAAAAAACAGGCCACCTTTTTTCTTTATTGAGAACCTCTGTAATCACGCCAACGTGGTGCCTCAAGCCGACCCTCAGCGCGACTTGCATGCGGATACCTTTCACCCTTGTGTCAAAGGCTGGTTATTTTTAGATCCGGCCAATGATGATAACGGTCCTCATGTGTATGTCCCTCGCTCTCACCGTTTAACCTGGGCAAGATTAAAGTGGGAATACAAAGAAAGCCTCATTGCTTCGTTAAAAGGCGAGGATCGCCCAGCAGGTCGTTACTGGGATGGATCCTTTAGAGTGACACCGCAAGCACTAGAGGAAATGGGCTTACAAGCCACCGCGCTGCATGTTCCGGCCAATACACTGCTTGTGGCAAATGTGTACGGTTTCCATTGCCGAGGTGTCGCTCAAAAACGCAGTCACCGCATGACGGTCTGGATGCAAGCAAGGGACAACCCTTTCAATCCTATTTTCACACCCTTCCCAAAAGCCGCCAGCCGCATTTTCGAGTGGGTATGGAAAGGCGAACTGGCACGCCAAGATCGGGCAAAAATTAAAGAAGGGATTCAACGCAATTATGAAGGGAAGTTTGATCGGAGCCATTGAGCATCCCCTCTTGCTAGAGTGGCGATTCTATACTTCAGAGCTGACTATACGTAGAGCTGATGAGCGTTAACAGATAGGAATGCTGCTAGGCAATTAAGGGTGATATCCATCGAATTCAATGGACTCACCCCATCCTGTAAACAGGACATTTTTATATAACCAAGCTAAACGGCACACCTTTGAGTGCGCCCCTTAGCTTTTGATTATTAACCCGGCGGCAGTTCCTGTCGGTTAGAGGCTAGCCACCATGCGGCTTTCCAATGACATAGTCAGACCTGAATTGCCACCGGTTTAATAGTCTTATTCAGGATATTCGTTTGGGCATTTTGCGCTATCAGAAAAATCTTTTACGTGCTCAACAAAAACAACATGAATATTGTCAATTAGCCAGCGGCCATCGTTCAAGATGTACTTAAGACTAAATATTAACGGGGCATTTTCTTCATCATATCCATTGATGGTAAGACAGCCTTCTTGCTCATTTTTCATTTCATGGTAACTGAATTCCTCCACCATGTAACTCTTAAATAATAACTGACTAACTGCCCCTAAATTTACTCTATAATCCTCACCCAGAAGTGATGGACTAAAAAAATTACCAGCCACTTCAACAACATTATTTTTATTCACACTATTCTGGTACTTTGAATACTCTTGATACAGCACAGAAGAAGAGGCTTGCATAGATACACAGCCTGTTAGAAATAAGATAAGAATGAAATTAAAAAAGATTTTTTGCATTCTTAATGCCCCATTATTCTCTGCAATTCCATATTGTAAGCACGATCTCTACCTTTAAATGCTCGGGCAGCTTGACACAGTAAACCTGAACAAGATGTCATCAATTCTTCTAAATCAAAATCACCCATTACCGATAACTTTATATATTCCAGATCAAAAGTTGCAGTATAATCAACTTTCATTCCTTCCTCATTACGGAAATTTATATTAATCCGCTTGATTTTAGCACCCACATTTTCTAACACAGGCGTTCCACTGAAGGTTAACATACCTGCTGAGCCAGAAAGTGTTGCATTTCCATTATGATCTACAGTTAATTGTGCATTACCCTTTTCTGCCATAATTTTGGCCGTCATCCCTTTATTTTTTGAATAAGCCAACTCAATCAGCTTTGCAATTGTTATTTTTGCTTCTGTTCTTTTAAAATCCATGTTCTTTATCCTTTATTTGAAAATAATGCGAACAATATATTCAGAATATATTGAGCTTTACTTAGTATCGTCTTTCCCCTTTGTAGGGCAACCCACATTTCAATCTATCTATACTGCAACAGTGAAGTTCGGATAACTGAGTTTACCTATAGTGGGCAAACGCACTCTAACGTAGATACCTCACGGTTTTTTACTTTAACTTGTTTAATATAAAGCTTTTTTTCCGATGGATAAGAGTATGAAGTTATAGGCTACTTCTGTGTCCCTTTACAGAGAAATCCTTTATAAAGGAAGCCGATACTTTGCATAGAAATGGAATAACCACATACGTCCTTATCCTTGGATGCTTGAACAAATCGATCTGCATGTGTCAAACAAACGTATGATAAATGATAAGTTTGATGTTTTCTAGTCAATTATTACATGAAGGCAGGGTGTATTTATGAGCTCGAAGTCAGTTCTTGTCGTTTAGATGTCAGCTAGCAGACATCTTTCAGATGACATCGTCAGATGAATTTCCATAGATGAAATCATCTCCGACAATTTATGACACTCTCTGCGTAATCTAGCAGCCTGTCTTTACCTCGCTAAGTTCGACAGGTTGCTAGATAGGGTTAGAGCGGAAATACTAAGCAAAGCAATTGCATTCTAAAAAGACTAAGACTTTCCTTTAGCCTTTAACATTCACCCAAATCGGATTGGAAATAGCAGGCCTTCCGCTCTTATCTTTCACAATCAGGTTATACCAAGTATTCTGAGCAGGTTGCAGGCTAAACTCGACTTTCTGCCGACCTTCGGTGCTCTCTAGAGACCTGGTTTCCAATGGAGAACCTATCTCCGAACCGCTGGTATAGAGCTCAACGCTCTCAAGCCCATTCACGGCAAACAGCTCCACAGCCAAACTCAGCGCCTCACCATTGGTCACCTCATAGGTCTGACCGAACTCCAACTCCTGCGTGAACATCATGGGTCCCATGGACACATAAGAGCGGCCAGCAGCCACAGCATCAACAAAACCCTCCACCGTCAGGTCATCATCCACCTTCGCCAGCGTTCTAATAATGCCCGAATAGAGTGTAGGTGACGTCACTTCGTGAGTGTCCGTACCACCCGTCAGGTAATACACCTTACTATCTCCCGTCAGACTCTCATCCCAAAAGCGCATTGCTTGTGTCAGGGTACGAGTATCGATATTGTCCGGTTTACTCAGATCAAGGGTTGGCTGTAACTCGATCAGATCGAAGTCAGGACTGTATCCGCCCGGCACGATATCGCGGTTATTGAAGTAGCCATAATCCGAGAAAGGATGATTGACGATCACCAAAGCACCCATCTCATGAGCGGCCTTGATGATATCGGCAACATCCATGCTGGAGTCAATGACTTCGTGATTGATTGGCATATTAATCAGATTGAAGTGCCCCCAGCCAGGCGTCACCTCCAAGCCCGGAATAAAAGGGTACCCCCGCTGAAGTGAAAGATCATGAACCTCAGAGTGATTGCTGACTGCATCATGATCACTGATGTACGTTAAATCTAAACGGCTCGCAAGCTGTGACCTCACCACATCAACAGGAGGTGTATTGGCATCGCCGATATCCGTGTGGTGATGAAAATCAACCGCATACCAACCTTCCTGATTTGGCAGCACATCCGATTTCACCGACAAAACCACGTCGCTGACCTCATTAGAGCGCACCGTGGTTTCACTCCTGACGGGCATTGAATTGAAGTGCGCACCTGACAGGACATTGAAGGCAAACTCACCCGTTGCCAACTGAATTCTCGCCACTCCCACCTCGTCCAGCTCTGTAAAATAGGTACGCCGTCCCAGATACTTCACGGCTGGTACTTCACCCTCAACCTCGATGCGAGCATCCACTGGTTCGCCTGTATCAGTATCCGAAATATTCAGCAGGACGACGCCTCCCTGAACAATAGCGTACTCATCTTTGAAGCTCAGGCTTTGCTGCTCGCCTGCTGTTACACTAATCGACTGTTTCTGCGAGGGAGTAAACCCTGCGTCCAGCGCATAAATCTGATATTCACCCTCTGGCACCTGGAAGCTGAAAGCCCCGTCAGCATCACCTACATGCCAAAACAACGGCTGCATATTGACATGCAACTGATCCGATCCAACATTCTGTGCTCCGACAAACTCACCTTTGTAACGCCCTTCGCGCTCAACCACGATCACAGGGCTGGCGTGCACCTCGCCTTGATCGTTATACACAACACCACTGATGGTACTGGACGCCAAGCCTTTTTTCTCAATCATACGTGCCATGAAGGGACTGGTATGACCCACATCAGCAATCTGCAACTCTCCGGTGAAGGCCATGCTCTCGCCCGGGGCCAGATTGTAATGCTTATGCAAATCCTTATAACCCGTTGTACCACGATAGATATCGGGATCATCCATCTGTACAGTGATCGCATAATCCTCTGTGTAGCTCACGGTAAAATCACCCAATGGCTCATCTGCACCCGCACCAATGTAAATATTACGTGCGCGGATATCCGGTGTGTCATAGCCAAACGGACCAAACATAAAGGCTGACAGAGCACTGAGAGAATAACCACTGCGCAGATCTTCATAACTATCAGGACCTGGGTTGGTCACAAGCGTATGCAATTGCAGTACATTGCTGTCTTTTGTCAGTGTATAAGTGGTTACTACATCCAGCGCATTGTCTTTTCCATCGCCCAACCAAGTACTGGTAGCACGTACAATACCCTCCTCAACGCTCGCCTTGACAACCTCAACATCTGCAACCAAGGACCCACCACTGGCAGTCCAAGAATTGACCAGAAACTCCACATCATTAACGATATTCACACCGAATTGATCACGTCCCTGCATCAAGGCTAGGTTAGAGATGGAGCCATTGGTCATCCCCCAGAAATTGGGACTGCCGACGGCAAAGGTGATTGCGATTTTATCGTTATACAGTGTAATGTCCTCAGGGTGAATCAGCACATCTCCTTCAATTGGGGAAGGGCCCGTAACAACCTTAACGTCCGCCAGTGCTGAACCTGCAACTAATATTGCCAGACTCAGTGTACTAAGCGTAAATCTCTTGAAAAATCGATTACTTTGCATATTCATAACCTCTGTTCCGTTGATCTATTGATCTGTTGTGGATGTTATCTACGCACCAAATCCTTCAGTTAAACACCAATGTATTGAAGCGCTGAATCAGAGTTGCAACCATCAAGCTTTCTGGATCCCAGGATGCAAATCGCTAGACGGCCGCCAGCAGTGAAGAGCCCATCGACTTTTCAACTGAAGCGTGAGAGGGGTTGACCACACATGGCCTGCCTTAACGGCTGACTGAACCATATCAACGGTACACACCCGATTTTAAATTATCAAAAAGTAAACTTTACCAAAGAAAAAATAACTTGATATTCATCAAGCGAAATTGATCATACCTTCTGCAACTAAAGTTTAACTACGCCATTTACGACGTTAACTGATGCATCAGCGTCAAATCACGAAAAGAATTGAGAGAGGGAGGAAGGATGTTCACACCAGAATTGACGAGCCTAAAGCGAGAAAAGCCTAAAGCTCTTCTCGCGGCTTGTCAGATTTACACCTGTTTTACACCTGCTGAAACGCCTGTTCAAGATCGGCAATCAGATCCTCTGGATCTTCCAAACCTATCGACAAACGCACTGTTCCTGGCTTCACCCCAGCCGCCGCCAGCTCTTCATCGTTTAACTGACGATGAGTGGTCTCAGCTGGAATGGCTGCCAAGGATTTACTATCCCCGATATTCACCAAGCGTAAGAATATCGCCAAGGTATCGTAGAAACGGCGTGTGGCTTCTCGGTCACCGTCGATGCCAAAACTCAGAATGCCCGATGCTTTTCCACCCAAATACTCTTGAACCAACGCATGGTCTTTGTGAGACTCAAGGCCCGCATAATCAACCCAGCTCACCTTAGGATGCGCTTCTAACCAGTTGGCAATCTGCAAAGCGGTTGTCGATATACGCTGAATACGCAACGAGAGTGTTTCAAGCCCTTGCAACAGCATAAAGGCATTAAAGGGCGATATCGCCGCGCCCATGTTACGTAAGGGCACGACGCGTGCACGACCAATAAAGGCGGCAGGCCCAAACGCCTCGGTATACACCACACCGTGATAAGAAGGGTCCGCTTGATTCAATAATGGGAAGCGCTCAGCATGATCTGCCCAAGGAAATTTCCCTGAATCCACGATAATGCCGCCAACGGTGGTGCCATGTCCGCCAATGTACTTGGTCGCAGAGTGAATAACGATATCGGCACCGTCTTCGATGGGACGCCATAAAAAAGGAGATGGCACGGTGTTATCCACAATCAAAGGCACGCCATGACGATGCGCGATCTCTGCAAGTTTACGCACATCAGCAACGCCACCGGACGGATTGCCAATGGTTTCAGCAAAGACGGCCTTGGTTTTCGCATCGATGGCGTTTTCCAGCGCGGCTAGGTCATTTTTGTTGATAAAGCGAACTTCGATCCCTTGACGAGGCAGCGTGTGTGCAAACAGATTGTAGGTTCCACCGTACAGCTCGCTGGTCGACACGATATTGTCGCCAACTTCGGCCAGCGTTTGGATGGCATAGGTGATCGCCGCCATACCCGACGCGACCGCGAGTGCAGCAATGCCGCCTTCTAGTGCCGCAACGCGCTTTTCCAATACGTCCGTCGTTGGGTTCATGATACGAGTGTAGATATTGCCTGGCACTTTCAAGTCGAACAAATCTGCGCCATGCTGAGCGTTATCAAATGCATATGACGTGGTTTGATAGATGGGTACAGCCACCGCTTTAGTGGTTGGATCTATCTCATAACCTGCATGAAGGGCAAGGGTTTCCAATTTCATTTGTTATTGTTCCTTATTCGATTGATTCAAAGAAACCCATTAAAAAATAGGTCTCATTCGTGTTTACACCCGTCAGGATCATACTCCAACAATAGGGGTTTTCAAGTATTGGAGACTTGATTCACTCGCCTTTTGCGCGCTGTTCTTCGCAGCGCTGTTCATGATTCGCTTGGGTAATTTGGCTGTTCGGCGGGACACTGTGCGTCAACCACACATTCCCCCCAATACTTGAACCGCGGCCAATAGTGATCCGTCCAAGCAAAGTAGCGCCTGCATAAATGACCACTTGATCCTCAATCACAGGATGGCGTGCACCGCCTTTGATTAAACTGCCGTGCTCATCAACTTCAAAGCGCTTAGCCCCTAAAGTGACGGCTTGGTATATGCGCACACCTCTACCAATAATGGTTGTTTCACCAATGACGACACCGGTACCGTGGTCGATAAAAAAGGACTCACCAATCGTGGCACCCGGGTGAATATCGATACCGGTTTCAGAATGCGAAATTTCGGCCATAATTCTGGCCAAAAGAGGTAAACCGAGCTTAAACAGCTCATGGGATAAACGATGAAAAATAATGGCGCGCACCCCCGGATAGCACAAGAGCACTTCATCCATGCTGCGTGCTGCCGGGTCGCCCTTATAGGCGGCTTCGACATCTGTGTCGAGTACACCGCGTATATCCGGTAAACGTGATGCGAACTCCCGAATCGCAGCAATGGCTTTTTCACGCGTTTGTACAAAAGGCTCGGGTGGGTTCTGGCCGAACCTCAGTTCTAAAACAGCTTGGTCCAACAAGGTATTCAGTGCTTTATCGAGGGTATAGCCAATGTAGTGGTCTTCAGCCTTAGGCTTAAGATCCGAAGGCCCAAGTCGCATGGGAAACAGCGCAGCAGCCAAGCCTTCACTCACTTGATGCATCACATCCAAGGATGGAAATTCACGGCCATTGATCTCTGGGTCACGTTGGCGAGCACGTCGCCAATGCTCGCGACGTGCCCTGAGTTCACTTACCAATCCGTCCAAGCCCCAGTCCACATTACTCATAGATACCGCCTTATCGACTTTTTAAAACTCTTCCCACTCGTCATCACGAGCAGTTTGTCTGGATAAAGCATTGAGTTTAGCACTAGATGGCGTTGGTGATGGCAGATTTTTTTGTATTTTAGGCGCAGGAAGTGTCCCTGTATTTGTTAGCCCATCCTCCAATTTGAACAGAGCAACACTCGCTTTCAAGGATTGCGCTTGCTCTTCCAAGGACTCCGCAGCGGCCGCCGCTTCCTCAACTAAAGCGGCATTTTGCTGAGTGACTTCATCCATCTGCAACACGGCTTGATTGACTTGTGCAATCCCCTGACTTTGCTCTTCAGAGGCGGCAGAAATATCGGCCATTAAATCGGTGACTCGCTTAACAGACTCAACAATTTCTTGAATCGTGAGTCCCGTTTCTTTCACCAGGGCATTGCCTGATTTAACAATATCCGAAGACTGGGCAATGAGTTCTTTAATTTCTTTGGCCGCCGCTGCAGAGCGTTGAGCCAAGGCTCTAACTTCACTGGCCACCACCGCAAAGCCTCGACCTTGTTCGCCAGCACGTGCCGCCTCAACCGCAGCATTCAGTGCAAGAATATTGGTTTGAAATGCAATGCCGTCGATCAATGACGTAATGTCAGCAATTTTGTTGGAACTATCGGTAATGGCCTCCATGGTTTTTTCAACCGTACTTGCTTTGATGCCGCCTTCTTCAGCAATACGGCTGGCCGTTTGCGCTAACTGATTGGCTTGGCGCGCATTGTCGGCATTCATTTTTACCGTAGAGGTCAATTCTTCAAGGCTAGATGCCGTTTCTTCAAGGCTGGAGGCTTGCTCCTCGGTGCGTTGTGAAAGGTCGGTATTCCCCATCGCAATTTCGGCAGCGGCCGTATTAACCGCCTCAACCGCCAAACGTATCTGCAAAATAACCTCTTGTAGTTTTTCAGCAGTATGATTAGCCGCCGAGGTCAACACCCCTAAATCACCTGGGTATTGTGTCTCGATTGTTTGTGTTAAATCCCCTTTTGACTGCGCTACCATCACTCGACTGATATCTTCAATCGCGTTATGCAAGGCAACGACAGAGGTATTAATCATTTCTTTCAACTTGAGCAGGTCACCGCTGGCGTCTGCATTAACGCGCTCATTAAAATGACCG
This sequence comes from Nitrincola alkalisediminis, assembly GCF_009821115.1. GTDB lineage: Bacteria > Pseudomonadota > Gammaproteobacteria > Pseudomonadales > Balneatricaceae > Nitrincola > Nitrincola alkalisediminis. The sequence continues at coordinate 43,231 of NZ_VYTY01000013.1, read as the reverse complement.
GATTGAGTCGCCGACATCACATTTATAATATCATTGATGCTATTTCTCAGCGCTTGGGTTCCCTGCGATGCATTCTCCAGCATACGCCGGAATTCACCACTGACGAGATTGGGATTTATTTGGATATCAAACTCGCCCTGCTTAAGCGATTGCATGACTTTTCCAAGCTCGGTCATGGTCAACACAATCGTATCAGCGCTGGCGTTAATCCCCTCTTTCAACCTAGCCAAATCACCTTCGTAGTGGCGTTTTACTCGCAAACTAAAGTCGCCTGAGGCAAGAGCCGCAACGGTTTCACTGGCCTCTTGCAGCGCTTGCTTTTGTGAATCCAGTAGATGGTTAAAGGACTCCACCACCTCGCCCACTTCATCTTTTTTGGAATAGGCGACTTGATGGCTAAAATCACTGCTTTGACTGACGTGCTTCACAGACGTAACCAAGAGCTGCAGCGGACGGGTAATATCTCGGGTGATGCGTATTCCCAAGATCGCCGACAGCAGAACGCCTAGAATCATTGCAATTAAACTGAGCAATTTTAATTGGGCAGCCTTTGCAAGATCATCTTCAACATTAAGCGCGGCTGCATCCATATTCATCTGCACGACATTGTTCAAATAATTGAAGGATTGCGTTTGATACACCAACGTCTGGCCCATCGTTTGCGCGGCTATTTGCTGCTGCAAACCACCAACATCCGCAAGCGCATTTAAACTAAGCTGACGGTCAACCTGCTGATGCAAAGCTAAAATCGCATTATTGGCCTCAACCCAAGCCGGTAGCGTCTCGGTAAAACGCGCCCACTCTCGTGCTTCGTCTTCTGACTTAGGAAGCTGCTCATAGGCGGATAAGGCTTTGCGATAAGCTGCACGACCTGCTTCAATACGCTCATATTCACGTTGTTTTTCAGTGAGAGTCGCATGCGTATTCATTAAAGTACGCATGCTCGTGACTACCTCAGCTAACGAGACTTGCATTTCTAACACGCTCTGAACACCTGCCAGGCGCACAAGTCCAAGCTGCTCAATCGACGTCTGACTGCGACTCGCACCAAAGTAACCTAAGCCACCCAGTACCAATGCAATTAACGCAACTGCGCTAAATCCTACAGAAATTTTTGTTTTGATATACATGCAACACTCCGCTGAAAATCTGCCATCGCCATTGATGAACTTTACCCCCTAGACCTTAGCCCAACAGAATAGGGGGAATGATTAGGATCATCATAGACGAGTTTTGCTGATAAAGAGCTGTTTTCGATCAATAAATTTAAAACAAGCTCTGCCTTTTGAGTGATCAAGACGCCATTGAGATTGGCAAGACTGGTAAAAATGACAGGCTCTTCTATATACTTTGCCACTTTACATGGGTACGAGAGTACGATGACGCAATCCGTGGGCCAAGAACAAGGCATTTATCTTCACCAGGTCACACTGGTTCGCAACGAACGTACCGTGATTGACCAGCTTTCCCTGCAACTATCCGAGCCGCGCATTGGCCTGATTGGTCATAATGGCTCAGGCAAAAGCTCGTTGTTGCGCTTGATCAATGGCTTATTGCCTGCCAATACTGGGCAAATTTCAGTCTTTGGGCAAAACCCCAACTCAGGCCCTGAAAACATGTCGTCTCATGTCGGTTTTATTTTTCAAAACCCTGACCATCAAATTATTTTCCCTACAGTGGAAGAAGAGTTGTGTTTTGGCTTACTCAATCAAGGGCTTTCTAAATCCACTGCCCTCGAAAATGTGATGTCATTTTTAAGTGAACAAGGGCGCAGCGACTGGGCAAAACGCCCCATTCACAGCTTATCGGATGGTCAGAAGCAATGGGTGTGCATTGTCGCCATCATTTTAATGAATCCGAAAGTGATTCTATTGGACGAGCCCTTCTCAGCCTTGGACTTACCCACGCGTTACCAGCTGCTAGATTTGCTGCACCATTTACCGCAGCAGATCATCATGATCAGTCACGAGCTCGACAGTTTCACAGACTTTGATCGCATTATTTGGTTAGAAGAAGGCAAAATCCGTCAAGATGGCCCCGCAGATGAAATACTCAAGGCCTACTATGCCGATGCAAAACGTGTGCGCGTCAGATGATTAGTCTGTATCTTGAGCAAACAAGCTACTTACACAGGATGCCCGCAGGGATTAAACTGCTTGCCATGGCGGGACTCAGCCTCGCTCTGTATCCTATTGAACAGCTCAGCCTTCTGTTAGTCCTTGCCATGCTGACTCTATTGATCTACGCCTCGCTTGGACGTCCGGCTATGCGCGGACTCAAGGTATTTCGTTCGCTGGTACCGATTTTTGCACTGATATTTATCATGCAAGCCTGGTCAGTCGGTGTCTATGAAGCCTTCGCACTGTTACTGAGAATGGCCACACTGGTCCTTATTGCCAATTTAATCACGCTCACAACCAAAATGGACGACATGATGACGGCGATGATGCCCATATTCAGACCGCTAAGGCTGTTTGGTGTTGATCCCAAGCGAATTGCCTTTGCGGTTACATTGCTGATTCGCTTTATCCCAGTGCTGATGGGGGTGACTCAATATTTATTGGAGGCTTGGAAATCCAGAGGGGGTGGACGTCAACTTTGGAAGCTTGCCATCCCGCTCACTATTCAGTCCATTCGTTTATCCGATCACGTGGCTGAAGCCTTGGCGTCGCGTGGCGGTATCCGTTCGGTCAAAAAACCTTAACCCTTTTATCAACTCACTCTGAAGTCGGACGTTTGTATGCAAGATAAATCACTGGTTCAAATCGCCTTATACGCGGCACTCATTGCGGCTTTAGGCCTCATTCCTCCTGTTCCGTTTGTAACGGGCATCCCCATTACCGCGCAAACCCTTGGGGTGATGCTCGCCGGTGTTATGCTGGGGCCATGGCGTGGCGCTTTGTCGATGGCTCTGTTTATTTTTGTGGTCGCATTGGGTGCACCGCTGTTATCAGGCGGGCGCGGAGGCCTCGGCGTGTTCGTTGGCCCTACCGCTGGGTTTGCAATTGGTTTTCCATTTGCCGCCTTCGCAACAGGCTACGTCGCCTTGATGTTACGCAAGTTACCCACTTTTCCTGCCACCTTACTGGCCTCTATCGTCGGCGGTATTTTGGTACTCTATGTGTTTGGTATCACGGGCTTCAAGCTTGTCACTGGGCGTGACTGGCTCGATGCCACCAAGATCATGATTGTGTTCATTCCTGGCGACATTGTCAAAGCCGTGATCGCTGCTGCCGTTGCCCAAGCCGTTGTCAAAGGCCTGCCGGATGCAGTTTATACTCGTAAATAGTCTTCAATCCGCTTAGCACCAAGCCAGCGTCGTGATCACCGAGGGCGATCACGACGTGTAAGCTTGTACATCAAGGGGATGGTAAATAACGTCAAGAGCGTTGAGACACTAATCCCCCAGACAATTGCCGTGGCAACCGGGCCAAAAATCAACGACTTCCCTCCTAATCCCAACGCCAGCCCCATTAAACCCGCCATGGTTGTTGCTGCCGTGATTAAGATGGGCACCATGCGCCGACGCGCAGCATAGACAATGGAGTAAATTACACTCATCCCGTCATTGTATCGACTATTGGCCGCCGCAATTAAAACAATGGCCGAGTTAACGGCAATTCCCGATAAGGCAACCAAACCATACAGCGTATACAAACTCAATGGATTCTGGCTAAACCACAAACCATAGGCAACACCGGTAAATGCCATTGGAATGGTTAAGAGAATAATGAAAGGCTGGAAATAACTCTTAAACTGCGCACCCAAAATCAAATACATCAAACCTACGCCCAGCACAAATAAAATCGCCAAGGCATTTAACGACTCTTGAATATCATCCAGCTCGCCCGAAAAATCCAATGATATACCGGGGTGACGATCTTGATACTCAAGCCATGCGCTTTGAATCCGCTGATTGGCCTGCAGTGTGTCCAACTGGCTGCGATCAAGATCGGCTTCAAGCGTAATCGCACGGCTAAAGTTATAATGACGCAGACTGGCAAAGCCTGTCTTAACCTCAAGATTCAAAAGCTCACTAAGTGGCACACTCTGCCCCGACGGCGTAGCAATGCGTGTCGACAGCCATGCCTCGATGTCTTCGGTTGACGTCTGTTGGCTACGAACACGCAAATCAACACTCTCGCCTCGATCATTCAGCTGCGCTACAACTTCACCGTCCGTTAGCAAACGAAGTGTCCGTGTTACACTTCTAGCATCTAAACCTGCACGCGCGATTGCAGGCAGGTTCAAACGCGTCACCAGCTGTTGAGTGCCAGGCGATGCATCGCTGGTAATATCAACAACCCCCGGTATGCCCTGCAGAATTGCAGTCAAATCATCAACGGCCGCCTGAATCAGCCCATACTCATCCCCCCGCACTTTGATACTGATCGGCATGGAACTTGGCGGACCATCGGAAAGCTTCAAGAGCGTAATTTTGCTGGCAGCAGGTGCATGCAATTGAACAGATTCGCGCAGCCCCTCAATGATGTCATCTGCACTCCGCCCACCTAAGTGTCGAGAGGTTAGACTTACAAAAATTTGCCCGTAGTTATCCCCTAATAAAGGCTCTGTTTCCGTAAACATTTGCCCGGCATAGGAGACCAATGAACGAATTTCTTCAGGCTCCATCCCCGCTCGTGCATGCACTTCGACGTCTAACGTGGCATTGAGCGTTTGACGTAGTGTTGACCCTGATGGCATCTCAACGTTGATGTAAAACACAGAAAGAGTGTCCGCTGCAAAGAAATCACGACTGATACGATCCGTGACAAACAAGCCTATGGCTAGCGTAAATGAGCCGATTAAACACACCAAGGTTACCCAAGGATGACGGAAACTTTTAATCAATACACGGCCATAGAGATTGCGTAAGCGTCGTAAGATGCGTTCGCGCCGAGAGATGCGTTTCTGAGTGGGCAGCGCATGCAAGGCGTGCATTTGTGAGGGTAGCATCCAAAAGGCTTGAATCAAGCTGAAGATCAACGCAAATGTCACCACGGTCGGCACAATACGCATAAAATCACCTAGGATACCGGGCAACAGTATCAGCGGTAAAAACGCTGCAATGGTGGTTAACACCGCGGCGAAAATAGGCCAACCGACTTCACCCATCGCACCGATGGCTGCGTCGATCGCGGCCTCCCCCTGCCCCATGCGTTGATGCATGGCTTCTACCATCACAACTGCAACGTCCACCAGCATTCCCAGCGCGATAATAACCCCCAGCAGCACCGTTAGATTGACCGTTTCACCTTGCAGGTTGAGCAGAATAAACACACCCATCAAGGAAAAAGGAATGGCCAATGCCACCAACACTCCAATCCGCCAGCCCAGAAACAACCAACTCACAAGACCCACAAACAAAAGTCCCTGAATTGCATTGGTCTGCATGATATCAATGGCACGCCGCGTTGATTCTGTTTGGTCATCCGCCAACACCAAGGCCAGCCCTCTAGGAGCGATGGTGGGATTGTACTGATCGATGAAGGCTTCTAGGGTTTCAATCAACACCAAGGTGTTGGCATTCCCCTCCTTCATAACAGACATCATGACAGCAGGCTGCCCTTCGTACATCACCAACTGAGTAGGGTCTTGCCGTCTTCGTTCGACCTGCGCCAAGGTTTCAAGACGTAGCTCGCCTCCGGCCTGGGGAATCCATAGCTGGGCTAAGTCTTCTGGAGACGGCGATTGACCCAAGTGCCGTACAAGCCACTGCTCATTTGAGACCGTTAACTTTCCTGCAGCTAAGTCTTGCCACTGACTTGCGATCACGTCCGAGACCGTCGCAGGATGTATACCCGCAGACGCCAGCAACCCCATATCCAACAACACCTGAACTTCTGGGTCCTGCAAACCCGCCGTATCAACTCGATCTATGCCCTTGATGCGTTCCAGCTCTCGTTTAAGCTGATACGCCTCGCTGCGCAGAATTTCATCGTCGGCTTGGCCTTTCAACACTAAGGTCGCTGCAGGAAAGGCGTTGGCACTGGTTATTTCTAAAATAATCGGTTCAACAATATCAGCAGGTAGCTCATTGCGTTTGCTTTGCACCTCTCGACGTAAATCGGTCACGCGCTTATCAAATTGACGTTCATCCAAATCACGAAAACGTACAAGTATATTTGACAATCCAACTCGCGAGGTACTGGAGACAAAATTGACATCGTTCAGTTTACGCAAGGCATCTTCAAGAGGCTGCGTCACACGCATTTCGATATCTTCAGCGCTGGCCCCAGGCAACGCTGTAACAATAATAATCCAATTAAAATTAATGGTTGGGTCTTTCTGCCGAGGCATCAAATTGTAGGACATGGCGCCGATAATCAGCACCAGCACAAACACCAAATTACTTAGAACGGTGTTATTCAGCAAAGCCCGAATCATTGTGTCCGTCCTAGAGCACTTAAGCGGTGCTGACCTGACGTCACAAGTACTTTAGACTGGATGGATAAAGGGGCTGGAAAAGGTCGCCCTTCTTGAGCACCCGGTAGAGGGTAAAATGTGGGCTGATCGTCCTCTAAAACAAACACCCCCATTTGCCCCTCTCTCATGACCATGGTGTGTGCGGGCAGATACGCCAGTTGGTCATCAAGATACAACTGCCCTGTTTCACCTATGGCCACACCTTCGGGTGCTTGAAACCATGCATGAACAGAGCGCGTTGCCGGATCGGCCACAGGTGACTGTCGTAAAAAGGATACGGGATACTCACGTCCATTCACCTTAAATGTGGCCAAGAAGCCATCAAGGCTTGTCCCAATGCGTGCTTGCGGTAACTGCACCGAAATTTCAGCGGGAGAGGTTTGGGTTAGCTCAAAAATCGGGCTGCCAACACTGACCCATTGCCCTTCCCCTGCGCGTTGAGCCACCACCGCCGCTGTAAAAGGGGCCAGCACCTGACAGCGGGACACTTGGCGCTGTGCCATGGCATGTTCAACCGCTAAGGCAGCTAACTGGGCTCTGGCACGCACGACATTGGTTTGCGCATCTTCTCGCGACAAACGATCGGAAAACTGTCGACTTTCTAATTGAGTAAAACGTTGAAATAAACGCTCGGCTTGTTCAAGACTGGCATTCAGCTCGCGCTGACGCGCATCCAAGAGTGAGACTGTGTCTTTCGTGTCTCGACAGTCTAGCTCAGCAAGCAGCTGCCCGGCTTTGACTTGATCCCCAGGGCGCACATGCAACCTTGTGATCTGAGCATTGAGCTCACTGATCATTGGAGTTTGATTCAAACTCACCACTTCGGCCGAAACCTGGAGGGGGTTCACGATCTTAATCTCATCAAACGGCTTCAACTCTAATCCTTCGAGTGTTGAAGCCTTTGAGACACCTGACAAAAACAAAAACGCAAGAGCTATGATCGGTAGTCGCATGATTTTTCTAAGTTCCATCCTAGGGGTTATTATCTAACAGGTCTTACGTGCTACATGGGTACATAGGTCTCGATTCGTAAAATTGCGTTTCAACTGAAGGCTTTTAAACAAAGCGTTAAGCTATAAAGCGCATGGATAAATCAATGGCTCGACAATGCTTGGTCAACGCCCCAATCGAAATATAATCAACGCCAGTCTGTGCAAACTGCAACAGCGTATCATCCGTAATATTGCCAGAGGCTTCCAACTTAGCACGACCAGCTGTCAATTGAACGGCGTTGGTCATATCCTCCACTGAAAAATTATCCAACATAATGATATCCGCCTGTGCAGATAAGGCCTCTTCCAATTGCGCAAAGGTCTCCACCTCGACCTCAACGGGCTTACCCGGATGATTGAGACGAGCCGTTTCAATGGCTTGCGTCACACCACCGCAGGCATGAATATGGTTTTCTTTAATCAAGAACGCATCATACAGCCCGATACGATGGTTGGCACAGCCTCCACAGGCAACGGCATACTTCTGAGCCAAACGTAAACCTGGCAGGGTTTTACGTGTATCGAGTAACGTCACACCCGTGCCTTCAACGCGTTTGGCATAGCTGTGACTTAACGTCGCGGTACCCGATAGGGTTTGTAAAAAGTTCAAGGCAGTACGCTCAGAAGTCAGCAATGCTCTTGCAGAGCCTTTCACCTCAAACAGTGTGCTCCCAGCTGCGACGTAATCGCCGTCACTCACTCGCCACTCCACGTCCAACAGGGCGTCGACTTGCCGAAACACTTCATTCACCCAAGCCACACCGCACACCACCATGTCTTCACGCGTAATAATACGTGCGATGGCTTGATCACCTGCGGGTATTAATTCGGCTGTAATATCTCCGCTACCTATATCTTCCCGTAAAGCTTCACTGACTTGTTGAGCAATCGTGGGTTGGATCATTTCAAGTGTTAGCATAGTGGTTGGATTCAGCCTGTGATTAAAGTAGATTAGCTATTTTAACCAGCAGGATAGGTCTGTGCCAGTCCAACCGTCTATTGAAAACCATCTTTTAACCAGCGCCAAATGGTGCCCTTCACCGAATTACAATCACCGTCCAAGTGGCGCGAACATTTCATTACTGGTGATTCACAACATTAGCCTTCCCCCGCGCCAGTTTGGCGGTGAATATATTGAGTCGTTTTTCCAAAACCGCCTTCCTCGTGAAGATCATCCCTACTTTGCTGAAATCGCTGACCTACAGGTCTCGGCACACCTGTTGATTAAGCGAAGCGGAGAGGTGGTTCAGTTTGTGTCCTTTGATCAACGCGCTTGGCATGCAGGAGTCTCGAGTTTTGAATCCGAAACCAATTGCAATGATTTTTCAATCGGTATCGAATTAGAAGGCTGCGATGATCTTCCCTACACCTCTGATCAGTATACGACTCTAATTCAGGTGACTCGCCTTCTGATGCAACGCTACCCATTGATCACGCCCACTCGAATCGTGGGACACGACCAGATTGCCCCTGGACGAAAAACGGACCCTGGGGCCACATTTGATTGGAAACACTATTTAGACTGTTTAACAGGCGAGTAATAATTGTAATGAAGTGCTTAAAACCTGCGAAGATTGAGTGGCATTTACCCAGCCCCTTTTCCAAAGACTTTGACGATGTGTATTTCAGTGATGATGGTGGTGAGGCTGAGAAGCAACATGTCTTTATTGAAAGCAACCAGTTGCGTGAACGCATTCAAAGGTTAGCGCCCTATGAGCATCTCACGATTGGTGAGACGGGATTTGGAACCGGATTGAATTTTTTATTGACGGCTCGTTTGTGGTTGTCTGAATCCTTGCCCACTCAATGTTTGCACTTCATTTCCTTTGAAAAGTTTCCTCTCAGTCGTGCGGACATGACCAAGCTGATGGAGCAACATCACGCACATCACCCACTAAAGGATGCACTCTTAGCTCAATATCCACCGCTACAAGAAGGCTATCACCCGTTATTTTTCGCCGAAGGCCGCATTCGCTTAACGTTAATTTTTGGTGATGTGAACGACACCCTGCCCGAATTACGAGGATGTGTGGATGTCTGGTATCTTGATGGCTTCTCACCGACAAAAAACCCCGACATGTGGCAAGCCTCGTTATTTTCGCAAATGTATCGACTGAGCCATGCGAACACCCATGTCTCCACCTTTACGGCATCTGGAAACGTGCGCCGTGGACTGCGTGATGCTGGCTTTAACGTCCAGATCAGCCAAGGCGCTGGCCGTAAGCGTGACATGCTCGTTGCGCAGGGGGGTAAAAGCGAAGCACAACCGAGATCCACTTCGTCACACGCAATTGTGGTTGGAGCAGGGCTTGCCGGATGCCATACAGCAAGAGCTCTGGCCGAGCGCGGTGTTCGCGTCACACTGATTGACCAAAACTCGCAAATTGCCCAAGGAGGCTCTGGCAACCCTCAAGGCGCCTTATACGCTAAGTTAGCAATGGAGCAAACACCCAGTAGCGAGCTGCACCTCTTCGGCTTGTTATACAGTGTGAACCTAGTGTCGTCGTTGCTTGAGACTCAACCCAATGTCGGTGCCTTGTGTGGCGTCCTCCAGTTGGCCACCACCGACAAAGAACACGAGCGGCAAACACGTCTTTTACAGGCCAATCTTTTTTCCACTGATATTCTGCAAGCCGTCTCCAGTCATGACGCCTCCGAGCTCGCCAATGCCCTGATTAACAAACCTGGGCTGTTTTTCCCTAAAGCCGGATGGGTGTCTCCCGTTGCTTGGTGTGCCCATCTGATCAACCACCCGCTCATCAACTGCCATTTTTCTGAGCAGGTGACGAAGCTAGACGTTCTATCCGCCCCTCGTCGCTGGCGGATTACAACCAACAAAGACCTTTACGAAAGCGAGAGCGTGATTCTGTGCTCTGCCAGCGACACACAGCGTTTATCACCCGTACAACACTTGCCGCTTAAAGCCATACGCGGCCAAACTTCGCAAATCCCTTCAAGTGGATTACCGGATTTAAAAACCGTCGTCTGTGGTGACGGTTACATTTCGCCTGCCCTAAATGAATCCTATTGTTTTGGTGCCACTTTTGACTTGCACGACTTAAGCCGCGAGGTAAAAGTCAAAGACCACCAACACAACCTGCAAAGCCTAAGCCGCGTTTTACCCGACTTTGCCAAGGTCGATCCCAACCAGTGTAACGGACGTGTTGGCTATCGCTGCAGTACGCCCGATTACTTGCCCTTAGTGGGCGAAGTCGGCGACTATGAAAGCTTCGTCAAAACCTACGCACGATTACGTGTAGACTCAAATTGGAAAGATTTTGAAACACCCTTGATGCATCAAGGTCTATATGTCAATGTAGGCCATGGCTCGAAGGGGTTAATCACCTGTCCCATCAGCGCAGACGTATTGGCTGCAATGATCGCAGGCACCCCTTCCCCCTTACCTAACCGATTAATGGAGCGCCTTGATCCTAACCGTTTTATTTTACGAGACTTAATTCGTAATCGAATTTAATGTTTTTTCGTAAAATGCCGATATACTTCAAATGTATTGAGGAGTGAGTTATGTCGCTGATAGTCATTGACCAAGGTAATCGGATTCAAACTCCGCTGAAAACGCTGTTTAAACCTCGTGGGGTCGAACAGGCGGGAGAGGCTCGTAGTTCGGATGGACTGCCTAATTCCGATGATCCAACTCAACCATCGGGCAAGCGTTCATTTCTACGAATATTGGAAGGCGACTCAGGCCAGCGTCGCAACCCAAACAACGCTGGCGCTCACACAGCCTATGAAGAGGCAAGCAAGGCTGGGAAACCCAAGCAAAAACCCACGTTAAAAGCGCAACAGATCATGACCTTTCCCGTGCAAACGGTCAGCATTAGTGTGTCGCTTCGCCAGGCTTGGTTGCAAATGCAAGAGTATTCTATTGCGCATCTGATTGTGGTGGACGAGGATGAAAAGCCGATAGGACTCCTGTCTAAAGAGGACATTCTTGAGCACGGCACAGACTCAACCGTGACCATCGCAGTGGTGTACCAACGCCAAATGATTGCGGCGGCGGTTGACACTGAGCTTTCTCAAATTGCCTCTGTGTTTGTGAATTATCCAGTAGGGGCTTTACCTGTACTGGGTAACCGTAACGAGCTATTGGGCATTATCTCCAGAACAGACCTTGTCAGACTCCTGATTAACGATGCCCAGGTTGAAAGCTGGGCATGAGTTTTAGCCGATGTAGCCTGCCACCAAGTCAATAAAGGCCTGCTCGTCCAGCACCTGCACCCCCAAACTTTCGGCTTTCGTTAACTTTGAACCTGCACCAGGCCCCGCCACCACACAATGTGTCTTAGCCGAGACACTGCCACTTACTTTGGCACCTAAAGCCTGTAATTTCGCTTTTGCCTCGTCACGCGTCAACGTTTCCAAGGTTCCGGTTAACACCCAAGTTTGTCCCATTAAGGGTTGTGAGGCCGAGGTTTGATGATTCGATTCTTCCGTTGAATCATGATCGCCTCCTGCCATAAAACCAAAGTCTTTTAATTGTTCCAGTAATGCTTTGGCTTGTTCGACCTCAGTAGGCTGTTCTAAAAACTTAAGCACGCCTTGACGCGCTCGCGCACTGATACCCGGAATTTGCGACAGTTTTGCAAAGTCGAGATTAAAAAACGCCTCTGGTGTTTCACAGGCGTCCGCTAATGTCTGCGCGGATTTAGGACCTATTGCAGATATTGATAGGCGTGCAATGCACTCAGACAGTGTCACTTGTCCTCTCAACTGATCCGATACACGGCCTGTTTCTTGAAGGGTCACACCGCCCGCCAATAACGCCTTTAATACCGTTTGATTATGCTCATCCTGCATAAAATTATGTATCTCATTGGCAACTTCCAAGCCCACCTCTGGCAACCAAACCAACAAGCCTGGGAGTGCGCGTTGAATACGCTGCAAGGAACCGAGGTGAATGGCTAAAAGCCGAGCCGTTTCTTCGCCAACCTCTGGGATACCCAACGCATAGATAAAGCGTTCTAAACTAACCTGCTTACTTTTTTCTATGGCGTTAAACAGATTTTCAGACGAAAGCTGAGCAAATCCTTCTAGACTCAAAAAATCATCTACTGATAAACGATACAAGTCAGCAGGAGATCGCACTAACTGCTTTTCTACCAACTGATCAACATTTTTTTCACCCAGGCCCTCAATATCCATCGCACGGCGTGACACAAAATGTAAAATTGCTTGTTTGACTTGTGCTTGACAAGCCAAACGCCCCACACAGCGATACACGGCACCAAAACTTTGAATCGTTGGTTTATTTTTACTGTGTTTGTTGATTTGACTGCGCTCAACATCGGAACCGCATACCGGACAATGTGTTGGGATCTCAATCGGATGACGTGGATAATCATCTTGCTCATCGGGCACCACCCCAACAATTTTCGGAATCACATCACCGGCTCGATGAATAATCACACGATCACCCACTTGAATACCTAAGCGTGCAATCTCTTCCATATTGTGTAAGGTCGCATTACTCACCGTTACACCGCCAACAAAGACAGGCTCCAAACGCGCCACCGGCGTTATAGCCCCCGTGCGCCCCACTTGGAACTCAACATTTTTAAGGCGTGTTACCTCTTCCTGAGCTGGGAACTTACGCGCAATCGCCCAGCGTGGAGCACGTGCAACAAAGCCAAGTGACTGTTGGAGTGATCGCAAGTCAACTTTAAACACGATGCCGTCGATGTCGTAACTCAATCCATTACGCTTTTCAGCCAATTGAGTGTAATAACCAAGGCACTCGTCTAGCCCCTCAACCGTTTTCATCTCTGGGTTGATGCGCAGCCCCCACTGCTGAAGTTTTTTGAGGCCTGCGGCATGACTATCCGGCAACTCTCCCCCCCTAACAACTCCGGTACTGTAGGCACAAAACTCTAAAGGACGCTGAGCCGTTATCTTGGGATCGAGTTGACGCAGACTACCTGCCGCCGCATTACGGGGATTCACAAACAGCTTATCACCGCTAAGGAGTGCCTGCTGATTTAATGCCTCAAAGCCCTGCTTTGGCATGTAAATTTCACCACGCACCTCTAACCATTCCGGCCAATCATCGCCCTGTAACTTCAAGGGAATGTTGCGTATGGTTCGAACATTGTGCGTAATATCTTCGCCCGTATAGCCATCACCACGCGTGGCTCCCCGCTTCAAAAATCCATTTTCATACACAAGGCTCACTGCAATGCCATCTAATTTGGGCTCACAAGTAAAGACTAAGGGGGTAGATGCTGGCAAGCGCTCTTGAACTCGACGTACAAAAGCAGCAAGGTCTTCATCATTAAATGCGTTGTCCAAAGAGAGCATTGGCAGCTCATGCGCGACCTCTGCAAAGCCCTTATCGGGTTTTGCTCCCACTCGCTGAGTCGGAGAATCAGGAGTGATCAGCTCAGGATGATCCGTTTCAAGCGCCTGAAGTTCTTGAAACAAACGGTCATATTCAGCGTCAGGAATGCTCGGGTGATCCAGAACATAGTATTCGTAATTATGCTGCGCAATACGCTTGCGCAGCTCCTGGAGACGGGCGGTGATGTCCGAATTCATGAAGGGGGTTACCTGCACTCGTGCAAAAATAGACTAACGGATTCGTGAAGGACGGCGAGTTTCCATTTCAAAGTCACGGATACGTTGACGATAGTGCTCTTTCGTTTGCTCACGCATGACTGAGCGATCTTCGTCCAATAAGTCGCCGTCTAAGTGCTTCGCAACGGTTTCAGCCGTTGCAAGCATGCACTCATAGGCCGTCATTGGATCTTTCGGCTCTCGCATTGACATGAAAAAAGACACAGCCGGTGTTTGCAGGCTGTCCATGTTTTGCACATCAAAAATACCCGGATTAACGGCATTGGCCATGCTGAACTGAACAGGTGTCGCGTGTCCCTTACCTTCGAATCGATGAAAAATCGACATATCACCAAACTCCATGCCACAGGCTTCGACAATGGCATGCAATTTACCGCCGTGAAGATTTTTCTTGTCTTTGCCAACAACGGTAATGACAAGCACTTCGGCAGGATCGGGTAAGTCTTCCAGTGTTTTCTTGGCTTCAACCGACTTACTGACGGGTGGCACTAGCGACTCTTCAGCTCTGGATGGGCCTGAAGAGGCCCCAAACAAATCCTGAGTTTCCTCTTCAATAACGGGCGAAGCCTTCTGAGAAGGTTTCGGGGGTTCAATATCCAAGGGCAAACTAAAACTAGGATTCTCGACCGGTCTGCGCTTTGGCCGATTTAATGCTTTTTCATCCTCGGCATTTCGATCAAAATGCACGGGAGTGCGAACAGACGCCCCGTTACGCTTTACCGGAATGGGCTTATCGAAATCCAAGTCTAACGGTAAGTTGACATCCGTATCGTCTGTCTTTTGTTTATATCTGGATTGCACGGCAGGGATGTCATCAAATAAAGGATCTAATTCGGAAAGATCACGCATGTCGTTTGCAGAAGTAGAACTCGACGCTCGTTCGCGCTCTGGCGCAATATACGACTTCGCCTCTGCGTAAGGGTCTTGCACAGAGTCTGGCGCAATCGGTTTTTCATAGGCGGGTTCTTGCCGCTGTGAAGTTGAGACTTGCGGGCTCGGCTGTTTGGAAACGTTGGGTCTAGGCTCTTTGCTCGGTGCAGGCTCGGCACGCGAGACACCACGCTGACGCTTTGGCTCCTCGGAGTAATCTTCACTGAACTTGGGCTCATCTGGCGTGTGTTCGTCAAAAAAATGATCATTTTCAGGACGAACGCGTGCCCCTCCGTTGGGCAATTCGGGATTGTGATAATCATCACTTAGGTCAGACAGAGTCTTATCGATATCAATGCGTAACTTATTACGATTGACCCTGACCCTGCGCCAGCCATCAAAAAGAATCAGCGCAATTAACAGAACCCCGCCAATGATGAGCCACTCTCGCAGACTGATCTCCATGTTTACCCAGTTTCCTAAAACAAATTGAATGTAGTTAAATATTTAATCGATACGTTCGCTAATAATCAAGCGAATGACTTCATCATTGCTGACTTTAACACTGCTGAGACTTCCTTTGAAGTCACCTGGACCTTCTTCTGCATTTCCGGTCACGCTTATTCTTGCAACCAAATCCACTTCTTCAAAATCCGCTAAACTCATATTAGGCATCAATGTTGAATTTTCATCAAGTCTAACTTCAGCAGGCAGTTGATTTACTTGCATTCTTACTGCCGTAATTGGCATTCTCTGCCCCGCAGGTCGTGCAAACACAAAGACTGTCTGGTCTCCGGTAATTTCAGTGAGTATCGACTCATCTAGGTCAATATAAACGCGAACAAAGGCTCCTTCAATGGCTTGATCCGCTGCATCAGGCGTTGCATTTTGCAATTGCATGCGCGCTCGTTCAATGCCATTGCGCAAAGACTCAGCTGCATTGCCCTCGGCATTGCTCAAAGCCGCCTGCCAATATTCAATGGCGCCCGCATAGTTTTCCGCCTCGAATGCAGCAATCCCCAGCAATCCTAAGGAGGTAATCTCCGTTGGATTACGCTGCAAACTCTGATCGGTCAATGCCAATACCTCATCATCCATCTGCCCGCCTTTGGCAAAGAACAAGGCTTGTGCCTGCTGCCCTAAGACACCCGCTAATTCAGGTGATGTCTCGGGTAAATGCAACGCAGATTGAGCAAAAGCCGCCGCTGCCAAATCAAATTGATTCAGGTTCATACGTGTGGTGGCTAATAGATACCATCCTTCAGCATTTTCCGGCCGACGTGTTAATTCGGCTTCTAACTGAGCGATGGCTTCCTCTAGCGTTAGATCCGGATTGTTCAACGAATCATTCCATGCATTCATGCTCAAAGAGGTTTCTAAATCGACAGCACGACCTAAATACGCATACAAACCAAAAGAACTCGCAGGAACCAGCAATGCAAGTAGCATAATGGTCACCAACTGCGAGGAGCCCATTTTCAGCACGGGATCTTTACGCTGATTGGTTTCAGCATCAATTAACAAATTGCGTTCAAGTTCAAGTTTAAGCTCAGTAAAGGCTTCGTCAGACAGCGTGCCTAGAGCGCACTCTTTTTCAAGCTCTGAAAGTCGTTCTTTAAATATTTCGATGTTTTGCTGAGTCCGATCAACATCCACAGGGTGTTGTTTTGACTCTCGATAATTTTTCAATAATGGCCAAAATACGATTGAAACCGCCATTAACGTTAATACGGCAATACCTAACCAAAGCGCAGTCATTTTTGATCATCCTGTTGCAGTAGTGATTGCAGGCGTTTTCGCTCATCATCCGTTAAACCTTCACTTAACGAAGGGGTAGCCTTTGTTGATGACGAGGCCGATTGAGCGGGTTGTCTAGGCTTACGCTTTTTCGCCACGACAAGAACAACGCCTAGGCCGATCAGCATTAACACGATCGGGCCATACCAAAGCAAATAGGTTTCGGGCGCGATTCTTGGGCGGTAATGCACGAAATCCCCATAACGCGTGATCATAAAATCAAGGATTTGATCATCGGTCTGCTGACTTTCAATCATGCGGTGCAATTCCCGGCGCAAATCAGCGGCTAAGGGAGCATCTGAGTCCGATATGTTTTGATTTTGACAGGTTGGACATCGCAGCTCTCGTGCTAGCTGAGCATAACGTCTCTCCCCCTCAACCGAACTGAACTCATAGGTTTCAAAGCCCGCGTGAGATTTTAGGGCAACGACACTCAACATACAGAGCATTAATATAGCGCGAATCATGCATCCTCCTTTTCAATCGTCTGCATGAGCTCTCTTAGGTGCAACCAAACACTCTCGTTGACTTCACCCACATGTCGATAACGGATAATACCTTTTTTATCAATAATATAGGTTTCTGGCGCACCATAGACACCTAAATCAAGACCCAGATAGCCCTCTTCATCAACAATCACTTTACGGTAAGGATCCAAGTAACGCTCCAACCATTGACGGGCCAATTCTGGATCGTCTTTATAGTTCAGACCGTATATCGTCACGCCCTCCTCTAAGCCAATTTTATTCAGCTGGGCATGCTCTTCTTTACAGGTAGGGCACCAGGTGGCCCAGACATTCAAAAGCGCCACCTCACCCTGTAAGTCCAATTGAGTAAGTGTTTCGTCCATGTTGTACAAAGACGGCAATGAAAACTCAGGAAATGGCTTGTCAATCAAGGCCGAGGGCAAAGTTCTGGGATCCATGAACAACCCCTTGAACAAAAAAATGCCCAATCCTAAAAACGCCACCAGTGGAATAAAGACCAATAATTTACGCATTACACCCTCCTAAGCCGCGGCCACTGCACGATTGTTTTGTCGACGGTAACGCTTATCACTGGCGGACAAAATACCACCGGCCGTCATCAACAAAGCACCCAACCATAGCCAACGCACAAAGGGCTTATACTGTAACCGAATGGCCCAAGCACCATTGTCGAGCTCTTCACCCATGGCAATGTACAAGTCTCTAAACAAACCTGGATCCAACGCCACTTCCGTCATCGACATTCCACGTGCTGTGTATATGCGCTTTTCTGGATACATGATGCGGTAAGGCTCACCCTTATATAAAACGCGAATACGACCCATATCCGAGGTGTAATTAGGCCCTTCAACTTTACGCACACCATCAAAAATAAAGGTGTAGTCCCTAAACTCCAGTTGATCACCCGCCACCATGCGCGCATCGCGATGCTCAACAAAGATAGACACCATCGCCACCCCAACAACCAGTACGGCCACGCCAAGATGGGCAAGTAACATGCCGTAATAACTGCGGGATTGTTTGGTCACGGCGGCCCACAGGCTGTCTCGGTTGCGTGCGCGATTCCAGTAGTCACGCATCCAACTGAAGACAATCCAATAGGCTAGGGTTAAGCCTAGGGTTACCCAGAACTCCAAAATACCACTGTAGGCATAACTGCTGATGACGCCCGCTAGAATTGCAAGCACGGCTGGCAACCAGAGTTGCTTGACCAAATAACTTGGCTCGGTATTCTTCCAGCGACTAACCGCTGCGATGCCCATAAAGACAATCATTAAGGACATAATCGGTACAAACAACGCATTAAAGTACGGAGGACCGACCGAAATTTTACCGAGATTCAAGGCATCCATAACCAATGGATATAAGGTGCCAATCAATACCATAGCGCAGGACACAGTTAGCAATATGTTATTGACCAATAACAAAGATTCTCTTGAGGACAGCGAGAACGTGGATTCACTTTTCACCGATCCAGCTCGAATGGCATAGAGCAGCAACGACCCGCCGATGACAAAAATAAGCATCCCCAAGATAAACAAGCCCCGCTCAGGATCGGTTGCAAAGGCATGCACGGACGTCAAGACGCCGGATCTGACCAAGAAAGTCCCCAACAGGCTCAAACAGAAAGCAGAAATCGCCAATAGCACTGTCCAGCTTTTAAACACACCTCGCTTTTCTGTAACCGCCAGACTGTGAATCAGGGCCGTGGCAACCAGCCAAGGCATGAGCGAGGCATTCTCAACGGGGTCCCAGAACCACCAGCCGCCCCAGCCTAACTCGTAATAGGCCCACCAGCTTCCCAAACCTATCCCCAAGCTTAGAAAGGCCCACGCCACGTTTGTCCAAGGACGTGACCAGCGCGCCCAAGCGGCATCCAAACGACCGCTTAATAACGCAGCAATAGCAAATGAAAAGGCAACCGACAGGCCAACATACCCCATGTAGAGTGTGGGTGGATGCACAATCAACCCGAAGTCCTGTAACAGTGGATTCAGGTCGGCCCCTTCCATTGGGTAGCCCGGTAAAAATCGTTCAAAGGGACTCGATGTAAACAGGATAAACAACAGAAATGCCGCCGTAATCATACCCATCACGGATAAAACACGACCAATTATATCCAACGGCAAATTGCGGCTTTTCACAGCAACCGCCAACGTCCATACGGCTTGGATCCAGACCCAGAGCAAAAGTGAACCTTCATGCCCTCCCCAAATAGCGCTGATTTTGAAATACCAAGGCAAAGCGGTGTTGGAGCCATTGGCCACGTACACCACTGAGAAGTCATTGGTTAAAAAGGCATAGGCTAAACACACCATTGCGATGCTCAAGAAAAAGAACACCCCTTTACTCAATGGACGTGCATAATCAACCCATAATTTATTGCCCGTATACGCACCCACCATAGGCACAACAGATAAAATGACGGCCAAGCACAAGGCAAGGATGGTCGAAAACGTACCTAACTCTGGAATCATGTTTTAATAACCTTTTGCGGCTTCTGGCATGGGAGGCATTTTACCGGCCCGGGCTAAGGCTTCAGCAACTTCGGGCGGCATGTAGTTTTCATCATGTTTAGCAAGCACTTCGGACGCAATTAAACGACCGTCCGCCGCCAGCATTCCTTGAGCCACTATGCCTTGTCCCTCACGGAACAGATCTGGCAAAATTCCGGTGTACTCAACAGTGGTAGCATGCGCATAATCCGTGATATCAAACTCAACACGCAAGCTCGTTGGATCACGGCGAATGCTGCCTTCAACCACCATGCCACCTGCACGAATCCGCGTGTCTTTAGGGGCTTCGCCCATGTAAATTTCACTGGGAGAATAAAACAAATTGATGTTCTGACTTAGCGCATACGCAGTCAAACCTACCGCAACACTTGCGCCAAGAACAATCACTAGTACGAGTGTCAATCGCTGTTTGCGTTGTGCATTCATGATGACGTTTCCTCCTCTCTGCGTAGACGACGCTGTTGCTCAGTGATCAGACGTTTCCGTGTCAATATCGGACTCAGTACACAGCCCAGCATTACGGCTAGACCCAATGCATAACTGCTCCATACGTAAAGGCCATGACCACCCATGGCTAAAAACTCTGAAAAGCTGTCGAAACTCACGTTAACCTCGCATTTGCAGCAATAATTCTCGAACCCAGCTTGTCCGCCGCTCACGACGCAATATCTCATTGCGTAAGCGCAGCATCAGCACAACGGCAAAGAAGCAATAAAACCCTATCACCATGATTAACAATGGAATCCACATTTCCGGTGGCATTGCTGGTTTTTCCGTCACTTTGAACGTGGCGGGTTGATGCAGAGTGTTCCACCAATCAACAGAATACTTAATGATTGGAATATTGACCAAGCCCACTAAGGCTAATACAGCGGTTGATTGTGCTGCAGTAGACTCACTTTCAATCGCAGAGTTCAGTGCAATCACACCTAAATATAAAAAAAGCAGTATTAACATAGAGGTCAGACGTGCATCCCACACCCACCAAGATCCCCAAGTGGGCTTTCCCCAGATTGCGCCAGTCGCCAAGGCCAATACGGCTAGGGCCGCGCCGATGGGAGCACAGGACTTCGCGACCATGTCCGCCACTTTCATCTTCCAAATCAAGCCAATCGCCCCAGCAATAGCCATTGTCAAGTAAATGGACTGCGCCATATAGGCGGTTGGCACATGAAGATAAATGATGCGAAAACTATTGCCTTGCTGATAGTCTGGTGGAGCAAATGCTAAGCCCCATACCGTTCCGATCATCAACAAGAGCACAGCCGCTATTGCAAATCCGGGCAACAAACGTCCCGTAATTTGATAACACCAACGCGGTGAGGCCAGTTGGTAAAACCAACGCGGCATCCAGTTTTTTCCTGCCATATCGCTATCTACCCACTTACTGAAATTCTTAATGCAGCCGCGATGGCTAAGGGTGCTAAGGTTAACCCCAGCACCAGCATCGCGCCTAACAAAGCTAAATGCCCTGCAACAGGCAAGCCTGTCAGTGAAGCCTCAATTGCGGCAGTGCCAAAAATTAACACCGGGATGTATAAGGGGATCACCAACAATGACACCAAGACCCCACCCTTACGCAAACCAACGGTTAATGCTGCACCTATACCACCGACCAAACTTAAGGTCGGTGTTCCTATCAAAAGACTCAAAACCAATCCGCCCATTCCTTCAAACGGCAAAAACAACATAACACCTAATAAAGGAGCCATGAGAGTGAGCGGTAAACCTGTCATCATCCAATGCGACAGAACCTTGCCCAACACCACAAAATACAAAGGCTGTGGACTGACCAGAATTTGCTCGAGTGATCCATCCTCAAAATCCGACCGAAATAAACTGTCCATGGACAGTAAGGTCGATAACAATGCCGCAACCCAGACAACACCGGGGGCAATCGTAGATAGCAATTTTGGCTCAGGGCTTACCCCCAGAGGGAATAACGAAGCCACCATCAAAAAAAAGATGAGTGGATTCACCCAATCACTTTGTCGCCTAAAGGCCAGTTTAACGTCACGCTTTAATGTCGCCAGCAAGATTTTACCGGGACTAAAGGCTTCAGTTTCAAAACCCGGCTTAAGCTCAGGCAGCTTTTTAGTCTGGAAAGCACTCATTTAGTTCCCACTTGCTTATCTAAATTGACTCTGCGCACGAACTGCCCCAAGTTAAGCTCATGGTGGGTCGTCAAAATAACCGCTCCCCCCCGCTCAGCATGCGCAAGTAACAGCGCCTCTTGTGCGGCGACGCCCTGCTTATCTATCGCCGTAAAGGGCTCATCCAATATCCACAAGAGCGCTTGGCTCAAATACAAGCGCGCTAAGCCAACTCGGCGATTCTGTCCCGCCGACAACATATGGCAAGGCACATCTTCAAACCCACGCAATCCTACCTCAGTTAAGGCATGGCGTATTTGTCCAACATCAAGACTTGGATGCAAAGCCATAAACCAACGAAGATTTTCTTCTGGGGTTAAGACGGCTTTCACGCCGGGCTGGTGCCCTAAATACAATAAGTCGTTGCGATACGTGAGCGAATCATCATGGATGGACGTGCCTTTCCAATAGATGTCGCCTTCGTAGTGTCGACTTAAAGCACCCAGTATTCTGAGCAAGGTTGTTTTACCACTGCCGTTTTGGCCTTCTATTTGAACGACATCACCCGCAGAGACATCGAAAGAGAGTTGATCAAATAAAACGCGATCATCGCGCTCACAAAATAAATTTTTGACAATCAATAGTGGCTCAGACACTCACTGACCCTTACACTGAACAGATCAAACAGGATGGATGATCAACATACTTAATAAATTACAATCTTGGCCGACATAGCTATATCAGCATATTATAAACTTTAGGCGTTCAAGAGTCAGCGCTACTTAGGGCTTTAAAATACCCTTCCTACGTTGCATTACGAGGTTTTAAGTGTTAGCAAACCTAAACATACAGTCGATGCGACTCCTGACTGAGGGCTCAACACCTCGCGAACGGGACCTGAATCAATTGCTACCCGCAGGTAAAAGCTTACCTGCGACAGTCACGAGTGTGACTCAGCATCCAACCCAGATTTCAAGCTATCGAATTCAGGCCGAACTTGCTGGACGTCTAATCGAGCTGATTACATCAAGACCTTTGCCGCAAGGTAGTCAAGTCACGCTTAGCCGAGACGCTCAAGGCAATTTGCAATTACAACTTGCCAACAGCAGTGCAACGGCACGTCCAATGCCCGAAGCTGCGGCCCAAGCCAGTGGACGCGAGGCGGCCGCTCAGGCCAAAACGAACTTACCCACGTTTATTCTTAACATCAGTACAAGCTCGTTACCCAAAGTCGCGACACTACCCTTAAACACACCACTACCGGGTGTGATTTTGTCGTCACCACAAGACACCGCCATTCGCCCCACTGCACCTCAGATCACGACACCTACAAATACAGCGAATACGGTCCCAGCAAGTACTACGAATACGACCCCAGCAAACGCTACACTGACTAACGTTGCGACAGCCTCCCCGGCAACGACAGCGCCAGCAAATCCGGCTCCTGCTGCACCTGCAAATCCAGCGCCTATCAACACAGCACCACCTACACCTGCTACTGCTACACCGACAACTACAAATCCAGCTCCACTGGCCTCGACGCCCATACCCTCCGAGACCTCAAATCGTCCACCAGCGGCAACCTCCAACACTGGCACCACGGAGCCCGCAAACAATCGTCCACTGCCTGCGGCTTTACAACCCTCAACGTCTTTACCACGGCCACAAGGCTTTTCCGTGCGTGTGGCTATCGCGGGTATGGCGCTTGATCTCATCGCACCACGCCCGATGCAAGCAGGCCAACAAATCACAGCAACGGTCACAGACAATGGCCGCATTACGATTCAAATGCCACAACCCGCGCTGCCTATCGCTCAACAGGCACAGACTCAAGCCGTCATGAATCAAGCCTTACGAGAAGTGCTGCCTACTCAACTGCCACTGGCCGATGGTCTAAACCAACTCATGCAGCTGACGGACCGCACCTCGGTTAAGCAAAACTCCGCGTTAAATCAGCTCATTCATTCCATGCTCAGTTTATTCAGTGTGAAGCCTGGCAGCCCTGAAGCCGGTGAAACCATCGCACGAAACCTGCAGCAAGGTGGGTTATTGACAGAGGGACGCCTTAGCCAAACATCGGGGCAAAATCAGCCTGTCGATTTAAAGCAACAGCTCGGGCAACTGCTCAAACTATCAGAACAGCTACCCTCGCAGGTTCGTGAACAACTGACCCAACTTGTAAACGCATTGCTGTCTCGCTCAACCTCGCAACAGATTAGCAGCTTGCAACAATGGCGTGAGCTGCCAGATGGTGGGCAAGAACGTCATTACCGATTGGACTTACCGATTCAACAACAGGACAAACTGGACAATGCCGAGCTACGAATCACGGAGCATCGTCGTCGCGACGAACAGGGTGAGTTTGTTACCCTCTGGAGTGTTCATTTGCATTTTAATCTAGAGGAAGCGGGCGCTGTCGACGCTGATTTAATGCTGCGAGAAGACATGTCTTTAAGTGCGCGCTTTTGGGCTGAGCAGTCAGATACACTACAACGAATTCAACGTCGCTTAAGTGATTTTGAAACCGACTTAAGACGACAAGGTTTTACGGTCGAGCCCATGCATGTTCGTTTAGGAAAAGCACACAATCCAGTTGCTCCTCTTTTACAAAAGCGATTGGTGGATCTGCACACATGACGGAAATAGACATCAATAAAAAAGCGGTTGCACTCAAGTACGATCAGGAAAAAGGGGCCGCACCCACCATAGTTGCAAAAGGAAAGGGGCTGATTGCCGAGCAAATACTTGCCTTGGCAAAAGAGAACAATATCCATATCCATGAGAGCCCCGAGTTAATCGAAGTACTCATACGTTTAGAACTGGGAGAGGAAATACCGGAAGCCTTATACAAGGCAATCGCCGAAGTGATTGCCTTTGCGTACAATTTAAAAAACACGTCTTAAGCCGCTTGAGCCGCCGCCGTATCTTGAATACGTTTTACCATTGAGCGCAACCCATTCCCACGGCTCGGACTCAGGTGCCGGATCAAATTTAAAGCATCAAAGTAAGCATCAATATCAAATGACAAAATTTCACTTGGCGTCTTACCATTGTACGCCGCTAAGACCACAGCCAATAAGCCGCGCACGATATGTGAGTTACTGTCGGCTTCAAAGATCAGCTTACCTTGCTCTTTATGCTCAGCTAACCAAACCAGACTCTGACAGCCTTTGACCTGATTAGCTTCGGTTTGAAGCGACTCTGACATCGAAGGCAGCTCTTTGCCTAAATCAATAATATAGCGGTATCGATCCTCCCAACTGTCAAAAAATGAGAGGGTGTCGATAACCTCATCGGCGCTGATGTCGATGCCGAATTGCTTCATACAGTTTTCCTTCAATGAAATGCTTAGTAGAACATGCCCGTCGCAAGCTGCGCTTCTTCACTCATCATATCGCGTTGCCAAGGTGGATCAAAGACCAACTCCACTTTAACCGACTCTACATTCGGAACCTTTGCCACGCGATACTCAACATCACCCACCAACACTGGCCCCATACCACAGCCAGGCGCCGTAAGGGTCATTTGAATATCCACTCGCTTACTCTGTTGATCAAGTGCCACACTGTAAATCAAGCCAAGATTAACCAAATCGACTGGAATCTCTGGATCGTAGATGGTTTTTAAAGCATCCCACACTTGCTCTTCTTGAATTTGATCATTCTCGGGGGCCGGAAACTCAAGTTTTTCTGGCTTTAAACCCAGCATCTGAGCATCCGTACCGTCTACCCGAACCATTTGGCCGCTCCAGGTCAGGGTGTAATTCCCCCCCAACGACTGGGTAATGGTCACAAATGTATCCTTCGGAATAACCACAGGAGTCCCTGCTGGAACGATTCGGGCGGGGCAATCAGCCACCGTGACAACCATGCGTCTTTCCATTCTCAGTCACTCACTGTAAAGCTTTCGCCACAACCACACTCACTGGTGGCATTGGGATTAATAAACTTAATTTGACGGTTGATTCCCTCTCGAACAAAGTCGATTTGGGTCCCCGCCACAATCGGCAAACTGGCTTTATCAACCAATAAACGAATGTCATCAGCCACCATCAGGTCAACATCATCCGTTAAAGACTCAGACACAAAGTCCAAAACATACATATAGCCTGAGCATCCGCTGGGCTTTACGCTGAGGCGAACGGCTTGGGCTTCAGGCTTACTGGCAAGCTGCTTACGAAAATGACTCAAAGCAGCAGGTAAAACCGTTACCGTCTGAGTTTGCGGATCAAATGATTCCACGGACATGAAACGTCTCCTTTGCTGTTTAAATCAAAAACTCACGGGCTTTTTCTAAGGCTTCAAATAAACGATCCACTTCAGAAAGCGTATTGTAAAAACTAAAGCTGGCTCTAACACTGCCATCAACACCTAAGGCTTCCATTGCTGGCTGTGCACAATGGTTACCCGTCCTGACGGCAATACCCTGCTGGTCCAGCAACATACCGAGATCCGCTGAGTGGACACCGTCTAAAACAAAACTTAGCACGCAGACTTTTTCGTGAGACACGCCCAAAACACGCATTCCCTCAAAGGCCTTTGCCTTTTCTTCTGCGTAGGCCAGAAGTTGAGCTTCATGATCGATGAGTGCTTGCTTGTCTAAGCCATTGAGGTAGTGGATTGAGGCCGCCAAGGCAATCGCGTCCGCGATATTCGGCGTGCCCGCTTCAAACTTAAACGGCAGCTTGTTAAAGGTTGTCCCTGCAAAGCTGACACTCTCAATCATTTCTCCACCGCCCAACCAGGGTGGCATCGCCTCTAACAGCTCTGCCTTGCCATACAAAGCACCTATGCCCGTTGGGCCGAAAAGCTTATGACCTGAGAAGGTATAAAAGTCGCAGCCCAATTGCTGCACATCGGCAAGGAAGTGCCCAGCGCCTTGAGCACCGTCAACCAACACCTTCGCACCCACGCGATGCGCCATCTCCACCATTTTTTGAACGGGATGGATGACACCCAAAGCATTCGAGACATGGGCAAATGCGACCATTTTCACTCGATCATCGAGCAAGGCTTCATAGGCTTGCAAGTCAATAATGCCTTCGTCCGTAATCGGAATAGGCACCACCTCGGCTCCAACCTCTTGCGCAACCAATTGCCACGGCACGATGTTGGAGTGATGTTCAAGCATGGAAACTAAGACCCTATCGCCTTTTGACAGGTTTTGACGCCCCCAACTGTACGCGACAAGGTTAATGCTTTCGGTGCTTCCGCGAGTCCAAATAACCGATCGACTTTCAGGCGCATTAATGAATTCAGCAAGGGTTTGGCGCGCCGCTTCAAACTTCTCGGTCGCCCGATCACTCAACGCATGTGCACCTCGGTGGACGTTGCTGTTATCCAATGAATAAAAATTCACCAATGCATCAATCATCGCTTGCGGCTTATGTGTTGTCGCACCGTTGTCTAAGTAGACAAGGGGACGCCCATTCACCGTCTGATGCAACGCTGGAAAATCTGCCCTTATTTTATCGATATCCAAACTCACTCAATCACCACCTTTCGCTAATCGATCGATTCATCGTGGATCAAATGACGCACAACGTCATCACTCTGGCCAAACGCTTTCGCCATGCGTGGGCGCAACCACTCTTTAATTTCATCTATGGCAATGTTTTCAACCAGCTCGTTGACAAAACCAAAACTGAGCATGACTCTCGCTTCCGCCTCAGAAATACCACGGCTGACTAAGTAAAATAAGGACTCATCGTTCAATTGACTGATGGTCGCACCGTGCGCACACTTCACATCATCGGCGTAAATTTCCAATTCAGGCTTAGTGTTTATTTCTGCGCGATTTGACGTCAAAAGGTTACGATTACTCATCTCCGCTAGTGTTTTTTGAGCGTCCTGATGAATATGAATACGTCCGTTAAAGACCGCTTTCGCCGTATCCGAAATCACCCCTCTAAACACTTCATTGGTCGTGCAATGCGGAACACAGTGCTCAACATTGGTATGGTAATCGACGCGTTGGTTATACTTAGGTAAATAAATACCCTGCAAATCAAGATCCGCACCCGACCCCAGATGTCGAACATGGTAATCGATGCGCTTCAAACGACTCCCGGTTGCCAAGGTAAAGCCCGTCAGCTGGGAATTGGCATGCAAGGCGGCATGAACACTGCCCAAATGCAAGGCTTGCTCACTTTCCATGCTGATTCGATAATGTTTAAGTTTGGCGTTTTCACCTAAATCGACTTCGGTCACCGCATTAAACATGGGGCTGGCATCGCTCAACGTCACAAAATGCTCGATGACAACGGCCTCGGCACTGGTTTCCAGTGAGAGCAACAGGCGCGAGCCCACATAGTCAGACGCACCAGACCCCGTGTGTATATGCACCACATACACTGGCTTTTCCAAGCGCTGATTGGCACGAAGGTTTAAAAAGACCCCTTCTCCCAACGCCGCTGTGTTAAGTTGAGAAAACAGGTGCTTTTCAACCTTAGCCACTTGATTAAACTTGGCTAAAATCGCCTGTTGTTCAGCGTCTGACGCTTGGCTAAACAAGGTTAAGCTTGCTGGCAATTCTGACGAAAACTGACTGGAGAAGTGCCCATTCACAAACACTACGCGAATTGCATCTAGCGCCATTAATTCATCGGGCAGCGCATCTAATGCTGCATCCGATGGCAAAGTCCAAAGCGTCGACTCCAAGGACTGCAACGAAGTGTAACGCCAAGCTTCGGTTTTGCGTGTTGGCCATTTTTCAGTTTGCCATTGATCGGCACACGCCTGTTTCGCCTCGTTAAGCCAAGGAAGCCCTGTAGACTGTTGCGCCAATACCAGCGCATGTGATTGAAATTCACTCATCGTCAAACAGCCTCATTTTCTAACCAGCTATATCCCTTCGCTTCTAGCTCAAGTGCCAATGACTTATCACCGGACTTAACGATACGACCATTCGCCAGTACGTGAACATAATCCGGTACGATGTAATCCAGCAAACGCTGATAGTGAGTGACAACAATAAAACTGCGATCGGCTGAGCGCATGGCGTTTACACCGCTTGCAACCACTTGCAACGCATCGATATCCAGACCCGAGTCTGTTTCATCCAAGATGCAAAGCGACGGTTCAAGCAGCATCATCTGCATGATTTCGTTGCGTTTCTTTTCTCCGCCTGAGAACCCCTCATTCACACCACGCTTTAAAAAGCTCTGATCCAGATTAACGGTTTTACAGGCTTCGCGTGCCATTTTCATGAACTCAATTGCAGAGTATTCTTCAAGACCTGCATGTGCACGACGCGCATCAACAGAGGCTTTCAGCAACTCCATATTGCTGACGCCGGGTATTTCAACGGGATACTGAAACGCCAAAAACAATCCTTCTCTGGCTCTAATTTCAGGATCCATGTCTAAAAGATCCTGACCTTTAAATTCAACATGACCTGCTGTGGCTTCATAGCCTGGACGTCCAGACAACACATTGCCCAGGGTACTCTTACCCGCACCATTGGGTCCCATGATGGCATGAATTTCACCTGGCTTTACTTCAAGATTTAGCTGGCGAAGAATTTCTTTGTCTTCTACTTTTGCACACAAGTCATTAATTTTTAACATCGTATCACTCACAAACATTTAAATCGGTTGCTCAGTACGGCTTAGCCTACTGACCCTTCGAGACTGACTTCTAACAACTTGCCCGCTTCCACAGCGAATTCCATTGGCAGCTGTTTAAACACTTCTCGGCAAAAACCATTCACAATCATGGAAACGGCTTTTTCGGCATCTAAACCGCGCTGTTGGCATAAGAACAGCTGATCATCACTGACTTTAGACGTGGTTGCTTCATGCTCAACAACAGCAGAAGGGTGTGCACTTTCTATGTAAGGAAAGGTATGTGCGCCACAACGGTCACCAATCAGCAAAGAATCGCATTGTGTATAATTACGCGCACCTTCCGCCGTTGGCCCCATGCGCACTAAACCACGATAGGCATTTTGACTTTTACCCGCCGAAATACCCTTGGAAATAATGGTCGACTTGGTGTGCTTACCCAAGTGGATCATTTTGGTTCCGGTATCGGCCTGCTGGTAATTATTCGTCAAAGCAACCGAATAAAACTCACCAATACTGTGATCGCCCTTTAGGATGCAGCTCGGGTACTTCCAGGTCACAGCCGATCCAGTTTCAACCTGCGTCCACGAAATCTTGGCGCGGGTATGGCAGATTCCACGTTTGGTTACAAAGTTATAAATCCCGCCCTTGCCTTGTTCATCGCCGGGGTACCAGTTTTGCACTGTTGAATATTTAATCTCGGCATTGTCCAGCGCAACCAACTCAACAACAGCTGCGTGCAGCTGATTCTCGTCACGTTGTGGCGCAGTACAGCCTTCCAAGTAGCTCACGTGTGAGCCTTCATCGGCAATAATCAAGGTACGCTCAAACTGCCCAGTGTTCATTTCATTAATTCTGAAATAGGTGGAAAGCTCCATCGGACAACGCACACCTTTGGGGATGTACACGAAGGAACCATCGGAGAACACGGCTGAATTCAACGCAGAATAATAGTTATCGCGTTGAGGAACGACTGAACCAATGTATTTTTTAATCAACTCGGGGTATTTGTGCACAGCTTCGCTGATCGGGCAAAAAATAACACCGGCCTCTTCCAGCTTGCCTCTGAACGTTGTCACCACAGAAACAGAGTCGAAAACAGCATCAACCGCTACACCGGCCAACATCTCTTGCTCATGCAGCGGAATACCAAGCTTATTGTAGGTTTCAATAAGGTCAGGATCGACTTCATCCAGGCTTTTTGGACGGTCCGCAAGACTCTTGGGCGCTGAGAAATACGAAATCGACTGAAAATCGATCTTCGGATATTTGACGTGCGCCCACTCAGGCTCTTCCATTCCTTGCCAAATTTTGAACGCTTTAAGACGCCAGTCGAGCATC
This sequence comes from Nitrincola alkalisediminis, assembly GCF_009821115.1. Classification (GTDB taxonomy): domain Bacteria; phylum Pseudomonadota; class Gammaproteobacteria; order Pseudomonadales; family Balneatricaceae; genus Nitrincola; species Nitrincola alkalisediminis. Next base: position 12,553 of record NZ_VYTY01000013.1, on the reverse strand, counting down.
CACTGAGGCTCATTTTTTTTAGCTGAAATGAAACGAATTACGTCCTCATTCAACCCTGGAGGCAAAGTCTCAGACTCGATATTGGTGTGAAAACCGGCTGAGTACTCTTTCCTAATTAAACTTTCGACCTGTTCAGACATAACTCTACTACCTCTGCTTGCACATCCGCGCCGGGTTAGGCGTCAGTGTTTGTCAATCGAGTGACAACCTGACGGAAATGCTTAATGGCAAACTCGACTTCATCTTCTGTGGTGAAGCGCCCAAAACTGATACGCACTGACGCATGCGCCAGTGCATCAGGGACGCCGATGGCTTTTAAAACATAACTGGGTTCTACGCTGGCTGAGGTGCATGCCGATCCTGTTGAGATGGCGAGATCTTTTAAGGCCATCAACAAGACTTCACCCTCAACCCCTGCAACGGCCAGATTCAAATTGCCTGCAATCCGCCGCGAGAAGGATCCGTTCAATTGTACACTAGGTAAATCTTTAATCCCTTCCCAAAAGGTTTGACGATGACGGGCAATTCTCGTCGACTCTTCAAGCATCAATTCCTGTGCGAGCTTTAATGCCTCACCCATTCCGACGATTTGATGGGTCGGTAGGGTGCCCGAACGCATCCCTCGCTCATGTCCGCCCCCGTGTATTTGCGCTTCTATACGCACTTTGGGTTGCTGGCGAACATAGAGCGCACCGATTCCTTTTGGGCCGTATATCTTGTGGGCTGAGATCGACATTAAATCAACGTTCAACTCACTCAAATCAATAGGCAGCTTGCCGACACTTTGCGCGGCATCCACATGAAACAACACACGATGCTCTCGACAAAGATCCCCTATCGCCGCAATATCGGTGACGGTGCCTATCTCGTTGTTCACATGCATCAGCGACACTAAAATTGTGTCATCGCGTAACGCATCACTGACTTGCTGGACATGAATTAGGCCCTGCGCATCAGGCGTCAACCATGTGACTTCATACCCCTCATCCTCAAGATGACGAAGGGTATCAATCACCGCTTTGTGCTCAATTCGCGACGTAATCAGGTGTTTGCCTTTACGCGCACTTTGATGCGCAGCCCCTTTAATCGCAAGATTGTTCGATTCTGTTGCACCGGATGTCCACACAATCGAGCGTGGATCCGTGTTCAATAATTCAGCAACCTGTTGACGCGCTTGCTCAACGGCCTCTTCCGCTCTCCAACCGTAAATATGAGACCGTGACGCAGGATTCGCAAAGTTTCCATCCATTGTCAGGCAGGCCATCATTTTTTCGGCCACTCTCGGATCCACTGGGGTTGAGGCGGCATAGTCGAGATAAACAGGACGCATCATTATTTTCACACTTGTTAAAAAATACCACTGGCAACACAGGCCTTAGTGCCTGCTCGCCACCCTTTCAAACTCACTTTCACGCGAACTGACGATCACTTGATCTAATTTGCGTAAATCTTGACGCGAAGCAACCTGCTGAACATCTTGACGCTGAACCAGATCGGCCAGGGTAATACCTGCCAAAAAGCTGTGTATTTGATCGCTCAAATCACACCATAAATGATGGGTCAAACAGACTTCACCGGCCTGACAATCGCCTTTACTCCGGCAACCCGTGGCATCGACCGTCTCATTGACAGCATCCACAACTTCAGCAACATTAATTTTGTTCTGTGGGCGTTTGAGTTGATAACCACCGCCTGGGCCTCTGACGCTTGAAACCAACTCATTGCGACGCAAACGTGCAAAAAGTTGCTCAAGATACGACAAAGAAATTCCTTGGCGCTCAGAAATATCGGCAAGACTGATTGGTCCTTTTCCTTCGTGCAGTGCCAAGTCCAACATGGCAGTCACCGCATACCGGCCTTTCGTTGTAAGTCGCATCATTCACCTCACATTCACCCAATTAAGTAAGAGGGATTATGCTAAAACCTACAAAAGCAGTCAACTATTTAACCTACTAATTTGATCAAGAATTAGATTCGCGAGTCGATAAGGCGCTTTCGTCTTCAACCGCCCCCTCAAAATCTTCGCCTTTCAGCTCAGGTAACTCCTCATTGCAGTACTCAGGACGCAATTCACACAACACCTGCCCCATGGATTCAACTTTCTTATCCATCGCCTGCATATGATCTAAAAGACACTGAATAGCATGCGCAACAGGGTCTGACACTTCTTCGGTAACGGCGTAGGCATCAAAGCCCATTTGATTGGCCATTTTTCGGCGCACGTCTTCGCATTGAGCCGACTCTTGGCCCCGCTTAACAATCCGCGCTGGAATACCGACAACAGTAGCACCAGCCGGTACGTGTTTGGTCACCACGGCATTCGACCCGACACGCGCCCCTTGGCCAATTGTGATCGGCCCGAGAATCTTCGCCCCAGCACCACACACCACACCACTTTCAAGGGTTGGATGGCGCTGCCCCTTATTCCAAGTTGTGCCCCCTAGGGTAACACCGTGGTAAAGCGTGACATCGTCACCTACGATGGCGGTTTCGCCAATAACGACACCCATGCCATGATCAATAAAAAAGCGGCGACCGATTTGCGCACCGGGGTGAATCTCGATACCCGTTGTCCAGCGGGCAAAATTGGAAATCATTCGCGCCAGCCACTTAAAGCCCCGACGCCAAAGCCCATGTGCCAAACGATGCCACCAGACCGCATGCAAGCCCGGATAGGTTGTCACCACCTCGAAGGTACTACGTGCGGCAGGGTCTCGGTGAAAAACAGACGCAATGTCTTCTTTTATGGATGCAAACACACAAATAACCTTTTTTAGACGTTAGCCTTTTTTGGGATGATCCGCGCCCACTTTTTCGTCCACGCTTCTTAAAATACCGCGCAAAACGTTGACCTCAACCTTATCCGGCACGGCTCTTAAAAAAAGCCTGCGCATACGGGTCATCAACTGACGTGGATTTTCGGGATCTAAGAACTCGATCTCCACCAAGGTTTTCTCTAAGTGTTCAAACAAAAGCTCCAGCTCTTTTGCTTGTGCCAACTCGATATCCCACTGCGTTCCCCACTTAGGTGCAGACGGCTCGTCTAACGACTCCTGCAACATGCGCAGCTCATACGCAATCACTTGCACAGCAGCGGCCACGTTCAACGAACTAAAATCGGGGTTCGTAGGAATTTGCACATGATGATGACAGCGATGAAGCTCTTCATTGGTCAGGCCACGATCTTCGCGACCAAAGACAATCGCGACGCGCGTATCAGGAGCCACCTTTCCGACAACACCCGCAAGTTCTCTTGGGTTCATGATCGGCCAAGGGATATGACGCCCACGCGCACTAGTGCCCACCACGAGATGGCAATCCGCAATGGCATCCTCTAAGGTATCCACGAGTGTCGCCGCCGCTAAAATATCGGTCGCCCCCGACGCACGGGCATCGGCCTCAGGATCTGGAAAACGTTTAGGTGCAACCAAACAAAGATCCGCCAGCCCCATATTTTTCATGGCTCTGGCAACCGCCCCAATATTACCGGGATGCGTCGTATTCACGAGAATTATACGTATTTGATCAAGCATCTGTGCAATTTCATAAAAAAATGAGGCCAATATGGTAACAGATAACGCTTGAGGAAGTGCAGAGGTACAGGATAAATAGATATCCAGGCGCAACGGGATCAATCGCAACCCATAAGGCTACATATGACAAGTGCTGATTTTTAAGCTTAACACAGAGCGCACCGGCAACCTTGATGCAGCGAAGCGGAGACAAGGGCGTCCGAGTCCGAGTCCGCGTTTGGTTAAATTGCTATCGTTCACCCTCAAGGCCATGCCACACTCGGAGAATAATGATAGCACTGGCATGAACTGAATATCGAACGACGTATTTTCCGAAAACCATATCTCGAACAGAGTCAGGCACCGGTGCCATTTCAACTGGTGTGCCCATTTTGGGGAATTCTGGAAGTAATTCGATTTTGCCAACCAGTTCGGTGGCAATCCTGGCTGCCGCCGACGGGCTGTGCACCGCAATGAACTCCCTGAGGCATTTTAAATCATCAATGGCTTCGTCCGTGTAAACCAGCTTCACTTACCTGACCTCGGCGCATCTTGCTCGTTTTCGGCCACCCAGCTATTAAGCCAACTATGGACCTCGCTGGCATCAACAACCTTGCCTTGGGCAGCAGACTCCATTGCCTCTAATGTTTGTTTCCACCGCTCTTGCTCAAGCTGCTGCCTTTCTATGTATTCCGACAATGCCTGGTTGATTACCCAGCCTTTGCTACGGTGCAGCCTGCTGGCGATCGCTTCCAGATGCTGTTCAACTTCTGCTTGAAGGCGAACTGTGGTGACGCTCATGACTATGACCCTCGAATTTGCTGACTACAATGTATTACAGCATAGTCTACAAGGGTAGGCAAAAAATTTAACGCTCCGCTAAAGTGCAACGCTCGCGGTGTCACTTTTCAGCGGCTGTTAGCAGCTTCAGCACGCAAACGCTCTACTAGCCAAACTTTAATAATGGATTGGCGAGTGACTCCTATTCGAGCAGCTTCACGATCAAGCGATTCAACTACCCATGCAGGAAAATCAACATTAATGCGCTTTACTTCATGATTTACTCGGCGTGCAGTTGTTACATCAAGATCGCCAATGATGTCTTCTACACTCTCATCAAATTTTGAATCAAATTCATTAGCTTTCATACAACTCTACCTCACTCTTGCGTGAACGTCTTACCGAAATAATTCGTATTTTTTCACCTCGGTATGTGATCACGGCAGACCAGTGCTTATCACCTATAAGACCAATGACAAGGTAATGAGGTTCATCATCTGACTTAGCTTGAATCTCTAGTAAATCTTGATCTTGCCACAAGGCCCGTGCATCAAGGAAATCAATTCCATGCTTATGGAGGTTCGCTTGACTTTTTTCACCATCAAATTCAAACGTGTTCATGAGTATAAATTATTCCTTTTTTACTCATTTAGCAAGGAAGTGGATATGATTGACTGCTAACGCCCCTCACAAGGGCGGCCAAATAAGCGCAGCGTTTTGGCTGTCCCAGCGACCAACGGGAGCGATTGCTGCGGATTGTTATATGCCTTGCCCAACAATAAGTATGCGCATATACTATGCACATCACACATGCGGAGCAACAGCCATGAATTACGCATACAATACCCAAGCCCCCAAGAAACCCACTAATGTCAGTATAAACAGTGATTTACTTGAAAAAGCCAAAGGTCTCAATATCAATCTATCTGCAACTTTGGAGCGTGCCCTGGCTGATCAATTAAGGACTGAACAGCGCGCTCAATGGCTACGCGAGAACGCCGATGCTATTCAAGCATACAACCAATTTGTCGAAACCAACGGCACGTTCAGCGACAGTGTCAGGAAGTTCTGATGAGTCAATTTTGCGCATATAAGAACCCCAACCCAGCTACTCGCACCCAATACCCTTACCTGCTGGATATACAAACTGGTTTATTAAGTGAACTGAGAACAACCATTGTCATTCCGCTTACACCTTCAAAAATGGCTGCACACATAAGCCTATCGAGGCTCAATCCCACATTCATTCTTGATGGTGAGAGCTTCACAGCAATGACACAAGACATTGCAGGTGTAGATCGCAAACAGCTTGGTGTTCTGGCCTATGACCTGACCTCACAACGCGCTGACATTAGTGCGGCAGTCGATTTTGTAATCTCTGGCATATAACGCCCGCCATAAACGGCACAAGGAACGAGCGTCCGGTGACCGAAGGGAGCGAATTAAATGGCTTTGTTAAGCTTGCGCTGCAAAATCATATGGACGAACTTGCAGCAAAGACTGATTTTGTCGGGCAACCCAAAGGTCATAAGCATTCTGAAGCCTAAGCCAATGATCAGCGGTGGGTTTCTTAAAAGCCAGCTCAAGCCGTACCGCCATTTCAGGAGTAATAGAACCTCTACCATTTAATACTTTAGATAAAGTTTTACGGCTTATATTTAGATGCTCTGAGACATCAGTAATTGTTACACCCGTCGGTTCAATTACTAACTCTTTAAGAATTTCACCCGGATGAGCCGGATTGTGCATACTCATTAGTGATAATCCTCATAATTAACTATTTCGGCGTCTTTGCCGGTGAATCGAAAAGTGATCCGCCAATTTCCGCTTACTGACACAGACCATATGCCTTTACGGCTTCCTTTTAATTCATGCAAACGAAGACCCGGCAAATCCATATCTTCTGGTGTTTCGGCTTGATCAAGGTTTGTAAGAATAAGCCTTAAACGCTTGGCGTGTTTCGCCTGAACCCCAGAGGTTTTACCGGACTTGTAGAACTTCTCAAGGCCTTTGTGTATGAAGCTTATAATCATGGATCAATCGTAACCCACAAGGTTACACATGGCAAGTGCTGATTTTTGAGCTTAACGCCCAATGCAGAGGACGAATTTTGCGCAGCAAATTTGTTCCACTGCAATTGTTTATTAACCCCTAAGCGCAAGGTCTTCCCTAATAACCTCAGGATGGCGGAAAGCAATCTCGATAAGCGCTTTTGCAGGTCCAGAAGGCTTACGGCGGCCTTGCTCCCATTCCTGCAAGGTGCGTGGCGAAATATGCAGTACCTCAGCAAACTCAACCTGTGTTAGCCCAGTCTTGCTCCGCGCCTCTGCAACCTCATTAGGCACAACACGACAGGTTCTAGCCGCTTTGCCAGCTTTCATTTCTTTAACTGATTGAAGCAACTTGTTGCCAAGCTCCTCTGCACTCAAGATCTCGTTATTCATTTTCCAGCACCTCACGAACTGCTTTCAGGATATGCGCGGGTATATTTTCCTTAACGGCTTTTTTATAGATCACCAATAACCAGATCTCACCGTTAGCTAACTTGGTGAAGTAGATGACTCGCACTCCACCGCGTTTCCCTGATCCCGCCACGGACCAACGAACCTTTCTACATCCACCACCGCCAGGAATCGGGTCGCCAATATCAGGATTAGCCGCCAACCAAGCGAAGAACGCATTTCGCTCTTCCTCAGTCCATATTTTTTGGCATCCGCTTCGAATGTAGGAGTTTCGATGATAGTAAACATAACGTCATTATACGTCACTGACGTATATTCGCAAGGCCGTGAGAGGAAGGGTTAACGCCCGAGCACAGCGGCACGAACGAAGTGAGTGTCCGGTGCCGCAGGCACGAACTGCCGCGACTTGTTATGCAGCATTAAGCTCAACCTTTTGCACCTTATCTAAACTTAACTTTTTACCAGCATGCCATAAATCATAAGCATCCTGCATAGCCAGCCAACTTTCTGGGCTTCTACCCAATGCTTTAGATAGACGAAGGGCCATTTCTGGGCTTATGCCACTTTGACACCTCAAGATTCGATTGAGTGTAGATGGAGATACATCCAATTTTTCCGCAAGATATCGACAACTCAAACCAAAAGGTTCTATGTAGGTTGCCAAAATAAATTCTCCAGGATGGACTGGATTAAACATTATAGACATCAGTGATAATCCTCATAATCTAGCAGATACACATGACCATCACGAAAATCAAAGGTCAAACGCCAATTGCCACTGACCGTTATTGACCAAATACCCTTGCGATCACCTTTTAGCGGATGCAGTTTGTATCCTGGAATGTAGAGATCTGAAACTTCCATCGCAGTATTCAAGGCGGTTAATTGCATACGCAATCTGGTCGCATGTTTTACCTTAATGCCTCGCGTACCTCCTGTTTCGAAGTAAAGCTTCAGTCCTTTGAGCTTAAAAGCTCTAATCATGGATTGAGTGTAGCGCAATGCGCAACATTGTCAAGCTGCAATCGTGGTAGAACGACCCATTACTGAGCCGCCCCCACAGGTGAGTCGGCCAAGGAAACCTCCCCCTTGGCCGCTCTCAGAACCGGACGTGAACCTCTCGATTCATCCGGCTCCCATCATCCAGCCCATCGAGAGAAGCCTGCTGACCAGTGAACAAATAGACTAGCCCACTCTTTTCTGATCCTTTCCAGCCAGACAGAAGCACGGCGCTTACGGCCACGTAAGCGCTTGTATTTGCCCATGGCCCAACGTATCAGGTAGGCATCTATATTCTGAACAGCACCTCTCACTTCCGAGCGCATAAACCGTCCATAGTACTGTATCCAACCTCGGACTACGCTATTTATTTCCTGCGCAATCGAGATCAGCGTCGTACCACTCCACAGGTGGATCTTCCATTGTCTAATACATCTACGTATCGACTTCTTAGCCTTGTCACTGATGGCCGGAGAGAAGCTAACAAACAGCTTCCCGAACCGCGTCCGATTCGTCCTTGGACGAAAAGTGTAACCCAGAAAGTCGAAACTCGTATGCTGATAAGCTGAGCTTCTAAGCTCATCTTTGCAGTATACGATTCGCGTCTTTTCCGGATGCAGTTCCAGCTTACAGCGTTTCAGCCGTTGGTCAATCTTATCTCGGATGAAGAGCGCCTGCTTTTCCGTCTTACAGTGCACCACGGCATCATCGGCATACCGCTCAAACGGTATGCCTGAATACTCTTGCCTCATCCAATCATCAAACACATAGTGCATGAGCATATTCGCTAACAAAGGACTGATAACACCTCCCTGTGGCGAACCTTTGCAGCGCGCTTCGATTTTGCCATCCTGTGTTTGCATAGGGGCTTTTAGCCACCGTTCCACATAGAGCAAAATCCAGTGGCAGTTCGTGTGTTTCTCTACCGCACGCATCACCAACTTATGATCCAGATTGTCGAAGAACCCTTTGATATCGAGATCCACAACCCAGTCATATCGCCAGCAACGTTTCCGCGCTACACCGATAGCATCCAGCGCTGATTTCCTCGGGCGGTAACCATACGAATCGGGATGAAAATATGGTTCCACCAGAGGTTCCAGGTACTGTTTTACTACTATCTGCGCGATGCGATCCGCAACGGTTGGGATTCCTAACCGTCGCGTACCACCGTTGCTTTTGGGGATTGAAACCTCCAGAACGGCCGGCGGAAAATAGCTCCCAGACGACAATCGATTCCATAGCTTGTACAGGTTATTTCGCAGGTCCCGTTCAAAGTCCTGTATTGACTGCCTGTCGATACCCTCTGCACCTTTGTTCGACTTCACCTGCAAGTAGGCGTCATACACTACCCGCTTGGAAATCTCGAAAGGCTTTGCAATATCCATCAATTCCTCCCGTTACCGGTTGACCGATCTATATCGCTGAATGACCCGGCCCCTTTGCTCCACCGCCATTACAGCGGTTTCAACGCTACTACGGACCGGTCCGCCCCTGTGACTCACATCGGTACTCTGACTCTTGTGGGGTCTCCACTTGAGCTTCTCCCTTAACATTGAGACGACAGGTTCCCATGTTCCATACAAGAGCCTGAAATGAGCTCGCGCCACCTTCATGCCGGACACCGCACAGGCAGTAAGCAGACTCCCCCTGTACTTATCACGGGGCAGATCTGAATCCCCATTTTTGATGCCAGTTTCACGTTTTCGACACTTCATCAGTGGTTCGCTCTCGCTCGCCTTCTCATTTCCTACCTGACACATTTAGCTGTGCCTTTTCTGTAACGCTCACCACCCCGGCTCTTTACCGGCGCAGCTTACAGTGGTTTGAAGCCTGCTTCTGCAAGCCGGCTTCAGAGGGCCTACCTCCATCTCTCATACAGCTACGTGTCCGAAGACACTCATGGCACACCAGATCCGGACGTGCGGAACTACCGCATCCGGCTCTTCAGTTATATATTCACGCGTGTAAATCACGCACTTAATACCAATCAACGTGAATAATGCGCTTACTCACCCTTTGTCGCTCAATACCATAATACACTAACATCTGCTTAAACTGACTCCAGTTATAACTTCGCCTTCCACTTCGTCTATTGAGCCATTTGTATAAACTATGCAGCACATGACTGTACAGCTTATCCAAACAACGACTATTATCAGGCAAACCAAAGTAATTGCGGTACCCCATCAATTTGCGTCGCAGCTGAGGAAGCCAACGATTTAAAGTTGAATTTCTTCAGCCGCTTTGGCAGCACCTTATAGAAGCGCTCTGCATCATTCGCACATTGAAAGGCACAAGCAAAATCATCAGCATAGCGAATTAACATTGCCCTGCCACGCATCTTGGGTTTTACTTTCTTTTCAAACCATAGATCTAACGCGTAGTGCAGGTAAATATTTGCCAAAACAGGACTGATGATGCCACCTTGCGGCGTGCCGGTTTGAGGACATTCAGACTGTCCTTCTGGTGATTTTATTCGTGCTTTTAGCCACTGGCTAATCACTCCCAGTAACGCTTTATCGTCAACACGCTGCTTCAGCATTTTCATCAACCAGCCGTGGTCTAAATTATTGAAGAAGCCTTTAATATCTGCCTCCACAATAACGTTTACGCTTTAATGCATCACTTAACCGGCTAATGTTGGACACAAGTTGCTACTGGTACTCTGGCATAGTAATGCCGTCGATCCCAGCCGCTGCTTGCTTATTAAGCTGACCCCAGCTTTGATACAGGCAATCTTCGCTTAGCATTCCATATAAGTTCTGAAACCTGTGTTTGGGGTTGTGCTGTGCTTTAAATGTGATTGCGTTTAGTTCGGTTGTCATAGTGATTCCAGCCCTACATTGTCCGGCCTATGTGTCTGCTAAACGCAGAATATAACTTCCAGCCCCTTCGCCATGTGATCGGTTTTACCGTCTCAGACTACTATGAGCGGGTCTGACTGCCAGAAGGTCATCGTTGGCCTTGCTTGTGGCTTAGCGTCCCTACCGTATCCCTATGGAACACTTCTGGCTCTCTCAAGTTCCTGATACATCTCTTTAGTCATGCCACGGCTTGATAACTCCGCTGACTCGCCACAGCCTCACTTTAACGGCTGCTTTGCATGGACTTCGGTGGCGTTACAAACCTCGTCAGTCAGATTGTGCTTATCGAAGCGATACCAGCTCTTCAGGGACACGCATCCCCTATGGCCTAACTAATTCTCTGTGTACGCTTCACCTATCTTGTTCGCCTATAAAAAAAATCAGACTCCGCCATAGGCGCAACACTCGATACGGGTGGTGAGTTAAACCTTACCCGACAGGGACTTACACCCTGCAAGATGCATCAAGCTTTGCTTGACGCACTAACGCCCGCTTAAGGGGGCAGACAACGCTACTACCAAGCTTCCGCATAACTCCGTAATCACAAAAACCAACGCATAGTAAAAATGCCACGCGTTGGCTGCCCCTCTTGAAGCGTTTGTAATGCCGCTAGCTGAAGCGTGAAGCCAGCTTCTTATAAACAGCATCTTTATCTCGTTTACCAACAGCGAGTACATAAACGACAACTTCATTGTCGATGACTTCATAAGCCAAACGATAACCTGATGTACGAAGTTTGATTTTGTAAACAGAATCATAACCCCGTAACTTTGATGATGGAACGTGGGGATTTTCTAGCCTTTCTTTGAGTTTCTTTTTAAATTGACTCTGAATCGTTGGCGCTAGCTTACTCCACTCCTTTTGGGCTGCTGGCAAAAACTTTAACTTATAAGTCATCAATATTGATTTCCACAGCTTGCGACAAATCACCACGACGACTATCTACTATTTGGGAAAGCTCATAATCATCAAGCATATCCATCAGATACTCGTAAGTTTCAGCCGGTACAAGGTAAGCTGCGGGTTTGTTATGGTTAAGGATCGCAATAGCTGAACCATCAGCCTCGTTCAAAAGAGCAGTTGGATTTTTCTTTAACTCTGAAATACTGGCAGAGCAATTCGCTAATACCTGTCTCATAACTTCACCATATAAGCATTAAAATCAGACCTAATTTTAGACCTTAATTTAAGTGATTGCTAGAGATTTACAATAGAGGCATAACGCTTAGTTAATGAGCCGACGAAAGCGCAAAAAAATACCCGTCAGCACCAAATTTAGGATGTATCATCCAATCTATCACTTTCGAGACCTCTTTCTTAATACATGCCGCATAGGGCGGTTTGATTCCTGCATCTGGTTGCCGGAACCGAGGGGCCTACCCTCATCTTTAATACAGCAAGAAAGGGGTTAGCCTTTCGTCATGACACACGAGCGCAGCGGAAAAGTTGTCCGTCAGCAGCGCTTTGATACTCATTGAGCCCTCCCCCCAGCTTAGCCTGATTGACTAAGCTAAAAGGTGACAAAACCAAAAAAGGAGAAGACTCAATGAACTTTTACAATAGCACTCATCAACACTATTGTGGAATAGATTTGCATGCACGCAGTCTTTATGTGTGTGTTCTCAGTCAACAGGGCGAAACCTTATTACATAAAGAGATCTCAGCTCAACCTCAAGCTCTGCTTTCTCTCATCGAACCTTATCTCGACGATCTAGTCATCGGAGTTGAATGCATGCACTGCTGGTATTGGATCGCTGACTTTTGCGAAGACCAAGGCATCAACTTTATTCTTGGTCACGCTTTATACATGAAAGCTATTCATGGCGGTAAAACCAAAAATGATCGAATAGATTCATACAAAATTGCAGCATTAATCAGAGGTGGAAACTTCCCGCTCGCCTATGTCTATCCCAAACGCATGAGAGCAGCCCGC
>NZ_VYTY01000012.1 GCF_009821115.1 Nitrincola alkalisediminis | reverse complement strand
AAAAAGATGTCGCTGAATATATGCGATATTACAACTTGGAAAGACTGCACACAGCCAATGGCGACAAAACGCCGGTGGATTATGAAAACGAGCTAAAAAAAGTGTCCGGTTTTAGTTGACCAGTACACTACACGTGGATGTCATTGAGAACGAAATCGATGTGGCACTGCGAACAGGTTTCGTGAAAGACAGTCGTTTGGTGGCAAGGCGTCTTAGTCCAATGGACTTTCTGACGTGTGTTTCACCTCGATATCTAGAGGTGCACGGGGTACCCCGTTGTGCCGATGATTTTCAGCAACACAGTTGGATTGGTTTTCGAATTAAAGAAACACAACAGCTACAGCCGATTTTTTTGCCCAATGCGAAAGGGGAGTATCTCCCTTATGTGTTAGAACGCACGCATATCACGGATGATGGCGAGGCAATGGCACATATGTGTGTCGATGGTATGGGATTTGCTCAATTACCGCATTTTCTGGCGAAGCTTGGCTTGCAAAGCGGAACATTAGTGTCACTTTTCCCTTATTACCGACCACCGCAACCCGATAATGGCGTGTTTGCTATTTACCCAAAACGAGAGTATTTACCCGCTAAGGTCAGGGTATTTATTGAGTTTATGGCCTCATCATTAGAGGCTGCAGGCGAGGGGACGAATTATACTTGGGCTGAAAACTGGGTGCCTGTGGTCAATTTTCCAGTCTAGTATTGCTACAGTTGTAACTGTTGGTGATTACAAGAGTAAAAACGCCTCCATTTAGGAGGCGTTTTGCAATCTTATTTATTCTTCAGACAATACTTGAATACGTTTAGGCTGCACGGCTTCTCGTTTAGGAATGGTTATTTCCAATACGCCATGTTTGCATTTCGCATTAATAGCATCGCCATTCGCAGAGTCAGGTAAACTGAAGCGCCGATAAAAGGAACCAAAACTACGTTCAACGCGTTTATAGCCGTCTTTTTCGGTTTTGCTTTCGGACTCTTTCTGCCCTTTTACCGTGAGGACACCGGCTTCCATGCTCACCTCAATATCTTCCGGTTTAACGCCGGGTATATCAACAAAAATCAGGAACTTATCGCTTTCTTCTTTAATGTCAACAGATGGAGTCCACTCCGCTGTGGCAATGGTACTTTCTTCTGATTTTTCATCTCTGGATAGCTCTAATTCTTTTTGTAACTGTCTTAATAAGCTCCAGGGTTCATAACGTGTGATAGCCATGGTCTGAATCCTCATCATTAAACAAGTTAATAAGGTGTTGTTTACCTATGGGCTATATAAGGTGGTTTTTTTAAATTTCAAGAGGGGAAAAATAAACGCGCCTTAAGACGCGTTTATTAAAAAAACTTAGCTTGTTTTTGTTTGCGGACTTAGATCAGCATAAAACGAGGTATACTCCTGTGAAAGCCCTTTAAACAGGCTAAAGCACATGAAAAGCAAAACCACAGTGAACGGAAGTCCCGTTGCGACAGCACCGGCTTGCAGAGCGCTGAGTGCTGAGGTTCCTCCGCCTGCCAAGAGTATGCCTGCAATAATCCCGACCAATGCCGCCCAGAAGACACGTTGTTGCTTGGGTGCATCTGTTTTACCGCCTGCGGTAATTTTATCAATGACCAATGATCCTGAGTCGGACGATGTGATAAAAAACACCAAGACCAGAACAATGGCTAAAGAAGAAGTGATACCGCTTAAGGGTAGATTTTCTAACATTTGGAACATCGCCAGTGAGACGTCGCCAATGCCATTGCTTAATTGTCCAATACCCTCGGTTGCTTGGTGCAATGCATTGCCGCCAAAAGCCGTCATCCATACGATTGTGACGCAGGTTGGTACAAGTAAAACGGCGGTTAGAAACTCACGAACGGTGCGTCCTTTGGATACACGTGCGATAAAAATGCCGACGAAAGGTGACCAAGAGATCCACCAAGCCCAATAGAAGACGGTCCAGCCGTGAAACCAAGTTTGGTCATCACGTCCAATCCAGTTCGAAAGAGGGATAATATGAGTGACATAGTCAAGTGTGGTTTTAAAGAGGCCATTGATAAAGAGCGTCGTCGAGCCCGCAATTACAACGAATAGCAGTAGGGCGATGGCCATGATCATATTGATGTTGCTGAGCAGTTTTACACCACCATCAATGCCTCTCCATACAGAAATTAAAGCAATAATGGTTACAACAATAATGATTGCAATTTGGGTGCCGATAGAATTGGGGACACCAAAGAGGTAGTGTAATCCTCCCGCTGCTTGTGAAGCGCCTAAGCCAAGCGATGTGGCTAAACCGAAAATCGTTGCCAAAACGGCAACAATATCAATCGTATGTCCAATCCATCCACGCGTGTGTCGTCCTAAAATAGGGAAGAAAGCCGCACGTAAGGTCATAGGAAGGTTGCGGTTGTATGCAAAAAAAGCAATGGCTAACCCGACTACCCCATAAATAGCCCAAGGGTGTAAGCCCCAGTGAAACATTGTTGCACCCATGGCTGCAGAGGCACCGCTTTCTGTGTTCGCTGCTGCATTGAGTGGTGTACCGTACCAGTCGGTATAATAGGCGACGGGTTCTGCAACGCTCCAAAACATTAACCCTATGCCCATACCCGCGGCAAAGAGCATCGCAAACCATGAGTGTAATGAATATTCTGGTTTTGCATTTTTTCCACCCAAACGGATTTTACCCAGAGGCAGGAATATCAGCACTAAGCAGAACAATACGAAAAGATTACCAGCAATCATAAAGAGCCAGTCAAAATGATTGATGGACCAACCACGAGCGGCAACCAGAGAGGTACTGGCTGACTCGGGAAATACGAGTGCGTACACAATAAACGCAATAATTAATATCGCCGACAATGGGAATACGGGATTATGGAAATCCAGCCCCATCAGTTGAGCGTTATCCTGTCCAACTTTGTAGTCGGTGTCTTGATCTTGAATTCGGGCCATATGAGGTTCCCCTGAATAAATTTAACTGGCAGTCTTGTTGTTATTGAGCCAATCCATCACTAGCCATTCTCTGTCGAGTTGACTAATCCTTAGGGCGTATCGATTTTTATGCATTTGACGAATCATTTAAGTCTGAGGGCGACCTAGCTCCTTAGTAATTGCGACATGGACAATTTCAGGTCGTTTTTGCTATTGACGTCGCAGATGTGTCACCTTTGTTAGTGAATATCTGTATGCGACACTCATGTCTCTATTACAGACATGATTTGCTTTGTGAGGGGTTACGAGATTGCGAGAAGCAAGGTCAGATGCGATCATGAACGCAAAATGATAAACACGAGAGACCGCCAATGAATCCGACACAGACCCAAGCAGGTCAGCCACCTTTGCGCAAAACGCGTTCGCAGCCGCGAGGGCGTCTATTGGATGTAAATGCCTTAGAGACGGTAAACCAGTTGTTAGGGGATGCCTCAAATGCTCGCGATAGGTTGATTGAAAATCTTCATATCTTGCAAGACCATTTTGGCTACTTGTCGATGCCGCACTTGCGAGCCTTGTCTGAGCGGATGAATTTACCCATGGCGGCAGTGTATGAAACAGCCAGTTTTTATGCGCATTTCGATTTGATTGACGAAGGCCAAACACCCCCACCAGACATCACGATACGCGTCTGTGATTCATTGTCTTGCCAGTTAGCGGGTTCTGAACAAATGCACAAAGCCCTTGAGATGGGGGTGAACCCGGATCAAGTCCGCGTTGTTCGAGCGCCTTGCATGGGACGCTGTGATAAAGCGCCGATCGCAGAAGTGAAGCATCACCATGTTGAGCACGCGACCGTTGACAGGGTGGTGCAAGCCATCAGCAATCAAGACTTTTCACCAGCGATTGTTGATTGGCAGACATTTAAGATTTACCAAGCCGAAGGCGGGTATGGTTTACTGGATGCGTGTCGTCATGGTGAGGTTAGTGTTGAGTCACTTTTGACCCTGCTCGAAGAGTCGGGCCTAAGAGGACTGGGAGGGGCGGGTTTTCCTACTTTTAGGAAGTGGCAGTTTGTAAGAGCGGAAGCCGGGCCTCGCTACTGTGTGGTGAATGCCGATGAAGGGGAGCCCGGTACGTTTAAAGATCGTTATTACCTAGAAAGACGTCCGCATCAGTTCTTGGAAGGGGCGCTAATCAGTGCTTGGGCCATCGACGCAAAAGCCATCTATATCTATCTGAGAGATGAATACCCAAGCATACGTCAGTTGTTGCGCGAAGCGATTTCTGAGCTGGAGTCCGAAGGCTGGATTGAACCCGGTTATATTCAATTACGACGGGGTGCAGGTGCCTATATCTGTGGTGAAGAGTCTGCATTGATTGAGTCTCTGGAAGGTAAACCCGGCAAGCCAAGGCATCGTCCACCCTTTGTGGCGCAAAAAGGCTTATTTGGACAGCCGACCTTGGTTAACAATGTCGAAACACTGTATTGGATACCGCATATTCATGAAAAGGGAGCCGAATGGTTTGCTAGCCAAGGCCGCCATGGTCGCAAAGGTTTGCGTTCCTTTTCGGTGTCTGGCCGTGTTCAAACGCCGGGCGTTCATCTTGCACCTGCGGGGATTACGCTCACTGAGCTGATTGATGAATACTGCGGTGGTTTGCTGCCAGGCCACCAATTATTAGGCTATCTTCCCGGTGGGGCATCGGGTGGAATCTTACCCGCCAGTAAAGCCGATATTCCTTTGGATTTTGATACCTTACAGAGTGAAGGATGTTTTATTGGCTCTGCAGCCATTATTGTGTTGTCCGATCAAGATGACTTAAAAGAAGTGGCCAAAAATCTACTGGCCTTTTTTGCGGATGAATCCTGCGGTCAGTGCACACCTTGTAGAGTGGGTACTGAGAAAATGTTGAGCTTATTGGGTCATCCAACATGGGATGAGCCGACACTTGAATCTTTGGCACAGGTCATGATGGATGCGTCGATTTGTGGTTTAGGTCAAGCCGCACCGAACCCCGTGACGAGCTTATTTAGGCACTTTCGTGATGAACTGATTCAAGCCAAGATTATTGTTAAGGGGTAAGGTGATGAGCACAATTGAATTAACCTTTGATGGTATGACGGTGACGGCATCACCGGGAGAAACCTTGTGGCAAGTTGCAAAGCGCATGGGAGAGGTCATTCCTCATCTCTGCTTTAAAGACGCGGCAGGTTATCGTTCGGATGGAAATTGCCGTGCCTGCATGGTTGAGATTGAAGGTGAGCGGGTGTTAGCCGCCAGTTGCTTGCGTTTAGCGGAAGCGGGAATGGTGGTTAAAAGCCAGGCTTCTACACGTGCTCAAAATGCGCGAACGGCTGTGCTGGAAATGCTAGTGGCTGATCAGCCTGAGCGTGAAACGAGCCCTGACTCATCCAGCCATTTCTGGAAAATGGCAGATGCCTTAGCGATTGATGTCGGCAAAGTGAGAGCCACCCTACCCGAGCGTGTCCAACCCCATCTTGCTCCTGATCGTTCTCATAATGCGATGGCAGTGAATTTGAATGCCTGTATCAGTTGTAATTTATGCGTTCGAGCCTGCCGTGAAGTGCAGGTCAATGATGTTATTGGATTGGCAAATCGTGGGTCAAACTCCAAAATTGTATTTGATTTTGATGATCCCATGGGCAGCAGCACCTGTGTCGCGTGTGGTGAGTGTGTGCAGGCCTGTCCAACGGGAGCTTTAATGCCCTCAACGCTGGTGGATGAGAAGGGCGCAGGGGATTCGGCTGCATTTGATTCAGAGGTTGACTCTATTTGTCCGTACTGTGGAGTGGGTTGTCAATTGACCTATCAGGTTAAAGATAACCGAATCATTAATGTGAAAGGACGGGAAGGACCATCTAACTTAGGACGCTTATGTGTCAAAGGTCGTTTTGGTTTTGACTATCCAAGGCACCCAGCACGCCTAACCAAGCCGCTTATGAGAAAGCCCGGGGTGCCGAAAGGAGTGGACCCTGATTTTGATCCTGCGAACCCGTTAACGCATTTCTATGAAGTGGAGTGGGACGAAGCCTTGGATTTTGCGGCAAGAGGCCTGTCGCATTTGCGAGCTGAATATGGGCGTGACGTGCTGGCAGGGTTTGGCAGCGCTAAATGTTCAAATGAGGAGGCTTGGCTGTTTCAGAAGCTCGTGCGGACGGGATTTGGATCAAATCATGTCGATCATTGCACGCGTTTATGTCATGCCAGTTCGGTGGCGGCACTGATTGAATGCATTGGTACCGGTGCCGTTACTGCGTCATTTATGCAAGCGGAGCAGGCTGATGTCGTGATCTTGACGGGCTGTAATCCGGCGGTCAATCATCCTGTTGCCGCGACCTTCTTCAAACAGGCTGCAAAGAAAGGCACCAAAATTCTGATTCTGGATCCACGCGGTCAAGCGTTAAATGCCTACGCCCATAAAGTCGTCCGCTTTGCACCTGGAACCGATGTGTTTTTATTCAATGCGATGTTGCATGTCATTGTGACTGAGCACTTGTATGATGAGGCCTACATTTCTCAACATACCGATGGGTTTGAAGCGCTTAAACAGCATGTTATGCCATTTTCGCCAGAAGCCATGGCACCTGAGTGTGGTGTAGAAGCCGATGAGATCCGAACGGTTGCACGGCTCTATGCCAATGCCGATAAGGCGATGATTTTCTGGGGCATGGGTATCTCTCAGCATACTCATGGTACGGATAATGCTCGTTGTTTAATTTCCTTGGCTTTGGCTTGCGGCCAAACTGGACGGCCTGGGACGGGCTTACACCCCTTACGTGGCCAGAATAACGTACAGGGAGCATCCGATGCAGGTTTAATCCCAATGGTATTTCCAGACTACCAGCCTGTCACTGAAGCTCAAGTTCAATCCGCCTTTGAAGAGCTTTGGGGAACCCCCTTGAGTGATAAACCGGGATTGACTGTTGTAGAGATTATGCATGCGATTGATAAAGGGACTGTCCGAGGCATGTATATTCTGGGTGAGAATCCCGCAATGTCCGATCCTGATTTAAACCATGCCCGCTCTGCGTTAGCCAAGCTTGAGCATTTAGTGGTGCAGGATTTGTTTGTCACAGAAACAGCCCAGTTTGCGGATGTCATTCTGCCAGCTGCGGCGTGGGCAGAGAAAGATGGAACCGTGACCAACACCAATCGTCAAGTTCAAATGGGACGTGCTGCCATCGCTCCTCCGGGCGAAGCCAAGCCAGATTGGTGGATTATTCAGGCGTTGGCCAACCGAATGGGCTTAAACTGGCACTACACGCATCCGCGTGACGTCTTTGCTGAGATGAAGCAGGGTATGAACTCGCTCAATCACATCACTTGGGACCGATTGGAGCAAGAGGAGTCAGTGACCTATCCTTGTGCGGGTGATAATGAACCTGGGCAGGATATTGTGTACAGCGATGCCTTCCCGACACTGACTGGGCGTGCCAAGTTCTCGACTGCAAGTCCGTTACCCCCCGATGAAACCCTGGATGAAGAGTATCCTGTGGTGCTAACAACGGGTCGACAGTTGGAGCATTGGCATACGGGTTCTATGACGCGTCGAGCAAACGTCTTAGATACACTAGAGCCAGAAGCGGTAGCCAGTCTATCACCAACAGAGTTGCAGAAGCACGGGCTGCAACCGGGGGATGATCTGGTCATTACCACTCGTCGTGGTCAGATCACCCTGAAAGCTCGCGTTGATCCGCTCATGGCAGATGGAATGGTTTTTGTACCCTTCTGTTATGTTGAAGCCGCTGCCAATATTTTAACGAATGCAGCGTTGGATCCGTATGGTAAAATACCTGAGTTCAAGTATGCTGCTTGCCGTTTAAGTGGCAATCAATAAGGTATTAAAACGATGATGTTGGCTGATTTGTTTGACGAAGATGACTTTCGAGACAGCTTAATAAAAATGGGCGTTGGCGTGTCATCAAATATGAGTGTAGAAGAATGCGTTGCATTTATTAACGAAAATGCAGATGCAGAGGTGCGTTTAGTGCTGAAGGTTTGGGCACAGGAACGCTTAATGGAAGCAGGACTATTGCAACCCGAAGTTAAAGAGGCATTAGAGATATTGTGTGAATAATCGCACAATATCTCCTGTCATGAATCTGTATTAACAAGGATGTTTTTCTCCATTTGTCGGTATCGCATTTTGTGGTGCCGCATTTTTTGTTTGGCGGCTTAAAACCTCGGCTTCTTCAGCGGATGTGTTTAGTTGTTCAATAAATTCGTCTGGTACTTTTAGTTGATCCAATGAAACGATGGCACGGATTGCACCTTCTGAGCGTGTCAGACCGATATCATTGAGCAATCGCTCATCCAGATGTGACAGGCTTTGCTCTGTTGCTGAAAGGGTAAACCCCCGTGATAGACTGCTTAATAGGCTGTGTAACCGTGTACTTAATTCATCGAAAAACATATCCTAACTCCTTTGGTTAAAAAGGCTGGGATATCTTCGGGGGGAGTTTAGAGACGATTTTTGAATCTAGAAGCCGCGAAGATATCGCGGCCAGATAATATTAGATCATAGCACGCGAATAAGCAGGAACGGGCATCGGCCGTTTATTGGCGACGCTAATTCGAGCTGTATTTCGCGTATTAATCAGTTTCATGGTGTGCTCTAAATAAATGGGTTGAGCGTTAAGAGACCTATTTATTACATGCGGTTGATGTTAAGTCAACCTTATTTTTGATTTTTATTGAAGTCCCTCGTGAAAAACGATGGACTTCAATTTAAATCAATATGTTATGATTTTCTCGTATTTTCAATAATGCGTTCTGAGTACCAATTGACGAAATCAATTACGCCAAACTCAAAGGTTTCAGAATAAGGACCGGGTTGGTAGGCAATTGAGTTAATGCCTCTTTGATTCTCTTCAGCCAATACTTTGTCTTGGTAGTTGGTTGCATCCCACACTTTACGCATATTCTCAGGATCATAATCAACGCCTTCAACGGCATCTTTGTGAACCAGCCATTTGGTTGTTACCAATGTTTTTTGCGGGCCTAGGGGCAATACACGGAATACGATGGTGTGATCACCTTGCCAGTGATTCCAAGAGTTTGGCAAATGTAAAATACGCAGTGAGCCCATGTCAGGACTGGTGATGCGTCCCATCAATTTAGAACATGCAGGCTTTCCATCCATGGTCATAGAAACGACACCGTCTAATAGGGGAGTGCGTGTCATACGATTGCGCTTACCAAAGTATTTCAGAGTATAGGGGACCCTCATATCATCCCAATCTTTTTGCTTTCGAGCGACCAGATCCTTGTATTCAGGGGTGGCCAGCGGATCATCTGTATCATCAAATTGCTGCAAGGAGTTGAGCAGCTCAGGATGTGAACCATTGCAGTGGTAGCATTCGCGATTGTTTTCAATCACTAGCTTCCAGTTGCAGTCTTCGACGATGTCTGATTGAACCGCCACTTTTAGGTTTTCAGTATCATAAGGCTCTAAATAATGTTCAAGTGATTGAGTGAACTCCTCAATATCCGGTGGAGTCTCCGCTAGGCAAACAAAAATATAGCCTCCTGCCACCTTTACGTTGACCGGTTTAAGGCTGTGGGCGTTCAGGTCGAACGATTCGCCCATGTCAGAACCTGCAAAGATCAAACGACCATCTAATTCATACGTCCATTTGTGGTACGGGCAAACAAGTTTCGCAACCTTGCCTTTTTCTGTAACACACAAACGCGATCCCCGATGACGACAGACGTTAAAGAAACCGTGGATCTTGTCCTCCGCACCTCGTACGAGCACAATTGGATTGTCGCCAATATTCAATGTAATGAAATTACCTTTTTTGGGTATCTCGCAGGTCATCCCTGCAAAAATCCATTCTTTTTCAAAAATTTCGCGAATATCGAGTTTAAAAATACGCTCATCATTGTAAAAAGGCTGCTCAAGCGAGTAGTTGGGTTTACGGTTCGCGAGCATGCTGGCTGCCTTCTCACTTACACCCGACAGTGGATCTTCTAACATTGGCGTCAGGACTTGGTTCATTGCGTTCATACCTTTAACAGTGCGTTGATAAATTTGGCGAGAGGGTCTCGACAGTTTCCTTGAAGATAGTGTGGATTAAGGTCAATTCCGGCAATTATCCACTGACGACATTTCAAGATAACAAAGCGACTTGTAAGGTTAAAAAAAACGGTGGGTTAGGGTGTTTTTAGACGATAAATGTCGCTCATAGATAAGTGGTCGTCTTTGTGCATGTGGAAAATGCATGTTATGAACAGTACAGGTTTGTACTCCATTTGAAGACACTAAGCGGAAATAGGGTTATGACAGCAAATTTTATGAATACCATTACTACTCAGACCTGGTCCAATGGTCGCCATTTGGTGCGCTGTGTCAAGGTGATACAAGAAACCTGGGATGTTCGAACCTTTTGTTTTATGGCAGAGCAGCCGTTGCTCTTTTTCTTTAAACCTGGGCAATTCGTCACACTGGAACTGGAAATCGACGCTCAGACAGTCATGCGTTCTTACACTATTTCGAGCTCTCCATCTGTTCCCTATAGCTTTTCAATTACGGTAAAGCGTGTGCCAGGCGGTAAGGTGTCTAACTGGCTGCATGATAATTTGAAGCAGGGAGATGAGCTGGCCGTTCATGGTCCTGTAGGTGTTTTTAACTGTATAGATTACCCGACGGATAAGGCTTTGTTTTTATCCGGTGGTGTTGGAATTACCCCTCTAATGTCGATGGCGCGTTGGTTTTTTGATACGAATGCAGCCATAGATATTGAATTTGTGCACAGTGCTCGCTCTCCAAAAGACATTATTTATCACCGAGAATTGGAGCATATTTTCTCTCGAATCCCTGAGTTTAAATTGCATATTGTTTGTGAGCGCAGTGATGAACTGGGCCAGTCATGGTATGGGTTGCGCGGGTATCTTGATCAAAAAATGTTGGAGCTGATCGTTCCTGATTATCTGAATCGTGAAATCTTTTGCTGCGGCCCGACACCTTATATGAAGGCCGTTAAAGAGATTTTACAGCGCAACGGCTTTGATATGCGTCGTTACCATGAAGAGTCATTTGGGGCGACACCGCCGGAGATCAAAGAAGATGTTCTTGAGCTGGCAGAGCTGGCTGAGCAGGCGGCTGAAGATATTGATATGGCCGAAATGCTGCAGGTAGAGTTTGCTGGGATTGGTAAGAGTGTGCGTGTTTTGCCAACAGAAACGATTCACACGGCAGCGGCTAAGCTGGGTGTGCATATACCGAAAGCCTGTGGCATGGGGATTTGCGGAACCTGCCGAGTTGAGCTTAAATCAGGTCAGGTTGAAATGGATCACAATGGAGGAATCACGGATGAGGATGAAGCAGACGGGTATATTTTATCCTGCTGTAGTCGTCCTGTTTCAGATGTTGTAATTGAGTTTTAGCAGCGACTCTCTTAACGACCCGTATGAGGTTGAGTGTCTTGGGTTGAGAAAAGCAGTTAGGTGATACCACCTAGCTGCTTTTTTATTTAGCGGTATTAAGCCTGTTTTGTCGCAAATTGATTGCCATGTCGCAAATGAATCGAGCGTTGACGGTGCGAGGCATCTGAATAATACGGGGCAAGGATACCATCAGCTGAAAATAGCATGCTTGCCGGATTCTCCAGGGGCTGCTTTCCATAATTTGCTTTGTCCATAACAGGAGCGACCAATGATTCATCGTGATGGGTTTTCCCGCCAAGATTCTATTGAAACATACGATAACGATTTAGCCCAAATGCTGAATGAAGAACAGGCTCGCCAAGAAGCACATGTCGAGTTGATCGCATCTGAAAACTACACGAGTGTTCGTGTCATGCAGGCGCAGGGTGGACAGTTGACGAACAAGTACGCAGAAGGCTATCCCGGAAAACGCTACTATGGTGGTTGCGAAGCGGTTGATAAGGTGGAGGCCTTAGCCATCGAGCGTGCTTGCAAGCTTTTCGGTGCTTGTTATGCAAACGTACAGCCCCATTCCGGCGCACAAGCGAATGCGGCGGTGTTTATGGCGATGGTTCAACCCGGCGATACAATTTTGGGTATGAGCTTGGCGCATGGTGGCCACTTAACTCATGGTGCGGCGCCGAACTTCTCAGGTAAATATTACAATGCCGTCCAATATGGCTTAAACCCAGAAACTGGCGAAATCGATTACGATGAGGTCGACCGTTTAGCGCGTGAACATCGTCCTAAAATGATTATTGCAGGTTTCTCCGCCTATTCGTTAATCGTTGATTGGGCGCGTTTCCGTCGTATTGCGGATGAAGTGGGTGCCATTTTCTTTGTCGATATGGCGCACATCGCAGGTTTAGTCGCAACAGGTTTATACCCAAGTCCTCTTCCCTTTGCCGATGTGGTGACAACCACTACACACAAAACATTGCGTGGACCTCGTGGCGGCTTAATTCTGTCGGCTAAAGAGGATGAGACGTTGCATAAACGCCTTAACGGTGCGGTGTTCCCAGGTCAGCAAGGTGGGCCGCTGATGCACGTGATTGCCGCGAAAGCCGTTGCGTTTAAAGAAGCAATGGAGCCTGAGTTTGCGACTTATCAGCAACAGGTGCTCGACAATGCTAAAGCCATGGCTTCGGTATTCACCGAGCGTGGTTATGATGTCGTATCCGGTGGTACAGAGGACCATTTGTTTTTAGTGTCCTTGATTCGACAAGGCTTGACTGGCAAAGACGCGGATGCTGCTCTCGGGCGTGCACACATTACCGTTAACAAAAATTCAGTTCCCAACGATCCACAGAGTCCCTTTGTAACATCAGGCCTTCGTATTGGAACCCCAGCTGTCACATCGAGAGGATTTGGTGTCAGTGAGTGCCGCGAATTATCCGGTTGGATATGCGATATTCTGGACGCGATGGCGGCAGGTAATGCATCCGCAGATGTAGAGGCAGACGTTCGAGATAAAGTTTCGTCACTCTGTTCACGCTTCCCCGTTTACACACAGACCCAAGGCTAGGCCTGGATCAGGAGAAAGTTATGCAGCGTTATTCAGGTTTTGGGCTGGCTAAACATGCTCTAACACACAATGAGAATTGGCAAAGACTATGGCGTAACCCAACGCCCAAGAAAAAATACGATGTCATCATTGTTGGGGCTGGCGGACATGGTTTGGCTACAGCGTATTATTTGGCGAAAGAACATGGCATTACCAATGTAGCAGTGATTGAAAAAGGTTGGCTTGGGGGCGGCAATACGGCCCGTAATACAACGATTGTCCGCTCTAACTACTTATGGGATGAGGCAGCTGCATTGTATGAGCATGCCATGAAACTCTGGGAGGGTTTGTCGCAAGATCTGAATTATAACGTGATGTTCTCGCAACGCGGTGTTCTAAATCTTGGTCACACTTTACAGGACATGCGCGATATTCAGCGACGCGTAAATGCCAATCGCCTGAATGGGATCGATGGTGAGGTACTGGATACTCAACAGGTTCAAGAAATTTGTCCGATTTTGAATTGCTCAGCGGACGCTCGATTCCCCGTATTGGGAGCATCTTGGCAACCAAGAGCGGGGGTTGCACGCCACGATGCGGTAGCCTGGGGATTTGCTCGCGGGGCGGATGCATTGGGTGTCGATCTGATTCAGCAAACAGAAGTGATTGGCATGCGTATCGAAGACGGCCAGATTGTGGGTGTAGAAACCAATCGCGGTTTCATTGGTGCGGAGACCGTGGGATGTGTGGCTGCGGGTAACTCCAGCGTGTTGGCGAAAATGGCCGGTATCAAGTTGCCACTTGAATCTCATCCTCTGCAAGCATTGGTCTCTGAGCCAATTAAGCCGATTTTAGACACGGTCGTGATGTCTAACCATGTGCATGGCTATGCCAGTCAGTCGGATAAAGGGGATCTGGTCATCGGGGCCGGGATTGACGGGTACAACGGCTATGGCCAACGTGGCAGCTATCCCACCATCGAGCATACCTTGCAGGCGATTGTGGAGATGTTCCCGGTATTCTCCCGTGTGCGCATGAACCGCCAGTGGGGCGGCATCGTGGATACCTGCCCAGATGCGTGTCCGATCCTATCGGCGACTCCTGTTAAAGGTTTGTTTTTCAATTGCGGTTGGGGAACGGGAGGTTTTAAAGCCACACCTGGGTCTGGCAATG
The DNA here is from genome assembly GCF_009821115.1 of Nitrincola alkalisediminis. Classification (GTDB taxonomy): domain Bacteria; phylum Pseudomonadota; class Gammaproteobacteria; order Pseudomonadales; family Balneatricaceae; genus Nitrincola; species Nitrincola alkalisediminis. Next base: position 109,775 of record NZ_VYTY01000012.1, on the reverse strand, counting down.
TTTTTGCGTGGACACTTGCTAAAGGCTATGCGCATCCATTGGCCGCACCGTTTAGTATTGATCGGTTTGTGAGTGGTAAGTTGATTGACGAGCACGGCGCTGCCGGTGTTGCCCATTAATTCGAGGGATTTAACATGTTACATATTTTCTGTCCCTACTGTGGGGAACATCGTGAAGAAGCTGAGTTTAGACCTAAAGGCCAAGCCCATATCGCCAGACCTCTGTCACCAGAGCAATGCAGCGATGAGGAGTGGGCAGATTATTTATTCTTCCGTGATAATCCGCGTGGGATTCATCATGAGCTATGGGTGCATGCAACGGGTTGCCGCAAGTTTTTTAATGTTACCCGCCATACGGTCAGTTATGAAATTTTAGAAACCTATAAGATGGGCGAGAAACCCAAGGTAACGGCTGAAAGTCTCGCTAAAGGAGGTCGCTCATGAGCCAAGTAAATCGTCTTGGGTCGGGTGGTTATATTGATCGCACTCAAACACTGACCTTCACCTTTAATGGCAATCAGTACACAGGGTACAAAGGGGATACGCTTGCGTCGGCACTCTTGGCAAACGGCGTAGGTATTGTTAATCGCAGTTTTAAGTATTCTCGTCCCAGAGGCATCGTTGCAGCGGGTGCTGAAGAACCCAATGCGATTATGCAGTTGGGTGCCACTGAAGCGGCACAAGTTCCGAATATTCGAGCGACTCAACAAGCACTTTATTCGGGCTTAACTGCGCGCAGTACCAATGGTTGGCCAAACGTTGAAAACGATGCCATGGGGCTGATTGGTAAGCTGGGTGGGCCGATGATGGGGCCTGGTTTTTACTACAAAACCTTTATGGCACCCGCATCTATGTGGATGACCTATGAAAAGTTCATTCGTAAGGCTGCTGGTTTAGGGCGTTCACCCAAAGAAAAAGATCCTGATCAGTACGATCATTACCATCGTCATTGTGATGTGCTGGTCATCGGTGCTGGACCTGCGGGCTTGACAGCGGCTTTGGCAGCAGGTCGCTCCGGTGCGCGCGTGATACTCTGTGACGAGCAAGAGCAGATGGGCGGGCATCTTTTAGATACGCGCGATCAGCTCAATGGTAAAGACGCAAGTCTTTGGGTGTCACAGGTGTTGGCTGAACTAGCCACAATGCCTGAAGTGTTGCTTTTACCGCGCACAACGGCCAATGGCTTGCATGACCATAACTTTGCAACCTTACATGAACGCCGTACCGAACATCTGGCAGACACAGCTCCTGATGCGAATCAAGTCCGTTCGCGTATGCATCATGTCAGAGCACACCAGGTCATTTTAGCCAGCGGTGCTCACGAAAGACCCTTGGTGTATGCGAACAATGATGTTCCGGGCAATATGCTGTGCGGTGCTGTTTCGACCTATATTCGCCGTTATGCGGTTGTTCCGGGTCAACGCTTAGTAGTTACGACAACGAATGATGATGGCTATCGCGCGGCCTTGGACTGGGCTGAAGCGGGTCGTGAAGTGGTTGCGATTGTTGATGCTAGACCCAGTCCGGAAGGCGATTGTGTCAAAGAGGCGCGTAAAAAGGGCATTCGCATTATCACAGGAAGCGCTGTGTTTGAGGCGAAAGGCTCTAAGCGGGTCACAGGTGCTCGGGTGTCGGGTGTTGATCCTGCAACCTTTACCCTCACGGGTGTTAAAGATGATTTAGCCTGTGACACGATTGCAAGTTCGGGTGGCTTTAGTCCAGTTGTGCATTTGTCTGCGCATACTGGGACACGTCCGATTTGGCGTGATGACATTATTGGTTTTGTACCTGGGAAAGTGAAAGGTTTAACCTCTGTAGGTGCTGTAAATGGCGTCTATGCGTTGGATCGGATCTTGGCCGATGCGGCTGAGGCAGGCACAAATGCGGCGTTGGCCAGTGGCTTTAATGTGGCAGGTGTGGAATTGCCCAGCGTCACTAAGCAGTTGGAGTCGAAGCCTATAGCTTTGTTCCAGGTGCCACATGAAAAACCGACGATGCGTGCGCCTAAACAGTTTGTCGATTTGCAAAATGACGTGACAGCCGCGGGTATCGAGCTGGCGACACGTGAAGGCTTTGAGTCAATTGAACATGTTAAGCGTTACACAGCCCTTGGTTTTGGAACGGATCAAGGAAAACTGGGTAATATTAACGGTATGGCCATTGCCGCTCGTCTTTTGAATCAGACGATCCCTGAAACGGGTACAACCGTCTTCCGTCCTAACTACACGGGCATTACCTTTGGTGCGATTGCGGGTCGTCATTGCCGTGATTTGTTTGATCCAGAGCGTTACACAGCACTTCATGCTTGGCATTTACAACGTGGTGCTAAGTTTGAAGATGTCGGGCAGTGGAAGCGTCCTTGGTACTTCCCTGTGGGTAATGAAACGATGCACGATGCCGTGCAACGTGAGTGTCGTGCCGTGCGTGAAAAAGTCGGTATTCTCGATGCGTCGACGTTGGGCAAAATTGATATTCAGGGTAAGGACGCACGTGAGTTTATTGGCCGGGTTTACACCAATAAATGGGCACAATTGGGCGTTGATAAATGCCGTTATGGTTTGATGTGTAAAGATGACGGTATGGTGATGGATGATGGTGTCACGACCTGTTTAGGCGACAATCATTTCTTGATGACCACAACAACCGGAGGAGCCGCTGCCATTCTTGAATGGCTGGAACTCTGGCATCAAACAGAATGGCCTGAGCTTGAGGTGTATTTTACGTCAGTGACGGATCATTGGGCCACCATGACCTTGTCTGGACCAAAAGCGCGAGACCTTCTATCTGAAATAACAGATATCGATCTGTCAAAAGACACCTTTAAGTTCATGGAATGTCGTCAAGGTCAGGTAGCGGGTGTGCCTGCACGTGTCTATCGGATTTCGTTCACGGGTGAGCTGACGTATGAGATTAACGTGCAAGCCAACTATGCCATGCATGTTTGGAAGGCCTTGTTTGCTCACGAGCACAAATACGGTTTAACGCCTTATGGCACCGAAACGATGCACGTTCTTCGAGCGGAAAAGGGCTTTATCATTGTTGGGCAAGACACCGATGGTTCAGTGACACCAGAGGATCTTGGCATGCAGTGGTGCGTTGGTTATGACAAGCCCTTTTCATGGATAGGGCAACGTGCATTATCGCGCCCGGATACACGTCGTGAAGATCGTAAACAACTGGTGGGCCTGAAACCTGTCGATCCTAAGGTCGTTTTGCAAGAGGGTGCTCAAATCGTACTGGATCCCAAGCAAAGCATTCCAATGAAAATGGTAGGACATGTAACCTCGAGTTATTTCAGTCCAACGCTCGGTCATGGATTTGCCTTAGCACTCTTAATGGGCGGCTCTAAACGCATGGGTGAAAAAGTGTATATGCCAATGGCCGATGGCACAGTCATCGAAGCTGAGGTGGTCAGTCCAATCTTCTTGGATCCTAAAGGGGTACGTCAAAATGTCTAAGGTTGCTGTTTTTAACCAATGTCCTGGATCAGAGGTGAGAGCGGAATCACCCTTGGCGCATCTAGCGTCTATCAAAGGTGGCAGTTCGCTGGTTGTCACTGAGCACGCATTTTTAGGGCACTTGATTCTGCGCGGTCAGGCTGACAACGAGTCATTGAAAGCGGCGGTACAGTCCGTCATTGGTGTTGAGCTGCCGTTGCAACCGCTGACACTGGCGTTGAATGAAACAACCGGTGCCAGCGTGCAGTGGTTATCGCCTGATGAGTGGTTGTTAATCCTTCCTGCAGGACAAGAGTACGACGTCGAGCAAAATTTACGTCAGCAAATTTCAGGTCATTTCTCGATTGTGAATGTAGGCGGTGGGCAAACCCTGTTGCGTTTAACAGGAAGCAAGGTCTTTGACTTATTGAGTAAATCCTGTGTCTACGATGTGCATGAACGCAACTTCCCCGTTGGCAAGGGTGTTTCGACTACCTTTGCTAAGGCAACGGCGATTATTCGACGGCCCAATGAGCAGGAATGGGAGTTGGTGATACGGCGTAGTTTTTCGGATTACTGCTATCGGTGGATCGCGGATGCTGGTCGTGAATTTGATCTGACCTTTACGGTCTAATATTTTGTGACAGAGGATGGAGGGATTTTTCTTCCATCCCTGACCCGTATTGCTCAAGGAGCTATGACGATGACAACACATCACGACAATTGGATCTTGGCTGCACAGTGTCCTAGTAAAATCGGCACAGTGGATGTTGTGACACGATTCTTGAGAGAGGAAAACTGTTACATTACTGAGCTTAACTCCTTTGATGATAGAGAAGGTCAGGGCTTCGTGATTCGTGTCGAGTTTCGGCCCGAAGGGGCGTTTGATTCCGCCTCGTTTATCAGTCGTTTTGACGATCGCGCTCAACCCTTTGACATGGCGTTTGAGTTAACGGCACCGGGAACGCGTATGCCTGTCGTTATTATGGTGTCTAAGTCTGATCATTGTTTAAATGACCTGCTATATCGTTACCGTATCGGCCAGTTACCCATCGATATTAAAGCCATTGTCTCCAATCATCCGGACCTGGAGCCTCTGGCCGCTTGGCATAAGCTTCCTTACTATCACCTACCTATCACGCCGACAACAAAAGCGGAACAGGAAGCTGAAGTATGGAGCATTATCCAACAAACGGGCGCTGAGTTGGTTATTTTAGCGCGCTATATGCAGGTGTTGTCTGCCGATATGTGCAGCAAGTTATCGGGGCGTGCAATCAACATACATCACTCCTTGTTGCCTGGCTTCAAAGGCGCAAAACCTTATCATCAAGCCTATGATAAAGGTGTCAAGCTTGTGGGAGCGACAGCGCACTATATTAACAACGATTTGGATGAGGGACCGATTATTGCTCAGGGGGTAGAATCGGTAGATCATAGCCATTATCCAGAAGATTTAGTGGCAAAAGGTCGGGATATAGAGTGTTTAACACTGGCACGTGCGGTAAGCTATCACATCGAGCGTCGAGTGTTTATGCAGGGCAGCAAGACGGTCGTTTTTGCCAATTAACAAAACAATAAGTCTTTGAGGAAGCGCGATGTCAATCAGCGTTTTTGACCTTTTTAAAATAGGGGTGGGGCCTTCCAGTTCACATACGGTCGGTCCAATGTGTGCGGCGAATGATTTCGTCAATGAATTAGTAAAAATGGATGTGTTGACGCAGGTCACACGTATTGAAGTGTTATTGTATGGCTCTTTGTCCGCAACGGGTAAAGGCCATGCCACTGATCGTGCAATTTTAATGGGGTTGATGGGAGAGCGCCCCGACAGTATTGATCCAAGCGTGATCGATTCGTCGATTGAGACATTGCGGTCTACACAAACACTAACGCTTAACCGGATACAGGATATCGTGTTTGTAGAGACGCGCGATATGGTGTTTCTTGATGAGTCGCTTCCGCACCATCCGAATGCGATGCGCATTCGTGCCTATGCCGATCAGGTTGAGCTGTATGAGAATACATATTATTCAATTGGTGGCGGTTTTGTGGTCACAGAAGCTGAAGCGTCTAAGGATAAACTTGTTCTCCATTCATCGCGTTTGCCTTACGAGTTTGACACAGCGGTTGAACTGTTGGAGTTGTGTAAGACGCACCAAATGAGTATCAGTGAGCTGATGCTGGAAAATGAAAAGGTGTGGCGTTCCGAAGCCGATATCCGCGCTGGCTTAAATAAAATTTGGCAGGTGATGTTGGAGTGTGTTGAAAATGGGTTAAAGCATCAAGGCATGTTACCCGGTGGTTTAAATGTTAAACGTCGGGCATCTGCGTTTCATGATCGCTTAAAATCAGTTCAGCAGAACAAAAATGTGATTGCGACAAATTTTTCAGTGATGGATTGGGTCAATGTGTATGCGTTGGCCGTCAATGAAGAAAATGCGGCGGGTGGACGTATGGTAACCGCACCGACGAATGGCGCTGCGGGGATTATTCCGGCCGTTCTTTGTTATTACATGAAGTTTGAGCCTACCGCGAGTGAAAAGCAGGTTGTAGATTTTCTATTGGCGGCAGGTGCCGTAGGGATACTGTGCAAGAAAAATGCATCGATTTCGGGGGCAGAGGTTGGATGCCAAGGTGAAGTTGGATCGGCCTGTGCGATGGCGGCCGCTGGTCTGTGTGAAGTCTTAGGCGGAACGCCAGAACAGGTTGAGAATGCGGCTGAAATTGGTTTGGAGCATAATCTAGGATTAACCTGTGATCCGGTTGGTGGCCTTGTGCAGGTGCCATGCATCGAGCGCAATGCCATCGCATCAGTGAAAGCCATCAATGCCGCACAAATGGCACTCAGAGGGGATGGCGAGCATTTTATTTCTTTAGATAAAGTCATTCGCACAATGAGGGACACTGGGCGTGATATGCAAGATAAATACAAAGAGACCTCTAAAGGAGGCCTCGCTGTAAACGCAATCGAGTGTTAGTACCGTCTTATTAGAGGCCTCGATAAGGAGAGTTGAGGCCGATTTGAGTTAAGGCAACGAGCTCTGTTTCTATCGCATCCCAATCAAGTGGTTCTGACGAAATGATTTCCATTCTGGAGTCGCGTCGATAGGCGATCGCATCGTAATGAATTTCATCACCGACCCGATTAAAAAACACCCAAGGTGCGCCTAAACGAAAGGCGCCTTTTAGCCGATCAACGCCCTGGATTGATTGGATCAAGGCTTCAAGCTCATCAAACGGAAAAATATCGTCTGGATGAAAAATCCATCCGCAACTGTGCTTTCCTAACCCAGAACTGGTTTTTCGAATAGGTGCACATGGCTGAGGTGAGGCGGCATGTTCATGGTTATGCTTATGATCATGCGGATGGTGTTTATGATTATGTTCGTGGTCATGCTTGTGAGCGTGACTTGAGTGAGCTGCGGTCGTGCTGACAATGCCTTCTTGGATGGCATCAAGCCATTCAATTTTCAACTGACCAAACTGAGTGATATGTGTACTTAATTTTGGTGGAAATACAGAGGTGGCAAAGGATTTGAAACGTTCGATTTGATCAACGTCGAGCAAGTCGGACTTGTTGCCAACAAGGATATCGGCTAGGTTGATTTGATCCCGAAAAGTTTCATTAAAGCCAAGCATGGGATCGTCTAATTGCCGAGGATCTAAGATGCAAAGTGTGGCTCTTAGATCCAAACGTTCACTAAAGTGAGGTTTGCGTAGCGTATCCAGTATGCCTGCAGGATGTCCCATGCCCGTTGGTTCAATCAGCAGTCGGTCAAAGTGGTCAGCCTCTAGCAGTTGCGACAAACTTTTGTGAAGCTCCCCACTGAGCTGACAACAGACACAGCCGCCTGACAAGGGAGCAAGTGTAATGTCGCCTTGGCTTTCATAAGCCATTTCATCCACACCGACTTGACCAAACTCATTTACGATTACAACCCATTTTTCATGGGAGGGTTTTAAACCAATTAAATGTTTAATGGCCGTTGTTTTACCCGAACCTAAGAAACCTGTGATTAGGTTAGTGGGAATCCGATTTTGCATAGGATATCTCGTTTAGTTTCAAAGAAAAGAATAATACACGATTTACATCGATGGACTCATATACATAACCGACAAAATTGAGTAGTCTGTTTGGCCGATATTTGTGGCTAGGGCACGTGTTTAGTCTGTGGGGCTGAGCACCTTGTTAAGAGGCAGTTGTGTCGCGAGGCCAAAGTACAATCTGTGTCAATTTGAATATGAGCTGTGTCTCAAGTCAAGGAACATAACGTGAAAACCTCTATTGGACAAATTCGTCGCGCCGATCTTACTAAAGCCGCCTATTATGTCATGTTGGAACATGGGCTTGAAGGTACGACTGTTGCGCGCGTAGGTGAAAAAGCAGGTATGTCGCATGGCATCGTCAATTACCATTTTAAAAATAAAATGGAATTGATTCATGCTGTGGTTAAATATGCCAATCGACTCATTGGTGATAAGGTCACGGGGCTGATGAGGGAAGCAAAAACACCTAGGACAAAGTTGACGGCGGTGTTGAAAGGGAATTTTGATCCTTCTATTTTTACACGAGAAAATGCAAAAGCCTGGTTGATGCTATACGGTCAGACATCACCAAGTGAACCTTTTTTGAGGTTACAAAAGCTAATCTATAGCCGCTTACAAAGTAATTTGCTATACAACCTTAAAGCACTTATGCCTAAAGAAAGTGCGCTCGTGGCTAGCCAAGGGTTAGCCGTGATGATGGATGGGTTTTGGTTGCAAAAAGCCATGGAGGATCGAGAGATTACGAGCGAGGTTGCGATTCATCTATGTGATTTGTATATTAACGCTATGTTGGCACAATCGCCCTTGGTTGAACAGCCACAAAACTAAATGTAGAAAGGGAGGTTCTTGCCTCCCTTTCTACAGTTTATTGCATTAGATTGGCGCTTCAGTGGTTGTGTTTAACATAGTGAATTTGTGTTTTTACATCTTGCCTTTGGTTAAGCAATAGACAATAAATGCCGACATACAGTGCGATGACCACTAGCCCGACCCATTGGATTTCAAAGGGTGTGAACTGGTAAAGCAGAATAATCCCATACATCAGTGTCCAGTTTCCGAATATATAGGCGCTCTTCCCAAGACGATCAACCGTTAGGCCTAAGTTTTCGGTGTAGAGTCTGATCAGTGAGTCCAATGAGTTTACCACGAAAATAATACCCACTATGACCATTGCCATTCGAAGAGACCCGAGCACGACCTGATCATTGATAAAGTGGAAATATAAAACACTAAACCAAATCGCTAGAGGAATGGAAGGGAATACCAATAAGGCGATTAGTAGGTGCCAAGCCTTTAGCCCTCCGACAAAACGAGCAACGAATTGACCAATCATGATGCTCCAGGCAAACCACCAGAATAAATAGAACTCATGGTAGTCTGTAATGGGGGTGACAAAACGGTGCAAGTTGCTAAAGTACCCGCCAAGTTCACTTGTGGTTGAAAGGAAATCGCTTAACCCCATGCCGGATGAGAGTCCGATAGCTGCGATCAAAGCAAAAAATAGCCAAGTGGAGCTGATACTAAGTATTTTAACGTATCGAATATCTGTGCTGGAAATAACCGCAGCTAGAACAACACCGGCGACTAATAAATACCGAGTAAAATCATTGATGCCTTCGATGTAATCAGGTAGATAGGTTAAAAATAAAAAACCAGTAAATGCACAAGTGGTGATAATAACAAAGTTATTAATTACTTTGATAATAGGTATTTCAAAGAGTTTTAATTTGGGCTCTATGACGCTGAAATAAAAAGTAGTTAAGAAATAAAGTCCCCAAACTAAAAATCCCCAAAAACCGAATTCAATCGCTAAAGGATTTGTAAAGCTGTAGGCGCTATCTTCAGCATAGACCGGAAATTCGGTGAGCGGAAACATAATGAGTCCCACATCGAGACCGGAGGTAAACAAAATTGCGATAAACGTAAAGAGTGAAACAGGAATGGGGCCTTTGCATTTAACAGATCCCCATCGTATAACGATAAATATAGCTGTTGCTAAGACCGCAATAAATGCGGCTGATAAAATCATTTGCATGATTTTCTCCTTTTATTTTCTATTTATTTAGCCTTTAGTTACACTATATGCAACTGTTTAGCGGGAGTGGTTTTTCCTCGTACAAAAATAGGGGACTTAAGGTTGTGCTAGTTGTTATGCCAAAGCGATATCACTATCGCTTTGGTTGGTTTAAACGTTGCTGTGTTTGCCAGTTTGGATCGATCCAAGTGGATGCATTTGCAGCAGGTAACAATGGCTTATTTAAAATCATATCGGCGGCACGCTCGGCTACCATGATCGTGGGTGCATTGAGGTTGCCATTGGTAATGCTCGGAAAAACAGATGAGTCTACGACACGTAATCCCTGAATGCCGCGCACTTGGCAAAACTCGTTGAGCACAGCAAGCGGGTCGTCATCCTGACCAATCTTGCAGGTGCAAGAGGGGTGGTATGCGCTCTCGACATTATTGCTTACCCAGGTGTCGATCTCTGCATCCGTTTGCACGGATTGGCCAGGTTGTATTTCATCACCTCTAAATTCATCCATGGCAGGCTGACGAATAATTTCACGTGTGAGGTGTATTGTATTGCGCCAATCCAATCGATCACGCTCGTCTTGTAAGTAATTAAACTGAATCAATGGCTTTTGACGGGGATCGCTGGATAGAATTCGAACAAATCCACGGCTTTTTGGTTTATTCGGCCCAACATGCATTTGAAAACCGTGACCTGAAAACGCGGCTTGGCCGTCATAACGCATGGCTGCGGGTAAAAAATGATATTGAATGTCTGGCCATTTTAAATTGGCTCTGGATCGAATAAAGCCGCAAGACTCAAAATGGTTTGTTGCTCCGAGCCCTTTTTTCTGGGTGATCCATTCCACACCGATTAATCCTTTGCTCAGAAGGTCGAGCTTACTGTTCAGGGTAATTGGCTTTAAGCATTTGTATTGAAAGTATACTTCAAGATGATCTTGAAGGTTTTCACCTACGCCCGGCAGCTCATGAACCAGAGGAACGCCAGCTGCTTGAAGAACAGGAGCAGGGCCGATACCAGAAAGTTGCAGGAGTGTTGGAGAGCCGATTGAGCCTGCGCTAAGAATGACTTCTTTGTTGGCCGTCGCTTGGTAAAGCGTATTGCCGATTTGGTATTCAACCCCTTGTGCCTGTTTATCCTTGAGGATGACGCGGTGCGTTAATGCATGCGTCACTAAGGTGAGGTTTGGGCGATGCAAAATGGGTTTAAGATATGCATTGGCCGTTGACCAGCGAACGCCATTCTTAACCGTCATATGCATTTTTCCAAAGCCTTCTTGGCGATATCCATTATAATCTTCGGTGGTTGGATATCCTGCCTCTTCGCCTGCTTTAATAAAGGTTTCGTAGAGGGGGTTGAGCTTCATGTCATTGCCCGCACAGGTGTTTAGTGGACCAGATCCACCTCGATACCCGTCTTTTCCTTCAATCCATTGCTCGGCTTTCTGAAAATAGGGCAAACAGTTTTGATAGTTCCAGTGTTTAGCGCCTAGGCTTTCCCACTCGTCAAAGTCGCAGGCATGACCGCGTACATAGACCATTCCATTAATTGAAGAGCTGCCGCCAAGCACTTTTCCACGCGGGCAGTGCAACTTACGTCCATTTAATCCAGGCTCACTAACGCTCTCGAATTCCCAGTTGTACTTTGGGTTATTCATGGGATAGGAGAGTGCGGTGGGCATCTGAATAAAGAGGCTCTTATCACTACCGCCTGCTTCAATCAGTAAAACGCTGTGCTCACCGGACTCGGTTAGGCGCATCGCCAGCACACAACCTGCTGACCCCGCACCTACTATTATGTAATCGTATGTTTTATTCATGACCTGAACTCGCCTGCTAAAAGAATTACGCGTAAGGACTGTCTACGTCGCCAAGTTCCACATAAACGCTTTTTAAACGTGTATAGTGATGGATGGCTTCTGGTCCATTTTCATGACCGATACCCGACAGTTTGAAACCTCCAATAGGCAGCTCAATCGGGGTGATGTTGTAATTGTTGATCCAGCAGGTTCCTGCATCAATTTCGGCAATGACGCGGTGAGCGCGTGCGAGGTTTTGTGTAAAAATACCCGCTGCAAGTCCGTAATCTGTTTTGTTTGCACGTTCGATTACGTCGGCTTCATCGTTAAATTCAAGAATCGACATAACAGGCCCAAAAATCTCATCCTGACAAATCGTCATATCATCACGACAGTCAGCAAAGACGGTGGGTTCTACAAAATACCCCTGAGGAAGGCCTTCGACCTGAGCGGCTTGTCCGCCACAGACAAGCGTTGCACCTTCATCCACAGCCGATTGTATGTAACCGAGCACTTTTTCCATGTGATCCTGTGAAATGAGCGCTCCAACTTGGGTTGTTGGGTTCATAGGGTCGCCAATAATTAATTGCTTTGTGCGATTTACAAGGCGTTCGATGAACGCATCTTTAATATCTTTGTGGACGAACACGCGGGTGCCATTGGTGCAAATTTCACCCTGAGTGTAAAAGTTAGCCAGCATGGCGGCAGAGACGGCATTGTCTAGATTTGCATCATCAAAGATAATTAATGGCGATTTGCCTCCAAGTTCCATACTCACTTGCTTAAGTGTCGTAGCGGCGGCGGCCATTACCTTTTTGCCTGTAGCCGTGGAGCCAGTTAAGGAGATTTTGTCGATACCTGGGTGAAGTGAAAGCGCATTTCCGACATCAGCCCCACCTGAAATAACATTGAAAACACCTGCTGGTAGACCCGCTTCTGTAAAGATTTCGGCCAGTTTATATGCGGTGAGTGGAGTCAGAGTGGCGGGCTTATAAATTAAGCTGTTGCCACAGGCAAGCGCCATGGCGGCTTTCCAGCAAGCAATCTGGATAGGGTAGTTCCATGCACCAATCCCTGCACAAACGCCTAAGGGCTCGCGGCGAGTGTAGCCAAAGGCGTGGTTTAGATCGACATGATAGCCACGAAGAGTGGGTGCTAAACCTGCAAAGTACTCAATGCAATCAGCACCGGAGGCGATATCAACAACCGAGGCTTCTTGCCAAGGTTTGCCAGTATCCAAAACTTCAAGCTGCGCTAGTTCATCGTTGCGCTCACGCAATAGGTCAACGGCGCGCATTAGAATGCGGCTACGCTCAGTTCCGGTCATTTTTGACCATATCTTAAAGCCGGCACGCGCGCTTTTAACGGCTACATCTATGTCTTCTAAGCTGGCCTCCTGAATGCTGGCCAATACTTCCCCTGTTGCAGGATTATGTGTCGTAAAGGTTTTGTTTGACGTCGCTTGGTAATATTCACCGTGAATGTAAAGTGCGTGCTCGGGAAAGCGTGTCATGTTCATTAATCCTGCATTGAGTAAGTCGAAATCGTAAAGTATAGATCAAGCAAAAAATCATTGATCTGCGTCATTCTTGTTTTGAATCTATAAAAATAATTTTGTATTGTCAAATAGGAATCTTGATGATCATCAAGTTTTGTGGTTTATTATTAGTTGTTGATAATTCAAAGAATCTTTTCATTTTTAGACGAATATCAACCGCATAGAGGTCATGCGGGTGGCGCAGATGGGATGTTATAGGTCGTGTTTGAAATAGATAAAAAAAACACAGGCAATTGATGCTGTATAGCAATACTCATTTCCGTGCATGCAACAAAAACTACATGCTAAACGTATCAAATTCAGTTACTGTTGACCCAGAACGTGCCCAAAAACGACATCGAGGTTCAGTGAGCTATCAATCTTTTCTCACAAACCATAATAACAATAAAAACGTCGCTGACAGATCGAAAGTGCAAGTTATGCTTTTTTTGGCATTAGTCTTGCTTAAGATTTTTTAGCGACACAAAAAACTCGGAGTTTTGTCAATGTCATCAGATCTTTCTTATTCTCGTGCTCGACCCAGCACAAATACCAGTGTTAAGCATATAGGTTTTTTATTACTGGATAATTTCACTTTGATTTCATTGGCATCGGCCATTGAGCCGTTGCGCATGGCAAATCAGCTTTCGGGGAAAGAGCTGTATCAATGGTATACCCTAAGCTTGGGTGGAAGGGTTGTGCAGGCAAGTGATGGCTTGAGTGTTACGCCGGATGCATCTACGCATGAAGCCCTGCCGCTGGACATGGTTATTGTCTGTGGTGGTATTGCCCCTCAGCGCAGTGCCAGTAAAGAGCATTTACAGTGGTTGCAATTGCAAGCTCGTCAGCACCGTCAGCTTGGCGCCATTTGCACGGGGAGTTGGGTATTGGCGATGGCGGGTTTATTGGATCATTATGAGGCAAGTATACACTGGGAGTGTATCGCTTCAATGCATGAAGCTTATCCGCGTGTAGAGTTAAGTTCGCGTTTGTTTAGTATCGACCGTGATCGTTTAACTTCGTCAGGTGGAACCGCGCCGTTGGATATGATGCTGACGTTAATTGCGCGTGATCATGGTAAGGACCTGTCTGCAGGTATTTCGGATATGTTTATTTATGATCGCGTCAGGGGAGAACAAGATCAGCAGCGTGTCCCTTTAAAGCATGTGTTGGGTTCAAATCAGCCTAAACTCTTAGAGATTGTGGCGTTGATGGAGTCTAATCTTGAAGAGTTGTTAACGCTTGATGAGTTGGCCAGTTATGTCGATTTGTCTCGGCGACAGCTTGAGCGTTTGTTTCAAAAATATTTGGATTGCTCACCATCACGTTACTATTTAAAGCTGCGATTAATCCGTGCTCGGCAACTGCTTAAGCAAAGTGGTTTGTCTATTATTGAGGTTGCGTCTGCATGCGGATTTGCTTCAACGCCTCATTTTTCTAAATGTTATCGAGAGTATTTCGGTATTCCACCACGTGAAGAGCGCCAAGGCATGCATTCAAAAGCGACAGCATCAGAAGAGGTATTGCTTGCTCCTAAGATGACGCTAACACTGCCGCCTATGCCAAATGAGGGCATTAAGGATCGAGTGTCTTCGGCGATCAAGGCGTTGGCGCAGGCAAGAGACGAACCCACCTTTGCCAGTATAGCGCTTCATTAAACAAGGAGGCTTAGTCCTCTTGTGAATGAGTGTTTTTATGGAAGGGTAGATAGGTTCTTAGGTCATCCTGTTGCGCTCGGATGTGCTGATGTTCCTCTTCTAAAAATTGTGTCAGCGCTGGCTGAAACCCTGTCTCCGCCAGCCAGTGCAATGACCAAGTGTCAACGGGCTCAAAGCCGCGTGCAATTTTGTGCTCTCCTTGAGCCCCAGGATCGAAGCGCTGCAGCCCATGTCGTATTGCGTACTCGATTCCTTGATAATAGCAGGTCTCGAAGTGCAGGCCATCGATCTCTTCTGTAGCGCCCCAGTAGCGTCCAAATAAGGTCGTCGAGCTTTTAAAAAAGAGGGCGCTTGCGATGACTTCCGTGCTTCTTTCGACACTGCACAGCATAAGCTGTTCGGGTAGTTTTTGGACGATTTGTTCAAAAAACGCGCGGTTTAAATAGCCTTTGCGCCCGCGTTTCAAATGCGTGATTTGGTAAAATTGATAAAAATGATTTAAAGCCGTGCTGTCAATTTCATGTCCTTCTAAACAACGAATCCTTAGATTGAGTTTGCTAATTTTATCGCGTTCCTTGCGGATGCTCTTTCGCTTTCGGGACATCATGTGCGCTAAATAGTGTTCAAAGTCAGAGTATTGGCGGTTGAACCAGTGGTATTGGGTGCCGAGTCGAGTGAAAAGCCCTTGGTCTTTACCTATTTGCGTCAACTCAGGCTCGGTAAATAAACCGTGCCATCCGCTGGTGTTAAATGATTCACCTAGTGCTTGGATGGCCTCAATAAATAAGGGTACTATTTTATTGAGTGGGTGATGTGTGCCGATACGTGGACCCGTGGCGGGCGTGAAGGGGATGGCTGTCAGTAATTTGGGATAGTAGGGCAAACCGTAGCGTTGCCAGGCGTCTGCCCAGACCCAGTCGAACACATATTCACCATAAGAGTGTGTCTTGATATACATGGGCATGACAGCAATAAGCTGACGACCCTCATTCATTAATAGATGACAGGGTGTCCAGCCTGTTGAAGGCGATACAGCTGAAGATGCTTCCAGCGCATGTAAGAACTCATGTCGAAGGAAAGGGTAGTCTTGGCCGCATAAATGATTCCAATCCTTAGCACTTATTTCTGAAATGCCTTCAATACTTCTGACTTGATACATAATCACCTATACTGTTTTTTAGATACCCCCCATCCTATACGTATTAAGTGTATTTTTATATCACGGGAGTGAGTATGGACGAGTTAGAGTTAGAGTTTGAACTGCATCCTCGGCTTGAGGCAGATACCTTTATTATGGGGGATTTTCCTCTATGTCGCGTATTGCTGATGAATGACAGCCATTATCCTTGGTTTATTTTGGTGCCCAGAAGAGCTGGTGTAAGTGAGATTTACCATTTATCTGAAGAGGATCAGATCCAGTTGCTGAAGGAATCATCTGTATTGTCTCAGGTTTTAGCTGACTCTTTTTCGGCTCGCAAGATGAATGTAGCTGCATTAGGGAACGTTGTTCATCAGTTGCATGTTCATCATGTCGTTCGGTATGAAGATGACGTCGCTTGGCCAGCCCCTATCTGGGGAGTAGTTGATGCAAATCCTTATTCAGATGAGGAGATTGAGTCAATTCGTCAGCGTATTCATACGCTGCTTGAGGGCGAAATGAGTTTTGCACCTTTCTAAATTGAATCATAGCGCGGACGCTGTCAGGCCCGAGATAATAGGGTATAATCCCGCGCTTATTTGCTTTTACAGTTACGGGAACAGGAACAGTCAATCATGCGCAGCCATTATTGCGGCGATCTTCGCAAAGAACATATCGGCCAAGACATTACTCTCATGGGGTGGGTTCACCGTCGCCGTGATCACGGTGGTGTTATCTTTCTTGATGTTAGAGATCGTGAAGGTATCACTCAAGTCGTGTTTGATCCTGATAGGCACGAGTCTTTCAAGTTGGCAGACAGTGTGCGCAACGAATACGTCATTGAGTTGCGTGGCAGCGTTCGTGCGCGTCCTGCGGGAACTGAAAATAAAGACATGCCAACGGGCGACATAGAGGTTTTGGGTAAAGAACTGCGTATTCTGAACAAGTCAGACACGCCCCCTTTCCAGCTGGATGAACATCAACAAGTTGGTGAAGACGTTCGTTTGCGCAATCGTTTTATTGATTTGCGTCGTCCTGAAATACAGCGTAAGTTGCGTTTTCGTTCACAAATTACGCACTATATACGTAACTATTTAGAAAATAACGGGTTTATTGATATTGAAACCCCTATTTTGACGCGGGCAACACCTGAGGGTGCGCGTGATTATCTTGTTCCTAGCCGTACCCACGAAGGTCATTTCTTCGCGTTGCCACAGTCACCGCAGCTATTTAAACAGTTGCTGATGGTGTCTGGCTTTGACCGCTATTATCAAATAGCAAAGTGCTTTAGAGATGAGGATCTTCGTGCAGATCGTCAGCCAGAGTTTACTCAGATCGATATCGAGACCTCGTTCTTGTCTGAGGATGAAATTATAGCCATCACCGAGACCATGATTCGCGGTTTGTTTAGCGAATTGTTGAATGTCGAGCTGGGTGACTTCCCGCACATGCCATACTCTGAGGCAATGCAGCGTTACGGTTCGGATAAACCTGATTTACGTTTTCCGATGGAGCTTGTCGATGTGGCTGATTTGGTAGCCGCTGTGGACTTTAAAGTCTTTGCAGCGCCTGCTCAGGATCCAAATGGACGAGTCGCTGCGTTGAATGTACCTGGTGGTGCTGAGTTAACGCGCAAGCAAATTGATGATTACACCAAGTTTGTCTCAATTTACGGTGCAAAAGGCTTGGCGTGGATTAAGGTCAATGATCTTGCTCAGGGTGCTGAAGGCCTACAATCTCCGATTGTTAAGTTTTTGGGCGAAGATGTCGCTTTAAAAATAATGGAACGTGTTGGTGCGAAAAACGGAGACTTGGTCTTCTTTGGTGCAGATAAAGCGAAAGTTGTTAATGAAGCACTCGGTGCTCTGCGTTTAAAAGTCGGCGAAGACTTGAAAATGCATCAATGCGAGTGGGCACCTTTGTGGGTTGTCGATTTCCCTATGTTCGAGGACGATGGAAAGGGTGGCTTAACCGCTCTACATCACCCATTTACTTCACCCAATTGCACACCTGCCGAGTTGATTGAGCAGCCTGAAGGCAAGTTGTCTCGTGCATATGATATGGTGTTGAATGGAACTGAGCTTGGTGGTGGATCGGTTCGTATCCATGATCAAGAAATGCAGCGTGCCGTCTTTAAGGTGCTGGGCATTACCGATGAAGAAGCGGAAGAGAAGTTCGGCTTCCTGCTAAATGCATTGCGCTACGGTGCGCCTCCACACGGAGGTTTGGCGTTTGGTTTGGACCGTCTAGTTATGTTAATGACGGGCTCTTCATCCATTCGTGAAGTGATTGCCTTCCCGAAAACCCAAAGTGCAGCCTGTTTGTTAACAGACGCGCCGGGTGAGGTTAGCGCAGCGCAGCTGAGAGAGCTTAATATCAAAGTGCGAAAAGCACCCTGATAGATTCATATGAAATCTTAAAAGGGGTGCTCAGGTGCCCCTTTTTACTTTATACGCGTATTACTTAGAGACGTGTTCGATACGAAAGTGAGGGAGTAGCATGGCAGGTCATTCCAAATGGGCCAATATAAAGCATAGAAAAGCGGCTCAAGATGCTAAGCGTGGCAAGGTGTTCACCAAGCTGATCCGCGAATTGACGGTGGCTGCAAAAGAAGGGGGTGGTGCACCTGAAGACAATCCTCGCCTTAGGGCTGCCGTAGATAAAGCGCTGGGCGCTAACATGAAGCGCGATACAATCGATAAAGCTATTCAGCGTGGAGTGGGTGGCGCCGAAGGTGAAAACTACGATGAGCTGACGTATGAAGGCTATGCGCCAGGTGGTGTTGCGATTCTTGTTGAATGCATGACCGATAATATTAATCGTACGGTGTCGCAGGTAAGGGCTGCTTTTTCTAAACACGGTGGCAATTTAGGAACGAATGGCTCCGTTGCCTACTTGTTCACTAAGCGAGGCCAGATAGTGTTTGAGGCACCTGTCACTGAAGATATGATCATGGATGTTGCCCTTGAGGCGGGAGCAGAAGACATCGTGACCCATGAGGAAGGCACTGTAGAGGTCTTAACCAGCTCGGCAGACTTTATGGATGTTAAGCAGGCGTTGGTGGATGCGGGTTTTGCACCTGTGGACGCTGAGGTTGGCATGGTGGCGTCAACACAGATAGATCTCGATTTGGAAGCCGGGCAAAAGGTTATGCGTTTGCTGGATGTTCTGGAAGATCTTGATGATGTACAGAATGTCTTTCATAACGCCAATATACCGGAAGAGGCAATGGAGTAATGCCTCTTTATACAGAGAGATCTGAATGATTGTGTTGGGTATTGATCCGGGGTCACGGATTACAGGGTACGGTGTGATTAACAGTGTATCGGGTCGAAACGAGTATATTGCCAGCGGCTGTATCCGCATCAAAGGAGATGAGCTGCCGGACCGTTTGCGCCAAGTGTATGCCGGCGTGACGGAAATTATTGAGCGTTACCTCCCCCAAGAGTGCGCCATAGAGCAGGTTTTTATGGCTCGCAATGCAGACTCTGCATTAAAGCTCGGTCAGGCACGTGGAGTGGCGATCGTGGCCGCGAGTAATCAGTCGTTACCTGTCTATGAATACTCGGCAAGAAAAGTAAAGCAGTCGGTAGTGGGCTCAGGCTCCGCTGATAAAACACAAGTTCAACACATGGTTTCGCATATTTTGAAATTACCTGGATTGCCACAAGCGGATGCTGCTGATGCATTAGCGATTGCGCTTTGTCATGCTCATTCTCGTAGCTCTTTATTGAGTGTTGTTACACATCACTCAGGTCGTGGAGGGCGTTGGCGATGATTGAGGTGACAGAGTTTGTCTATTATGCCGATTTGGCGGGTATTGCGGTGTTTGCTGCAACAGGGGTTTTAGCGGCGCAAGGTCGCCAAATTGATATGTTTGGTGTCATTGTGCTGGCAATTGTGACGGCTTTGGGTGGAGGAACGCTGCGAGATCTCTGCTTGAATGCACATCCATTAATTTGGATTGCAGATCCCGTGCTGTTGTGGACGGCCGTGATTGCTGCATTGTTTACCTTTGCAGTATGTCGTTATAGACCTTATCCGCGGCGAGCCTTGCTGACACTCGATGCCGCGGGTCTAGCATTGTTTGCGGTGGCTGGGGCTGAAAAAGCACTGTCGTTGGGTTTTACACCAACCATCGCGGTGGTTATGGCCGTGGTGACGGGCTGCGCGGGTGGGATGATCCGTGATTTAATGACGGTTCGAATCCCCGGTATTTTGCGACACGATGAATTCTACGCGACCTGTGCATTGCTTGGGGCAATATTTTACGTGTCATTGCATGGCATTATTGAGTCGGGTTTGCTCGCCTTAATCACGATCGCCATTATTTTTATCGTTAGAATGCTCGCGATTGTGTTGGAGTTGCGTTTACCTGTCTTTGTTTTGGCGGGTATGGATCATCCACCCCGTTTGCCCCGTCTCTTGCGGCGTTTGTTCAAAAAATCTAAACATCCAGAGGAATGATGCCCCATGATTGGACATTTGCGTGGAATCTTGCTTGAGAAAAATCCTCCCTTTATGTTGTTAGATGTTGCAGGAGTGGGGTATGAAATTGAAGCGTCAATGAATACATTTTATCGGCTACCAGAGGTGGGGAAAGAGGTTTCCTTGTACACTCACATGGTGGTCAGAGAAGATGCGCAGTTGTTGTATGGGTTTGCGGATATTCAAGAAAAAGGGTTGTTTAGGGAGCTGATTAAGACCAACGGCGTTGGGCCTAAATTGGCCATTACAATCTTGTCGGGTACGCAAGGCGATGCCTTTATTCGTTGTGTAGAGTTAGAAGATGTAACGACTTTATGTAAACTTCCAGGTGTGGGTAAAAAAACAGCCGAGCGTCTGATTATTGAAATGAAAGACCGTTTGAAAAAACGTTTTTCATCTGCGCATGATTTGTTGTCTCCTGAAATTAGCACGCCTCAAGTGGAAGTTGAGCGTATGGACAGTCGCTTGGAAGCTGAAAGTGCATTGGCGGCCTTAGGTTATAAGCCTGCTCAGGCAACGAAAGCTGTAGAGCAGGTGTACAAGCAGTTGGGTGCTCAGGCGAGTTCCGAGGATCTGATTCGCCATGCGTTGAAATCGATGATTAGTTAATTGGGAAGTGTGTGCGGATGATAGAAGCAGATCGATTTTTAACGCCTAAGCCTGTCAGTCGAGTCGAGGAAGTTCAGGATCGAACGGTGCGGCCTCAGACGTTGGCGGATTATCAAGGGCAGCCTGTTGTCCGAGAACAGATGGAAATCTTTATTCATGCCGCACGTAATCGTAATGAAGCGCTTGATCATACGTTGATTTTTGGCCCGCCGGGTCTAGGAAAGACCACGCTTGCAAATATCATTGCGAATGAGATGGGGACGCAAATCAAGACAACATCAGGGCCTGTGCTTGAAAAAGCAGGGGATGTCGCTGCAATGTTGACCAACTTGGAAGCGGGCGATATTTTATTCATTGATGAGATACACCGTTTAAGCCCAAATGTCGAAGAAATTCTGTATCCAGCAATGGAGGATTATCAGCTGGATATTATGATCGGAGAAGGTCCGGCGGCTAGGTCAATCAAGATAGAGTTGCCGCCATTTACGCTGGTGGGGGCAACGACACGCGCAGGGTTGCTAACATCGCCGCTGCGAGATAGGTTTGGGATTGTTCAGCGCTTAGAGTATTACTCTGTTGATGACCTTACGTCTATTGTCTCTCGTGCTGCGGCTTTGACGAAAACCCCGATTGATCCTGATGGGGCAAGGGAGATTGCAAAGCGCTCTAGGGGGACGCCACGTATTGCGAATCGATTATTGCGACGTGCAAGAGATTATGCGGAGGTCAAGGGAGATGGTGCCATTACAGCGGCAATTGCTGACCTTGCATTGAATATGTTGAATGTAGATGAGCGCGGCTTTGATCATATGGATCGGCGTATGCTGTTAGCGATGATCGAAAAGTTTGATGGTGGGCCCGTCGGTGTCGATAGTTTGGCGGCTGCCATTAGTGAGGAGCGGGATACGCTTGAAGATGTGCTCGAACCCTACTTGATTCAGCAAGGCTTTATTATGAGAACGCCGCGAGGTCGAGTGGTTACTGATCATGCCTATGCGCACTTCGGTTTGTTAAAAAAGACGTCAGAATAATACGTTTTTCTGACGCTGATCAACGTTTCTTTGATTGTGCTTGTTACTATGGAATCTGAACGTAGCGATTGAGATTCCGGGTGAGATAATGGTTCAGTCAGTGAGGTTATCAGCACGCTCGAATGTTCAAGAAGAGCTAAAGCAGATGCGTCAATATCTGTTGGATGAAAGGGAGTTGTTGCTGCAGTCAAACAGGCAGCTTCCTCCGTCTCTGGAACTTGAGATACGTGAGTGTGAACAGGCGCTGTGCAAATGCGCTGAAGGTCGCTACGGGTATTGTGATTCGTGTGGCGAATCAATAGAATTAAACCGCTTAAAAGCTGATCCTTTGGTGCGATACTGCTTGGCTTGTTCAAGTCGGTATAAAATCGAATAAGGTATGCGAAAAAAATTTCTCTAGAAAGCCCTTTGCCTCTTGTATAAATTTGAGCGGCTGATATTGTGTCGTCTGAATTATGCATATGGTGAGGGTAATGTCATTCACCCTGGAGCAAAGAGTTTATATAGAAGATACAGACTTCGGTGGTATCGTTTATTATGTGAACTACTTGAAGTTCATGGAGCGAGCGAGAACAGAAATGCTTCGTTCGTTTGGATTTTCGCAGCAGTCCTTGTCTGCGGATAATGTATTATTTGTCGTTAGTCAATTGGAGAGCCGATACCTTCAGCCCGCCTGTCTAGATGATGAACTATTAGTCGAAGCTGCAATCGAAGCTTCAGGCGCAGCAAAACTGTTGTTCAAACAGTCAATTCGCCGTAAATCCGATTCCGAATTATTATGTACAGCCCATGTAACGGTTGTCTGTGTGAGTGCTGATTCGAAAAAGCCTCGCAGGCTCCCGAGTGGGCTGAAAATGTGTGTAACAGAAACGATAGAACCCTCTACTGACCGAGCAGGAGTAAAAGGTGCAGGATAAGTTGTCAATTTGGGGCCTTATTTTAGAGGCCAGTTTGGTCGTACAGCTAGTAATGCTGGTGTTGGTATTGGCCTCGTTTTTATCATGGATCATGATTTTTGAGCGTCGAAGTTACATTCGCAACGCGAAACGTTCGATGCAGGAGTTTGATGAGCGCTTTTGGTCAGGGATTGACTTAGGTCAACTCTACCGAGAAGTTAATCATACGCCTAATGATCATTGTGGAACCGAGAATATTTTTAGGGCTGGCCTGCGTGAGTTTACGCGCTTGACCCAAAAAGGCCATGCCGATCCTGATGTTGTGATGGCAGGTGTTCAACGTAGCATGAGGGTCGCTATGTCGCGTGAGCAGGAAAAGATGGAGAAGCATCTCTCCTTTCTGGCGACAGTGGGGTCTACTAGCCCTTATATCGGCTTGTTTGGAACTGTGTGGGGGATCATGAACTCCTTCCGTGGTTTGGCAAATGTAGCACAGGCTACGCTTTCAGCTGTTGCTCCAGGGATTGCAGAGGCATTGATTGCGACAGCAATTGGTCTGTTTGCGGCTATCCCAGCGGTTATAGCGTACAACCGTTTCTCGGCACAAGCCGAAGCCTTAATGGGTAATTATGAAACTTTCGCGGATGAGTTTTCTAGTATCCTTTATCGTCGCGTTCATGCACTGTAGGGGTTGAGCATGGAATGGCGGACGCGTAAAAAACGAAGCTTAAATTCTGAAATAAACGTCGTACCCTATATTGACGTGATGTTAGTACTGTTGATTATTTTCATGGTTACAACTCCAATGTTGACCCAAGGTGTGAATGTGGACTTGCCTCAGGCAAGTGCAGATCCAGTACAAACAGACGATGAAGAGCCATTGATCGTAACCATTGATGCAATGGGGAATTACTACATTAATGTGGGTGGCGATGATCAAGAGGCCGTGTCGGGCGATATTATTCGAGATAGGGTCGAGAAAATATTGAACGTTAATCCGCAAAAGATGCTGTTGGTGCGTGGGGATAAAAAGGTTGAGTATGATCGGATTATTCAATTAATGGTCCTTTTGCAGCAAGCTGGCGCTCCTAGCGTCGGTTTGGTAACTGAATAGGTTTTGTGTTGTGAATAATCGCAATTACATTGTGCCTACGATTTTGGCAACATTTGTCCATTTAGTGGTTGTATTTATCATTGCGGGTCATTGGTTTGATCATGCAAAGCCCGAGCATAAGGTAGCAAGGCAAATTCAAGCGCAGATGATTGATCTGGCGTCTTTAAGTTTGCCGGATGCAACCGCGAGCCAGCAGGTAACGGAAAACAGAAATCAGCAGGCTGTTCAGCAAGAGCAGCAACGGCAAGAGCAGCAACGGCAAGAGCAGCAACGGCAAGAGCAGCAACGGCAAGAGCAGCAACGGCAAGAGCAGCAACGGCAAGAGCAGCAACGGCAAGAGCAGCAGCGGCAAGAGCAGCAACGGCAAGAGCAGCAACGGCAAGAGCAGCAGCGGCAAGAGCAGCAGCGGCAAGAGCAGCAACGACAAGAACAGCAACGACAAGAACAGCAACGGAAGGAAGCCGAGCAGCAGCGCGAGAGAGAGTTAGTGGCTCAGCGCGAGGCGGAGTCAAGGCTAAAAGCGGAACGAGAGCGGCAGGCAGCAGCAGAGGCTGAGCGTAAGCGAGAACAAGAGCTCGCAGCCCAAAAAGCGGCCGAAGAACGTAAGCGCGAAGAAGAGGCACGTAAAGCGGCAGAAGAAAAGCAGCGTCAAGAAGCAGCCGCTCAAGCTGAGCGTCAACGCCAAGAAGAGGCAAGGCAGCGTGAAGCGGCTGAGCAGCAGCGCCGAGCGGCTGAGGAAAAAGCGAAGGCAGAAGCTCAAGCGGCAGCTCAGGCAGCGGCACAGGCGGCTGCAAATGCAGTAATTGGTGACATTGGTAGCTATATTAGTGCAATGTTGACGCAAAACTGGCGTATTCCAGCAACTGCGCGAAATGGGATGGAAACAGTCATTGAGTTGCACTTGATGCCAAACGGTGAAATCAGTGATGTTCGTATTATTAAAAGCAGCGGTGATGCTGCGTTCGATCGATCTGCAGAGCAGGCAGCAAGGCGTACAGAGCGGCTTCCGCGTGTTGCAGAAGTTGAACCTTTATTATTTGAACGGCGCTTGAGACGAACACAAGTCGTATTCAGGCCTGAAGGATTGAGGTGGTAGTCTATGGTTAGAGCAATAGTGTGTGCATTCGTGCTTACGATGAGTACTTGGGTTAGTGCACAGTTGGTCGTAGAAGTTACACAGGGAGTTGACAGTCAGAGTCCTATCGCAATCGTTCCATTTGAATGGCGCGGTGATCAGGCATTAGATGAAGACGTTGCTCGCGTTGTTGAGCAAAACTTGGAAAGAACGGGTTTCTTTAAGGCCTTGGCGCGTGAAAATATGCTGAGTTTTCCAACGGCTCAAAGCCAAGTCTTTTTTCGAGATTGGCGGATGTCGTCTACCGATTATCTTGTGATTGGTCGAATGGAGTCTGTTGGTGGGGATCAGGTTCGCTTAACCTTTGAGTTGTATGATGTTCTTAAAGAGCAAACGATTCATTCTCAGCAGGTCAGTGGTTCTCGCACAAATCTTAGGGATTTGGCTCACTATGTTTCAGATATTCTGTTTGAGCAGCTCACCGGAATTAAGGGTGCCTTTTCGACTCGTCTAGCCTACGTGACGGCTGAAAGTTTAGGGCCAGATCGTCAACGCTTTAGATTGCAAATGTCTGACTGGGATGGCATGCGTCCAAGAACTCTGTTGGAGTCAAGTGAGCCTATTCTGTCACCCGCTTGGTCATTTGATGGAAGTCGACTTGCCTATGTGTCTTTTGAAACATCAAGACCTGCCATCTATGTTCAGCATTTGGCTACGGGGCAGCGTGAACAGGTTCAGTCCTTCCCGGGCCTTAACGGCGCTCCTGCTTGGTCGCCTGACGGTAATCAATTGGCGATGGTATTGTCGAAGGATGGAAACCCAGAAGTGTATGTTCTGAATTTAAGCAGTCGTCATTTAGAACGTATTACCAACAACAGTGCTATTGATACTGAGCCTTTCTGGGCACCGGATGGGCGCTCATTATACTTCACCTCTGATAGGGGTGGTTCGCCACAGATTTATAAGTACAACTTTAATACCCGCGCAGTTGAGCGAGTGACCTTTGAAGGTAACTACAACGCTGCGGGAAGGCTTACTCAGGATGGTCGCTTTTTAGCGATGGTGCATCGGGGAAGCTCGCGCCGTTTTCAGATAGCCGTTCAGGACCTACAGAATGGTCGTCTGGATATTTTGACCAACAGCGATTATGATGAGTCGCCAAGTATAGCTCCAAATGGTACCATCATCATCTATGCAACTCAGCAGGGATCAAGAGGCGTTCTTGGTGCTGTTTCAATTGATGGAAGAGTGCGTTTTAATATGCCTGTTCCGCAAGGGGACGTTAGAGAGCCTGCGTGGTCGCCTTTTCTTAGATAAACTGATATTCAATAATTGATTGGGTCTGAGACCCGCTTGGGAGAAAAAAATGCGTTCAACTAACTTAAGTAAAGCTTTGGCGTTGGCGGCCGTTATGGCTTTTGCTGCAGGCTGTGGTTCAAAGAGCACCAAAACGGATTCAGGTGCAATGGGTTCTGACGCGGCAGGCGGTGCAGCGGCTTATGGATCTGGCACTGGATCTGATGTTTCTGGTGGTAGCTGGGCTGATGTTGCAAACCTTCGTACTGTTTTTTACTTTGACTTTGATCGCTCTGTGGTAAGACAGGATGGTTTCTCTGATCTTGAAGCGCATGCGCGTTACTTGTCACGTAACCCATCAGCGTCTGTTCGTTTGGAAGGTCACGCTGATGAGCGTGGTACTCGTGAATACAACATGGCACTGGGCGAGCGTCGTGCGCAAGCTGTTGAGCGTTTATTGATTGTAAACGGTGCGAATGCACGTCAAATCGAGACCATCAGCTACGGTGAAGAGCGTCCAGCTGTATCTGGCAATCACGAAGGTGCTTGGTCACAAAACCGTCGTGTTGAGCTGAAATACGTTAGTCGATAAATAACACTATGAGACACTTACTACGATCAGCCATCCTTATTGCCCTTTATCCTGTCGCCATGCACAGCATGGCACAAGTACCTGTTTTGCAAATCAGTGGCGTCAGTTCAGATCCAAGCCAGGATCTTTACCAGTCAAGCCAGTCTGAAATGGTACAGGTATTATTTCAGTTACAGGAAGAGGTGCGGCAGCTTCGCGGAGAGTTAGAAACGATGCAGCATAAAGTGGATCGTTTAGAGACTGACTCTAGAGATCGCTACCGTGATGTCGATCGTAGGATAAGTGTGCTCATGCAAGCGGCTCTTGAAAACGAAGATGCCGCTCTCTCGGCTGGAGGAGCGGCGCTGCCGCCTCCTTCGGTTGATATGGGGTCTGAATCAACAGCAACACCACCCTCTATAGCCTCAACCTCCAGCACATCCAGTCCGGCTTCGACGTCATCTCAGTCTGCTCAAGCGGGTTCGGGTTTGGTGAGTGATCAGGCGGCGTATGCGAGTGCTTTCGAGTTGGTGCGGGAGCGTAAGTTTGATGAAGCCTTAAAGGCATTTGAAGCGTTTGTAGTGACCTATCCAAATAAGGATAGCACGGCTAACGGGTATTATTGGATAGGCGAGCTTCACTTAGCTCAACAAAATCCAGAAAAAGCTAGAACAGCTTTTGAGAAAGTGATGGTTGATTTTCCATCCCACCATAAAATTCCTGATACCCTCTATAAATTAGGGGTAACCTATTCTCAGTTGGGCGAGCATGAGCGTGCTCGTAATGTGTTGAGTTTAGTCATTTCTGAGTATCCGCAAAGTACTGCGGCCTCCTTGGCTCAACGGTTTAGACCAGCAGCTAATAATTAAGGCTATAGATCCATGTTAGAAAAAAAACGTGCAGTAGTGTTGTTGTCTGGCGGTCTAGACTCGGCAACCGTGTTGGCCATTGCCAAAAATAGTGGCTATGAATGTTACGTTTTGAGTTTTGATTACGGTCAGCGCTCCCTGACGGAGTTGAATGCGGCTCGTCGTGTGTCTGAGTCTTTGCATGTTGCTGATCACAGGGTTTTACGTTTGAACCTTGAAGATTTTGGTGGATCAGCACTGACGGATCACAGTCTGCAAATGCCAGAGGAAGGGGAGCAGCCAGGTATTCCTCTTACTTATGTGCCCGCTCGTAATACGGTTTTTTTATCCCTGGCCTTAGGTTGGGCAGAAGTATTAGATGCGCAGGCAATCTTTATAGGGGTGAATGCGGTTGATTATTCCGGTTATCCTGATTGTCGTCCTGAGTTTATTAAAGCCTTCCAAGATATGGCTGCGTTAGCAACCCGTCAAGGTGTTGAGGGGCAGCCTATACGCATCGAAACTCCTTTGATTAATTTGACTAAGGCAGAGATTATTCGTCAAGGATTAGCGCTTGGCTTGAACTATGCTGCAACTGTGTCTTGCTACCAAGCGGATGACGAAGGCAGGGCTTGCGGTCGTTGCGACAGTTGTCGTTTACGTGCGAAAGGCTTTGCTGATGCGGGTGTGGCAGATCCGACGCTCTACTCCCCACGCTAGTCGATTATCTTTAGTTAAGTCATGTGGTATTATTTGTCTTTTGGTCTTTGTGACCAGTCCTCATAGTTTTCGGATTGATAAATGACACGTAATCATGATTTCTCAGATCGTATTCTTGTGCAGGAGCATTTTGCTCAAGAGCACTTGCCCTCTGCAATGAGTCTGGACGAAGCAAATCAATTAAAAGAAGAAATTAAATCATTACTGAACGAGAAAGATGCTTGTTTAGTTGCCCATTATTATACCGATCCTGTCATTCAGCAATTGGCTGAAGAAACGGGAGGCATCGTATCTGATTCACTCGAAATGGCTCGATTTGGTAGTCGCCATAATGCCTCGACGCTTCTGGTCGCTGGGGTAAAGTTTATGGGAGAGACGGCTAAAATCATCAGCCCTGAAAAGCGCATTTTAATGCCAACCTTAGAAGCAACCTGTTCTTTAGACATAGGGTGCCCTATTGATGAGTTTTCGGCGTTCTGTGATGCACATCCCGATCATGTCGTAGTGGTATATGCAAATACATCGGCGGCGGTTAAGGCTCGAGCGGATTGGGTGGTGACCTCAAGTATTGCACTCAAAGTCGTCGAGCATTTGGCAGAGCAGGGCGAAAAGATCATTTGGGCACCAGACAAACACCTAGGGGATTATGTACGACGTGAGTCAGGTGCTGACATGCTTCTGTGGGATGGTGCTTGCATTGTTCATGAAGAGTTTAAAGCAAAGGGTGTGATGGATCTTAAAAAAATCTATCCCGATGCGGCCGTGCTAGTGCACCCAGAGTCGCCAGAGGCAGTCGTTGCTTTGGCTGATGTGGTGGGCTCAACCAGTCAGTTAATTAACGCAGCGGCAAGCATGAACAACCCGATGTTTATCGTCGCAACCGATCGCGGTATTTTTTATAAAATGCAGCAAGCGGCTCCAAATAAAACCTTTATTGAAGCGCCGACAGGTGGCACAGGCGCAACCTGTCGCAGCTGTGCACATTGCCCATGGATGGCAATGAATGGCTTAGAAAATATTCGTAACGCGCTTCGCGACGGTCAAGATGAGGTCTATGTCGACTCGGACTTGATTCTGAAGGCGCGGGTTCCTTTGCAGCGAATGCTGGATTTTCCAGTTAAAAAAGCCTAACGGAATTTGGCCACTCAGGATGTCTGTTGCGCAGTGGCCATTCTTTTTAAAAATCTTCTTTCATTTGTCGTCTAATTTCGTGGATTTCTGCTTCTTTTCGATCAAGTCTAGCTTGATCTGTTGGGCTTATATTGCGTTCGCGTCTAGCAAACTCGACCTGTCGTATCGCACTGTCAAAGTTGCCAGTCAGTAAAAAATACTCAATTCGAGCGTCATGTACGCCCGCTATATTGCCCACTAAGCCTTCAGCCTCAGCAAGCTCATACCATGTCTCAACATCATTGGGATGGTCGCGAACAATCTGTTTGTATACAGCTGTTGCTTCTTGCGCTTGCCCAGATTCACGAAGTACTTTGGCGTGAAGTTTTAAAATAGGCAGCGATCCGGCGTAGAGTCGGAGCAGTTGCTGGCTTTCAGTTAAAGCTTGGGTGAGTTCTTGGCGTTTTAACAGCAGTTCAACATAGCTGGCTCGTATGTACATATGTTGCCGCCATTGTGGCGATAACGCTTGAAAATGCACATGTGCTTGTTCAAGTTGCCCTATACGTGTTGCTGCCAGCATCGCACCATAGTGATTGAGGTCGCTGGGCTCTGACTGAGCAAGTGTTTGAAAATTTCTATAGATATCATTGGCTTGGTGCGCATAATGGACTTGCATGCGCGTTCGGATGATATCAAAGTCAGGAGAGTAGGGTCTTGCTCGCGGTGTAGGTAATGCAGCGGCTCTGTTGAGGGAGTCTGCGATTCGGGCTTCAGTAACAGGATGGCTAAGTAAAAATTCAGGCATGCGCTGTCCGTAGAAGCGATAATTTCGTTGCAAGCGTGAGAACATTTGCGGCATTGCATGAGGGTCACGACCAGCGGAGACCAGGTTTTGCATGCCGACTCGGTCTGCCTCTTCTTCATTGCGTCGGCTGAAGGCAAGTTGTGACTGAGCCGATGCGGCCATTGTCGAGGATAATACGGCGGTTCCTCCTTGAGTGTCTGCGGCTGCAATCAGAATGCCCGCTAATATGCCTGCGAGAACCATTGGTCGATTGCGGCGTTCCTCCTCAATCCGTTGTGCAAAATGCCGCTGACTTAAGTGTGCCAATTCATGCGCTAAAACGGATGCGAGCTCATCCTCATTTTCAGACGCAAGGATAAGGCCCCCGTGCACACCGACAATACCTCCGGGAACAGCAAAGGCATTAAACGTTGGGTTGTCGACCATCACTAACTCTAGACGCCTGTCATTGATTTGGCTATGAGGCACTAAGTCCCAAAGTAAATCATCTACATAATGCCAAGTGAGCGGGTCGGATAGTAATGGGGCTTGCCCTCTTAGCATTCGAACCCAGTTTCGTCCTAACCGATACTCGCTATCCAGCGTCACAGATGAAGATAAACTATCGGACAGGGTTGGTAGCGATGATTGGGCTATCACCTTTGGCGATAACAAAGGATGAAACAGCATTCCACTGATTAGAGTCGCAATTAGCAAATGTTTCAACTGTAACCTCCCAAGGTTAGGGGTGAATAGGAGATAAGGTTGTAATAAATAAAGGTTGTAATACTATACAGAGCATAAAATAGTACTATGATGGCGTGCCTTTCATTATATCGTCAGCTATTTGTCATTCGAGGGTCATTTTCATGCATCAACATACCATAGACCAGCGCTTAGATACATCCGGTCTGCATTGTCCACTGCCGCTATTAAAGGCTAAGCAGGCCTTAAATAAGATGTTGGCAGGTCAGGTCTTAGAGGTTATCGCAACTGACTCAGGATCCGTTAGAGACTTTGATGTCTATGTTCAACAGTCAGACCATTCGATGCTAGAAACGTTCACGCAGGAGGGAACCTATGTTTACATTATACGCCGTGGGTAAAGGTGAGCTTGCCATTAGTAGGAGATGCCAGCATGCTTAATATTCTGAAAAAGTGGATACATCGTTATTTTTCAGATGAAGAAGCATTGCTGTTCTTTTTCTTGTTGGCAGTGGGGTTGGTTGTCATTCTGACCTTAGGTAAAGCTTTGGCTCCAGTGTTCTTTAGCATTATTCTGGCCTTTTTGATGCAGGGAGGCGTGAATCGTCTCAGTCCGTATTTACCTAAGAAAGTCGCGGTTTTTGTAGTTTTTGTCAGTTTTATGGCCATGTTTTTGGCCTTTATGTTGTTTATCATGCCGCAGGTTTGGCGTCAGTTGATTACGCTGTTAAATGAGGCGCCACGAATGGTCATGGAGGTGCAAAATGTTCTGATTTTGTTGCCAGAGCGCTATCCTGATCTGGTGTCTGAACAGCAAATCAGGCAGTTCATTGCCATGGCTGCAAATGAGATAGGTAAAGCTTGGCAGTGGGCGCTGACCTTCTCCTTGCATTCGATTACCAATATTGTCGCACTGCTTATTTATTTGATTTTAGTTCCTATTCTAGTGTTCTTCTTCCTTAAAGATGGAGATCATTTGACTCAGAGTTTGACCGCGTATCTACCTGATAAGCGCGATATGATGCGTCGGATTTGGACCGAAATGGATGCTCAAATAGCCAATTATGTTCGAGGGAAAGTGATCGAAATTCTGATAGTGGGTGCGGTCTCATTTGTCGTATTTAAGTTTCTTGGATTAAATTACGCGGCGCTTTTGGCGCTCATGGTGGGTCTGTCGGTTGTCATACCCTACATAGGTGCAGCATTGGTGACATTGCCCGTTGCAGGTGTTGCCTTTTTCCAATGGGGGTGGGGTGGTGAGTTTATTACCCTGATGATCGCTTATTTTGTCATTCAAGCCTTAGATGGTAACGTGCTTGTTCCCATTTTATTTTCCGAGGCTGTGAATTTGCACCCTGTCTCCATCATAGTGGCTGTTTTATTGTTCGGAAGCATATGGGGAGTGTTGGGTGTCTTCTTTGCGATTCCATTGGCGACTCTTATTAAGTCAATCGTCAATGCTTGGCCAAACGCAATGGAGTTGCATGTGGCTCAGATTGAAAAGGAGTCTGAGTGATTCATGTACAGCCGACTGCTCGCCTGAGTCGGCTGTGCTTCTGGAAGGGTTAAAGTATTTTGGCCGCTTCAAGAACCTCAGCCGCATGGCCAGCGACTTTTACCTTTCTCCACTCTTGGCGTAAAACCCCCTCCTTGTCCACTAAGAATGTACTTCTTTCAATACCGAGTGATTCTTTGCCATACATTTTTTTTAATTTAATGACATCAAAGAGCTGGCAAAGTGTTTCGTCTGCGTCACTAATCAACTCGAAGGGGAAAGACTGTTTTGCCTTGAAATTTTCATGGCTGCGAAGGCTATCACGTGAAACGCCGAAAATCTCAGTGTTCGCTTCTTGAAAGGACGAATACAGATCTCTGAAATCTTGGCCTTCGGTTGTGCAGCCTGGAGTGCTGTCTTTGGGGTAAAAATAGATCACCCAGTTGCGCCCTTTAAGATCATTTAGCGCAATGGTTTTATCGCTTGTGGCGGTGGCTGTAAAGTCGGGAATGGGTTCGTGCAGCTGTACGGTTGACATATTTTGTCCTCTTGATAAAAAACCTTAACTAAAACGCCCTTTCTACTACGCTTCGGGGCCCTTATTCGTTTAGAATGGAATAAACAATAGCAAAAGCAGGATGATATATTAACCCTGTGAGTTGCGTGGTCGGTATGGACCCCCTAGCATACCCTGATATAAAGACAAGTGGAGAATAAAATGATTCGCGGCAGTATCGTAGCCCTAGTAACCCCGATGTTAGAAAATGGCGATGTTGATTGGGTTGCGCTCAAAAAGCTTGTCGAGTTTCATGTTGAAAAGGGAACCGCATCCATTGTTGCCGTCGGAACAACGGGAGAGTCGGCTACCTTGGATTGTGAAGAGCATACAAAAGTTATTCAATTTATTGTGAATGAAGTGGCAGGGCGTATCCCCGTGATTGCTGGAACAGGTGCGAACTCCACACGTGAAGCCATTGCTTTAACGCGTGACGCAAAGGCCGCTGGAGCGGACGCCTGTTTGTTGGTGACACCGTACTACAACAAACCCACTCAGGAAGGACTCTATCAACATTACAAGGCAATAGCGGAAGCCGTTGATATCCCTCAAATACTGTATAATGTCCCTGGAAGAACAGCCTGTGATATGCTTCCAGAAACCGTTCTGCGCTTAGCCGAAATTGACAATATTGTCGGTATCAAAGAAGCAACGGGTAATTTAGAGCGTGCTCGGTACTTAATTGAATCAACACCCGATGATTTTGCTGTTTATTCGGGTGATGATGTCACAGCAATAGAGCTGATTTTACTGGGTGGTGATGGAAATATTTCGGTGACCGCGAACGTTGCGCCTGCCGAGATGTCTGAATTGTGCCGTCTTGGTTTGGAAGGGCGTGCAGATGACGCTCGTGCGTTGCAGCTCAAATTGATGCCAATGCATACAAAGCTCTTTGTGGAAGCCAATCCTATCCCGGTAAAGTGGGCAATGGCTGAAATGGGACTCATGGAAGGAGGTATTCGTTTGCCCTTAACTCCTTTGTCTGAGCCCTATCATGAAGTGGTGCGGAACGCATTGATTGAAAGTGGAATCTCATTAAAGGTTAACTCATGAGAAAAGTTCGTTTATCTACCGTGATGACAGGCACTTTGCTTCTGTCTATCGGCGGATGCAGCATGGTAGAAAAAAATCCAATTTATGGTGAGCATGCGATTATTCGAGATCGAAGCCAAGACTATACTTTGGCTGAGGGGGGGCAGCGTTTGCAAATCCCTGACCATATCCGTGCTCGACCGATGCAGGATCAGTTGACCGTTCCTGATGTAGGGTTGGTCGGTACACAGAGTCAAGAGCGCTTTCAGGTGCCGAGGCCAGAGTTCTTTTATTCTGAGCCAGGTTCCGAGACAGTCAATTTGCAGCGTTTTGATGGTGATCGGGTCATCATTGTTGATGAGCCGATCGCGGATGTATGGCAAAAGGTTGTTGATTTCTGGGAGTTTAACGGCGTAAATATTGCCCGCAAGGATCCTAGAATGGGCACAATTGAGACAGAGTGGATCCGAACAGATGGGCGTGATTACAGCTTCATGGATCGCTGGATTAAGCGATTAACCCTTCAAGGCTTAGAAGGGCCGTCTGATAATAAAATTAGAGTCAGTGTGCGGCCTGATCCGGAGGACTATGCTCGGACTTCTATTCGTATGCAGCATGTACAGTTTGCTCAAGGCGCTGTTCCTGCGAATGTCGATTGGGATGCAAGCGTTGCCGATATAAGCTATCAGTCCGAGATGATGTTTGAAATGCTGCGATATCTCAGTCGCACCTCTGCTCAGCCGACGGCGCAAAGCCTTTTGGCGCTTGAACAACGTCAGCGCAGTCGTCCACAATTAGGACGTGACTCACGAGGCAATCCTGCATTACGCATTAGTACTGATGCACAAACTGCATGGGGGTTGCTAGATGCTGCTGTTGATGCTTCTGGATTTGATGTTGGGACTCGGGATGAAAGAGCCGGTATCTTTTATCTGACCTACACCACGTCAACGCCTTTTGATGATACTCAGAAAATGGGCTTCTTTGAGTGGCTTCATTCTGACCGCGGTGATATCAAGTTGAATACTAATATCATTACGAATGCATTGGGCTTATCGAATGATACGCCTGAGGGAAATGTTCGTTATAGTTCGGAAGGTATGGGAGCAGCTAGTCGTTCTCCCGAAGAAATTGCACTCGATTTGAATGACCCTGATAACCCTGCAAATCAGCAGGGCTATAAAATCTGGTTGGGTGGTCGAGTCTTGTATGTTTTCGGCAGTGGTCAAAGTGGTTTCTTTAACCGAAACACTGGAGAGGTTGAGCATACAGGTCGCTATCAAGTGAAGCTGAATCGGATGCGTCAGGGTGTCATGGTTACTGTGCTGAATGACCAGGGAATCGAAGCCCCTGGCATTGTTGCTGAAGAAATTCTCTGGCAGATCAAAGATCAGTTGCCACAGGGTATTTAATGATTTTATTCCCAGCCTCGAAAGAGGCTTGGGTAGGTGGAGACAATAGATGGAAAAGCGCGAGGAGCTTTACTCAGGTAAGGCTAAGTCTGTTTACAGCACAGACAACCCAGATTTAATGGTCATGTTGTTCAGAGATGACACGTCAGCATTTGATGGTAAAAAAGTAGAACAGCTTAACCGAAAAGGCATGGTAAATAACAAGTTCAATGCTTTTGTGATGCAAAAACTTGCCGCTGCTGGTATACCGACACATTTTGAAGCGTTGTTGTCTGATACGGAAAGTCTGGTCAAACGCTTAGACATGATGCCGATTGAGTGCGTTGTTCGCAACTTGTCAGCTGGGTCTATTTGTCGTCGTTTAGGTGTTGAAGAGGGGTTGGAGTTGAACCCACCGACATTTGAAATGTTTCTTAAAAATGATGCGCTGGGGGATCCGATGATCAATGAATCCCACATCGTTTCATTTGGTTGGGCAGATATTAAATATATCGAGAAAGCAAAAGATCTGACCTTTAGAGCCAACGCAATCTTGAAAAAAATGTTTGCCGATGCGGGTATCCTGTTAGTGGATTACAAGCTAGAGTTTGGTTTGTACAAAGGGGAAGTGGTTCTTGGGGATGAGTTCTCTCCGGATGGTTGCCGTCTGTGGGATAAAGAGACCCGTGCTAAAATGGACAAGGATCGCTTCCGTCAAGGTTTGGGCGGTGTTATCGAGGCCTACGAAGAGGTGGGGCGTAGACTAGGCATTGACTTTGATGCTCCTGTTAAATAGTTAGGTTGGATTATGCGCATTGTCTTTCTGGATACACTTGGGCTTGATGATCTTGATTTAAGCTTATTGCAAACACATGCCACTTCATGGGATACGTATCAAAAAACGGATATCCATCAGGTTGCTGAGCGCATAGCAGGTGCTGACATTATTATTACAAATAAGGTCGTCATTACTCAGGAAGACATGCAGGCAAATCCAAGCTTACGATTAATCTGTGTTATAGCAACCGGCCTCAATAACGTTGATTTGCAAGCGGCAAGTCGTTTGGGTATCGCTATATGCAATTGCCAAGCCTATGGTACGGATTCTGTCGCCCAGCATGTGATGATGCTGATGTTGGCCTTGCATACGCGTTTATTAGATTACCATCGAAGCGTTCAAGCGGGTGACTGGAACCGTTCGTCTCAGTTCTGTCTACTGGATTACCCCATATTTGAGCTTAAAAACCGTACGCTCGGTATTTTGGGGTATGGTGTGTTGGGGGCTGAAGTCGAGCGCTTGGCGCGAGCATTTGGTATGCGGGTGCTCATTGCTGAGCGCCCCGGAGAGGCGGTTGCTCGCCTAGGCAGGGTGGCTTTAGATGAAATGTTGCCACAAATAGATGTGTTGACGCTTCATTGTCCGTTAACGGATGAAACACGAAATATTATCAATGCTGAGCGTATTGCACGTATGAAGCCAGGCAGCTTTATTGTCAATGCTGCTCGGGGCGGTATTGTCAATGAGCAAGACCTTGCAGATGCTTTGCGCAGTGGGCATTTAGGTGGTGCTGCCACTGATGTACTGTCGCAAGAACCACCACGTATGGGAAATGTGCTACTGGATTCCTCTATTCCTAACCTAATAGTGACTCCTCATTCCGCATGGGGAAGTCATCAAGCAAGAACGCACTTGGTTGAGCAGACCGCCGAAAATATTGCGTCCTTTATCAAGGGTGCACCTGTACGCCAAGTGAACTAGCCTGTCACATTAAAAGGGGCACTCTGACGAGAACTCGAGCCAGTCTTGGGTTACAGGGTGTCGTAATGTCAACTGGTCAGCGTGAAGCATCATTCTAGGAAATGCTGTGTGTTGACTTTCCGGGGTGTAGAACACATCACCGAGTATAGGGTGGCCAATTGATAATAAGTGCACGCGCAGCTGGTGAGAGCGTCCAGTGTGAGGGTATAACAACAGGCGACTTGAGGATTCAGCTCTCTCGATACACTTCCAGTGTGTTTCGGATGGCTTGCCAATGTCGTGGTCGACTTTCATTAAAGGGCGGTTATCCCAGTCCTGTGTGAGTGGTAAAGAAATGTCTCCTTCATTGTCTTTCACAACGTGATGCACGAGCGCTTGATAGCGCTTTTTGGGAACCCTATTTTGAAACTGAATGCTTAAATGGCGATGTGATTCAGCATTGCGCGCCAGTACGATGAGGCCTGATGTGGAAAAATCCAAACGATGCACAATGCGTATACCCGGAAATTCCAGTTGTAATCGACTGACAAGGCAGTCTTTTTTGGCCTCACCAATACCAGGAACCGAAAGCAATTCGTGAGGTTTAGAAACCACCACCATTTCATCGTCAGCAAAAATAATTTCAATCATTTAGATCGCTCAAATAGGGCAACCGACTCAATATGAGCAGTGTTAGGAAACATGTCTAAAACCGTAAAACGTGAAAGTTGATATCCTGCAGCGCAGAGCACTTGGGTGTCGCGCGTTAGGGCGGCAGGGTTGCAGGCAATGTAAAGAATTTTCTTTGCCTTCTTAGAGGCAATTTGGCTGACAAGAGCGTGTGCACCTGATCGAGGCGGATCAAGTAAAATCATGGTGATGGGCTCTTTGAACCAGAATGCGTGACTGACATCAGAGCTCAGGTCTGCACAGTAAAAAACGGTATTATGGATTTGATTCTTGTCTGCATTGTCTTGGGCTTGTTTTACCATCGACATCATCCCTTCAACGCCTATTGCTTTGTGGGCCTTTTTAGCAAGCGGTAGCGTGAAGTTGCCAAGGCCACAAAATAAGTCCAATACATAATCCTCAGCACTGGGTTGTAGCCACTCCAGTGCAAGTTGAATCAGTGCTTGGTTGATCTGGCTGTTTACTTGCAAGAAGTTGCCAGGTTTGAAGCTCAGTTCGACTTCAGGCGACGGGCGGTAGGTTAGCGCCGGATAGTTGCTTTGTACTGGCGATAGATTGCCATCGTTGTCTTCCACCCAGCCTTGTAGATTTAGATCATTGCAAAGGTTGATCATTGCGGACATGAATGAATTCGTGGGCTTGCGAGTGACTCTAAACGTTAGCGCCCCTGAGTCATCTCCCAACAGCGCGTCAATATGCGTTAAGGATTTGTTATCTGGCTGCTCAGAAAAATAATGGCGTGTGAGTTCAAATACCCGTTCAAGGCGTGTATCGAGAACTGGGCAAGTCTCTATATTGACAAGTTTGGAGCTTTGTCTGCGTCTAAAGCCCACCACTAGACTTTGATCGCGTTGCAAACGATTAACACCAATTCGTGCGCTACGACGATAGTTAAATGAAGGCGAGGGTATGGCGTTATCCATGTGTATGGGTTGACACTGTGCAAATCGCTGCAATTGATCCAGCACTAGTGCATATTTTAAGCTAAGGGCCTTTTGAGGGTTTAAATGCTGCAGGTCACAGCCACCACAGAGCTGGTAATGATCACAGGGGGGGGTTTGACGATCAGGGCTTGCGCTGAGTACCTCAAGGGTCTCTGCCTCATCAAACCGTTTGTGCTGAGCTGTGATTCTTGCCACAATTTGCTCATTGGGCAAGGCGCCGCGCACAAAGACAGTTTTGCCATCTAGATGACTAATACCTCTTCCTTCAATGCTGAGGTGGCTGATGGATAGTTCGACTGGAGTAGCAGAGAGGGTCGGCTTAGATGGTTTTTTTTGACGATTTAAATGGCGCATACCGAATTCCTTAAAAGATGTGTGAATTCTAGCAACTTTTGTCGGTTAGGGCAGTAGGATTTTTTGACTGAATAATATCCGATAAATTTACTCGGGTTTATTTTCGGTGTATGCTTCCAACAATAATGGTAATAGGTGAGTGCTGAATTATTATGAGTATAAACGTTACGAAAGGTGCAGAAAATTATCTTGCTCAGCTTCTTGAGAAACAGAACGTAGAGGGAATTGCTGTTCGTCTTTTTGTTACTCAGCCAGGAACGCCTTACGCAGAGACCTGTCTAGCATACTGCCGGCCGGATGAAGTGAATTCTGAAGATGAAGTGTTGGATTACGAACTGCTCCGCTTTTATTTGGAAAAAAACAGTCTTCCTTATCTCGATGAAGCGGTCATTGATTTTTCAGAAGACAGAATGGGTGGGCAGCTAACAATCAAAGCCCCCAACGCAAAAATGCCAAAAGTAACAGCCGACAGTCCAATGCAGGATCAAATCAACTACATTTTATACTCCGACATCAATCCGGGCCTGTCGGCTCATGGTGGTGAGGTGAAATTGGTCGAGTTGGTTGAAGAGGAGCAGGGGGTTTTGGCAATTTTGAAATTTGGAGGCGGGTGCCAAGGGTGTAGCGCAGTGGATTTAACCCTTAAAGACGGTGTGGAAAAAACATTGATTGAAAAGGTACCCGGCTTAATCGGCGTCAGGGACGTTACGGATCACACCAACACATCTAACGCTTACTATAAGTAAATTTCTTGCACTAAATCGGAAAACAAGTCGTACAAATGTAACCTTCTTATGGGTTATCGGCTTGTTTTTTTCGGTTGATGTCCCCATAGTCTTAGAAAGTATTTTTGCACAACTCAACCTGAGTTGTTGCTCGGCACAGAGGCACGCATATTATGGATCATTTAGAAGCAAAAGATGGCGCAATTCACGTTGAGCTTCCCGTATTGCCGCTTCGTGATGTTGTTGTCTACCCTCATATGGTTATTCCATTGTTTGTAGGCCGTGCGAAGTCAATCAATGCGCTAGATAAGGCGTTAGCACAAGATAAGCAGATACTATTGGTCGCGCAAAAGAGTGCTTCAGAAGATGAACCTGTGGCGTCTGATTTGTTTCATGTGGGAACGGTTGCCAATATATTACAAATGCTAAAGCTCCCAGATGGAACAGTAAAGGTTCTCGTCGAAGGCGAGTACCGCGCTGAGATCCAATGTTTGACAGACGAAGGGAGTAACTTTGAGTGTACATTGGGTCCCTTAGTCACTGAAGAAATCTCTGAAGCTGAGTCCGAAATCTATAAACGTTCGGCGCTGGATCAGTTCGAGCGTTTTATTCAAGTAAATAAGAAAATTCCATCAGAAGTTCTCTCCTCGCTTCAGAATATTGATGATATTGGTCGGTTGGCTGACACGCTGGCAGCTCATATGTCACTTAAGTTGGAAGAGAAGCAGCAAGTATTGGAAATGCTAGGTGCCCGTGAGCGCTTAGAATTATTAATGGCCAAAATGGAAGCCGAGATTGACTTGGTTGAAGTCGAAAAACGCATTCGTGGTCGTGTTAAAAAGCAAATGGAAAAAAGTCAGCGCGAGTATTATCTGAATGAGCAAATGAAGGCCATTCAGAAAGAGCTGGGCGATATGGATGATACGGGCGCGAACGATATGGATGAACTGCGTCGCCGTATAGAGAGTGCTGGTATGCCTCAAGAGGCATTAAATAAAGCACTTGCTGAGCATAAAAAATTGCAAATGATGTCTCCTATGAGTGCTGAAGCCACGGTGGTGAGAAGTTACATTGATTGGATGTTGCAAATTCCGTGGAATAAGCGTTCTAAAGTACGCCTAGATATGCAACGTGCGGATAAGATTCTCAACGAAGATCACTTTGGCTTAGAAGAGGTCAAAGAGCGGATTATTGAGTACTTGGCGGTACAGAAGCGCGTTAAAAAACTGAAAGGGCCAATTTTATGCTTAGTTGGGCCTCCTGGGGTAGGTAAGACCTCTTTAGGTAAATCGATTGCACGTGCAACTAATCGAGAGTATGTCCGAATGGCGCTGGGCGGTGTTCGAGATGAAGCTGAGATTCGAGGTCATAGACGCACGTACATAGGTTCGATGCCGGGCAAGCTGGTCCAAAAAATTGTCAAAGCGGGCGTCAAAAACCCTCTATTCTTGTTAGATGAAATTGATAAAATGGGTATGGATCATCGTGGGGATCCATCGTCTGCACTGCTAGAGGTGTTAGACCCAGAGCAAAACAGTACGTTTAATGACCATTACCTTGAGGTTGATTTGGATCTTTCGGACGTTATGTTCGTCTGTACATCCAACTCAATGAACATTCCTGGTCCATTGCTTGATCGTATGGAAGTCATCCGTATTCCGGGTTATACCGAGGATGAGAAGCTAAATATTGCGCGTAACTATCTTATTCCGAAACAATTGAAGCAAAATGGATTAAAAGATAGTGAAGTTGTGATTTCAGATGCTGCAGTTATTGATCTGATCCGTTATTATACGCGCGAAGCTGGTGTTCGTGGGCTTGAAAGAGAAATCGCGAAAATTTGCCGTAAGGCTGTTCGTGAGATGGCGTTAGCCAAAGTGGCTGCAGGCTCGTTAACGATTGCATCTGAAAATCTAGAAGATTACTCCGGTGTTCGTAAACATACATATGGCAAAGCCGAAGAAGATGATCTGGTAGGACAAGTTACAGGTTTGGCTTGGACTCAAGTTGGAGGAGAGATCCTGACAATTGAGTCAGCCGTTGTGCCTGGAAAGGGACGTCAGATACATACCGGATCTTTAGGTGATGTCATGAAAGAGTCGATTCAGGCAGCGCTGACAGTCGTGCGTCATCGTGGTAAGTCTCTGGGCATAGCTCCAGACTTTCATGAGAAGCATGATCTACATATTCATGTACCCGAAGGTGCCACACCGAAGGATGGTCCTA
This sequence comes from Nitrincola alkalisediminis, assembly GCF_009821115.1. Lineage (GTDB taxonomy): Bacteria > Pseudomonadota > Gammaproteobacteria > Pseudomonadales > Balneatricaceae > Nitrincola > Nitrincola alkalisediminis. Next base: position 67,731 of record NZ_VYTY01000012.1, on the reverse strand, counting down.
GCGCTGGTATCGGAATGTGTACAGCGTTAGTGTCAGCTTTAACAGGTATCCCTGTTCGCTCTGATGTTGCGATGACGGGTGAGATTACACTTCGAGGTCAAGTGCTTCCCATCGGAGGTCTGAAGGAGAAGTTACTGGCGGCTCATCGTGGTGGTATCAAGACGGTCATCATACCGGATGAGAACAAGCGAGACTTAAAAGAAATACCTGAAAATATTAAAGCTGATCTGAACATAAAAGCGGTAAAATGGATTGATGAGGTATTGGAGATAGCGCTTGTTCGTTACCCCGAGCCTTTACCGGAAACAGATCCTGAAATCGTAGGTAAGGAAGCGAGTGGCGTAAAACCTGAGCCAGGGCAAGTAAGTACACATTAATGTGAGCCCTCGCAAAGAAAGCCCTTCGGGCGTGTTGACACTCGTTTCTTTGAGTTGGTATAAAGTGCACTAAGGTTGCAGGGTACATAACTGATTTAGTAAAAAATAATGATGCATTAAGGGGAACAATGTGAATAAATCTGAACTAATCGATGCAATTGCGGCTTCTGCGGATCTGCCAAAAGCAGCTGCAGGGCGTGCATTGGATGCTACACTAGAAGCCGTAACAAAAGCTTTGCAGAATAACGAATCTGTTGCACTTGTTGGTTTTGGTACTTTTTCAGTTAAAGAGCGTGCTGCACGTACCGGTCGTAATCCACAGACAGGTCAACCTATTGAGATCGCAGCTGCTACTCTGCCGACGTTTAAGCCTGGCAAGGCGCTGAAAGACGCTGTTAATAAGTAATGGGGCTGTGCTAGCTCAGTTTTTTAGACAAGGCAGTTTGATTATAATCTTACCCTTATTTGAACGAACTGATGCTGGTTAGTCATTGTCAAAAAAAGCGCATTCAGAAAGGGTGCGCTTTTTTTATTTTTACTAAGGTGTATTGCGAACAATGCTTCAATCCATAAGGGACAACTCAAAAGGTATAATTGCCAAAATTATCGTAGGTCTGATCGCTCTGACATTTGCACTTTTTGGTGTAGAGTCACTGGTTGGACTCGGTTCATCCGAAAAGCCAGTAGCAACAGTCAATGGTGAGGCTGTTAGCACTCAAGAGCTTATGCGAGGTGTTGAGCTGCAGCGCCGACAAATACTGTCACAAATGGGCCCCGATGCAGATCCTACGATGCTGGATGACAATCTGCTCAACCGTATGGTGTTAGAAAGCTTAATAGAGCGCTCGTTACTATCACAATCTGTTGAGAAACAAGGCCTGTATTTCTCTGAAGAAATGCTTGATCAGTTGATTGTTAATACGCCTCAGTTTCAAGTGGATGGTCGCTTTGATCGAAACCAATTCGAAATGGTTTTGCGCAGTGCTGGCTTCACTCCATTGACCTATCGAGAGTTGTTGAGACTGGAAACCTTGATCGATCAAGAGCGGGCAGGCTATGTGCTGTCCTCATTTATGACTCGACCAGAAATAGAGCGTATTGTGTCGTTAGATCAGCAGACACGTGATTTTGCCTATGTAAATTTGCCCTTGTTGCCAATTTTGAATCAAGTGAGTGTGACTGAGGAGGAGATCCGTGCGCGCTACGATCAAAATGCAGCGGCATTACAGACGGAAGAACAAGTAATACTGGACTATGTATTGCTTGAAAAAGTCGCTTTTGTTGATCCTGAGCAAGTGAGTGACTCGGAGGTTGAGTCCCTTTACCAGCAAGCCCTAGCTGAGTTTAGAAGTGAGGAGTTACGTGATGCTGCCCATATTTTGATTGAGGTTGATGAGCAGCGAGATGCTTTGGCAGCGTTGGCCCGAATTCAGGAAGTTAAGTTGAAGCTAGAGGAAGGGGAGGATTTTGCTACCCTCGCCCAAATGTATTCTGACGACATAGGTTCAGCATCTGAGGGTGGTGCGCTAGGCTTCATGTCACGTGAGATGCTGGTGGGTGCATTTGCAGAAACACTGTTTGCCATGGAAACCGTGGGCAGTATTTCTGAGCCTTTTCAAACGGAGTTTGGTTATCACCTCATTAAGCTTGAAGGTGTGAAGCAGGAAGAAATGCCGTCTCGTGCAGACCTAGAAATGGAACTGCGTTATGAAATTGCAGAGCGTGATGCAGAGCGTTTTTATGTCGAAGCATTGGAACGTTTAGCGGATTTATCATTTTCTTCAGCTGATCTTGTTGCACCCTCTGAAGAGCTAGGTTTAGAGGTCATGACATCCGAAGCGATATCTCGAAAGGGTGGGACGGGTTTGTTAGGTGGTCACCCTCGAGTTTTAGATGCCGCTTTTAGTCAAGATGTCTTAAGGGATAGGTTGAATAGTCTCCCAATCGAATTGGATCGTGAGCGGGCCGTAGTTGTGCGTCTGAATCAGCATCAGCCCTCTCGGCAGGTGACGTTTGAAGAGGCAAGAGATTCGATAGAGCTCGAGCTCATAACTGAAGTCGCCAAACAGCAGCTTCGTGGGCAAGCGGATGCTTGGCTTGCCAGTTTTAAAAATGGTGAAGTTCCGCAGGATATGAGTGATGAATATTCTTGGGTTGATATAACGGGTGTAAACCGTGGCGCTCAAGATGTTTCTTCCGAGATACGCAATGCGGCTTTTGCTATGAGTTCTGACCAGTTGCCAGCATTTGAAGTGATCTCGTTACGAAATGGTAACTTCGCTCTATTAAGATTAGACAGCGTTAATCGTGTAGAAGCGGATCTAACAGAAGATGAAATGGCGTTTATGCTCTCTTTCCTAGGTTCAAATCAGGGGCAGATAGAGTATGAGGGTCGTGTACAAGGGTTGCGACAAGCGGCGACAATTGAACGTAACTAAGGCGACAATTCGTTTTTCGTTTTAACAAAAACCCCAGCCAAGTGCTGGGGTTTTTTGTAGGTGTTTAGTGAAGTGCGAAGGCTGCATTCATTAACGATTGTGTATAGGGGTGTTTGGGCGATGCAAAGACTTCATCTGTGAGCCCTGATTCAACCGTAATCCCATCTTTAACCACCATGACGCGATGACTAAGTGCTTTAACAACGGATAAGTCATGGCTGATAAACAGATAGCTGAGCTCATAACGCTTTTGTAGCTCTCTGAGAAGTTCGACGATTTGTCTTTGTACCGTGCGGTCTAAAGCAGAGGTAGGTTCATCGAGGACGATAAGGTCGGGACGGAGTACTAGGGCTCTGGCAATGGCAATGCGTTGACGTTGGCCGCCCGAAAACTCATGGGGGTAGCGCTCAGCCGATGACGGTTCTAGGCCCACATCAACCAAGGCTTCTTCAACACGCCGCCGAATTTCGTTGGGGTCTTTAACGCCATGAACCTCAAGCCCCTCGGCAATCGATTCTCCGATCAACATTCGAGGGCTCAGGCTGCCAAATGGGTCCTGAAACACAATTTGCATTTGCTTACGTAAGGGTTTGACGTGCTTTTGCGTGAGTGAGTGCAAGGGGTGAGATTGAAAATGTATTTCACCTGACGATTGGATTAAACGTAGGATGGCCAGGGCTAAAGTTGTTTTGCCTGAGCCTGATTCCCCCACAACTCCGAGAGTCTCTCCTTTTCTAAGCTCAAAGTCAGCGCCTGTGATGGCTTTGTGGTAATCGGTGACGCGTTTAAATAAACCGGTGTAGATGGGAAACCATACATTTAATTGACGAACGTTTAAAATCACAGGGCTATTCGGTTTTAGGGGGTAAGGTTGGCCAGAAGGATCTGCTGATAGTAATTTTTGCGTGTAGCTTTGTTGGGGGTGATTAAACAGTAATTCAGTGCTTTGGGTTTCAATAAGCTTCCCTTTGCACATGACGCATACACGGTCAGCAAAATGCTTCACAATACCTAAATCGTGAGTGATCAGCAGTACGGCCATATTGAGTTTTGTCTGGAGAGTGCGCAGCAGTTCGAGTATTTGTTTTTGAATTGTGACATCTAAGGCTGTTGTTGGCTCATCCGCAATCAAAAGTTCTGGTTGGTTTGCAAGAGCCATTGCAATCATTACACGCTGACGTAATCCACCTGAAAGTTCATGAGGGTATTGTTTGAGTCGTTTTTCTGGAGCAGGGATTCCGACGAGTGCAAGCAGTTCTAAACTTCGCGATTTTATCTCTGCTTTTTTCAATGCTTGATGTAACTGTAAAGACTCAGCCAATTGCTTTTCAACCGTATGTAATGGATTGAGTGAGGTCATGGGCTCCTGAAAGATCATGCTTACTTTGTTTCCTCGAACGTTTCTTAGACGCTCTTCTGGTTCATTCAGTAATGATTCTCCTCGATACAGTATCTCACCGCTCGGGTAGCGGGTTATGTTTTTCGGCAATAGCTGTAAAATAGATAAAGCTGTCACTGATTTACCTGAACCTGATTCACCAACCAATGCTAAGCACTCACCCGGTGCTATTTCGAAGCTGACGTTATCAACGACTGTTTTATTTGAAAAAGCAATCGACAAGTTCTTTACGGAAATCAGAGACGTGTCCTTCATATTAATGCACCTGTAGCTGGATATTAAAGGTTGTGCCATAGTGAGGATCGGAGGTCACAGCAATATGTCCTTGGTGTTGCTCGGTAATGATGAAGTGCGCAAAAGACAGGCGTTTACTCATGTCTTCACTTGCTGAATCGGAAGGGTTATTGAAAAAAGGTTCAAACAGTGTCATTTGCTCATCATCCGATAGCGTCGCTCCGTTATGATGAATCTTAATCCAGATAGCATCATATATCCGTTCAATCTCTATTCGAATAAGAGGATTGGTTGTACGCGCTGCAATGAGAGCATCGTAAGTATGCCGGAACAGGCTTAGCAATGCCTGTTGCATTTCAATGATATAGCAGGCTATTTTCGGTAGGTGAGTATCAAATGATTTCTCAATCCGGATTTCAGAGAAGTTAAGGTAGTCGGAAGACGTAAGTACATCACCGGCAAGTGTTAAGGCATGTTGGGTAATTTCAGTTAGATCCGCGGCTTGGCGAATATCACTACGCTTACGGGCAAAGGTGAGTAAATTGTTAATGATTGCGGTGACATTCCGACCTTTTTCCGATGCGTCTGCCAGAAGGTGGTTGAGTCGCTGGATCTCTTTACCGCATGATGAGTTTTCTGCCATAAGTTGACCTGATGTCAGTAATCCTTGAAAACTCGACAAATCCAAAAGTATTCCTTGTAATGGAGCGTTAATGTCATGTGCCATAGTGGCGGCTAGCTCGCCCATGGAAGACATTTTGTCGTTATGGATCAGCATGTTTTCAGCTAAGATTTTTTGGGTAACATCATCAATCAGAATAACAACGCCCGCGTCCATCTGATTGTGCAAGGGGTAAATGGTTATGTTGAAATAATACAGACCATTTTGGCTTTGCTTAATATACACGGCTTCTCGGCTATTAAGGGCGCTGTTGAGATGCTCTTCGGTGATATTTAACGTGGGGTACGTATCCCATAACCGCGTGCCCAGCGCTTGTTCACGACTGACTCCAGAAATTGCTTCTGCTTTGTTGTTCCATTGGGTGATGAGATGGTGTTTATCTAAACCGATGAGCATAAGAGGGAGTGAACATAGAATATCGTCTAGATAGGCTTGTGAGGATTTTAGTGCAGACGTGCGTTGAACGACTCGTTCCTCAAGTTGACCTTTAATCAGTGTTAGTTCTTTGTTCGTCTTAAATGCTTTTCTCCAAGTCATGAATAGAAAAAAAGCGGCCACGGACAATAGTATTATTAAAACGCCGCTCGAAAAGTTTGCAATGTATTGCCAATTGGTGCGGCCGTCAGCAGTTTTGAAATAGTTTACCAAGCTCGCTTGGGCAAGAGGACTGATTGGGATAAGTAGGCAGCTTAAAAAAATATGTCTCATGGTATGCAATGGGGCGGCCCCGTCTCCTTTCGAGATGTTAGCAGGGTTGCAGAGTGCAACATGTGTTGAGCTATATTGGCATTATTGTGCGCAGGTTTGATCCCGCATGTTACAAATATTTGAGCGGTTTAAAGTTGCTTGCCAATGTTGTATTTCCGCATTGGGTAATCCGATTTCGTTAACGGAAGAAAAGGGAATGGTTCTCCAAGACTTACTCAGGGTGTAAAGAGCTGATTCACCTCGAATGACACGCGTCAGAATAATTTCGCCCCAGGCTGCATCAAGGACTTGTCCACACCAGCTAATAATCATTGCACTTTCATAACGAGGTTGCGTTACGGTTTGCAGGGGTTGAGAGTAACTGAAACGACACTCCTTACTCAGGGTGGATTTCAGATCATTAAGATAGTGTTGAGGCAGTAACACCGGATTGTCGATGACTTGGAATGCGAGCATTTGCTTCCAATTAATAAGGTTTTGTTCTTGGGGGACAAGTTCATCCACTCCACGGTTGTTAAGCCACTCTCGATAGACTGAATGCCAATTAGCGGGAACATAAGCTTGTAGCAGTTCTCCACCCTCTGGGTGGGCCAGGACTTGAGGAGTTGCGAGTATACGAAAACCGGCAGGTGAGCCCTGCGCTAATCCTTGTATGGGCATCAAAATAGCCGATACAGCAAACAATGTGGCCAAAGCAGGGTGTCGTTGGGTTAATGATGAGCGTGTTGAGTGTCTCACTAAAAAAGAGAATAAACGCTTCTCGAATGTCATCATGCGCGTAACCTACGTGTCAAAAGTGTCAGACTAAATATTAACAGTATCTTGTCGTGTTTTCTTCAATCTTATTTAATTTACTCAGGTGGGTTTAAGCGTATTGCTGCCAAATTAAGCGCGCACAGATAATCATGGAGACACTGACAAGTAGGGGCTTTATTAAGCGGGTACCTTGGCTAATAACTAACGTTGAGCCGAGGCGGGCGCCTAAAATTTGTCCTGCAGCCATGACTAGGCCGGCACTCCATAAAACTTGGCCGGCAAAGGTGAAAAAAAGAAGGGATGCGAGGTTGGATGTGAAATTCAAAAGCTTGGTATGTGCTGTCGCTTTCACTAAGCCAAAGCCAGCAAGTGCAACAAATGCAAACGCAAAAAATGAGCCAGTGCCTGGCCCAAAAAAGCCATCATAAAATCCGACGCTTGTTCCAATCAGTAAAGCAAAAGCCGAGTGTGATAAACGTCGTTCACTATCGTCATTGGTGATTCGAGGAGAGAGTAAAAAGTAGATGGCAAATGCCATGAGTAAGAAGGGTAATAGTTGACTTAAAAAGCCAGAGTCGACACGTTGCACTAAGAGTGTCCCTAAGGCACTGCCAATGAATGTGCAAAAAATGGGAAGCTTCATTGTTGATAGTTTAATGAGGCCCTTTCGCCAAAAAAATAATGTCGCTGTAAAAGCCCCAAAACTACTTTGTAGTTTGTTTGTTGCCAACGCCATAGTAGGAGGCATGCCAGTTGCTAGCAAAGCCGGAATTGAGATTAAACCGCCTCCGCCCGCGATTGAGTCAACAAATCCGGCAGCAAATCCGGCAAGCCCCAGTAGCATGAGAATGGATAAATCGAGTTCCATTATTGACGTTTCATAGTGATCTAAAAAAGGACGAAGCTCTATTCTTATGCTTCATTAGAGAGTGTTTCAAAAAGTTGTTCATTTAAGTACAACTTAGCTTCCAGGTTGGTTAGCATTTTGAGAGCGCATTGCAATTTGCTCTTGGCTAGCGACTTCCATCACACTAACCAGTTGTTCGACCCGTTGGTTGAACTTCGCCAGTTGCTCTCTAGGAACAGAAAGTGCCATCGGAAGATTAGCGGTCATCGGGTTTACAGGCCTACCGTTAACATGGAGTTCGAAGTGTAGGTGGGGGCCTGTCGAGCGGCCTGTGTTGCCTGAGAGAGCGATGCGTTGGCCGCGTTTAACGGTGTCACCACGCTTCACCAATTGACGATTTAAATGTAAATAACGGGTCTTGTAGGTAGAGCCGTGTTGGATCTCAATATACTTGCCTGCAAATGGATGATTTTCGACACGTGTAACAACACCATCACCGATGCTGACAACGGGGGTGCCAATGGGCATAGCGAAATCAGTCCCATTGTGGGGAGCGACACGTCGTGTCACTGGATGAAGGCGTGTTGGGTTAAAAGGTGAGCTAATGCGGAAATTCTGATCGTGAGGAATGCGTCGGAATGCACGTGTTAGGCTTTCACCTTTTGCATCGTAATAGTTTCCATCTTCAAACAAAAAGGCGGTATAGGTCGATCTATTTTGTTGTAAGCGGATGCCTTCGATAGTCGATTGCCCTGTATGTTCATCGTTGACACGCTGCGAACTGCGTACAATCTGAAATCGATCACCGGCTTGAATTTGTCTATTAAAATCGATTTGTTCCCCCATCAGTTTATTGACTTCGAGGATTTCAGATTTTGTTAGACCCGCTCGAATGGCAGAGACATAAAAACTTCCGTAGATTTCGCCAGCAATAATTTCTTGTTCCCAGACCCCCGGATTAATGAGCTCCTCAAATTCAAACATCGTCTCGTCAACGCGACGATAAATAACGCGATTGCCTGCATGAATAAAGAGCTCCATCTCTAGCAGGTCAGATGTTTCAAGGTCTTTACGGAAGGTTAAGTGGTGTCCGGGCCGAATAATGTCTAGCGCGAGTACTTGTTCGTCCGCAGCTAGAATTTGATACATGATGGTTTGGCCGATTTCAAATTTGTCGAAAATAGAACTGAGCGTATCGCCTGCTTCAATTGAATAACGGACGATGCCAGGCTCTTCCTCGACGGTTTCGACAACATCGAGTGCGATTTCATGCTCAAATGTGAGCAGGTTCTCATCGTGAAAAATATCACTAAATTCAGCATCAAGACGTATTTCTTGAGCAAAGTCATGCGGGTCTTCATTCATTTTGACACTTACAGAGGTCTCGTCATTTGATGTCTCTGGCATAAGGAAAGCAGAAGCCAGCAAAAAAACAGCGATCAGTAGAGCACATAAGTGTGGTAGGGGAAGAGCGGATGTTAAGTGCTTAGGTAAATAAACTTTTCTCAATTGCATAAAAAACCCACAATCCTGCAATTAATATGACGAACCAAAATTTGATGCCATTATCACTTTATTAATGAGGTAATTGCAATCTTATGAGCGATTTATCTTGTATTTGTGATCCAGATCAAGAGTCCGTTGAGCCCAACAGGCAGACAAGCGAATAAGACTAGAGGCTAAAAGACAGCAGAACCTTTAGGCGCTATACCTAGCGAATAATAATTAAAGGAAATAGACATGTTCGAAACGCAACGCGCCCTTGTGTTGGGCTGGAGAATGCTGTTTTCTCAGACTCGTTTACCGGATACCCAAGGTTGGCCGGATTGTCTATCGGGACTTGCCAGTGTCTTAAGTGCGATGTCTTCATCTGATGTAACGCGTGTTAAAGCCTTGCAAGTTCCGCTTGTTGAAGCTTTGATGGAGTTACAGTTGCCAGCGTGGCACATCAGTCAAATTCTAAGTGATCATAATGATTGGCTTTATCGTTTTGCTATTCAAGAGTCCATTGCTGAAATGCAGCAGCAAGGTTGGGGTGAAGCACCCTGTCGATTTTGTGTGCTGTGTATGGGCTCGGGAGCACGATCCGAGAGTTTATTAAACCCTGACCAAGACAATGCTTTGATTATTGAAGATTATCCAGATGCTCGACAGGGGGAAATCGATCTTTGGTTTCAGACATTATCAGAGCGCTTTACCGATAAATTAGATTTAGTAGGCATCCCGTTATGTAAAGGGCATGTTATGGCGCGCTGGCCTCTGTGGCGTAAGACGCTATCTCAGTGGTGTGAACAGTTCAGGCAATGGACGTCTCGCAGAACCGTTCGTCAGGTACAATTTTCCAATATTTTGTTGGATTTCAAACCTGTGTTTGGTGACTCTTCATTAGCTGATGCGTTTCGTGAGTATGCATTGAGCCGAATGCCAAGAGCGGGTTTGTTTTTACATGAAATGAGCGAGTTGTTGGATGAGACTCCCGTGGCATTGGATCGTTTTGAACGTCTTCATGGCGATGGGAAAGAGACACCCCATCAAGATGCAATTAATCTAAAGAAGCAAGGATTATTGCCTTTGCAAGCCGCCTTGAGGTTACTTGCGCTAAGAAAGGGCGTAAGTGAGCAAAGTTGCCAAGCGCGTTTAGCGGCCTTGGCCGAGCAGAGGGTGATTCATCAGGATCATGCAGAGGCGTTGCTGCTGTCGTTGCATCATATACAAGATCTCCTGCTTCACTCGCAATTGAGCGCTTTTAAAGAGGGGCGTCCGATCGATGGCTGGGTGGATTTACGAACATTGAATCCTATGAGTAAGCAGGTGTTGCGCTTAGGTTTACTATCCATTAAGGAGTTGCAAAAGAAAGCGCGTATTTCCGTCTGATTTAGTCTGGAAGAGTAGCGATGCGTTCATAGATCAGGTGCTTTCGGTAATTCCATTATGATATGAGCCCCTTCAAGCGAGGCGGGGTCATCAATCCAGAGCCGCCCTCCCATATGGGCTAAGATGCCGCGGCAAATAGGCAAGCCTAATCCTGTCCCTTTTGGGCGTCCTTTGGGTCTAGCTTGATTGCCTTGCTTAACTTGATGAAATTTTTCGAACACCAGCTCGCGTTGGTCTTGAGGTATTCCCTCTCCATTGTCTTCTACACTGAGTCGAAAGCAACGTTTGTTTTGAGTGAGTGTGACGTTAACTTTTCCTTTCGTTGAGTTCGCAAATTTACGAGCATTGTCCAACAGGTTTATAATCACTTGCTGTAGTCGATCAGTGTCTGCAATCACCCAAGCCTCCTCCAGACATAGATTTACTTGGATTTTAATGTCTCGCTCTTCATAAAGACGAATAACGGCCTCAATTGATTGCTCTAGGGCTTCAATTAAATTAATGCGCTCGGGTTTCAGCTGCATACGCCCCGATTCGATTCGGGCTAAATCAAGAATTTCTTCTATTAACCGTGACAGTCGTTCGCTTTCTCTCACAATCACATCTAAAAAATGGGCGCGTTTTTCTGAAGCAATGTTGGGTGTGTCTCTGAGTATTTCGGCAAATGCGCGTATTGATGTCAGTGGGGTTCTGAGTTCGTGGCTGACCATAGCGATGAACTCATCTTTGAGTCTGTCGAGTTCTCTCAGTCGATCATTGGCTTCACGTAGCTCTTTGCCGATTAGGGATAGTTCGGTAGATTTTTGTTCTAAACGACGATTGTATTCGAGCGTTTGCGAGGTTGTATCTAAAATGCTTAAAACGGCCTGTAGATCTAAGGCCTCTCCTTTAACGACTGAGTTAATCAGAACGCGTGCGGACGCGCTTCCAAGAGACCCTGCTAATTGTTTTTCAGCCGCATTAATCAACGCTGGAGAAGCAGGGTCTTCTGCACCGCCGGTTCGTTGCTCATGAATAAATGAAGAAAAAAGCCGCTCAGTTGCGGAGGCGCCCAAGTATCGATGGACGAGTTCATGTAATTCACCGCGGCTGGTGTGTCCATGCCACATAGGTGTATGTAGCTGGTCTTGTTCGAGAGCTCCACAGAAGATGGCGGCTTGCGTTTGTTCAAATTGTGTTTGTCGGGTGAATTGGGAAATTAGGACAATTAATCCTATATTGACGAACAAGCTCCAAAACAAGGAGTGGGTATAGATATCTAAGCCGTCAAATCCAAACAATTGGTAGGGCCTGAGTACTTCGATACCCCAAGGTCCTTGGGTAATGAGTTCAATTCCAATCCATCCAGATTGGGCAAAACCCGGAATTAACAAGGTATGACACCATACAATAAACCCCCCGATCAATCCTATCATAGCCCCTGTTTGAGTGGCGCCACGCCAGTACAGTCCTAATAAAAGTGCCGGGGCAAACTGTGCGGCGGCGGCGAATGAAACCAAGCCAATCGTTACAAGGGTGTAGGACTCCCCTATGAGTGCATGATACAAATACCCAAGTAAGAGTATGAATAGAATTGTGATGCGCCTAATTCCCAGCAGCCAAGGGCTCAAATCCGATTGTCGATCAAGATGCAAGCGCCGCCAGCGTAATAGAATGGGCATCACTAACTGGTTGCTGACCATTGTTGAGAGCGCAATGGTTTCAACGATAACCATTCCTGTTGCAGCTGATAAGCCACCGATAAATACCAGCATCGGTAAGGTTTTAGCGCCTTCAATCAGGGGCAGTGTCAAGACGTAGCTATCCGGACTTAGATTGGGATCGTTTAACATCATGCCTGCCAGCGCGACAGGAATGACAAAAATATTGATGGCCAGTAGGTAGAGAGGAAACATCCAAGAGGCGCGTTTGATATGACTTTCATCAACATTTTCGACCACCATTACCTGAAATTGTCGTGGTAGTGTGATAAATGCGAGCATGGATAAAATCAGCAATCCAACCCAACCGGAAGCGCCACCAGGAATTTTTTCAAGACCGAGTGTCGACATGAGCGCTGGATGGTTAGCAGCCTGTTCAAATAGGTCAACAGGACCTGCATACAGATAAAAGGTGACAAAGATACCCACGGCTAAGAACGCCATGAGCTTAACTAAAGACTCAAACGCGATGGCTGAGACCATTCCTTCATGGCGCTCACTGGCATCGAGTTGCCGCGTTCCAAATAAAATAATAAACACGGCCAGTACGAGCGAAATCCAAAAAGATTTATCGGCAAAGAACAGCATTGATTGGCTTGCGTCTGTTGTGGGTAGGTTAAAGTCTGCAAGAATTGAGTAGCTATAGGTGATGGCTTTCAGCTGAAGCGCAATGTATGGGATGATCCCGATCACTGCAATAACGGTAATGATGGCGCCAATGCGTTGGCTCTTTCCATAGCGAGCGCTGATAAAGTCTGCAATGGAGGTTAGGCGTTGCGCTCTAGCAATCCGTACCATTTTGCGGATCAGCATCCAGCCACTGAGCATAATCAGTGTTGGCCCTAAATAAATTAATAAAAAGCTGGGGCCTGCTTCAGTCGTGCGACCTACACTTCCATAAAACGTCCAAGCGGTGCAATAAACGGCAATGGATAAGGTATATACCGTTGGGGAACCAATGATGGACCGTCCTTGTTCAGCTCGTTTATCGCCAAAAGCAGCGATTATGAAGAGCAGTGCCAAGTAGCCAAATGCAAAGACGAGAATAATGGCTTCACTCATCAGAGGTTTCCAAAAAATAGGCAGCGATAAGAATGATGCCAAGCCAAACGGAAAATATCCAAATGGTTAGGCGTGACAGTCCTGAGCTTGACGGAGTGTCAAACAAGAAAATGAACGGCGGTGAAAACAACAGGCCACATAATAGGACGATGGCGATCATGCGGCTGGATAAGCTTTTTTTTTGCATGGGGCTTTAGCCTACTCTGATGGTTTCTGCCTTCGCTTGCAGGGCGAGTGCCTGTTGAAGAGTATGAACACCACGCGCTTCTAACCTTGGAAGTAATGTCAGCAGGAGTTCGGCCGTTACGCGGGCATCGCCGAGTGCCGTATGGCGGGTGCCTGCAGGAAAATGTATTTGGAAGCGTTCCGCCAATGCATCTAAGCTATGCTCATCAATATCAGGATCAATGACGCGCGATAGCAGTAGAGTATCAAGAATGGGCATGTCAAACACAACGCCTGACTCCTCTTGATGCATTTGAATGGCTAAAAGATCAAATGCGGCATTGTGAGCTACTAATACACCTTGGCCTATAAAGGCTCTGAAGCGAGGCAGGACAATTTTTAAGGGAGGGGCGTGTTTGACATCTTCATCTGTTAGACCATGTATAGCCGTGCTTGTTGCTGGAATGGGGCGTTCTGGGTTGACTAGCTGATCAAACTTCTCTGTTGCCAGTAGTCGTCCGTTGACAACTCGGCAGGCTCCAATACTGACAATCGTGTCGCCTGAACGCAGTTTTAGCCCCGTGGTCTCTGTATCAAAGACAATCATTTCAAGTTGGTTGAGGTTTAGATCAGCCAGTTCACTTTTGGGTGGGGGGAGGTCGGCGATACTGAAATCATGAAACTCGGGTCTAGGTTGAATGGATTTATTGGGCTCTGCATGTCGGTCGGTAGCCGGTAGAGGAATACGCAGACGAGCATGTTCACGGTCATGGTCGGGCAGAGACCACCAATCTGAGTTATGTTGGTTGAGTACATCGCAGATGCGAGGAGCGAGAGGTTGCTCACTTAGAGGTAAATCTCTCCAAGTTTCCAATGTCTGCTGCGTTAAGGCGGCTCCTTTCCAGATAATATCTAGGTATACACGCTTATTGCCAAGGCAAATCTCAAACTCAATGCTTGACGCTTGAGTGGTTTGAATGAGCTCAGGTAACAAGCGTTCAAGCATGGCTAAAAGTGTTGGGCTGTCGGCACGAAACCATGCAGGAATGCCGATTGGGACAATCATGACATGGGAGTTTTGCCAGCTGTCGACCAACGCACTGATGAAGTCATTTGACCAAGTGTCGCTTAATCGGCCTTGATCAAGTTGTAAAGACTCTAAAAGATGCGCAAGTTGATCAATTAATCCCCCTAGTTTTTGGCTTTCTTGGTGCATTGCATTTTCAAGTTTTTCTTTAATCAGGCTGTTGTTTGCAGCGCTGGAGAGTGCTTCCGCTGTGGTTGATAAGGTTGCGGCATGGCCTCTAAGTTTGGGCAGTAGCTCGGCAAGTGGTTGGCGCCAACGTTGGTGAGTCGTGTGCGCTTCTGTTGTGTCCTCTAGGGTTAGCAGGGCTTCACCTTGGTTAGCGCTTACTCGCCGTATGTTGCATCTAAGCCATCTGTCTTCATGGTGGAGAAGCAGTTGACGAGGACTGCCATCAACAGGCAGTTTTTTGAGGGTTTCCGATAGATTGGGTAAAGGGAGTAGTTGTTGTAGGTGGCGGCCCAGTCCAAGTGCAGGGTGATCATGAAACAAAGCCTCAGCCGCGGGATTTAGCATTAAAACGCGCTGGTGTTGGTCGCATAGGAGTAGGGGGACCTCAAGAAACTGAACGACAGCTTCAAGCTCGTGGCGAATGCGCATGGCATCTTCCGCACCCGATTGTCTTGCTGAAATGAGTTTTTGTCGATCTTCTCGCCAGCCTTTTTTTAGGTGGTCGAAATCGGGTGCTAAATGGTTTAACCAGCCTTCTGGTGTAAAATCATCGTTTGCATCAGGATTAGCAACTAAGCGCGAGAACTGGACTTGTAGTCGTCTTAGGGGGGCAAAAAGATTTTGTTCTAAAATTATCCCTCCAAGTGTCATTAGCACAGGAGTCATGCAGGCTAGGATTACTAGCATTATGCGATGAGATGTCGATGTTGTCGGTAAAATGGAATCGAGTAACAGCCCTAAAATCAAACAGACCAAAGCTGTGATGCCTGTTAGAGCGAGCCAGATACCAAGTAAATGCTGACGCTTTGGCATAATGTTAACCTGTGTGTAAGAGGTTTTTGACTTTCTGAACTAGAGCCTGGGTTGAAAAAGGCTTTGTTATGTAATCATCAGCCCCTAGAGCCATGCCTTTTTCACGCTCGACCTCTCGCCCATGTGCTGTCAGCATAATTACGGGGAGGTGTTGAAAACGTTCGTTTTCTCTTAGCTCTGCGAGTACGTCAAAACCACTGATACCGGGTAGGCTGATGTCCAAGAGGACAAGGTTAGGGTCGAGCTCGTGAATTTTTTGTAGGGCGGTCTCGCCATCCTCAGCCGTGAACACAGTAAATCCAGCTTGCTCCATTAAAAACTCTAGCGATAAAAGAATATTCGGTTCATCATCTACGACCAGCACTTTAGTCATGCTGTACTCCTTTTATATTTATTTATAATTCAGTCTAGTGCGCTGGCGGTCAGGTTGAAAGTCTACTATACCAATTGATGAGAGTGGCCTATGACTTGCTTAATAAACACGTTTAGATTCATTGAAACATTCAATCATTACACAACAAGGTCTTAAGATGAACGTATTCCCTTGGTTTCAGCCCATCATTGAAATCGCCAGTGGCGAAGTGGCGGGCTATGAAGCCCTTGCTAGAACCGCCGATGTACAGGGACAGATTATTTCAGCGGCCAATTTATTTTCGTCTTCAAGTTTGAGTCGTGAAGAGCGGTTAAGTCTCGATAGAGATATCCGATTGCAGGCCTTAACAAAATTCAACTCATTGCCTCAGGGGCAGTTTTTATCCTTGAATATCTCGCCTGAGTGGATTAATTCCGTTACGGCAACGGGTGAGTTGCCAACCCTAGAGATGCTGAAGCAAGTCGGTGTTCGCCCTGAACAAGTGGTTCTTGAAATAACAGAGCTCGATGGTGATTTAGACCGAATATGCTTATTTGCCGAGCGTTATCGCTCGGAAGGGGTCAAGATTGCCTATGACGACTTTGGCGCTGGGTTTCAGCAGATGGATCGGGTATTGGCATTTACTCCAGATTTTATCAAGCTGGATATGCGTATGTTCCAAAGAGGTCCTAAAACGCACTTTCATAGTGCACTTATGCAGACGGTTGGGGAGATGAGTGCACGATTAGGGTGCAAAGTGATTTTTGAAGGTGTTGAAACGCCTGATGAATTTTTTGCCGCCTTGCACTGCAATGCAAGCTATATTCAAGGGTTTATCTTTTCACCCGCAAGAGCCGAGTTTATGGGTGTTGATTCCATGAAGGCGCAGACGATGGAGCTCATCAGTCAGCACCTGGATATGGCCATTGATGAGGTTGCGCGTCGGCAGTTTTACACTGAGGGCCTTCACAGTGAGTTAATGTTGTTAAAAGATTTATTACTCAGTGGTGGAACGGACAACTTGAATACTTGGCATCCAGACCCAGATGTTCTTCGGTTTTATATTTGCAATCGCAATGGAACCCAGATCTCTTCAAACTTTACCTACGACGTCTCTCAGGGTGTTTGGGTGGAAGATGCGGCTTACGCAGGCCATAATTGGAGCTGGAGACCTTACTTTTACCAGTTATTAGGGGCTACTGATTTTGAACGGCGGATTATGAGTTCTTCGCCTTATTACGATCTGGAAACAGGGCAAGAGTGCTCTACACTTTCATTGTCATTGGATGATGCGCGGATTTTACTGGTTGATATCCGTGAAGAGCGTAAGTCTCAGGGGCGTCTGGCGTCTCTGATATCCTGCCACAGCGATCTGATACCTGCATTATCTTGAGGCTTTTAGTGCGCAAGTTAATCGTACACTAAAAGCTCTTTAAGCATTAAGCTCATGCGATTGCCATCAGGTTCAATTTGCGTGAGCTTAATAATCATGTAGTTCAATTCTGGAGCTAACCAAATAAATGTCTCGCGATCGGAGTTTTCACCTCTATCACGTTCAATTTTAATGGCGTCATAATCCCCGGCAGGGGTTGAAACGCGCTCTTGTCCTATGACATTGAAGACGTAGTTTTGTATATGTCCACCGTCAGCGACAGGGTAGGAAAGGAGTGTTTTTCCTGCAGCAATATCAATAGGTATTTGCAGTTGATAGCTCAGTTTATCGTGAACACCGGGAGATATGTTCATTTTCCATGGCTTGTCGTCAATGTCGGTTGTGACTTTTTTTTGATTCCAATCAAACTTAAGCTCAGCCGTTCTACGTTTGCCTAGAATGCGACGGTGATAGTGGTAATGGATCGGTAGAATGTAGCCATCAGCCAGGCGAATCTGTGTTGTTTCTTCCGCTCTTGCCATCATTGCTGAGGCTACCGCGGACAGCTTCCAGTCCCCGTTATCCATACGGGTTAGCTCACGAGACGCTTCCCCACTGATGGTAAGTGCGGCATCAATTTCTGAAGCATAGGTTGCTTTGAAAGGCTGCAGGGATATAAGCGATGCTTGAGCAGAGCTTGTTGCTGAAAAGCTCAAGAGTAGCAGTAGAGTTGTTAGCGCTAACCACTTCTTGCTTACACCCATACAATCTCCCAAAATGCTGTAGGTTAGGCCTTGAGTTCAAATCCAGAACTGGGTAAACAGTTGTCATCTAGCATCACGCCATCATCTGTGACGCGTAAGCGACCGCTGCAGAACCAACTCACGGCTAAAGGATAAATCTTATGTTCTAGAGTATGCACGCGTGCCTGAAGGCTGGCTGAATCATCCTCCATTAATATTGGGGTCTTTGCTTGAATGATGATAGGTCCACCATCTAGTTCTTCAGTAACAAAATGCACGCTGCAACCATGCTCGGCATCCCCTGCATCAAGGGCGCGTTGATGGGTGTTCAGTCCTTTATACCTAGGCAGCAGAGATGGGTGAATGTTCATTAAGTGCCCTTGGTAGCGGCGAACAAACTCTGCACTGAGGATGCGCATGAAGCCTGCAAGAACAACGAGGTCTGGCTTAAATGAATCAATATGTTCGATTAACGCCAGATCAAAGTCCTCGCGGCTTGCGAATGTCTTATGATCTAAGACAAGGCTCGGAATGCTGGCATTCTGAGCTCTTACCAAGCCAAAGGCATCCGCTTTGTTGCTGATGACACCCACGATATTACCATGAAGATCACCCTTTTGAGAGTGATCAATCAAGGTTTGAAGATTTGAGCCACTGCCTGAAATCAAGACAACGATGCGCTGTGTCATGCCGTGCGGCCTTCTCGCATTTCAACTTGTTCTTCTTCTGGATCAGCAGATTCGATAACGCCAATTTCCCACGCATTTTCACCTAGCTCTCTAAGTAAGCTGAGTGCTTGATCCTTGGTGTGACTTGGTACCGCGATCACCATACCCACTCCACAGTTAAATGTACGGTACATTTCGCGAATTTCTACATTGCCTGCGGTTTGTAGCCATTGGAAGACAGGTGGAAGCTGCCAGCTATCGGTAAAGAGGACGGCTTTGGTGGACTTGGGTAACACACGCGGTATGTTTTCAAGTAAGCCGCCACCAGTGATATGGGATAAGGCATTGACTTGGACTTGTTTAATCAAACTGAGCAGGGATTTTACATAAATGCGAGTTGGCTCAAGTAGAGCTGCCGCTAAGGTGGTATCACCGATAGGCTGTTGGAGGTCAGCTTGAGACACTTCAATGATTTTACGAATCAATGAGTAGCCATTGGAGTGAGGGCCAGAAGACGCGAGCGCGATGAGGCTGTCGCCTGCTTGTACTGAGGAGCCATCGATAATTTGGTCCTTCTCAACGACGCCGACACAAAAGCCCGCTAAATCATAATCGTCGCCTTCATACATGCCTGGCATTTCAGCCGTTTCACCACCGACTAGAGCTGCGCCCGCGAGTTCGCAACCACGGCCTATGCCAGTGACAACATCCGCAGCCATGTCGACATTTAAGCGGCCTGTTGCATAGTAGTCTAGGAATAGAAGGGGTTCGGCTCCCGCCACCACAAGATCGTTGACACACATTGCTACTAAGTCAATACCAATGGTGTCATGTTTGTTTAGATCCATCGCAAGGCGAAGTTTAGTGCCCACACCATCAGTGCCTGACACTAAAACTGGCTTTTTATACCCTTCGGGTATTTCGCACAACGCACCAAAACCACCCAGCCCACCAAGTACCTCTGGACGTGCTGTGCGCTTGGCCACACCCTTGATACGCTCAACCAGCGCGTTACCTGCGTCGATATCGACACCAGCATCTTTGTAGCTTAGGGAAGTTTTTTCAGAACCTGTTGACATTACGTACCTGACCTTTAAAACCGGATGGACTCAATAGAAATTTAGTACAATAGTTTATCAGGTTGATGGTGAAGGGGCTATTGTGTGTTAAAGTTGAACATAAATTAATTCACAGCTATCGGCTTTTATTGAGTGTTGAACGAATGTTATGCGGAGTTTTTTAAACGCAATTTTAGTGGTTGTATTGGGTTTGCAGGCTCAAGTCGGTTTTGCTGAAGTCGTTGTCCCCAAAAAAACACTTGTTTTGTTGGTTGAGTCGAATGACCAACAGAGTCTTTTTGTACGTCCAGCCCACCCTGTTGCTCACGCGTTGGTTGAGCACTCCAGCGATGCTTACACTTTCTTGTTGCCCTTGATGGATCTTGTCGATCAACAAGCGTTGCGTGAACAGGATGTGATTGAGTCGCGTATCCAAGCGTTATTAGACGGTGTGGCACGTTACGAGCCGGATCAATTGCTGATAGGGCACTGGCGTGATCCGGGGGTGAACTTAAACGCACAGTGGTTGTTGTACACTCCAGAAGGTCAAGCCCGGCTTGAGACAGAAGGTGAGATAGAGCAGCAGATTGATGCGTTGGTTGCGTGGTTGCAAACGCAGTTATTTGATCAAGACGAGGGTTTAATTGATCCTTCGCTGGACTTGAGTATGCGTCCTGCACCTATTGATACCGAGAGTCTGAGTCCTGATCGAGTTGAGTTGCCCCAACCAGAAGATGGCAGTCTACAAATGAGTGTGTATGGTGTTCATGATGCAGCCAGTTATCTAGCACTAACGAGTCTCTTGTCTGAGTTGGTTGATCGTTCAGCGATTCAGCCTGTGTTGTTCAGTCAGGGTGTGGTCGTGTTAAGATTGCAAGTGGAAAATCGAGACGAAATTAGCGAGCAGCTAAACAAGTTTGAGCGTCTGGTGCCTAGAGGGCAATCCTTATTGGAGTTTGATTGGAACTAAGTTATGGCTCATGTTAAGGCGCCTGTTCAGTTGCCTCTTGGCATCGCTCTTCGTGATGAGGCGCGATTTGAAAACTTTGTAGTGGGTGATAACGGTTTATTGATCTCAACGCTTAAGCAAGCGGCCAGTGGTCGTGGTGAGCAGTATGCGTATTTTTGGGGTGGACATAGTCATGGTTGTTCACATCTTTTGCAAAGTTGTTGCCATTTAGCTGATGAACACCGTCGACACTCTGTGTACTTGCCTATCGCAACTTTAATTGATCATGATCCGTCAATCTTTGAAAATATGGACCAGTTGGATCTGGTGTGTATTGACGATATTGAATTGATTGCTGGGCGTAAAGAGTGGGAAGAAGCGGTATTTCATTTGTACAATCGGATGCGCGCTGCCGGAAAAACGCTCTTAATCGCTGGAAAAAAAGCACCTGCTCATTTAGGGCTTACGTTGGTTGATTTGGAGTCGCGATTGCTCTGGGGGATGGTGCTGCATGCATATGCCATTGATGATGAAGCAAAAATCCTAGCACTAAAAGCCAGAGCCGCTGAGAGGGGCTTTGAGTTGAGTCAAGAAGTGCTTCGATATTTGTTGCATCATGGCAGTCGTGATATGGCGCACTTGTTGTCCGTGCTTGAAAAGCTGGATCATGCATCTTTAAGTGCCCAGCGTCGAATTACAATTCCTTTCGTTAAACAAGTTATGGGTTGGTAGTGTGGTCGATAATTCATTGAGTGGAACACTTGAGGGCATGGTTGCACGCGATTTTGAAGAGCGTTCACATGAAGATAAAGCCGATTTTTTACAGCATACCTGGTGCAATCATTGCTCAGAAGCCGATTTAGGCATGGATCAGCCGATTGAGTATGAGTATAAGGGCATTATCACAATTGAAGGTCGCTGTTTGGTGTGCCGTCAGCCCGTATACACAGAATTAACCGACGATAGCTTTTAAGGCAGAGAAACGTGTCTGATGATTTTAATTTGCGCTTTGGTGGAACGCAGCGTTTGTATGGTGAGCGTTTAACTGAGCATTTTACGCGGTCTCATGTTGTTGTCGTTGGCATTGGTGGCGTTGGTTCTTGGGTGGCAGAAGCGCTGGCGCGAACGGCGATAGGTAAGATCACGCTGATTGATTTGGATGATGTGTGTACAAGTAATACCAATCGTCAAATTCATGCGATGCAATCTACCGTTGGTCAGCCAAAAACCACGTTGATGGCGGCTCGAATCCGAGACATTAATCCTGACTGCCAAGTGCATGAGGTTGCTGCCTTTCTAAGTAAAGAGAATGTATCAGACCTAATTGCTTCTGATATCGACTATGTTGTTGATGCAATCGATAGTGTGCGTGATAAGGCCGTTATGGTTGCCCATTGCCGCCGCCGTAAAATACCCATCATCACCATCGGAGGGGCCGGTGGTCAAATCGATCCGACTCAAATCAGAGTGGATGATTTAACCAAAACCTCTCAAGACCCTTTGGCGGCTAAACTTCGATCGGTTTTACGTCGCCATTATGGGTTCTCCAAGACCGAGAAATTTGGCGTTGACTGTGTATTTTCAACTGAGCAGTTGCGCTATCCGCAACCGGATGGACAGGTTTGCCATCAAAAACCAAAACAGGGGCAGTCCGTAAAGCTTGATTGCCAAGGTGGCTTTGGTGCTGCAACTTGTGTAACCGCGACCTTTGCATTTTTTGCAGTGGCACGTTTACTCAAGAAAATGGAAGCGCGCTTTGAGCGCATGCACAAGCTTTAAATTCTAGGAAATCAACTCATGTCTTCTTCCTCTTTTTACCGCGCTTATTGCTCACTCGCCTTGTTACTGTTGCTCTTAGTCCTTGTTGGATGCAGTCCTTCTCAGCCCGAAAAAACGGTGACTCGCTTAGAAGGGCATATTTTTGGAACTTTTTGGCAAGTGACGCTTTCTGGCAATCTGACGGATGATGTCCAAGCAACCCTTCGCAAAGGAATTCTTGAGCGTCTGCAGGCCGTTGATAAAAGTATGTCTACATATCGCGATGATTCTGAGTTAATTGGTTTTAACCGCCATCCTGTGGGTGAGTGGAAACCCCTGTCGCCAGAGTTGATGCAGGTGTTGGTGTTAAGTCAGTCAATTTCAGAGAAAAGCCAGGGTGCATTCGATGTGACTGTTGGAAATTTGGTGAACCTTTGGAGTTTTGGTCCTGAGCGGCGGCCTGATGCTATCCCAGATCCAGATTTGCTTGACGAGCGGCTTCATGAGTCAGGATACGCTTGGTTGATTTTAAATGAAGAGCTAGGGCAGGCTCGACGCTTAAAGAATTTTTTTGTTGATTTGTCGGGGGTTGCGAAAGGGTATGGCGTTGATGAAGTCGGGCGTTATCTTTCAGAAATGGGATACGAGCACTACCTGGTGAATATCGGCGGTGATTTGTTTGCAAAAGGAGCGCGTTCGGCAGAAGAGGCATGGAGAGTGGGAATTGAGTTGCCACACGAAGGTGTCCAGCAAGCGCATCATATCATTGAAATTCGAGATATGTCGGTTGCGACCTCAGGTGATTATCGCAATTATTTTGAAGTGGATGGACAGCGATTTTCACATACGATCAGTCCTGTGACGGGCTGGCCTGTCAATCACAGCCTTGCCTCAGTTACGGTTTTGTCACCGGACAATGCCAGTGCAGATGCCTGGGCAACCGCGATGATGGTCATGGGTGTTGAGGCTGGTCTTGCGGTTGCTGAGCGTGAAAACTTAAAAGTGCTGATGCTAGAACGCTCTGGAGATACATGGCTGACCCATATTTCCAGTGAGTTTAAAGCCTATGTAGGAGAGACAGCTGCTCAAGCCCTGTTGCGCAAATAGTCCCTATGCATAGGATTCTTGTAACCTAAGCCAAGTGTCTGAAAAACTTTGGCTTAGGTTGACTATTTAAGTGATTTTCAATATATTCGCGAACCCTAACTATCCCTTAAATCAAATGAGAACTCTGATGGACCCTAGCAGTTGCTGCTTACTCATTCACAGAACCTTGACATCGAGTTTGTTCGCCCGCTAAGGGTATCTTTCTGATACCTGTCTTCGGCGAGTAACGCTCGCACAACGGAGACCTTTATGACCTACGCTGATCTTGCCAACGCCCTTCGCAGCGCCATGGAAAAACAAGACACGGTTGCCATCGAAAACACGGTAACTGAATTCCAGCCTGCCGATCTTGCTGAATTTCTTCGACATGAATCAACTGATGTTTGTTTGAAGGTGCTCGCTCATCTTGTGCTAACTGAGCGAGCCGAAATTTTTGGCTATTTACCTATGTCTCTGCAGTTTGAAATTGCGGAGGAGATGACCATTGAGGGACTGGCTCAACTACTCTCTTCAATGGAATCAGATGAGCGTGCAGACCTGTTTAACATGATGTCAGAAGAGCGCCAAACATCTGTGTTAAAGCGAATGGCAAAGGAAGAACGTGAAGATCTTCGTCGAATGGCGAGTTATGCAGAAGGAACGGTTGGTGCGATTATGACCAGCAACTATTGCAGTGTTCCTGAGCTAAGCAGTGTTGAACAGGCGTTAGAGCGGGTGCGTAAAACAGCTCCTGATGCCGAAACCATCTATCAAATATATGTTTTGGATATGCAGCATAGGTTGGTTGGCACCCTTTCTTTAAGAGAACTGATTCTAACCAAACCTTCGGCTGCGATCAGCTCAATTATGACCACTGAGCTGATTACACTAGACCCAAATGAAGCGCAGGAAAACGCAGCAAAATGCATCAGTCGTTATGACTTATTGGCCGTTCCTGTTGTTGACGAGCAGGCGCGACTCGTGGGTATTGTTACTTATGATGACGCGATGGATATTGCTGAAGCAGAAGCAACGGAAGATATCTTAAAAAGCGGCTCAATCGGAGACCTAGAAGGGAGCTTCAGAGATGCCAGTGGTTTTACATTGTACAAAAAGCGTATTTTTTGGCTGCTGTTGTTAGTGTTTGCCAATATCTTTACGGCTGCAGGTATTGCCATTTATGAGGACACTATCTCTAAATATGCAGTATTGGTCTTTTTCATGCCATTGTTGATTGGCAGTGCAGGTAACGCAGGCTCGCAAGCATCCACCTTAATGGTGAGGGGCTTGGGAACAGGTGATGTGCAAATGTCCGACTGGTTCAAGCTTTTTAGTCGTGAACTGGCAATTGCACTGGCGCTTGGCTGCACAATGGCGCTCGCTGTTTCGATGATAGGTGCCTTTAGAGGAGGGCCGGATATTGCTCTCATTGTTGCGTTGAGTATGGTGGCTGTGGTGATGATGGGTAGTTTGCTAGGCTTAAGTTTACCTTTTGTGCTCAAAAAAGTGGGCTTAGACCCTGCGACAGCAAGTGCTCCCTTAGTGGCAACAATTGCCGATGCCGCTGGTATTCTAGTCTATTTCGCTATAGCGACCGCCGTTCTGGGATTGTAAAAAAAAGCCCCTCGATAAGAGGGGCAAGCAAAGTGCATACAACTCAGGAAGAGTTGAGAGATGGGATGCGAAAGCTGCCTCTAGAGGAGAGTCAGCTTTCTATGCCCTGTAGAACAGGACACCTTAAAGATAGTTTAAATTTGTGCGGTGCACAATAGGGTAAACCCTAATTTTTTAATATTGATTGTGTATAAGTACCCATTTTTTTGTCTCTATTCCTGCTAAAAAAATCAAAACTAAATCTCGATGCTTAGAGATGATGTTCTGAAAGGGTGGGCGGGGTAGGTTCCCATCACTCTGACTTCACTGGCAAAAAAGTTTAGCTCTTGCAAAGCATGTTGCATTGAAGGTTGATGTGGATGGCCTTCAACATCCAAATGAAAGCTGGACACTTGCATTGTGTCTGATGACATGTAGCTTTCGAGTTTGACCATGTTAAGTCCATTCGTCGCAAATCCCCCTAAGGCTTTGTAAAGCGCTGCAGGTATGTTGCGAACTCTAAACATTAAGGTGGTTAAATAGCGCTTATCCGGTTCAAAAGCAGGCATGCGGCTTTCTTTTGCCAAGATCATGAAGCGAGTGGTGTTGCCATTTACGTCTTGAAAGTTGTCTTTGATGATTTCAAGGTTGTAGAGCTCGGCAGCTAAACTCGACGCAATCGCGGCGTGCGTTGGGTTTCGTGAAAGGGAAAGTTCCTCAGCCGCACCAGCGGTATCCAGAGCAGCTGTCTGCTCAAGCTTAAGGGACTTGATATTGCCATCACACTGAGCGAGTGCCTGTGGGTGTGATGAAACGGTGCGAAGGTCCTGAAGCTTAGTGCCTGGCAGAGCGAGCAAGCAGTGGTTAACTGGCTCAAAATGCTCATCAATAATATGAAGTCGGGTTTTAGGCATTAAGCGGTAGATCTCTTCAACTCTTCCTGCCGTGGAGTTTTCCAGTGGAATCATGGCCAAACGCGCTTCACCACGTTCCACCATAAACATGGCTTCGGCAAAACTTGCACAGGCATGTGCTCTTAATTCTGGATGAACTCTGCAGCAGGCTAAATGTGAATACGCGCCCTTATGCCCTTGGTAGGCAATAATGTCATTGGATTGATTCATAATCGTTCGTCGTCATGCCGATTTAAAAACGCAATTATTGCACAGACATAACGGTTAAGCACGATCAGGCTTTGAACTCAGCTTCAATCACGCCTATCATTGCACTCATTATTCAAAGTGTTGTAGAGGATTTGCAGATTGGCTCATACAGAGTTTGTTCCAGGGCAGCGTTGGATCAGTAATACAGAAGCTGAGCTGGGGTTAGGTATCGTGGTTGAATGTGCCAACCGACGTGTGGAAATTAGTTTTCCGGCAGCTGGAGATAGCCGGACATATGCGACGGATAACGCTCCTTTGAGTCGAGTCTGTTACGAGCCCGACGAGCAAATACGAAATGATGATGGGGTTCTCATTACCATACGTGAACGCATTGAACATAATGGCTGCTTTATTTACTTAGGTGTAGATGAGTCGAGCACAGAAATGATTGTGCCAGAGATACACTTAGACAGTGCAGTACACTTCAGTAAACCGCAAGAACGGTTATTTGCCGGTCAGATTGATCGCCATAGTTTGTTCAAATTGCGTGTTGATACTCTAGAACATCAGTATCGGCTACAAAAGTCATCAGCGTATGGGCTCATGGGGGCTCGTGTTCAGTTGTTGCCACACCAAATGTACATTGCATCGGAGCTTAGCTCGCGTGCGGTGCCAAGGGCGTTGTTGGCTGACGAAGTTGGACTTGGAAAAACGATTGAAGCTGGATTGATTTTGCATCAGCACTGGATATCAGGGCGTGCTAAACGCGTATTGGTGTTATTGCCTGATTCGCTGTTGCACCAGTGGTTGGTTGAAATGCTAAGACGCTTCAACTTGGTGTTTACGTTATTGGATGAAGAGCGTTGTTTGGCGATAAGCGAGTCTGGACACGAGAACCCCTTTGATTCTGCACAGCTTATTTTGGCGCCTGTTTCGTTACTTTCCAGGAGTGAGCTGCGGCTTGAGCAAGCCTCGTCAGTGCACTGGGATATTCTTGTCGTAGATGAGGCTCACCATCTGGGTTGGAGCCGAGAAGTCGTCAGTCATGCTTATCAATGCGTTGAGCAAGTTGCCAGTGTTGCCGATGGCTTACTGCTTTTAACTGCTACGCCTGAGCAGTTAGGGCCAGAGGGTCATTTTGCCCGTTTGAGGTTGTTGGATCCTGCTCGTTACCCTGATTTAGAGCTGTTCTTAGATGAAGAGTCGGACTATCGACATCTAAACGTTTTGATTGAAGCCTTGATGAGCGAGGGGGCTCCGCTACTAAAACGGGATGCACATTTGCAAGCTGTTTTAGCTGAACGCTTGGGTGCAGATACACTTGAACACTGGAAAGGGCTTTCCGAAATTGAGCAGTCTGCGAACCTCCATAAAATGATTGCGGATTTAGTGGATCGTCAAGGAACGGGGCGGGTACTGTTCCGTAATACTCGAAAAAATATCGATGGCTTCCCTGAGCGAGTGCTTCATACCTATCCGCTCATTGCCCCGACCCTGTTTTCATCCGAAGGTGAAGAAGAGCCTGCCTTAGAGCCACTTTTACATCCGGAAAAGCGCTTAGGGGAGACATGGATTAGCAGTGATCCTCGTGTTGCTTGGTTGCTCGAATGGCTCAAAACCAATAAAAAGGAAAAGGCGCTCGTCATCTGTGCGCATGCAGAAACAGCCATCATGCTTGAAGATTTTCTCAATCTGAGAGGGGGTGTTCGCTCGACTGTTTTCCATGAAGGAATGAGCCTCGTTAATCGGGACCGCAGTGCTGCCTACTTTGCTGAGCAAGAGCTCGGAGCCCAAGTGTTGATCAGCTCTGAAATTGGTAGCGAAGGACGTAACTTCCAATTTTGCCATCACCTGGTTTTGTTTGACTTGCCCTTAAGTCCAGATCTACTAGAACAACGGATTGGACGCTTGGATCGCATAGGGCAGCATCACAGTGTGCAAATACACTTGCCGTATTATCAACACAGCGCAACTGAAGTGTTAATGCGTTGGTATCATGAAGGGCTGGAAGCATTTACACGGGTTTGTTCAACAGGAGATGCGCTCTATCATCGCTTTGCTCAGCCACTTAGAGATGCAATGCGTCACCCGGGCGAGCGTCATGCTTTGCAAAAACTGCTTGAGGAAACCCAGCAAGAGCGACAAGAACTGGAAAGTGAGTTGTCCTTTGGACGAGATCGCTTGCTTGAAATGTCTAGCTTCAATGCAGCAAAAGCCGACTCCGTCATTAGCCAAATTCATGAGTTGGAAAATGGTAAGGCGTTGCAAGACTATGCCGAAAAGTTGTTTGATCGGTTTGGAATTGCAATTCAGCCTCATGGCGAAAGGGGGTTGGTCGTTCATCCTGGAGAGCAGATGTTGTACCAGCTGTCTGAGCTTCCGGAAGATGGAATGACCTTAACTTTTAGTCGTAAAGAGGCATTGTCACGAGAGGACGTTGAGTTTTTAAGTTGGGAACACCCATTGCTTCTAGAGCTAATGGAGTTACTCACCCGCAATGATCTTGGTAATAATGCATTGGGCGTACTGAAACTACCGGCCTTACCTGCAGGAACGCTGTTGGTTGAAGCGGTGTTTACGCTCAATCTCGCCGTGCCGAGATCACTCCAGCTTGCACGTTATTTGCCCTCAGGTTATTTAAGGGTCTTAACCGGACCGGAAGGTCAGGACTTGTCCGCTGTATTGGCGCATAAACCCTTAAACCAACTGGTACAGCCTGTACCCTTGGCGACCAGCCGTAACATGGCTCGAGTGGCCCGCGAAAATATCGTCTCGCAACTAAAGCATGGGCAAGCGATTGCAGATAAGCAGTTGCCAAGTTTAATTGAGTCGGCTTTGCACAGCTTGTTGAGTGATCGAGCGAACGAATTTGAGCGCCTTAAAGCACTGGCGGCGGTTAACCCGGCGATCCATCCTCAAGAGTTAACTCAGTATGCAGATGAGACGGAGATGATGAGGCTTGCCCTTGAACGAGCAAGCCTGCGTTTAGATGCCTTACGTGTGATCATAGTGTCGGAATGAGCGATCACTGATTGACCTCTAGGACGTGGCTCGTCGGTTACTTGACCAGACGAGCCACATGGCGACTACAATGGCCGGTAGCATGAGTAAATTCAGTAACTCCCATCCCAATACACTTTGCCAATAACCAGCGAGCAGGCTGCCTAAAGCCGCAAAGCCGAAGACGAGCAAGTCATTCATTCCTTGTACCTTTGCTTTTTCGGCTGGAGCATAGGTGTGTGTTAGCAGTGTTGTGGCACCAATAAATGTAAAGTTCCAGCCCACACCGAGTGCAACTAATGCTGTCCAAAAATGCCAATAGCTTGTGCCCAATTGATTTAAAAGAACACAGCTGATAAGCAATAAACAACCCGCTTGTATAACCTTGGTCGCTGAAAAATACGAAATTAATCGACCCGTGATGAACGATGGGGCAAACATGCCGAGTACATGCCACTGAATAACACTGGCGGTACTGCTGAAACTAAAACCACAGGCTTGC
Source organism: Nitrincola alkalisediminis (assembly GCF_009821115.1). Lineage (GTDB taxonomy): Bacteria > Pseudomonadota > Gammaproteobacteria > Pseudomonadales > Balneatricaceae > Nitrincola > Nitrincola alkalisediminis. The sequence goes on along the minus strand of NZ_VYTY01000012.1, from coordinate 38,237 downwards.
ATTGCTAAAGGCGTTGCCGTCATGACCAGTACCATCACGCCGTAACCAATCATGCCAGCGCAGACCGCTGATAACAGGCGGGGTTGCTGAAAGAGTTCGCGGTATGAGCGAGTCGCTCCCTTTTGTTCTGCAAGGTTTGGTTTTTGTAGGGGTAAGAAAGCAATGAGTAGCGTGGTTAAGCTGTAGAGAGCAATTAACACCGCAAAGGCACCCAAATAGGGGATATCGGATACCCAATCTTCAGCCCATATTGCTAAATTGGGCCCTAAAATGGCGGCAAGTACACCGCCAACCATGACAAGACTGATGGCTCGAGGATGTAAATTTGGGGGGCAGCCTTCAATTGCAGCAAAGCGATATTGCTGACCAACGCCGATGGCCATTCCTAATAAGAAAGTACTCAGGCAAAATAGTGTAAAATTTTGATTTAACAGCGCGAAGTAGGCCAAGCATGCGCCGCTCACACCGATGAGATTGCCGAGCATAAACCCCGTTTTTCGCCCTAGCCATCTCATTAAAAGAGCGGCGGGCAGGGTAACGCCCATCAGTCCAAGAAATTGTAAAGCGACAGGAAGGGTGATTAAACTCAGTGATGGAGCGATGTGCTGCCCGATCAGTGCTGTAACGGAAACCAATAAAATGTTACCTGAGACCAGTAAGGCTTGTCCTAAAGCAAGCCCCCAGACAGTAATAGGAAGAGACATGAGGCGTGTCCATAGTTCGCAAATGAGAGTCAGCGAATATAACACTTTAGCCGTGCAAATGCAGAACAGGATGTTCAAGTGAGATTATTTATTGCAGAAAAGCCATCCTTAGGGCGAGCCATTGCCAACGCATTGCCTGGCCCGCAACAAAAAGGGGAAGGGTTTATTAAGTGCGGTACAGACACCCTTGTCAGTTGGTGTATCGGTCATTTGTTAGAGCAAGTGGAGCCGGATGCCTATGACCCGGTTTTTAAAGCGTGGCGATTTGAGCATTTACCGATAGTTCCTCGTGAATGGCAGTTACAGCCAAAAGCGAACACGCGAAAGCAACTGACGGTACTTAAAAAGCTGGTCAAAGAGGCGGATGAGTTAATCCACGCGGGAGATCCAGATCGCGAGGGGCAGTTATTGGTCGATGAAGTCATTGCATGGTTAAAGGTTGCCCCTCAAAAACGTGCAAAGGTTCAACGTTGTTTGATCAGTGACCTCAATCCTGATGCTGTTCGTCGAGCACTCGCTCAACTTAAGCCCAATCAAGGGTTTGTACCTCTGTCGACATCTGCATTAGCACGTTCGCGAGCTGATTGGCTTTATGGCATTAATTTGACACGTGCGTGTACGCTTCAGGGGCAAAAGTCAGGCTATCAAGGGGTGTTGTCAGTAGGGCGAGTGCAAACCCCTATTCTGGGACTGGTTGTACGGCGAGATGATGCAATAGCCGCGTTTGTCAGTAAACCCTTTTACGAGGTATTGGCTAATCTGCAAACGGAAGCAGGTGAGCACTTTCAGGCTAAGTGGCAGCCAAGTGAAGCCTGTGCCGCGTATCAGGATGAGGAGGGACGAGTTGTCTCAAAAGCCTTGGCTGAAAATGTAGTGCGTCGAATTACTGGGCAGCCTGCTCATATCACCCAGTTAACTCGTAAAACAAAACAGCAGCCCCCGCCTTTACCTTACAGCTTGTCTTCATTGCAGATTGATGCCGGTAAGCGTTATGGCATGAGTGCTCAGCAGGTGTTGGATGTCTGTCAAAGCCTTTACGAGAAGCACACCTTAATCACCTACCCACGATCAGACAGTCGTTATTTGCCTGAGGAGCATTATGAACGAGCACCCCGTGTCATGCAGGCTATTCGTAATACGTGTTCTTCTTTGGTTGAGGCGGTGGAGGGTGCGGATCCTAATTTGCGCAGCAAAGCATGGAATGATAAAAAAGTTGATGCGCATCACGCGATTATACCCACGGAAAAACAGGCCAATGGTACCCGTTTGTCAACCGATGAGCAGCGTCTCTATGAATTGATTGCTCGTCAGTATTTGCTCCAGTTTTATCCAAATTGGCGTTATCTAGATACAGAAGTGATGCTCGATATTGTCGGTGGCTCTTTCATCGCGCGTGCGCGTGAAACCGTGGAAAATGGTTGGAAGGTATTGTTTCCATCTCGTTCAAGTGATGATGAGGGGGGGAGTGAAGGTTTACAGTCTGCTTTGCCACCTCTTCAGCAAGGTCAAGTGCTGCAGTGCCTCAGTGGAGAGTTACAGGAAAAAATGACTCAACCGCCTAAGCATTTCACCGACGCAACCTTGCTTGCCGCCATCACGGGGATTGCGCGGTATGTCAAGGATCCCGATATCCGAAAAATTTTGCGAGAAACCGATGGACTTGGCACCGAAGCGACCCGTGCAGGGATAATTGAGTTATTGTTCAAACGACATTTTCTAATGCGCCAAGGCAAACAAATACTGGCGACGCTTGCAGGTAAAGCCCTCATTCATAGCTTACCTGAGTCGACCACATTGCCAGATATGACCGCCGAATGGGAGGCGCGCTTGAATGCAATCAGTCAGCGAGAAGACAGCTATCAGGCATTTATGCAAAGCCTAGAAGCTACGCTCGGCGATTTGATTGGCCAAGTTGGGCAAACAACAGTGAAGGTTCCTGTAAGCACGGAAACTCGCCAGAAACGCAAAGGTGTGCGTCGCTCTAGAAAAAATACCACTAAAAAATAGGTTGGTTATATGGGGCATCCATCTGAAAGTAAAAGAAAACTCGGCTTGAAATAGCTCATCTTCTTTGAGCTTAACCTATAATGCGGTTTCAATCACGACTCTGGAGACATGATGTCCATACCTGTTGCCTATCTTGCAGTGGTGCTCATTTGGTCCACCACACCTCTGACGATTGCATGGAGTTGTGAAACCATAGATCCGGTGCTCGCCGGCTGGTTACGCATGGGCATCGCCGCCGTACTCGGTTTGGGGTTGTTAGGAATACTTCGTATTCGTCTGCCATTGAATTTTCAAGCGCAATTAACCTATGCCTATGCATCACTCGGCGTGTTTGGGGCTATGTGCTGTACCTATATTGCCTCGAGATATGTACCCTCGGGCTTAATCTCGATTATTTTTGGTCTGGCCCCCATTTTATCCGCAATCTTTGGTATGGGGTTGTTGAACGAGCCCGCTTTGAAGACGTATCGTTGGATTGCCAGTGTTTTGGCATTTTTGGGGCTTGGGATCATTTTTACTGACGATGTCGCATTGGGGCGTGAGAGTCTGCCCGGTGTGTTTCTATTGTTACTGGCTGTTTTCCTGTTTAGCCTCAGTGGGGTGTTAGTAAAGCGTGCCAGTGCTCAGGTTCACCCTTTAGCCCATACGGTAGGGGCTCTGCTATGGTCTTTACCAGGCTTTGGCATTACTTGGTGGTTAATGGGGGCGGCGCCTTTGGTCATCGATCCATCGAGTCGAGCCTTTTGGTCTGTTTTATACTTGGCTATTTTTGGCTCCTTGGTGGGTTTTGTCAGCTATTTTCATGTGTTGCGTCATTTACCTGCGAGTACAGTCGCTCTTGTAACATTGATTACGCCCATCTTTGCCTTGATGCTAGGACACCTGTTGAATGCAGAACCCTTGACGCCTCGGTTATGGCAAGGGTGCTTGTTAGTGGTGGGTGGTTTAGCTCTGTTCTTTTGGGGGCATCGAATTCCTCTACGCCGTCGACTCAAATGAGTGAGTTGGTCGGGTACGTAGTAACACTGTAATACCTCTAAGGTCACCGTTTATGAGAGTCTTGTTGTGGGGTTATAACAAGTAAAGGAGACCCAAAATGAGCAAGAAAATATTGATGATTACCGGAGACTTCACCGAAGATTATGAAACGATGGTGCCGTTTCAAGCCTTGCAAGCCTTTGGCCACGAGGTTCATGCTGTCTGTCCTGACAAGCAAGCAGGTGACAGTGTTGCTACGGCGATTCATGATTTTGAAGGCGATCAGACCTATAGCGAGAAACCTGGCCACCGATTTACATTAAATGCCAGCTTCGACGCTATTGAAGCAAGTGACTATGATGCCTTGGTCATTCCGGGTGGTCGTGCTCCCGAGTACCTTCGTTTGAATCCAAAGGTGTTGGCAATGGTGCAGCATTTCTCGGAAACAAATAAACCCATTGCGGCCATTTGTCATGGTGCACAATTGCTTTCAGCTGCTAAAGTGTTAGAAGGGAAGCGTTGCTCAGCCTACCCAGCTTGTCGGCCAGAAGTCGAGGCCAGTGGAGCTGAGTACGCTGATATTGCGGTAGATGCGGCCATAACGGACGGTAATTTGGTGACGGCCCCAGCTTGGCCAGCGCATCCGGACTGGTTAGCGCAGTTCCAAAAACTGCTGGTGTAAATCTGATTGAAGGAGAGGGGGATGTGCCGATTATTCATCAATGCCGACCCAGATTTGTGGAAAAGTGACACGCATTCATTGCGTATCGATGGAATGGTCACCAGCGTGCGGATGGAAAAGTATTTCTGGAAATTATTGGAAGAAATAGCTCAGCGCGATGGTATGCAAACCCCTCAACTGATTACCCGGCTTTACCATGAGTCGATAGATGCTGGGCATGATTTGGGTAACTTTACCTCGTTTTTGCGAGTCTGTGCTTTGCGTTATCAGGCGTTGCAGCTTCAAGGAGAGATTCCAATCAATCCGAGAGTTCCAATTGCATCGCTTGATGCGGATCAAATTTTACAACGCGAGCAGCAGTCTAGGCCTCATTAATGCCTCTGTAGTCCTTGCACCCGTTAGGCTCAATTGCTAACGTGTGATTTTATCGTCAGATTTGATGGGTTGAGCCCGATAACGCACGTATGTGGACTATATGACGCCTTGTATTAACCTATTAAAAAAAGCAAATGTCTCTTTTAAGGTTCATGAATATCAACACGATCCAAGTGTTGACTCGTATGGCCTTGAAGCCGCTGAAAAACTTGGAGTGTCAGCCGAGCGTGTTTTTAAAACCCTTGTGGTCAGCTTAGATGGAAAAGAGCTTGCGGTAGCGCTTGTTCCTGTTGCTGAGCGTTTAAATTTAAAGCGGTTGGCGAAAGCCAGTGGCGCCAAAAAAGTTGAAATGGCCAATAAGGCTCAAGTCGAGCGTGTAACCGGATATGTGCTGGGAGGTGTCAGTCCTCTGGGCCAAAAAAAGCGGCTTAAAACCTTTATTGACCAATCAGCTGAAACCGTAGCGACGATGTTTGTGAGTGCTGGACGCAGAGGGTTAGAAGTTGAGCTAAATCCATCCGATTTTAAGGCTTTAACACAAGGGCAATGGGCCAGTCTGGTTCTTGTCTAGTCGATTCTGTGGGCGTCTACGTCCAGTCGATAAACACTGGATCCCAGCATAAAGGCTTTGCCTTTGTAGCGCTCATCTCCTGTGCTTGTGAACTCAAATAGATAGGTTCGTTGCAAGTGTAGACGGCCAGTTTCATTTCGAGCAGGTCTTATTTTAATCAGGGCGATACTTTGATCAAGTAACTGTAAATGATGTCTGTCACAGTAGTGCATCACCGCTTTTAGTGCTTGCTCTTTTGCCTTTAGATTGTTCCACCACGCCAGCGCAATGACGCCAATGCCAAGAAAAACCAGAAGATCAATTAAATCCAATGTCATGGTCGAATGTACCTATTATCAAAGGCCGTTGATGTTTGAGGCGAAGTATTTGTTAAAAACCTTACATTTGCAACGCTGTTAATACCTGATAAAAATGGTAAGGTATAAGCGATGGTCGAACGATGGAGGCTAAGTGATGGCACACAACAGAACCCTTAAAGAGCTCAATTTCGATAATACCTATCGGCAGTTACCGGATACTTGGTATCAGTTGAGAGAGCCTGAGCCCCTTAAAAATGTGCACTTGATTAGCTTTAATCCGAGGGTGGCTACTTTGCTGGATTTAGACCCTTGTCAAATACACCCAGAAGACCTTGTGAAGTATTTTTCGGGAATGACACCTTTACCGGGTGCCGAGCCCTTGGCCATGAAATACACAGGGCATCAGTTTGGCCATTACAATCCAGATTTAGGTGATGGTCGAGGGGTGTTACTGGGTGAGGTGGTCAACGCAAAAGGGCAGCGTTGGGATTTGCATCTCAAAGGTTCGGGCCGAACAGCTTTTTCGCGTTTTGGTGATGGGCGGGCGGTTCTGCGCTCCAGTATTCGAGAATACTTGGTCAGTGAAGCGATGACAGGTCTCGGTATTCCGTCAACACAAGCCCTTTGTTTGCTTGGCAGTGAGGAGTATACGCGGCGTATTGGTATGGAGCCCTGCGCTCTAGTGGTTAGGGTGACGCCTTGTCATATACGCTTTGGGCATTTTGAATATTTCTATTACAGTCATCGCCATGAGGATCTCAAGCGCTTAGCCGATTATTGTCTGGATCGCTTTTATCCTGATTTATTAAGTTATGAAAATCCGTATTTAGAGATGTTCAAAGAGATTTCGAATCGTACCGCGCGTTTGGTCGCGTGGTGGCAGAGCTATGGCTTTGTTCATGGTGTTTTGAATACGGACAATATGTCGATTATTGGCGAAACATTTGATTATGGCCCTTTCACCTTTCTTGATTATTATGAGCCCGATCACATTGCCAACAAAAATGATGATGCAGGGCGTTATGCGTTTTTCCGCCAGCCCTCCGTTGTCTTATGGAATATGGCATGCCTCGCTCAGGCACTGTTACCCTTGGTTGAGCGTGAAGCATTGGAAGCCGAATTGGCGGTTTTTTCTGAGCGACAAGCATGCTTTGAGTTGGAGCGAAAGTGCGCACGTTTAGGACTTTTGAAGCCTAAGCCTGATGATACAGATTTAATTGCTGAGCTTTGGAACTTATTTAAAAAAGACCGAGTGGACATTCATCGATTCTTTAGTGACTTGGTTGATATTCCTCTTTCTGAATTGTTGAATGTAACCTCAATAGTCAGCTATTTTCCGACTCAAGCATCGGCTTTCTTACAATGGCTGGACAAATATTATCAGCGCGCCAAGTTAGAAGCGGCGAGTCCTGCGATTCGGCGTGCACAAATGCGTGCAGTAAATCCTTACTATATTCTACGAAACTACATGGCAGAGGAGGCTATTCGCGAGGCTGAGCAAGGTGATTATCGCAAAGTGAATGCGTTAATGCCGCTGTTGCGTTGTCCGACTGATTTGCGACCGGAGATGACATCTTTTACGCAAGCTCCTCCCGATTGGGCAGCGGCAATTTGTTTAACCTGTTCATCTTAATATATTAAGTCAATAATATACTTTGATATCAGTGACCTAATTGCTTTCCGATCCATTAAAAGCAATGGATTTAATGCATGTTTACTGTATATTTAAAGGGTCTTTACCCTTGCCGAGATGAGATTTATGGACGTTTTACTCGAGTTTGTAACCCATAACTGGGTTAACCTTATGGCGTTGGCCTGGTTTCTCTTTTGCTTTAACGGCTATATGTATTACGCGAGAGCAAAAAGCTATACCACACCCTGTCTTGCGAGCATCATGCATATCTATCGGACTGAGTGGATGATTCGCATGCTCACGCGAGATAATCGCATTGCAGATACCACGGCCATTGCTAACCTGGAGCGAAGTGTATCGTTTTTTGCCAGTACAACCATTTTAGTTATGGCTGGCATATTGACCGTGATGAGCTCAACGGAAGAGGCGATTAATCTAATTGAAGAAATTCCATTTGCTATGTCGGCGACTAAACAGGAGTGGGAGTTAAAACTATTGGTAATGCTGATGTTGTTTGTTTATGCCTTTTTCAAATTCACATGGAGTTTGAGACAGTATGGCTTTGCGTCAGTGATGATCGGCGGTGCCCCTCTGCCTTCCGAGACGATCAGTGAGCGCCAGCGTGATGCCCATGCTGCACGTATTGCAAAAATGACATCGATGGCTGCCAATAGTTTTAATATAGGTCTCAGATCCTATTATTTCAGTATTCCAGTCATGGTGTGGCTCATTAACCCTTGGTTTTTTATACTCCTTAGCTGCATTGTGGTGTTCGTTCTGTACCGACGTGAATTTACCTCTTCCACAATGAAAACGCTCACGATGAGTTCAGAGTTAAATCGTCCCATTGTGAACACAAGCGAAAATGGTACACGCTGAAGACTTGAAATTCAGGTTTGCGCCCTCATCATTCATGAGAATCAGAGGATCAGCTTCTTACACAAGCGGTTGACCAAGATACTTTGGAGATAACGCACGGGTCACGAAGGTGTCCAGGCGTGTGTTTTTTATCCTTAACATGAACAGAGGTAGCGATGAGTACAGAAACCAGCAAAGAGACACTTGGCTTTCAAACAGAAGTTAAGCAATTACTGCACCTTATGGTGCACTCCTTGTATTCGAATAAGGAAATTTTTCTTCGTGAGTTGATTTCTAACGCCTCTGATGCCGCTGAAAAGTTGCGCTTCGAAGCGGTCTCTAAGGGTGATATTTACGAAGGCGATTCTGATCTCAAAATCCATATCACCTTTGATAAAGACGCTAAAACAGTGACGATTGAAGACAATGGTATTGGGATGACTCGTCAAGAGGTAATCGATCATCTGGGTACCATCGCGAAGTCTGGAACGGCGAGCTTTTTATCCAATATGACGGGCGACCAATCTAAAGATTCCCAGTTGATTGGGCAGTTTGGTGTAGGGTTTTACTCTGCCTTTATAGTAGCGGATAAAGTGGATGTTTTCACACGCCGTGCGGGCGAGGCCATTACGAATGCCGTTCATTGGTCGTCCACAGGTGAAGGCGAGTTCACGATAGCGACCACTGAAAAAGCGGGCCGTGGTACTCGTATTGTATTGCATCTGAAAGAGGGCGAAGAAGAGTTCGCCGATGGCTGGCGTTTGCGCTCACTTGTTCGTAAATACTCAGACCATATCAGTTTCCCAGTGCTGATGCAGAAGGATGCGCCTATGCAGGATGCGGATGACGAGGAAGGCGAAAAAACTGAGGTTGCAGCGGCGCCTGAGTTTGAAGCCGTCAACCGTGCAACCGCGCTGTGGACACGCAGCAAGTCTGACGTTAAAGATGAGGACTACACTGAGTTTTATAAACATATTTCCCACGACTTCACCGATCCGCTGACTTGGTCTCATAACAAGGTTGAGGGGAATCTTGAATACACAAGCTTGCTCTATTTGCCAGAAAAAGCGCCGTATGATTTGTGGAATAGAGAAGCGCCAAAAGGTTTGAAGCTCTATGTTCAGCGCGTTTTTATTATGGATCAGGCCGATCAGTTCTTGCCCTTGTACCTGCGCTTCATTAAAGGGGTTGTTGACACCAATAATCTATCCTTGAACGTTTCTCGCGAGATTTTACAAAAAGACGCGAATGTCGATAAGTTGCGTTCGGCCTTGACCAAGCGTGTACTTGACATGCTGTCTAAACTTGCGAAAGACGATGCTGAGAAATACAGTACTTTCTGGAAAGAGTTTGGTCAGGTTCTTAAAGAAGGCCCTGCGGAAGACTATGCTAATCGTGAGAAAATTCTAAAGCTGATGCGTTTTGCGTCAACGCATACAGGAAACTCAGAGCAGTCTGTAGGTCTTGAGGACTACATTGCCCGCATGAAAGAAGGGCAAGAAAAGATCTATTACGTGGTGGCTGATAACTACAACACGGCCAAAAACAGCCCGCACCTTGAAATCTTCCGTAAAAAAGAGATCGAAGTGCTATTGCTCACAGATCGTATCGATGAGTGGATGATGGGGCAGCTCTTTGATTTCGAGGGTAAGTCTTTCCAAGATGTGACGAAAGGAGAGTTGAATCTTGGTCAGGTTGAAACCGAAGAAGAGAAGAAGCAACAGGAAGAAACGGCTAAGCAGTTGGACGGACTCATTGAACGCATCAAGCCTGTACTGACTGAGCAAGTCTCAGATGTGCGAGTGACACACCGTTTAACGGACTCGCCTGCATGCCTTGTCCTTGGCGACTATGATATGGGTCTGCAGATGCGTAAGATTATGGAAGCGGCCGGTCAAAAGGTTCCAGACACCAAGCCTATTTTTGAGCTGAATCCTGAGCATCCATTGATCGTGAAGCTGGATCAGGAGCCTGATGAGGAACGTTTCTCTGAGTTGGCTAAAATCCTGTTTGATCAGGCTCAAATTGCTGCAGGAGGCCAGTTAGATGATCCTTCAGCGTATATTGCTCGATTGAATAAGCTTTTGCTGGAGTTAAGCGCTTAATCTCTGTTTTTACTAAAAAGCCTGATGCGGTTTTACGGCTGCATCAGGCTTTTTTCGTTCTAAATGATCCAAAGCAAAAACCGAAACTTAATCTATCGATTTGTTGGCTCTTCTCGGGTATCCTCGGGTTAAAGAGCTGTCGATGAGGTTATAAAAATGAAAAAAGTGCTTTCATCAGTAGGTGTTATAAGTGTGTGTCTAAGCGCGTCAATGGCATGGTCTCAGGATGATTTACAGGGTATTTTAGATCGTCATTGCCTAGCCTGTCACAATGCAGGGTTAGCGGGTGCGCCCAAAATGGATGATGTTGCTGCTTGGGCTCCGCGTCTAGAAAAAGACTTGGATGTCCTAACTCAAACTGTCATTTCCGGAAAAGGGGCCATGCCCCCTAAAGGCACGTGCTTTAGTTGTTCTGATGACACGCTAAAAGCTGCCGTTGAGTTGATGATTCAGCCATTTAAATAATTATAGCGTAATGAATGTGCCCTGCGTCTTATTTTCCTAACAGGAGGTAGGGTTTTCAAATGTTTGAGGTGAAGTATGTCTGATGGGCAAGCGTTTCCTGAATCCTGTTTTGCATCTGTTCTAGCCGTGACGGCCGATTGTGTTTTTATTATCAAAGATCAATGTATTCAGTATGTAAGTGTTGGCGATGAAGTGTGGCTCCAGCCTGATTCAATACGTGGTGTATCAATTGAAAATCTGTTGTCAGAAACGATTTTAACAACCTTGCGTGAGCAGGTGTCCTCTGCACAGGCGTCTGGAGACGTCAGTAAAGCACGTTATATTTTTCGTCCTGAGCATTTACCCGAGCTAAAAAATTTGGGGCTATCAGAGACGATATGGTTTGAAACGCGTTTAAACTGTGTTGATGCAAGCACCTATGTTTGGTCTTTGCGCAATATTAATGAGCGTAAAAAACTAGAACGTAAAATCAGCCATCAAGCCCAGCGTGATTCATTGACGGGGGCGTATAACCGAAGAGCCTTGATACCGGTTATGGAGCAAAATATAGCGCAAGCGCAGCGTTATGATGGAATATGCAGTATGTTGTTGATTGATATCGATGATTTTAGTCGTGTCAATGATGATTTTGGCTGGGATGCAGGTGATCAGCTATTGCGCCAAATTGTGACCTCGCTTTATCAAATGAAGCGCACCGCTGACTTCTTAGTGAGATTTGGTGATGATCAAATTGGCCTGTTTTTACCCGAAACAAATCACGAACAGGCCGTTCTTGCTGGCGAGCGGGCACGTCGTTTAGTGAGTGAGTTGGACATTCCGTCAGCGTCGGGGAATGTTTCGTGTACGGTCAGTGTTGGGGTGTCGAGCTTATCCGGTCCCGAAGATACGGCTGCTGAAATGATGAAGAGAATCATTGAGAATCTTGCGATTGCCAGGCATTGTGGTGGAAATCGAGTTGAAGGCGACTCTTGATGATTCCATCTTGAGCGTAAAGTGCACCAAGCGCGTTGTATGGCGGGCTTGGTGCATGTCGTTTAATGAATATGCGTTTTAAGAGCGGTGATGAGTTCTGACATTTCAGCATCTGTACCAATAGTGATGCGTAAAAATTGATCAATTCCCGCGCGCGTAAAGTGACGAACCAGTATGTTCTTGTCCCGCAAATATTGCATCAGTTCTTTTGCATCATAGTTGGGATGCGACGCGAAGATAAAGTTTGCCGCTGAAGGTAAAACATTAAAACCTAGATTGTTCAGTTCATTGGATACCTGCTCACGTGTGGATTGAATGCGTCGGCAGGTGGTTTGAAAGTAGGTTTCATCTTTAAGCGATTCAGTGGCTGATGCGATGGCGAGCATGTCCAGCGGGTAGGAGTTAAAGCTGTTCTTGACTCGCTCTAAGCCTGCAATGAGGTCTGGATGGCCAAAAGCGCAACCCACTCTCATGCCTGCTAGAGATCTAGACTTTGAAAAAGTATGTGAAACCAGCAGGTTTGGATATTGATTGATTAACGCAATAGCGCTGTTCGCACCAAAATCAACATAAGCCTCATCAACCAATACGAGCGTTTCTGTATTGCGTTTTAGGAGGGTTTCAATTTCATCTAAAGTAATCGCGATGCCAGTGGGCGCATTGGGGTTCGCAAAAATAATGCCAGTGTTTTCTGAGGTGTAGTCGTCAAGATTGATCTCAAAGTTTGCATTGAGTGGAATCTTGTCTGCGTCTATGTTGAATAGATCACAGTAGACTTCGTAAAAACTATAGGTGGTTTCCGGCATGAGCAAGGGGGTTCCATGACGGAAAAAAGCCATGAATGCTAAGGCTAAGACCTCATCCGAGCCGTTTCCAACAAATACTTGAGATTTATCGATGTTATGATATTCCGCTAACCCTTGCTTTAAAATGGACGCATCAGGGTCTGGGTATAAACGTAATCGTGAGGTGTCGAATTCGCGAATGACGTCAGTGACCCCTGGTGCGGGTGGATAGGGGTTTTCATTGGTGTTGAGTTTAATTAAGTTCAACACCTTTGGCTGCTCACCGGGGGTGTAGGGAACGAGTGAACGAATCGCCGGACTCCAAAACTTACTCATAGTGCAGTGCGTTCCATTAAAAAAAGAAGATACGGCAATTCTAACAAAATAGAGCAGTCAAGCGCACTCGTTTAGATGTGTGCGGGTCTGCTCATTGAGAAGATAGGGTTAATTTGACTCTTCACTACGGTCTAATATGCCGATATCGAGCATTGGCGCCGCATCGATATGATGGGCGTCCAGCATTTCTACAACACGCTGGAAGGATGCAAGAACCATTGATTGTTCCCATGCCTGTAAGTGATCAAATTGCTGTATGAATACGTCTTGTAGCGTCGTTGGCGCGGATTTAAGCAGTTCGATGCCTTCCTCAGTCGTCACAACGTGCACTTTACGCTTGTCACTTTGACTGCGTTCGCGCTTTACCAATAGCTTCCGTTCTAAACGATCCAAAATGCTGGTCACGGTTGCTTGTGTTAAGTTCATCTCCTTCGCTAATGAGCCTACCGTGATAGGCCCATTCGATTCCAATGTTTGCATCAACAAGAGTTGCGGTAGGGTAAGGCCCGTCATGCGGCTAAGGTGCTTGTCATACATATCCGTTGCTCTGACTATCTGGCGTAGCATGACTAAGAGTTCTTGACTTTTTTGCATAAGGCTCGCGAGGTTGTGTTGGGGGCTAGGTAACAAAATCTGAGGGTGATTTTTAACCTTATTCGCTTTGCATTGCAAACTTATCATCGTCAAACCTTTCAATAGTATTCAGCGCAATTCTATGGAATTTAGTGCGTGTTTCTCTGTGTGTTAGGGTGCTTTTCTTGCCATCTTCTGTATGGAATGCCCATATTTAGGGTTGAAATAGCCTCTGTATTATGTTTTATAATAAAAAGCATAGGAATGCAAATATATAGAAAGGCTATGAATAATACTGAATTAAACTTTTGTACACCCGAGCCAGCGGATGGTCCAGCTTTGTATGAGTTGGTTAAACGCTGCCCACCTTTAGATACAAACTCCGTTTATTGCAATCTATTGCAGTGCTCGGATTTTGCGCAAACCTCAATTGCAGTGAAGTCGGCAGATGGGCATTTACTCGGATTTATATCAGGTTATGTGCCGCCTGCACGTCTAAAAACACTGTTTATTTGGCAGGTTGCCGTGGCACCTGAGTGCCGTGGCCAGCAGCTTGCAAAGCGTATGCTGCATGCGCTGGTCAGACGCGTGTCTGCCAATAAAGGCATTGCGTATTTAGAAACGACTATTACGCCTGGTAATCAAGCATCTGAGGCGTTGTTTAAAGGGTTCTTCAATGAATTGTCTGCGCCCGTGGAAACATCGATTTTGTTTTCAAAAGAGCAGCATTTTTCTGGGCAGCATGAAGATGAGGTTTTGTATCGAGCGGGTCCTTTCATTGTTCAGCAATGCGGCACGATGCAAAGCAATACGACACAAATACACTAACAAGTAAAAGGGAATCAAGTATGAATATTTTTGAGCAATTAGAATCCACTGTACGTACCTATTCGCGTTCATTTCCAGTCGTGTTTAATCGAGCAAAAGGTGCGTCGCTTTATACTGAAGCAGGAGCTGAGTATGTGGACTTTTTAGCCGGGGCAGGGACGTTAAATTATGGTCACAATCACCCTGTACTACAAAAGGCGTTGGTTGACTATATCCTGTCAGATGGTATTACGCATGGGCTTGATATGTATTCCAGTGCAAAAGAGGATTTTTTAAATACCTTTCACGATATTATTTTAGCACCAAGAGGAATGGGGGATTTTCGTGTCCAGTTTACAGGTCCCACAGGCACGAACTCAGTAGAGGCCGCGCTGAAGCTCGCACGTAAAGTGACAGGTCGAAGCGAAATTATTTCGTTCACAAATGGTTTTCATGGCGTATCTGGTGGAGCGTTAGCCTGCACGGGTAATGAACACCACAGAGGCGGAATGGGTGCTTCTTTATCCGACGTAACTCGTATGCCGTTCGACGGTTATTTAGGTGAAGGGGTTGATACCACTGAATACTTAGATAAAGTTCTTTCTGATCCTAGTAGTGGTGTTGATCATCCTGCGGCGGTGATAGTAGAAACTATCCAAGGTGAGGGTGGTTTAAATGCGGCGTCCTTTGATTGGTTAAGAAATTTAGAGCGCGTTTGCCGTAAGCATAAAATGTTACTAATAGTGGATGATATTCAGTCAGGCTGCGGTCGTTCTGGGCGCTTTTTTAGCTTTGAAGATGTAGGCATTAAGCCTGATATAGTGACCTTGTCAAAGTCGCTCAGCGGTTACGGTCTTCCTTTTGCATTGACTATTTTCCGTAGCGAGCTAGATCAATGGTCTCCGGGTGAGCATAACGGAACCTTTCGCGGTAACAATCACGCATTTGTAACGGCGACAGCCGCATTCAAGACGTTTTGGAAAGATGATGTGTTTGCATCTGAGGTGAGACGTAAAGCTGAAATGCTCAGAAAAGGTTTATCCGATATTATTCGTAAACATGGTTTCAAAACCATGACGCTCAAGGGGCGTGGTTTAATGAGTGGTATCGAATGTGAAAACGGCGAGCTTGCGCATCGAGTCACCCGTTTGGCATTTGAAAAAGGATTGGTAATAGAGACCAGTGGTGCGCATGGGCAGGTTGTTAAGTGTTTGGTGCCTTTGGTGATCACGGATCAGCAGATTGAGTTTGGATTGAGTGTTTTGAATGAGTGTTTTGCGAAAGCGCTTTCAGAACAGCAAAGAAAAGCATCTTAATTTGAAGCTGAGGAGAAGTATATGATTGTCAGGCATTTGAAGGACTGTGAAGCCTCTGAAAGACGTGTTGTTTCAGAAAATTGGGAAAGCACAAGGATGTTGTTAAAAGATGATCAAATGGGGTTTTCATTTCATATCACGACAATATATGCCAATACCGAAACGCATATTTGGTACCAGAACCATTTAGAGTCTGTCTATTGCATGAGCGGAACGGGTGAAATTGAAACCTTAGCGGATGGAAAGGTGTACCCAATTGAACCGGGGATGTTATACATACTGGATCAGCATGACGAGCATTTATTGCGTGCAACGACTGAAATGAAGATGGCATGTGTTTTTAATCCACCCTTGAGTGGTAAAGAAGTGCATGATGAAAACGGTGTTTACCCCGTTGATGACTCGAAGTAATGACAGGAGTTGACATGCACACGGTTGAAAAAATTGGCGGCACGTCTATGAGTCGCTTTGATGAATTGTTAAAGACTATTTTAATTGGTGAGCGTCAAGGTGCTGAATTATATCAACGCATCTTTGTTGTATCCGCTTATGCTGGGATAACCAATCGTTTACTGGAACATAAAAAAACAGGTGAGCCTGGTGTTTATGCCAGTTTTGCCGAAGCCGAAAATGAGACGGCTTGGATACAAGCACTAGAGTTGGTTCGCTCGCAAATGCTAGAGATCAATGCCAGTCTGTTTGAACCAGGCGTGTGTAAGCAGTCAGATGCATTTATTAGCACACGAATTGATGAAGCCATAGCATGGATGAAGAGTTTGCAATCGTTATGCGCATGTGGCCACTTTCAGCTCGACGAGCACTTGCTGAAAGTGAGAGAAATGTTAGCGTCTTTAGGTGAAAGTCATAGTGCGTTTAATACTGTATTAGCCTTACAAAATGAAGGTGTTAATGCCAAGCTGATTGACTTGTCCGGTTGGCACCAGAGTCAGCCTAAGTCCTTTGACGAGACAATTATTGAGCATTTTGCAAAGGTTGATTTGGTAACGGAATTGCCGATCGTAACAGGTTATACCCACTGCAAAGAGGGTGTAATGAAGGTGTTTGATCGTGGTTATAGTGAAATGACCTTTAGTAAAATCGCAACATTGACCCAAGCGGCTGAAGCAATTATTCATAAAGAGTATCACTTAAGCAGCGCAGACCCTGCTGTGGTTGGTGTTGATAAAATAGTGACCATAGGGCGCACAAATTATGATGTTGCGGATCAGTTGTCTAACCTAGGGATGGAGGCTATACACCCAAAAGCAGCAAAAGGGTTACGCCAAAAAGGCATTAAGTTGCGCATAAAAAATGCGTTTGAGCCTCATCATACAGGGACGTTGATTACCCAGGATTATAAGAGCGCCGAGCCCTGTGTTGAAATCATAGCCGGGCGTCGCAATGTCTTCGCTATCGAAATCTTTGATCAAGATATGCTAGGGGATAGTCAATATGACATTGAACTATCGGCACTGTTGCATCAGTTGAAACTGTATGTTGTTAATCGAGATTCGGATGCGAATAGTATTACGTATTATGTCGCAGGCTCACGGAAAATGGTGAACAGAGCTGTTCGTTTAGTTGCTGATGCGTATTCAGGTGCCGATGTGACGTTGCATAAAGTAGCGATTGTATCGGCTATAGGTTCGGATCTTAAAGTGTCAGGGATCTTAGCGAAAACCGTGTCGGCATTGGCCAAGCATAATATTAGCATTCAAGCTTTACACCAATCGATACGGCAAGTTGAGATGCAGTGTATAGTAGATGAAGGTGATTACGAAGGGGCCGTTAAAGCTTTACATCACGCGCTTATAGAGCAAGAAGATCATGGCGATGTCATTTGTGCTGCAGCTTAAGGATCAAAGACCACACAAACCAACCGGATGTATATAATCCGGTTGGTTTGAAGAAGTGATCAGACGTTACAGACGATCATCAGCCACATCAAAGACATCGCTTATTTGTTTCATTAAACGACGTTCTTCCATGAGGTCTTCAATTTGACGACGACGCTTTCCATTGTATTTTAAACGGCTGCGGCCTGTATCTTCATCTTCTGAAAATTGTTCGTTCCAGTCCTCTATCTCATCGATAGGGACCTGATCGACACGGATTTTTGTGCCCATCGGCTCTGCTCTCACAGACAAGTGTTAATAAATAGCAATTTAATTGCTGATATCCAAGTTTAAGGTTTAAAACGTGATATAGGCTTATATCCCGCTTTGTTTCCCCTTAAACGGGAATATAGTGCTGAAACGGCAGCTAGCAAAATTGAAATATTTTATAAGGTTTATTGTTGGAGTATGTGAAAAACTATTTATGTTGATCCAAAAGATAAAGACAGCAAAAAGCAGGCACTCGGCCTGCTTTTTGTAGATCTTGCTGCAGAAGAATTAGAGGGTGATTACATCGCCTGTGCACCCGCAAGACAGAGCTTTCAGATCCTTAGTGAAGCTTAGGTCGAAGTCAGAGATTAGATTGTCAGTTGCATCATCTATGAAATTGATCTCTTGGAAGTTTTTGGTTTTCATTGTGGCATTGCTGGTCAAATCTGTAATGTATTGGTAGCCCCATTTAGATTTGATTGAGAAGTTGTCTGCATCGCCGACAATGTTCAATACATCATAGCCCAGTCCACCGTTGGCATAGCTGCCATTCTCGAAGGACCCTAAGGTTAGGGTATCATTGCCAAGGCCAAGATCCACATTTCCGTTATTGATGCCTATGTATACCTGATCTTTCCCTGCACCCGTGCTTACACAGCCATCATTCGTTCCAATCACGACTTTGTCGTTGCCAGCCCAGCTCTTAAAGACCTTATTGAGTGTTCCAATGCTGGCCTCATTGTTACCAAAGCCCATGTCGACGTAATTAGCAGAGCCAGCAACATAGACTTTATCATTACCAAGGCCTGCAAAAATTTTATTGGCATTGCCTTCAATCCAGACAAGATCGTCTTTTGCGCCAGTGCGAATGATTCCAGTGGAGTCACCTCCAACATAAAGATCATTTGATCCCAGTGCAAACCATGCGCTTTTCAGGTTGCCTTCAACCATCACTTGGTTGTCACCTTTCCAAGATGTGACCTTGCCTGCATCGCCGCCGACGTAGAGCTGATCATTGCCACTACCTAGCGAAGTGAATTTGGCATTCTGATCAACGACAACGGTGTCATTGCCTGAACCAGCGAAAATGAGTTTCGAGCTTCCACCGACTTCGATGCAATCGTCGCCACTGCCCAAAAACGCTATACCCGAATTACCTTGAATGTTGACAGTATCATTACCTGATCCGGCTGAAACAAATCCAGAGTTGCCATCAACGCAAAGGGTGTCATCGCCGCTTCCAAGAAAGGCTTTGCCAGAATCACCACCGATTTTTACACTGTCATCGCCAGGGCCGGCAAACACAATTTTGGAGTTGCCGCCGATGTCTAATTCGTCATCGCCAAAACCAAGTGACACAAGGCCTGAGTTGCCATCAACCTTTACTTTGTCGTCGCCACATCCGGCAAAAATGATTCCAGCACTACCAGCAACATTTAATTCGTCATCACCTTTTCCAAGAAACGCTTTGCCAAGGTTGCCATCCACATTGATTGTGTCGTCTCCGGAGCCTGCAAACACTTTTTTCAGGTCTCCGCCAATATTTAATTCATCATCGCCTTTGCCTAGGTAAACATGGCCTGCATTACCTTGGACGTTGACGGTATCATTCCCAGATCCCGCGCTGATAAAGTCAGCATTTCCAGACACATTAAGAGTGTCGTCACCTGCTTTCAGCTTTGCGATGTTGACATCTCCGTCAACGGTAATCTGATCGTTATCTTTAGTACCAATCACTTTTTGACCGTTGCCAGTCAGTAAGTTAACGATGCCTTTTAAGAGAGACATGTCTTTGCTCCTTGTTAATGTGTTTAGATTGGTGAAACGTTGCTTCGATTATAGACTATAAATGTATTGTACTAATATTGTACCTTTAGATTTTAAACAGCTGGAGTTGTGTTAATCCTCAATAAATGATCTCGCGAGAGTGTTGGTGATGGGTTGAGTCAGATATTGAAGAAGGGTTCTTTGTCCTGTATTGATCAACACTTCTGCGGGCATGCCTGGTACTAGGGACAGCTGATGGTCTTCTAGCATTTTGTGTCCGGTTTCTGTCAATTCTAAACGACTTAAAAAGTAGGAGGCGCCCGTTTGTTCGTTTATAAGTCTATCCGCCGAGATGTGAACGACTTGTGCTTGAATAACCGGTGTAGTGGCAGCTTTAAAGCTACTAAAGCGAATGTCTGCCAGTTTGCCCGTAAAAACGCGATCTATGTCAACAGGCGATATCTGGGCTTCAATAATTAAGTCCACGGTATCTGGAACAATATCCATTATCTGAGTTCCCGGTTGCACAACGCTCCCGATAGTGTTGACTTTCATGCCTATGACGCGACCTGATTCGGGTGAAAAAACATGAGTTCTTTCCACTCGGTCTAGCGTGGCCTCATAGCGTTTTCGAAGGTCAAAGATGCGAGTTTGGATATCTGAAATCTGATTAACTATCTGGGTATGGTATTCTTTTTCAACCAAAAGGATTTGTAGCTGAGTTTCGCCTTGTTGAACTCGGATACCAGCTATCATGGCTCGGTTTTCGGCAACCTCTCCCTGAAGCTCCGAAATATTGCGTTCGACTATTTTCAAACGGTGGCGATCAACAAAGCCATTGGCCAGTAAGCGATTTAAGTCTTGAAGTTCAGATTGATAAGAGGAAATTAAAGACTGTTTGCTACGAGAAATTGCTTCTAAGCCACGTATTTGCTCTTCAAGCTGATTGATGCGTTGTTTTAAAACGTCGATTTCACCTTGATGCGAGTTTTGACGTGCTGCAAACAATTGCTGCTCATTGGCTAATGTTTCGCTTACTCTTGTATCGTTTCTATCAAAATCATCTGGAAAGACAATCGAGTCGAGCTTATCGCGTTCGGCTCGAAGCCTGGCTTCACTGGCTCGGCTGGCAAGCAGTTGACCGCCGATAATGTCTAGTTCTGCGCGAAACTGCGTATCATCTAAAGTGAGTAGGAGCGCTCCTTCATCAACCCAATCCCCTTCTCGTACATGAAGAGAATTAACACGTCCTCCTTCGTAGTGTTGAACGGTCTTTCGATAATTCTCAACGGTTACTATCCCAGGCGCATGTGCCGCACCTTCAAGGGGCGCTAAGCTTGCCCAGGTTCCAAAAATACCGAAGGTCAGCAGTAAAAGAATATACCCTAAGCGTTTGGGATGCGCGTCAGACAGTGCGCGTGCTGTCTCGGTATCTTCCGCGGATAAAATGGGCAAAGGCGAGAGGGAAGGTAGTTTCATGTCTATTCCGCCTCTTTAGCATCTGAGGTGCTTGGGTTGTTTTGTTGGCTAATTTGCCCTGCGTTGGCTTTGTTGAGCTCAGCAATAACTCTATCTCTAGGTCCATAGAGCGTTAGAGTGCCTTGATTTAATACCATGAGTTTGTCGACAAGACTGAGAACATTTGTTCGATGGGTGATGATAAAGACGGTTGCACGAATGCGTTTTAAGTACTTCAGGGTTTGTGCAAGCGCGGCTTCTCCTTGATGATCTAAATTTGAGTTAGGTTCATCAAGTACTACAAATTTTGGTTTCCCATACAGTGCGCGCGCAAGCCCAATTCGTTGACGTTGACCACCTGAGAGCGTACCTCCTTGTGTGCTAATGTACGTATCATACCCGTCCGGCAGTCGAAGAATCATGTCATGGACACCGGCTAATCGAGCGGCTGTGACGACTTCTTTAGGATCTGCTTTGCCAAAGCGAGCAATGTTATCGCTAATGGTTCCTTCGAAAAGCTCTATGTCTTGTGGGAGGTATCCAATGTGAGGACCAAGCTCCTCACGGTCCCATGTGAAAATGTCCGCACCATCCAGTCTGATTTTTCCACTTAACGCTGGCCAAATGCCCAATAGGGCTCTTGCGAAGGTGGATTTTCCGGCTGCGCTTGGACCTATGACACCAATCATATCGCCAGGCGCAACATAAAAAGACAAGCCTTTTAAGATGGGAACTCGAGACCCTGGAGCGCAGATGACTGCGTTTTCAGCTGTAATTTCGCCAATCGGTTCAGGCAGTGACATTTGCTCGTGTGGGCCTATGTCGGTTTCAAGCGTGTTGTGCAAGCGCGCATACTGCTCCCTGACCGTAATAAAGTGTTTCCAAACGCCGATCATTTGATCTATCGGTGCTAAAGCGCGTCCTAACAGAATCGAGCCTGCGATCATCATTCCGGGCGATATCGCCTGCTGCAAGGCGAGGTAAGCGCCGAGTCCTAGGACGAGCGATTGAATGATGATCCGAAAGGTTTTAGAGACGGAAGAGAGGATAGCGGCACGTTCGTTTGCGAGAATTTGAAACGCTTGTGCTGATTTGTTCTTAACGGACCATCGATGGCGAATGTGGGACAGCATCCCCATGGATTCAATAACTTCGGCATTATGTAAGTTTTTACTAACCGAGTTAGCGGCTTGAGTGAGTTCTTTATTTGCAGCTGCTTGAGCGGATTGTGTGACTTTTTCGTTGAGCAGAGCCAAGCCCGTTAAGATGATCACGCTGCCGAGTGCCATGCTACCTATCCACGGATGAAAGAGGTATAGGATAAAGATGTATACAGGAACCCAAGGTGAGTCAAAGAATGCAAACAGGCCATTGCTAGATAAGAATTGACGTATTCCGTTGAGATCCTTAAGGGGTTGGGAGGAGACCAATGTTCCGCCTGAATAGAGTGCTTGGCGGTAGCTGACATCAAACATTTTTGGTGATAGTTGGTGGTTTAAGCGGTTGCTAACTTTTTGCATGATGCTGGAACGAACCCATTCCAGTATGCCCATTGTTGTTAATAAAACCACCATAATCAGTGTCAGCATCAGAAGTGTTGATTCACTGCCGCTTGCAATAACACGGTCATACACTTGCAACATGTATAAAGCAGGAACAAGCATCAAAAGATTGATACAGAGGCTAAAAATTCCGACATGGATAAAACTGGAGCGACAGCATTTAATTGCTAAATCAAGTTCCGTTTGTTTTTCGCGCATGAAGCTCTCCGTATGTTCGTTAGCGTATCGATCAATAGGTTGTTCTGTAGCCTAAGTTTAAAACTTAATGAAGTATTATGCATCAATACTCTTAACTAAGAAAAATGAACACCTAAACATTGAGATCTTGCGCCATTTAGCAGTTGTACTTTAACACTAAGCGACTACCCTTGTTTCAATTGATGTGCATCAGCTATATGGGGATATTTGTACTTTTGCTGCAGTTGCTAAGCGCGTAAGATAGCATAAATGAAGATCCTAAGACTAACATTGAGTAAGGTAAACGACATGTCAACCAAATACCTCAAGCGTTTCTTCAAGCCTCGTTCTATCGCAGTGTTTGGTGCCACGGCCGAGTCAAATAACCTTGGAAATATAGTCTTAGGAAACTTGATTGACAGCGGTTTTGCTGGGCCGCTAATGGCCATAGGGGAGGATGGGGATTCTTGTATTGCAGGCGTTAAGTGCTACGACTCTCTAGCATCTTTCCCTGAGGTGCCAGATCTTGCAATTATTTGTGCGCCCGCTCAGCAAGTTGCCTCCTGGGTGCGTAAATTGGGAGCCTATCAAGTTAAGGCGGCTATGATACTCACCTCTGGGTTAGCGTATCTTCCTTCAGCTACGCACAAGAGCGTCAAAGATGAAGTTAAAGATGCTGCGCGCTCTTTTGGTATTCGAATTCTGGGGCCGGATTGTATTGGTTTGTTGGTGCCGGGTTCAAAAATGAACGCAAGTTCATCTCATATCAATATTAAAAAAGGGCGAGTTGCGTATATAGGGCAATCGGGGTTGATTGGTGCCGCTATGATTGATTGGGCCAATGGGCAGGAGGTTGGTTTTTCTCACTTTCTGACGCTCGGTGACGGTATAGATGTTGATGTGCCTTCAATCATCGATTATCTAGCAGGCGAGCCTACAACTCACGCCATTTTACTTCAGATGGATCGCGTCATTGGAACATCTCGTAACTTTATTTCGGCATTACGTGCGGCTTCTCGAAACAAGCTGGTATTGGTGTTGAAGTCCGGTGTTATCAACGATGGTCGGATTAAAGTTGACGTGGCGGATGGCTTAAGTAATGCTGATTTGGCATTTGATGCTGCGCTTAAGCGCGCAGGTGTTGTTCGAGTTGAAACGTCAGACCATCTTTTTAATGCGCTTGAAACATTAACCCGTATGAAGCCCATGCGCGGTGAGCGGATTGCTATCGTTGCCAATGGCATGGGGCCAAATGCTCTAGCCAATGATCGTTTGATTCGCAAACAAGGTCAGTTGTCTCAGCTTAGTCCCGAGACGGTCAAGCTTCTTGCTGATAAGTTGCCCGGCCATTGGAATGGTATGAACCCTATTGACCTCAATGTCGATGCAACGCCAGCACAGTATGCTGATGCCATTAGTATTTTAAGCAAGGATCCTGAGGTGGATGTTATTTTGACCATCCATGCGCCGACACGATTTGCGCCAAGTGTTGCTACGGCAACTGAGGTGATTAAAGCCGTTCGTAAAACCCCTCGTAATGTTTTAACCTGCTGGATGGGAAGAGAAACCGCGATAGCCGCACGTAATACGTGCAATAGTGCAGGTATTACAACGTTTTTGACGCCGGAGGAAGCGATTGACGCGTTTATGTACATGGTTGAATACCACCGTAATCAAGCCGTCATGCGACAAACGCCAGCACCTTATCAGTTAGACAATGCCCCAAATCGCAAGCGAGCCTATGATTTGATTCAGCAAGCCAAAGAGAGTGATCGAGATTACCTAACACATGCTGAAGCGTGTCATTTATTGGACTTGTATGATATTCCTACCGCTAACACACACTATGCAACAGATATCTCGGCCATTGTTGATATTGCCAGTCAATTAGGCGGATCAATTGCGATCAAGGCTTTGCATGAGGGCAATATTTATCCATTTAGTTATGAAAAACATGAGCGGATGCGTTGGCAGGACTTAGCGCTCGATTTGTATTCTATTCCTGAGGTTCGACATTCAGCTACAAAACTAGCCTACCGTGTGAGTGAGCGGTATCGATCTGAGCAGACCTTTGGGTTTGCGATTCAGCAAATGAAACGTGGCTTTCAATCTTTGCAAATAAATTTAGGTATTACGCGGGATGCTGTGTTTGGTCCGTTAATTGTGTTTGGGGTAGGTGGTTATGTTGTGGATAGTATGGCGGATAGAAAAGTCATGCTACCTCCGTTGAATAGCGCTTTAGCCTATCAGTTGGTTAAAGAATCGCGTGCTTATAAAGTGATTGAGGAGAATAGTGACTGGTTAGAGCGCGATATCAAAAATTTATGTGATGTTTTGATAAAATTGAGTCAATTAGCAATAGATCTTCCAGAGATTAAAGCATTGGAGATCAATCCTTTGCTTTTGAATAAGAGAGGTATTTTGGTAATTGATGTATGTGTTTCTCTGGCGGACCCTATGCTGCCAGCAGTTTCGCCCTATCCAGAGCACTTAACCGAGTTCATACAATTAAAGAAATCAGGTCGGCCTGCAGTATTGCGCGCTATTCGTGGAGAAGATGAGCCTGCGCATCTTGAGTTTTATAAACAGCTATCGCCTGAATCAATACGGCTGCGTTATTTCTATAGCCGAGGTGTACCCACGCATCAAGAGTTAGCGAATTGGACTCAGATTGACTATGATCGTGAAATGGCATTGATTGTTTCTGCGCCAAAACTAGAAGGGGAGGGAGTGGAAACTTTGGGTGTTGTCCGGGCAGTAACCGATGCAGACAATATTAAAGCAGAGTTTTCAGTAGTGGTTCGAGATGATTTGCAGGGTGAGGGACTTGGTGTTGTGTTAATGGAAAAAGTGATAGAGTATTGCAGAGCTAAGGGAACGCTCATGTTGGCTGGGTCAACGTTACCAGCGAATAAAGGGATGCAAGGGTTAGCTCGAAAGCTGGGATTTAAGAATAGCTACAACCCAGAAGAAGATGTGGTTGATATGAAAATGATGCTAAATGAGCCTTCAGAGGATTGGCAGCGCTTAAGGCTACAACAGTAGCCTCAGGTCTTTTACGAGTTTAGGCTTCTGGTGGACAAAAAATCTCGTGGAGGGTGCCGATTAATCGTATGGCTTTATCACCATGCAATGAGTAATAAATTGTCTGCGACTCGCGACGTGTTTTGACTAAGCCGTCTCTGCGAAGTACCGCAAGGTGCTGTGATAGAGCGGATTGGCTAAGATCTAGACAGGCATTTAATTCACTGACCGATAGCTCTTTTCCATCCAGATAGCATAAAATAAGTAGGCGGCTGTCGTTGCCAAGTGCCTTAAGAAGGCGTGCTGCTTCAGCAGCATTTTGCTTCATGAGCGCTAAGTTGTCAGATCCAGATGCATTGACCTGAGGCTCAGTGGTGTTGACGTTAGAGGCCAATAGAGTGCTCCTGTGACTAAAGTA
Source organism: Nitrincola alkalisediminis (assembly GCF_009821115.1). Classification (GTDB taxonomy): domain Bacteria; phylum Pseudomonadota; class Gammaproteobacteria; order Pseudomonadales; family Balneatricaceae; genus Nitrincola; species Nitrincola alkalisediminis. Next base: position 12,260 of record NZ_VYTY01000012.1, on the reverse strand, counting down.
TTATTACGGACGCTGTATTCTATAGAATCAGTCAGTGAAATTGAAAGCTTAGTTTATACTAACTTGGTATGTACTTATTCCTGTAACGTAAATTTTTTTACGCGATCTAGGTGAATTCTTTGAAGATGACAAACTTGGATGTTAAGCGTTATGTCTAAATACAAAGACGAATGGTTATGTTAAAGACCTGGGCAAAAGTGTCCAGCTTTTTGGTACTGTCAGTGCTGCTGGTCTATTGGCAGCTGTCCGCTATTGCCTTCAGTCGTGTCGCCATTGATTTTACACGCTTTCATCAGTTAATGGAAAGTCGGTATGGTGCCTCAAGAGTGGGTGTCTCGCGGGAGTGGGAGCGCATGCTGAACGAGATAGCATCCCTATCCGATCAAGATAAAATTCAGCGTGTGAATCAGTTTTTTCATCGTCACCTTCGCTATCAAACCGATATTCGTCTATGGGGCGTTGAGGATTATTGGGCGAGTCCTCTTGAAACCTTAGGGAAAGGGATGGGAGACTGCGAAGACTACGCCATCGCTAAGTACATTAGTCTACGAAAAGCAGGGATTAGCGATAATAATTTGCGATTAATATATGTTCGAGCACGAACAGGTGGCCCGCGAAGCACTGTGACCGAAGCTCACATGGTTCTTGGTTACTACCCGCATCCCACTGCCGAGCCTTTGATTCTGGATAGTTTGATCTCGACAGTGGAACCCGCCTCAAGGCGTCCCGACTTAACTCCTGTATTCAGCTTTAATAGCGAGGGTTTGTGGGCAGGTAATTCTGCAACACCCGCGGCCAGTTCGACGGCGCGCTTATCAAGATGGAGAAGTGTTCTGGATCGAATTCAACAAGAAGGGGTTAGTTTTTAATGATGTTTTTAACCATCGTGAGGGAGGACACTTTTAATGTCCCTTATTAAGCAGTTATGGATAGCCGTTGTTGTTCTAATGATATTGGCATTCATTAGCAGTTTTTCAATCAGTACCTATACGGCAAAAGCGTATTTTGAAGAGCAGTTAACACTTAAAAATATTGATAATGCCAATTCTCTAGCGCTCACGCTATCCCAGTTAGAGAAGGATCCAGTGACGCTTGAGTTGTTGATAGCGGCTCAATTTGATACTGGCCATTATAACCGTATTGAGTTGATTGATCCTGAAGGCAATAGCTTGCAACGTAAGTTCTATGAGGGAGAAGTGGGTTCACAAATACCCGGTTGGTTTTTGGGCTTGGCACCTTTAAGTATTGAGCCTGGTGTCGCTCAGGTGCAGGATGGTTGGCATCAGTTTGGTACCTTGTATGTCGAGAGTCACACTCGCTATGCCTATGAGGCTTTATGGGCTACAACACGAAACTTATTGTTCTGGTTATCCGCCGTGGCGTTAACCTGCGGGCTGTTAGGAACATTCATTCTAAAAGTGATTACGCGTCCATTGGACGATGTCGTAACCCAAGCTGAAGCCATCGGCGGGCGGCGCTTTATTATGTCGGATGTCCCTAAAACACTTGAGTTTGGTCGAGTGGTAAGGGCTATGAATATTTTATCTAGTCGCATTCGCCAGATGTTAGAAAGTGAAGCTCAGCGATTGGAGGCACTTCGTTACAAATATCAGCACGACCCATTAACGGGGGTTGCCAATCGCGAGTATTTTATTAATTTATTGGATGCTCATTTAGGTGGCGTTGATTCTGATAGTCATCATGCGATGTTTCTCGTGCGTGTTCATCACTTGGCCGATATTAACCAAGCGTTGGGACATAAACATACAGATGAATTATTAAAGCAAGTTGCGTCAGCCCTGCGCGAGTTGACTGAGCAGTATACTGAGCAATACAGTGATGGTTATATCGGGCGTTTAAATGGAAGTGACTTTGCGTTGTTGTTAAGTCAGGCCAGTGATTTGCGCTTAATCTCCGCAGCGTTGGAAACAAAATTATTAGACTTGTCAAATCAGTATGAGACCATACGGATAATGCTTCCTCATGCCGCCTGTTATTTTACCTCGCAGGATAAGCGTGCCACCCTGTTTGTTCATCTTGATAGCATGTTAGCGATTGCAGAGCAGCGTGAGAAAACCTGTGGAGAAGTGTCCGATGTGCGTCAGATAGATGCCTGTTTTCATTCGGCTGATGAGTGGAGACAAGCTTTGTATCAAGCGGTTGGGCATCAGGGTGTTAGAGCTGTGTATTATCCCGTTATGAGCAGTGAGAATAACCTACTTCAAAGTGAGGCTATGATGCGACTTGAGTTGGGTGGCGTTGTAAGAAATGCTGGGTATTTTATACCTTGGGCACGTCGCTTAGGTATGATGCCCACATTAGATTTAGCTATGCTTAATCATGTCTTGTCCGATGAGGGAGTTGAGTTAAAGCACCACTCTATCGCAGTAAACATGTCAGTTGAGACCTTGTGTGATGTGGGTGCAAGACAAAAAGTGATCGAAGTTTTAAATGCCTATCCACAACAAGCTTCGCAGCTGTGGTTAGAGTTTCCTGAACGGTCGGCCATTTTGCACTTAAATGTCTTTAAAGAGTTCTGTGCCATGGCAAGGCAAACTGGGTGTAAGTTAGGTTTAGAGAGAGCAGGGGCTGATTTTGCTAAGATTAAGAGCTTGCAAGAGTTGGGACTAGATTACATCAAAATCGATAGTGCCTTTGTTAGAGATTTAGCGGATGGCGGTTCGAGCGAAGCTTTTTTGCGAGGTTTGTGTACGTTAGGCCATTCAATAGGCCTGCTCTTAATTGCTGATGGTGTTCAGAATCAGGAAGAGGCTAAGCGATTAAAAGAAATTGGGGTCGATGGAATCACGGGACCTGGAGTTGGCTCTCTTTAAATAAGAAAGCCCGCTCCAGTGCCTTGTTTTACTTAACGAATGGTAATCTCAACTCGACGGTTTTGAGCACGTCCAGCGGCCGTCGCATTATCTGCTACAGGACGATTGTAGCTGTAGCCTGCAGTGCTCAATCGGGGACGATTGACGCCTTGACTAACTAAGTAATCTGCTACACTGGACGCGCGTCTTTCCGATAGGCGCTGGTTGTATTGCAGGGAGCCTTGATTATCCGTATGTCCTTCAACGGTTACTCGTGACTCTGGGTATTCATTTAAAATCTTGGCAACTTCATTGAGCGTCGGAATAAAGGTTGGCTGTATAGTTGATTGATCAGTGTTAAACGTAATGTTACCAGGCATTATTAACTGTATAGCATCACCAATACGACGAACATCAACACCACTGCCTTGGAGGTTTTGACGTAATGAAGACTCTTGTTGATCCATAGCGCTTAAGCGTGGAGCGGGTGTTGGAACTTCAATAATTGGACAGGCAGAAGAGGTATCCAATTGAGTGGATTCGTCACCTAGTTCGGCTAATGAAGGCAGTTCGTCCCTAACAACGTTGAGTGCGGGTAGCAATTGACCCATGCCTGTATAGGTTCTTGCCATCGCAATGCTTTTGTCATATAGCGCATTCGTATAGGCACGGCTTGCCTGATAGTATTCATTCTCAGAGTCAAGGACGTCTAATAATGTTCTTTGCCCAATATCAAACTGGTTTTTATAGGCATTACGAACGTTATTAGATGATAAGCGATGCTGATTCAACGCAGGGAGTTGCAAATCAAGTTTTTGAACATCGTTATATGCAATCTGAACGGTTTGACGCAAATCGACGCAGGCTTTATCACGTAGGTCTTTTGCAATATTGACCTCTTCGTAGGCTCTGCGCAATGAGGCCTGGTCACGACCACCATTTAGTAAATTGTAACGAAACTCGATAGCAACACGTCCATCTGCTTGATTGTTGCTGTTTCCAACATCGTCAAATGTTTGCATACCATAACGTGCATTTAGGTTAACACGTGGGCGGAAGTTTGCATTTTCAGTCCCTACAGCAGCTTCGGCGGCTGAGATGTTCCGAATCGCAGCATGAAAGTCTGGGTTGCCTTGGTAAGCCAAATTTAATGCTTCAACAACAGATGCAGGGATTTGGCTTGAAGTCATGCCAATAGGAGACATATCGCTAGGCGGTAACTCACCAACAATTCTTAAGAATCGTGCACTGACATCATGTAAGTTAGACATTTCTGTTAACAGGTTTGATTCTGCTAGGGATAAGCGTCCACTGATTTGCTCAAGATCTGCGCGTCTTGCTACGCCTGCGCGAGCACTTTCTTCAATTTGATTAAAGACAGAAATATGCTCTGCCAAATTTTCTTCGGCAAGCTTCACGAGCTCACGGTAGCGCATGACATCTTCGTACGCAACGAGCGCGTTAAGAGCTGTCGACTCAATGGTGCCCATTAGCTCAAAATACCGAACGAGTTGAGCACTACTGAGGCGTTTTACTTCGCTTGAGGTTCTAAAACCATCGTAGAGCATCTGTGTCATTGACAGTTCTGCAGCCCCGCCATCAAAACTGCTGTTTGGGCCGTAATCACGCCACTCATAGCCATAGCTGGCTAAAAAATCCAAGGTGGGGCGAAAGCCTGAGCGTGCTATGTCAACATCATATTCGGAGGCTAAAAACGTATGCCAGCTTGCTTGCACTTCAGGGTTGCCTTCAATCGCTCTTTTGGCGATGTCAGCAATAGTGGTTGCGTGTGCTTGGGTTAGAAGACCTGTCGATAATAAGCATAGACCTGCAACTACGCGAGGAAGAAGCTTTTTTTTGTGCTGAGTTATCATATCCATATTTCCATGCATCTGAGCTCTAGAAGGCGTTTCTTTTAGAGACATTTTAGGTTGCCTGCAATTTTACTCAACAATCTTGCTAAGATTACTTAATCATTGCAGCCGTTAATAATCAGTCTAGTCGGGTATCGTGTTAGTTTAAATGAATCGTCTCCTCTTCTGAGTCTTCGGAGAGAAGATCTAATCTATTTGTTTTTTTTCTGAGTGTTTGGCGTCGTAACAGCTTTAACTGAGCCGCTTGAGGAAGCTCTGTGAATTGAATGATTTGCTTTTCAGTGAGCAGATCTATCAAGTCATCAACAACACGGATCAGTTCCGTATCGTTAAACGCAAGTGAACCCGTCTTTGAGTCTTGTGCTGAAAAAGGTAGAAAGCTGATGAGCTCACTAGCGTCATCTTCAATCCACTCATAAAAGTCAGCACTTTTCTCAACGCTTACGGCTATGATTCTTGCTTCGTGATTGCGTTTAACGTACATGCGAACATCCTTTATTCTCGTTAATTAAAGAAGGTCTCTAAGACCCGACTCTAGCGATTAGCATCAAATGCATCCGATCTTTAACCTGAAGTTTTTCATAAATAGAGGTTAAATGGGCTTTGACAGTTCGCTCAGTAATGTTTAATAACTTCGCAACTTCTTTATTAGAGGCTCCTTGCGCAACGGCCTCCGTCACTTGGCGCTCTCTTTGCGTTAAAGCGTCTAAGGGGGACTTCTGACGATTTGTTGGTTCTGATAGTATATTTGATAGTGAACCAATAATACGCGTGAGTAGGGGGGCGGGTAACCACATAGCGCCATTGGTTACCGTTTCCGCAACTTGTTTTAATGTATTAACGTTAGCCAGTGCTTCGACATAGGCTCGTGCACCTGCTTCTAAAGCTTGACGGAGTTCTGGAAGTGTCATGCGCTTAGATAATGCAATCACGGGTATTCCCAGCTGTGTATATCCAGAAATGAGAGATTGCCAATTCTTGATGCCAACCACGATCCAGACAACGTCAGACTGATGAAACTGTGGTTCAAATTGTGTTGTTGAAATAATCTCAGCATCTGGAAATGCCATAGACCAGCGAGAAATTTTTAGATTATCGTCCGTAATAAATGTATTTTTTATATTCATCGTTCTGTCATCGCCTGAGAAGTCGCACGTAACACGGGTTTTAGTAAGTATTCAAGAACAGTTTTTTTGCCTGTCATAATATCGACCTGTGTTGTCATGCCTGGAATGATTAGCAGGTCATCTGCGAAGCCGGAGTTGTGTGTTTGCAATCTTACAAGATAATAAGTGTTATCTTTTTCGTCTGTTATAGTATCAGCACTTATGTGCTGAACTTCAGCTGTTAGGCCGCCAAAAATAGCGAAATCATAGGCCGTGAACTTGATCATGGCTTGCTGCCCTGGTCGAATGAATGCGATATCTTTTGGCTGAATCCTTGCTTCAATAATCAGGGCATCATCTAAGGGGATGATCTCTACAATGTCTCTACCGGGTGTGATAACCCCTCCGACGGTATTCACAAACAAACGTTGTACGGTACCTCGAACGGGTGAGCGAATGTCAGTTTGAGTCACTTTATCAGCGAGTCCTGTTTCTGCCTCAGAGAGTGCTTCAAGTCTGGCTCGGCTTTCTGAGAGTTGGGCACGCCATTTATTGGATGTATTGAGTTGAGCTTCTCGTATTTTATTGCGGGCTTCTTCTATAGCTGCGGAGGCACGGCTGATCGCGGCTTCTGCACGATTAACTTCACCTCTAGCATTCGAGACCTCTCTTTCTAAGCGTATGATGTCTATATCTGACACTGCACCTGATCTGAGCAAGGGGCGAGTGACCTCAAGTTCACGGGAGCTTAATGAAAGGGAGCGGGCGTACTGATCACGTGCCGCACGAGCTTCGCGAAGATCTTGTTGGCGTTGGGCAAGCTGTTGTTCAAAAATACCACTCTGCTCACGGAGCTCCTCTAGGTTTGAAAAGTAAAGACGTCTTTCGAGTGCAACAATTTCAGGAGCTTCGCGCTCTAGTTCCTCAGAGAAAGTCGGTTCAACGCCATCTGTTAGGGCGCGCAAACGAGCAACCTCAGCGCTTAGGGCTAAAAATTGAGCACGGCTTTCTCTAAAGCTGGAAATGAAGCGAGTTGGGTCAATTTTAATCAGTGTTTGGCCTAGTTCAACAATCTCACCCTCGCGCACGAGAATTCCCTCTACAATGCCGCCATCTAACGATTGTATGATTTGCAGTTGTTGAGATGGAATCACCTTTCCATCTCCACGTGCAACTTCATCTAGGGGGGCAAATGCAGACCAAATGATTAAGAGTAGTAGAGTGCAGGCCATGACATACAAAAGACGTCGACCGCGGACCGGTTCTTGTTGAATATGAGCCCATTCAGCATCAGCGGACCAGTCAGAGTTGTCCGATTGATTTAAAATGCGTCCGAAGAGCTTTTCAATAACGGATATGCCTTTATCACCAACACTTGTTGTAAGAGTGCCCAGCTTTTCAAAACCCTTTTGCTCTGTTGTTTTATACGTTTTAGTATCGGCCATTATGATGCACTCCCGACGCGCCCTTGTCGTAAGGCTTCCATTACATCGTTCTTGGGGCCATCCGCCATAATCATGCCGCCATCAATCACTATAATTCTATCAGCTAGTGCAAGCAGTGATGTTCTATGTGTGATGATGATCATAGTTTTATTTTGACCAAACGTCTGAAGATTTTGTTTTATATACTCTTCGCTTGAGTGGTCTAAGGAGCCTGTGGGCTCATCTAATAGCAGAAGGGGTGGGTTGTTGATAACAGCGCGTGCGATGGCAACAGCTTGGCGCTGGCCACCTGAAAGGAGTTGTCCTTTTTCACCCACAGGCATATCAAACCCGGCAGGGTGAGCATTAATAAAGGGGGCTAAGCCACTAATGTTGGCAGATTGAATAATCTCTTCATCTGTAGCATTTGATGATGAGGTGATTATATTGTCTTTTAATGAGCCAAAGAATAACGCAATATCCTGCGGGACGTATCCGATATCTCGTCTAAGTTCTGCAGGGTCTATTTGTCTAATATCAACTCCGTCAACTAATACGGCTCCGGATTCAGGTTCGTAGAGTCCAAGTATTAATTTTTCTAAGGTGCTTTTGCCAGAGCCATTTCTACCTAAAATAGCGACATGCTCACCAGCCTTGATTTTAAAACTAACACGAGATAACGCGAGTCTTTCGTCATCAGGATAGCGAAAACTAACATTCTTAAATTCAATATCGCCTTTTAATCTCGGGCGACTCACCCAGTTTTTCCCTGCAGGCCGCTCTACGGGACGCTCCATTAAATCGTTAAGAGATTGCATAGCTGTTGCGGCGTTGTGATACTGTGATAAAAGACCAGCAGCTTGGCTGATAGGGGCCATTGCTCGAGAAGACAAAAGATAAGCTGCGATAAGGCCGCCTTGAGTAAGTTGGCCGTCAATGATCATATAGACGCCAATAATAATGATGCAAACAGCAGCGCTGTGTTGCACCCATTGAGCGCCGCTAGTGATGGAGGAGGCGATCAAGCGCATCTGAGATGTATTGCGTGATAAAAATTGTGTTGTTTTTTCCCATATTGATTGGATTTTGCTTTCACCGCCAAAGCATTTTAAGGTTTCAATATTTGAAATGCTTTCAACCAATGTGGCATTTCGCATTGCGCCAGCGCGCATGGAGTCTTCGGAGAGCTTATGCATTTTGCTTTGTGCTGAGAGTGCATATAGGAGAATTAAGGTTGCACCAAAAAGAATGGGTAAAACCAGCGGCCATCCAATAATCGCTATTATAATGGCAAAAAAAGCGACGAAGGGAAGGTCAACGAGTGAAACGACTGTCATGGAGCCGATAAAGCTTCGGATCGATTCAAACGACTGTACATTTGAGGCAAAGGAGCCTGATGATGCAGGGCGATTTACAAGTTTCATGCCCAGCACACGCTCCATAATAGAGGATGATAGTTTGATATCGGCTCGGCTTGCAGCTAAGTCAATAAACCAGCTTCGCATGAGCTTTAAAACTAAATCTGAGCAAAGAACGAGGAATACACCGGCGCTCAACACCCATAATGTATCTGTTGCATGATTGGGTACGACTCTATCGTACACATTCATGATAAATAGCGGCATGGCAATAGCGAAGAGATTAATCATTATTGCAGATAGTATAACGTCACGATAAATCCGGCGATTGTCTTTAATAACACTCCAGAACCAATGACGTTCTTTTAGTTGTTTAATCTCCGGGGCACGCTTATCAAATTGAAGTTCGGGTTTGACATAAATGACATTGCCTGTATAGCCTGATTCCAGTTTTGATATGGGAACGGTTAATGCTTTTGATGAGTTGATCTGTGGGAATATAACTTTAGCTGTTTTTGATTCTTGGTTAATTTCCAATAGTACGCAGGCATTATCCTTTTTGAGAATTAAAATAGCAGGCAGCATTTCAGGTAAGATCGAATGCAGAGCTGTGTTTGAGAAACGAGAGGATAAATCGGCTCGTTTGGCTGATCTAGGGAATACAGAAGGAGTTAGAATGCCCTTTTCAAGCGGTAGGCCAGCAATAGCAGACTCGCGTGAAAGGGCTCTGTCATGATGCTTACAAATAATTAATAAGCAATCTACAAGAATTCCGCCACGATTTTCTGAAGCTGCTGTTGTCGACATAAGGTCCCTTAAATGTGAATAACATGACTATCGCTTTGGGTAGTATCGATAGTCATGTAAATGACAAATCGTTCTTATCAATCTTAACGCTGAGTTGTAAGTTGCTTTATGTCAAGGGCTTCACAAGCAAAATTATTAGGATCTAGATCATCAGCCCTAAGTTCTTCAAGAGTTGGTATGCCCTCACGTACAATGTTTAATGCCGTCAGAAGTTGTCCAGTCAGTGTTAGGGATTCGGCTGCCACGATATTTCTATCCGCGAGTGCATTGACATAGGCACGGCTGGCTTGAAAGAACTCATTCTCTGAGTCAAGCACGTCCAGTAGAGATCGCTGTCCAATATCAAATTGATTTTTGTAAGCTGTACGCACGTTGTCAGAAGAAATTCGATGTTGATTTAAAAATGGAATTTGTTCATCAAGCTTACGTATATTGTTTAACGAAGTTTGAACAGCTTCACGTAAAATAACACAGGAGTTGTCTTTCTGAGACTCCGTTGCTAAGCGTTCATGACCCGCTTTATTGATGTTGGCAATATCGCGCCCACCTTTGTAAATATTAAAGCGAAAATCAAGCGCTGCACGGCTTTCCGACTCTTGGTTGTTCAACCCTTGCGAGTCAAAAGTTCTGGTTGTGTGTCTGGCGTTGAAGCTAAGCTCTGGAAGTAAATATCCTTTTTGGAGTTTTTCATTGGCTTTTGCTGCTTCTAGATTACGAATAGCAGCTTGGAATCCAGGGTTGGCTTGATAGGCTAAGTTGATGGCTTCTCGAGTACTGGTTGGAATTAAACTGTCATTAAGTTGTAAAGTGTTGAGGTTGTCCTCGGGAAGTTTGCCAACAATACGTAAATATCGAGCACTAACATCGTGAAGGTTAGATAGCTCAATGAGCAAGTTTGTTTCTGCGAGCGACAGTCGGCCACTGATCTGTTCTAAATCAGCACGTCGCGCAACGCCAGCTCTAGCGCTTTCTTCAATTTGATTGTAGACAGAAATATGCTCAGCAAGGTTTTCCTCTGCCAATCTGGTGAGTTCTCGAAAGCGAAGCACATCTTCATAGGCTTTTAATGCAGCAAGGGTCGTGTTCTCAATACTGTCAAGCAATTCGAAGTAGCGAACAAGTTGAAAATTACTAAAGCGCTTAACGTCGTTAGACGTGCGTAATCCGTCATACAGCATCTGTGTTAGTGTTATCTGAGCTGAAGCGCCATCGTAGCTGCGTTTGGATTTGTAGTCATTCCATTCGAAGCCGTAGGATGCAAGAAAATCTATGGTTGGGCGGTAACCGCCTCGTGCTCCATCAATATCATATCCAGAAGCAATGAAGTTGTGCCAGTTGGCTTGGATTTCTGGATTGCTTTCAATTGCGTGTTTAACAACATCGGGAAAATGGGTGGATGCTGTTTCAGCTTGACTAAGTGTGCTCGTGGAGTATAAGCATAAACTAGCAATTAGAGCGCATAGAGTGTTACTTTTTCGACTGTTGATCATATTCCCGAAGTCCTTGTTAAGTAGAATAGCCGATCTAGAAAGTTCTGTTTTTTCTTTTTTTTCTGTATTTGGATTTGTTTTATTTTTAAGTAATTAGAATCAAGTACGTTATCATAAAACAGTGTGGAAGAGTGCACAATAGTTGCTAGGGATCATTGAATTGTAGCTTTTTTTGATTTGCGGTTTATTACAGTCGCTGCGCTTAAAAATAAATCATTTGTTTTAATTTATCCGTATTTTGTTCTGTTCTGGGCTTAACTATTCGTGTTGGGAAAGTGTTTTCTTTCTTATCTATTTTTTTGTGTTTCAATAATGTTATGAAGAAAGATGCAGATTGTACATCGGTACAATACCTATTTGTCAGTTAATGATTAGTATGTACATCATATAAATCCTATAGATAAGTGATTGTTATTATCTCTTGTCAAATGCAGTTTTAACCTAAGGTGCTGATTTTATGGAAAACTATGTAGCTATTGTAACCAGTTTGACTGGTGACGTGTGGGCAAGATCGATAGATGGTAGCTTGCGTTTGCTTCAAGTTGGTGATGTGTTGCTACCTGGTGAAACATTAGTCACAGCAACGGGATCTGAAGCTGTTCTTGACTTTGGTGGTGAGCAGGTTTCGGTGGGCTCAGAGCAGTCGCTGTTAATGTCAGCGTCTCAGCGCAGTACCGCACCTGATGTTTCTGATGAAAGTGTCGTTGTCGATCCTACGTTGGATGCTATTCTGGCAGCTCTTGATGGTGAAGGTGATTTGCTTGATGAGTTAGAGGCTCCTGCCGCTGGTACAGATGGTGCACCAGATGGAGGCGGTGCTTCTTTTGTTCAGTTAACACGAATTGTTGAAGCTGTTGATCCGCTTTCTTTCCAGTTCGGTATTTCAGGAACTGAGAGTTTTGATGGGTTGATTTTTGATGGTTCAACTGTAAATGATCCAGGTACCTTGACAACGGTTGTCAATAATCCGAACACTGGATCTATTGTTGTGACTGGTGATACAACGAATGTGCCACCCGGAAATACTGTCATAATTGTAATTACAGACAAAAACAATAATACGGTAACAACATCAGCCGTAGTTGAGGAAAATGGTAGTTATACTTCAGAAGAAGTTGATGTCACGGACCTCACGGACGGTCCAATTACCATAGATACCTCTACGACTGATACCGATGGTAATCCTGTAACGGATCAGTCAACAGTAGAGTTAGATATTGTTGAGTCTGAAATCATTGTTGAGACTGAAGTCGACAATACGGGGCCAAGCATTACAGTCACGGGCGATACCACGGATATCCCACCAGGCTCTGAGTTAGAAATCACGGTAACGGACAAAAATGGCAACACGGTTACGGCGACCGCGATTGTCGAAGAAGATGGCAGCT
>NZ_VYTY01000011.1 GCF_009821115.1 Nitrincola alkalisediminis | reverse complement strand
TCATGCTCAAAAACGTACATCTAAATGAATTCACATATAGGTTGCTTGTTTTTGATTAAGCTTTAATGCCTAACCTGAACAAGCGCCCACACGCATTACCTGATTAATTTTTTAAAGAGCGTCTTGGTCAACTCGGCGTTTTGAGTCGTCTCAAGCGAGGTGCGTATTCTACCGAACCCCTCGTCAGTGTCAAGCTTTATTTTCAAGAATTTTTAAATCATTTTCTCGAAACATCTACCTGAAAAACCACCAACTGCTTCTTAATTTGCACTTGAATCAAACACTTAAAAAGAAGCCCCGCTTCAGTGACTCTCCCCCGGAAGGGCTTGTCTCTCAAGCGAGGCGCGAATATTAAAGAGGTTTTCGGGAGAGGTCAACTACTTTTTTGTATTTATTTATCTAGGTGCACCCCCCGATGCTTACGGCAAGGAGGATGTCAGCAATATGTTTTTAAAGCTCCAAAGCAAGAAAAGACTATAACCGCTGTTTGGCAACACTTCTGTAGAGCGTGTCAAATGACACTTCCAACTCATACGCTGTTAATGGTTTTGAAAACAGATACCCCTGTACAAACTCACATTGCAAGTCCTGAAGTATGGCAAGTTGATCATCCGTCTCAACACCTTCAGCCACAATTCTAAGCTTTAAGCTTTTTGCCATTGAGATGATGGCTTTAACCACAAGCATATCTTGCGTGCCATGCCCCAACTCTCGAATGAATTCGCGATCTATTTTCAATATATCAATTGGAAATCGTTTAAGATAACTCAGCGCTGAGTAGCCTGTGCCAAAGTCATCAATCGCTAACTGAACACCCATTCGGCTAAAGGAACTCAACCACTCAATGGTTGCGTGACTATTGTCTAACAACATCCCCTCAGTGATTTCAAGCACCAAACTTTCAGGCCTAAACCCTGTTGACTCAAGGATATTCCTTAGCACTATATCATCCAGGCCTAAACTTCGCTGACGCCCCGAAAGATTAACCGACATATATAAATGATATCCTTGTGCGACCCATTGGCCTGCTTGCCGACAAGCCGTCTCAAGCACCCATTGACCTATAACACCAATCATACCGGTATCTTCCGCTAGAGGAATAAAACGATCAGGTGAAATCATGCCATGCAAAGGATGATTCCAGCGGAGCAATGCTTCTACCCCGACTAAAGACAAGGTACGGCTATCTATAATCGGCTGATAATATACTTCAAGTTGCTTTTGCTCTAATGCAACTCGCAAATCCTGCTCCATTTCCATCATGCTATTGGCATCTTCTTGGAGCTGTTCACTGAAAAACTGGTAACGATTTCGTCCGCCTTGCTTCGCACTATACATCGCTAAGTCGGCATTTCTGAGCAGATTATCTGCACCTCCTGACACGCTCGGATACATAGCGATACCGATGCTTGCACCAATTATAATTTCTCGGCCAGCCAGCATGAACGGATACGAAAGTTGTTGGATCATTTTTTCGGCAATACGCCCTGCTTCTTTTCCCGAACAAATATTATGAAGTAGAACAACAAATTCATCCCCGCCAAAACGAGCAACCGTGTCACTTTCTCTCACACAGCTCAACAAGCGTCGCGCCACATTTATAAGAAGCTCATCACCGTATTCATGACCAAGCGTATCATTAACATATTTGAAACGATCCAAATCCACAAACAGTAACGCCAAGGTTTGTTGATCTCGATTTGCTGAAACAATTGACATTTCAAGCCGATCCATTAACAACGTTCTATTCGGCAACTCCGTCAAAGCATCATAATAGGCTTGATGCCGAATCCGTGCTTCGGCATTTTTTCGACTGGTTATATCTGAAAATACAGATATATATTCACTAATGTCACCTGCGTCGTTTCGTATAACTGAAATTGAGAGCCATTCCGGATAAACACTACCGTCTTTACGTCGATTCCATATTTCACCAGCCCAAGCCCCTTCAACGGACAATGTACTCCAAAGCTGATGATAAAAGTTTCGATCATGTCGCCCAGAACTTAATATACTTGGATTTTTACCAATCACTTCTTCTTTTGTAAAACCTGTTATTTTAGTAAATGCGGGATTAACCGTTTTGATTCGCCCATTCTGATCTGCAATCATAATGGCTTCATTCGTTGTTTCAAATACAACAGCAACCATTTTCAACTGTTCTTCAAGCACAAGACGCTCAGTAATATCTTCCTTCACAGCTATAAAATGACTAATGTCACCTTCTTCTGTTCGAAGCGGAGATATAGATGTTGATTCCCAAAAAAAACAACCATCTTTTTTTCTATTTAACAAGTGCCCCGACCACGTATTTCCACGATTTAGCTCTTTCCACATATCTGTAAAAACTTGACTCGACATTTCGCCAGATTTGAGAATGTTATTATTTTTCCCTAATAACTCTGATTCTGAATAGCCTGTCATTTCAGCCAACTGTGCATTAACATACTCAATGATACCTTTCCTATCGGTAATCATTACAGCCACTGGGCTTTGCTCCAAAGCACGCCCAAGCATTCTCAATTTGAACTCTGTCTGCTGTATAACACTGATATCTGTCCTAACACAAACCCATCCTCCATCTTGTGTCATGTTATTACTGGCCTGATAACATCGATTATTCGGCAAGTGTTCAATATAGTATTGACTCACTCGGGGATTTGCCGTCTGCGCGGATAGGCTTTTGATTCCGACTTCGGCATGCTTAGATGCAATGGACGGCCAATCAACTAACGAGTCATAATTCAACCAAGGATAATACTCAAGCCACTTTTGATTGAACAAAACCAACGACCCCTTTGCATCAAATAATGCAAAGGCCTCAGATAGGCTGTTTACAGCATCTTGTAAACGATTAGTTGCTTGTTTAGAAGCGTGTGTTTCATGTTGCAGACGCCTAAACAGCAGTGTCATAACCAACATTAGCAAGGCACTTAATACTAATAAAAAAAGCGTCAAGTACTCTGAAGCCTTCAATCGATTGAGGTAAACCTGTTGGTAGGATAGTTCTAATTGCCTTAAGATTATTCTCGTATCGACAGCAACATACTCATCCCGATACTGATGTAAATTACTTAGATGCCGCAAGCTCGTTGAGGCCTGAGAAATAAACAAGCTTAATAATTCATCACCCGTATTTTGCCTTACTAGATTATACAGCTGCTGCTCTAGCTCATCTCGTGATTCAGTCAAGGGATATAAATGGTATCGATAAAGCGCACTCAGTATACGAGCCGCGTCATCTCTATGCGGATGATTATCCTGCCTGAGTGCTTGCACCTGCTGTGGCATATATAAAAGACCATTTCGTATCAGTGATGCGGAATATTTTATTTCTTCGACAACATCCTCTTTATGCAATTGCATGGACTGATAGGACTTTAAGAGCATGACAGAGGTTTCATCTAAACCAGCAATAAATGAATGACGCGTATCAAGCATCTTTTCTAGTAACTCATCACTGTTTCTTCGATACACCACAAGCTGGTCATAGTGTGTTCGCAGTCCTGATGCTATCAACAAGACCTCTTCGTCTAATAATGCATCTAATTCACGTAACTGCAAAAAGCCGTCTAGACGCTGCGTGTGCTCTAATACGTCATGCGTTCGCGTTGAGAAAAACAAAGCGAGCACAAGTCCTGCCAAAATACAGAAAAACAGTATAAAACCTTGTTTATGTTGATTAATCACTCAGCACCTGCTTAAGCAATGGGTGCTCACCTAATAGTGAACGAATAAATTCTGCAATATCCTGTGCCTGATCTCGAGTGAGCTGCCTTCCTAGCTGTACACGAGCCATCATATCGATCGCTTCTTCCAAGGAGCTTGCACTTGAGTCATGAAAAAAATAGTGATTTAAAGCTGCGGTTCTTAGCCCTGGCACTTTAAAAACGTACAAATGCTTACGATTTCCTGTTACGTTGTACCGACCAAGACTCACCTGCTCCATTTCAGCCGATTTAAATAAGGTAAAGCTTTCCAGCGATCCCATTCGAGCAAACATATTCCCTCCAACATTTGCACCTTGATGGCAACTGATACAGCCGTACTCTTGAAACAGTCTAAATCCGTTTTTTTGCTGCGCCGTAATCGCCTCCATATCACCTGCTAGCCAGCGATCAAAGGGGGAGTTAGTGAGCATTAATGTTCGCTGAAAAGCTGCCAACGCTATTCGAACCTGCTCTGGATTAAGCTCCTCATCAAACACTTTTTTAAACTCTGAACGTAACTGAGGGTCCGCGTTGAGTCGACCTATCACCAAAGGCCAATTTGAGGCCATTTCCAGTTCATCATGTAAGGGACCATCAACTTGCGCTTCCAAGGTTTTTACACGCCCATCCCAAAACTGCGTATGATTTAAATGGCTATTAAAGACGCTGGGGGCGCGAATGACACCTTTTTTACCGCCAACACCTGTTGAGACCTTTGCAAGATCCATCCCTCCTGTCTCCAATGCATGACAGGTAGCGCAGCTCACCGTCTTATCACCTGACAAACGCTCATCATGAAAAAGCTGTTCGCCTAGCTTTACAAGCAGTGGATTTTGTTCTGGTGGGTTAGGTACAGGTAAAATTGTTGCGTGAAGCACCTGTGCAACAATGCAGCACAAAAGCAATATCACAAATCGGATCTCGCGGATCATTTTTAAGCGCTGCAAAACGGCGACCCCTAACCAGAATTATAATCAAACCATTAAGCATAGATTTAACCGCACATATTGCAACGTTTAAAAAACTCTTGATCTTGTCCTAGATCAACAAATATACACTTTTTCATCTTTTTAAACCCAAATCTGGATTTTAATGACATTAGCCCTTAACATTTCAATCTGTTACTAAGGGAATGATGACGAACCGCTCAGTACATTCTAATTTTCACATTACACCGACAAAGGAATTGGCGATGAAAAAACTCGCTTTTGTACAAAAGACTTCATATGCTGCCTGTCTAGCTATCACGCTCACACTCAGCGGCTGCAAAACCACAGGAAGCGACATGTCAGGACTGCTATCCGCAGGCATGGGGATGGCGACCGCAATTACGATGACAGACCAACAAATGAAGCTGATTGGTGATCAATCAATTGCCCACCTTGATAGTCAGCATCAAATTGCGCCCTCAAACAGCCGCTATGCTCAACGTTTAGCTCAGCTAACTCAGGGCTGGGAAACCGTTGATGGCCAGAGCCTTGAATACAAGGTCTATATGCTACCCGAAATCAATGCGTTTGCTGTTCCAAACGGCTCTATTCGCATGTACAGCGGCTTGATGGATGAAATGACCGATGATGAGGTACGCTACGTCATTGCCCATGAAATTGGTCATGTGGTGTTAGGCCATTCCAAACGCGCATTCCAAGTTGCCTATGCGGCTTCTGCCGCACGTGAAGCGGCGGCGGCCAGTGGCAACACAACCGCAGCAGCTCTTTCAAACTCGGAGCTAGGTGAACTGGGCGAAAAACTAGTGAACGCTCAATTCTCTCAAACTCAGGAGCATGAAGCCGATGACTATGCAATTAAATTAATGCAACGTCATGGAATGAATGCCGAAGCGTCTGTCTCCGCACTCAGAAAGCTAGAAGCAAAATACGGAAATAGCCGTAGCCTTTTCTCCAGCCACCCAGCTGCAGGAGATCGTGCGGACCGCTTAAGCAATTCACTCAGATAGCAAGCCTCTACCGATTGCGGTGCCTATGATCGACTGAGCATGCACCGCAGTCCACTAAAATATTCGCTTGCCAAGTGATAACTCCATTCCGTACTCTATGACCATCTAAAACATTCCCTTTCTTGCAAAACCAAACCACTAACGAATTTAAGGATAAATCTATGAAAGTAGGCATAGCCTTAGGCAGCGGCGCATCCCGTGGCTGGTCTCATATCGGCATTCTTCGTGCTTTACATGAGGAAGGCATTACACCTGAAATCGTCTGTGGCACTTCAATCGGTGCGCTGGTGGGAGCCGCCTACGCAACAGATCATCTTGACAAACT
Source organism: Nitrincola alkalisediminis (assembly GCF_009821115.1). GTDB lineage: Bacteria > Pseudomonadota > Gammaproteobacteria > Pseudomonadales > Balneatricaceae > Nitrincola > Nitrincola alkalisediminis. The sequence continues at coordinate 119,262 of NZ_VYTY01000011.1, read as the reverse complement.
GGAAGATTGGGTTCTAAAACTCACTAAACTAAAGCTTGCACAGTTTTTTGAAATTAACACGTCCTTAAATGGTTTTGTAAATCGTGATCGGTTAGTTGAACTGCTTGATGGCCATGTTGCTCCGAAACAATGCAATATTGAGGACCTGCCTAAACAGTTCGCTTCAATCACAACTGATTTGGAAAGCGGTCGTGAGTTATGGATTACGGAAGGGTCTGTTTTAGATGCAGTATGGTGCTCAATTGCACTGCCTGGGTTGTTTCCGGCCGTCAAATACCAAAATAAATGGGTTGTGGATGGTGGGCTTGTCAATCCAGTTCCTGTATCAACTTGCCGAGCGCTAGGCGCTGACGTGGTCATTGCAGTGAATCTAAACGGTGACCTATTAACACGCCCCCAACCCAAACCTGTACAGAATGCCAAAGCCTCAACGCGTTCATCAAAAGCATCACCTGTTAGTAAAATTACCGAGCTTGTAAATTACGCGGGAGCCGTTTTCTCATCCAAGGAAGATACTGAAGAAGCCGCTCCCAGTATGTTTGATGTCATCGCAGGATCGGTCAATATCACTCAAGACCGAATTACGCGCAGTCGTATGGCAGGCGATCCTCCAGATATTCTTCTATCACCCCGATTGGCCAATATCGGATTGCTTGAGTTTTATCGAGCAGAAGAAGCGATTGACGAAGGAAGAGCCTGTGTTAAACGCATGTTACCCGCCTTACAGCATGCGCTAGGGCTATAAAACCCTAACGCATGCTTGGCAACCTCAGCCAGCACTGCCTTGGTTTGGAGTCTCACCACAGCGAAACCAGAGCGCATAGAGTGCGGGAACAAAAATAAGCGTGATCAAGGTGCCAACAGCAACACCCCCAATTAAAACATACGCCAACGGCCCCCAGAAACTATCAAAGGTGAGCGGCACAAACGCCAAAACGGCCGCCAAGGCTGTCAAAATTACAGGACGGGCACGTTGCACCGCCGCCTCCACAACCGCATCGCGAGCACTCATCCCCTCTTCAAAGTTATCCTGGACCTGTTGAGTCAAAATCATCGTATTGCGCATCAAGATCCCCCCCAGACCAATCAAACCCAACAGCGCGACAAATCCGAAGGGCTGATCAAACATTAACAAGGCCAAAACAGCACCGACGAGACCTAAAGGCGCTGTAGCCACTACAATAAAAGTCCCTGAAAAAGATCGCATCTGCAACATGATAAAAATGAGCATGAGCACCAACATCAACGGTTGCAACTTCTGAATCGAGGCATCGGCTTTGCCAGATTGCTCGACTGTTCCACCGATATCGATACGATACCCCTCTGGCAGCGCTTGACGAATATCCTCTAAGGCTTGCCAAATATCGGCCGTGACATCAGGCGCCTGGGCACCCGACACATCAGCATGGACGGCCAAAAACCGCTCGCCACCAAACCGCTTTATAACAGGCTCTTCATAGCGTACTTCAAGCGTCCCTAATTGCGACAATGGAATACTGCGTCCTTCCTGTGTGCGGATTTCAATATCTTCTGGTGAACCTTGCTCAACACGCTGCGCCCTCGCATACATTTGCACTGTTCGGATATTTTGCCGAACCTCAGTCACCGGAGCGCCATTTAACTGAAACTGCAATTGCTGAGCGACATCCATTGGCGTCAAGCCCATTAAGCGGATGTGATCCTTATCCATGACTAAGTGCAAGCTTGGAATTCGCTCATCCCAATCCAGGTGCGGATCCTCCGCATGAGGATGCTCACGCATGACATCTCTTACTTGATAGGCGATTTCACGAAGCTTCAGCGGATCTTCACCCACAACTCGAAAGCTTACCGGCCATACAACGGGCGGACCGTAAAGCAGCTTACTCACTCGCACTCGTGCCTCAGGAAACGCTCCTGCATGGATATGCGTCTGCAACATATCGATAATCCGATCACGCGAAGCTTCATCATGACCAATCGCAATCATTTTGGCAAAAGCCGGATCAGGCTGTTCAGGATTCGCTGAGATAAAAAAGCGCGGTGCGCCAGCTCCGATATACGCAGATAAGGATTTAACGTCATCCACCTCCGACAAAATAGCCTCTAGCTTTCTAACTGTGACATCCGTTGTCAGAATAGAGGTACCTTGCGGATGCTGAATACTAATCAGAACTTCTGGGCGATCTGAACTGGGAAAAAATTGCTGCTGCACTACGCTTGCCATCGCAACCACACTGATAATCAGCAAAGATACCGTCAAGACAACGACTGTTTTACGATAGGTGACACATGCGCTGATAAACACACGCAATTTTTGATATAAAGGCGTCTGATACAACCCACTGTGACCAGATGCACTGTAGTCAGGTAAAAGCTTTACACCTAAATAAGGCGTGAAGGTAACAGCAACCAACCAGGACACAAGCAGCGCATAGGCCAACACCCAGAAAATATTGCCTGCATATTCACCAACACCTGACTGCGCAAAGCCAATCGGCACAAAGCCAGCCACCGTCACCAATGTTCCAAAGAGCATTGGGGCAGCCGTGACACTCCATGCATGACTGGCAGCACGAACTCGGTCCCAACCCGACTCCATTTTAACAATCATCATTTCGATGGCAATAATGGCATCATCCACCAATAAGCCTAACGAAATAATGAGCGCACCTAAGGTAATTCGGTCTAGATTGATACCGGCTAACTTCATGAGCAAAAACGTAAGCCCCAGTGTTAGCGGAATAGCAATACCGACCACTAAGCCAGCTCTAAAACCGATTGCCAAAATACTGACGCCCATGACGACTATAACAGCAACTAAAAACTTCACCTGAAAAAGGTTAACAGCCCCCGTGATCGCTTCAGTCTGATTGGTGATCACAGTGAGCTCAATGCCCAGAGGAAGTCGGCTCCGTTCACGTTCAACAAACTCGCCAAGCCGCTGCCCAAAATCCAAACCGTTCTCACCTGAGCGCATGACAACCCCTAATAACAGGGCATCTTCCCCTTGTGCCCGCACAAAATACGACGGAGGGTCTTCGTACCCATAGTGAATATCCGCTATATCGGATAAACGCAGCAGGTGATTCCCAATTCGCAAAGGAACAGCCGCCAATTGCTCTTGATCCGATAAATCAGCAGCAATTCGCAGATGAACACGCGGTCCATCCAATTCCCATGCACCAGCAGACACCAACTGATTGTGAGCCTGAATGGCTGCAAAGACATCTTGAGGGCTTAATTCCAGCTGACTCAAATAGGTCATATTAAATTCAACAAAAACACGTTCGGCTTGCTCAGCTAAAACTTGAGCCTTAAGCACACCCGGAACACGCTGCAACCGATCTCGCATGGCTTCAGCCTCTCGCGTCAAGTCACGCATGGGAAACCCAGGAGCAGTGAGCGCCATCAAGGAGAAATATACATCTGCGAAATCATCATTTACGATGGGACCGATAACGCCTGCTGGCAGGTTTGCGGCCTCATCCATCATGCGTTTTCGGACTTCATAAAAAAGATCAGGGACAATCTCACCTGGTGCGAAGTCTTGAAACTCGATCTGTAGAATCGCTTGGCCCGGACGAATCGTGGTTTCGATGTTGTATAGATAATCGATTTCTTGAATCCGCTTTTCCAATCGATCAACCACTTGGGTTTGCAATTCTTCTGTTGTGGCACCAGGCCATACAGCCGAAACAACAGCAAATCGGACTGTAAAGCTTGGATCTTCGGCGCGCCCTAATGAGAAAAAGGAGTAAACCCCTACGCAAACCGATAAGAGTATAAAAAACAAAGTAACGGATCGCTCACGAACAGCAAGCGCGGATAGGTTGGGAAAACTCATAGAGCCCTCTCCCTAACCTGCATGCCGGGCGTTAATAAATGCGTCCCCAACGCAATCACTCTGGATTGAGTATTAAGATCCGCTCGAATCCGTGCATATTCCGTTGTAAGTTCAAGAACATCAACCGAAACGGGCTGTGCCTGCCCTTCAATCACTTGCCAAACCTGAGCCCCCAAACCTCGCTCATCCAATGCAGCCAATGGAACTCGTAGCACATCCTCTGCATTATCGGATTTAAACAAGGTCACCTGCACGACACTGCCTAACAGCAAAGACTCATTTGACTCCAGCAAACGATAGCGTGCCCGCCAACTGCGACTTGATGAGTCTGCCGCGCCAGCTATTTCACGTAATTCAACCTGTATTGAACGCTCACCTCTTAAATCTATCTGCCCTACTTGAGGAGGAGATTGCCCATCTGGCAGATAAACTTCGATCTCTTTATCGCCTTCTTGAGCCAAGGTTGCCAGCACCTGTCCTGCTGCAACGACTTGCCCCGCCTCAACCTCAACATTAATCATTACACCTGCATGCTCAGCGCTGAGTTCTGTATAGGTGCGAGTATTTCGTGCTTGTGCCAATACCGCACGTGCTGACTCACGCTGACTCAACGCTTCCCGCTCGGCCAGCTCAAATCGTTCAAGCGCTTGGCGACTAATGTAGTTCTGCTCCAGCAGCTGCTGTTGACGCTTCAGCTCATTGCGTGCGGTCGCGAGCGCTGCATCCGCTACCGCCAACTGAGCCATTGCGCTTCGTTCAACCTCGTCAACATCACGTGGGTCCAGTGTGAATAAAGGATCATTGGCATTAACCTTTTGTCCAGCAACAACATGTTTTGTCAAAACCCGACCATTTAGCTGAAATGCGATTGGCGACTCATAGCGCGCTTTTACGCTACCCGACAGTCGCACGTCCGCTCGCTCATCTTGAACCACTTCACGTGTTAACACCCAAGGTATCGGCTTTGATTCAAGACTTGTATAATCCTCTTTAAAGCAGCCACTCAACAGAAGAAGTGGTAACAACAGAACGCAGACTTTCTTTAACATAACGGTAAGCCCGATCAGAAATTAATTACTGAACGCAATCGTACATTAATCTATTTGGAATGCAAAGTGCCAACGAATGAACGCGCAGGCCGCCCTGTCGACCCGAGCAAAGATTTAGCCATTATTTGTGCTGCCAGAAGACTTTTATTTAGTGAAGGGGCATCTGCTGTCTCGATTGAAGCTGTCGCTAAACTAGCAGGCGTTTCGAAAGTAACCGTCTATGCACGCTATGCTAATAAAGAAGAGCTTCTAAAAGCCATCACCGAGACAGAAACAGCGCAGCTCATGATCGGTCTTAATATAAGTCCGCAAAAACAGTCGGATGTCAAAGATGCTCTGATCACGTTTGGCACACATTTGTTATCATTCTTGATTAGTAATGAATGCCTGCATTTTATGAGAATGCTCGGAAATCCTGGCTGTTTTCCAACAGACGCTGTCAATCAACTGTATGCAATGGGGCCTGAATCCACCCATACGCAACTCGTACAATGGATGAAAGATGCGCACGCAGCAGGCTTGGTGCAGATTCCACAACCCGACAAAAGTGCGGAAATGCTACTCGGGATGCTATTTGGTATTGATATTGTCAGAGCCATGTATGGGCAACCCTGTATACGACATGTAGAAACGGTTCCAGAGCACGTCGAGTGGGTGGTAAATCAATTTTTACGCATTCACTCAGTGGAAGGCGAATCTACTTTCAGCGAAAGCTGATTTTTAGCCTCAATCCATTGAGACATGTACTGTGTGCTCTTCATACTGTGATGGCGCAGCATTGAACTCATGAAATGCTGCCCTCGCAAACCATTGAGCTGTGAATGATGCATAACCAACTTTTCAATTAAAGCCGATGCATGCAGAGAGGCTAAAAAGCGCGATGCCAGCAGAGCATCACCCCGTTCTTGTGCTTGGTGCCAACGAGCGGAATCCTGATAAAGGGCTACGGCCTTTTCAATAAAATCCTGATCGTCGTAGGCAATAGCACCGGGCCAATCGTCACTGATACCCTCCGCCCCCACTGGGGTGGTCACACTCGGAGTGCGTACCGTCATGGCATCAATCAGCTTACCTTTAATCCCCGCACCAAAACGCAAGGGAGCCAATAATATACGTGCTTGGCACATCACCTGCAAAGCATCGTCCACCCAGCCCTTAACACAAAAGCCATCTTTAGCATTGTGTAACTGGGTCGCTTTGGGCGGTGGATACGCACCGTATATATGCAACTCCGCCTTTGGCAGTTTTTTACGTATACTCGGCCACAGATGTTGCTTTAACTGCAGCACCGCATCCCAATTCGGTGCATGACGGAAGTTCCCGATCGTAATAAAATGCTGACGCTCATCGAAGCTGGGTAGGTGGCATGATGACTGAGCTTCAACCATCAAAGGGATATAATGCAACTGTGTCGCAGGGACATGAAACTGATTCTGTAAGAGTGTCATTTCCACGTCTGATATCATCAATGTCAGATCACTGCGAAAGATCGCTGCGATTTCGCGCCACGCCATCGGCGTATGCATATCGCGCAACTCAAACTCTCGCCCCTCCTTGACCGCTTGATGACGCCCATCTCTCAAACTGTGTAGATCTTCGGTATTCAGGACCCTGAGCGCACTGGGTAGACACTTCTCTACACGCCAGCCAAATTGCTCCTCCATCATAAAACGATCAAAAACAACGATATCAGGTGCCAGATGTTGAATAAACCGATCAAAGGATGCTGAGTTCAGCTCTATGCTATGGCAGGCTATCTCGATACGAGACAAGTCGGCCATGTGCTCTGTCATCTGTGCCGGACTTGCAAAATGCACTTGCCAGCCCTGACCTCGAAACACCTCCAACAACTGCATCATCCGACTGCCCGCGGCAGAGGACTTAGGTTCAGGCCAGACGTAACCGATTACCAATAGCTTCAAAGAAACACCCTAACCATTTGACTTAACAGGAGAAACCCACTCTAGAAAACGATCTGAAAGCGACGTTCTTTTTAAACTCACCAAGACAATACGCTCAAGTGGCGACTCGCTCTCATAATCGTGCTGATACTCTATTAAGCCCGTTAAACCGAGCAGCATCTGTATCCGATGCGTAAACGCATGCCAAAGCGTAGACTCAGGATCATAACCGCTAGAATCATCCGCCTCCTCTAACATCATTGGAAAAGTTGCAACGAGACGCTCAACGCATTGATCCGTCGTCACCCAATCATTTCGGGTCTTTAAAAAGCGCATCAAAAAGAGAGAAGTCAATCGTATGGACTGCAGCTCGGGATTTCCGTCTAGGTAGCCCCAGTTTAATTTCGTAATCAAGCACTCGATCATCGGCTGATACAGCTTCGACCATTGTTGTTTTTCTAAGGCCGCTTCTGATTTACGCGTCAACAAAAGACGCCCCTTTTGCACACGGCATAAACCAGAATTCTGAGCCAAGAGTCGAGTAATGTGAACCGGCAAAGAGTCTTCTTCACTTCGCAATCGCGGCTGATACACATCAAACCCATAAAAATAGCGTTGGGTATCGAGTGCATCATGCATAGCACGCACGACGGTCAGGGGCAGATTTCCTTTGGGCGTGAGTTTATTATTGCCCTGAAGAATCTCATCTGCCAAAACCTTAAACATCGCCAAAAAAGGCACTTGATCTGGTGTGGCATGCTCGGGATGAAAACGTATCACCTCTTCAGCCTGAAAGGGTGTGTAGAGCAAATCATGCAATTGGTTGGGACTCAATCCCAACAAGTCATCTTCAATCGGCTGCTCAAACATGGACCGAAAAAAGTCCTCGATGACTTCATAGCGCATTTCATCGGTTTCAAATTCAAACTCTTGCAATAACGCTTCAAGCTCCGATTTAGCATCATCTGCTGCGGCGCGAATTTCGGGATCTGTCATCAATGGCCCAAAGCGCGTCACTAAATCTAAATCCTGGTTGACACGCTCAGTATCAAAACCATCGTTATATAAGTCATCATAATTAAACCAAGGGTAACGATCGCTAAAAACCTCAGCACTTAAATGCTGTACAGCTGACTGCAACTCTAAATACCCTTCAACCCCTCTGGAAGACTCTGGCGGACACGCCCTTTCACCCGCCAAACACAAAATCACGGGCTGATCATCATCAGCGAAATAAGGCAAGGTTTTTTCAAGTTGAATGAGATGCTCCCAGCCATCTTCCTCGTCATAGCCATACATTAAGCTAGGCTGCTTGGTATGGAGAACATCACTTAACGTATATAGCGTTTCATCACGCTCTTCAAGCGCTGCGCTCGAATCACCATAGCAATTTCCCGCCGCATCTTCGAAATAATGCTCACCAATATCTTCCCAGCCCATGGTGACCTGCAAGATACAATGCAATTGATATAGGGACAGATCACTGGGAAGCAGTAATCGACGCCAAATTTCAGGCTGCGCATGCTTTAGGGTAACTTTAATTTGAAGCAGAATGGGGGCATTATTCTTTGAGGGCATACTTCTCTAACATGCATTGTGACAAATGAAGGGATGAGTATAGAGACTCATTGCAGGCTTTGGCAACATCAATAAAAAAGGGGCTAGATCGCCCCTTCTCTGCTAAATCATCTTAGCTTAGTGCTTTTTTGATACGTGAAATCGCATCTTCCAGTATATCCATACTGGTCGCAAAGGATAAGCGCATATTCCCCGGAGCACCGAATGCAGATCCTGGAACCAGTGCCACGCCTGCTTCGAGCAGCAAGTATTCAGCCAATGCGATATCGTCAGCAAACTCTGGGCGGCTGTCGATCACCTTGTGAAAGCTTGGAAATGCATAGAAGGTTCCGTCCGCTGGGATACAATCCACCCCTTCGATTTCATTCAAAGCATTCACGACAAACTCATGACGTGCTTTAAAGGCTTTTACCATTTCAGCCACACAGCCTTGATCGCCATTCAATGCGGCTTCAGCGGCAACCTGGGCAATAGAGCATGGGTTTGATGTGCTTTGTGACTGAACCTTGGTCATAGCAGCAATCAACCAAGCAGGGCCTGCTGCATAACCAATACGCCAGCCCGTCATAGAATAGGCTTTGGATACACCATTCAATACGATGGTTTGATCGTAGAGTTCAGGACATGCATTTAAGATATTGCAGAAAGGCTCATCCCCAAAGAGAATGTGCTCATACATATCATCGGTTGCGACCAAAATATTTGGATAGCGCTTCAGCACTTCACCTAAGGCCTTTAATTCGTCTAGTGTGTATGCAACACCAGATGGATTTGAAGGACTGTTTAACACAACTAAGCGTGTTTTATCAGTGATGGCATTTTGCAACTGTTCCGGAGTGATCTTGAAACGCGCCGCTTGGGTCGTTTCAATAATCACTGGCTTGGCATCCGCAATCAGGACCATGTCCGGATAAGATACCCAGTAAGGTGCTGGGATAATTGCCTCATCGCCCGCATTCAATAATGCTAGCGCCAAGTTGAAGAAGCTTTGCTTCCCGCCACTGGAAACCAATATTTGATTTGGTTCGTAATTAAGGCCATTATCACGATTAAATTTGGCTATAATCGCTTTTTTAAGGCTTGGCGTCCCATCAACCGCAGTATATTTTGTAAAGCCGCCATTGATCGCGTTGATCGCAGCTTGTTTAATATGCTCTGGGGTGTCGAAATCGGGCTCGCCCGCACCTAAGCCAATGATGTTTTTGCCAGACGCTTTAAGTTCAGCCGCACGTTTAGTAACGGCAAGAGTCGGGGAAGGTTTGATACTGTTTACGCGGTCGGAAAGCTGCACGTCCAAGCTGAAATCCTCGTTATATTCTGGGGCACAAATATCCATCAAAAAACAGCGCAAATCATACAGTATTGCGCTCGCGGTCTAAATCCCTATAAGGGTGAATTTACATTTAATTTTTACAGGAGTCGTCTGTGAAGCAACGTTTCAGAGTTCAATCAGCCTTTAAACCCGCGGGGGATCAGCCTACGGCCATTGCTGCCTTGGTTGACGGCATTGAATCCGGCTTAGCCGCGCAAACTTTGCTTGGCGTTACCGGGTCGGGCAAAACCTTTACGATTGCCAATGTCATTGCAGCTGTGCAGCGCCCTACAATCATTATGGCGCATAACAAAACGCTGGCGGCTCAACTTTATGGCGAGTTTAAAGAGTTTTTCCCTGACAACTCTGTTGAGTACTTTGTCTCTTACTACGACTACTATCAACCCGAGGCTTATGTTCCTTCCTCCGACACATTTATCGAAAAAGATGCATCCATAAATGATCATATTGAACAAATGCGCCTTTCAGCCACCAAGGCCTTACTTGAGCGAGAAGATGCCATTATTGTCGCGACAGTATCGGCTATTTACGGCTTAGGTGATCCTAAGTCCTATCTCTCGATGATGTTGCATTTAGACCGTGGTGATCAAATTGACCAACGCACGTTATTGAGACGCTTAGCAGAGCTACAATACACACGCAACGATATTGAACTGCACCGAGGTAATTATCGTGTGCGAGGCGATGTCATCGATATCTTTCCTGCAGAATCCGAGATGGAGGCTATTCGTGTGGAGCTGTTTGATGAAGAAATCGAACAACTTTCGTACTTCGACCCTTTAACGGGTGAGATCCTTCGCAAAGTCCCACGTGCAACCATTTATCCAAAAACGCATTATGTAACACCCAGAGACACGCTAGTGGAGGCAACGCAACATATAAAAGCAGAATTACAAGAACGCCTGGCGTTTCTTAAAGAGAACAACAAACTGGTTGAAGCTCAACGTCTTGAGCAACGCACAATCTATGATATCGAGATGATTCTTGAGCTGGGCTACTGCTCTGGTATCGAAAACTATTCCCGTTACTTATCTGGACGCGATCATGGTATGGCCCCACCTACCCTGTTTGATTATCTGCCCGACAATGCGTTATTGGTGATTGATGAGTCTCATGTGACCGTTCCGCAGATTGGTGCGATGTATCGGGGTGATCGGTCGCGCAAAGAAACTCTGGTTGAATATGGTTTTCGCCTACCCTCTGCGCTGGACAACCGCCCCATGAAGTTTGAGGAGTGGGAAACGATTGCCCCTCAAATGATTTTTGTCTCTGCCACGCCAAGCAAATACGAAGCCGCGAATGCGCAACAGGTCGTTGAGCAGGTCGTACGCCCAACAGGATTAATCGACCCGCTTGTTGAAGTTCGCCCTGCCTCTTCTCAGGTTGATGATCTTCTGGGGGAAATTGATACAATTGTCCGAAAAAAAGAACGTGTCATCGTCACTGTGTTGACCAAGCGGATGGCCGAAGATCTAACAGACTACCTATCAGAGCACGGTGTCAAAGTTCGCTACCTTCATTCGGATATTGATACGGTTGAGCGTGTCGAGATTATTCGTGATTTACGGATTGGTGAGTTTGATGTGCTAGTTGGCATTAACTTACTTAGGGAAGGTATTGATATGCCCGAGGTTTCCCTCGTGGCTATTTTAGACGCCGATAAAGAAGGATTTCTACGCTCAGAAACATCCATGATTCAGACGATTGGCCGAGCGGCACGTAATATCAATGGTCGCGCCATTTTATATGCGGATCGAATCACAGGATCAATGCAGCGTGCCATGGATGAAACGGAGCGCCGTCGGAATAAGCAGATTCAACACAACCTTGAGCAAGGGATCACGCCTAAAGGTATTTTCAAATCTGTTGCAGACATTATGGAGGGTGCCCAAGCACCTGGCTCTCGTAAGTCATCGAGAGGCGCTAAAAAAGCGGCTGAAACAAATGCCGAGTATCGCGTGAATGAAGCGATCCTATCGCCGAAGGATCTTGCCAAGGCGTTGAGTCGTTTAGAAGATCAGATGTATGAAGCGGCACGCAATCTGGAGTTCGAAAAAGCAGCGAAATACCGTGATGAACTGGAGCGACTGAAGCACAGTACAAATATTTTATAAAAATCGTTAAAAAACAGTTGCAAGGATCTCAAAGCTCTCTATAATATGCACCACAAAACAGGACTATAGCTCAGTTGGTTAGAGCACCACCTTGACATGGTGGGGGTCGCTGGTTCGAGTCCAGTTAGTCCTACCAAATTTACAAACAAAAACAGCGAGTTAGCGCAAGCGGCTCGCTGTTTTTGTTTGTGAGTTTCCATAAAGTTTCCAATACACCGAACGCCCACTGGTCGCTTATTTCTCAGATTACTACCCCAAACACTATTGACTTCCGGCCCAATAATTTTTTAAAAATCAAATCGCCATGATCAATCTTCACAAGATCATTATTGATCATCTAATACTCAATAAAGTAAAGCTAAGCACCTAGCAGCAAATCGCGAACTTCAGCCACAGATGAGTTTTGTGTTGCTGCCAGCACTGGCTGGCTAAATAAAACAGCATAAGCTTCCGGCCGAGTATGGTGAGCAGCTAAACGTGGGTGTAGACGTTGCTTTAATGCTTGACTACTTTCATGCGCTTGCACTCCCTCCCCCAAAACATCCAGCAATGCCCCTTCTAAGCACTGTGGTTGCCACAAAATAATACCGTAACCCGCTGCTTGGGCATTTTTTTGCTCGGCAGGTGTTGGTGGAATATCGGCATCTAGCACTAAGTAGCGCTGATTGTACGCTTCAGCCTGATAAGCGCGACTCGCATGGGTAATGATATTGCCGGGCGAACCACCATCACCGGCTTTTACCGTGACTTTACGGCCACTATATCTTTGCTGAAACAAATTCTTCAGATGATCAATAAAGGCTTTATCATCACTGCCTTCACCAACAATCAGTAGTGTTGTCAGGCTTACGTGGCGTTGCTTCCTTGGCATCCTTCCTCCTATAGATCCGGCACTGCACCCAGTGCGCCTGCCATATACTTGGCATATAGGTTATCGTCGGCACGCAGGCCAATAATCTCATCCGCCCTCCAGGCTTCGCTGAATTGCCCAACCTTTTCTACCAGATAGATTTGATGCTTTTGCAATAGATTAAGCACTTCAGGCGTATGACAAGTAAAGATTAACTGCGCTTGCTTGGGGTTGGTATGCTCCAAGCGGAACCAGTCTAGCAGTATGGGAACCAGATGCGGATGTAAATCATTATCCAGCTCGTCAATTACCGCCACGCCCCCCTGTTGCAGCGTCTTTAAAATAGGCTCCAATAACACAAAAGCTGATTGTGTACCGCTGGATTCTTCAAAAAATGGCAGTTCAAAACTCTCGCCACTCGATGTTTGGTGCAAGCCAAATGGTACATGAATAGTACCCTCTTTACCCGTTTCATCACGGCTGACCAATTGCTTAATTTCAACACGGCTTAAGCCCAGATCAAACAGGCACATCGCCTCTATCATTGGTTCTATCAGCTCAGGTGTTTTAGCAAATCGTTCAGCCGCACGAATAAGGGCGCCATGCTGAAAATGTCTGCGACCGGAACTGGCTACATTGGTTTCAATGTGCTGAAAATAGTCCACAAATTCTTTGGCTTCAATGACGTCAAAATTATGCGCGGCACTAATGATAGAGGCATTGCTACGAATTTTTTCTGCTTGAGGTTTGGCAAAACCAAAGCCTTTTTGTTTAACACTGTAACCGTCTGCGTTTTTTTCTCTTTTTATCAAATAGCTAAACTGATTGCTAGTTTTTTCAAATATGGCCTCAAATTGTACCTCACCCTGATTGAGCTCAAGCTGATAGCGGTAATCTTTGTCATTTAACCGAAACTCAAGCACCAATAAAGTTGGTTTATCTTCAAGCAAACGATGCGAGGCGTAGGGAATATCATCATCCGGTGCAGTGCCTAAAAACGAGTCAGTAATAAACCAGCTTAAGAATGCCAACGGCTTTAACAGCTGTGTTTTACCCGAGCCGTTGGCACCAATAATAGCGACTGCTTTATTAAAACGCTCACCATTAAGATGAAGATCATACCCTGACGGAGTCGGCTTTTTGCCAAGCGCAAAATCGATTACTGTTGTTTCTGCAAAGCTATAAAAGTTACTGATAGTAATTTTTTTAAGCATAAAAGGTCTATTTCAACAAATTTTTGTTTATTTTGCGCTTTTAAATTAAGTTAAACAAGCCTTAGTCAGCTATCCAAGCCAGCATTAAGCCGCTTAACTCCACCATCAATAGCTAGGCAATTATTGACAATAACCGCGGTCTATCACATTCGCTGATACATCAGCTGTTTAGCCCAGCGCCCTTATCTCCAGTCATTATTTCGCACGGCTTCGTTTTCTAAGCGCATGACCCAAATGAAAAAAATAGTCCTCAAATGCGGCGTTTATTCGGCTTCTTTCGTCTCCTTGTGGATAGAGCCCTAACTGAGCCTCCTCAGATGATTTCGTCCCTTTCACCAAAAAATGATTACAAATCGAATGATCCTGCACGAAGGCTTCAAATGCTCTAGCTGCCATTTCTTCAGGCAAACTCCAATATAAAGTACCTTGTGCGCTATCGACTTGTTTAGATGATTGAAACAACTGACTTGAATCTCGCCCCTCCTCGTCAAGGAATTTTCGGCTCGCGTAACCCAGCGGCCCACTTCAACAGAACGAAAGTCATACAACTTGCGAATACTCAGAAAATCAACGATTTCACCGTAACGGTGTTCGGGTCCTCGGCGATAGTAGGATTTCATAAACTCAGTACTTTTTGTTTTCGGATCCAGACTATATGAGACGCCATGTCAGGATCTGACTTTAATGCCTCAAGCGAGTTAAACCGCAAGGCCAACTCCATCTCATCATGTCGTCTATGCACCGCTCGATGACAGGGATAACACAACCAAACGCCCTGTTGGAGTTGCTCTAGAGTGTAATGTTTTTGGAATCGTGCTCGACGATGAACCTTGCGGGGTATCAAATGATGAAATGTCAGTGGCGCATCTCTCTGGCACAACTCGCAGTGAGTATTTTCAGGTTTCTTTCGCACCTTGATCTCCTTTAGGCTGCAGTAGAGCACTCAACTTGATAAAAGACCCATATGAGACTAATATAACAATACAATTCAATATGGGATCAAAGCAATGACAACGGTAGCAGAAGCCCAACATGCTCCAAGTATCAACCATGGCGCAGCGTTTAAAATGGGCAACAATATCCTTGATAAATGGGGATGTTCTGCTGCTCAAAAGCAGGCCATCTTGGGCATTCCAAAAAGTTCGTTTCATCGCTATCAAAAAGATGCCAGTACCGTCTTTTTAAGCAGTGATCAGCTTGAGCGCCTTAGTTATCTTGCCAACATTCATCAGGCACTCAGAATGGTGTTCTCCAATCCTGATAACGTGTATGGCTATATGGGTATGGTTAATCATAATCCATACTTCAATGGCAGAACACCGCTATCAATTATAAGCACAGGCAATTTTGGCGCATTGTATGAGGTGTTTAAACGAATCGATAGCATGAGAAGCGGGCAATGGTAGACAAGCAACCGCGCATTTCTTTTTCAAAACAAGAAGCCTATCGAATGGTTAACTCAAAGTTCCCTCCCATTACGTTGTTCGATGACGTAATAAGCGCGGAGGACTTTGAGACGGCCTATGCCTTGCAAGCATTAACCAACCCTAGAATTCTTAACGCGCTTGGCGACCTAACGCTTATTCCTACAGAGGAGATACCTTTTGGTATTACAGGGGTAAATTATGCAACAGCCCCATTTACCCATGTTAATCCTGACGGTTCTCGTTTCAGCGATGGCTCATTCGGCATACTTTATCTTGCCGATACCACCGCCACAGCCATCGCAGAGACTCGATATCACCAAGAAAAGTATTTTCGCAATGTTGAAGGTCTCCATTACGACACTGTTGATATGCGATGCCTCAAATTTACGTTTTCGGCCGAGCTTATTGATGCAACATCGATTGATACAATCCACGCACCCGATGATTACACGACGTCCCGAATTTTTGGTGCGCAGGTTAAAAAGTCAGGAGAGGCTGGACTTCAATACCGCTCTGTCAGAAATGAAGCGTCTATTTGCTGGGGACTCATGTCTCCTTCATTTGTAGAGTCCGCCGTTCAAACGCGGCACTTTGAGTTCGTCTTTGATGGTGAGAGTATCTCAAAGGTTCGTGAGCTCAAGTACACTATGAGTTCATAGCACCTGAGTTTTCCGCTTCGAAGTCAAAAATCGCCAGATTTATAGACATTCCATAAAACCCACCTACCACCACACATCAAATATTATGTTATAGTATAACAAACAAATCTGCTTTTGGCCTTCTGAGTTAACCATGAATGATCTAAACCAAACGACCGATGTTCTTACTATCACCTTGCCAAACAAGGATGAGATCCACTTACCCTCACCCACTACACTGCTAGAAATCGCACAAAGAATTGGACCCGGTCTGGCAAAAAGCGCCATCGCGGGTCGTGTAAACGATCGGTTAGCGGACCTATCTGACCCGATTACAAGCGATGCCAGCGTCCAAATTATTACCGCCAAAGACCCAAACGCACTAGAGATCATTCGGCACTCATGCGCCCATTTGGTAGGGCACGCCGTCAAACAACTCTATCCTGATGCCGAAATGGTCATAGGACCTGTGATCGAAGATGGTTTTTATTACGATATTGCATACGACCGTCCTTTTACGCCAAATGACTTGCAAGCGATTGAGGAGCGGATGAGAAAACTCATCGCGCAGGACTATCAAGTTATCAAGAAAATGACGCCACGAGATGACGTCATCCGTCTTTTTAGTGAACGTAATGAGCGCTATAAATTACGTTTAATCGACGATATGCCCGATGAGACATCACTGGGCCTCTACTTTCATCAAGAATACGTGGATATGTGCCGCGGCCCTCATGTTCCCAACACGCGTTTTCTAAAACACTTTCAGCTGACTAAACTCTCGGGGGCCTATTGGCGAGGCGATGCCAGCAACGAACAATTACAGCGTATTTATGGCACTGCATGGGCCGATAAAGAAGCATTAAACGCCTATATAAAGCGGATTGAGGAAGCAGAGAAACGCGATCATCGCCGTTTAGGACGCCAACTGGGATTGTTCCATTTTCAAGAGGAGGCACCTGGCTCCGTTTTTTGGCACCCACACGGCTGGACTCTGCTTCAGATTCTCATCAATTATATGCGTCGTCGACAAAAAAACAGTGGCTATGTTGAAGTCAATACTCCCGATCTTATGGATAGAAGCCTCTGGGAAACCTCGGGTCATTGGCAGAACTATCGTGATCATATGTTTACTACGCAAACCGAGGATGAACGGCATTTAGCACTCAAACCCATGAACTGCCCTGGCAGCGTCCTTTTGTATAAACACGGTCTAAAAAGCTACCGTGATTTACCCATACGCATGGGTGAGTTTGGCAAGGTTCACCGCTATGAACCATCAGGATCGCTTCATGGCTTATTGCGCGTCAGGCACTTCACTCAAGACGATGCTCATATCTACTGCACGCCTGAACAAATGAATGAAGAGTGCCGTCGTGTTGTTGAATTAGTCTTAGACATCTACAAAGAATTTGGATTTGACAATATACATCTAAAGCTCTCTACCCGCCCCGAGAACCGAATGGGCAGTGATGCAGTATGGGACCGTTTAGAGGAAGCACTTGTCACCTCTCTAGAGTCAATGAGCTTGTCTTACACTTTCAACCCTGGTGAGGGTGCTTTTTACGGCCCTAAACTTGAATTTGTTTTACGCGATGCCATTGGACGCGACTGGCAATGCGGAACACTTCAAGTCGACATGAACCTGCCGGAAAGATTCGGTCTGGAGTATGTTGATGAGCAAGGCGAACGCCAGCGCCCAGTCATGCTGCATCGCGCCCTGTTTGGATCTTTAGAACGCTTCATTGGTATTTTAATTGAACATCATGCGGGTAAATTACCGGCGTGGCTTGCTCCCGTTCAAGCGGTGGTCATGTCGATCACAGAAGCTCAATCCGATTACGCCAATGCAGTGACGGATATCCTTTCAGGGGCGGGTCTTCGTGCAATAGCAGACATCCGAAATGAAAAAATCAGCTACAAAATTCGTGAACAAACACTGCAACGCATCCCCTACTTATTAATTGTGGGTGCTAGAGAGGCCGAAAACGCTCAGGTCACTCTAAGACACCGCGATGGAGAAAATTTAGGCACCTTCTCAGTTGAAGAAGTAGTAAAGCGTCTCAACACAGAATGCGCCGCACCCGATAGAGAAACACAGGAACGTCAGCAAGCGGCAAGACTCGCCGCTATCACACACTTAACCGCCTCAACCTGTTAGGGGTTTCATATGAATACGCTCGCAAAACGCTTACCCGTAACGGTTTTATCAGGCTACTTAGGCGCCGGTAAAACCACCGTCCTGAATCACATACTCAATAACCGCGACGGCCTCAAAGTAGCGGTGATCGTCAATGATATGAGTGAAGTGAATATTGATGCGGCACAGGTTCAACAAGAAGTCTCGTTAAATCGATCTGAAGAAAAACTGGTCGAAATGAGCAACGGATGTATTTGTTGTACCCTGCGTGAAGACCTGTTGATCGAAGTCAGAAAACTTGCAGAAGAAGGTCGTTTCGACTGTCTTGTCATTGAATCTACTGGGATCTCTGAGCCCCTACCAGTTGCAGAAACCTTTACCTTTGCAGATGAAGACGGCATAAGTCTTTCAGACATTGCTAAACTCGACACCATGGTGACTCTTGTTGATGGCGTTAATTTTTTACAGGATTATGATGCCGCCTATTCACTTCAGGACACGGATGAAAACCTTGGTGAGGAGGATGAACGGAGTGTCACGGACCTGCTAGTGGAACAGGTGGAATTCAGCGATGTTATTTTAATCAGCAAAACAGATCTAGTCAGTGATGAGGATATCAAGCGTCTAACCGGTGTGCTTCGAAGCTTAAATACGGATGCTGACATTATTCCGATACAAAAGGGTGCCGCTCCCCTAGATAAACTACTGAATACGGGACGCTTTAGTTTTGAGCGAGCACAACAAGCACCTGGTTGGCTGAAAGAAATACGCGGCGAGCACATTCCTGAAACGGAGGAATACGGTATTTCCAGTTTTGTGTATCGGGCACGCCGCCCTTTCGATCCCGCCAAATTTTATCAATTTTTAAATACCCGAGTGACCGAAGGCAAACTTATTCGCTCTAAGGGGTTTTTCTGGCTAGCCACTCGACCCGAGTTTGCAGGTCAATGGAGCCAAGCAGGTGGCATAGGTCATCACAGCATGGCCGGGCTTTTCTGGAAAGCTGTACCCAAAAACCGCTGGCCTGATGATCCTGAATACTTAAAGTCGATTGAAGACATATGGGTAGAGCCCTTCGGTGATATGCGACAAGAGTTGGTGTTTATTGGCCAGAACCTAAATCAAAAAGCCATGATTGATGCACTCGATCACTGCCTGATCACCGACGAGCAATTATTAGCAGGTAAGTCGGAATGGGCTTTACTAGACGATCCTTTTCCGGCTTGGGAGTAGGATCATGACAATAACAAAAGAGCAGCTACTCCAGGCCTCTGAATCAGCGTATATGAATGATGAGCAGCTGGATTTTTTTAAAGCATTACTGGAAGAAATAAAATTTCAGACTCTAGAAGACATTGAAGCAAGCAAAAATGAGCTCTCACATCCACCTGAAATGAATGATGAGGGAGACCGTGCAGCTTATGAGGAAGAGTCCAGCATTCGGCTCAGGACACTTGATAGAGATCGAAAGTTAATCCCAAAAATTGATGCTGCTCTGAAACGAATTAACGATAAAACGTATGGCTACTGCTTGGAGTCTGGAGAGCCCATTGGCATCCCCAGACTCTTGACTCGGCCCACTGCCGAGCTTTGTATTGAAATAAAAACACTCGCAGAAATGAAAGATAGGAATTACTCGAAGTAAGCTAAGGCCAGGGTTTGTTCCTTGGTCTAGCAATACTGAGTCAACCTGAATCACCTCCACCAACGGGGTGCAACGCACCCACAATAAGATCTTTAAAATAACACTTCACGCCATGAAGTCCGGAATATAATATCCGGCTGCAATTGAGTCTCGGATGAATCACAGTTGCCTTCTTCATCACAGGTAATCATTTTGTCTTCAATAAACACTGGATTTCCAGTTGGACTGGAAGTGCCCAGCCCAGACACAGGCACTTTTTCATCATCAAAGGTCACATAATCGGACTCATTAAACACTCCATCGGAATTCACATCAAAGAAGCTGTAACTCAGTCTTCCACCAGTAAATGGATCTATCACCATCTGATAGCCGCGACCACCCGGCATACACCGATCACTAAAATCAGGTATTCGAGTTGTTCCCAGGAGCACCCGACCTCTAAAAACATTACTCAGTACCATGCGTTCCCCTTCCTGACCAAACGTTGGGGAAATCAAAGGAATAAACCAACCAGATTTACCTGCCATTTCGTTTGTAGTTCCCTCGCTTATCACACGCAGATCGCGACCAGCGGCAACGACTTCAGCAAGAATTTGTCGCTCAACCAACTGATCTTTTTTAATCAACGTATTAGAATCCTTTAGTCCATACCAAGTTTGTAAAGACTTATCCGTAACATCTTCAGCGACTAAATAGCGTCCTGTACCAAAGAAGATCCAGCGTTGCAGATCACTAGTATACGGATTCTGACCCAACAAAGGTGCACTCGATATGGGTTGCCCACCTGTCTCGAATAGCTTGGTGACCACTGGATTCGGGCTCAATAGACTTGAGAATTTCCATAAATTTCCCTTTTGATCACCAGCAAAGACTAAATCTATAAAGCCTTGCTTAGATGAATCCCACACCGAAGCTGCCGATAACCCATTGCCTCCACCCACTCCAGTATCTATCCATTCCATTTTTCCAGTATCAATACTAACGAGTAATAATTGAGCCTTGCCAGACTGACTGTTTAATCCATTACCGAAAATAACACGCCAATCTCCATCCGCCACTTGAGCAATAACAGGTTTTCCTAATATCACTCCAAGTTCTGGAGCACTGTCAGCACTAATTTCCCACAGCAGGCTAATATTATTAGGGTTCGTAACATCTAAAGCAAAAATCCCCTTGCCTCCCAAGCCTAGACTACCCACAAGCACACTTCGCCATTGATTATTAATAAAGACATCCGCAGCCGCCAACTCCCCATCGACTAGATAGGCATGCTCATAGTCTGGATTTGCCAACTCAACCATTTGACCTTTAATCACTGCATTCGGCACAAATGCAAAGGTCTCAACACCCGTGTTTGCATCAAAACTATGCAGCATACCCGAGTTACTGCCAGCATAGACTCTTGCAGCACGCGACTTTTGAGATCTTGCCCAAGTTAAATAGCTATTTGCGCCTTTAAATGTATACCCTTCGTATCGTGCCACATTTTCTGGGCTGCCTATATAAATCGGAAGGGAATTAATAAATGTACCCAATACAGACTGCCGAGTCCGATATACGCCATTAGGTTGCGATTGCTCTAAACTACGATCGCCCCGCAAATAGTTAACAAGTGTTTCATCCCCAAGTGCCGATTTTTGTTCAGCAGTTAAAAACTCAAACACAAACGGCACTAGTGTAGGCTTATGATTTACACCATAAGTACCGGAGTGAGTATAGATCTTGCGCCCACCAATTGCTTCCCAAGTTGGCAGTTGCTCATTGGCTCTCCAAACACGTTCGTTGCCGCCAGCGACAAGTGGTTTATAGGCAACTAGATCGCCACTCCAATGATTAGAATTATATTCAGTCGTAAAGGTTAACGTATTGCTGTTGAGCTCGCTGCTGGTGGCAACCACACCTCCACCAGAGGCAAAGCGTTCAGAACTGATATTTTTGAATGCATCTTCTAAGCTTTGCACCATTTTATCGGCTTCACTGGCAACATAAAAATTCCGTGGACGTTTGTCGCCTGTTTGGGTGAGTACATCACCGGAATCATGCCACCAATGATCAGGAATTGGGCCAGTGAAGGTCTCCGGATCAAAATCATCTGGAATCTGCAATCCACCATATTTAGCGGCCAACCAGTACTGATTGCTGTTTTTGCCCGCTAAAGCTTGACCTTCTCGCACATCGACCCAATGCGTTGATAGGGTTTGCTTACCTTGAAGATTCGGCCTTAGATCAGACGTTCTTGCATGATAGGCCATGCCCACCATATAGGCTGAGTTCTCGCGTCCAGTGAAGGGGGTATTAATGGTGATACCCTCCAGCTTCGCCACCTTATCCGTCCAACTCACAACGCCTTTGTCTCCATAGCTCGTATCTGAGGCAACTCGCTGAGGAACCGAAGAGGGCTCACCCTCCATCCGAGTGTTACCGGGCAGGTTTTTATCTCGGTGCGTATTCACATCTCCAATACCTAAAATAGCACCTGCTTGGCACCAATACTGGTAGGGATCGTCCCAATCAGTGATTACGGGAAAAGCATCCGCTAACTCCCAACGCTGCTTGTCCGTCAGTTGACCTTCTGGAACCGATGAATACGCCAGGATAGGTAGCTGATTCTTCATGTAGCGTAACGCGTGATAATACAGCTCACTGACTGGGTCATGTGATTTGTGTTGTTTTTCTGTTAACTGTCCAAATTTATTCAAATAGTTAATAACACCACTATTAGTTATATGAAAGTTTGAGTCTTTGATTGCATAGTAGGTATTGGTGGCACTTGCATCATTAGGATCTGGATTAGTGACAAGCACCCCTGTAACGGGATCCCATTCCCGATTGGGGTTCTCTTCCATTTGTCCTGATACTGGATTTAAGCGAACAGGGCCAACATACTTCTGTCTAGCTCGCATAACACCACCATCACGGAGTGCGTCATGATCGTTTAAAAAAGCGAACACGCTATAACGCATTCTTGATGCATACTCCTGAATTAAGCCTTCAGGTTTCCAGCCTTCTTTATATTGAACACAATTTGATTCAAGCAAACCTTGTACGCATACGGCCACTCTCACATAGAAATCGATGGGTGCTGACGACAGGTGAATATTATTTAAGACACCGCCCACACTGTCTTTATTGGCAGCACGAAACTCCAAACGATGTTGACCCGTTCGATTTGCATTGAGCGTTAACTCAATCACTTGCCAACTCGTATTGCTACCTGACAAGCTACGAATCAATGCTCCATCCCAGTAAACGTTTATGTTTGAAGAGTTCACATGACCTGAACGTGGCGCATATGAGAACTTCAACTGGTAAGTTTCTCCACTTCGAGCAGAAAGATCTCGATATAGATTGGACGCATCATTTGTATTCCGCTCTAACTCGATGACTAAGTCATCTCCCCCGGCGACTCCAAACGCAGAGGCTTTATTAATCTCTACCAGCCCATTGGGATTATCCGTTTGCCAAAAACCATCTCCCAGCCGATTGACAGGGACATTGGTGCCAATCAAGGCCGTTGGAATTTCAAAATCCACGGACTCTGATCTTACAACGCGCATACGATTCCCTAATCCATGCGCCACTTCTGATACCAACGCATTCGAGAAAGGTGTCACTTGATTCACATTGTTTTGCAAACTACGATTGCCGAAATACTGATTATTGCGATCATAACGAGCTTTCTCTAGCCAAGTAACTGTCGGAGTATCTTTTACTCTCAGCCCCCCCGTCAGCGCTTTTCGGAAGGGATCAATCGTCTGCGTTGCAGCCCAGTTAAGATAGTTACCACTCCACATAGCCCCTTCACATGAATACCCTGTCGTAAACATGAGTGGAAAAAAGTGCTCTTCCGATTTATTGGCAGAGGTTTGATAGCCATAACATTTATCTGAATCAAAATAACCTGAGTAACGCTGATTAAGAGAAAACCCACCCAAATTGGCAACACTCAAAATGGTCGGCCATTCCACTGAGGGGGTGAGTACTAAATTCGATGGCAAGTTTGACACTACCGTTAAAGGCTTAGTCGGAAGTTCAAGGGGCGTTGCAAATACCGAACCCGCATATGCAAAGAATAAGGTACTGGTAAACAACAAAGAGACTCTATTCTGAATAGCGAGTCCTTTTCGAGAAAACTGACGAAGCATTTGTCGAGTATCCATTTTAGTTCTCACTGAAGTTTTACCATCATTTGTAAAATCACTCTTCCACGCTCATCCCCAACCGAGCCACTCACGCTCGTCACTCTAAAATATCGAGTTGGGATTTTGGCGGACTCGCCATAGTTTTGAGTGGAGGACTGGGTTAAGTTCGATAAATCCTTTGATGCACGTGTTTCAAGGTATTGAATCATGTACTCGGCTCCAGAAGAGCCCGCACTCACCCACCCCTTCTCTTTCTGATCCGGCATACTGGCAGAACAGTCATTCGAGACTAGAGTGCAGTTTATAACCTGATTTGAGGAGATGAATGCATGAATATCTTTTTTTGCTTCTTGCAGTATGAGTGCTTCTGCATCATTTAGCGCATCCTCAGCGCGCTGAAACGCAAACGAGCGCTCTTGTAGATTGCCTGCCATTCGTTCTTGAAATAGTGTGGAGCGCATGACCGACAGACCTAAAACAGTCGAGATCAACAACATCACCAACGCGGTTAATAAAGAAACACCCGCTTGCCTTTGCATTAGTTTCGCCTCGCGATTGTATAGCAAAATCCTTGAGAACCTACATCATTGCAAAAGTCTGTTTCCGACATTAATGATCGCTCAATACGTTGAGACGGATGCGAAATTGACTCTAGACCAAAGGCAATTTCAATCACATTTGCGTTTCCTGCCCAAGAACGAATATTGAGCTGCGTCACGCCAGGGACAACTTCATCTATCACACTATTGCTTCCATCAAGCCTTACCCGGAACAATGCTCTGCCACTTGAGTTACTGGGCGAATGACCAACGTACCAAGTTTCAGCATGCAAAAATCCAAGAAGGGGTAAGGTATAGGATGACAAATTTAAAGACGCATCAAAAAAAATTGATTTTTTATTCGTACCCGTTGGGGCTGTAGCATTAAACAAAGCGACTCCACCGGCATCACACGCCATTAAGGCATCGCCCACGGACACATCATGCTCGGATGTGCTCAAATCAGAAATAACTCTAAAGCCTGAAGCAAGCCTTTCAGTCACTATCCAGGGATCATCTGCCATTCTTCTGATCATCAGAGCACTCGTGCCGTTTATCCGCTCCCCAACTTGATCACCAAATGCCACGGCTGGACTCGCTACATTCGCCGGATATACGGTTAATGCGTCATTCCAAGATGCTCCAGCCCACCAGGGTGACGGTGTGTTGGTTAGCAAGCTTTCCAATGGCTCATCGGGAGCACATCCTGTTGAGCCTGCTTCTCTGACTTCTCGCGCAAGGATTTCAAACGTCAAGCGAGCGCGGTCTTGCACTTCTGCAAGGGTTTGATTGGTTTTAAACGTTTCAATATTGGCTAAAACCACTGAGGTAATAGCACCCACTAGGACCAATCCAAGCAACATTGAAATCATTAACTCGATTAATGAAATTCCTTTGCTGTAGATGGGTAACAAACATCTTTCAAGTTTGTTTCGATTTAAAGTCATAACGTTATATCAACCGAAAATTGAGAAACGGCTAGGGCTTTTGCATCAGATTCGTTTAGTGCAGCTCTGGAATCATCCCACTCTACCGTGATTTGACATGCACGAACGACGCAACTGATTTGCCCTCGCGCACCGTTAAGTTGAGTGGATAAGTTTCGCCTCCACACCTGAACAGCTTGTGCTTGATAGGAACTGCCAGACGGAGTCGATGCGGACAAGGCAACGTTATAGACTGAATAGTCCTGTGTTTGAGAATCAGCCCTCATCATATCGACCATCGAATATACTTGACCCACCACTAACGAGCGATCCATCGCACTTTGACTTTGTTTAAGCGCAGAGACTTGCAGCGATGCGAAGCCTAAAATTCCGACAGTCACCAATAGTAAGGTAATGAGTATTTCTAAAAGACCAGCCCCATGTTGAGAGAAGTACCGAACTGTTCGCAATTTGATTGGCATTGAATGGGCGTCTCCTTAACACACGGCTTTAACTGGATCCAATGTCATGATTTGCTGGGAGGATATCCCTAAAACCACTCTTCGAGTCCGCTCAGGTAGTGCCACTGAACACACTTCGATCCAAGGTTGGGGGTTAGAAGAGAGTAAATTACGGCCTTCATACGCAAAACCATTCCCTCTAAAATCAATACGGTTCCCGTTTAAATTGGATTGAACCTGCAATATTCCCGGAGTGATATCACCGCGCATACTGACCTGATTAGACTGATTATCTCTCAGGAGCCAAAAACGCCAAGGACCCGCAACGGTGGAACAGGCTATTGCTGTCTCAGAGTCCGCCTTACAAAATGAAAAGCTTGTATTACGTTTAATCGCCTCAGAGCGTGCCAACGACAAGGCTGCATGAATTTCATTAATCTGCGAATTAACACGATTACTCAGAACAAATGTCTGGTAATTGGGTAAAGCAATTGTGATTAGAATCGCAAGCACCATGATGCTAACCATCAATTCTATTAAGGTAAGGCCTTGATGACGTTTCATACGCTCACTGTTTCAAACAAGATCTTTCCGTAGTATAGATCAAAAAAATTTGATAATGAACAAATATAACTCACCCACATTCCTCAAGCGACACTCTGATCCCTACAGGCATGTGCAGTTAGAAAATAACGCAGCGATTCCCTTCAATCCGTCCTTTCCCCTGCAGGATTACGCTCTGAAAAAGAACCCATAGCTTAGTCAAAAGCGTACCTTTTTTTAGCTCATAACCAACATGAATGATAAACTCTTTAAACCAAGACAATGCGAGGCCATACAATGAAGCACATTCGGGGCATAATTTTCGATTTAGATGGCACTCTGGTGACCTCATCTCTCGACTTTTTGGCCATTAAGCATGAAATTGGCTGCCCTGATCATGAGGACGTGTTGTGTTTTTTGAAATCCCTGCCTGAACAGAAACAACACGAAGCTATGAGCATTATTCATCGCCACGAATTACGCGATGCTGAACGCAGTGAGTGGATGCCAGGCGCTCGGGCTTTTGTCGATCAATGCCTCGCTGAGAATATACCCATGGCGATCGTGACTCGAAACTCGCATCACCCTACAAGGGTAAAAATCAAGCGCAACTCAATCCCTATTCACCGTGTCATCACTCGGGAAAACTCAAAACCTAAGCCCGACCCTAGCGCCTTGCTCCAGATTGCAAACGACTTCGGACTCTCCACCTATTCAATGCTGATGGTAGGCGACTACAAGTACGACTTAGAGGCGGGTCGGAACGCAAAGATGCACTCTTGCTTAATTAACTATCCTTCTTTACCTGACTATCATCACCTAGCGGACTACACGTTTGAGCATTTTGATTTACTGCACCAAGCCATGTTTAAGTGATTCATAGACAAATAACTGTTAGTTTGAGTCCAAAGAGCCAGCGATAATATCCATTACTGCCAAATTCAGGGTTATTCAATTGAAAGCAAATAATAAAATAGGGTCTACCACCGCAGATAATGAGTTAAAGCCGGATGACTCCCAGTCGCATAACGGGCCTAATACTGCTGAAAAAAACGCTCCAACCATTGCAATTCTCGATGACCTTGCCAAACTGGCCAATTATTCACTGTTAGACGCGCTCAATTGCGACCCTGATGCAACCTCTGATGGAGTGGATCATAATCCACGACAGGTTTTCTCCGGTCATTATGTCCCTGTTAAACCCACTCCTATCGAAAACCCTGAATACGTCGCACATAGTAAAGACTTCTTTCAAGAGTTGGGACTTGCTGATGACCTCGCGCAATCCGAAGCCTTCCTGCGCCTATTCTCTGGTGATATGAGCCAAGTCCCTGAACCCATGCGTGACCACGGATGGGCCTGTGGCTACGCGCTGTCCATTTACGGTACTGAATACACTCAGCAATGCCCTTTCAAAACGGGTAACGGATACGGCGATGGACGCGCTATTTCAATACTTGAGGCTGTGATCAAAGGGCGTCGGTGGGAAATGCAATTAAAAGGGGGTGGTCGAACGCCCTACTGCCGTGGTGCTGATGGCCGAGCTGTTTTGCGATCTAGCGTTCGGGAGTTCCTAGCACAAGAGCATATGCATGCGCTTGGCGTTCCTACGTCACGGTCTTTAAGCCTGTATGTTTCAAAGTCAGAAAAAGTTAAGCGGCCCTGGTATTCAGAGGGGTCACACTCTCTCGATCCGGATAGATGGGTACTGGAACCTGTTGCCATCTCAACGCGTGTCGCACCTTCGTTTATTCGGGTGGGTCAACTCGAACTCTTTGGCCGTCGAGCCCGAAAACAGGAACACCCGCAAGCTATGATTGAGCTGAAACAACTCGTACTTCATTTAATCGATCGAGAATACAGTCAGGTCATCGACCCATCGCTCAGTCTGGAGGCGAAAATACTGTTACTCGCACGAGCGTTTCGTGATCGTTTAACCTCGCTGGTGGCAAACTGGATCCGTGTCGGCTATTGTCAGGGCAATTTTAACAGCGATAATTGTGCCGCTGGTGGCTTCACCCTTGATTACGGCCCGTATGGTTTTTGTCAGGCATTCCACCCCTACTTCCAACCCTGGACAGGTGGCGGACGCCATTTTTCGTTCTTTAACCAACCCATGGCGGCAGAACGAAACTTTCAAATGTTTTGCTCGGCCTTGCGCCCCTTGCTTGAAACTCATTCAGAGGCTGTGGTGCAACTTGATGAGATTCAAGAAGGCTTTACAGAGGTTATGCAAACTGAGCTGGAAAAGATGTGGGCTGCCAAACTGGGCCTCAATACATTTAACTCAGAGTTATTCAGCGAACTCGTCATGCTTATGCTACAAACGCCCGTTGATTATACGATCTTCTTCCGCGAGCTCTCTAATCTACCTGATGATATAGCGCCCCTTACAAAAAGTTTCTACACGGAGGCCATGTCTAAATCAGAGTCACAACAATTGGATGCGCGCTGGGCCGACTGGCTCACTCAATGGACGTCACTGATCGCGGAAAGAACAGCACTACTCTCTCGTGATGAAATATCCAGTCAGATGAAATGCGTTAATCCTAAATACACTTTACGGGAATGGCAGGTGGCACCTGCTTATCAGCAAGCGAGTGAAGGTGATTACGCTCTTCTTCGAGAAATTCAAGACGTCATGACACAGCCCTATGCCGAGCAGTCGAAGGAAGTGGACGATAAATATTACCGACTGCAACCCGCTGCTTTTTTTGAGGTGGGTGGTTTATCGCATTACAGTTGTTCGTCGTGACAGACGAAGTATTCGGCGACACGTATCAAGTATGAGCAATCATTAATGGCAGCCGCATCTAATCGACTCGACCGTTTTTTAGCACGCAGGTTGCAGCGCTCACTAAAACAAATACGGCTGGACCTCGTTAAAGGACAGGTAAACGTCGACAATGAACTTTGCGATGATCCCTCTCGGTTGGTGAATCAATTTACCCAAATTGATTACGATGGGCTGGTGCTGCAAAACAACCAGCCTATCTACATTCTGTTACACAAACCCATTGGTGTGGTATGCGCGACGAAAGATGCTCAGCATAAAACGGTCATTGACCTAATCCACCACCCTCAAAAAAACGAGCTGCATATCGTCGGTCGACTGGATTTAAACAGCTCTGGTCTGGTGTTACTCACCAACGATGGTCGCTGGTCGAGTGCACTGACCGATCCTAAGCATAAGGTGAATAAAGTCTATGAAGTTGAAGTCGAGTACCCGATTACCGAGGACTACATTACCGCCTTTGCACAAGGCATGTATTTTGAGTATGAAGACCACATCACCGCACCTGCTTTGCTGAAAATTCTTTCAGTAAACAAAGCACAAGTCGTACTAACCGAAGGTAAATACCACCAAATAAAGCGTATGTTTGGTCGGTTTCGCAACCCTGTACTTAAACTGCACCGAGTTGCAATTGGAAATTACACTTTACCGCCTGATTTAAAGGTTGGTGAATGGCAGTTACTCTAAATGCACAAGGTGTATTATTTGTTTTTTCGGCGACTAGGCCGAATACTCAAACATCTCTGTTAGAATTTGTTCTTTGTAGCCAGCGATGGACCTACGCATCGCCTTTAAAAATGACAACCGGATTGACACAATGAACCAAGAGCAACCGAACAACCCTTTACATGGTTTAAGTCTCGAAAAAATCGTCACTCGCTTGGTCGAGCATTACGGCTGGGAGGGTTTACATGCACACATCAATATCAACTGCTTCCACAAGGATCCATCAATCAAATCGTCACTCAAGTTTTTACGCAAAACCCAGTGGGCTAGAGACAAAGTAGAATCTCTGTATATCAACACCTTTGCTTGACATCTTCCAGCCTCAGAATGACTGGGTTTTACGCGCTATTCGATAAATCACACATCGACTAATGTATCGTCACAGGAGCCTTCGACATGAACCGTATGATGCTTTTATTAACCGCCCTTGTGATCAGTGGCTGTGCTTCGATTCCCTCCGATTTGCAAACAAATACTGAACAAGCACTCCTGCCTTTTTCAGCGACAGCGACGAATGGACCAACGGGCCAAAATGTGCGTTGGGGCGGTGAGATTGCCAAAATACAGAACCTACAGGAAGGTAGCCTACTGGAAGTGGTTGAGTTTTCATTGAATAGCACAGGTCGTCCAGTGAAATCAGATACCAGCGGTGGTCGATTCCGTATTTTAGTATCTGGATTTATCGACCCCGCTATTTATGTGCCGGGTCGCCTCGTCACAGCCTTGGGCAATTTCTCAACCACTGAAGACGATAAGGTAGGAGAGCAATCTTACGTGTTTCCGGTACTCCATGCCCAACACCTGCATCTTTGGCCTGAGGTTAAAGAGTCTCCAACCCAACAATGCAATTGCGATCCCTTTTTTCTACACAGAAGCCTTATGATGCGGCCGATCATCGTCGTACCCGCCGATTCGAAAAGATCTGACTAGTCGCTAACTTGCATTAATTTACCTGTAATTGGCAGACTCTCTGCCTCAGATCAATCCTATTGAAGGAGCCCTATGCAGGTTGGATAACACTTGCATAAGGACTCTACACGACGTCCATCAATTTAATTTATGCTCTTTGCCATGGCCTACTCACACCAAAATCGGTTATGTTAGGTCTCCTTTCAGACGATGACGCACCTAAAGGTTATTCGGTCGCGCCACAGCAGCTATTTCAGGATTTAAACCATGTCATTAAGTCAACGTCCAACGACCTGGGTGATGATCTTTCTTCCCTTTGCTCTGGGCTATTATCTTTCTTACCTGTTACGGACCGTAAATGCCGTCATTTCGCCCGAACTGACAAGGGATCTAGCCCTGTCTGCAGCGGATCTTGGCTTATTAACCAGCGCCTACTTTTTGACCTTTGGTATCGCACAAATTCCGCTCGGCATTGCACTGGACCGTTATGGACCCAAGCGAGTTCTAGGCTGTCTATTGCTGCTGGCGGCTGGTGGTTCTGCCGCCTTTGCAATGGGGAATTCATTGGGACAATTAACCTTGGCACGGGCACTAATCGGCTTCGGCGTGTCGGCCTGTTTGATGGCAAGCCTAAAGGGCTTTGCTATGTGGTACCCGGCTGAGCGTCAAAGCTCAATGACGGGCTATATTATGGCCGCCGGTGCATTGGGCGCATTGACCGCCAGCACGCCGATGGAGGCCATGCTTCCCTTCCTTGGATGGCGCGGTGTGTTCTGGCTCATTGCATGTATTGCTGCCGCCTTGTCAGTCTTTGTTTTTATCGCCCTCCCTGGGGATGCTCAACAAACCTCACGGGAATCGCTTAGCGCCACATTAAAATCGGTCGGAAAAATCTTTGTGGCACCAGACTTCCTGAGATTTGCAGGCTCTGCAACTTTCTTTACAGGCGGTTTCATGGCAATGCAAAGTCTTTGGGCTGTGCCTTGGCTCATGAACGTCAATGGCTTATCCCTTAGTCAAGCGGCCAGCTATTTAATGACGCTCAATCTTGGCATGTTAACGGGACAACTCTCGGTTGGTATCTTTGGGACAAGACTGAGCCAACGAGGCATCACTCCACTGAACTTTATGCAAATAGGCTATGGCTTGATGCTGATTGTGCAAGGCTTGATTTTGTCCGGTTGGGGTCCGATTTTAGTCTTTTGGTTCATGCTTGGCATGCTATCAGCCGCCAATGCACAAACCTATATTGCAACAGCGGCTAACTTCCCTAAATCCGCCTTTGGACGAGTCAGCACCGCCATCAATCTGATGGCTTTCGCAGGCGCCTTTATTGTTCAGTGGGGACTGGGCATTGCACTGGATATTCTTCAGCAAAATGGCGTATCCATGTCCGGTTCATTGCGCATGGCATTCGCCGGACTCATCGCCTTGCAAATACTGAGCTTTATTCCTCTGGTATATAAAAAACGCTTAGGTAAATAGAGGCCTTAAGCCAACAAAGCCAACAAGGTTTCTTGATCCGTTGGTATACCTGCACGACCTGTTTCATCAAACAAGGCATCGGCCAGTGCTTGCTTTTGCTGTTGCATCTGCTGGATACGCTCTTCCACCGTATCCGCTGCAACCAGCTTGTACACAAACACAGGCTTATCTTGGCCTATACGGTACGCACGATCCGTGGCTTGTTGCTCAACCGCTGGATTCCACCAAGGATCCAAATGAATAATGGTATCTGCCGCCGTCAGGTTTAAACCACTGCCTCCGGCTTTCAAACTAATCAGAAACACCGGAACATCGCCAGATTGGAAACTGTCGATTGCTTCCTGGCGCTTTCGCGTCTGGCCTGTCAGCTTGCTGTACTCCACATTCAGCTCTTTTAACAAGACCTCTAGCAACCCCAATACGGCGGTGAATTGCGAGAAAATCAGCACTCGCCGCCCTTCGTCTAATAACTCAGGCAATGTATCCCGCAGCCAATCCAGCTTAGCACTTCCCTCTATCTGAGCAGCCTTGTCCAGCTTTACCAGTCGAGGGTCAATACAGGCTTGGCGCAGTTTCAGAAGTGCATCAAGAAACTCAATGTGGCTGCGAGCCAAACCTTTCGTCTCCACTAATTGTCGAATCCGTTGTTCCATACTGATGCGAATACTCTCGTAGAGCTCACGCTGCTGTCCTTCGAGCTCCACATACTGAATGATTTCCGTCTTGGGTGGCAGCTCTTGTACGACATCTGTTTTGGTTCGGCGCAGCATGAAAGGCGCTACCCGCTTCGCAAGTGCTTGCTGCGACAAACGATCCCCCTCCTGCTCAATGGGATGGCGATAGAATTGATTAAACGACTTTAAACCTCCAAGAAGCCCTGGCATTGCAAAATCCATTAAGGCCCAGAGTTCACCCAAATGATTCTCCAAGGGCGTTCCCGTTAAACAAAGGCGATTGGCTGCATCCAGAGTGCGAACCTGCTGAGCAACCTTAGTATTGGGGTTTTTGATCGCCTGCGCTTCATCCAGCACAAGTAGTGAAAACTTACGCTTTTTATAGCGATCCGCATCACGCAAAAGCAGCGGATAACTGGTGATCACCAAGTCACATTTACTGATTTGATCAAACTGTGTGGCGCGGTTCGAACCATGAATCAAACAGGTTTTTAACTCAGGGGTGAACTGAGCTGCTTCGCGTTGCCAGTTGCCCATCAAACTGGTCGGTGCCACCACTAGAACAGGCCGCTTATATAAGCGCTTCTTGTCTTTCAAGCTTTGAATCAAACAAAGAGTCTGCAGCGTTTTGCCCAGACCCATATCATCCGCCAGAATGCCACCAAATCCATACGCTTGTAAAAACCCCAACCAGTTCAAGCCTTGCTGCTGGTAGGGGCGCAATTGTGCTTGAACATGCATAGATAAAGGTAACTCTTCTAGCCCAGCATAGCTTTTAAGTTGTTTGACAAGCTTGGTGGTGAGCGGTGCCTGACGCTCATCCAATTCCAACGTGTCAGCCAACTGTGCTGCCTGAAAAGGGGGTAAGGAGACAGGTTTATCGAGTTTATTTTGCGAATAAAGCTCTAAAATCAAGCTATACAAGGACTTCAAGGGTTGCGTATCAATTCGTATCCAGCCATCCGTCAAAGGCAAACAGAGTTCATCCGGACTGCCCTCTTCTAGCCATTGTGCAACAATATCCTGTGTACTCAGACTTCGTTTATCATCAACGGGCAGATTCAATGCAAAATTGAACCAATTATTTTTACCATCACGAAGATGAATATCAAATGCCGCCGATTGCACTGGCAATGCATAATCCGGGTCAATCTCAATCTGCCAGCCTTGAGCTTCTAAGTCAGACAGCCCCGTCTCCATAAAGGCTTGCCAATCATGCAACATCTGACGGCCATTAGGATTTTTGGGCACCCAAACATCGCGAAAGCCGCCCATCCGCCTTACCAATCCCAACTCATAGGGTAGCAACTGCTGAAGCCAAACCTCCTCAGCAGACACATCTCGTTGAACAAGGTAGGTTTTGCCATTGTGTACACACACCTCAGGCTGGGTAGAGATCATGGCATCAAAATCAAGACCAACTCGATAGCCACCGTAATCAAATGCGACGAGGACACCTGGCAAAAGAACACCGCCATCAACCTCTCCCACGAACACTCGTAAACACGGAATTGGTGTATTCTCAATAACTGTATCGACCTCTTCAGGGAGCGGAACTTGCTCTGGAGTCAGATAACAGCGCAATGTCGCACTAAATTCAGCCATTTGTGCAGGTTCGATAGGTGGCAACTGAAGAAGGTGCGTGATTTGCTGACTATCGAGTAACGACTTTAGCACTCCGATACCATTGCGTTCTAAATCCATATAGCGCGGTGGATTAACGGGCAGGAGTTCCCAGCGGCTGGCATCCTGCACCTCAGGCAATAAGTGCTGTCCTTCATCCCCCTCTTCCCAGCGCCAACTTAGAGTTGTTGTTGGAAGTAATTGGATAGGCAATAACGCTGAATTCGACGCTTCCACCCGATACATGCGCTCAGTACTGAGTACTTGGTCCAGCAGGAATGCCCCTGACTCCCCTTCAATCTGAAAACCTGAAGGGCCTTGCGCGCAGCCCATTAAAAGACGCAATATCTGCACATCAATTGGAGACATGAACTCCGGTGCTCTATAAATCAAGCTGTAAGGTTCCGGAGTATAGCGACTGATCTGACTCCACGTTCCATCCTGTCGCAAATAGGCCTTGCGAAGACTCAGAAACCATTGGTCAGATGCGGCCTTATTCAAAAAATACAGTAGATAGAAGCGACTGGGAATCGGTGCTAAAGCAGCGGCGCGATCCGACAAGGGCAAAGCATCTAGCCACTCCCGCCAAGCAGTGGTACCCTTTTTTTTGGCATTCGCCTGTTTGATCTCATCAGCGTGCTCAACCTGTTTAGGTTTAATTGATAACCAATGAAGTGCAGCGGCGACGCCATGCTTGCAGTCAAGTGTCACTGGGCATGTACAGATAGATGAAGGCCCATCCTCCGTCATAAACACATCGACATCATAACGATTTCGGCCTCGTCCCTTCACCTGTGCACTAAAGGTCTCACTCGCCTCGTCATAGCCTAACATCTTCACACGCTTCTGTTTGAAATACTCCACTCCTCTCTGAAAGGTTGCAGAATCCGTCATTTTTTGGATGCCAGTGATAGTGAAGTTGAGCATAGTGACCAATGTAATCCTTAACCAAGTGGGCATTTTATCAATAGATTGCGATTGTAACGCTCAACAAGGATAAACACGAACGCTAAGTCGAAATAAGTTAACGGATTTGTTTCCCTCCTTAGCTGTGAAAACAGATAGACATCCCTTTCATCACTAAAGATAAACCTTAAGCTTAATCATTTGCATTTATAATTAGATATCTATATGATCAAATGCATTCCGTAACAGGCTAGCCAGTGTATTAGCCAGCGCAGGGTCCTATCCATCAACTTCGTCATCCTGACTGCCTCATAATGCTTAAAGAACCTTCGACTCATAATGATTTAGGTATGCTCTACCGTCAAAACAGGCAATGGTTATTGGGTTGGCTATGCAAGCGGCTTGGCTGCAACCACAGAGCAGCAGATTTGGTGCAGGACACCTTTGTGCGTTTATTGAAGCGAGATGAATGGCAGCATGCTCGTGAACCTAAAGCCTACTTAATGACCGTTGCAAAGCGGGTATTGATTGACCATTGGCGACATCAGCGCATTGAAGACGCCTATCTTGAAGCATTGCAGCATCTACCCGTTGCCGACGCGCCCTCACCGGAAACCCAACATCAACTCCTTGCATTGCTTATTGAAATTGATCGACGACTGGATGGGCTTCCGGAGATTACCCGCCGTGCTTTTTTGTATGCTCAGCTTGATGGCATGACCTACGCTGAAATTTCCGAGCAGCTTAACATCTCGGTCAGTACGGTCAAACGCCACCTGATTCAGGCGGCCAGCCGATGTTACTTTCCTGACTTGAACCTCTGATATGACCACACCACTCCCTCATCAGAACGAAGCCTTTCAGCCAACACACGACATACCTGATCAGGTGGCACAACATGCCATTGAGCTTTTAATGGACTGGCAAACCCAAGCGGCTCCAAACACATGGGATCGAATCCTTGATTGGCGCCGAGAACACCCTGATCATGAGCGCGCCTGGCAACAGATTGAAGTCACTTACAAACACTTTGCCGCACTCTCTCCAGCCTCCACCGAGCTTGCACGCCAAACACTTAACTCATCCCAGCAGACTCGCAGGCGTACTGTAAAAATGCTGACGCTGCTCTGCGTTGGTGTTGGTGGCGGTTTACTGCTCAGCCAGCAACCCGATCATACGATCCAACAGGCCTATCACCAAACGGACACAGGAGAGCAGCTGACACTTGAGTTAACGAACGGAAGTCTCGTACAGCTCAATAGCCGGACGATTATTCAACTTGAGCGCAACTTGGAGGATATACAGATACGTTTACTGCAGGGCGAAATTTTTATTCGCACGGCGGCACTGGACTCAAGTGCTCCACGCCTACCCTTGTTCGTTACCACACAACAAGGGCTACTCACGCCCGTTGGCACAGAGTTCAATGTGCGTCAGTTAGCAACGACAACCGAAGTCTCCGTTCTAGCCGGGCAGGTCTTGTTGCTTTCCGGCCCAATCACACAACCTCACGTCATCCCGACTGGACACGTTATAACCTTTTCTAAAGATCAGCTACTTGAACAGCGCCCCATACACCCATCGGATGCGGCATGGACACATGGCATGCTAATCGCAGAAGGTATGCCCCTACGGCAGTTTATTAATGAACTGTCTGTTCACCACTTGGGTGTGATACGGCTAGATCCTGCGCTAGACACCTTAAGAGTCTCTGGGAGTTACCCAATCCACGATACCCAGAACGTCCTAGAAAGCCTCAGCTATAGTCTGCCGATACAGTTAAAGCACGTCTCGCGCTACTGGATTTCTCTGCATCCATCAAAGGAACTTAAAAAATGAAAAAAGATGGACTGATTTTCATTCTTAACCGTCAAGGTAGGTAAATGACGTTTCTTTGAGGATGTATTCATGTCATACACGGTGATTGCTGTACCTTTTAAACGTAAACCTATATCGCATTTGCTGTTGCTCGGTACCCTTTGTGTCGGTATCCCGGCGGGCATGCTCCCCTCCTCTGTAATGGCCTCATCGATGCAGGAAGCATCAACAAGCCGTCACTGGAATATTTCGGCAGGTCCCTTAGGACAAGCGCTCAATACACTGGGTCAACAAAGCGGCATTCTACTTTCTTACTCAACCGATTTAGTCGAGGGTAAATTCAGTGCGGGGTTGTCCGGTCATTACACGGTACAAGAGGCCCTCGATCTTTTACTGTCTAGCACCGGGCTCCAATCATCCCCCATCATGAGTGGCGGTTTTCTAATCCGCGCTAGAGGTCAAACAGATACAGATCAAACCGTTTTATTGCCTCTAATGAGAGTTGAAGGTGGATACGCTCGCTCAGGTTTTTCATCTCTTGAAAGCGGTGAAATGCGCAATGCCATGCGAGGGGATCTTGCAGAATCGCTCAGTATCATCCCGTCAGTTCGGGTTGCAGATCGTAGCAGCTCCAGCTTACAGCAAGGGGATATTAAACCAGCCGAGTTTTCCATCCGAGGTGCCGCACCCTATCAAAACAAACTGATGCTAGATGGTGCCGCGATTGATAATCTAATGGACCCTGCACAGCGTGAGGGGGTGGGTAATTACACCAGTGTTGCTGGCCACTCGCAAAGTATTTTTATCAATAGCGACTTTCTGCAACACGTAGAAGTCATCGACGTAAATGCATCCGCAAGTGAAGGAGGATTCACAGGCGGGGTGATCAAGGCAGAAACCAAAGCCTACCAAGGTGAAGATAGCTTTAGCATCAGCCGTCGTATGACCCGTGACAGCTGGACAACCTTTCATGTTGACCCTGTGCAGCAGGGTACGTTTGGTGATGCGGCGGCCCAGCTGCCTGTCGGACTACCGGGTGAATTTCAGCCCAACTTTCGCAAAGACCAAACCAGCATTCAGGGTGCCACTCGCTTAGGGGATATCGGAGTGTTTGCAGGATTGGACGAGAAAACGTCTCGCATCCGACAGAAACAACATGTCAGCATTGATTTGGCTCACTTTGCTGAAACAGGTCGTATTTTCAGACCCAGTGAAGAGCGCACTCTCGACACCTATTCCCGCTCAGGGGTGCTACGTCTAGATATGCTTGAACAGGATTATCTTCTGAATGCATCCTTAGCCTTTAGCGAATACGATCAGGATAGTTTCTTCATTAACTTCCCCGATTCCGATTTTGATAGCCGACACCAAGGGCTGAACCTTAGTGTTAATTTTGCTAAGAACTTCGGCGATACGCGCATGGATTTGAATGTCAGTGCAGGGCTCAGCTCAGATGAGCGCTACTTTGAAAAAAATATTATGGACCAGTACAAAAACACAACGGTCTATGACGGCGGCATGATCGGTGGCTATGGTGAGTTAGAAAACGAACAACACACCCTTAATACCACACTAAAATTCAGTTCTCCCTTGGCTGATACCTTAAGCTTTGATTATGGCGGTGAACTGCGCTGGACTCACTTCCGTCAAAATCGACTCAATGATTTTATTTTCAATGAATACAGACTGGATTTTACCCAACCACTGCCTCCTCAAATAGGCCTGGGGTCTTGGTCTCCGGCGGATCAATTTAAATACCGCCAAGTCATTTACCAAGCAGGTAAAACACAATTTTCCAACCTAAACTCAGCGGCTTTTGCTGAATTGCACAGCGATCAGCAACGTATTTTCTGGCGCACGGGTTTGCGTCTTGAGCGAGATGCCTGGCTAGGGAATACCAATGTCGCACCGCGATTAAGTGGGGGGATTTATCTGGATGACGAGAAACGTTACCGCCTCAGTGCTGGCGCAAACCGCTATTATGGCAAGTCGTTCTTAGCCTACCGACTCAGAGAAAAAGAGCGTGATTTAATTGTCGAAACCTCACGGACCTCTCCTACTGGTGAGTTTATGCCAGTTGACCTGAGTCGCCGCTGGCTCTACCAAGATCTCGATACACCTTACGATGATGAAATTAATCTGGGCATTAGTGGCCCCGTATTATCCGGTGAAGCGGGTCTTGTCATGGTTGAACGACGCGGAGAACGGCAGGTACGTACACAGCAAGACACTGCAAAGGATCTCAAATGGTTTGATAACTCAGGGTCCAGTCGTACTCACCAGATTGATCTCTACTGGCGCTCAACACCAGCCGAATGGCTAGGTGCCTATTGGGCTGTCAATACCTCTGCATCCTGGATGGACAAACAAACTGACACAACCTATGGCAATGATTCATCGGGCTATCTGTCTAGCATCAACGGCGATGAAGAGGTTTGGTTTGACGGTAAGCGCATCCTTAAGCGAGATCTACCTGCCAGTAATTTTGCCACACCCGTCAGTGTCAATTTAGACCTGATTACTCGCAGCCCTAATGATCGTATTCAATTGCGCAATGCCTTTGCCTTCACGAATGGCTATCGTTACTTACGTAACCTGGGTCGTGATACAGCGACAGGTCTAAGTCGATACGATGTTTACAAACAAGGCAGTACGCTTCGTTGGGACATGAGCCTAGACTTCCGCTTACTGGAGTCAAAAAACTCACCCTATTTACGCGTTGATGTCGTCAATGTCACTGACAATCAAAACGTCGTGAGTGCTGAATCGAATGTCCAATTGTTTGGAGTGGGACGCCAGTACTGGCTGGAACTGGGGTATAGGTTTTAGGCAAGACGATGCAGAGAAGAGTATCCATCACCCGCGTCACAATCCTGCTTGCCGTGTTGCTCTTCGTGAGTCTAGCAAGGGCAGCAACGGATCCAATGATCGAGGCTTACCGACAGCCTCCGTCCTTGTGGCCTATGGCGAATATCGATCCGGGCGTTGAGGCTGCAGAGCTCGCGCCCTTGCCCAGTCTCGACAGCCTCCCTGAATGGCAGCAACTAACACCCGACAAAGTCGTATTGGGCAAACAGCTGTTTTTTGAACGCCGCCTGTCTGCTTCAGATCAGATCGCCTGCGCATCATGCCATGATCCAGACCTAGGCTGGGCCGATGGGCGTCGAGTTTCCATCGGCCACAACCGACAACAGGGCGATATGAATGCACCCAGTATTATCAACAGCATATTTCTACATGAGGTCTTCTGGGATGGTCGAGCAGCCAACTTAGAGGAGCAAGTCATTGCCAGCTGGAGCAACCCCATCGAGATGGCCGGAGATCTTGAAATCTCAGTCGAAAAACTGTCTAAGATAGACGGCTACTCACCCTTGTTTGAGGCGGCCTTTG
Organism: Nitrincola alkalisediminis; assembly: GCF_009821115.1. Classification (GTDB taxonomy): domain Bacteria; phylum Pseudomonadota; class Gammaproteobacteria; order Pseudomonadales; family Balneatricaceae; genus Nitrincola; species Nitrincola alkalisediminis. The sequence continues at coordinate 78,611 of NZ_VYTY01000011.1, read as the reverse complement.
GTGACCCACAAATAACGGTTGATAGAATCGCAACGTCTATCGCCTCATTCATGCGCAGCGTGAATATGACCGACACCCCCTATGACCGCTTTCTTAAGGGTGACTATCAGGCGCTCAGTACTGAACAGATACGCGGCCTACATCTCTTTCGAACTAAAGCTCGTTGCATGAACTGTCATCATGGCAGTCTGCTAAGCGATCAACAATATCATCATTTAGGGACCTCTTTTGAACGGGTCGGCAATTTTCTTGGGCGCTACCGCATCACCGCGAACACTGGAGACATGGGGGCCTTTCGGACACCAGCACTCAGAGGTATCAGCGAAACAGCACCTTACATGCACAATGGTTTTGCTCGCGACCTGGACATGTTACTTTCGCTGTACAATATCGGTTGGTGGCAAAATGCAGCACTGCCTGACAAACACTTAGACCTCCCCTTAGCGCAGCTTTCCTCCCTCATTCAACCGCTTGAATTGAGCAAAGATGAAGTAGCAGACCTCAAAGCATTTTTGCTGTCACTAACAGGCCACCTGCCCTATATGAAACCACCGCAAGAGTTACCCTAACGACCACAAGCGTTGATCGGTATAAAGGTTATTCTTACACCCTATCAACGACACGGGTCTCTGCTCCAAACTGCAACGCGGCCAGACGTTGATACAGACCGGACTGCTGCAAAAGCTGCTGGTGTGTACCGGATGCCACCAATTTTCCCTGATCCATCACTAAAATTCTATCGGCGGAAATCACCGTAGACAGCCGATGCGCAATCACCAGCGATGTGCGCCCTTGCATGAGCTGATCCAAAGCGGACTGAACCAGTTGCTCACTCTGAGCATCGAGTGCACTCGTCGCTTCATCTAATAAGAGAACCCGAGGGTCTCGAAGTAAAGCACGCGCAATCGCCATGCGTTGACGCTGTCCACCCGACAACTGAATTCCACCGGAACCCAAAGGGGTTTTTAAGCCTAGCGGCAAACGTTGGATAAACTCCCAAGCCTGCGCCTGCATAGCCGCTTCAATTAAGTTCGCTTCTGTTGCGTCGGGACGACCAAACCGTAAATTGTCTTCCACTGTCCCCGTAAACAAGATCGTTTCCTGAGCCACCAGCGCCATACAACTGCGCAATGCTTGAGGATCCAAAGCTTTAATATTAACGCCATCCAAGCGAATTTCACCCTGTACCGGATCATAGAAACGCAGTAACAGTTTCAACAAACTGGATTTACCTGCACCCGAAGGTCCGACTAATGCAATACGCTCACCGGGTTGGATCGTCACAGACACCTCATCGACGACCGACGTTTCTGGGCGTGCGGGATAGACAAAACGGACCCCTTGAAAAACCACTTCACCACGCAAAGGCTGAGGCAAAGGGGTTACCGATAAGGGGGGCAAAATACTAGGCGTCGCATCCAGTAGCTCAAGCAAACGTTCAGCTGCACCCGCCGCCCGTTGCACTTCTCCAGCAACCTCGGCCAGAGTGGCGACAGCGCCTGCTGCGATCATGGCATAAAACACAAAAGCTGTTAGCTCCCCTGGGCTCATTCGGCCCGCCAGCACAGCATGCCCACCCTGCCAGAGAATCAATCCAACAGCCGAGAAAATCACCATCAGCGCAAAGCCTGTTAACAACGCACGCTGAACAATCCGTGCCCGCGCACTCTGAAATGCCTGCTCCACTCGGTGCTTATAATGACGCTGATCTTCAGCCTCGTGCACCGAAGCCTGCACCGTTTCAATCCCTTGAATCACTTCCCCCGCATAACTCCCAAGCTCGGCAACCCGATCCTGACTGGAACGTGACAGACTGCGCACACGTTTCCCAAACCAAACCACCGGTATCACCGTCACTGGAATACCCACCAACACCAACAAGGTCAACTGCGGGCTGGTGATGAACAGAAAAATTAGTGCGCCGATAAACGTCAACAGATTCCGCAAGGCCATGGAGATCGACGAGCCAAATAGGCTTTGCAAAACGGTGGTATCCGCTGTCAGTCGGCTTTGAATCTCACCTGCACCATTGCGAGCAAAAAACTCAGGTTCCATGGTCAGCAAATGCTTGAAGACCTGTTCTCGAAGATCCGCCGCCAAACGCTCACCTATCCAGCTGACATAGTAAAAACGTGCGGCTGACGCAATGGCCATCACCAGAACTACAACCAATGTCACCAGCAAACCAAAATTCAGCCACTGAACGTCATTCGCAGCAAAACCTCTATCGACAACCAACCGCAGCCCCTGCCCCAGCAACAACACGCACCCGGCTGCGACAATTAAGGCAATGGCCGCCACCGTCATCTGTATTTTGTAAGGCAACAAAAAAGCGGACAAGCGCAATAACAATCGAGGGTGTGTTTTTAATTGAGTCATGTGGCTCCTGAGAAGATGGCAGACAAACATTACTGTGAGTGTAGCGTGATCAAGCGTGATTTTATGCCACTTCTGCCTCATGCTGTCGCGCCTCTCGCACCATTTCTGAGGCAAGCTCGCCAACCGTCCGCACTGCGCGTTCTATAGCGGGTGTTAGAGTAAACGCATAATTCAGGCGTAAACATTGACGATACTTGCCAGAGGCTGAAAACAAAGATCCGGGCGCGACATAGATCGCGTGTTTTACCAAGCGTTCGTTAAGGCTCACACAATCCACAGCAGCAGGCAACTCAACCCATAACAGAAAGCTGCCTTGAGGGTAGCTAATACCCGAACCTCTAGGAAAGTAGCGTTGCACCCAGCTAATCATGATATCGCGCTGCCGCTGGTATTGACGAATAGCATAACGAAGATGGCGTTCGTAATGCCCTTTAGCCACAAACTCTGCCAACGCCAATTGCGGCAATGTCGCCGAAGCGCCGGTGGAAACATACTTCATATGCAAGGCAAGATCACTGTAACGACCGGGTGCCAGCCAACCCACCCGCAAGCCAGGGCCTACCGTTTTAGAAAATCCGCTGCAGAGCAAAACGCGCCCATCCTTGTCGAAGGACTTTACAGTGCGGGGTCTAGGGTGTGTAAATGCCAAATCTCCGTAAATATCATCTTCGATGATGGCAACATCAAAGCGCTGGGCGAGCTGAAACAAGGCTCGCTTACGCGTCTCAGGCATGGTGTACCCTAGCGGATTATTGTACGTCGGCGTAACTTGTATTGCTCGGATTGGCCACTGCTCTAACGCCAGCTCCAATGCTTCCAAGCTTACGCCAGTTTGTGGATCGGTGGGTATTTCCAACGCTTTTAAGCCATTGGCTTTCAGTATCTGCATAGTGCCGTAAAAACTCGGTGAGTCCACCGCCACGACATCGCCAGGTTGGGTCAACGTCCGCAATGAAATCGCCAACGCCTCTTGGCACCCCGTCGTAATGATAATGTCGTCTGGATGCAACAGACAGCCGGAAGCCGTGGCTAAACGCGCCACCTGCTGACGAAGCTCAGGACTGCCGTTTAGTTTATCGTAATTGAACCCATTCAAGTCATTGCTTCGGTGTAAGCCGGACAGAATTTTCGACAAGGGTTTAAGCGTGTCATATGCCAAATTAGGCACTCCACGTCCCAACAGCAACCGCGTGTCATCACGCTGAGTGGCGGCAACCAGCTCCAATACCTGATCCCATTGCGAAATATCCAATGGACGTCGTGCAGGGCGCGACACTGAGGGTAATATCAAAGGCACTTGGCGCGGCAGTACAAAGTAGCCCGACTTAGGCCGCGACTCAATCAACGCCGCATCCATCAATTGCCGATAGGCCTCTTGAGCCGTTGAGATACTGACGTCTAATTCTTGGCACATTGCGCGGATAGAAGGTAAACGATCCCCCACTCGATAAAGGCCATGCTCAATACGTTCCCGCAATACACCCGCGACTTCTTCATAGCGCGTCATAACAACCACCCAGTTCTAGTTTAACAACAATACAGATGATCTAAAAATTGACCATACAGACGTAAAAATAACCAATCTGTATCTTAAAAATACAAAAACCTACATCTGTATTCAAAGCGTAGCACCGAATATTCTAGTTAGGCAAATTAAGAGGAGATAAATCATGAAATACTTCAGCCTTACACAGCTTTGCCATCAACTACGCAACTATCTCGAATACCGCCGCAGCCACCAGCAATTGCTTAGGCTCGAAGAGCGCTTGCTCAAGGATGTTGGCATTACTCGTTCACAAGCACAGAAAGAAGGACAGAAGCCCTTTAGGAAACACTCGTTATTTAAGAAACACGTGAATAAAGACAGTTGAGTATGGCCTGCTCAACGATATATAGGGTTATTAGCCAGACTGATTCATGTTCGCCCATAGCCGACACTACAGAACTGTTGGCTAAGTTAGGCTTTTTGAACCGAAAACACACCATGGCACTTAAGCCACTTCCATCAGGGAAGGACGTTAGCCTTCCCCTTTTTATCATTAAAACATCATTCATTTCGGTCCCATTAAGTACCAGATAATTAAGCCCAACAAAGGTAACAACAGAATTAACACCACCCACAGTACTTTAGAGCCGTTAGTTGCGTTACTTTGCAGAATCCTGATGATGGCATAGACATTCAACGCCAACAACACAAGCCCCAGAAGACCCGAAATTTCAATCGATATCATAACCGTTTCCCTCATTCTTCGAAAAAATAGCTCTACTCAGCCATCCTCAGCACACCTAGTGTTAACATCTATGATAGACTATAGCGTATTCTTGCAACCGGTGATCAGAGAGCACAGCATCCGATGAGCAATGGTAAAACCCGCGTCCCGAGTGGACAAAAATTTCGTACAGAACAAGGCATTGCTGCCATCAAAGATGGTATCAAGCAATCTCACAACTCATCCACCGAAACCTTTTCTCCGAAGCCATCGTGGCTGCGCGCAAAGATGCCCGGCGGCGCTCGCTTTGAAGCCGTTCGTCACAATGTAAAAGAACATCGATTGAGCACCGTATGCCAAGAGTCCCACTGCCCGAATATCGGTGAATGCTGGAGCAACGGCACGGCTACAATCATGCTGATGGGCTCTGTTTGCACACGCGCCTGCCGCTTTTGTGCTGTGGACACTGGCAATCCCAAAGGTTGGTTAGATGTTGATGAACCGGAAAACACGGCTAAGTCCGTCGAATTGATGGGTTTACGCTATATCGTGCTGACCTCTGTCGATCGTGATGATCTTGCCGATAGTGGTGCTGCTCACTATGCCGCTTGCGTGTCCGCAATCAAAGCACGCACTCCGCAAGTGATCGTCGAAGCCTTAACACCCGACTTTGACGGTGTAGAAGAACACATTGAGCTTGTCGTTGATTCTGGGTTACAGGTTTTTGCACAGAACATTGAAACCGTTCGCCGCCTTACCCACCCCGTCCGCGATAAGCGCGCAGGCTATGAAAAAACCTTGCGAGTTCTTGCTCACGCCAAACAGTACCGTCCTGACATCATCACCAAAACCAGTATTATGGTGGGCTTAGGCGAGACCGACGAAGAGATTTTTGAAACCTTTGATGACTTACGTGCTGCAGGCGTCGACATTGTCACACTGGGTCAATATCTGCGCCCCACCAAAAATCATCTGCCCGTTGAGCGTTATGTGACACCAGAGCAGTTCAACCACTATCGTGAAGTGGGATTGGCGAAAGGCTTTATGGAGGTTCCCTCTGGTCCCATGGTTCGCTCAAGCTACCGTGCTGATCGCGTGTTCGAAAAGAATAATCTTGGCTTGGCCGCGCCAGCAACGGTTCCGGTCAGCAATGCAATTAACCAAATTCCGTTGAAACAAATCAACTGATATCGTATCTAGGCAGAGCGCTTAAGGGCTCTGCCTAAATCTCGCAATGGTGATCGTTACTTTCTGTCAATCACCAACACAGGTTAATTTATCCACCATCGCAACAATGCAAAACTGACCATTCCAACAACAATTGTCGTCAATAGGTCTTTGCGGACCCAAGCAACGATAGCGGCGATCCCTCCAGCTATCAACCATGGGTTTCGCCAATCCAACCATAAACTGCCCTGTGGCATTGCAATCGCCGGCATGACGATTGCGATGAGTACAGCAGGTGGAACAAAGCCCAGCGCTTTGATGACGCCCTCCGAAAACGTGACTTTCCCTGCGATTGCGAAAAGTACGTATCGAACACTGAACGTGGCTAAAAACATACCTAGAATTAATACAACTTCATTCATGGCTCGCACCTCTTTGCGCATACTGCCGACGTTGTTCTAACCAAAGCAGCGACACTCCAACAGCAATGCCGCAAGAGGCCGACAGTATTAATCCTAATTTATGAGGCATTGAATAGGTCGTTAAGGCTAAGGCTCCCGACACAATTACCGCCGCCCACATCGGACGGGATGTTAGATACGGAATAATCATACCAATGAAGGTCACCGACATAGCAAAATCTAACCCCCAGTTGCCGATATTTGGAAAGACACCACCTAACGTAATGCCAATCAACGTACAAAGCGACCAATTTAGGTACATAGGAATAAACGAGCCCAAGTAAAACCAGTGAGCTAAACGCTTATCCTTCTGCACCAAAAAACGGTTACTGACGGCGGCATAGGTCTCATCCGTAAGGCCAAATGCCATTAATACACGCCAAGGATGAGACAAGTGCCCCACGTGGGGCACGAGGCTTGCGGAATACAGCATATGACGTAAATTGACGATAAGTGTTGTTAAAACAATGATCGGGATACCCGCCCCTGCCGCCAACAACCCCAAGGCAATGAATTGACTGGAGCCCGCAAAGACGAATAGCGACATTGCAATGGCGCCGAAGGCTGATAAACCACTCGTCTGTGCAAGCGTACCAAATATAATTCCAAAGGGTATCGCACCTACAATCAGTGGCAAAGTGGCTTGAGCGCCCGCTAGAAATTCGTGCCGAGGTGAAGAGCTCATATCAACCTTATTAAAGAGACGCTAAAAATGGGGAATCGCATGTTATTCACTTTCAAGACAGATGTTTACAACCTGCGCCAACAATACGGCTTCGTCCACCCGTCTGGGGAATAACATTTATTTGGGTGCTGATCCTCTCTTTCAAGGCCGCCACATGCGAAATAATCCCAATCATTTTTCCATCCTGATGCAAACTCGACAAGGTTTCCAGCGCTGTCTCCAATGCCTCTTCATCCAAAGTGCCAAACCCTTCATCCAGAAATAATGAATCAACACGAACATTTTTACTCGCCATCTGCGAAAGCCCTAATGCAAGCGACAAACTCACAATAAAACTCTCACCGCCCGATAGATTTTTGGTCGAGCGGATTTCGCCAGCCTGATAGTTATCCAACACATTTAACTCAAGGGGCTGCATTGCATCCCTAACCAATAGGTAGCGGTCTGTCATTTTTTGTAGCTGACGATTGGCATAAACAATCATCATTTCGAAGGTCAACCCTTGTGCAAAGTTGCGATACTTTTTGCCATCAGACGAGCCTATCAACTGATGCAGGTTACCCCAACGCCTACACTCAACTTGCTGTGCTTCAATCGCTTGTTGCTTATCCTGGATACGCAGTTTAGCAGCAGCATTCTCCCTTAAGCGATGCCGACTGGTTACCAGTCGTTCACTAAGAACGTGGAGTGCTTTAGTTTGCTCATCAAGTTGTGCTTGCAGCACTTCAATAGGCTGATCCGTCAGTTGCTTGGCCTTCTCTTCCGCCAAACGCTGACGACAGTCCTCCTTGCGCGTTTGAATTTGGGTGTTCTGAGCATCAAGGGCTTGAGCTTTTTCGGACCAGGCATTGCGCTCCGAGATAGACAACCTGGCATTAAGATAAGCTGTCTCGTCCGCAAAATTCTGTGACTGCAATGCATGAGTGAACTCGACATCTAACACCGCAAGCTCTTTTTCGCGCTGCTCAGTATCCTTTTGCAAGGTTTCAATTTGTGCCTGCAGGCGCCCGAAGCGATCAGCGGTTTCTGCATACTTATCCCTCGCCGCTTTTTCCGCTGACTCTGCGAAGCGGACAGTATCCTGCAAACGCTGCTCTTCGATATCTGGAACCCGATCTCCATACCGCTCAGAACGCTCAGATAACAACTCATCTCGTGTGATGTTGATACGCTCACGTGCTTGCTGTTTCTCCAATAATACAGTCTGCTGAGTTTCGATAATGGCTTTCTGACTCTGGATTTTACTCTGCAGATCGTAGATTTCTTTCTCTAGCTTAGACTGAAGCACATCCTGTTGCTGCCATTGATCAAGTCGAGTCTTCAATACGTTGAGTTGTTGCCGTATTTCAACTTGATCTATTGATGAAATACCCAGCGGCTTCAGTTGGGCTAACACTTTGGTTTGTTGTTCTAAAAGCTGTTCTCGATTGACGGCCAGCGCTTCGCTCAATTCAACGCAGGCTTTTTCGGCTGAGCGTTTGTCGACCTCTGCCAATTGCAATTGGTGCTGAGACTCCATTAATGTGGCTCGCGCTTGCGTCTCTTCATGTTCGCGCGCCTTGATCTCGGCTTCTTTATTCTCTGCCGACGTAATCAACGGCTCTAAAAACTGAATCCGTTCCTCTACAGCATCCACAGCCGGTACATTGCCCTCTGCAAACGGATGCTCCTTTGCGCCACAGAGTGGGCAAGGCTGACCCTCTTCTAGCTTGGCCCGATGCTCTTCAAGTGCCGCAATTTTTTTCAGAAAGGCCATTTCACGAAACAGTGTTTCTTTTTCTTGGCGGTATTCACGCAACAGCTTACCGTCCAACAATGTGGCTAAATCAGAACGCGCCTGCTGCAGCTGCTTGTTCACATGATCCAGTGAAGCGTGTCTTAGCTCGACGTTTTTCAGACATTGCTGATACACCTTTTCAGCATCCCCAGCAAAGCGTTGTGCCGCTGAGTGAGCCATGACCTGTTCAGCCATTCCTTCATGCTGAGCCAACAGCCCATTGAGTTGCTGCTCTATTCCGGTCAAACCTGACACCAGCCACTCATCGGCGGCATGCTTCTCACGATATTGATGAACAGCCTCTAGCTGATGCTTAGCCGTATCCAGTAACGTCTGCTGTTGTTTTGATGCCAGCTGCCCCTCATCCACTTTACTCAGCACGCTCTTATACTGAAGATCCAGCTCCTCAATCTGCTGATTGCTCGCATTGATCTGCTGATCGATCTGGCGGATACGTTGTATCAATGGCCACTCTTCATTCAGCGTCGTTTTATGCCTAACTAGCTTTTGCTCTGTCTCATGGTGCGCATTTTTATGTGAATTCAAGGCATCATTTAAACTGGGCAGTGCTTCCTGATACTCGGCCAGCATTTTCTGGTCTTTACACTGTTCATCACGTACGCCCTGCAAGGTTGCATACTGGCCATCTAAGCTCGCGGCCGCCTGCGCTTTGACGAGTTTCACACGCTCCGGCTCAAACTGATCAAATGCCAACTGCCACTGAACCTCTTGTTCGGCTATCGTCTTCAAGTGTTCATTTAGACTTTGGATTCTATTGAGCCAGTCAACGGCTTGAGCGACCTCAGCGACGCCTTCTCGCAATCGTTTTTCATCCTGCTCTAGTGAACTCACCTGCTGATCAAGGGTGTTTTCTTCTTCCAATGAAAGCAGTTGAATACCTGCTGTTTCCGCCTGCAGCACTTTAAGTTTCTCTTGCTCGAATCGTTGCAACTCATGAACACGAACCGAAATCTGACTGTAAATTTCGGTTCCAGTGATCTGTTCTAAAATCGGCGCACGTTCATCCGCAGCCGCCTGCAAAAAAGCAGCAAAGCCGCCCTGAGCCAGAAGCATAGAGCGAGTGAATCGATCAAAATCCATGCCTGTGGCGACTTCAATCTGATCCGCTACACCTCGTAACTTGGATTCAAAAATTTCGCCCGTGAGTGCATTGGCAATTTCATGCTTCGGGGCTTGCAACTCGCCATCTGATTTTCGTCGAGAACGATGTTGGCTCCAGTGGCAACGAAATGTACCTGCCTGTGTTTCAAAGGTGACCTCGGCAAAACACTCACCTGTTTGCCGTGACATAATCTCGTTAGCCCCTTTGCTCACACGATTTAATCTTGGTGTGCGCCCGTATAGTCCTAGGCAGATGGCATCTAGAAGGGTGGTTTTCCCCGCCCCTGTCGGACCCGTTATGGCAAAAATCCCATCGGAAATAAACGCGGGGTGGGTGAAGTCAATTAACCACTCACCCGCCAATGAATTAAGATTCTTAAAGCGAACCTGGAGAATACGCATGCTGACGTCCTTATATCGCTCTTAGATCTTCATCTTGAATGGATTGTAAGGTTTCCTGATACGCTCTCAGCAAGTCAGGCCGCTGGTCATCTGGAACATCATGCAGATCCAAACAACGTATAAAAACATCCTGCACATCCAAATCATCCAGGGTTTCGTCTATCCGCTCCTGCCCCATCACGCGCTCAATTACACGGGTGTTTTTTATACGAAGTATGTCAAGTTCAGTACCTAATGTCGCTTCGTCTAATCGCTCTCTGAGGTCCCCGATCACCTCTTGTCCTGTAAAAATGATTTCCAACCAAATAGATGCGCGTTGACTGGCTAACACTGCAATCCGGCTCGAAAGCTGGCCCCAATCACCACTGATGCGTTCCAAGCGCTGAAACACAGGAATATCCAAGAGGGTTAAACTGGGAATCCGGTTGTTAAAATCAACCAAGCAAAGCCCCTTGCGTTGTGTTGCCTCACCAAATCCCATTGGCAAAGGCGATCCACTGTAGCGGATAAACTCGTTGCCACCTACCGCTTGTGGCACATGAAGATGACCCAGTGCAACATAGTCAAAACACTCAGGGAAAATGGCTGCACTGATATGGGCTAACGAGCCAACATAGAGTTCTCTTACACCATCACCCTCCAGAGTTTTCCCACCTGCCGCAAACAAATGCCCCATGCCAACAATCGGCACTTCAACACCTAAACTCTGGCGCGTTTGCTCTGCTAACGCACCAACACTGGCATAATGCTGACGTATTCCATCAAGCAGTTTACGTTCTTTATCCTCTAGGGTTTCTCCGGCTTCAGCGGTACGAATATCACGGTCACGTAAATAAGGGACAGCGCAGACAATCAGTTCGGGCTCTCCCTGCGAGTCTCGAAGCGTAAGCACTTCATCGTCCAGTCGATCGGAGGCACTCCCCACCACATGGACATCCAAAGCCTTTAACAACTCTTTAGGTGCGTTAAGGAACGTGGGGGAGTCGTGATTCCCAGCAATCACAACAACATGACGGCAAGCTGACGCCGCAATACGACATAAGAATCGGTAATATAACGTTTGCGCACGGTTGCTGGGGGTACTGGTGTCGAAGATATCGCCAGCCACCAGAAGCGCGTCTATTTGTTGCGTTTCAATCGTGTCAGCCAGCCAATTCAAAAAGCCTTCAAACTCTTCGTAGCGCTTTCTGCCATAAAGCGTTCGACCAATATGCCAATCTGAAGTGTGGAGGATTTTCAACGTTAGATGTCCTGTTGGTGAAGATTGTCTTTTATATGATATACACATGTACGGTTTTTACCGTCTCTTTTGGCTTGGTATAAGGCTTCATCTGCACAATGTATCAATTGATCGATACTGCTTTCCAAACCGACATGCAACCCAATACTCATGGTGACCCGAGGAGAAACTGACGAAACAACATGCACAATATCACGCTGGCGAATGACCTGATGGATCTGTTCAGCAATGTGCACAGCACCCTCACGATCAGTAGCGGATAAAATTATTGCAAACTCTTCGCCACCATAACGAGCCACTAGGTCGCTGGGGCGTTTGACCACTGAATTGAAACACTCTGCCACTGCAATCAAACATTCGTCTCCAGCCTGATGCCCATAATGATCATTGTAGGCTTTGAACTCATCCAAATCGCAAATCAGTAACGAAAAAGGCAATTCATGTCGCTTGCAGTATAGGTATTGCTGCGTCAAAAACTGGTTAAAATGTCGACGATTGCTGAGTCCAGTCAACCCATCCGTCGTCGCTAGAATTTGCAATTGTTGATTGGCATCCTGCAACTTTTTCTCTGCCAACTTACGTTCATCATTTTCCTCCGTTAACCGCTGATTCAAATGACGAATGGTATCGTACTGGTTTTGTAGCTCCTCCTTCTGCCGCTCGATATCCTGAGTGCGCTCTCCCACCCTTTGCTCCAGCTTTTGATACACCAATGCATTTTCAATCGAAATGGCAATCTGCCCTCCCAGATAATGCAATAAGGCAAAACGGTCTTGCGTAAACACCCCTGCGGCCGTGTCGTTCTCCAGATAGACAATTCCTTTTACCTGTCCATGAATCATCAGAGGTACACAAAGGACTGACAACACCTGATAGCGAGCAAAGTAAGGATCATTGGCAAAGACATCGTAGTGGCGAGCATCATCTATCAAAATCGGCTCATGCGATGCCATTACATAGTTAATGACCCGACGCGGCAGATTATCTGTCTGATCATAGGGTTGACTCTGCATGACCTGAGTCTCAACCCCTTCAACCGAGGACTCAGCCTGAATCAGAAACTGTTGATCCTCTTGCAGCATGAGCACACAACGCCGCGCCAGAGTATTTTCCTGCAGAATAGACATTAGGGTTTCGAGTAATCGAGGCAATCGACGCTCTTGGCTAATCACTTCGACAGCTTTGGCAAGGCTATCTAAATCAAACTGGTCTGTTCGCCGTACACGACTAGAACCTTGAGCTTGAGCATTTTGACGACTCACCCCCCATTTTTCAGCCAACTGCCTTTTTTCCAGTTGATGGCACTGCGCCGCTAAAAGCTGACCTTGACTGGCATACAACTGTTCTGTCAATTGATGGCCAAGTACCTGAAGATTGAGATGACCATAAAACTCGGCTGTTTTACAGGCTTCTTGGTAATGTTCAAGTGCCTTACCATAACGTCCGGCAATTCGATACAACTCCCCTCGCAACAATTGCGCTCTATCCAGAAAGTTGTCAGGACAGGATTTGGCCCAGCACTTAAATTTCCGTACATAGCGTTTAATACGGACGTGAATCCAATGCCTTTTTAAGCCATCAAAGGATCGAAGCGTTTGGGCCAAAATCAGCGCGTGTACAAAGCAATGCTCAGTCGCATGCAACATGCCCTGACTGTCTTTCATATACCCCTGACTGTTCAGCGCAACCTCTGCTGCTGCCTTATAATGACCTTGAAAATACAGCACCCACATTTTATTAATGAAATACATATGGGCAAAATGGCGAGAGCCATACTGGCTTAATTTATTCAGATAAGCACGTTCGTCAAAGCCATTATGGCTAAAGGTGGGTAAAGAAGATGAAGAATGACATAGATTCAACAACGCTTGACGAATACCGACCAGCACTTGGCCATGCTTAAATGCGCCTATGCGCTGCAAAGTGGCTTGGTAATAGTTACATTGTTGCAGCACTTGCTCAAGAGGCTGTCCACGCATCAGTTGGCTTTGCACAATTCCAGTGGCTGCACAGCCTGCATGAAACCAATCGCCAACCTTAAGCCCCTGCTCAAATGCACGCAGCCAGTAGCGCTCGGTATCACTGGCCGGATGCAACCAAGAGTGTGCAAAGTAACCATACACAAACGGGACTTCCGCACTCTGCATCTGATTGTTGTAACGCTCTAGCATTGCGAGAGACAAACGACCGTATTCACATCCTGCTTCAGCGTGGCCTCGGACACCACCCAAAAAAATCACGCCAAACACCATATAACCGACCACAGCCTCTCGGGTATTTCCATAACGTAAACACAAACGCACCTGTTTAGCGGCAAGTGCGACACAAAGCTCTGGACGTATCTGGTAGGCCACTTTCTGCATGGCAGACAACAATAGAATTTGATCCCGAATACACGCCTCACTGACCTCGGGCAAAGCCAGTAATGTCTCCGTGGTAGCTCCGCGTAATTTGTATTTAAGGTGGAGATAATCTGCTAGGAAGTTAACAGGGTTGAAACCCGCAGGCACCCGAAAGCCAAGATAGGAAAGAGCGGTTCTACCCGTTTCAAACGCGATCTGGAAGTCACCGTAATCGGTATGAAACTTAATCAACAACTCATAGATTTTTGTACGCTGTCGTGCATCCGAACAGACAAGCAGTGCCTGATGATAATAGTTTAATGCCGTTGACTGTTGACCACACAAATGCTCGCATTCTGCACGCTCTTTTAGAATTTCGGCGCGAAGGTGTGCATCCGTAATCTGCGGCAATAGGAGCTTCATCGCTTGAATGATATACACCAGCGCCAAATGAAAATCGCCATTAGCCTTGTGGTCCTTAGATTCAACTGACCCACCTTGATCAATTGTTGCGGATCGGAGATCCGATCTAAAGCTGCCGTATAGTGATAGACACAATCCAGCAGGTGACTTTCCATTTCCGCTTGAGTCTCAAGATACTGCGCGATGGACAAGTGCACTTTTTGAAGCGTCAGTGTATCCATAAGCCCAAAGGCTGCCTGCTGAATGCGATCATGGGGAAAGGCATACTCCCCAGCCATCGCATGACCAACCAACCACCCGCTTTGGCATTTGCCAGCGCCCGCTCAACGTCTAAATTGGGAAGTAGGTGCTTCAACATGTCACGACTGCGTATGAATACAGCCAGCATCATGAATAGACTGCACAGCCTCGACTATTGCCACAGCCAAGTGTAAGCATTGATGCTCTGTTAAGGAATGCGTGTTCAGAAACTGGTCCAGTGGCTGACCTTCAAAGTACTCCCGCAGCAACACAGGAGTATTATTCCAAGTCGTAATGCCTTTTACGGCGATCAGTTTAGCATGTGAGAACTGTCGAAGACGGTCATACTCGTTGTGAAGCATGTCAGCATGTGTCCAGTGTTTAACACTTAACTAGGTCTTTACTCCGCACTCGATGAGTCATACAAGGACTTAAGCACATTGATTGAGACGACAACCTACCCTCATCTAGACTATTTTGAGTTAAGCGCACTCTTCATAAACTCTTCAGCGGACACAGGACGTCCAAATAAGTAGCCTTGATACCCAGGACACCCTATCGCTTGCAGGAATTTCCACTGAGCCTCTGTTTCAACACCTTCAGCAACGACCCATAGGTTAAGCTCTTTAGCTAGACTGATAATAATACGGGTAATCGCGGCATCATTGGCATCGTCAGGTAAACCGTCGATAAAGCAACGATCAATCTTCAGCTGATCCAACGGCAACTGTTTAATATAAGCCAAAGACGAATACCCTGTACCAAAATCATCCAATGCGAAACCAACCCCTTTCTGTTTCAAGTACTTCATCCGCTCAATTGAAAACGCCATATCGTCAATCAGCAGGCTTTCGGTCAATTCCAATTTAAGGCGCTGTGGCACCAACTGAAAGCGCTCAACCAATGCCAGTATTTCGTCGACAAATCCAGGCTGTTTAAACTGATGCACACTAATATTCACCGAAAGACTTAACTCTGACAAGCTCGGCATGCTTGCCCAAACTGATAACTGCTGGCAAGCTTGGCGCAATACTATGCTACCCAACGACAAGATTAGTCCAGATGCTTCAGCTACTGGAATAAACTCAGCCGGTGCCACCAAACCACGTTGGGGATGCTGCCAGCGTACTAAGGCTTCAGCACCAATCAATTTACCTGCGGCATTCACTTGTGGCTGGTAATAGAGCAATAACTGTTCTTGCTGCAATGCAATGCGTAATTCAGACTCCATCTGCGCCCTTGCTGACAGTGCCTGTTGCATTTCTGGATCAAAAAAGTACAAACAATTACGACCTGCATCCTTCGCTCGGTACATTGCCAGATCTGCTTGTTTCAGCAGCTCCTCTGCAATGGCACTGCCATGAATCAGGGTAATACCAATACTGGGGGTACTGAAATAATGCTGTCCGTCGAAATGATACTCTTGACGCAAGGTCGTCAGAATTTTTTCAGCCACAACTCGAGCGCGAGCGGCGGCATCCGCTTCATCGTAGCTAAGAGTGCCCAGCATCACCACAAACTCATCCCCACCAAAACGCGCTACCGTATCCTCTTCCCGCACACAGAAACTAATACGATGTGCAACTTGGCGCAGCAGATCATCACCTTTGTCATGACCCAATGTGTCATTGAGGGTTTTGAAATTATCCAAATCAATAAACAAAAGTGCACCAAAATTTGTACTGCGCTGATTTTGATGCAATTGCTGCTGCAGTCGGTCAATCAGTAAACGTCGATTTGCCAAGCCTGTTAATACATCGTGAAATGCAAGATGACGGATATTACTTTCGCTCAACGTCAACTCATCGGCCTTGCGTTTTAGCTCTGCACTCTGAGCGCTCAGCTCTTCGTGATACGCATGAAACAAACCTGAAGACCAACGGGAAAACAGCCAAGACCCAATCACGGCAAAAATCAGTGATACTAAAGTAACCGCCAAATAGGTGTACCAATTGCTTGACGTACTGGCTTCAAAAACCTGTACTTCATCCTTTAAAATGCCACTGACCTCATCTTCAAAAATGGTGGAAACCAACACCCAATCCCAATGGCCTGCTGGCTCAACCAACGCTGTTTTCCAGGTATTCTCGCCAGTTATCGGGCTGGGCCAGAGGTAACGGATAAAACCACCACCTTCTGCTGCCGCCTCAAGCATCAATACAATCGCTTCTTGCTCTAAGACGGATGGTGCATCTTCCCCTTGCTCTGCAGGATACTGACTATCAAATGACAGAAGTACCTGCCCCTGCGTATCAATCACAGCGGTAAACCCTGTCTCACCGATCCGTCGATTACGTATTTGTGCCAAGAGTTTAAGTTGCAAGCGGCTTTCCCATTCATAGGTGTAATCCCCTGCACCTATCAACCAATCAAAGGGAGCAAAATGACGCACATACACATGTTTATCGGCCATACGCTCAGCATCATCGGGACGATACCAACGATAGGAATGGAACCCGGCACCCTCAGGGGAGTGAGCAGCCTCCAACAGCCCACGCACGATATAGTTCCCCCTATCATCTTGATTGTCAGGCATCAGTAGGCCTTCAAGTTCAGGCGATGTTGGAGTGAGCACAAAACGTCCACTCATTTCTCCAACAAAATAGTAGCCACGCCCATCAAAGAAGCGTAACGGACGCAACGTTTCGACAAGCAGACTTTTCAGACTCGCCTGATCAAAATCGGGGCTTTGCTCCAGATACAGTGCATTAGCGGTTGTCCAAGCAACATCGACCATTTCAACTAGGCGCTGACGTAACTCCACCTCAGTTTGTGCTTGTGTATAATCAATATCGGTTCGGATGGCCGACATTTCCCGGCGCAAACGTTGCTGCAACTGCTGCAATGATAACGCCTCTATACGCTGTATCGAGGCGTTGTGCTCATGAATTCTCTGCCAAGTAAAAAAACCCGATAAAAACAACGTTAGGAAAGTGACCAGTAACAATGTCCCTGTCAAATGAAGACGCGGAAGCGTTCTGGATTTATCAGACAGTTGCATGCTACTCGACCCAATAGTCAGAAATACAAGTATAATAGTACCTTAGTCGTACCATGACCAGTTTCAGTTCGAGCTTCACTGGGGACTCAATCACTACGTCGCATCGCTACGAACACTCGTAACGAGTGTGGGCAAAGTCCATGCTCCACCAGGAGCCATTAATTTGCACAGTCCACTGGTAGATGCTTCGGTATGGACAAACTGTTCGCCATCCCAAGTCCATGCCTCTGAACTCCAACAATCGCCAAGACCACGTCCCTTGTGAGAGGCTGAAATGACTCCATCGCTGTGATCCGAACCCATCGTAGTTACCAATATAGGCTGATAAGGTGACGATGCATTAATGATCCAAAAACCGTATCCAAAATTGTATGCACCCATCCAACACTGAGCTGAAATCAGTACTTTGGTATCGTTCAGACGAGTCGCTGTTAGCTCGGCATTTTCTCCCTCAGCCTCGGTAAGCCTCTGGCAATCATCTTCTCCTAGAGTGGTATGGATCGCATCCATCAAGGCTTTTGAATCCATCATGGCAAGGGGTTGATCATCCGATAATGACGTTGGAAGAGGTGCTGCAATAACAACAGGAACCTGTTCTGCAGGGAGGACGGATTTTTCGTCCTTAGCCCCCTTCTTGACGAGGGCACCTAGCGTATTGATACGACCTTGGTATTCATCCATTTTCAAGAGCACCGCTGTGGCACCTTTATCAGAGAGCGACCAGACGGCCTCCCCAGCAGATAGCTCGATGCGTGACGTACGGACAAGCGATGCCAATAGCGCATCAACCTGACTCGAACTGAGGTCGGCAACAAACGAGTCCTTGGCAATCGCTACCTGCCCAATGAGACGATCATTGATGCGCAACGAAAGTTCAAATACCGCCGGAAGGCTATCAAGCTTAGGGTTCTCTTCATAGTGGCCGATCATCACTTGTCCTGTGACGGGTTCGTTGGGTCCCGCCTTTCGCGTTAGGAGTACCGATACGGCCATTTCCTCGTTATCGCTATGATAGCCTGCGGCTCTGCATGTACGTGTATTATCACATGCCAACTCCCAGTCATGATGCGAAAATCGTAGCCCTGACGGCCACTGGGCTAAGAGCTGTGATGGCAGAAGTACCAAAAAAAGAAGCAGAGATTTGGACGGAAGCGCCATGCATTGTTCCTTATGTTTGAACCTGAGCGAAGCTACGTGCTAGCCCATGACGCCACTGTAATTTACACGGCTAGGTGAGTGCCAGTAAAAATAACCGATGCAGGTTTATGGCTATTGGTGCTTGTCGGCTCATGTCCACCTAGCACAACTGCCGTACATTGATTATGCATTTTTTCCAATTCTCAACTGGAAAATATTACCCTCACAATCATACGCATCACATACCTGACGGCCACCAAAATCCCAATTTTTGGGCGGGTATACAGCTCCACCTTTTTCTTCTATCTTTTGGCCAATTCGTTCAAGAGGTGCATCAACAAAGAATGTTGGCTTTATTGGCGTATCGTCTCTGGCTTTATCTAGACTAAATGCCTTTTTTGAAATCTCTGTCTCAAGCAACACTAGCTCAACATCACCCGCCATCAGTAAAGCATACGACTCATCTTTTTCGAAGACCTCGAAGCCAAAGACATGACAATAGAATTCAGTTAAGCGGCTGATTGACGAAGAGTAAATAACCAATCCTGTTCTCACCAAGGGCGCTCCTTCCTAGACTCAATGAGCTTTTACAATAGCATTGATCAACGTTATTGTGGAATAGATTTGCCTTTATTAGAGTGCATCAGCATGCAAAGCTCTGGGCTCTTTACAAGCGGAACAGAATCCTAGACAGATAGAAGCTGTCACGTCACGATGGATGGCACGAAAAAGCCAGAAATGCTGATCGCTAGACGTATACTTGGCGACCTTCGGCATTATTTTTATTGGGCAAATAGAAAGCAGATACGTCGAATTTTTGGAAGTCATCTGGATGAGACGGATTTAGCGATAGACCATAATGAGTTCGGGGTGCCCTGTGTGCACATCGACTTGCTCAGAAAGTAGAACGAACCTGTGTTTCTCATAAAACTGGATGCTTTTAGTATTTTCTTTATAAACAGTAAGTTGTAAGTTTTCCCGCCTTTTTTTAGCATCATCAAGCAAGATAGAACCCAACCCCTTACCCTGAAAGTTCGGTAGGATAAAAATTGCAGCAAGTGTATCCTGATAAAGGC
The DNA here is from genome assembly GCF_009821115.1 of Nitrincola alkalisediminis. Lineage (GTDB taxonomy): Bacteria > Pseudomonadota > Gammaproteobacteria > Pseudomonadales > Balneatricaceae > Nitrincola > Nitrincola alkalisediminis. Next base: position 58,949 of record NZ_VYTY01000011.1, on the reverse strand, counting down.
TATAGAATCCAACAATCTCGCCCTCCACTTCATACACAAAGGTATCCGATGCAGGAATATAAACCTCACGCATCTCGTTGATCTTCGATTCCCAGAATGCAGACTCTATAAAATCATGGGCTTTGATCGACGCAGATAGCCAAATTGCCAAAATTTGATCAATATCCGACACACGATAATCGCGAATCATCTGTTTACTCCCTAGTACTCGTAACGTCGCATGAAAGTAGCTTTAACTAGCACAGAAATTTCATCAAAGTCTTCTATATAGACATATCGCATGATGGTTTTCAGGTTGCACCTTAGCTGCTTATTTTTAAGGCACTAAGCCTTCTAATACATATTAGAGGGTATACTTAGTTTGGCTAATCACCAAAACATTAACACGTAATCTACTCAGAAATCACTTAATACGAGTAATCACCACCAGAAGTGGGCCACCCTGCGACTCATCAAGTTCATAATTGTTGAAATACATAAAAGGAATATCATTCGCGAACAGATAAAGGCAACCACTTGGCTCGCCGACCAAATTAGCAGGGACTGTCCACTCTTTCTGCACACCAATCGGGAATGCATGACGGTCATCCCTGCCAACTACACCGCACAATAAAAAATACGGCTGGTACGGTATTCGGTTGAAACGCATGAAAATCCTTATCAATCCATCGCTCCAACCTTCCGCATCGCAGATCTTGTGACAATCTTTCCACTTACCGCGCGCTGAAAAACTGTATTGTTCGCCAACACTCACCAAAAGGCCGGATTCAACATATTTAATTTTTGGATTAACCGTTGCTTCTGCCGACTCACCAATCGTGAGTTGTCTATCACATGATTTTATGGCCATGCCAACAGCCCCCACAATCAAGAAAGCCCAAATATTTTAAATACTTTCTCAGTCTGTTCTCTGTGGATTTTTATATCTATCAACACTGTTCGATCTGGATGAAAGAGTTTCTGCAACCGATCAGAAGTAAGCTTGATACTGCCAATATCATCGTATCCGAAGGTTGAATAGCCCACGGTTTTGGTCTGGCTGATATCTGGCATAGCGGTCAAACTGACAAAAAGTGGCAAGCCTAGCGTCACAACTTTCTCGTTCAGCACAGTCGTATCGAATAACAAACTGCGATAGGCCGAATTATCACTATACACATGTACTTTTTCGAAAATTTCTTCTTGTACTACACGTGTCAGACGGTTATCGACCTTTTTAAAAAGTTTGTCTTTGGCGAATATTTCCAAGAAATAGTCAGTTACAAAGGCATCCATATCGTCGGTAAGGCGAACCACTGTGTTCTGATACGCTTGTGTGTGCGAGTTAGATGAACTGTTTGTACGTGCAGTATCCGAAAATGTTTCGAGCCTATTAACAAATGCAGGAAACGTCTCGTCGGTCACCTGCAATGCATCCTTGATCAAGCCAAGGGTAAGTGCATTTTTCGGCCCATTGTCCTTGAGTGCAATCGTACTGTGATTTTCGTTTGGAATGCGTGCAAAAGCAGTTAAACCTTTCGCATCTTCAAGTGAAAGCTTTGGCTTTTGAGGATCGGTTGCAAAGTCGAACCTAACCAATAGTGGATTCAGATGGGCCGTAGACACCCTTACCGTTCCATCTGTCCCTTTCTCGTTTGCGGCTGCTGCAATACCCGTATAGCCAGACGTTCCTACCAGTACGGTGCAAAGCACACGTCCTGGACCATACCAAACCTCACTGCCAAAACGATCTTGCTGCGCCAAATCCCACGAAAATGGACTCGCAAGCTCCAACCCTTTAAGAATGTGAGTACCTGTGTGAAAGAGCCGACTGCTTTTAAAACCTTTAACAACTCTACCGAAGAATGATCGTCCTTTATGAGCCAACGGCGAACCGAAATTAGCAGGCGCTAACATCAGCAACCTGTTAATTGGATTCGTTTCAGGTTTAAAAAAGGTGATCATCCAATGACGTATAACTAACCCACCCGTGCTATGAATAACAATATCAACGCTTCGAGGTGCAGTCGGTAAACGCTCTTTTTTCCAAGCCGCCTGCAAAGCATAGGAAAGATCATCGAACGTAACATCGTCGTCCAATGTAACATAATCGCCAAGACGCACATGCTTGACGTTTGGCATGATGCCATCGGCGATTAAGCGTTTACCAAGACGTTCGAATGAGCGGTAAGTATCGCTCCATCCATGAATAATCACTAACACAATCGACCTCCCTTCACGTTAGATTAAAATCCAAACACGCTACCGCGCCCCACCGTGCTCCATCACAGCAAACCAGCACATCTAAACCCTACATTTGAAAATAGACCATAATTTTTATACGTACAATTTTTTGTTTAAAATTTAATCAACTCTCAAAAACCCAGGCAATGACTGCTCCAGCTTCAGAACACAAGCCCTTAATTTTGCAGACGTTTCTAATCTTGCTGAATAAATGACGTGAATATCCGCTTGCTGTCCATAGCTAGGCAAAACACGAACAAGGTCCCCTTCTATCAGCTCTTTCTGAACATTCCAGATGGAACGCAGCATAATCCCGTGGCCTTTTAAACACCATTGTTTGGCAACAGCACCATTGTTTGTCATCATCTCTGCCGTTAGAGGTATTGAATAGACCTCATCCTCTTTTGCAAGACGCCAGATGCCATAGCTCTGATCGCGCTCACGAATACCGATGCATTGGTGTCGCTTGAGGTCTTCTAGAGAAGTGGGAAATCCGTGTTTCTCAAGGTATGAGGGTGCAGCACAAAGTATGCGCTGATTATTGGCAAGGCGTTTTGCAATCATTTGCTCAGGCAATACACCACCGATACGAATTTCAAGATCAAATCCTTCAGACACAAGGTCGACTGGGCGGTCCAGCAATTCCAAGTCAATTTGCAAATCAGGATAGCGAAACGCTAAATCAGACATAATGGGGGCAATGCAGTGCATTCCGAATCCTGTGCTCGTGACAACCCTCAAGCGACCGCGTGGGAGCTCTTGTTCACGATTGAGTTCTGCACGTAACTGATCGTGCGTTTCCAACAAACGCTCGGCCCATTCAAGTGCTATCTTTCCCTCTAGTGTTAAACAAACACTGCGGGAGGCTCGCATAAAGAGCTTAACACCCAGTCGTTCTTCCAAAAGGCCAATTCGTTTACTGATATACGCGGGCGACACCACTAATTGATCGGCGGCCACACTGAATCCACCCAGACGAGCGGCCGTCACAAACACACGAAAATCCTCAAGCGGAGGCAGTTGACTCACGATTCATATTCCTTACAAACACATTAACCTTATTTATTCACGATACATATTCAAATAGCATGGATCAACGATTACTTTCAGGAGAGATGTGATGAAAAAATTAAGAATAGCCGTCATCCCTGGCGATGGAATTGGCAAAGAAGTTATTCCTGAAGGCATTCAGGCACTTGAGGCGGCGGGACGCAAGCACAGTGTTGAGTTTGAGTGGACCTATTTCGATTGGTCTTGCGAGACCTACCATCAAACAGGCCGCATGATGCCTGAGGATGGCATTGAACAACTCCGTCAGTTTGACGCAATCTACTTGGGAGCCGTTGGCTTTCCGGGCGTGCCGGATCATATTTCACTTTGGGGATTATTACTGCCGATTCGTCGTGCTTTTGATCAATATGTAAACTTACGTCCTGTTCGGTTGTTTGACGGTGTGCCCTGCCCACTAGCCGGTAAACAGCCTGGTGATATCGATTTTTATGTTGTCCGAGAAAACGTCGAAGGTGAATATTCATCCGTTGGGGGTATTCAATATGAAGGCACTGAGCATGAGGTTGTTTGCCAGCAAAGCCTGTTCACACGCAGAGGCACGGATCGTATTCTAAAGTATGCATTTGATTTGGCACAAAGCCGTGAAGCAAAGCACCTGAGTTCAGCGACAAAATCAAATGGCATCTATCACTCCATGCCCTATTGGGATAACCGTGTACTCGAAATGGCCAAACACTATCCCGTAGTGAAGGTTGACCATTATCATATTGATATTTTAACGGCCAATTTTGTACGTATGCCTGAGCATTTTGATGTTGTGGTTGGGTCTAACCTGTTTGGTGATATTCTTTCTGATTTAGGCCCGGCCTGCACTGGCACCATAGCGATTGCGCCTTCGGCAAATATTAATCCTGAGAAAACCTATCCATCGATGTTTGAGCCTGTTCACGGCTCCGCACCGGATATCGCCGGACAGAATATTGCTAACCCACTCGGCACCATTTGGGCGGGTGCGATGATGATGCAACATTTGGGCTTTCCTGCGGTTCATGACTCTCTGATGCAGGCGATGGAGACGGTCTTAAAAGAAAAGCAGCACCTAACTCGAGACATGGGCGGGGTTGCCAGTACACAAGAATTAGGCGCTGCGTTGGTCAGACATATTGCTTAAGACAGATAGTGTTAAAACATCAAGCGCGCCGTGACACCAAAGGTTCTCGGTGCGCCTAATTGATAATACGCACGCTCTTCATAGTTGATTCTTGGATCGTTTCCGAAGAAGAAACCACGCTCCGCAACGTCTTGATTGCCAAGGTTGCGTCCCCACAAACGCACAGACCAACTATTTTGTTGATAGCCTATGTGGGCATTGACCCATGTGTAATCCCAGGACTTGGCATCATGGCTGTCCGAGAAGTAGAACGCATCTTTTCCTTCAACACTCACGCCACTAAACCAGCCCTGCCCACGGTCATAGGCAAGCCCTAACTGGTACTGCCAATGAGGGGCATGGGCCACATCGCGTTGATGAATCCGAGCACGCGCGTCCTTAACCTTGGTCTGCAATAGACCTAACGCACCTTGAACACTCAGGCCATTATCCAACGCATACTTAAACTCGAACTCGGCACCTGTGTTATTGACCTGATCGGCATTAAACAGATAATCCACAAAGCCATCTGCGGGATTACTGGATGCCATAAAACTACCTCTTAAATGCGCATCTTTACGTTGCTGATAAAACAAGCTGGTTTGCGTGATTAAACGGCCATCCAGATAACGCCCTTTCGAGCCGATTTCATAATTCCAAAGCGACTCGGTATCAAAAATAAGTTGCTCATTACTCAATTGTGCTGGCGTAAAACCTCCGTTAACGCCACCCACTTTATACCCTTTGGAAAGGCTGGCGTAGATCGACGTTTCGGGCGTTAAAAAATGCTCTAACGCAAGACGGCCACCCCACAAGTCTTCATTTTTGCGATAGGAGGCACGCACATTGTCATCAAATGCCGTTCGGCTGTGCTCAACACGTAAACCCGATGTTAAGATCCAGTCTTCAGACAAGAGTGTTTCCAGCTCACCGTATAGGGAAACACGCTCCGTTTTAAAATCACTGGTGATTGTCCGACCAGCTCGCGGTAGACCATTGCGAAAAACATCGCGCTTTAGGTCGCTGTCTTGATGAAAAGCATGAAGGCCTGCGGTCCACTGCGTGGTGCCGTTGAAAATTTCCTGACCGGGCAAAGACACAAAACGCAATTCTGCCGTTGTTGTGTTGTATTCACGCACATACTCATCGTAGGAGCTGTAACCCCAAGGATGGAAACCGTTAAATGCCCAATCTTCATCGTATCCATAATCACTGCGCGTGTTCGAATGGCTCAGACGTGTCTCAAGTTGATAGACATCGTGGCCTGTCCAAATCGATTTAAGCGCAAAGGCTTTGCTGATTTGTCGATCCCGACCCGGCTCATCCGAAAGCGTTGTGCGGGTGTTGTCTAAACTAAAGGCGTCGTAACCGTTGTTAATATCGGCGTAAAATCCCGTCAAGTCCATTAGCCAGTCATCGGTAATCGCAAATCTCAATTTGGCGCGGATGAAGGTTTCATCAATGTTACTGGTGTTTTTACGGTTCAGGTGGTCATTGCGCATAAAGCCATCACTTTTATTTTGTGAAATGGCTAAGCGTAATCCTGCGGTATCTGTTAGCGGTGTGCTGTAGATGGCGGTTAAGGAATGCGTATTGTAATTGCCGATCGTGCCTTCAAGACTGCCTTCCGGCTGAGTCGTCGGGTCGTTTGATTGCAGGTTAATTAAGCCTGCAAGCGCATTACTTCCGTACAAGGTGCCTTGCGGGCCTCTTAACACTTCAACTTGCTTAATATCCATCAGAGTTGCAGAGGCTGCAATGCTGCTCATGTCGATTCCATCTAACAAGACCCCGACCGATGGATTGACGTGTCCAACAAATTGGCTGCGCTCACCCACCCCACGCATTTGATAAAAGCGTGCGCGTGAACTGCCTTTCGCCGAATTGACGTTGGGCGTTAAAGCTAAGACATCTTCCAAATGCTGGGCTTGGCGCGCTTCAAGTGCCTCTTCGGAAACGGCCGTCACACTGGCTGGCGTTTTAAGTTGTGTCGTAGGGCGAAAGCCTGAGGTTACCAGAATTTCATCCAACACAACGTTTGAGGATGAGGTTTGCGCCATGGCAAAGGGGGTGCTGATAAAAAGTGAGGTTAACAAAAAACCCGATAATTTAGGGCTCATATACAGTCTCCGTTGGTGATCGAAGACCCGGTCGCGCGTGAGATTATAGATGACTCTGTGAGTTGTCCTATTCCTACGCCGGCATCATCCGGATCAGGTTCAAAGGGTTCGCTTAGCATCTCAGGCATTTAAAACATGCCACCCCTTAGGATTTAATTGCTGTTGTATACAGCAGCGCGCAAGTATAGCGATTTAGGCGCGCTAGGTTAAGCTAAATGAGCAGAAAGTGCGGACGCCTCTCGTGTTTCAATGATATTTACCAGTCGCATCATCCGGCGAAGTAAAAACTAGGTCTCGGAGCGCTCCTCGTTTACCTCGGCGATAAAATCAATTTCCAGCTCCGCTTTTTCGGTAAAATACTCTGGCAACTCCGCTTTGATGCCAGGTGCAAGGTTTTTAAACTCCCCCACCTGCTTCACTAAATTGCCTCGCCCACTGATCAACTGCCCCTCGGCGGAGACATAGGCACTCACGGCCGTATCCAATCCTTTTTTCACTTTTTCGAAGCTGCTTAAAAAGCTATTCAGTTTTTTAAACACTTGCTCTGCCTTGTCTGCCAATAATGCCGTATGCTTATTCTGATCTTCATAACGCCATAACTGTCGCACAATGTTAAGACTGGTCAACAAGGTCGTGGGCGTGGCGACCAGTACATTGCGTTCGATGGCTTGTTGAAACAGTGTTTCATCGGCCTTCAAGGCTTCGACAAACGCCGATTCAATCGGAATAAACATAAACACCATTTCAGGTGAGTTTAAGCCAGGTAAACGGTAATAATCACGATCCGCCAACTCCTTAATTCGACTTCCGATGGCCTGCACATGCTCTTTAAGCGCGGCTTTACGCTCCAACTCCTCCTCTGCATTCACATAGCGCGTGTAGGCATTCAGTGAAACCTTGGCATCAATGATCAAATGCTTATCATGTGGCAAATAGACAATGGCATCTGGACGCTGCCGACCTTCTTCGGTATTGATGCTGACTTCACGCTTATAGTCTTTACCGATTTGCAGGCCGGATCGATCCAATACATTTTCAAGCACCAGCTCGCCCCAATTCCCTTGCAGCTTTTTTTGGCCTCGCAGAGCCGTTGAGAGCTGATGAGCCTCTTCAGTCATTTTATGATTCAGCTCTTTTAACGAGGCCAGCTCTTTGCGGAGCTCTCCCTGTTGCAACGTTTCGCGATGATGAATGTGTTGAACCTCTGTTTTGAAGGTGTCAATCGACTGCTGGAAAGGCGTGAGGACGGCATTCAATCCTAGACTGGTTGTTTCGTGCAAGGCTTTGGCCTTAGCCTCCAATATTTCCTCGGACAAGACTTTAAAGTGTTCAGACAAACTGTTCTTTTGCTTCTCAAAACTGGCCACTTCCCGAGCATGGCTGGCTTCTCGCGCTTTAAATTCTGTTTTAATCTGGGTGAGCTCATTGTTGAGCTGGTTATACTCGTACAACAAGGCATCATGGCGATCGGACAGAATTCTGCGCTCATCATTTAAGGCATCTGTGAGGCGGCGTATGCTCACTTCAGCCTCTTTATATTTTTCATACGACAGTTCTAAGCGCGTATTTAGCTCACTAAGTTTGGCTCTAGCCGCAGACACCTCCTCGTTAAGCTGTTTATGCACGTATTGCAACTCAAGCAGTGCCGTTTCTTTCTGTTGCAGCTGGCTTTGCGCTTCGTCATATGAGGCTTCCAGCAGGCTAATGCGCCGCGAAAGCTTAACACTTGCCCCTAGGTAACCCACTATTAGCATCATCAACCCGGTTAGGGCTAAAGGAATCAAGCTGTTTATATCAACGGGCATGGTATTTCCTAATCAATTAAAGGCTGACGAAAAGACAACAAAGTGCAGATTCAAGCTAACCAGCTAATTTTACATGGATAATTGCGAAAACTGACAATAAACCTTGTCATCTTGCCTATAAATTCCGTACTTTATATAGCAAGCGTATAACTGACTCTCTTTAATTGTATTCTCCTTTACTATGCCAAAGGTAACCCAGTGAGCCAATCATCCTACATGCAACCCCATCTGGCCAAACGCTTAAGTGCACCAGCTGCATTACGCAATCGAGAGCCTATTCGCCAAGCACTTGCCGCGCATTTGCCCAGCCCGGCATCTGTTTTAGAGATCGCCTCTGGCACAGGCGAGCATGCTCTGTATTTGTCTGACAACTTAGCTCAAGTCACATGCTGGCAACCCACGGATATAGACAGTGCTGCGCTTGAAAGTATTAATGCCTGGCAAGCCGACGCCACAACAAAGACTCTGCTGTCAGCGGCGTTCTTTGATGTATTGGCTGACACCCCCCCGCCCCTTGCGACGTTTAATACGCTGATTGCCATCAACATGGTGCACATTGCGCCTTGGACGGCAACGGAAGGATTAATGCGCTTAGCCAATCGTCATCTGTCCGTTGGAGGAATCGTCTACTTATACGGCCCGTATTGGCAATCCGGTGTTGAACCAGCGCCCAGCAATCTTGCGTTTGATGCATCCTTACGCGAACGCAATCCGCTCTGGGGAATTCGGCATTTAGACGAAGTCGTCGAACTGGCACGATGCCACCAATTACACCTGAAAACCTGCATTGATATGCCCGCCAACAACCTATCGGTCATTTTTATTCGCAAGGATTAACTGCATGGAGAGTAGAGTCACAGATGTCAACATGCCGACCCAATCTAAAAATACTCAACATTCTCCCTCCACAAGATCAACAATGTGGGCACAGTCTTCTCAGACTGTTGTATAAAATACGATAAATCAACAACAGCTCATACACAAAGACCTCAAGAGTGCTAAACTTGCAATTAGATAGTTTGTATGGATATTAAGGATAGGTAATGAAAGCAAAAAGAATGATCCGCTTACTCGATAATGCTGACGCAGCCGTTTTACTGTTAAAGCAGGACAAAGAGCAAGGCTCTAATCTTAGCTTTCGAGACCTTCCATCCCCATATCGCAAGCAAGTTTTAAACTGGGCGATCAATCAAGACTCTGAATACCTAGAACTTGAATCACACCGTTTTCAACGACTGCGGGATAAACGCCATCAAATGATTCTTGGCCATTCGGGTGATCGCCATCATCTACAGCGGACGCTATTACTGAAACTCTTACCCGAACTGCAAAAAGGTGGTGAGCCGTATAATGCAACGGCCAGTGTCTTAGGCCCTCTATTAGGCTGGGATAACTGCGTGGTTGCCAAACGCGTGAGCGCGAAAGAGTTGGATATACTTGGTTTTTGGAGTCACGGTAACCTCAAGTCACCGCAGCATCATTCTTTGGCTGGCAATGCCGCCCAGAATCTCTATGAAGGATTGCATCGTTTGCATCAGAGTGCGATCTGTCGTGAATTCCCCTTGGATTCGATGATTTCACAAACCCCATCTGCACTTTGGATAGGTCATCGTATCGACTTACCCGACAATCATGGTACAGGGCATATCTGTGCTTGGGGTAAACCTGACTTGCTTGATACAGACACAAGCGAATGGCTGATTGCACTGGCCGCCGACACCCTCGGCGCTTGGCTGTTAACGCAGTCATCGACGGGAGAGAAAAATTATGAACACAGTACTGAACCTCGCGACCTATTGACGTCTCTTCCGGGGCGCAAAACCTTTGATCTTGCCCTTCAACATGCGGTTGAAGCTTACAAACAACGCCAGCAAGACTGCTTAATTGCATTGGTTGATATCCACGGCTTCTCTGAGATCAACAACACGTATGGCCGTCAGGAAGGTGACAATTTGTTAAAGCGTTTAGCGGATGAGTTACTGGAAATGAGTCGTCGCAAAGACCAGGTGTTTCGCTTTGGCGGGGATGAGTTTATGTTGTTAATGCCCCTAACCAAAGGTCGTCCTCCTGTTGCTAAGCGTCTTAAAGCCATTGAATCGAACCTGCAAGAAAATCACCCCGAATTCAAGTTAAGCTATTCAATGGCAACCCTGTCTGATGTGAATGGCAGTGCAGAAGATCTTATGCTAAAAATTGATCAAGAATTGAACAATTTCAAACACAACTATAAACTGAACTGATCCAAATGCTGCAGTGCACAGTAAAAAGTGTCGAAGTAATATTGTACTGACCGGTCAGTAAATATAAACTAGGCACTTTTAGGACAATCGGTTTAAAACTTAATGAATAAAGGCAGACCTCCAACGCATTGCCGCGAACATCTTTTACAATGCGGCATTGAACTTTTCTACAAAAATGGCTACCACGGTACCGGCCTCAGTCTTATCTTAAAAGCGTGCGGCGTATCGAAAGGCTCGTTTTATAACTTTTTCGAGAGCAAAGAAGCCTACGCCGTTGAAGTCATCGAATACTACGAAGCGATTGAGCATGATCGTTGGCAACTCGAGTGGTCGCAACTAGAGGGCAACCATGCCACTCGCATGCGAAAAATGCTCGAAAAAACGATTGAAGACTTCGATGAAACTAAAGAGAACCTCGGCTGCCTCATCACAAATTTATCGGGTGAAATTGGTGGCGAGTCTCCGGAGTTCCGTTTAGCGATTAAAAAAGCCACCAATAAAGTATTAGGCTTTATTGAAGAAGATATCCGCATTTGCCAAGCCGAAGGCAGTGTTCGAGATGATCTCCCCGCTGCCACCCTCGCAACCATGATCTGGCATTTATGGCAAGGCGCCTTGCTGCGCATGAAAGTGGAAGGCTCAAAACAACCCTTACGTGACACGATATCGTTAACCTGGGATTACCTGCTTAAACCTATTTCTGTTCAGAAAGGATATTCAGTATGAAATCGTACGCACCACCCAAACCTTTTTTATTGCTACCGCTGTTAAGCTTAACGCTTTTTTTAACGCCAGTTGTGTTTGCTGACGATGCCCCTCCCAGAGGCGGACTGCCAGCCGAGGTTCATCGCGTTGAAATCGCAAGCCTGGACCATGTCCTTCGCGGCGTAGGAACACTGCGCGCCAATGAGTCAGTCATCATTCGCTCGGAGATTAGCGGTCGCGTTGAATCGATCCTATTTAATGAAGGCGAGATGGTCACTCAAGGTCAGGAACTCTTTCGCTTAGACAGTGCGTCTTACAATGCGGAATTGGCACAGGCGCAAGCGCAAGCGAATCTGAGTCGTCAAGAATACCAACGCGCAGCCGATTTATTGGAGCGTCGCGTGGGCTCGCAAAATGACAGAGACACCAAACTGGCCCAGTTAAGAGTCAACGAAGCTCAGGTTGAGTTCGCCAAAACCAACCTCGATAAAACACGTATTCGGGCACCGTTTGCTGGAATGATCGGCCTGCGCCACATCAGCCCAGGTGATTTTATTACGTCTGGACAAGACCTTGTCGAACTCACCGACTTTTCTGAAATGAAGATCGATTTTGCCATGCCTGAGCGCAATCTTGGTCAACTCAGTATCGGTCAAACAATTATGATTGAGGTGGATGCCTTTCCCGGTGTGAAATTCAGTGGTGAAATTTTTGCCATCTCACCCTCATCGAACACACGCAGCCACAACATTAATGTGCGTGCCAGCATCCCAAATCCTGATGGGCGCTTAAGACCCGGGCTTTTCTCTAAGGTCGAGATCGTTATTGGCCGGGATGACCACGCCATTATGATTCCTGAACAAGCCATTATGCCACTGGACAATGCATTCTTTGTCATGAAGATGGATGAAAATAACATCTTGAGTATGGCGCCTGTCACAATGGGTGCGCGCCGCTTTGGAGAGGTTCAAATAACCGAAGGCTTGACACCTGGCGATGTCGTGGTCACGGCAGGCCAAATCAAACTGCAGCCGGGCATGCCCATTACGCCCTTATTCCCACCTTCTGAAACTTCATCAGGATCCGATGTATGATACTCTCTGATATCAGTATCAAACGCCCCGTACTGGCGAGCGTGATCAGTTTACTGGTCTTACTGGTAGGACTCATTTCCTATGATCGTTTGACCATACGCGAATACCCAAAAATTGACATTCCCGTTGTGAGTGTTGATACATCCTATCCGGGTGCCAGTGCATCTATCATTGAATCTCAGGTTACTAAAATTATTGAAGACTCTTTGTCTGGAATAGAAGGGATCGATTACATGACATCGATCAGTCGTTCCGAGCGCAGTCAAATCAGTATCAATTTCAGAATTGACCGAGATCCAGACTCCGCCGCAAATGATGTTCGTGACCGCGTCAGCCGTGTCCGAGGCATGCTACCCGACGACATTGACGAACCGATAGTTGCAAAATCTGAAGCAGATGCACAACCCATCATCTGGATTGCCTTGTCTTCCGATGTCCATGATCCGATGGAAGTCAGTGAGTATGCCGAACGCCGCGTGCGGGATCCCCTACAAACTGTCGCCGGTGTTGCCAGTGTTCGCTTAGGTGGCGAACGTAGATACTCAATGCGGGTTTGGCTTGACCCCACCAGAATGGCTGCATATGGTGTCATTCCACAAGATATCGAAGAAGCCTTAAGAAGTCAGAACGTTGAAATACCGGCGGGCCGGATCGAAAGCCGTGACCGTGAATTCACCATCCTTGCTCAAACAGATCTAAATGAGACGGAAGAGTTCGAACAAGTTATTATTCGTAATGACAATGGTTACGCTGTGCGTTTAGAAGATGTCGCACGCATTGAAATAGGCCCTGAAGTCGAACGTAACTACGCTCGCTTTAATGGCGAAAATGCGATTGCGCTCGGCGTTGTTCGTCAATCAACCGCTAACCCCTTAGATGTCTCAGAGGGTGTGCGCACTATGCTGGATAGCATTAGCGCGAACCTTCCCGAAGGTATGCACATTCAAATCGCCTACGACTCCTCTGTATTTATTGAGAAGTCGATCGAATCCGTATTCCAAACACTGATGATGGCTGGCGCTCTGGTCGTGCTCGTTATCTTTTTCTTCTTACGTAACCCGAGAGCGACGCTGATTCCAGTGGTCACCATACCCTTGTCCCTAATCGGTGCGTTTGCAATGATGTATGCGATGGATTTTTCCATTAACACACTAACCTTGCTCGCACTGGTACTGGCCATCGGCTTGGTGGTGGATGATGCCATTGTTATGCTGGAAAACATCTTCCGGCATGTGGAAGAAGGTCTTCATCCAATCCAGGCCGCATTCAAGGGCAGCCGAGAAATAGGCTTTGCAATCATAGCCACCACAGCCACCCTTGTTGCGGTGTTCGTGCCTGTGAGCTTTTCGAGTGGACAAACCGGTCGCTTGTTCACTGAGTTTGCTCTGACCCTTGCGGGTGCGGTTGTCGTTTCCACCTTTATCGCACTGACGCTATCACCGATGCTCTGCTCTCGTTTACTCAAACACGAGAAAAAACACAGTGCCTTATTTAACGTCATCGAAAATGCGTTAAACAACACAAGCAAAGGCTATCATTGGCTCTTAGAAAAAACGCTGAGTTCCAAAACACTCACCTTGACAATCATGGTCGTGAGCGTTGCTGGCAGCGTCTTTTTCTACGGTAAATTGCCACAAGAACTGGCCCCAATTGAAGACCGCGGCACCATCATGACCTTCTCAGTCAACCCCGATGGCTCATCGGTTGAGTATGTCAACCGCTATGCTAAACAGGTGGAAGCGATCATTTCAGGCATCCCCGAGCGGACACATCACTTCAGCATCACTGGCTTTCCGAGCGAGACCAATTCGCTTAACTTCGTTCGCTTAGAGGACTGGGAAAACCGCACTCGCTCACAACAAGACGTGGCGCAAGAACTCACCGGACGCATTTTCGGTGGTGTACCGGGCAACATGTCGTTTGCAATCAACCTACCCTCTTTAGGCCAAAGCTTCATTTCACGTCCTGTTGAGTTTATTGTCAAAACGACTGGGGATTATCAAGACCTAAAAGTCATCACTGATGCGCTGCTAGCCAAAGTAGCCGAGAACCCAAACTTTGTTCAAGTCGACACCGACCTAAAGCTCAACAAACCTGAACTGAAGGTGACCTTGCAGCGTGATAAAGTTGCTGAAGCGGGACTCAATGTTCGCGACGTCGGCCGCAGCCTAGAAACCTTTATGGCAGGACGCAGCCTGACTCGCTTTAAACGCGCTGGTGAGCAATATGACGTTATTCTTCAGGTTGAAGATGAAATGCGCCGCACACGCGATGACATCTCCAATTTGTACGTCCGTGCGGCCAATGGTGAAATGATTCAGATGAGCAACCTCATCACCATTGAAGAAACCGTGGCTCCCCGCGAACTGAACCATTTTGACAAACTCAAAGCAGTCAAAATTCAGTCAATGCTGGTTCCAGGTTACAGTCTAGGTGATGCACTCATATTCATGGAAGCGGCACTGGCTGAAATTGATCCTACGGCCATGTTTGACTACGGCGGTCAATCTCGTGAATTTAAAGAATCCAGCAATGCCATGCAAACCACCTTTGTATTGTCGCTGATCTTTATCTTCTTAGTCTTGGCCGCTCAGTTTGAGAGTTTCAAAAACCCTCTGATTATCATGTTGGCCGTTCCCCCTGCGTTAACAGGTGCTCTAATTGCACTGTTTTATTCAGGCGGGTCGATTAACATTTATAGCCAAATTGGCTTAATAACTCTTGTCGGACTGGTCACCAAACATGGTATTCTTATTATTGAGTTTGCGAATCAGTTACAGGACAAAGGAATGGCGCTACGAGAGTCTATTATTGAGGCTGCATCCTTACGTCTGCGTCCTATTTTAATGACAACGGGCGCAACCGTTTTAGGGACCTTACCTCTGGCCATGGCCGTGGGTGCAGGTGCTGAGTCTCGTCAACAAATAGGCTGGGTTATTGTGGGTGGAATGCTACTGGGTACACTATTAACCTTATTTGTCATTCCCACTATTTACAGTATCTTTGGTAAACGTAACTTCGTTGAAGTGAAACCTGACTATGAAAATTAAGGATCGGCTTGTGAAAAAGTCAAACATCGTATGGTTACCTATACTCGTCAGCTCCTTGCTGATGAGTGCTCCGGCCTTCTCTGGACCTCTGCAGGATCTTTACCGTCTGGCCTTGGAGAACGACCCACAACTTAAACGCGCCGAAGCCGAGTTTATGGCCGGTCAAGAAGCGCCGATTCAAGGCAAAGCAGCTCTTCTTCCTCGTGTGGATTTTTCGGCAAACACCTCCGAAAGCTCTAACTCGAATGGTCGTACCGGTTATAGCGTCAGCTTAAGTCAGCCCATCTACGCAAGAGCGGCATATTATAATTTCAGATCCAGCGAGCTCAGCGCGCAAGTGTCTGCACTTGAGTTCAATAAAGCTCAGCAAGATATCATCTTGCGCACTGTTCAAAACTATCTGGAAGTACTCAGAGCGAAAAGCGTACTTGAGAATGCGCAAGCGCAAGAGCGCGCCCTACAACGCCGCCTTGATCAGGTCAACGCACAGTTCGAAGTGGGTCTAATTGCCATCACGGATGTGCAAGAAGCACTGGCCAGCTTTGACAATGCCGTCGTGCAACGCATTGATGCCGAAGGTGCTTTGCAAAACTCCTTTGAAGCACTGGAACGTTTAACAGGCCAAGCCTTTAATCAGGTCGGTAGCCTACGTGCTGAGTATCCGATTGTCGCTGTTGAACCCGCAGACCCCAGCGCTTGGCTTGAAAAAGCCCTAGAGGGCAACTTGGAGTTGCAAATTGTTGAACTTCAAGTGGACTCTTCACGCCGCAATGTTCAAAGCAAACGCAGCGAACACCTGCCAACCGTCAGTGTGAGCCTAACGCACTCTAATGCCCGCACTCACGGTGGCAACAGCAACGGCTGGTCCGATGACAACACCTTAGCATTAAATCTTAACTTACCCCTGTATCGTGGCGATGCCATCAACTCCGCACAGCGTCAAGCAGAACACCAGTTCATTGCCACTGGACATGCCTTGGATGACACACAACGTGCCGTCACCGAAAGTACACGTACCCTTCTAAGAACACTGCAAACCAGCGTTCAAAGTGTTAAGGCACGTGAACAAAGCATTCTATCGCGAGAAACCGCGCTGCGGGCAACCGAAGAAGGCTTTAATGTTGGAACACGAAACGTCGTAGATGTATTGCAAGCAGAGCAAGCGCTATTTGAAGCACGCTTGGCTTACTCAAATGCACGCATTGACCACGTGAACACCCTGTTTCGCTTTAAACAAACGCTAGGAACCTTAAGCCCAGAAGATGTGACAGCGCTCGACAACTGGCTGCTTGAACGCGATTGATTTAAAAACAACTGATATAAAAAAGGCTCCCTGAAGAGAATTCAGGGAGCCTTTTTCAATGGGCTATTACGCGTTAATGAACAATAGGCCTGTCTTCTTCATCGAAAGGAATAATCATTTCACCTGCACTGTCCAACTCCAATGCTCCCATGCTACCCGCTATCTCCAATAGCGACTGTAAGAGCAAATCGGTCAAGTGCAAACTCACAATCAAGCCTGCTGGCGGGTTATCGCCAAACATTTCCTCATCAATGCGATCATCAATTCTCAAACCCAGTAGCAGAGGGTTTTCAAGAATCAAAGGTGCCAAATCCTCAGGTGAAAACACCGAATAATCCGATGCAATCTGCACGGCCAACTGATAGGCGTTGTGCGGCTCGCTGTTCAGCTTTTCGGTATAATCTTGTTCTGCCGCCATGAAAATTCGACCTAGCTCACTTTGCTGATGGGCAAGATTCGGCTTAGCGGAACTGAAGTCGGTATAGCTTACCGGTTTGACACTGTCCAGTTCTGCGGCATCGACCATGAACTGCCCTTGGTCATCCACGTCTAACCAACCACGGTTAACAGCGACGGCCAGCAACCCCTCAAGCGTTGCTGCAACCACATTGCTGTAGACGATAGCCCCTACAGAGGGGTTATCCATTTCAGTTGGATCTTCAATTAAACCCGACGGTCGAGCTGCGAGGATTTTAGGATCTTGGCTGATCATTTCAGCCATACGTTGCGGATCGGCCATCAACATTTGATGCGCAATATGATGCGCTGTCAGGTAAGGTTGATGGTGCCCTTGTACTTCAACAGCTTCGACATATTTTAGTCGAACTCTGTCTAGCAGATCGGCTAATGATTTGCTCATCCGTGTTCTCCATTTATGCTGAATTCTGTGAACTAATGAAGCGTTATTCCTAAAGGTTTAACGCTATCTTTGATTTTGTCAAAAGCATTGCGCAACTCTTCTAATGGAATCAGACCAAAATCAAGCGGATCGGCGGGTATTTCAAACCAATCCAACGACCAGATACGAGTCATTATTTCGAACTCGCCGATGATCGCATCAAGAAAAATCATAACGGCTTCAACACGTGCATCCATTTCAAGAACTTCAGGCAGTGCATCCATGTACACAGCTAGCTGGAGACGCCCCTCAATAAGACGGAGTGAGCACCAGTAGTCTTCTATACGGCATTCTTCATCGCCTAGATTCACACAGGAGGGCACTGGATCACAACGATCATTAAATGCCCTAAACTCTATTCCCCTGAGTGCAGGCGCAGCACTGATCAAACTCAAGACTGAGTGGATAGACTCAGGGTAACCATCACATCCAAAGACCATTTCAACAGGTCCTTCACCTTCTTCACGCTCAAAGTGGAAGGTCAGATTACGATCAATTTTATGCAAAATATCACGGTAATGGTCAAGCAAAAGATCGGCATCAAAATAGGTATCATTTTGACTGTCGAGTAGCTGATCTAATGTTTGCTCAAGTTGCTGCCAAAAAGCAACAATTTGTTCATAATTAACAATCATAAATGTCGATGCTTTTTCAAGTTCTAGGCACAACAACGCCCGTCTGTCCCTGATATTTTCCATTACGATCCCTGTAAGACGTTTCGCAAACTTCATCCGCACCTAAAAATAACATCTGAGCAACACCCTCATGCGCGTAAATACGAGCAGGCAAAGGCGTGGTGTTCGAGAACTCTAAGGTCACATGACCTTCCCACTCAGGCTCAAGTGGGGTTACATTCACGATGATGCCACAACGAGCATAGGTGCTTTTACCTAAGCAAATGGTGAGGACATCACGCGGTATACGAAAATATTCTACAGTACGTGCCAGTGCAAATGAGTTGGGAGGTATGATACAAACATCTGATTTCACATCGACAAAACTGCGATCATCAAAGTTTTTTGGATCCACGATCGATGAGTTGATATTCGTAAAAATTTTGAACTCATCCGCGCAGCGTACATCATAACCATAGCTCGATGTTCCGTAAGATACAATCGGCTGGTCATTTGCGCGGCGCACTTGATTTGGTTCAAATGGATCAATCATGCCATGTTCCATGGCCATTTTACGAATCCAGCGATCTGACTTGATTCCCATACACTCTCACACATTAGGTTTGCTTATATTCAAGCCGACCATTCTAACGCTTTTGACACAAAAAAGCCGCCTCTTTTTACACGAGACGGCTGCTTGTGATCGCTCTAAAGAACGAAGGATTCGTGAACAATCTTAATCATTCAAAACCGAAATCGTCGGCGGCTTGACCGCTTGCGCTTCTTGCGCGTCAACCGAAGCAACCACTTTACGCGCAATAGCGCGATAAATTTGGGCCGCGCGCCCTTCTGGCTCACTGATCACACTGGGCTGCCCCTTGTCCGTTTGTTCGCGGATAGACGCTAACAACGGCAATTGCCCCAGCAAATCTGTTTGATATTCCTGCGCAATGCGCTCGCCGCCGCCTTCACCAAAAACAGCCTCTTCATGACCGCATTGACTGCAAATATGCAGGCTCATATTTTCCACAACGCCAAGCACGGGAATATCGACCTTACGGAACATCTCAATGCCTTTTTTACAATCCAACAAGGCAATGTCTTGAGGGGTGGTGACGATCACGGCTCCCGTAACCGGTACTTTTTGCGAGAGTGTCAGTTGAATGTCTCCCGTTCCCGGTGGCATATCAATCACTAGATAATCCAAATTGTCCCATTTTGTCTGCATAATCAGTTGCTGTAGGGCTCCTGCCGCCATTGGGCCTCGCCATACCATCGGGGTCGACTCTGTAATCAAAAAGCTCATCGACATGGCCTGAATCCCCAAGGCCGTCACGGGCAAAAAGTACTTTTCTTCATCCGATTTTGGACGAACACCTTCTGCAACGCCCAGCATCATACCTTGACTCGGTCCATAAATATCGGCATCCAAGATACCCGTTTTATACCCCTCAGCAGCAAGGGCTAGCGCCAAGTTAACGGCGGTGGTCGATTTACCCACGCCACCTTTACCGGAAGCCACTGCTATTACATGCTTTACACCCATCAGGCCTGGCGGTTTTCCCGCTTGATTGACGACTGACATTTTTTTCTCCCGCTGCTTATGGAAAAGTCGCTGTTTAAATACCCGACAAACTTACTAGGATTTAAGGCCGATATCTAGTTTTTTCAACTGGCTACGCAATAATAATGCTTCAACGACGCACCAAATACACACCACACTCTCGGTGCTCAGTGTAAGGAAACTGATCAAACAAGGCGAAACGCTCAATTCGATGCGTTTGTACAAGCGTTTCTAAATTTTGCTCAAGCGTGTCGGGATTACAGGAAATATATAAAATCCGATCATACTCCTGCACTTGGAGCACCGTCGCATCATCAAGCCCAGACCGAGGAGGGTCAACAAATACCGTCGTGAAGTCACAAGCCTCAAGGTTAAGCCCCTCAACTTTACGTGTTTGTTTTTCACCCCGAAGCACTTGCACAAGGTCTTCAGACGGCATCCTTAAAACATCGATATTGGAGATACCGTTATCGTCAATATTCTTGCGGGCAGCCGCAACCGATGTTTTCGAGATTTCAGTCGCCACGACACGTCTAAAGTTTTGCGCCAAAGGTAAGGTGAAATTGCCATTTCCACAGTAAAACTCAATCAAATCCGTTTGCTTTTCAGCACGCGTCACATCTACAGCCCACTCGATCATTTTCTGACAGACTTCAGCGTTAGGTTGGGTAAAGCTATTTTCAATTTGCTGATAGGAATAGGTTTTACCGTCTATCAACAACTGTTCGGTGACAAAGTCGCGATTAAGAATGATTTTATTCTTGCGTGAGCGCCCAACTATGTCGATCCCAAATAGGTCGCGTAGAGGAGCCACTGCTTCTCGCCATTCATCGCCAATCTTACGATGGTAAAGCAGAGACACTAATAGCTCGCCCGACAAGGTGCTCAAAAAGTCCACTTGAAACAAGCGATGACGCAGCTCATGCACAGGACGAATAGCGTCCAGCAAATCAAACATCACCGATTCAATGCGGGTAGACACCATTGGACACTGATCAATACGGATCGGTTGTTTATTATTACCTGGCTCAAACATGGCATAGAAAAGATCATCTTCTTCATGCCAGGTCCTAAATTCGGCACGCATGCGGTAATGCGTTTTAGAGGATGCAAAGACGTCTAATGCAGGCGGTGAAAATCGAGAAAACTGGGCTTGCGTGCGCTCAGCTTTGCTTTGCAAAAGCGCATCGTACAGGGCAGGATCTACATGTGGAACTGACATCAAGTGCCTCGTGCTGTTAAAAGGCGATAAAAACCGACGATTTTAACAGCACTGCAGCCGGAAACCCAAGGCTATTTCATTTTATAGGCGATGTCATGCGCCATCATTTCCCACTCTGGCAACGCATGGAGCATGTCGATTTCGCGCAAATAATCGCGCGATAAACGCCCACCTAGATTGCACCCCATTGCGTTAAACAAGGGTGGCAACAAGCTATCAGCAACGTGCACCGCCGTTAAAGGTGTGAAATGCTTATCACCGGAGGCTACAGGCACATGGTGGAACAAAACCGCATGAACAATCTCTGGGGAAAGGTTCCAGGTTTCAAGCAAATATGCACCCGTCTGTGCATGCGTACTGCCTAGCACGAGTTTTTCAACAACATACACAGGCTGCCCCAACTCTTGGGCACGAACCATCGCATGATGATACTTTTCTTGATCACCCAGCGCCAACACCAACATGCCAATATCATGCAACAATCCTGCCAATCTGGCTTGGCCTTGAACAATGTTGTCGTATCCACCCAAACGACAGATTTCAGCAGCAAACTGACTGACGATCATTGAGCGCTCGTGAAGTTGTTGGAAGGAAAATCCGCGCCAACGTTCATTTTGACTCAAAGATTGAAAAAGATGTTCGGTCAACACCAAATCTTTAATTGTCCGCATACCTAAGCGACTGACAGCTTCTTTTAAACTATAGAAGTTGGCATTGCCCAGATTAAAGAAAGATGAATTCACCATTTGCAAAATTTTTGCGACCATCGTGGGATCTTTTTCAAGAATCATCGACACTTCGCGCGCGCCCGTTGTGTCCTTCGCCAAAGCTTGGTTAAGCTCATTCAAGACCTGTGGGAAGGAAGGCAGATGCCCTAAGGACATAATATATTGACGCAACTTAGGATCGCCGAGTAACTGCTCGGTTTTAACACCTCGCTGAATAGAGGCCACTAATTGATCATCCGTATAGTCACTTTTGAGTGAACGGTGAGCCACCTCTGTTGCACGGCTGGCCAGCTGCGCATTCATCGCGTCAGATATCAGGATTCTAACAACGCCCGGAAATTCGGAGCGGACACGACATAAAAAGTCGATGGCCTCTCCTTGGCGGGAGTCAGTACGCACAACAAGCACATTAAAGTCGAAGCGATCATCATCCAAAACCTGGAAGGCTTCATCCGTATTAAACACTTGTCGTTGATTTCCGTATGCCGGAAAATCCCGATAGCGCTCTGTGGTGCTCAAGTCACAAAACAACACAAGCAATTCATCAGGCACTGAGTTCATAAAAAGTCCATATCTTAGGTCAGTCGGTAAGAAGGATTAAATTACCACCAAATCGGAAAATTTGAAAGTGTACAGTTCATTAGGTTTTAAAATCAGCGTAGAATCTAAGCATAGTTCCTTTAAATAAAATTTCACAGAGTAAACGATGACTGACCAAGCCCGTAAAATTCTCGTAACGAGTGCCCTACCCTACGCAAATGGTCCGATACACCTTGGCCATATGGTTGAATACATTCAGACCGACATTTGGGTTCGATTCCAAAAGCAACGTGGGCACGAGTGTATTTATGTTTGTGCGGATGATGCCCATGGCACGCCCATCATGCTTAAAGCAGATCAAATGGGAATTTCGCCTCAAGCACTGATTGATAAAGTCAGCCAAGAGCACCAACGCGATTTTTCTGGCTTCATGGTTAATTTTGATAATTATCACTCCACGCACTCTGATGAAAATCGCTATTTTTCATCGCTGATTTATGAGCGTTTGCGTGATGCGGGCCACATTGCACGTCGTACCATTACTCAGGCGTACGATCCTGAAAAAAACATGTTTTTACCCGATCGCTTCATCAAGGGCGAGTGCCCAAAATGTGGCGCAGCGGATCAGTACGGAGACTCATGTGAAGCTTGTGGCGCGACCTACTCACCCACCGAGCTGAAAAATGCCTATTCGGCTGTTTCAGGTGCACGTCCTATCGAAAAAGAGTCAGAGCACTTTTTCTTTAAGCTAGGTGATTTTGAACCCTTCTTACAAAACTGGGTTGATAAGCACGTGCAAGTGCAAATGAAGCACAAGCTTAACGAGTGGTTTGAAGCAGGCTTGCAGCAGTGGGATATTTCCCGTGATGCACCCTATTGGGGATTTGAAATCCCCGGCGAAGAAAATAAGTATTTTTATGTTTGGCTAGACGCACCGGTTGGCTATATGGCCAGCTTCAAACACTGGTGTGAGAAAACAGGCAATGACTTTGATCAATTCTGGTCGCCTGACTCAACCACCGAGCTTTACCACTTTATCGGTAAAGACATTGCGTACTTCCACACACTGTTTTGGCCTGCAATGCTACATGGCTCCAACTTCAGAACCCCTTCCGGCGTGTTCTGCCATGGCTTTTTGACGGTTAATGGACAAAAAATGTCCAAGTCTCGTGGCACCTTTATCATGGCTGAAACCTACCTTAAGCATTTGCGCCCTGAATACTTACGTTACTATTTTGCAGCCAAACTTGGGGCAGGCATTGACGATATTGATCTTAATCTTGAAGATTTCCGTCTCAAGGTGAACGCCGATCTCGTGAACAAGGTCGTGAACATAGCCAGCCGTTGCGCAGGCTTTATTCAGAAGAAATTTGACGGCCAACTCGATTCCACCCTCGTTGAGCCTACTTTGTACCAAGACGCAGTGGCTGCTGGCGAAAGCATTGCCGATGCCTATGAAAAGCGTGAATACGGCCGTGCGATGCGTGAAATCATGCACATTGCTGACAAGGCCAACCAATACATTGACACCGCAGAGCCTTGGGTGTTGGCTAAACAAGAAGGCCGTGAAGCGGAGGTGCAAGCCTGCTGCACATTGGGCATCAACCTTTTCCGTGTCATTGTCAGCTACTTGGCCCCTGTTTTACCTCAGGTAGCTCAAGAAGCGGCTGAGTTTTTAAATATTCAGGATTTAGGTTGGAGTGCGATTGAACAACCTTTGCTCAATCACCGTATCAACAAATTCAAGCCACTGATGCAACGTGTTGAACCCGAGGTGATTGAAAAAGTGATTGAGGATTCTCGTCAAGACTTACTGAAAACCCAGCAAACCGCACCTGCAGCCAGTAAAACGGCTTTACAGCAAGAGCCAATTGCCAGTGAAATCAGCTTTGATGACTTTGCAAAAGTTGACTTACGAGTGGCCAAAATTGCCAAAGCCGAAGCGGTAGAAGGTGCTGATAAGCTATTAAGACTGACGCTAGACCTTGGTGGGGAAACACGCAATGTGTTTGCAGGCATCAAATCCGCTTACCAACCCGAGCAACTCGAAGGTAAGCTCACCGTTATGGTTGCCAATCTTGCACCCAGAAAGATGAAGTTTGGTGTTTCAGAAGGTATGGTGTTGGCCGCGGGTCCCGGTGGCAAAGACATTTGGATTCTAGAACCCCATGAGGGCGCACAGCCAGGCATGCGCATTCGTTAAGCGTTAAAGAGGTCGGCATGAGTCGCAAAGATTTAAAAGCAGTTTCTGATCGACAAGCGATTGACGCGTTCATTCAACAGGTTAACAGCTTACCAAAAGTCCATACATCAGAAGGTGGTCGTTTAATCTTTGCACTGGATGCTACCGCAAGCCGTGAAGCCTCTTGGGATCAAGCTTGCCAACTGCAAAGTGAACTCTTTTTAGCCACCCAACACCTGGGTGGCTTAAGTGTTCAGTTAAATTATTATCGGGGTTTTGGCGAGTTCGTGGCGAGTGAGTGGCTGCGCAACACCCAAGATCTCTTGCAACGAATGAATGGGGTGTCCTGCCTAGGTGGGCACACTCAGATTGAAAAAGTGTTAAAGAACGCGCTTAAAGAGACACGAATCACCCCCGTTAAAGCCGTTATACTGATCGTAGATTCCTGCGAAGAACCCGTTGATCATTTGTGCCAACGTGCGGGCGAGCTGGGCATGTTACGGACCCCTGTTTTCATTTTCCATGAAGGCCACGACACGGATGCCGAACGCGCCTTTCGTCAAATCTGCTCATTGTCTGGCGGTGCTTACTCACCCTTCGATGCCAACAGCCCATCCGTGCTTAGGGATCTTTTGAGTGCAGTTGCGGTCTATGCTAGTGGTGGGCCAAAAGCACTGGAACAATTCACCAAGTCGCAAGGTGCCCATATTAAACGCCTCACCCAACAACTGGGTCGATAGGAGCCTTTAGTGAGTCCCGCAAGTTTCTTTTTTATCTGTGCAAGTCTCTTGGTTGGCTTTTTTTGGATTAAAGCCCACCCACCCCAACAGCGCGCCAAAGGATTGATCAAACTTCTATTGGTGTTTTTAGCACTGATCATTGTCTATTTAAGCTTGACCGGACGCGTGCATGTCCTCGGCGCTTTGCTAGGGTTGTTTATACCTTTTTTGCAGCGTCTTTTCCCTTGGCTTATTCGCTTGGTGCCTTTCCTAGGTGTCTGGCTCCGCAAGCGAGCCTCTAAAAAGGCAAGTAGCACAGCAACCGGTAACAGCTCAAAAGTAACCACTGCGATGCTTGAGATGACGCTAGAACACGATACAGGCTTGATGTTTGGTCGCGTGTTGCAAGGCGCTTTTTCTGGGCGTCAGCTTGGCGATCTCAACGAACAAGAGTTTCTTCAACTCTTAACAGACTTCCGCGCACAGGACTTTGATTCGGCACGACTATTGGAAACCTATCTGGATAAACGCTTTGGCGACTCTTGGCGTGACGATGACGTGCAAGAAGACACCAATGCTCAACAGATTGATTCTGGAAACCTGTCGGAGCAAGATGCATTTGATGTCTTAGGCTTGTCTCCAGGAGCATCTAAAGAAGAGATTATTGCTGCACATCGACGTTTAATGCAAAAAATGCATCCTGACAGAGGTGGAAGCACATGGCTTGCTGCGCGCATCAATGATGCAAAACGTATTTTATTGCATAAGTAGTCTAGCAACGACGTCGCTCCGTATGACATGAAATAGAAAGACAAAATGACGGAGCGATGATGAAAACCACCCTTGATGCATTACACAAAAACGCAATTCGCATTCGTGAATTAAGGCTCAGATCCCTTGAGTATGAGCTTTACATGGTCAGCGTAGTTGACGATCTGGGCCAAGAACATCGAGTGTGTGATCAACAGGGATCACCCCTGAGTTTTAGAAGCCAACTTGCCGCAAAGAAACCTTTTAAAGGACTGGGCGTCGCAAAAACGCTGTTGGTGCATGACAGCCCATACAACGAAATGATTGGCGTGAGTCATGGCAAGGTTGACGCGATGGTTGTTGCAATAGCAAACCCTGATCAAGACTATTCTTGACCAGGGTTGATCCGGTAAGGCTTAAGGCACCGGCAAGCGTGATCCTGCGCGCCAAGGCAAAGCATCACCCGCGGGGTACAGGACTAAACCATTGTGCCCATAACTTGGGTGGAACCCTTGTAACTGCAAAACACCGTCCCCCATGTGCCTGAAGAAAAGCGTATCTTGCCGCCCGCCCTCTTCAGGACTGTCCACAGACACGATAACACGCCCGCCCGACATCATCTTCCAACTGCCCGCACTTTTCGTTACGGGTTGATCATTCAGATAGTCTTCGGTCATTTCAAACTGCCCATCGACACTTAAGTTCACCTGAATATCGCGGGTTGTAATGTCGTCGGATAAACGATACGACTGGTTCAAGTACAGGCGCTCTAAGTCTCCACGTTTTGCACAACCCATCAAGCTTTGGCGATCAAACTGTGCATAGGCGGTCAGACCAAACCAATTGTTTTCATCATCCACACACGCCTCTGGCTTAATCTCAAGATTAAGACGGTGCGTGCGGCCGCTGTTTAACTCAATTTCAGCATCCCAAATCCACGTATTTCCAGAGCGCATGGGTTGAGCGATTGGAAATTTCACACTGCGCAAAGACTCATACAAGTGCACAACGATATCGGTTTCGGTCAACTCCAGCACCCAATCCGGACTTGTGCCTCTGACGCGCATATCCACATCAGGCAGGCTGTTTTCGCATGAGGTTGGATGCGTTGACATATAGCGTAATTCGCTGACATTTACGCCATCCTGACTCGGCCTGGCTAGCCACTCAACGTATACAGGTCTGAGATCGCTGGTTAAGCGCGCATCAAACAGACGATTAAGCCCCCAAGGGGTTCGACTTACCGCCTGCCATTCAGTGGCATGACAAGGCTTAAATTCATACCCTTGAGTGTCCGATGCTTTAAGCCAACCACGTTGATACTCGGCTCCCCCCGATGACGGAAGACCCGACATCGTGGCACAGCCCGACATAACGCCCGCTAACAATACGAATGCAGCCGAGCGATATTGACAAATTTTTGCTGTAGTTTTCATATATAACAACACCTATCCCTGCGACCCCAAGACAGCCTAGCCGTATAGACTGCGTCGGAGTGAACGACTAACGAATGCGCCCTTTAAACACGGGGCTGTTTAATTCTTATGAAGATCTGCAAAGATAGCACGTAATTGCTGCAATTGTGATCTTCGTGTTTCTCGCCCTGCTTTTTTCTCATTCAGTTGAGCTGGCTGTATACACAGAATCCGCTCATAGATTAACCGGATGTCGGACAAAGGCAAGGCTAAGACCTGAGCTAAACGCTCTGGGTTCAATACAAATCGTCTGAGTTCCAGCACACTCGATTCGAGACTGCGTTGCTGCTTGATAAATCCCTGAATGCGCTCATATTCCCTTGAAGATAAAGACACCTTCACACCTGCGTACTGTAAGAGCAAAAAGAACATCACCGGAGGTAACGCCGTGTAATACCGCCCAACCTTAATCAGCAATTGTTCGAGAAACCTCTCTTTGAACGCCTCGATACATGATACAGTCGCAGGAGACAAAGGCATGTACATCATAACGGGCCACTCAGCCGTCACTGAGTCACGCTGATCACCCAGACGCAATGGAATAAACCCTTGCCGTCCCCAAAATCTGAGTAAAGCAGGTGTCGAACCAAAGCTGGTCGCGCAATAATCCAGAGCAAGTGCGTTCGCCTGCTGAATAACCTGCTTAAGCAGTATTGCACCATATCCTTGGGACTGCAGTGCTGGATGTATCGCAATGCGCATCACCCGCCAACCCTGATGGTCTTTCGCCTCTAGCCAGCCTTCGTGCGCTATCAGTGTTTGAGTGATTAAGTTACCTTTAGGGCGTCGAGTACCTTGCCAAATCGCGCTTGCCAAGTCGTCATCAATCCCTTTCTCAAGCACTAACAAGGCGACGCCAATCACCTGCTCCTCGCTCTTCATGACCATAAACGAAAGGCCAGGGCCGTCCAGCATGATCCTAACATCCCCCGGAGTCGTGCGATAATGCGCATCGATTAGTACACCCACCACTTCACGTAACAGGGTTTCCGATTGGCACAACTGATCCGCATCCAGCCATTCGCATACGGGAGAAAGACTGCCTGGCCTCTTGCTCATCTCCGATGCTTGCGCATCCAGCAACAAGGTTTGATTAAGGAGGTTTTCTAAGGGGTCATCAGCCGCCCAACGCACGGGATGAGTGAGCTTTAAATCTAACCAATTGGGCCGACGCTCACTCAAGGTCTTTAAAAACCTCAACGCAAACCCTCGCCCCTGCCCTTCATATCCTTTTAAGGTTGTAATAAAAACGATGCGCTTGTATGCCGCAAGAAAAATCGCCAATAGCTCAGCCGGGATAGCAGCAGCTTCATCGATGACAAGAACATCGGCTTTTGGACAGGTTTCACTCAGCTCTACAGGATGGCAATAATTGATTTGCAGTGATGGACCAGAGCCGCTCGTGTCTTTTAATGAATTCGCCCAGTCAAACAAGGTCGATGTGGAGTGTCGTTCAGGAGCAGATACTAAAACAGCTAAGGGTGCAGACTGTGCCATACACGCCAATGCACGCCCAACCAATGCGCTTTTTCCTCGCCCTCTGTCAGCTGATACAACCACGCAGGCCGATGGCTTGGATAGGCGGGACAACAAAGCGGTGAGCGCTAAGTGTTGTTCGGTTTGGATTTGCATCTGCTCTTGACCCGCTTCTGGGTTAGGGCTTGCAGGCTTAAACACACGATAGCAATCGGCGTCATGACCAAAATTCTGGCCAGAAGGCTGCGTAGCCTGCAATAAATGCGACTGCAAGCGCGTTAAAAAAAGCCCCTTTACATCTTCTTGAGTATAACCGCTTGCACAAAAATTCAGGTACTCAGGATCTAAATACCCTGGCCAGTCAGCGATAGGAGGCGTTAAGAGGATCAGCACACCGCCGCCGATTAAAGTCCCGGCCAACTGAGCAAATACATTGGGATTAAAGCCTGCGTGAGCGTCATAGATGAGGCATTGTGTTTCCTGACCTAAGTAGCGTGCGGATTGCCGCACATCTATGCCTTTTAGGCCGCATAAAGACATGTTGGACACCAAAACAGTCTGAGACACATCCAGATTCAACATCGGCACAATTCGACTTAATCTAACATCACGTTCAGAGGTTTGGCATGGCACCCAAATGAGCTGTCGATGCTTGGTATGGGTACTGGGCAACAGTGGCATTTCAACTAGACTCACAAGTGCTTCACTCACAGCGTCAAACCGATGGATGTTAAAAAATGAAAAAACCGAACAGCGAATATCAAAACGAAAAGCTTTCGCTGGAATCTCGCTTAGATTACTCTGTTGGTTTGCATTTAGTACTCTGCCGAGACTTTTCTTGCAACATAATAACATTTTCCGGAGTCAAGAATGATAGACCTCTATACTTGGGGAACCCCAAATGGCTGTAAAGTCTCCATCATGCTCGAAGCCTGCCGCCTCCATTATTCAGTGCACCCAATCAATATTCTCAAAAATGAGCAGTTTAGTGAGCATTTTTTGAAAATCAGCCCCAACAACAAAATCCCCGCGATTGTTGACCCCGATGGGCCGGATGGACAGCCGATTACACTCTTCGAAAGCGGTGCCATCCTCCAATACCTTGCGGATAAAACCGGGGAGTTTTTACCCTCCTCAGGTGCTGAGCGTTATGAAGTCTTACAATGGTTGAACTGGCAAATGGGCGGCTTTGGCCCGTTTCTTGGACAAGCCCATCATTTTAATCGCTTTGCACCTGAACCCGTTCCCTATGCGATAGATCGCTACAACGCTGAGGCTGCTCGCTTATGGAAAGTTCTTAACACTCAGTTATCGGGTAAAGCCTTTGTGGTCAATGATTTAACCATTGCTGACTTTGCCATTTACCCATGGGCCTGCCGTTACGAATGGCAAAACATCACTTTGAGTGACTATCCCAATGTTCAAGCCTGGATGGAGCGCATGGCAAGTCTTGCCTTTGTTGAACGGGGCATGCAAATTCCTTAATGCACCCAAGGTAGGAGCAAGGATTGTTGCTCCTACCTACAAGGCTAAAGTGCATTGAGTCGACTCACTAAACTGGCGGGTAACGAGCCCTGACGTAGGCGCAGCTTAGGCAATAATTCCTCTTTTAGGAGGCTGGGCAATCGCACGTCCTTTAAGCCAACCACTGACAAATACTCTTTTAGATATAGAGGGTCTGCAATGTCTTCTTGATGCAATACTTGCCAAGCTAAACGGGCAACATACAAAAGTGCTACACGTTGCAAGATCCCATCAGGGATCCGCTCTGGGTGTGCAAACTCCGGGAAGTCTTGATATTCAATGGTGCCTGACACCCTCTCTGGCAACTGCCAAGCCCTTAACAACTCAGCCCCCATCACATGAGTATTCATGCCATCGAAGACACTACTTAATTTTGGATTGATCGAGGTGAGCAACTCAATCACCAACAACCCCATGTCTTGCAACAAGCCAAGCGTCGCCATTTCAGCGGGCTTACCCAGCCCTGTCACTTGAGACAACGCAAAGGCGATGTGCGAAATCTCAACAGAGCGTATATAAATTTCATTAAACTTCAGTGTGTCTGGAAAGCATTGTTTAATGCTGCCCGCCATGATGATCTGATAGACGCTTTCAAAACCCAACAAAGCAATCGCATGTGTGACGTCTGAAACCTTATGGCTAAGGTTAAATTGCGCTGAGTTAATGGTCTTAAGCAGAATACTCGTTAGGGTTGGATCATTTTTGGCAAGATCAACCACTTCGGAACGCGTCGTTTTCTCATCAATCAGCTTATTTAACAGCTCAGCTGAAGACACTGGCAGCTTAGGCACGCGCTTAATCACCTGCTTCACTATATCGCCTTTCAGAAACTCATTACGCTCGGCTAACTTTGCCGACAACAAGGCCTCTTCAAGTCGATATTGCTTATGAACAAGCTCACGAATTTTAACCGTATTCATGTGCAATCTGTGTGACTGCTGCTGTTGAATTTGTCGTAAAACGAACAGCTGGACATCGACGGACAATGCCATCAAATGCTGTCGTGAAATTCTTAAAATTCGCCCTGATTTGACGGCATACACACAGGTATGATGTGTTCCTTCAAGATCAAAGTTAGGTCCCAAAATCCATTGTCCGTAACTAAAAAACTCACCCTCGTCGGATTCAAAAAGCCCATCGAGAACGATAAACAATGAATGATCAACACTGCCCGATTCGAACAGCACCTCACCCGCACTGAGCTGAATGGGCTCTAAATCCTTCCATAGCGCTACTAAATGCGTCGTACTCAGCCCTTCAAATAGCATTTTGGCTTCTGAGGGAGGAGCCGATGTGACGTACGTGGCTTGCGGTGCATTCGCACTCTTGGTAACGAGGTCTGTCGTTTGCTTCCAGCGATTTAACATGAAGAGTTCCTTTTAAAATCCATATTAAGATTATATTACTTACCTATACGTAAGTCCCTTTTCTTTATCTAGGTTTAGAATTAAATCTTCATGTTATGATGTTGGTCATTTTTAATCATTGCAGACCCATGAGTGTTCTATGAGCAAGATCGTGATTGTTGGAAGTGGCCCTTCGGGTTGCTTTCTAGCCAACGCCCTCATCAAAAAGGCACCGCATCTTCAAATCGATATTCTTGAACAACTGGAGACCCCTTTTGGTCTTCTGCGTTACGGTGTTGCGCCCGATCATTTAGTGACCCGCAAACAAGAGCAGATGCTTGAGCGCTTAATTCAGCATCCCAATATTGCCCTAAAGACCTCGGTAAAGGTTGGGCAGGATATAGACTACGAACAACTCAAGACCGACTACTCACTTGTGGTCTTTGCAACAGGCGCATCACAAGACAAACCCTTACGTGTGTCAGACGAAGAGTTAATGGGGGTTTGCGGTTCTGGCGCTTTTGCCGCTTGGTACAACGGTCATCCAGACTTTGTTGACTGGCAACCCAACCTTGGTAATAACGTCATTATCATCGGCAATGGCAATGTCTCGCTCGATATTGCCAGAGTCTTAGCCAAAACACCTGAAGAGCGTAAAGACTCCGTCATGCCCTTGCATGTTCAGGACTATTTGGCAAAGCACCCCGTCAAGCAGATTCGCATCATTGGTCGACGCGAGCCCATCGATGCAAAGTTCACTACAGCCGAACTTGCCGAATTAGACAGTCTGAGCCAAGCCAGTCCTTGGCATTCAGCCCCTACCGATTTCGTGTCACAACTGAACGATTTACCGATATCCCAACAAAAAATGCTCCAGCAGCTCGGTGACTACCACCGCCCTCAGAATGACAACAAACCCGTCTCAATTGAATTTTTGTTTAACCTAAGCCTTAAAGCGTTGAGCGGGACACAGGACAAACAGCTGAGCCATGCTACTTTTGAGCGGACGGATTCAACAAACGCAGAGCCAACCTCTTTTGAAGTCAACACGCTGATAGGGGCCATTGGGTATACGGCTCAACCCATACCTGGAGTGCCTTTTGATGCAGACAATGGAATATTTGCTCATACTAATGGACGTATAGACGCGAATGTCTATTGTGTGGGATGGTGTAAACGAGGGCCTCAAGGCGTGATTCCCGTTAACCGTGCCGATGCAATGGCACTCGCCAAAACCCTGTTCATGGACCACCCAGAGGTGTTTGCGGAATAAACAAACCGACTTGGGTTGATCTAACAATCCTTATAAGAAGAGATAGCCTATGCTGATTAATCCCCACAACTCCTGTCTGCTCGTGATCGATATTCAGGAGAGAATGCACCCTGTGATTGACCAAGCGGATGCTCTATTAACGCATGCCATTTGGTTAATTGAAGTGGCTCAAACACTTTCGATTCCGACGCTCATTTCCGAGCAATACCCCAAGGGGCTCGGGCATACCGTCAGCGATATTCAGTCCTTACTTCCCGCTAGCAGCGTTATGGAAAAAATTCATTTTTCCTGCGTTGCAGACGAAGGCTGCTCAAGATTACTGGATGAGCGTTTTGATCAGTTTGTGATTGTGGGGGCCGAAACGCACGTGTGCGTGCTGCAAACCGCCATCGAATTAAAAATGCGCGGGAAAGACGTCTTTATTGTTGAAGAAGCGGTCGGATCACGAAACCCTCGGGATAAAGCGCTCGCACTTGAACGCTTTCGCCAATGCGGGATTTTCATTGTCAGTCGTGAAATGGTTGCTTTCGAATGGATGCGAAAAGCCGGAACGGACCAATTCCGGCACGTCAGCAAAACCTTTATCCGTTAATCACGGATTCAAAAAGCTCAGTTTTTGAAGTAAGGGTTGCGGTTGAATCACGCCATGGACGGCCAGATCCTTACGCTCAACCCCCTTCTCATCAAAAAAGACCAAAGCAGGCGGACCAAACACTTGGTATTCACGGTACAGGGCTCGTGAATCCGCAGAGTTGTCCGTCACATCGACTTTAATAAGCGTAAAGTCTTTAAGTGCATCCACCACACCGGAATCAACAAAGGTAATGTATTCCATTTCAGCACAGGTCACACACCAATCGGCATAATAGTCGAGCAGTACCTTTCGATTTTCCTCTTTTGCGGAGACCAGCAAAGGCTCCAGCTCAGCCAGAGACGTAACACGCGTAAAGGATAAGGGGCTTTCCATCTGTGCCGATGCTGTATTCGTGCCTATCAAGCTCGCTTGCAAGGGGTAGAGTAGGCTCCGCGCACCTGACAACACCCCCAAAATCAGCGCCACCCCATAAACGAGTAACACGACACCGACACCCTTCCAGAACTGGCTAGCCCCCGTAGGATGTTCCAGACGATCGAGCGCTTTTAAATACACCGCCGTAATAATCAGAATCAACGCCGTTAAGCTCATGGTGATACTGGTTGGCACAATGCGATCCAGCATCCAAACGGCCAACAACAACAGCATTACACCAAAGCCCGCTTTGATAGACTTCATCCAAGCACCGGCCTTGGGAAGGAATTTCCCCGCAGAAGCCCCCACCAATAACAGTGGCACCCCCATCCCCAAGGACATTGCAAACAACGCCGCCCCGCCCAACAGAGGGTCACCCGTTTGGCCTATGTAAATCAGGGCACCCGCCAAGGGAGCGGCCATACAAGGCCCAACGATCAGTGCCGACAGAAAGCCCATGATCGCAACCCCAGTCACCTGCCCTCCTTTTTGCCCATGACTTGCTTGACTTAAACGCGTTTGAATTGAGGCAGGCAGTTGCAGCTCGTAAAAACCGAACATCGACAGCGCCAGCAAGACAAACAACACGCTGAACACCGAAATAACCCAAGTGTTTTGAAAAGCAGCCTGTAAATTCGCGCCAAACAATCCCGCCAAAACCCCCGCAAACGTATAGGTCACCGCCATGGCCAACACATACACCGCCGACAAGGACAAAGCTCTTAGCGTCGATAGTTTTCCCTGCCCTGCAATGATACTGGATAAAATCGGAATCATCGGGAACACACAGGGTGTAAAGGATAAAGCAATGCCCGCTATAAAAAAGGCCCCCAGAATCAGCCCAAAGCTCCCACTGGCCAAAACACGGGTAAACCGATCATGCTCAGAGAGACTGGTAGCATCCGATACAGGATCTGACGGCACTGACAAGGTTGGGGAGGAGGACCAACTTAAACCACTGGCCAGTGGAACCTGACTGACAGGGATCTCTTCGGTGACGGGCGGATAGCAAATACCGCCTTCCCAACAGCCTTGGTAGGTCACTTTGATTGAGGCCTGCCCTGCAACATCCTCGGTTGATCGCCCAAATAACATTTGAGCCTTAGCGGTGTTGTACCACACATCCACCTGACCAAACAAAGCATCGTCTTTGGCCACCCCTTGTTGACGTATCTCATCAACAATTTCGATCCCATCACTCACCTGCCACTTTAGATGGTCTCGGTATAGGTAGTAGTCCTTTTCAATCGCCCACTCAAGATGCAACTCGCCTATCTCACTCAGGGTCGCTTGCATTTTGAACGCTTGATCAACCGGCAATGGCCCCTTTTGAGACGCCCCACCCCACAATGAAATCTGCGCCTGTGCAAACGAAGGGATCAAGGCAATGAACATAAACAACACAAGAAAAGCGCGTATGGCCGCCAACGAACCTAAATGCTTAGACAAAATTAAATCCTTCAACCATGCATGAAAATGGAATGTATATATGACTTTTTAGCCCGTTAATCGTTCCAATAGTTTAAATTATACTTTTTCCTCTTATATGGTGCGATGGGATATGGTAAAAAGAGACCCATCCACTTGAGTGGAACTAAGTACTTGTCAGCTATCAGGAACCCGAGATGAGCGATACACGCCTAGAAGACCTTAGTATTGAATCCATTAAGCCAATTATCACCCCTCGTGAGCTTAAGGCCCAGTTGCCTATCCCTGAGGCCGCGGTAAACACGGTGATCACAGAGCGCCAAATCGTAAAAGACATCCTTGACCGCAAAGATAAGCGTTTAATGATCGTCATTGGCCCCTGTTCTATCCATGATACCGACGCGGCGCTTGAGTATGGTCGTCGCTTAAAGCAACTGGCTGAAGAAGTAAAAGATTCAATCTATCTCGTGATGCGTGTGTATTTTGAGAAGCCAAGGACCACCGTCGGCTGGAAGGGTTTGATCAATGATCCCCACATGAATGATTCTTTTGATATTGAAGAAGGTCTTCATGTTGCGCGTAAATTGCTGATTGATCTTTCAGAAATGGGGCTTCCGTTAGCCACCGAAGCACTCGACCCTATTTCCCCTCAGTACATTCAGGATTTAATCAGCTGGTCAGCCATCGGCGCTCGCACGACGGAGTCTCAAACTCATCGTGAAATGTCATCTGGCTTGTCATGTGCTGTTGGCTTTAAAAATGGCACAGACGGTGGGCTTACCGTCGCCATCAATGCCATGCAGTCTGTAAGCCACGCACATAACTTTTTAGGTATTGATGAAGACGGCAAAGTATCGATCGTCAGAACTCGCGGCAATAACTACGGCCATGTTGTGTTACGTGGCGGTGATGGCAAACCTAATTATGATTCAGTGAATGTTCGTATCTGTGAGCAGGCGCTGGATAAAGCCGGTTTGCAGAATAACATTATGATCGATTGCAGCCATGCGAACTCCAACAAAGATCCGTCATTACAGCCCCTAGTGGCTGAAAATGTGACCAATCAAATCATCGAAGGGAACAAGTCGATTATCGGCCTGATGATTGAGTCGAACCTCGAATGGGGCAACCAATCCATTCCTGCGAATCTTTGCGATCTTAAATATGGTGTTTCTGTCACAGATGCCTGCATTGACTGGAAAACAACGGAAGACAGTATCCGTATGATGCACGCCAAGCTTAAAGACGTGTTACCTAATCGCTAAGAGTGGATAACATCGCACAAATAATTAAGGGGCTCATTGAGCCCCTTAATTATTGAACGAATACACAAAAGACTTAATCGACAAAGGCTCGCTCAATCACATACTCAGCGTTCACGCCTTGACGCGTTTCCTTGAACCCCCACCCGTCCAACACAGACGTGGTGTCTTTCAGCATCGCTGGGCTGCCACAAATCATGAAACGGTCTTCTTCAAGATTTGGTTGTGGAACACCTAGATCTTCAAATAGCTTTCCTGAGCGCATCAAATCCGTCAAACGTCCTTGATTCGCATAAGGCTCACGCGTCACCGTTGGGTAATACAGAAGCTGTTCACGAATGTACTCACCAAAAAACTCATTTTCAGGCAGCACGCGTGTAATGTCATCTTGATACGCCAACTCAGAAACATAGCGTACTCCATGCACCAGAATCACCTGCTCGTAGGCATCATAGACTTCGGGATCTTTGATGATGCTCATAAAGGGTGCTAAACCTGTCCCCGTGGCCAGTAGATACAAACGCTTACCTGGGAGAAGATAATCGGTTAACAATGTTCCCGTCGGCTTGCGGCTGATGATAATTTCATCACCTGGACGTATTTGTTGCAAACGCGAGGTTAAAGGACCGTCCGCCACTTTAATGCTGAAGAACTCAAGGTTTTCTTCATAATTCGCACTTGCAATACTGTAGGCACGCATCAACGGACGACCTTCGACTTCCAACCCAATCATGGTGAAGTGCCCATTTTTAAAACGAAAGCTTTGATCTCGTGTCGTTTTAAAACTGAACAAGGTGTCATTCCAATGCTGAACTTCTAACACGCGTTCTTTTTGCAAGTTTGACATGTGCCTAACCCTTATTAACCTAATCTAATTAAAGCCATTGTATCCCGACTCACAAAATCGATAAAATGAATTAAATCTCTTAAGCTTATCGATGGGATCAATATGAAGTACACACTTCGACAGCTGGCTGTTTTCGTCGAAACAGCACGACATGCCAATATCAGCAAAGCCGCAGAGCATTTGCATTTATCGCAATCGGCCGCCAGCAGTGCCCTCAAAGAATTGGAATCACAATACAACATCCAACTCTTTGACCGTGTGGGTAAGCGTTTGTTGCTCAATGATCTCGGACGCGCTCTACGCCCAAAAGCGCAAGCGCTACTGGATCAAGCGGAAGCTCTCGAACATGATTTATTACGCCAACGTCTCGCCGCCAGATTAACGCTTGGCGCGACCTTGACGATTGGCAATTACTTGGCCGTAAAACTCCTGCTGGCCTATCGCAGCCGATACCCAAACTCGGATATTCACTTAGACGTTGACAATACCCAACATATTATTGAAAAATTGGTCAACTTTGAACTGGATGCTGCCATGATTGAGGGCGAGATCAGTCATCCAGAACTGGATTTAATCCCTTGGCAATCGGACGAGTTGATTGTTTTTTGCGCCCAAGACAACCCACTAGCCTTAAAGCATGAACTCACTGACCTTGACCTCATCAACGCACAATGGATTTTACGTGAGCCCGGCTCGGGAACACGCCAAACCTTCGATCGTGCAATGCATGGCTTATTGAGTGAACTGTCGGTTTCACTTGAGCTGCAACACACCGAAGCCATCAAAGAAGCCGTCAAAGCCAGTGATCAGATTGGCTGCCTTTCTCGGATGACCTTGGTCGAAGAATTGAAGTCAGGGCGCTTCTGTGAACTTAAGATCCCTCACCGAACTTTTGATCGCATGTTCTATTTAGTCGTTCACCATGACAAGTTTCACAGCCAGGCCATCGATCAATGGATGGCCTTGTGCCACGAGCTAGGGCCTAGTTTTTCGACTTTAGGTTGAAAGAAGAGCTGTGCTTTGATTTCCAATGGAAGATGGGAAAGCACTTTCTCAACACGCTCCTGCATTCCCTGCATTTGCTCAATCTTATCAATTTCTATACGCACCTCTAACAATAGATAGCTGCCCACTTTCGCCATTTTGCACTGAAAAGGCTTTATCCCTAATCCATGCATGGCTTGATGCACTGAGTGACGCAGACTCGGACTCGGAGTCATGAGTAAAATTTCATTAAACCCTTGCACCATCATACGCAGAGGAACAGCGATAAAATAGACTGAAGCCAAGAGCACCAATACTGGATCAACATAGACTGCAAATGAAGCGTACTCGGTGTAACTCAACCCCCAGGACAACAAAAACCCAATCAATACCGTTGCACTCAGTAGACTGTCCATCAACCACTGTTTTTCTTCGGCTAAGATTAACGCAGATGAATGCTGTTCATTTGAACGCTTTAAAAACTGCCATGTGATTAAACAGCCAAGTAAACTGAACAATGAAAAGATG
The DNA here is from genome assembly GCF_009821115.1 of Nitrincola alkalisediminis. Classification (GTDB taxonomy): domain Bacteria; phylum Pseudomonadota; class Gammaproteobacteria; order Pseudomonadales; family Balneatricaceae; genus Nitrincola; species Nitrincola alkalisediminis. Next base: position 19,879 of record NZ_VYTY01000011.1, on the reverse strand, counting down.
ATTGCTAAGCTCGCCTCGACTTCTCGCCCACCGTTGTGAATTGTTTTGATTGCACTCACCAATGACACCACACACACCAAGGTGATGACGGAGCCCTTAATGGCAATAGCCAATGGCTCTGCCAAGATCCGGCCAAAGTTATACGTCTTATCTGCTGGCGACTCTGCCCAACGTAATGCCGTTACTGATAATAGAGACAGAGCTAAGCTGACAAACGAATACGCGCCATCAAAGAGTATCGCTAAAGACCCTGACACGATCCCCCATACAATTCCCAGCAGTGCAAAGACACCCGATACAATGGCTGAAAACACTAAGGTTGATCGTTCGGAAACCGCTTTAAAACAAAACATGATTTACACTCATCATAGAGATTTATAATTTATTCATCCGCATTCTAGAGCTTGCGAAAGGATATGAATAATCACTAAGCGACGATATAATCGTCGCTTATTTGAATACAGGGTGAAGTTGTATGAGACCTTCTCAAGCGGAAGTCTTTCTTGCAGTTTTAGAAGAGGGATCGATTGCAGACGCTGCGCGTCGCTTGCATCGCAGTCGGACGACACTCAGTGCACTGCTGGCCAGTTTGGAGGACGATCTGAATGCGTGTTTATTTGAGCGCTCAGGGAAATCGATTACGCCGACAGACTTGGCTTGGGCAATTCAACCTGATGCGATTCGATTGCTTCAAGCTTACCACCAAATTGTTCGACGCTGTGAACTCGAGCGTGGCGGGATTGAAACAACTTTGCGTCTGGCGCGTGACGACTCATTGCCGGAAGCTTTCTGGCTTGAAGCGATGAGAACATTAAAAGATCGTTTTCCCATGACCGGCATCTCTGTTTACCTAGCCCCACCGCAGGAGTTACCCACGCTCGTTGCCAATCAGACAGTCGACATCGCGTTTGGACTGAACTTAACGAAAGTAATCGACCCCAATGTTTACTTAGAGCCGCTTGCGGGCCTTAGATTAATGATGATTTCATCAATCAACCACCCCCTCGCCCGTTTACCTGAAATTCAACGCGACGATTTGATTGCACACACACAAATCACGCTGGCATTTGTGGATCATGAAGAAGAGCTAGTACCGGACGTGATTTTAAGCACGAATTATCTTGCGCTAACCCAGTACGAACTCATTCGTGATGCCGTCGACGCAAATGCAGGTTGGGCGTGGTTACCCCAACCCTTAGTCAGCTCCGAAAGCATCGGAACACAGTATAAAGTACTGAAAACGGCAGAAGGACTCCTCTGGAAGGACTTCTGTGGCTTCCACTTCTCATCCAATACCAAAGGTAAAGTCGTCTTGAAGCTTGAGGAAATCCTGGCTAGCTATCTCAGTCAGTTTCATTGAGTGCATGCTAGTGATCAGCATCACTTGACTGATGATAAAACACTTCAAAAAATCTGTATTTTCAAAACATCTAGGAGGCAAACTCGGAAAAGACCTTCATCGAGCGGCCCACGCATTAAAACGCTGCTCAAGCTCCTCACCGTAATCCACCCAAAAATCCGTATTTATCCCTAAAGCATTTTTTAAATTATCTTCATGTGTTGGCATTCGAACGGCTTTGTCAAACTCTAATCCCTCAATGGCTTCAGGATGAACTGGCCCATAACTTATTTGCTGAGAGAACAGAGCCTGCCCCTCAGGCTGACTGGCAAAACTTATAAACTCGTAGGCTGTATCAAGCTGTCCTGATCCCTGAACAATTGCCCAATAATCCAAGTCATATATGCTACCTGACCACACCACTCCTAAATTTCGGCCCTCATCTTGCGCTACCGCTACGCGACCATTATACGCTGAGGACATCACAACATCGCCAGCGACCAACCATTGCGCTGGTTGTGCACCAGCTTCCCACCATTGAACGTGATCTTTAATTTCATCCAGTTTAGCAAAAGCCCTAGCCACACCTTCTTCAGTGGCTAACAATTCATAGAGTTCTGAGGGATTAACACCATCAGCCATCAAAGCAAACTCTAGAGTGTATTTAGCACCTCGTCTTAAGCCACGCTTCCCTGGAAAATCAGTTATATTCCAGAAATCCTGCCAGCCTTTTGGTCCCTCATTAAAACGCGAGGCATCATAGGCTAAAACGGTTGACCATACGAAGGTCCCCACTCCACATTCCATCTTAGCCTCGGGCAATAGATATTCGGAAACGGGTATCCGACTCCAATCAATCGGCTCAAATAACCCTTCATAACATCCTCTCATAAGCTCAGGAGAACCTATCTCAACAATATCCCAACTCACATTACCGGTTTCAACCATGGCACGAATGCGAGAAATCTCTTCGTTATACTCACCAGCCGTGACTCCATGACCGGTTGATTGCGCAAAAGGAGTAAAGTATGCAGATTGCATCGCATCACCTGTTGCTCCTCCTAATGTAATAATGGTCAGCGCCGAACTCTGAGTTGATAAGCTCAAACCAAGGGTCGCAAACACTACACTGATAGATCGCTTCATAATGGACTTCCTATTGATTATATTGACTGATGATTAATCACGACGGAGCGCCTGGCTCATACAATGCACTCCCCCTCCCCCCTTAGTAATCATTGAGATATCGGGGTCATAAACCTTTAATCCCAAAGCTCGACACTGCTCTTTAAGACGTTGACTGTGATAAGGCAAAAGCACTCGCTCATTGCCCAAGGACATCACGTTACAACCGAGATCCATCGCATCTTTGTAGGGAATATCCACGAGTGTGATTTTTTTACTCTTTAGCCATCGAATCGTCTCATCAGGCAATACATCAAGGCACACCGCTGCCGTTTTTTCTGCAATCATGACGCACTGAACGTCCATATGCAGAAAATGGGGATCAAACTGACAAATTTCGAATTCCCAGCCCTCACGCTCAAACCAGTCTTTTACTTGATGCGCACCAGCTAAACTGGTGCGCTCACCTGTTGAACCACACAGCGCAACCCCCTCTTCAATCAACATAAAATCACCACCTTCAAAACTACCTGCAGTGACAACATCGTAGATAGGGATGCTATTCTCAATATAAAAGTTAGCCGCCAGAAGCCATTCGGCTCTTCGCCACGGGCTATGCATTTGAGTAACGATGGCACCCCAAGGAGTCATGACAGATGAGTCACGAGCATAGAGTGCATAAGGCAAGTCCGATTGAGAGGCTAAAAAATGTGTTCTAACACCTGCTTCCTCATACACGGATACCATCTCTTGGTACTGAGCTTTAGCAATCTCAGCATCGAACTGTGCACCGTCTCTCAAGTATTTTTTGGACGTTGAATTTCCTGCACGCCACGAGTAGTGCTCAATCGGGCCAATCAACACATCGTGCAACAGTCCTGTTTCAGAGGCGATACCCCATGACTCTAAGCGATGGGTACCTCCTTGCTCATGCCGAGACTTAAACGTAGATTTCATAGGGAGTCCTTATTAGCAGCAGTGGATAAATTGATGATTGTCTGAAGCAATACCTGTGCACCGGCCTCCAAATGATCGGGATGCGCATATTCAGCTTCGTTATGAGAAATCCCTAAATGGCAGGGAATAAAAATCATGGCTGTAGGTATGACTTGAGCGAGGTAAGCAGAGTCGTGCCCAGCACCCGAGACCATGGTGATTGAGGGCAACTCACATATTTCAGTTGCTTTTTGAATGGCTTGGATGCATTTATCATTGAACTTAATCACAGGTGAGTGCCAAAGATGATTAACCGCAATCTCGATACCGGGTTCTGGCGATTGTAGTTTTGCCTGAATACCATCAACCAACTGCTGGAGCTTATCTTCATCAGGGTGACGAATATCAACACTAAAACGTAAATGGCTAGGTAAGGTGTTGACAGATCCCGGGTAGGCTCTAAGTTGACCGATTGTCAATCTAGCTTGGTCATCCTCCGCATCGACAAGCTGATAGAGTTGCTGAATAATCTGTGTGGTTGAACGAACAGCATCCTTACGCATTGACATAGGCGTTGGGCCTGCATGGGTTGTTTCGCCCTTTACGGTCACCTCAAACCAGTGAATGCCTTGAATACCCGTCACAACGCCTATAGGAATAGACGTTGCGTCCAGTATTGGCCCCTGCTCGATATGAACTTCCAGAGCAGCCAACAAAGGAAACACTTGCGCAGGGCGAGCACCTAACTGACCTGAATCAACAAGTGCTTCATAATAGGTCATGCCTTGCTGATCCTGGCTTTGATACATTTCAGTCTGCGACAGTTTTCCTGAAAAAACGCCAGACCCCATCATCGCGGGCCTAAAGCGAGCACCTTCTTCATTCGCCCAAACCGCGAGCACAAGAGGATGTTCCAGTACTATATTTTGCTCATAAATAGACTCGATTACCTCAAGTCCTGCAATCACTCCGTAGACGCCATCATACTTACCCCCTGTTGGTTGCGTGTCTAAATGAGAGCCTACCAAAATAGGAAGCGCGGCGGTCTCGCGTCTATTAAAGTGAATAAACAAATTCCCCATTGAGTCACACTCAGCAACTCCACCCAGCTTTGCGGCCCATGCAACCAAGGTCTCTCGTGCCTGCACATCACCTGGCGTAAAGGCTTGTCGATTCGACCCTCCGTTATTCGTTTCACAAATTTCACCTATTTGAAATAGACGATCTAGAAGTCTGTCTTTATTTATCTTCATCGATATATTCTTTTATTAAATTAAAGGACCCATAACATGCTTTACACCGCGATAAGCATCTAAGCCAAAGGGCCCAAGCTCTCGCCCTATACCACTGTGCTTAAATCCTCCCCAACTTGTTTGAGGAAGCACGACCTGCTCTGTATTAAACCAAACCGTTCCAGCCTGTAATCGCTTGGCGATATCACGGGCTTTTTCTTTATCTTCACAAATAACGGTAGCGGCCAAAGCAAACGGATGATCATTGGCGATGAACAACGCCTCTTCGTCATTGCGGAATGATTGGGTACACAATATCGGCCCAAAAATCTCTTCTTGCCAAAGGCAGCTAGATCTCGGCACGTTACGAAACACATGTGGTCGAACGAAGTAACCTGTTGAAGGGCGCTGAGCAACTTGGTTGCAAGTCAAACCTTCCAGCCCCTCTTGTTTAGCAAGAGAGAGATAACGGTTAACTTGCTCAAGCTGCTTTACATGAGTGAGTGGACCCATGCCGGTTGATTGATTGAAAGGATCGCCCAATGAAATCTGAGCGATGGCATTGGATAATCGGTCATAGAGAGCTTCCTCTATATCCTTGTGTACTACGAGCCTAGACGTAGCAGAACACATCTGTCCGGCATTAAAACAGATACCCGAAACCACTGCTTCAACAGCCGCCTCTAAGGATACGTCTGGAAAAATAAGAATAGGAGATTTACCTCCTAGCTCCAATGTCAGATCTTTCACATCCTTTGCAGCCATCCGCATCACGGCTGATCCAGTTGAATTACTGCCAGTAAAAGAGATTTTATTCACGTCTGGATGAGAGGTAAGAGCAACACCCGTCGAAGCTCCACCATTAACCAAGTTAAAAACACCCTCAGGCAAACCCATTTCAATTGCCGCTTGCGCTAAGGATTGCTCTGGCAAGGGGACAACCTCCGAGGGCTTAAACACCAATGTGCAACCCGCTAACAATGCAGGGGCAATCTTCCAAGCACTGGTCACAAGGGGGAAGTTCCAAGGGGTGATAATAGCAACAACACCCAAGGGTTCGTAACAGCGTGTAATGCTGTAGGATGGATGGTGTATGGACTGCTCATCTTCTAGAGTGGCTGAAACTTCGGCATAATACCGATAGCAAGAAATAGCGTCGTCTATATCCATTTCGGCCTCAAGAAGGCGCTTACCGTTGTTCTGCACCACCTCTCGCACCAAGCGAGATTTATGAGCCTCCAAAAAATCGGCAAAACAACTTAAATAATGACCACGCGCTTGGCTCGATAGACATCTCCAATGAGGAAGCGCCTTTACAGCTGCCTGCACGGCCCGATTAACATCATCTGTAGAACACTCTGACACAACGCCAAGAACTTGTTCAGTATAGGGATTGTAATATTCAAGATGCTGCGCGCTGCTTGACTCAACCCAAGTATTGTTAATAAATTGCTTTAGCAGATTCATTAAGACTCACTCCACTGTTTTGAATACGAGCCAGAACGCACTCGAATCTTTTGAATCAGAAAATATAGCCCTCCTGTCAAAATAAAAACGGGTAATGAAGCGCCAATTGCACTGGGCGATACCCAGTTAAGGTAATAGGCTAAACACGCACCGATGATGTATATGCCAATTGCAACCCAATTAACCTTTGGTAAGTGTTCTAACTGATCAACCAGTTTTTTGGGCTCATAGGCCTTCTTATCGATTAAGTAATAATCAACTATCATGATTGAAAAAGCGGGAATAAATACACTACCGATGATGAGTAAAAAGTTCTGAAACTGATCCAAAATACCGGGAATTGTCCCCCCTATAATTGAAATGATACCGATCACCAGCGCTGGCATTAAAAAACCACTGCTCGGTTTAATACTCATATAAGATAAGGTCGCACTGTAAACACACATGACGTTAGTTGTGAGCACCGAGAAAAAAATAACGAATGCAGCTGGCAACCCAAATCCTACATTGTTCAGTAATGCGGTCGGATCATAGGTTTGAGGAAAACCGATCGAGATGGAGAGTGCAGATACCGTTGCTCCTAACCCCATCGCAATTAAAGTCGCCGTTACATAACCACCCCAAGTACCGATTACGCTTGCCTTTATACTTTTACAGTGGCGATTGTAATCGGCCGCTAAGGGTATCCATGAGAAAGCCGTTGCAACGACAATATCAAAAATAACCCCAGCCCCTAAAATTCCAGTTGTTTCAATCTCCACAACACTGGGTAAATCATAATGACGGTTTAACGCATACAAAACCGCACCACACAGCAGCATCATTAAAACAGCCGCTATTTTTTCAAGACGTTCAATACCTAAATGCCCTTTTAAGGCAATACTAACAACGATAACCTCGCAAAGAACCGTAAACAGCGCAACATTTGAGTAACCCGTTAAAGCTGAAATTGCATAATCAAGACTCATACCTGCCAATAAGGCTTGAATCCAACTCCAAGCAATCAACGCCAACAAATTTATCCAAGCTGGCATCATTGCCCCAATACGACCATAGGTCCCCCTTGCTAACACCATCGTGGTCAGGCCTGTTTTTTGCCCCATGACACCGATGAGTACCAAGGGTATGATTCCAATAGCAGAACCAATAAAAACCAACCACATAGCATGGTAAAAGGTTAAATCAGGAACCAAAAACATTCCTGTTAGTACTGTCGTTACGACGACATTCGCACCAAGCCACAGTGCAAAAGTACCTGGAAGGGATAAACTTCGCTCAACAGTATCAGCCAAAGGGCTACACTCACTGGGCGCTCGTTCTTGTTGTGTGTTGTGCATACCTAAGACCTCAAGTCAGTATTAAGAAACTGATATGAGTCTAAAGGTGCGTAATGGACGGGTATATTACCCGCTTGAGGTATGCGAGTGCTTAGTGAGTGTCATTCAACACATCGTCAATTAAGTGAGCCAGTAGTTCTTTTTGTGAGCTCATACCAAGCTTTGCATAAATGTTTTTACGATGGACTCGGTCTGTCTCGTAAGAAATTTCCAGCTTCTTTGCTGACTCTTTACTCGAATAACCGCGGATCAACAACTGCAGTACTTCTTGCTCACGTGCTGTCAATTTATCTTCACCAAACGATCGAAGTTTTTGCTTAACCGATTGATGAGACATCACTCGATCAGCAGGAATAATATCCCTCTCGCGTGAATGAAATTTGAATGCGTGGATAATAATTTTCGCAATAGGTTTTAATGTTTCAAAAACACGGCGGTTAAATTTAGGCAGTTTAGAGGTACGACCCAATGAAATTAAATGACAGTAGCCTTGATCAGACTGAATAGTTATACATACCTCATCCACGAGATGTGAAGGCGAAAAGTAGTCTTCATAATAGGCACTGTCATAGAAGTCATCTGGTGCTATCTCTTTCAAGCTAACAAGCCCCTCATTCCCACTAATAGCATACTCATAAAAAGGACTTAACAAATACGCGCCTTGAATATACTTATCCCACACGTGAAGATCTTGATTGGCGAATGACGAATGCAAGACCAAGGGTTTCATATCAGGATGGTAGGTCAGTACGACATGGTCATCAAAACTCGTTGAAATTTTTAACAGATCAATGACCTGATCAATAAAATCATCCTGACCTAACGCGGCAAACAAATTAGAAATGGCATACAGTTGGCTTAGATCTTTCATAGGGAAAACAAGGTACCTTGTGTCGTTCAAAGTCATATGCAGCAAACATGAGAACGCAATTTACTACAAAAGAACACAAGATACCTTAGGAACTACACTCTAGTTAAGCATTTGCCACCTGCCGCTCCAACTCTGTCACCAGTTCAGGCGTCAGTTTCAACTGGACTGCAAGCTCTTTCAAATAGACTCGTTCCATATAACTTTGCTCATCAATGACCAAGAGACTGGCTAGATACATTTCGGCGGCCATTTCTGGGGTTTTAGCAGAGGCAGCAACCTCCGCGGGATCAAGCGGTTTTTTCAGTTCAGCATCAACCCACTGCACCATGGATAAATCTGCACCCTGTTGCTCCAACGCTTGATCAATCAATTCGCGCTCACGATCATCTATATGGCCATCTGCTTTGGCCGCACCAATCAATGCCCGCATCACCGCTTGGCTATGCACCTCAACTTCTGGCGCAGGCAACCGATCCAATGTTTGGGGCTCTGCTACAGTCTGACCTGCTGGCGCCTGCTGTTGTTGCCAGTTGCCATAGGCCTTGTAGGCCATCACTCCTAATGCGGCTAGACCACCATAGGCTGCAACTTTCCCTCCCATTTTTCGCGCTTTTTTGTTCCCTAGCAACAGCCCCAAAGCACCACCTCCCAATGCTGCACCTGTTTTGCCAGACAACAGCCCTCCAAGCTCATTGGGCAGTTTGTCTTTAACACTCGAGAGCGACGAGGACTGTTGATTAACCAGCTCAGTCCCTTTTTTCAACAACATATCTAAAAAATTCGACGTATTCATCCTTTACCCCACTTGTTTTTAAGCATGCATGTACGTTAACCAACAAAACCTTCAGCTTCGACAAGGAAGCATCAAAGATGTTCAGAGGATAGTCTGAATTTTTGAATAAAAAACGTTGGCAAGGTTTGCATTCATAGGGGTTAGCTGTTCTCGAGAATGTATGCACGAAGCTGACGCTCCTCTCGCATGACATAGAGGACGAGAACCCGCTTCTCATCCTCACGATAAAAAATACGGCAAGGTGGAACAACTACCTCCCGGTATACCGAATTAGGGAGTTCTGGAGGAATCCGTCCGGATTGAGGAAAATCTTCCAAGCGCTCGGTATTATCAATAACGTCCTGAACAAGATGACTTGCAGCAACAGGATTATCCAGAGCAATGTACTCAGCAATGACATCCAGTTCTTGAAGCGCAGGCTCCGTCCAGATTACTTCAGCCATTTACTCATTTTCTCCTTGGCATCATTTTGGCTGTACGTTCTTCCTTCAAGTACAGCACGCTCTCCTCGTGAGAGTCCTTCAAGCAACTCGAGGCGACGTTGCATAAACTCGTAATCCTGCACATCGACAAGGTATGCGGATGGCTGACCATGCTCGGTGATCAGTACCGGCTCTTTAGACTGGTGCAGGTCAGCCAAGATTTTCGTAGCTTGGCGCTTAAGGTTTGTAACAAGTTCAACTTTCATGGGATCACTCTGAATCAGACCAGTAGTATCACTATAGTATCACTTCTCAAGGGTGGCAAGGTGCTAGGTGTAACTTGCCGTTTCTTGCAGCAGGATAATAGAGCAGTTCACTCAGCCAACTTTCTACAGAGGTATCAAATGCGATGGAAGATAGAAAATCGAACCTCCATTTCGGGACTAGTTCCCGCTCGGCCATTCAGTATAGTACTCAACGTTTTACAAGATCGACCTATCGCAACCCGAGTAAGTCCATATCCTTTGGTCCTGTTGCCGTATCAACTATATCTTCTGGGCTATAGCCTCCATCTCTCATTTCATGAAAGAAAGTCCCAATCATTGATATATGTGTCGCCTTTGCGTGACTGCTCACCGCCCTATCGGGCGATGCTTCCAACGTCGCAGGCCGTAACCGATACGTGATCGGATTTACACAGCCTCAGTTGGCAGGAACGGACAGTCCTTCCGCTCGTAAATGAATCAAACCTTGCTGGCGGATATTGATCGCGGCATTGATGTCACGGTCTATGTCGGTAGTGCCGCAGGCAGGACAATCCCACGTGCGAACAGCCAGCGATAACGATGCGATTTTATGGCCACAGCACGCACAGGTTTTGCTGCTAGCAAACCACGGATCAATCTTCACCAAGTGCTTACCTGCATGCATCGCTTTATACGTTAACTTCTTGATCAAACTATCCCAGCTTACATCGGCAATGTGCTTGGCAAGCGTCCGATTTTTAAGCAGGTTTTTGATCTTTAACGTCTCAACAATCACCGCTTGGTTATCGTCAATGAGTTGTCGAGACAGTTTATGCTGATAATCAGCACGGGCGTTGGTCAGGCGCTCATGCGCCTTGGCAACGAGTAATCGCGCTTTCGCCCAGCCCCGACTGCCTTTTTGGCAGCGTGAAAGGGCTTTTTGCTTGCGCCGCAGATTAGACGCGGCCTTCTTTAGGAACCTCGGATTAGGCGTTTTAACGCCCTCAGAGGTCACACACAAATCAGTTAAGCCCATATCAATACCGATCACACGATCTAGGACCCGTGTCGGTGCGGGCGCGATGGCGCCATCATCGGTGAGGATTGAAGCGTAGTATTTACCGGCGGCTGTGCGGCTGATCGTAATGCTGCGGATTGATCCGTTCAGTTCGCGATGAATTCTGGCCTTAATCGAAGACATCTTTGGGATCTTAATCCAATCAGCGCCCGCACTCACACTGGTGCAGTGGTAACTGGATTGTTTGCTACGTTTAGATTTGAAGCGCGGGAACCGTGCTTGCAACTTCGGGTTGAAAAAGTTCGTAAACGCCGTATCCAGGTTGATTACGGCCTGCTGCAACGCCATGGAATCGAAATCTTTTAGCCAGTGGTATTTACGGGACTTTTTTGCCACCGCCAGTAAAGGCTTGATGTCACGCTTAGCCCGCAAACTCACGCCATGGCGTTGATACTGGCTACGTATAATCCAGAGCGCTTTGTTATAACAAAAGCGCACAGCGCCGAACTGCTGGTTTAAAAAACCAGCTTGATCGGGTGTTGGATAAATACGGACTTTGGTGGCAGTTATCATGTTCACATTATACCATAGACATTAACAACGCGTTGCGTTGTGCGCTTTCCTACCCAAAGGGCACGATGTCACCGCCCGATTGGGCGATGGTTCTCGCGCTATTTTGCTGAACGCCTGCTTAACCTGCATTACGTTCATTGGCGCACTTTTTGCTGAGGAGAGCAGCCACGACAAGCAAAAAGTGTGACAATAGCAATGTCAGGTTGAAGCAGTTGTTAGCTTTTTTTAATACTATTTAGTTTCATTATTTAAAAACCAGATAATATCTACTTCATTTTTTTCTCAAAACGAAAGAAATCAGCGAAATAATCAGTTTCAGGAAATTGTTCTGCATCTTCTTTTTCATTCGGATCTTTATGATACTTATTATAATAATCTACAATGTGAAAACCGCATTTATTAACATAGAAATGTATATTCCGTTTATCAAAGTATGGCGTATGAGTTTCCCATACTTTAGTATCGGGGTATAGATTTTCAATTGAACTCCATATCAATCGTCCTAAACCTTTACTATGAATTCCTGTTTTAACATACAAAAAATCAAGATGATTGTGTTGTGTTTCGTTACTGATCACAACGACTGCTCCTCCAACTAATTCTCCATCAAGTATTGCCCCATAAGCAAAAGAACCATTAGAAGAGAGAGAATTATCAATATCCTTTTCCGGAAGTATTTCTGTGTTAACATCACTAAATTCATCAACTGCACCTTGTTGAAAAGACTCTTGCATATCTTTTTTAAATTGTTTTAAGTGTTTAGGGGCAAGGGGAATCAATTTAAAAGTCATGCAGTATTCTCCAAGTAAAATGCTTCTTTAGTGTAGTTATAGAGCTCTTAAATCTATCAGCTACACGCATAGTATAATACTAATATATTAAATATACTAAATTTTATTCACTACTATTTTCTATTTCTTATACTGAAAATGACTCAATAAAACGATAAAAACTAATTAAGTTTTCCTAAAGATAACTGCTTAATGATTTTTTTATTCTTCCGCCGCGCGCAGTGCTTAGCTAACGAACCTGTCGGATTAGACATTTTGAAATCAAAATACCCAGCATCAACAGCACGCCCTTTACTATATACCGCCCAAATCGATGACCTACCACCTATTCAAACAACCTACACTCCTTGGCAGCTTTCGAGGGCATCTTGCAGCCATCAATCGCGAACATCTCCCGTCCGATTAAGTTTAAGCTATCACGGATCATAGGCAGGCTCGCCGTTGTAGTCATTGCGATAGCGAGATTCAAACACGCTGAGATCTAAATCATTATCCACGACATGATTCAGCTTATGTTCGAACGTGCTAGGTTGGATCTGATCCGAAAACCGCAGAGGTATCATTTTGGCTTGGTTATGCAGCATGTAGCGGCTTGATTCGATCCACCTCTTCTTTCACCAACTTCGCAGCATTCCAGAGATCAACAGATCGCTGTGCATTCAGCCAGAATTCTGGCGAGTTACCAAACAAGCGAGCAAGCCGGAGCGCCATTTCAGGACTAACAGCACGACGTTCGCGCAATAATTCATTAACTGACTGACGAGAGACACCCAAAGATTTGGCCAACCCCGAAACTGTCAGTCCATAATCCGGAAGAAAATCTTCCCTCAGCATTTCGCCGGGATGTGTGGGTTTGCGTTGCATACCGGTTGTATTAAGAATAGTCATATCATCACCTCACTCAGCGGTAGTCACAAACTTCGACTTCATATGCATCGCCACCTTCAAAACGAAAACAGATACGCCACTGATCATTGATTGAAATTGCATGCTGCCCCTGCCTGTTTCCCGACAGTGGATGAAGGCGATTACCGGGTGGCACTTTCAAATCCTCAAGCTGTTCGGCCAGATCCACGTATTCAAGCTTTCTAGCAGCTCTCGGTGCAACATCCGCAGGAAATTTCTTTGACTTACCCTTGGAGTAGAGCTCTTGGGTTAGTTTGTCAGCAAAGGATTTAATCATGGGAATAACTGTATTCTGTCACGTGACACTTGTCAATACGACATAGAAGTGACTGCCGTCACCAGTGACAAAGCCAGAGCAAAGCGGAGGGTTTAGCATCCGGTGCACGGCTTGGTTATGTTTCGTTGGCTGGTAATTCGAACTGCCTCTCGCTACACCAGACTCGTATGAGCGCTACCTCTTTTGCCTGCCTGAGATAGATTACCTAGCCAACGATTTGGTGCTACTGATAGCACCGGTTAACAGGTGCTGTCAAGAAACATAACACCGACAGGACGCGCGGCTTTGCAGTGAAGGCAAAGCCGTAACGAAAAAGCCGTCGCAGCGACTGGCCTTGTTATGAAATCTACTTGATGGCGATAAAAATCTGGATTTCGCTATCACTTTTATACAGCTCAAAGTCAGTGGTGTAAGCCCGTATATACTCTGGCTCACTTGAACTGAAGCACTCCCAAATCCTTGACCATGTTTCTATGACGGCCTGTGGCATGCTGCCACTGCCTTCGAAAACCAAGTATCTACCCTCTTGGATCGTGACGGAATCATAAGCAACGTCACCTTCAAGTTCATCGGATCCTGCCAACACATCAAATTCACCAGTGAAGTCCGACTCATAGTTGCAATAGAACTGCAACCACCGCGGCTAAATGTGACTGGAAACACCACGCATTGACAGCCCCTCTTGAGGCGTTTGTTAGGACGCAAATTCTTTAAAGTTGACCACAAGGACCAATTGAGCCAATATGTATAGACCATATGAACCAAAAGGATCACTATTATGGCTAATACTACACTCAAAAGCTTTAAACCTAAGCCATCTTACCAACCGAACTTTTGGTATACACTTGGCATTGAAGACGAAAACACATCAAAGAATACCGCTATACATCAAGGTTTTAAACCCATTGTCTATCGCAATATTGTTGAGAAAGCCAAATTGTCTCAGAGCGAGTTTCATAACGTTACTCTTATCCCAATCAGCACAATAAAGCGTAGACTCAAGAACGAAGAGCGGTTCAGCACTCAAGAGAGTGATGTTATGTATCGCCTTGCCATGCTTATCAAACTTGCCACTGACCTTTTTGGTAATGAACAGCGCGCATTAGAATGGATGCGTGAGAATGTCTATGGTCTTAACGGAAAGCGTCCACTAGATATGATTGCAACAACTGTCGACTTCGAAACCGTTAAAGATCTCATTGGTCGTGTTGAGCATGGAGTCTTCTCTTAATGAAGATGTACAGGCTCACTCAGAAGAAATTTGCTGACACGCCTTTTAATCCCATGGGAGCAAAGCTATTCGGAGGACGATGGAATTCAAAAGGGATTGAAGCGCTTTATTTTGCCGAGTCGGAATCGTTGTGTGTTCTTGAGGTTTTTGTTCACATAAACAACGACTCGGAACTCATTCATAAATATGACCTATATCGAATTGATGTGCCTGATGAGCTGATTGCGCAACTAGAAACTGAGGATCTCCCAAACAACTGGCGGGCAATACCCGCTAGCGAACAAACCCAAGAGATTGGAGATCAGTTTTTAAAAGTAGAAAATCCTGAATTTGCAGCACTTCAAGTTCCATCAACGATCTCCCCCAGAGACCGCAACTATGTCGTAAATCCAAATCATCCACTCATGCCAGAGATATTTAACAAGGCTGAGAAACTGGATTTCAGCTTTGATCAACGGATCTTCAAGTAGAAGATTTGAGCCCTAACGAGCCTGTCGGATTAGACATTTTGAAATCAAAATCCCCAGCATCAACAGCCCGCGCTATACTATAATCTTTATTTAGCGCCCAAATCGATGACCTCAATCACCTATTCAAACAACCTACACTCAATAACTCATGGGCTTCAAGGTTACTTTACCCTCAACTCAAATTTCTCTATGAAGGTTCCACCCAATCCCGGAACTTTTGATTCGTAATAGCCAGCCGATTTCAGGAACTCGGCTTCCGCTGCCGAGTGAAAAGAATAGTTCATTTGATGAGTGCATGGCTTAAACCTCCTAATGATTAAAGGAGATTTAAGTGTGGACAAAAAACTAAGGGATGCAGCCAAGCTACGCGAAGCGGCTTAGTTCAACGCTCGCAACACCGGACAATTTGCAGCGAAGCGAAAAATTGTTCCGTGTGCTTGCGTTTGTCAAATAATTTGCGTACAGTTTCCTGTACAGAATAAAACGGGGTACAAAAAATGGATGCCATCAGTTACACCAGTGCTCGCAGCAACTTAGCCAAAATGATGCAACAAGTATGTGATGACCATAGCCCTGTCATCATCACACGCAGCAAAGCACCTTCTGTCGTTATGCTGTCACTTGAAGACTACGAAGCACTACAAGAAACAGCCTACCTGCTCCGCGCTCCGAAAAATGCTCGCCGCCTACTTGCTTCTATTGCAGAGCTTGAAAGCGGAAAAGGCGAAGAAAGAGAGCTGGCTGAGTGAAGCTTATCTTCTCAGAAAATGCTTGGGAAGATTACCTTTACTGGCAAAAAACAGATAAAAGAACGCTCACCAGAATCAACAATCTCATTAAGGACATAAAGCGTAATCCATTCGAGGGCATCGGAAAACCAGAACCCCTCAAGCATAATTTAACAGGCTACTGGTCAAGAAGGATCAATGAGGAAGACCGCATGGTCTACAAAGCAATCGACGACACCCTCTTGATCGCTCAGCTGCGCTACCATTACTGATTTAATGTCAAAGCTCAGGAGCGTGCCGCTTGCGGCGCGTCCCTTGGTCAATTAGGCCAAAGGAACCTCCCCTTCAGCCTCTCACAGAACCGTACGCGAACCTCTCGATTCATACGGCTCTTCACGTTCAACTATTTAACAATACTTTACGCCAGTGCGGAAAAGCCCTTGGGTAATCCCGCCTAACTTTATTCACTCGTTTTGCTGCCTGCATCAACGCCTTAAGCTTCTTGTACTTCTTCAGCCCCCAGCGACTTAGCCGCTTGTAAAAATGAAACAATACATTGCGGATAATACTTTTTCCAAACAACCCATAATACTGATACCACCCTCTCAGGCGGCTCAGCGCAAAGGCACGTATATCCACCAGCTCTTTATGACACCAATACGACCATGGCCAACGATTGATTTCATGGCGCAACGCCTTTGCGGCTTTCTGACTGATGCCACCCAGAAAATACAACCCCATATCGCCTCGTCGTGTTTTAATCCAGCGAGGTCTGAACGTATAACCAAGAAAATTAAATGCCACTACCGGAAAACTTTGTCGATTATATCCACCCTTGCAATACACAACTTTAGTTTTCTTTGGGTGTAGCTGTAAACCGCATGATTCAAAGCGCTGCTCCAACACTGTACGAAGTCGCTGCGCCTCATGATAGCTTGCACAGTGGCACACAAGGTGAGTCAGCCAAGGGCACCTCCCCCTCGGCTGCTCTCAGAACCCAGCGTGAACCTCTCAGCTCACTGGGCTCCCATTATCCAACCATCGGCCTAACACCCAAGCCCTAACGCTGCCAACACGCGCAGCTTTGTAGTGAAGGCGAAGCCGCAACAAAAAAGCTGTCGCTGTGCTTGGCCTTGTTAGGGCATTTGACGTATACTTGTACGGAAATCCCGTACATCGAGGCACCATTATGGATACAATCAGTGTAAACAAATTTAGAGACAACCTGAAAAGCGTTGTAGAGCAAGTGGTTAACAGGCATGAACCCCTCAAGGTAACTAGACGAGCCGGAGAGGCTTTTGTTGTAATAAGCGCCGACGACTGGGATCGAGAGCAAGAAACGCTTCATGTTCTCCAAAACCAGAGCCTCATGCAACAGATTGCCTACTCCCTTGAAACCCACAACCGTGGTAAAGGCTATATACCGACTGAAGAGCAAATGAATGAGATCACTGGTATTTGAAGGCAACACTTGGGAAGCATATGAAACTATGCGCGAGAAGGACAAACAATTACACAAGGCTTTGCGTAAAGTACTCAAGGAAATGCTGCGTTCAAACGACCCTGCTTCAGGTTTAGGGAAGCCGGAGCCACTTAAGCACAACCTCTCTAGCCTTTGGTCTAAGCGGATCTCACAAAGAGATCGTTTGATATATCGGTTTGACGAAAAGTCCATTTATATCTTCGCTATTGGTGGCCATTACGATCAGCCCTAACGAGACTGTCGAATTAGACATTTTGAAATCAAAATCCCCAGCATCAACAGCCCGCCCTTTACTATAATCTTTATTTACAGCCCAAATCGATGATCTGAATCATCTATTCGAACAACCTACACTCAATAACTCATGGGCTTCAAGGTTACATTAGATTTAAGCTATCACACACCATTAGAACGTGTGTGAACAAGGGTGCAATCACTTCATCCATTCGAGAGATGAAATCGGCTAGGGTGCTGTGATTGGGTTGGCTGTCAGCTGACAATGCCATGAACAGTACATTCTCACGGCAAGCCTGAGCGATCTTGCGGCTGCTGATAATGCCTCTACAATAAGCGAATAACACGACCTACAGCAGAATTGCCGGATCATAGGCTGGTGCGCCGTTGTAGTCATTGCGATAGCGAGATTCAAACACGCTCAGATCTAAATCATTATCCACGACATGATTCAGCGTATATTCGAACGTGCCAGGTTGGATCTGATCCGAAAACCGCAGAGGTATCATCTTGGTTTGGTTGTAATCGTAGTGTTTATACCGCGCCATCCCTTGCCACCTCTGAGGTAAAGTTTAGTTAACAGATGTTAGCCTTTATTTACCACGTGAGCCAAGGGCTCTGGGACTAATCCGACAGTCTCAACGCTCGCCATCACCGGTGACAAAACCGCAGCGAAGCGGAGGGTTTAGCATCCGGTGCATGGCTTGGTTATGTTTCGTTTGCTGGTAATTCGATCTGCCTCTCACTACGCCAGACTCGTATGAGCACAACCTCTTTAGCCTGCCTGAGATAGACAACTCGAAACGGCGCATGAATCAATTCGCGAATATGATCCATATTGAATTCAGGAACAACTCGGCCAGCATCAGGGTGGACTCGAAGCATTTCACTGTGCTCCAGGATAGCAGCCACGAAATCATCACCGATGTGTGGCACATCCTGTTCTTTGTAATAGCCCTGAATAGCCTGTAAGTCCTCAAGAGCAGACTGTGAGATGCGTAATTCCATTTACTTGATACCCAACGATTTCCTAGCATCCTCCAACGATATGGTGTTGCCCTCGCGAACATCCAAAAGCCCCTGCGCCACCGCCTTTACAAACCGCATCTCCTCGGCAGCTCTCTCATAATCCTCGAGCCCCTGCACAACAGCCACACCACGGCCACGACTGGTAAGCAGGATCGGGCGATGCGTATCCTGCGCTCGACCAACCACCTTGCCAGGATTGATCTTCAGGTCTGATAGAGGAATGACATCCTCGGAAAATTTCACTTGCATAGTGATTACCTAGCCAACGATTTGATGCTATTAATAGCACCGGTTAACAGGTGCTGTCAAGAAACATAACGCCCGCCATCACCGGTGACAAAACCAGAGCGAAGCGGAGGTTTTGGCATCCGGTGCATGGCCTTGATACTCATTGAGCCCTCCCCCCCAGCTTAGCCTGATTGACTAAGCTAAAAGGTGACAAAACCAAAAAAGGAGAAGACTCAATGAACTTTTACAATAGCACTCATCAACACTATTGTGGAATAGATTTGCATGCACGCAGTCTTTATGTGTGTGTTCTCGGTCAACAGGGCGAAACCTTATTACATAAAGAGATCGCTGCTCAACCTGAAGCACTGCTTCCTCTCATCGAACCTTATCTCGACGATCTAGTCATCGGAGTTGAATGCATGCACTGCTGGTATTGGATCGCTGACTTCTGCGAAGACCAAGGTATCAACTTTATTCTTGGTCACGCTTTATATATGACAAATTCTTCTGGAAAGAATTTGGACAGCTTTAGCTGGCCCGAAGGGAAAAGTACAGGACGTACTTTTCAACCTATTCATGGCGGTAAAACCAAAAATGATCGAATAGATTCATACAAAATTGCAGCATTAATCAGAGGTGGAAACTTCCCGCTCGCCTATGTCTATCCCAAACGCATGAGAGCAGCCCGCGATCTTCTGCGCCGCCGCACCAACCTCGTTCGTCACGGTGCAGATCTCAAAGCTCATGTCGTCAACACCACCAGCCAATACAATTTACCGCCTAACAAGGTCAACCTGAAAAATGTCTGCGCCAGAGAACAGCTCAATAAAACCTTTAATGACCCACTTGTTCAACGCAACATCGACCTAGATATAGCTGTTCTAGAGTGCTATCACCGAGAGTTAAGTCAAATAGAATGGCTATTAGAAAAACAGGCCAAACAGCATCAACCTACATACTTTTATTTACTGCAAACCATCCCCGGTATTGGCCGCATATTAGCCTTAACCATACTGAACTGGTCTAATAGAACTGGACACTTTAATTAGCGACAATATCAGTCAGCTATTGAGGTGTCATTATGAGTCAGAAACGAACCTACAAACAGTACTCAACTGAGTTTAAAGAAGAAGCTGTATCT
>NZ_VYTY01000010.1 GCF_009821115.1 Nitrincola alkalisediminis | reverse complement strand
AAGCCATTCACAGCCAACGATGACAGACGAAGTAGGATCACTGGCTCAGGGACTTGATATTGGCCGCTAACGCGGCCAATAAAAAACTAATGCCTATTGACAAGGTTTGGGCTCATAGGTGTTATGTGAGACTCGCTAGAACGGGAACTCATCACACACAACATCAAGTGATAACTCATAATCAAAGTTTCCCTCTGATGTAACCAGTCTCAATATTGTTCGACCAGAAACCCTATACTCATTTTTTATCTCTTCTCCCTTATGAGCGAATGCCAAGTACTTAGCACCTGAAAACTTGAGTTGCGCCCATGAATTTTTATGGAGCTTTCTTAACGGCGGAGTAATGAAATGACGCTTTCCAAAATCCGGAATGTCAGACTCTGTTGATGGACATTCTTTGCCATCTTGCTCTAGCGTCCACCCCTTTGTTGAGTAGAAATAAATAGCTTCAATCTCTGCTGATGTTTTAGCGGAATCATTTAGCAGATCAATTTTAAATTCTATTTTTCCTTTTGCTGAACTTTTGGTCTTTTCCAGCTCGCCGTATAGGTTTTTTAAGTTAACCTTTATATGACTAGCCTTCACATTTTCAATTTGTTTCTTTGCCCATGAAAGCTCATCAGTCAGCATGGCCCTAAGATTCGAAATAGAATCGCCATAGACAATATGCCGGTGATGCTTTAAATCAAAAGGAATGTCATTTGTGTCGCTAGTTAAGAGAAGGCATATTTTTTCTTTGGCGTGCGCATACCCAACCTCATAAAATACATTGGGGTTTTGTCCAGACATGTCTGCAACAATTATGTCAGCGGCGTCAATCTGCCTATAGATACGTTCAAGAATTCCTTCCTGGAATATTTGCTCGTCAACTCTTTCTGCAACGATATCTAGTTGCGCAGCCGTTTCTTTGATGCCCATTTTATATATATCATCAAATGATTTATCAAATGGCATCAAGACAAATGCAAAAATATTATCAGAGCTCAAATTGCCTCCCTTTTCACATAACGAGCCTGTCGAATTAGACATTTTGAAATCAAAATACCCAGCATCAACAGCCCGCCCTTTACTATAATCTTTATTTACCGCCCAAATCGATGATCTGAATCACCTATTCAAACAACCTACACTCTATAACTCATGGGCTTCAAGGTTACTTTACCCTCAATTCTTGAGTTTCAGCTCATTATTGCCCCTGTGTCGCTATTTTCTCGATATTGTGCACCATGCAGTACATTAACCACTGCGCATTGACCTTGGTTTTGCCCCTTAAGGTAAATCGATTCAGTCCCTTGTTGCTTTCCAGATTGCCAAACACGGGTTCTACCGTGCCCAATCGCTGACTGTAGATATGCCGACCCATCGGGCTGTCTATCTTTTGCTTCATTTTTTCAATAAATCCCGGTGCAGCCTTGCGATCACTCAGTGCAAAGCTCACTTGGCGTCCATCCGTTTGACTCACCCGGCGCAGGCACTGATGCTTTAATGGGCAATCTCGGCAATTCTGTCGATAGCCTTGAAAGCTAATCATGTCTTGGTCAGCAATCTTACCCTTAAAGCGTTTCCACATCGGTTTACCCGCTGGACAACGGCAGGTTTCAGTCACAGGATCATAATCAAAGTCGGCAGGTGTAAAGCGCTTCGCTACCTGACCACCACGCTCTTTACGGCGTTGAGCCTTGGCTTCATTGAAAGTGATCGAGTCTGCAAATCTTGGATCACGTTTACGGAACTGATTATCTGCGATGTAGCCATCAATGCCGTGGCGATAGATCAGCTTCATATTAGCTTCGCTGTGGAAACCACTATCAGCCGTGATCCGTGCGTGTTGCAGGATATGCTCATCTCCTGAGCACTGCTTGAATTGACGCTGGATACCGAACAGCATCGGCTCCAAAGTGTGTTGTTCCTGCCCAGCACCGTAGGCTTCGGCATGTACTATAATCTGGTGTTTGCTGTCCACAGCAGCCACGCCGTTATATCCCTGAATCACACCCTTAGATGTCTTCATCTTGGCACTTTCAGGGTCAGTGATATTGCCTTTAACTGGAGTACCCCGTTGGCCATACCGCTCAGGAGTCGTTGTTAAGTGTTTTTTTATCTTGGCTGAAACCTTTTCAAGCTTCACGATCTGGGCACGTTCACGGTCGGTAACCTCAATGGGTTGATCCTGTTGATCACCCGTTTGATGCGCTTTTAGCATTCGCTCTACGGCGCGATCAATCTTGGCTTTCTTACGATTCAACTCTGCATGTGTGCCACTCCACTCCTTGGCAGCGTTCGAAGGCATCTTGCAGCCATCAATCGCGAACATCTCCCGTCCGATTAGATTTAAGCTATCACACACCATTAGAACGTGCGTGAACAAGGGTGCAATCACTTCATCCATTCGAGAGATGAAATCGGCTAAGGTGCTGTGATGGGGTTGGCTGTCAGCTGACAGTGCCATAAACAAGACATTCTCACGGCAGGCTTGGGCGATCTTGCGGCTGCTGATAATGCCTCTAGAATAAGCGAATAACACGACCTTCAGTAGAATTGCCGGATCATAGGCTGGTGCGCCGTTGTAGTCATTTCGATAGCGAGATTCAAACACGCTGAGGTCTAAATCATTATCCACGACATGATTCAGCGTATATTCGAACGTGCCAGGTTGGATCTGATCCGAAAACCGCAGAGGTATCATCTTGGTTTGGTTGTAATCGTAGTGTTTATACCGCGCCATCCCTTGCCACCTCTGAGGTAAAGTTTAGTTAATTGATTTTAGCCTTCATCTGTCACATAAGCCAAGGGCTCTGGGACTAATCCGACAGTCTCAACGCCGCATTCAGCGGCTTGTCCGCTGTAATGCTTGGTTAGGGATATATCCTAGGCGCTAGCCCAGTTCAGCGTCACGTAGACGTTAAAAATAGACATAGTTAATTCTCCGAACTCTTGCATCTGATCTTGTTGCGAAGGCGCTGCCAAGCTGCTTTCGACGAAAGAGGTAAAATCCGTTACCTTATCATTTATACCCGAATCGACCAGTCGGTGCGCCAATCGATTTCGGGTTTCGTTCAACTTCCTTACCCCGTCCCAAACCCACCGGTCTTCTTCATTTAGCACAAGCAGCGATCTTGCTAGGGCTAGCTTTTGTGAAAACTCCAATCTCGCTTCAGCAATATAGGTGGGTGCTGCGAGCCGCTTTTTGATTATACGGTTTAATGTTTCTTCTACTAGCAAATGCCCTTTCAGAATGCAAAGCTCCGTTTGTTCCTTTCCTGGCATATGTTCAGCAAAAACATCGAAACTTTCCCAGAACTCTTTTGGCTCGAACCCATCCCAATTGCTCTTTGAAACCATCGTATTTATTCCCTAACATTTTAATAACACGCCAACTCGCTTAGCCAGCCCCATTTCCACCCAAAAACCAGACCTAACCAATTGTTTTATAAAAACTATCACCCCAAAAAAAGCGCCCTGCAAAACGAGCCAGCACGGTATTGCAGCGTCACTCAAGCAGGTTATTCTTGGCACTCTATCAATAACACTTTGATCTTAGTATAGATTTTTGGATACTTCCAGATAAAAGCGAGCCACAAATCATCATAGTTTTTAACAATGCGTGCCAATCCATTGGAGGTCGGTTGGCACGCCCGTCACCTAGCCAGAAAAAACCACAACATACGGCCAAAATCGCCTGCATGAATAGATAAGAAATCAACACTGCAGTATACTATCCCTTTCGCTCTTGAATAATTTGGACGCTTACTCTGATGCTACCGATAGTTAATATCGCACTTCGTGCTGCCCGTCTCGGCGGTGAACAAATCGCTCGGGCTATTGAACGCCTAGACCTAATCAAATCCGAACAATCCAGCGTTGCTGAGTTCATTAATGACGTGTGCTGCCAAGCAGAACGAACCATCGTTCAAAGTCTTCAGAAGGCGTATCCACACCACACTGTTAACGCTGAGTTTAGCGGCCACTACAAAGCCACTGGCGACGGCCCCACTCACGTTGAGTGGCAAATCAATCCCGTTGACGGCCTGACGAATTTCTCGAACGCACTTCCTATTTTTGCTTTAAGCCTAACAGGTAGAATCAATGGCCGTATTGAACATGCGGTGATTATCAACCCAATTACAGGCGAAGAATTTACAGCCAGCCGTGGTAGCGGAGCACAGTTAAACGGTCGCAGACTCAGAGTCAGTAGCGCAAAAAACCTGACAGGCTCCTTAATTGGCACAGGTTTCTTTAACCGCAAAAGCGACAAGGCATGGTTCCAGACTCACCAAGCCATTGTCGGCCAAATTATTCATGCAGATGGCAATACCTTCAGCAGTGGCTCCACCTTGCTTAACCTTGCCTACACAGCAGCAGGTCGGCTGGACGGTTTCTTTCAAGCGGGCCTCAACGACTGGGAACAAGAAGCCGGTATCCTGTTAATCCAAGAAGCCGGTGGTTTGATCGGTGACTTTAAAGGTGGCAACCAGCACCTGAAAACAGGCGAGCTTGTGGCGGCCAACCCGAAGATGTTTAAGCAATTGCTGAAAACCGTACAGGTCGGCAACCTATAAGCTCAAACGGTAATATTGAATAAAAAAAGGGGGGCGATACCGATATATCGCCCCCTTTTTTATACGCACTGTTTACTTACGCATCCAAGGCAAATGGATCGCGCAGAACAATGGTTTCATTACGATCTGGGCCTGTGGAAATGATATCCACTGGAGCACCCATCAACACTTCCAAGCGGCTGATGTAAGCACGCGCGTTTTCTGGCAACTGATCCAAGCTTTTGGCTCCGATTGTTGATTCTGTCCAACCCGGCACGCTTTCGTACACAGGGGTGACTTTCTCGTAATCCTCGCTACCACTTAAGGATGTGATCACATTGCCATTCGCATCTTCGTAGCCGATACAGATACGGATCTCGTCAAGCCCATCAAGGACATCAAGCTTAGTGAGGCAGATACCGGATACGGAGTTAATTTCGATGGCATGCTTAAGCGCAACGGCATCAAACCAACCACAGCGACGCGCACGCCCAGTCGTTGATCCAAATTCATGGCCTCGCTCAGCCAAACGCGCACCTGTGTCACAATGCAGTTCGGTTGGGAAGGGACCACCACCGACACGTGTGGTGTACGCCTTGGTAATACCCAGAATGTAATCTAGGTACAAAGGCCCAAATCCACTGCCCGTTGAGGTTCCACCTGCCGTCGTGTTGGACGAGGTGACATAAGGGTAGGTACCGTGATCGATATCCAACAAAGACCCTTGAGCGCCTTCAAACATAATGCTGGCACCCTGACGACGCAAGTCGTGCAGAATCCCGGTCACGTCGGCAATCATTGGCAAGAGTTTGGTTGCCATTTCCATGCACTGGGCATAGACCGCATCAAAACTCACAGGCTCAACTTTGTAGTAGTTTTCAAGCATGAAATTATGATAACTGATCACTTCTTTCAACTTGGTGGCAAAGTTCTCAGGGTCTTTGATATCCCCAAGACGCAAGCCTCTCCGAGCGACTTTGTCTTCATATGCAGGCCCTATCCCACGACCGGTAGTACCGATCTTGGCTTCGCCACGCAATAACTCTCTTGCCTGGTCCAACGCGACGTGACAAGGAAGAATCAAAGGACACGCTGGACTTAAGCGCAAGCGATCACTGACAGGGATCCCCTTCGCTTCCAATCCCGCGATTTCCTTAAGCAAGGCTTCGGGGGATAGTACAACGCCATTACCAATCAAGCACAAAACGTTTTCACGCAGGATACCTGATGGAATCAAATGCAAGACTGTTTTTTTGCCATCAATAACCAGTGTATGACCAGCATTATGACCACCTTGAAAGCGTACAACCGCTGCAATCTTCTCGGTTAGAAGATCAACGATCTTACCCTTTCCTTCATCACCCCACTGGGTGCCCAGCACAACGACATTCTTACCCATTGCTGTCTCGAGTACTCGTTAGTTTCTGTTAAACGGATCAGAGGGCTTGAATCACCCACTCGTTATTAATTTTGACCAGTTGTCGATCACATCCAGCCGGGCGCTCAGATTCATCTAGCGCCTGTATCACCCGATGCCCTTGACGTCGGGCCTGCTCAATTGCTTCATGCAAATCAGCACTCCATACTGAAGGGGCCAAAACCGACGGTTCGATCTTCGCCTTAACACCTGCAACATCCAGGAGCGTTTTAAGATCCGTACTAAAGCCAGTGGCAGGTCGAGCACGACCAAAATCCTGACCTATTTCATCATAACGCCCACCCTTGGCAAGCGCTTGACCAAAACTTGGCGTATAGGCTGCAAAGACCACTCCTGTATGATAGTGGTAACCTCGCAACTCTGCCAAATCAAAATAAAAGCGGGTTTGCGGAAAACGGTTTCGGATCAGTTCAGCCAAATCCGAAAGATATTGGATAGCCTCGGACTCTTCGCTCCAGCCTTCAAATAAACCTGCCGCTTTCTCAAGCACATCAACCGTACCATGCAAGAAAGGTAGCACAGCTAAACGCTCGCGCAAAGACGCTTCAAGGCTCAATTCCGAGAGAAACGCGTCATATTCGGTGAGTGCTTTGCGCTGCAGAAAATCTATAAATTGGCTTTTATCTTCTGCCGAGAGCTTGGCTTTGGCAATCAAAGCGTTAAAGAGCGCGACATGCCCCAAATCAAGTGTAATGGGATCGGAGATACCCGCCACATTGAGGGTTTCGAGCATTAAAGAGATGACTTCAACATCGCTTTCGATACCCGCATGGCCGTATAGCTCTGCGCCCGCCTGCATTGGATTGCGCGTCGCCAGCATATTGGCTGCATGCGTATGCAATACGGAACCGCAATAGCACAACCGGCTGGGTCCTTCCGTCCGTAAACGGTGCGCGTCAATTCTGGCAACTTGAGGCGTAATATCGGCCCTGACACCTAATGAGTGCCCACTCAGACGATCCGTCAGCTTAAACGTATTCAAATCCAGATCATGACCTGTCCCTGTTAACAAGGACTCTAAATGCTCAACCAAGGGTGGCATTACCAAGTCATAACCCCAATTATTATACAAATCCAGCAACCTACGTCGCATCAGTTCTGCCTGACGCGCCTCTGGTGGCAATAATTCTTTGATACCCTCAGGCAGCAGCCATCGATCTGCCAGCGCCATTTACGACCCCCTTTTGTCACAAAAAAAACCGGGCAATGACCCGGTCTTAGAAATCATAACACAAAGCAGGTGGTTTACCCACCTACTTTGGTTGTTGCTTATTGAACGCCAGAGCTTCTCATGTAACGGAAAAACTCACTGGTAGGCTCAAGCACGAGCACATCACCCTGACCACTGAAGGATTCACGGTATGCACCAATACTACGAATGAACGAGTAGAACTCTGGATCTTGACTGAATGCTGACGAATAAATAGCCGCTGCTTCAGCATCCCCTTCACCTCGTAAGATTTCAGACGTGCTGAAAGCATTCGCGGTAATAACGGTACGCTGACGATCAGCATCAGCACGTATCCCTTCCGCCAACTCAAGACCTCTAGCACGCAGCTCACGAGCCAGTCTTAGACGCTCAGAACGCATACGGTCATACACGGAAGTGGATACTTCGGTTGGCAGGTCGATCCGTTTGATACGAATATCAACGATTTCGATACCCAACTCACGCTCAGCCACCACGCTCAACTGACGGTTAACTTGCTCCATCAACTCTTCACGTTCGCCTGAAACCACTTGGTTCAGTGTTCGCTCACCGAACTGGTTACGCAAGTTGGTTTCGATACGGCTCGCCAACAGGCTGTTCGCACGGTTTTCATCACCTGATGTTGCGGTGTAGTAACGTTCTACGTCCTTCACACGCCATTTAATGAACGAATCCACGATCAAACGCTTGGCTTCTAAGGTCAAAAACGCTTGTGGACGTGAATCCAACGTGATCAAACGCGCTTCAAACTTACGGACTGTGTTGACGAATGGAATCTTGAAATGCAGGCCTGGTGCGATATCAGGCTCAACAATTTCACCGAATCGTAACTTAACAGCTCTTTCGGTTTCTTTGACGATATACACGCTTTCAGAAGCCAACCAAACCACAACGAGTGCTAAAACAAGTACAAATACTGAATTAGGTTTCATTATCGACCCTCCCTCATGCTACCTGCACCTGTCGAGCTTTGACGTGTCCGTGAGGCATCAGTTAATGGATCATTCATTTGCCTAAAACCTAAGTCAGAGGCACTGCTACGCGAACTGCTGCTGGGGTTCCCTCTGTTTTCCATCAGCTTATCCAACGGCAAGAACATGAGATTATTACCACCCTCAACATCCATTAACACTTTTGGATTGTTTGTCATCACGCTTTGCATCATATCGATGTATAGACGCTCACGTGTGACATCTGGCTCATTTTGGTATTCAGACAAGAGCGCCAAGAAACGTTGGCTTTCACCCGTTGCTCTGGCGACCACTTCTTCGCGGTACGCGTTCGCTTCTTCGATCATACGCTGGGCAATACCACGCGCTTCAGGAACAACGCTGTTGGCATAGGCCTCAGCTTCGTTCTTGGAACGTTGCTCGTCTTCACGCGCCTTAATAACGTCGTCAAACGCATCCTGAACTTGGCTGGGCGCTTGTGCATTTCGAACGTTAACGCCTGAAATTCGAATACCGGTTTCATAGGCATCCATGTGACGCTGCAGACGCTCTTGCACAGAAATCGCCATCACTTGACGACCTTCCGTCAAAATTTGGTTCATTTCTGATGCACCAACGACCTGACGCAGAGCCGCCTCAGCCGCTTGTCCCAAACTTTCTTGAGGGCTACGCACCTTCAGCAGGAAGTTTTCTGGGTTTTCAGCCACGTATTGAACGCTGATATCCACATCTACGATGTTTTCGTCTTCCGTTAGCATCAACGCACGATGGTCATGAATACGAACTTGAGTGACGTTAATCTTAGAGACGTCGTCAATCAACGGTGGATTCCATTGCAAACCAGGGTTTACAACTGAATGGAATTTACCCAAGCGCAAGACAACACCACGCTCTTGTTGATCAACGGTGTAGAAGCCCATACCGGCCCAAACAACCAAGGCAATCACAGCGACAATACCAAGCAAGCCAAAGCTTCCTTTGTGGGAGCCACCAGAACCACCAGAGGTTCCAGAGCCTCCGCCCTTGCCACCAAAAATACCGTTTAAACGATCTTGAAGCTTTTGAAGCGCTTCATCAAGATCCGGTGGGCCCTGCTCATTGCCACCACGTTTACCACCGCCGGGATTTTTGTCACCGCCGCCGCTCCACGGATCATGGTTTTTGCCATTTCCGCCAGGCTCATTCCAGGCCATAGTGCTCTCCGCTATAAAACAAAGTTAAAGTTATAATTTTAAAAAGCCCTGCATTCGCATGCAAGGACTACACATAATCGACCGTTTCTGACAAATATCGTTCAAACGGAATCTGCAATCGACTCAACAACTGCCTAAAATCTTTACGCTGAATGCGAACTTTCAGATGCATCTGGCCTTCATCATCGACGGACTCGGATAAAATGGCATTGGCGGCATATAACTGCGCACGGAATTGCCCTTCCGAAGGTGTCAATTTCAACTCACTCTCAAAAACATCATCACTGAGACGTTCGTTGATGGCCTGAAGCAATAGATCGGTACCCGCACCTGTTTGTGCCGACAACCACACGCGAATGGGAACGCCTTCATCATCGCGATCAATTCTCGGCTCGACCTGCTCTAACAAATCGACCTTGTTGTATACAAGCAAGGTAGGGACATCATCTGCGCCTATCTCGGTTAATACATCGTTCACTTGCTCGATGTGAAGCTGACGCTCTTCGTCGTAGCTGTCGATCACATGCAGCAGCAACGTTGCTTCACATGTCTCTTGCAAGGTCGCACGAAAGGCTTCTACAAGTTTGTGCGGTAAGTGCCGAATAAAACCCACCGTGTCAGCCAGAATCGCGGCACCCGCATCATCAAGCTGAATTTTTCGTAAGGTTGGATCCAGGGTTGCGAACAACTGATCAGCTGCATAGACATCTGAGGCTGTCAAACTGTTAAACAAGGTGGACTTACCCGCGTTGGTATATCCGACTAGCGATACCGTTGGAACAGATGCTCGAACGCGCGCACGACGCCCTTGATCACGCTGTTTTCTGACCTTATCTAAACGTTTTAAGATCGATTTCAAACGAACCCGAAGCAAACGACGGTCGGTTTCGAGCTGCGTTTCACCCGGTCCACGCAAACCTATCCCGCCTTTTTGTCGTTCAAGGTGGGTCCAGCCGCGCACGAGTCGTGTCGACATATGCTCAAGCTGAGCCAGCTCAACTTGAAGCTTACCCTCATGCGTACGGGCACGCTGGGCAAATATATCGAGTATCAAGCCTGTTCTGTCCAGAACACGGCACTGAATCTCGCGCTCTAGGTTGCGCTCCTGAGCTGGCGAAAGCGAATGGTTAAAGATGACCAGCTCCGCTTCATACAGCCTGACCATTTCCGCCAACTCTGCAACCTTTCCCTTGCCTAAGAAAAACTTAGGACTGGGATCTGAGCGACTGCCGGTTAAGAAGGCAACCGGATCAGCGCCAGCTGAAAGCGCCAGTTCTTCTAACTCACGAGGACTTTCTGGTTCAGATTCAGAATAAAAATCAATATGCACCAGTATGGCGCGTTCACCCGACTCAGGACGTTCAAAAAACAATCAAATTACTCACTCTTCAATTTTCTCGTCCGGCTGTGGCAACTTGACCGGTCTAGAAGGTACAACGGTTGAGATGGCATGCTTATACACCATCTGGCTGACGGTATTTTTGAGCAGAATAACGAACTGATCAAACGACTCGATTTGTCCTTGGAGCTTGATTCCATTTACCAGGAAAATTGAGACGGGAACCCGTTCTTTGCGCAAAACATTAAGGTAAGGGTCTTGTAATGATTGCCCTTTTGACATGGGTATCTCCTTTACTGAAACATTCAGTCTTTTAAAATAATTATGGTTAGCATAGTCTGCACAGATTGCTTACGTGTTTCACGCATCTCTCTGGCGCTATTAAAAATTAACGCAAAGCATCTCATTATATAATGGCTTGCTGGATCAACTTCAAGGCATTCGGCAATATATTCTCATTTACACCGTCAAGCACATGCAGATCATCCCAACTTCTTAGCCATGTATACTGACGTTTTGCCAGTTGCCGAGTGGCTACTATACTCTTTTCTCTCATGTCCTTATACCCTAACTCACCATCAAGATACTGCCACATTTGGCGATAGCCAACGGCACGAATGGATGGCATGCTCGGATGCAAATCTTGTCGCTCAAACAAGGATCGAACTTCTGTTTCAAAACCCTGTTCTAACATCTTATCAAAACGCTGTTCTATGCGCTTATGCAAAATCGACCTATCTTGCGGCATCAAAGCCAACGACAGGTAACGAAACGGCAATTCAACCTCGGCTTGTTGAGCCCATAACGACGTCATTGACTGACCACTAAGCAAACACACTTCTAACGCTCTTTGCACTCTTTGAGAATCCGACGGATGCAGACGCTCAGCGGCCACTGGATCGAGCTGCGCCAACTGTGCATGCAAACTTTCGATACCCTCTTGCTGGATACGTGCTTCTAACTCTGTTCGGAGCACTGGATCGGCATCGGGTAAAGTGGCCATTCCTTTAATCAGTGCATTAAAGTACATCATCGTACCGCCCACTAAGATAGGCAGTCGTTGATTGGCAAGGGCGTCGTCGATACAGGCGAGTGCATCCTCCCTAAAGGTCGCCGCCGAATAGGATTCGGCAGGATCCATAATGTCCACCAACCGATGCGGATAGGCACTTAACACCTCGGGTTCGGGCTTGGCCGTTCCAATATCCATGCCTTTGTAAATCAATGCAGAGTCTACACTAATCAAGCTGGCTGGCAGATGATCAGCAATCCGCATGGCTAAATCGGTTTTACCTGAGGCGGTTGGCCCCATCAACATCACAACCAAGGGCTTTGCCTTGTCCATCGACATTACTGCCCCCGTAAAAAAAGCTTATCAAGATCAGACAGACTCAACGCCGTCCAAGTGGGACGACCATGGTTACACTGCCCGCTGCGTTCGGTGACTTCCATATCACGCAACAGCGCATTCATTTCAGCAATCGACAATTGTCGATTGGCACGAACTGCACTATGACAGGCCATTGTCCCAAGAAGTTCATTTATTTGATTTTCAATGCGCTGACTGCGTCCCTGATGCAACAAGTCCGACAACACATCGAGCACCAGACGTTGCACATCGGCCTTTGCAAAATACACTGGCACTTCACGAATAACCAAGGTTTCGGCCGCCAAACGCTGCAACACAAAGCCTAAGCGCTTAAAGAGCTCTAAAGACTCCTCGGCAATATCCGCTTCCTTCTGACTGACATGAATGGACACCGGCACTAACAAAGGCTGACTTCGCAGAGGTTCATCCTGCAGGGTGAGTTTCATGCGTTCATAGACAATACGCTCATGGGCGGCATGCATATCAACAATAATCAGACCTTGCTCATTCTGAGCCAAAATATACACGCCCTTAAGCTGGGCAAGTGCGTAGCCCAGCGGCGGCACATCTGAAGAGTCCGCCGTTTGAACTGTCGCGCTGGGTTGAACCTCTGCAATCTGTCCCTCCGTGTCCGGGTATAGCTGGCGATATTGCTCAATCTGAGACCTTACATCTCGCCCCGAAAAAGAGGTCGACGAGGTGGGACGCGTCGGCGCATGCAAAGGCATTTGCCCTTGAGTATAACTGGGTGACTCGACTGGCCGGACCGGAGGTGCTTGAGTGGGCGTGGAACCACCGCGATCAAGAGCAGCGCCCCCTAGAGGGATTTCGTGTGAGCTGATCTGTGCCTGTCCATCAGGGCGCATATCCGCGATCACTCGATGCAAGGATCTGAAAATAAAATCGTGCACCAAACGGCTTTCTCTAAAACGCACTTCATGCTTGGTCGGATGCACATTGACATCCACCCAGGCAGGGTCTAATTCAAAGAAGAGTACAAATGCGGGATGACGTCCTCCGTACAGGACATCCTGATAGGCTTGCCGAACGGCATGATTCACCACTTTATCGCGAATAATACGTCCGTTGACAAAAAAGTACTGCTGATCCGGCTGGCTGCGCGAGTGCGTGGGCTGTGTCACCCAACCATAGAGTCTCAAGCCGGACGATTCAGCCGCCATGTCCACCACTAGAGCATGCTCAATAAAAGCAGGCCCGAGTAAGGTTGCTAAACGCTTTTCGCGCTCAAAGTCGGTGGTTGCAGGCTTCAATTGGTAGAGTGACTTTGCGTTATGTGTGAGACTGAAGCCCACATCAAAACGGCTCAACGCCAAACGTCTAACCACCTCTTCTAAATGGCCGAACTCCGTTTTTTCGGTTTTTAGAAACTTTCGGCGCGCGGGGGTATTAAAAAACAAATCACCCACTTCAACCGTCGTGCCCACTGGGTGCGCGGCTGGCATTAAGATCGGCTCCATGTCTCGACCTTCGGCCTTTACCGACCACGCGCTGTCTTGGCCCTCTGGACGCGATGTGAGGGTTAAACGCGCAACAGAGCTGATACTGGCCAGCGCCTCGCCACGAAAGCCCAAACTGAGCACGGCTTCAAGATCGTCCAACACTTTAATTTTAGAGGTTGCATGGCGACTCAGCGCCAAGGCCAAATCCTCCTGCGCAATGCCGCAACCGTCGTCTCGAATCCGAATTCGTTTAACGCCACCTTGCTCGGCCTCTAATGAGACCTGGCTTGCACCTGCATCAAGGCTGTTCTCAAGCAGTTCTTTTACCACGGACGCGGGACGCTCTACGACCTCTCCCGCTGCAATTTGGTTCGCAAGCTGCGCCGATAAAAGCTCAATCGGCGCAGGCTGCTTCTTAATTAAAACGCTCATTAACTTGCTGGAATCCTTAGGACTTGGCCCACGCGTATTTGATCACCCCTGATTTGGTTGGCCTCTCTTAACGCTGCAACCGACACTCCATTTCTCACCGCTATAACAGACAACGTATCCCCAGGTTGGACACGGTGGGTTCGGTTTTGCCCCGCAACCATTGCGCCACCCTGATTTTTTCGGGAAGCGATTAAGGTCATATCCGGTGGACGCTGCCAAAAATACTCCGAAATCCCATCAAAAATCGCTTTCGCCATGCGTTGTTGATAGGCAGGGGTTCTGAGCTGTGTTTCTTCTTGCGGGTTGGTAATGAAGCCTGTTTCGATCAAAATAGATGGAATATCGGGGGATCTGAGCACCGCGAAGGCTGCCATTTCAACATTTGGCTTGTGCATGCGGGCAAAATTGGCCATATTCCGGTGGATAATGCCAGCCACGTCACGGCTGCCAGTACGACTGGCCGTCATGGACATATCCAACAAAACGCTGGCCAGTACATCATCTTTATCATCAAGACTCACGCTGCCGACGCCGCCAATTAAATCCGAGCTGTTTTCACGACTGGCCAACCAGCGTCCCATCTCGCTACTTGCCCCTCTCTCAGACAACACCCACACGGACGCACCGCGCGCTGTAGGACTGTGCCATCCATCGGCATGAATTGAGACAAACAAATCCGCATTCGCACGGCGCGCACGGATGGTTCGATCACGAAGACTCACAAAGTAATCCCCATCGCGAATCATCACCGCCCGGTAGCCCGGCTCGGCATCGATGAGTTTTTTGAGTTCTCGACCTATCGCCAACACTATGTCTTTCTCTCGGGTACGATTAGGTCCAATTGCACCCGGATCTTCGCCACCGTGTCCAGGATCAATCGCAATGACGATATCACGCAGTCCTGCTGAAGCCGCCGTTGGCACAGAGGGCGCTGGAGCGGCGCGAACCGCGACCTGAGACTTAACAATCGGTTCTAAGTCGACCACTAAACGATGTCCATATTGCTCATTCGGACGTAGCTCAAAGCTCTTGGGCCTCACTTGTTCACGAATATCCAGCACTATGCGTAAGGTGGTACCCGATTGGCTATGGCGAATCCGCTCAACTGGGCTTTTATCCGAGGCCAACTCACTCAACGAGGCATTTAATGTGGCATTTTCAATATCCAACACTATGCGATCCGGGTTATCCAACGCAAAAAGCTTGTGTTGGATTGGCCCTGATAAATCAAAGACTAAGCGAGTATTGTCCGGTGCTAACCACGTCCGTACGCCCTGCACTTGCACGTTGGCAAATGCATGCAGAGGCAGCAATAACGCCACACAGACAAGACTACAAAGCTTGTAGAGAGTATTTACTTTCACAATGAGCGCTTACCCTTTCAATTCATTTACTATTCTATCGGCTATCATACACCCTTTCTGAGTGTTTTTTGACCATTTAATACGACGTCCTTGCTCAAATATCTCTATAAAAATTTCAAGATCTGCTGGGGGTAGAATTCCCTGCCCCCGCTCGGGCCACTCAATCAGACACAAGGCATCGTCTACCAGATAATCCCGGATTCCCAGAAACTCAAGCTCTTCAGGGTCACCTAACCGATACAAATCAAAATGGTACACGCATTTATTTTGAAATTCATAAGGCTCAACCAGCGTATAGGTTGGACTCTTAACCGCACCTGTATGCCCAAATGCCTGGATGACACCTCGACACAAGGTTGTTTTACCCATCCCCAAATCTCCGTGTAAAAACACGATTCCACCGTCAACTGCTGCATTTGCCAACACCTGCCCGAAAGCCACCGTCTGTTGATCATCTGCCGCGATAAATGTATTCTCAGACACGTTCACCCAACTCCAACCCATTGACAACACACTTAATTTGGTTAAATAAATCCGTCGCTCTCAGACCTCGCTGCCCACTCTGCAAGGCACATAGATCGGCCGATCTCGCATGGGTATAAACCCCTAAACGAGCCGCATCGACTGGCGACAATCCCTGCGCAAGAAATGCCGCGATAATGCCTGACAACACATCACCCATTCCACCGGATGCCATGCCTGGATTGCCTTCGGCACAGACATGCACGACATCTCCGTCGAAGATCACAGTTCCTGCACCTTTCAAGACAATCACACCACCAAAACGTTCATACAGCAAGCGCACTGCATCAAAGCGGTTGTCTTGAACATCAGCGACTGAGCAGTCCAGCAATTGAGCGGCCTCACCTGGATGAGGCGTTAAGACTCTCGCACGTGCTTGCGCTGGAGAATGACGATACGGCTGCAGGTATTTTAACGCGTCCGCATCGATCACAGAGGGATGCGGACGGCTCATGACCGCCTGTGCCAATTGATCAGCCCAAGCACTGCTGCCAAGCCCTGGCCCCAACACAACCACACTGGCGCGATCTAGCATAGGCTGAAGACGTGCCGAGGCATCCACCCCCAACACCATCACTTCAGGCGTACGCGCCAAGGCGGCACTCACATGAGCCGAGCGCGTCGCCAATGACACTAAGCCACTGCCTGACCGCAGCGCCGCTTCGGCAGCCATCATTGCAGCACCGCCCATGCCATGATCCCCACCCACAACCAACACATGCCCGTAATGCCCTTTGTGGGCTGACAAGGGGCGTGCGGGCAACAAGTCTGATAAATCCTCTGCATCGGTTCTAAACCCACTCACAGGGATTTGTTCATAGAGTTCCTCCGGCACCATTAAGCTGTCGAATAACAGCTCGCCCCGCACATCCGGCCCCTGATGCGTCAACAAGCCCTGTTTTAATCCAATAAAGGTCAGGGTGAGCGATGCGGCTATCGTCTCCCCCATGCATTTCCCCGTATCACTGCACAAACCAGACGGGATATCGACAGACACCACCGGACGGTGACAGGCATTGATTTTTGCAATCGCTTCTCGCACAGCGCCGCGAACCTCGCCCTGGATTCCGGTACCTAAAATCGCATCCACGATCAGTTCGCCCGTAAATTCCACCATTGGACTCCAGGGGCGCGTCACCACGCCTAACGCATTCGCCCATTCCCAAGCTTGCAAGGCTTCCCCTTGCAGTTGCTCATGATAAGGCGTAATACCTAGCGTCAACACCTGAACCTGCCAACCTTGCTGAAACGCCAACCCCGCAACAATCAGGCCGTCACCGCCATTATTGCCTGTACCACACACAAGGGTTAAACGATTGACATCCGGCCACCGTCTTCGGATTTCAGCAAAAACAGCATGCCCCGCTCTCTGCATCAACCGAAAACCCGGGATGCCATATTCCGTAATTGCAGTATGATCCAACGCACGACACTGCTCAGCCGTGTATAATGTGTTGGGCAATCGGGTTCGCTGGGCGCTCATATCGCTCAAGCCTCCTGAGTAATCTATCGATATATTGACATGCATAGCAGACGGAACCAGTGATTTCAGCTTCTTTACATCAAGACTTGACCAACGATTTAGCTCAATTAGCAGATCAAATAAAAATCTGGGCGTCTGAAATCGGCTTTCAAGGCTGCGCAATTACGGGCACAGACTTATCTCAAGAACAGACGTCGCTAACTGAGTGGTTGGACCAAGGCATGCATGGCGAGATGCACTACCTGTCTGAGAATATTGAAAAGCGCTTAGATGCATCCTTATTAGTGCCGGGCACTCAACGCATTATTAGCGTTAGAATGGATTATTTACCTGCTGATATCAAAACGCTTGAACTGCTCTCTCAACCCGACAAAGCATACATTGCGCGCTACACTCTGGGTAGAGACTATCATAAACTGATTCGCCAACGCCTCAAGCAACTCGGCAACAAAATTCAAACATCCACAGGCCATGAAGTGTCGTTTCGCCCGTTTACAGACAGCGCACCTGTTCTGGAACGTCCGATTGCACGAAATGCTGGCCTTGGTTGGATAGGAAAACACACCTTACTGCTCAACCGAAAAGCCGGGTCTTGGTTTTTTTTGGGTGAGTTATTTATCAACATCCCCTTACCAATTGACCCTCCCGAAACAGAGCAACACTGTGGACGCTGCACGGCCTGTTTGGACATTTGCCCTACTCGCGCCTTCCCTAAGCCTTACGTTTTGGATGCCAGACGCTGTATTTCTTACTTAACCATCGAGTACCGCGGCAGCATCCCTACAGAGCTTCGCCCCTTAATGGGCAACCGTATTTTTGGATGCGATGACTGCCAACTCGTGTGCCCGTGGAATCGGTTTGCCAAACACAGCCAAGAGGATGACTTTAAACCCAGACACGGACTCGACGACATCGAACTCATCGAGCTGTTTGAATGGGATGAAGCCACATTTTTAAAACGCACTGAGGGCTCAGCCATCCGCCGAACTGGCTTTGAAGGCTGGCAGCGAAACATTGCCGTCGCACTGGGCAACAGCTCCGGCAACCCTCGCATTATAAAAGCCTTAAACGAGCGCTATCCCCTTGCCTCTCCCTTGGTACAAGAGCATATTGAATGGGCGCTCAACGAACTGGCGTCTAAAGCCCCCAAACCCGACCTTATAACCTAAAAAAATGACGGCGATAGTAGCGCAGCTCTTCAATGGATTCGCGAATGTCGTCCAGGGCCAAATGCGTTCCCTTTTTCTTAAACCCATCCATGATGGAAGGCTTCCAACGTTTTGCCAGCTCCTTGATTGAGCTCACATCTAAATTACGGTAATGGAAGTGCGCTTCGAGGTCTGGCATGTACTTACACAAAAAGCGGCGGTCCTGCCCAATGCTATTACCACACATAGGCGAAGCCCCTTTTGTGGAATGCGCACTCAAGAAACTGAGCATTTGCTCTTGCGCCATGCTCTCGGTGGTTTGACTCTCTCTCACACGCTGCGTCAAACCTGACTGCCCATGCTGGCGCGTACACCATTCATCCATCTGGGCTAACAAGGAATCCGGTTGATAGACGGTAATCACTGGGCTTTCAGCAATGAGATTTAAATCGTTATCGGTCACCATTGCCGCCATCTCAATAATACGATCCCGCTCTGGATCCAACCCCGTCATTTCTAAATCGATCCAGAGTAGTGGTTGCTGCTGCGACATGTGTTCGACTCCTGATATAAAGCTGTATATTTATCTAAGATTAGAATACCTTATTCAGACTTTGAAAAATATCGTCAGGAACCAACTTAAACCAGCATGTCCAAACGTAAAGTATCGCGCCGTCAATCATGGCGAATTGAAAAAATCCAAAAAGAGCGTACAGAACGCGCCAATCGACTCGACACGCTCATCGATGAACGCTTGGAAGGCGGTGAGTTAGGCGTTGAACAAAACGGACTCGTCATTTCCCATTTTGGCAAACAACTGGATGTTGAAGCTCTGGACGGGGATGACGCAGGGCGCATTATTCGCTGCCACATGCGCACTCATTTAGGACAGCTTGTAACGGGGGACCGAGTGGTATGGCGTGCCTCCCCTGATGGCGGCGTGGTGGTTGCCGTAAGACCTCGACACAGCCAATTACAAAGACCGAACAATCACGGCGAACTCAAACCGGTTGCGGCCAACATCGACCAAATCATTATCACCTTGGCACCTGAACCCAGAGCACACGCCAACCTGATAGATCGTTACCTGATTGCAGCCGAAATCTCGGGCATTGAACCGATTCTGCTGCTCAACAAGACCGACCTCCTCAACGATCTTAATCGTGCTTGGCTGGAGCCCCTGCTAGCGCTTTATCAAGACATTGGCTATACCATATTGCATGCCTCGACCACTGAACGCCAAGGGCTTGTCGAACTCAAGGCCAGACTTGATGAACGCATTAGCGTATTTGTTGGGCAATCCGGCGTAGGGAAGTCCTCCTTAGTCAATACGCTACTTCCAGGTGTTGACCTGAGAACAGGTGCACTGTCTGAGCAAAGTGGTAAAGGCAAGCATACGACGACAACCGCGCGATTATTTCATTTACCCGACGGCGGTGACTTAATTGACTCGCCGGGCATCCGCGAATTCGCGCTATGGCACATGAGCCCAGATGAGGTTCTTGAGGGCTTTCGGGAATTTGCCCCTTACGTCGGGCATTGCCGCTTTAGGGACTGTCAACACGAGCGCGAACCCGGGTGTGCACTGAAGCAAGCCATTGAGGAAGGCAACATCACCGAGCAACGCTTCCAGAGTTACAAGATGATTCTTAACTCTGTTGATGAAAAACTATAAACTGAGCGATTATGTGCACGAACGGGATCGTCAACTATGAGTAATACAGTGTCGCCAAAAGGCGTAGACGAGTGGCTCTCCTTCTTAGCAGACAAGCCACTCCCCGTCCGTGCTAGCACACTTACCCGACTAAAAAAGGCCTTACACAGCCCTTCCAGCACATTAGTTACCTTGCCGCCCATTATTAGCCATGATCCCGTACTGTGCTTCCATTTATGCTGTGAAGCACAGCGACTGCTGGCAAGCCGTCATGCCAAAGTCACCAGTTTGAGCCATGCTGTGCAGGCACTGGGATTTGACCGAATCGAGCAATTGGTCGCAAGTTTAACCATTTTAAAACTGAACCCAAACAGTACTCCGCAAAAGATGTACTTTAGAGCGATTGCAGACAGCCATCATGCCGCGACGCAAGTGGCGGACTGGTTGCAATTACGCAATGCAAGCTATCGCGAAGAAGCCAAAATGGCCTCTTTATTCTATGGTTTTATTCATTGGCTCATGTGGCTATACGCCCCTTTTCACAAAGAGGCCTATCAAGAAAAAGTGTACAAACACAATCAGGATGTCGTACTCGCAGAGCACGATGTGTTCGGCTGCACCCTGCAAGAACTGGGGCAAAAGCTAGGCGCTCTTTTACATGTACCCGAACTGACACTTGAGGCGTTAAACCACGATTCATCCCCCACGTCCTCATTGCTCGGCCTTTTGCATCTTAAGGCCATGGGAGATGCGCGTTTGGAGATAAAGGACCTTAGAGAAGTTAACCATTTGATTCAACAACCCTTCTTCCCAGTGAAACTGAGCAATTGGCTATCACTCACAACGACAAGGGGGTGGGATAGTGATAAAGCGAAACGGATTTTTGAGATTATCACTGATTACTTGCAACTTCGAGGATACGAAGCACAAGCACGCTTGCACGCCCAATGTGCTGAATCCGCTCGACAGTATCATCTACCCGGCGTCCTATCGCCAGCCACAGAGTTGTTATGGATCAGCTCAACCCCCTATATTCCAGGCTTGTTTTCAATCACAGAAAAGGCACAAACCGAATCACTGTACCCACCCTTTACGATACCCGTATCCACCCCCATACCTCCAACCTCTGAGGTAGACACCACGCAGGAGCGACCTACTCCCGAATTCGCTGATTCCGAACTTTATAAACAGATTGCTACCCAGTTTCACTCAGCCGATAGCGGTTACAGCCGCCCTGCACAGGTCTTAAAGGATTTATTGAAGGGACTAAAGCTAGGGCTGGGACTCGAAAGGGTCTTGTTGCTTTCGGTGGACATCCCCAACAATCGCATCCAAACCAGCTATCAGGTCGGGTTTGGCAAAGACCATGAAGTGGCGGCGTTCGAGATGGCCTATGACATCCCTTCGCTACTGAAACGTCTCTGTGAAAAGCCAGCCAATCACGTGTGTCAAAAGTCAAACCGCCAACAAACACACCAAGCGCTTCCCCATGACTTTTTAAGGCATATTTCGCCGAGTGATTTCATCGTGATGTCGATTTTTTGCAACAAAACCCCTATCGGCATAGTCTATGCTGACAGAATACCGAATTCGCTTGAACTGGAAGACTTTTATTGCGAACGCTTTCGCTATCTGTGCTCCTCAGCGACCCTAGCCATGAAATATATGAAACAGGACTGAATGTGAACAAAGCTCTTTTTATCGGTTTCCAAAAACTAGTGCCTCAACATTGCTTATCGCGTCTCGTCGGATCTCTGGCAAATTGTAAAACACCTTGGGTTAAGAAACGTTTTATCCACTGGTTTCATAAGCAGTATGCGATAGACATGAAAGATGCACTGGTAGAAGACATCGATGCTTATGCCTGCTTTAATGACTTTTTTACTCGCGCACTCAAGCCTGATGCTCGCCCCATTGATACCAACCCGCTGAGCATCGCATCGCCTGCGGATGGTGCCATCAGTCAAATAGGTAAGATTGAGCATGGCCGCGTTTTCCAAGCCAAAGGACGTAGCTATGGGGTAACCACGCTGTTAGGCGGCGATGAATCACGCGCTCAGCCTTTCATCAACGGTGATTTTGCAACCATTTACCTGTCGCCGAGAGATTACCACCGAGTCCATATGCCGATTAGCGGCGTATTAAAAGAGACGGTTTACATCCCCGGTGATTTATACTCAGTGAATCAAACCACCGCCGAAGAGGTTGATCAGCTGTTCGCGCGCAATGAGCGTTTAGTGGCTCTTTTTGACACTGAAATCGGCCCCATGGCCATGGTATTAGTCGGTGCCATGATCGTTGCAGGCATTGAGGTTGTCTGGCAAGGACAAGTGGCTCCACCTCTGAAACAACCTAGAATCCTAGATCGACAATTCTCACCGCCGATTAATTTAGCAAAAGGCGAAGAAATGGGGCGTTTTATGCTGGGTTCTACCGTCATTTTATTGTTTGGAGAAAATGCAATTGAATGGGCGGATGCTCTCAAGGCCAACAGCCCTGTTCAACTTGGTAAGCCTATTGCACAGTTCAAAACAGCCGTGAACACCTAATATCCATGCATTTTATCTGATGATAGTCCATCAGAATCTGTCTAAAATAGTATGAGTTACTTCCAATAAACGAGCAGAGTGTTTGGACAATATGGATTTATCACAGCATGTCTTGTTGAGCCATCTCAATGGTAGCGTTGTAAACGGATTGTTTGAGTGTGAGCAGCCCGCTTCATCATCAAACTGTTGTGTTACGCCACTTATTCATCAAACATTACTGTCTGTTGAAGGCCCTGATGCGCACACTTTTCTTCAGGGTCAGCTCAGCTGCGATCTCCGTGAAGTGGATCAAGACGGTAGCCGCCTAGGGACCCATTGCAACATCAAGGGGCATATTGTCAGCCTGTATCGTGTTATGCGCTCCCCGGCTCAAGGCTATTGGTTACGCGTGCATCACGATATGGCGGATACGGGTTTCAAGCTACTTAAAAAGTACAGTATTTTTTCCAAGGTTAGCCTGCAACCGCTCTTTGAATCTCACTCAGGCTTGGGGTTTTCGGGCGCATCGGCACTTGCCTGTTTAGAGCACTGCCTCGGACAGTCCCTTGCCATGGAAGAAGGCTCGTTCATACGCCATGCCGATTGGACCCTGACACGGACTCCTGGAAATCGTTATGAGCTCTGGGCAACAACCGAGACACTGGTCAGCCTACTACCCGAGGTCCTAACATTGGCCTCACCGGCGCCAACTGAGCAATGGATATTGCAGGACATAGAACAAGGTCTGCCGGATATTCGGCCGGAAACACAAGAAAGCTTCATCCCACAAATGGTCAATCTGCAGGTTTTTAAAGGCATTAGCTTCAACAAAGGTTGCTATACAGGACAAGAAATTGTGACGCGCTTGCAACACCGTGGGCAACTTAAAAAACCCATGTACCGCGCACAGGTCAGCGCAAAACAGGCACCGCTTCCTGGTAGTCTCATAAATAGCGACTCTAAAGAGGGGGTGGGTCAGGTTGTGCTAGCCGCTGCTTCAAACGCTAATGAAAATCAATATGAGGTATTGGCGGTCATTAACAAAGCAAGTGCCGAAAATGAGCACCTTTTCCTTCCAACAGGTGAGCCCATATCACTTTTAGAATTGCCGTATCAGCTAGACCCTAGACTCTTTGAGAGCAAGCGCTAAAAAAATAAAAAAAACGCATTTTTAGCGCTTTTTAACGTGAATTTGACAGTGCAAGTTGGAAATAATTCAATTACACTTAATCAAGTCTCACTCTGATTGCGTCAGCAAGCGAACTTATTTTAAGGAAGCGTTAACCATGATCCGGAAGGTTTCTCTAATCGCGTTAGGTTCTGTTCTGTTAAGCGGATGTTTTAATGTACAGACCTCCCAAGCACCGATTGCCACTACTTATCCATTAACTACGCAGCAAAAAATGCAAGCCGCCCACCATTGGGATGTGTTGGCGATGCACCAAGCTGAGCAGATAATGAGCAATGAACTTCTGCTGGCTAGACCCCTTTACATTAGTGAAGATCAAGCTACGAGCCAGTTCACTCAAGCGTTTGGATCGCTTCTGACCAGCCATCTGGTTAGCCGTGGAGCCAGCGTTAAAACAACCGAGGCAAACAGTTTAAGTGTGAGTTTCACGGTGCAAGCCGTCAAACACAAAGATCGTGGTTATGTACGTGCACCTCAAGGCGCATTAACAGCGCTAACCGCAGGGATTGCCGTCGCAACGATTCCGTACAACAAACTCAGCGAGCCAGCGTTAACCCTAATCCCTCTTGCCGCCACTGCCGACCTATTTAGCGGTAACTGGACTAGCAAAAGCGATCAGGAAGTGATTATCACCACGCAAGTAACGGATAGAGACCGAATTTTATATTCAACCTCTAACATCTATTACATCAACGGCGGTGACCATGATCACTATCAATCTCGCCGTGTGACACCCACTCGCACTGTTAACTTAACGAATAATTGGTAAGGAGTACCTAATGAAAAGAATTGGAATTCCTTCGTTGCCGCAAGCAGCCATCCTGTTTTTGGTTATGCTATTTGCTGTTGGGTGTAGCAGTAATCGCCCTGTAAATACGGCAAGCCAAGACGTTCAAGTGGATGTTGTCGGTGAGTTGCGTAAAGCGTCCAAGCATCTTTTTGCAGTCACAGCTCCGCTTGATATTAGCCAACCTGTGCTAACGGCCAGCTTTGCGAGCATTGACGACTTGCAACAATCTTCAACGTTCGGTCGTCAAGCGGCTGAAGTCTTCACATCTGAACTTGCACGCACTGGAGTGCCTGTTGTTGAGGTGAAAATGCGTGATAGCCTGTTCATTCAAGAAAGAACGGGCGAATTGATGCTTTCCAGAGAACTTCGCCACCTATCGAGCTCACACAATGCTCAGGCGGTTCTGGTCGGTACTTATGCCGTTGGCGGAACGCACTTGTATGTTAACGTACGTGTCGTTCGCACAGCCGATAATGTCATCTTAGGCTCAC
Source organism: Nitrincola alkalisediminis (assembly GCF_009821115.1). Classification (GTDB taxonomy): domain Bacteria; phylum Pseudomonadota; class Gammaproteobacteria; order Pseudomonadales; family Balneatricaceae; genus Nitrincola; species Nitrincola alkalisediminis. Next base: position 102,808 of record NZ_VYTY01000010.1, on the reverse strand, counting down.
ATAACTTCAGCCTACCGATCAATCGCGACATTCGAAGCATGCTACCTAGACGCTAAGATAGGCCTTCATCAAAAAAACCAGAGCAATGTCTCTGGTTTTTTTTGCTTCTCACTGACACCCTGATCTCAAAAATGCCCTCTTTTTAACCCTACAAATTACTATTAATGCTATTGATAATAATTATCAATAGTAATAGTATGAGGGTAATCACTCAACTGGAGGCTCTCATCATGACCGAACAAACAGCTTGTGACTTATCGGAATACCTGTCGTATCACTATGATGAAATACACGCCTATTTAAGCGGCCGCTTTGGCTCAGAAGGCTTCGCTGAAGAAATCATTAGCGATCTGCTTTTTTATTTATGGAATACGCCTATGACGGCCCTCCCTCAGCAAGCCATGCAGAATATTCTCATGCTCGCAGGCCGATTAGGAAACTATCGGAAGCAGCGCCAAAAGCTGATTAGAGACGATTTACAGATTAAACACTATCAGGTAGCTGCCAGTTTATCGGCGCTTGATGGTGTTGCTCTAAATAAAGGTTAGCCTGACTAAAATGACGACATCCCAAAAAACCACGATGCGCGGATAAAGGCGATGGATGAGGTGATTTAAGCACTAAGTGCTTATTTAAATTGATCACACTTCCCTTTTTTTGCGCATAACTCCCCCAGAGCATAAAGACAACGTTTTCACGCTGCTCATTCACCAACCCAATAATACGGTCGGTAAAAGCCTCCCAGCCTTGCCCCTGATGCGCATTCGCTTTGCTGTGTTCGACGGTTAACACACTGTTGAGCAGAAGCACTCCCTGCTCTGCCCAAGTGTCTAGATAGCCATGTGAAACAGGCCTAACGCCAAGATCTGCTTGCAGTTCTTTGTAGATATTCTGCAAAGACGGAGGCACCCTCACCCCGGGCCGAACCGAAAAACACAATCCATGCGCTTGACCGGGCTGGTGGTAAGGGTCCTGCCCCAGAATCACAACTTTCACCTGAGACAAAGGGGTTGCTTCCAATGCATGAAACCATTCATTGGAAGGTGGAAAAATCACCTTATAGGCATCTTTTTCAGCACGCAAAAACTGCTTTAGCGCCTGCATATAGGGCTTTTGCAGCTCATCGTCCAAATAAACTTTCCACTCAGGTGCTTTTTCCAATGCCATTCGACTATTGACTCCGAGGACGCATCGCAGGAAAGAGAACAACGTCTCTAATCGAAGGTGAATCTGTGAACAGCATCACCAAACGGTCAATCCCTATACCTTCACCCGCTGTTGGCGGAAGACCGTATTCTAGAGCATTGATGTAATCCGCATCGTAATGCATGGCTTCATCATCACCTGCATCTTTTTCTTCGACTTGACGACGGAAACGCTCTGCCTGATCTTCTGAGTCATTTAACTCAGAGAAACCATTAGCAAGCTCACGTCCACCGACAAAAAACTCAAATCGATCGGTTACATGAGGGTTTTCATCGTTTAGACGCGCTAAAGGACTGACCTCGGTTGGGTATTCTGTAATAAAGGTCGGCTGATCTAAATGATGCTCAACCGTTTTATCAAAAATCTCCATTTGCACACGGCCCAGCCCCCAGTTATCCATAAGGCTAATCCCTAAACGCTCCGCTATTTGACGTGAAGCATGCAAATCAGACAGGGCTTCTGGCGCTATATCAGGGTTGTAATGAAGGATAGAATCAAACACACTGATGCGACGGAAAGGTTTAGAAAGATCGTATTCAAAACGCTCCAACACATCACCGTCTTCATTGCGAACAGTATTCACAATCGTCGTCGTACCCAGAATATCCTGAGCCAAGGTGCGCAACATATCCTCAGTCAAATCCATGAGATCATGATAATCCGCATAAGCCTGATAAAACTCAATCATGGTGAACTCAGGATTATGACGAGTTGATAGCCCTTCATTTCTAAAGTTTCGATTAATCTCGAACACACGCTCGAAACCGCCCACGACCAAACGCTTCAAATACAGCTCTGGGGCTATACGCAAATACATTTCTAAGTCCAAGGCATTGTGATGCGTCACAAATGGCTTGGCTGTCGCGCCACCCGGTATGCCATGCAGCATAGGGGTTTCGGCTTCGATAAAGCGACGATTAATCAGGTACTGACGAATACCTGCAACGATTTTAGAGCGAGTTTCAAAAACCTTACGCGACGAGTCGTTGGTAATTAAATCGACATAACGCTGACGGTAACGCATTTCGGTGTCTTGTAAACCCTTGTGCTTTTCGGGCAATGGACGCAAGCTTTTGGTCAGCAACTGAAACTCTGCCATATCAACGTAAAGGTCGCCTTTACCGGACTTATGCAAAATCCCCTTAACGCCGACAATATCGCCTAAATCCAATGACTTAGCGAAGGCTCTCGCCTCTTTATTGACATACAACTGGATGCGACCGGTCATGTCTTTGAGCACGATAAAAGCGCCTCGATTTAACATGATCCGTCCGGCGACAGCTACGGTTATGGCCTCTTCTTCAAGCTCTTCCTTGGTTTTAGCACCATAGGCCACTTGCAAGTCGTCAGCATAGCTGTCACGACGAAAGGTATTTGGAAAAGCATTGCCCTGCTGACGAAGCGCGGTGAGTTTTTCACGGCGCTCAGCAATAAGGCGGTTATCATCTTGTGTAACTTCAGACATGAAGTAATTACCCTAGCTATCTAAAAATTCAATCAAAGACCGGCTTTCAAGCTGGCAACAATGAACAAATCCAGTTCACCATCCAGAACGCGGTCACAATTCGAGGTTTGCACATTGGTTCGAAGATCTTTAATGCGCTGATCATCTAACACATAGGAACGTATCTGACTTCCCCAGCCAATATCGGCTTTTGAGTCTTCGAGCTCTTGTGCCGCAGCGTTACGCTTTAACATTTCCATTTCATATAGCTTAGAGCGCAACTGCTTCATACAGACGTCACGGTTTTGGTGCTGTGAACGAGCTGACTGACTTTGAACCACAATTCCTGAAGGTTCGTGTGTAATTCGCACCGCAGATTCTGTTCGGTTAACGTGCTGACCACCCGCACCTGAGGCTCGGTACACATCGACGCGGAGATCGGCAGGATTGATTTCAATCTCAATATTGTCGTCTATTTCTGGTGACACAAACACGGACGCAAATGACGTATGGCGTCGACCACCTGAGTCAAAAGGCGATTTACGGACGAGACGATGCACCCCTGTTTCTGTTCTTAACCAGCCAAATGCGTACTCGCCTTCAAAGCGAATCGTCGCACTTTTGATACCGGCAACATCCCCATCTGATACTTCGATCAGTTCGGTTTTAAACCCCTTATCTTCACCCCAACGCAAATACATGCGCAGCATCATATTGGCCCAATCCTGAGCTTCTGTGCCCCCCGAACCTGATTGGATATCCAAGAATGCATTGTTGGCATCCGCCTCACCAGAGAACATTCGGCGGAACTCCAGATCCGCCAACTGCACACCGAGCGCCTCGACATCAGCCAACACTTCGGCAAGGATCTCTTCATCCTTCTCTTCAAAGGCTAAATCCAGCAAATCACGCGTATCGGCAATGCCTGAAGACAATTGATCAAGCGTTTGTACTGTATGACTTAAAGCCGTGCGCTCACGACCCAATTGCTGCGCATTTTCGGGCTGGCTCCATACATCGGGGTTTTCGAGCTCTCGCTCAACCTCTTCCAGACGCTCTTTTTTTGCATCATAGTCAAGATAACGCCGCAAGGTAGCCGTGCGCTCAGCGTAATCTTTGAGGTTATTCAGAATAGGGTTAATTTCCATGATAGAACTTACGGACTCAGGGTTCAAATAAAGCCCATAGTTTACCTGAAATGGATCAATCTTTGAATTATAGAAGAGGGACACAGGGGAAAATCTGGCAGGAAAAATCCACAGATTCCAGCCAGATTCGAGACGAAACGTTACTGTCTTTCGCGGAAGTTGTCGTGACAAGCACGGCAGGTTTGACCAAGTTGCCCCACCGCAGGACGCAGTGCTTGCAATTCGCCTTTTTCAGCTGCCGCCACTAGCTCGGCTGCATGCTCCTGAAAACGTTCCATACCCGCCGAAAACTGCTCGAAGTTATTCCATATCTCAGGTTTAGCACCGCCCCCTTGAGTACCCTCACCAAACCCTTCTAGTGGCATGTAACTCAAAGCGGCTACCTGACGTGCATGATGCAGAGCGGCATCCGCGTCAAAGGCTTTATCTCCACGAGCCATGGCACCCAGTGGATCCATGTGCCACTTCACCGCTTTATAAATGGACTGGCGATATTCGATTGATGCATCAGCATCTGCCATTACATGGCCCGCCGACACAAAAGCCACCGAAGCCAACATCGACATTGCAAGCTTTCTCATATTAATATCCTTTTTCATTTTCAGGTTAAACCCATATCAGTTTATACTGATATCGCCTTAGTTTAGATCTTTTCGAAAGCCTTGCATACCTCATCAAGCCACAGAGCAACACGCTCTGCTGTCTCAGCATGCTGACCGTCTTCATCCAGCGCCAATCCAACAAAATGCGTTCCATCCGCATTTAGTGCTTTTGAAGCTTCAAAGCTATAACCTTCGACAGACCAAGGCGCAACGAGTTCACCGCCCCTCTCCAACAACACATCGGCTAACATCCCCATTGCATCGACAAACCATTCTCCGTAGCCTATTTGATCGCCCAAGCCAAATAGGGCAATACGTTTACCCACAAAGGACATGTTTTGCAACGCCTGCCAATGCTCAGCCCAATCCTCCTGAAGCTCACCAAAATCCCACGTGGGTATCCCTAAAATGAGGCAAGGATAGTTACCAAGAGCCGATACACCTTCATGAGCAATATCGTGCAGATGGGCAACGTCACCCAATTGCTCAGCGATTAAATGTGCAACATCTTCCGTATTGCCCGTCGTTGACGCATAAAAAATACCAATATCCACGCTGCAATGTGTATCCATTACTTATATTGTGTGAAACGAGTCAGCGAACCCGACGCCAGTTTTTCGACTGCCGCACGAGCATCTTGCATGGCTTTAAGGTTTTGCGCATTTGCAGATCTCAGTGTTTGCTCAAGCTCTTTCGCGTAAGCCTGTTGCAACTCCAATAACTCAGCTGGTGTTTTGCATTTTTGAATCGCTTGCGTTTGCTGCATTGTTGCTTCTAAAAACGCCTTGGTACATTCCATTTGATGGCGACTTAACTCTTCAAACATCTGAGTTTGAATGGACACGAGATCTTTGAACGGCTCCATCGACTCATTCATAAATTTTGTCATATCCTGAAACATGTCATCTCTCCTGCAATCAAATATAATTAGGTGTATCTTATACATTCTTTAATTATCGGTGAATTATTCTTTCTGGCAAGCTTCATTGGAATTCTCTTGCCTAATTTTGTTAGAGGCCACTTTATGAGACTGTTACACACTATGCTTCGCGTCGGCAACTTAGAAAAGTCACTGGACTTCTACACCAATGTATTGGGCATGTCCTTGCATCGACAAAAAGACTATCCCGAAGGTCGATTCACTCTGGCATTTGTCGGGTATGGTGACGAATCTAAACACTCAGCCATTGAACTCACGCACAACTGGGACACAGACGCCTATGAGCTGGGCACAGGCTTTGGGCATGTCGCGATTGAGGTCGACGATGTCTATGCCGCGTGTGAGCGCATCAAAGAAAAGGGTGGAGAGGTGGTTAGAGAAGCCGGGCCAATGAAACATGGCAACAGCATTCTTGCATTCGTCCGTGATCCAGACGGCTATATGATCGAGCTTTTGAGCCCTAAACGCCAAGATTAAACCGAACAACCGCCTTATGGCGGATGTTGATAGGCGTTTTTTTTGGTACTATTCGTTCATTAAAATAATTTAAAATTTTGCCAAGCTTATTAGGCTTGGCTTACTTATATATTGGCTGCTCAATTCGACCTGTACACAAAACAAATGCAGGTAAACTAAATTTGACTCGATCCTATCGAGAGGTATGCGTTTAATGAAAAGATCTACTCTCATGGCAGCAGCAGGCCTCCTGTTTACACTTCAGTTCAGTCCCGTTTCTGCAAACGACATTAAATCCGCCCAAGAAGCCATTGCGTCGCAAAACTACTCTGCTGCGCTAAATATCCTGCAACCCATGACAAGGGACGGCAACCTAGAGGCCGCAAATTTGTTAGGGCAAATCTTCGAGAATGGCTGGGGAGTCACCGAAGACGCGATTGAAGCGGAACGACTCTACAGCATCGGTGCCAACCAAGGCCACCTAGACAGCGTAACCCGTTTACGTGCACTGAAAAACAAAGCCTATGCGGTGGAGTTTAAACGCTTAAGCCCTCTGGCTGAGGCCGGCAATGCCGAGGCACAAAACACCTTGGGTGAAATGTACGAGTTTGGCAAGGGTGTTGAACGCAATACAGAAGAAGCCTATCGCCATTACAGTTTAGCGGCCGATCAAGGCTTAGTTGCTGCTTGGCACAATCTAGGCCGCTGCTACAATTTTGGTACAGGAACTGAGCAAAACTATGAAACCGCTGAGCACTGGTACAGACAAGCCGCTGAGCGTGGTTACACTCAATCTCTTTTCTTTTTAGGTACACTCTATGCCACCGATCATGGCACAGATGACGCTTACAGCAGTGACATTATCGCGTTTGCTTGGTTAAAAAACGCAGCTGACTTGGGTGATAAAACCGCTCAACCGATTGCGCAACGCTTGCTCATGAAACTAAACGATACCGAAGTTGAAACGGCAAAGCAGTTGGCAGAAACCTACAAAGCTCGATACATCAACTAACCTATCAACCGACATGCCTTCTCTTAAAATGAGTTAGGCATGTCGGTTGAAGTTTGGAATAGACTCTATGCTACTCAACTCCCAACGCCCATTTCGCGGACCGCAATCAGACATGCGCCCTGCAAGCCTCGCCAAACGTCTTTTGGCGATGCTCTACGATTTCATGATTATTGTCGCCATCTGGATGATCACAGGCTTTGTGGCTGTTGGCCTTAACGATGGCGAAGCCGTTGAAGGCCCCGCCCTCAAAAGTGCACTATTCATCATTACATTTTTGTTCTTTGGTTTTTTTTGGACGCGCAACGGACAAACACTCGGTATGCAAGCCTGGAGAATTCGAGTCCAGTCACTGGGTGGCTATAAGCTCACTTGGACTCAGTCTTTATTGCGTTTCTTCTTAGCCGCTCTATCCATGCTCTGCTTTGGTTTAGGCTATCTTTGGATGCTTTTCAACGACGAAAAATTGACTTGGCACGACAAACTGTCTGAAAGCTGTGTCGTACAACTGCCTAAGAATTGATACCCGAGACGTCTTTTTCATGCTAAAAAAAGCAGGCTTTAACCTGCTCTTTTTAGCAACAGTGACCCCACAGCAACGCTGATCAGAATCGGCAAAAGCGTTGCAAGCAAGGGAGGAAAGCCGAAAACACTGCTGGCAGGCCCCAGCAAATCCTGTCCAAACTTAAACACCAGCCCCAGCACAACACCTGTAATAATTCGTTGTCCCACCGACACACTTCGTAAAGGCCCAAAAATAAACGAGACACCAATTAAAACTAAGGCCCCGATTGATAAAGGCTGTAACAACTTTGCCCAAAAGGCCAATTGATAGGTGTCTGCATTCACACCTTGGGCTTCTAAATACTGTGAATACTCATACAATCCCGTAATCGACAAATCCTGAGGTTCCACAACCACCACAGACAAGAGCTCCGGCGTCAAACCACTGTCCCATCGCTCTTGCAATCGAGATTCAGATCGGACGTCCTGATCGGATAAAAACGAATGTTCAACTGAACGAAGAAGCCAATACCCCTCTGGTTGATATTCAGCACTTTGCGCGAAACTGCTTTCTCGCAGTTGCTTATTATCATCAAATAAATAGCGCGTAACGCCATGCAGCTTGGCGCCCGACTCAACAGCGTTGATATGAATAAACAAACTGCCTTCTTTATGCCAAAGACCCGCACGTGAAAACACCATGCCGCCGCCCGCCATTGCAACAGCTCTCACACTTTGAGCACGTTGTTCTGTGATTGGAGCGATATACTGTCCCAGCAAAATACCGCCCAACGCCAAAAGTGCGACGGGCTTAAACACGGCCAAGAGAATTCGAGCCGTTGAAAAACCAGCCGCCCTCATGACAGTCAGTTCGCTGTGTGATGCCAGCATACCCAAACCGAGCATAGCCCCCACCAGACTGCTCATCGGTATAAATTCATAAACGCGCCGTGGAAAGGTCCAAGCTACATAGGACATAGCCCCAGACAAGGTGTAGAAGTCATTAAGATTGCTCAGCTGATCCAAAAAGGCCATGAGACAGTCAAGTCCAATAATCACCAAGAGCACCAAGACTATTGAGCGCAGGACATGCCCCATGATGTATCGATCCATCAGATTCATGCGACCTCCTTCTTACGCACAACACTCAAGACAAGGCTGACACAATAGCGCCCCACTCGACCCCAAAACTCAGAGAGTGCAATCAAATTAAAGGCCAAACACATAAAGCCAAAATGAACAGCCCAAATACTCGCTGGATGACCGCCTTTTTCGATTGCGGAGCGTGCAGTTGTAAGCAATCCCACATACAGTAAATAGCCCAAAATGGCTGGAATAAGCCGCGCAAAGCGCCCCTGCCTTGGATGTGCATGACTTAAGGGAACCGCAATTAACGCAACCACCAAGGCCAGCACAGGCAATGACAAGCGCCAATGCAACGCAGCAATTGATTTCGGGTCTGACTCTTGCATCAACTGCAAGGTCGGGGTTGCATCCGTATCACTCATTTCATGGCTAAAATCAGGTTCAGGCAACAAAATCCCATATTCACGATAGGCAATTTCAGTAAACGCCAAATCGCCTGGGCGTCCATCGTAACGATAGCCATTATGCAAGACTAAAAAGCGCTGATTCTGCTCTGTCAGCAGTCGACGTTCAGCAGACTCGGCAAATAACAGCACGGGAGCCCCGTCTTTCGTTTGCTGTGCCACAAACACTTGCTTGAGTCGGTCATCTTCAAAGCGCTCGGCATAGGTCACTTGCCCTTGTCCTTGCGACAAAAAGCGCCCGGGGGTGAGCATGTCCAATTCACTGCGCGACTCTTGCTGAAGAAACACCTGATTGGCTTGAGATAAGCCGTAAGGGGTTAACCATAGGGACAAACTGGCCACCAAGGCACTGATGAACAGCGCAGGCCCAAGAGTATAGGTGACCAACCGACGCGTACTGAATCCAGCCGCCTTCATGACCACCATTTCACTGTCGAGGTAAAGACGACCGTACCCCAATAGCACACCCAAAAACAGCCCCAATGGTAGTAAAAGTTCAAGAAAACCTGGCATCCGGTAGAGTAAAATTAAAAACACCGCCACAGCCTCGAGCTTACCTGCCGCTGCATCTGCGAGGTATTTCGCCAGTCGTGCGCTGATAATGATTAGCATCAACACCGATGTCACAGCAAAGGTACTGATTCCAACTTCACGGAATAAATAACGAAATAAGATCAAGACATAATCCTAGTCGAGAGCATAGAGATAAAGGATACAAATGGTTTATAGTGGTATTATCTCTTAATCGCATTTGAATGTCTTGCTTGGAGCCCACATGTTTTTTGAAATCGTGAATGACAGCCCTGTTAGTTTAAACGCTGACTGTTTAGTCATCGGCCTCGAAGCCGATGGCAAACTAACACCCACAGCCACTGCTGTTGACCAAGCCTCAAACGGGCACTTAAGCCAACTGATCAAGATGGGCGATCTGACTGGAAAATCAGGCGAACAGCAAATGCTGTTTAACCTGCCAGGTATTGCCAGCCCTCGCGTGCTGGTTGTTGGCTTAGGCAAATCGGATGAGCGTAAAGATCGACACTTTCGCAAGCTCATCAAAGGCCTAGATACCCTACTCACTAAACTTGCCTGCAAGCACGTTGTGCTGGCTCTGGACGGTTTAGCCAGTGAACACCAAGATGTTTACCGCCAAACACGCTTACTTGTTGAGTGGATTTCCACTGATTTTTATCAGTACGACACCACAAAGAGTAAAAAAGCTGAGCCGACTCGCATAGAACAGCTATCGATTTACCTTGAAGACAGCTTAACTGAGCTTGGCGAAAGCGCCCTTTTGGATGGCGTCGCTATTTCAAATGGTATCAATGCTGCCAGAGAACTGGGCAACCTTCCGGGCAACATTTGTACACCGACTTATCTTGCCAATAAAGCCAAAGCCCTTGAAAGCGAGTTCGACACCCTCAAAGTCAAGATTCTTGAAGAAGACGACATGGACAAACTCGGCATGCACAGCCTGCTATCCGTAGGCCGTGGCAGTGCCGAGCCGTCTAAATTGATCGTCATAAAATACCTCGGTGGCGATAAAAACGACGCACCTCACGTATTGGTTGGCAAAGGCATCACCTTTGATACAGGTGGCATCAGCTTAAAGCCTGGCGCTGGCATGGATGAAATGAAATTTGATATGTGCGGTGCTGCAAGCGTACTGGGCACTATTGAAGCCGCCGCCGAAATGCAACTCCCGCTGAACATTATTGCGATTGTTGCCGCCGCTGAGAACATGCCAGGTAGCAAAGCCACCAAACCCGGTGATGTTGTTACCACGCTATCAGGCCAAACCGTTGAGATATTAAATACCGATGCTGAAGGTCGCTTGGTGCTGTGTGATGCCCTCACTTATGCAGAGCGCTTCAAGCCTGCAAGTGTGATCGATGTTGCAACCCTCACAGGTGCTTGCATTATTGCACTGGGGCACCAAGCGTCTGGGTTGTTATCAAACAATGACTCCCTCGCTGAAAACCTCCTCAAAGCAGGTGACTACGCATCAGACCGCGCATGGCCTCTTCCTTTATGGGATGAGTACCAAGAGTTGTTGGACTCAAACTTTGCCGATATGGCCAATATTGGCGGACGCTCAGCGGGCACTATCACGGCTGCGTGTTTCTTATCACGTTTCACAAAGGCTTACCCTTGGGCACACTTGGACATAGCGGGCGTTGCTTGGAACAGTAATGGTAAAGAGAAAGGCGCAACGGGCCGCTGCGTTCCATTATTGTGCCAGTACTTGATCGATCTGGCTGAAAGCATCGACATGCCTGAGCATGACCACCACTAATGGCGAGAGCAGATTTTTATATTCTGCCCCAAGCAGATGAACAGAGTCGCTTTACGTTCATCTGCCGGGTGTGCGAGAAGGCACTTGAGCAGGGGTTGAGGGTCTTTATTTATACCCGCGACCCAGCTCAAGCTGAGTATTTAGATCGTTTTATGTGGGGCTACCGCGAAGACAGCTTTTTACCGCATCACCGCATTGGGCAAACGCCCAGTGCGCCGATTAGTATTGGCTGGGGGGAGCAAGCGCCCGATCATCGATCACTGTTTATTAATGCCGCCGATCAATTGATTGAGTTGGCCTTTGAGTTCGATCGCATAGCCGAAATCGTTGTTCAAGATCAAGCATTGCTGGATGCGTCGCGCCAAAACTATGTGCGTTGCCGTGATCTTGGCTATGAACTGAATCGTGTGGATATGAGAGCGCGCCAAGGCTAATCCACCTAAGCGCTCGATAATCAACATAAAATTCGCATATCCTTTCGCACATCAAAAATAGCTAACCACCCCAGATTACTGGGTAAGGTTAGTCACTGTTGTTAGCGCTTGTTACGTAAATGCACGAGGCTTGCGTTCGCATTTTGCATTCGCACAGCCTCTGCCACTTCGCGCGTCACAACGGTTTTACCAATTGGCGCTAAAGCGATGCCCGCAAGTTTTAAGTGCTGAATCGAAAACGGAATACCGATAATCGTCATAAAGCACAACACAGCCGCAAACACATGCCCAATCGCTAACCAAATACCCGCAAAAATGAACCAAATAATATTGCCAAGCCCACCCAGCGCCCCAGTACCTATATCAGACTGCTGATACAACTCTTCTCGACTGATTGCCTCTTTACCAAACGGAAAAAATGAGAACTGCCCCATCACAAAACATGACCGTCCCCATGGAATACCCACCAGGGTGATAAAGGCAAGTACACCCACAATCCACCATAGCAACCCCATGAACACACCGCCCAAAACAAACCAAAGAAAATTACCGATAACTCTCATATTTAACTCTATCGATTCCTTAACATGTTGGGCGTATGCTATGCCTTTTAGACAGTCGAATCTATTTAATTTATCAAACTGAACCGGAGCACTTCGATGGCACCTCTTACCTTAAAAAATCTTGGATGTATTGGACTACTGCTCACCTTTACACTCAACGTAAACGCTAGCGAATACTGGACAGGTGGTATAGGTTTGGAGTCACGCCAAGAAGCACCACAAAAAAATACGCGTTTTGAGTTTTTTGATCAAAGTCGAGCTTATATTGCCGATATTGACTTTACGATTACCAATTCCACAGGGGATACCCTTATCGAGGGTCTTGCCACAGGACCTTGGCTTATTTTAGAGCTACCGGATGGGCTATACACCTTTACAGGTACGCAGCGCGACACAAAAACACAACGCCGTCATCCTTTCTCTGTTCGTCAGGGTCAGTCCCAAACGCATCGAATACAGTACTAATCCATTACAACGCTACACCCTATCTTGATGAGTCGTTATAATATCGAGTTTTCCGGAACATCGTATTATAACGATCGCCCCCCGGCCCGATTATTAAATGACCGAGAGCAGCATGGATAAGACCTATCAGCCACAAGATATTGAACGCACCTGGTACGAAAAATGGGAAAAAAGCAGTTACTTCGCCCCATCTGGTCAGGGCGAAGCTTACAGCATCATGATTCCGCCTCCCAATGTCACCGGCAGTTTGCATATGGGTCATGCCTTCCAAGATACCATCATGGACTGCTTGATTCGTCATCAGCGTATGCTGGGGAAAAACACGCTGTGGCAAGCCGGTACCGACCATGCAGGTATCGCAACACAAATGCTGGTTGAGCGTAAACTGGCTGCAGAAGAAGGCAAAACCCGCCACGACTTAGGTCGAGAAGCCTTTATCGACAAGATCTGGGAATGGAAAGAAGAGTCCGGCGGCACGATTACCCGCCAATTGCGACGCATGGGAGCCTCCATCGACTGGACCCGTGAGCGTTTCACCATGGATGAGGGCTTTTACAAAGCCGTACAAGAAGTCTTTATTCGCTTGTACGATGACAAACTGATTTACCGTGGTAAACGTCTTGTTAACTGGGACTGCAAACTACATACCGCCATCTCTGATCTGGAAGTTGAAAATAAGGATCAATCAGGGCATTTATGGCATTTCCGTTACCCACTGGCCGATGGCATGAAGACAGCTGAGGGTAAAGACTATATTGTCGTTGCCACCACTCGACCCGAGACCATGCTGGGCGACACAGCCGTTGCGGTAAACCCCACGGACACACGCTATTCATCTCTTCAAGGTCAGTTTGTGGAACTTCCGCTTGTCGGACGCCGCATTCCCATTATTGCCGATGACTATGTCGATGCCGAATTTGGTTCGGGCTGTGTCAAAATCACCCCAGCCCATGACTTCAACGACTACGAAGTCGGCAAGCGTCATCAACTGCCGATGATCAACATTTTGGACCCTAACGGTGCAATATTAACCCGCGCCGAGGTTTACAACAGTGACGGCAGTGTAAACGGCGATCTGGACGACAGACTGCCCGAAAGCTACCACCTGCTTGATCGTTTTGAGGCCCGTAAACGGATCGTTGAAGAGTTTGACCAACTCGGTCTCCTTGAAAAAATTGATGATCACGCCTTAAAAGTGCCCTACGGTGATCGCTCAGGCGTTGTGATCGAACCTCTGCTCACAGACCAGTGGTTCGTTGCTGTTGCCGACCTGGCCAAACCGGCTATTGAGGCGGTAGAACAAGGCGATATCCAGTTTGTGCCGAAGCAATACGAAAATATGTATTTTTCATGGATGCGTGATTTGCAAGACTGGTGTATTTCCCGCCAACTCTGGTGGGGACATCGTATCCCCGCTTGGTATGATGACTCCGGCAATGTATACGTTGCCCGCACAGAAGCCGAAGCGCGTGAAAAGTATCAGCTAGGTCACGACCTCCCCTTAACACAAGACAATGATGTTCTGGACACCTGGTTCTCCTCTGCTCTTTGGACCTTTGGAACCCTGGGGTGGCCGGAAAAAACACCTGAACTGGAAACCTTCCACCCCAGCAGCGTGCTGGTGACAGGCTTTGATATCATTTTCTTCTGGGTTGCCAGAATGATCATGTTCACCCTCAAGTTCACTGATCAAGTTCCCTTCAAAAAGGTCTACGTGCACGGCTTGGTACGTGATCAAGAAGGTCAAAAGATGTCAAAATCCAAAGGCAACGTCCTTGACCCCTTAGACCTCATTGATGGCATTGAACTGGAAACACTCGTTGAAAAACGCACTGGCAACATGATGCAACCTCAATTGGCTAAGAAAATTGAAGCGCAAACACGCAAGCATTTCCCAGAAGGCATTGCGCCCTATGGCACAGATGCGTTGCGCTTTACCTTCTTATCCTTGGCGTCCACGGGTCGTGATATCAAGTTCGACATGAATCGCATGGAAGGCTACCGGAACTTTTGCAATAAGCTCTGGAATGCGACACGCTATGTGCTCATGAACACGGAAAACCAAGACTGCGGAACTCAGGATGAGCCCGTTGAACTCTCGCTGGCTGACCGTTGGATCATCTCAAGACTGCAAGAAACCGAAGCGCAAATCGCCAAGCATTTTGAAGAGTATCGTTTTGATTTACTCTCAAACGCCCTGTATGAGTTCGTCTGGAATGAATACTGCGATTGGTATCTTGAACTGTCAAAACCTGTACTTTGGGATGAGCACGCCTCGGCTGAACGCCTTCGTGGCACACGTCGCACGCTTGTTCGCGTTCTTGAAGCAATACTGCGTTTAGCGCACCCCATGATGCCCTATATCACTGAAGAGATCTGGCAAAAAGTCGGTCCTTTGGCAGGCAAAACAGGCGATACTCTGATGCTTCAGCCTTATCCTATCGCTGAGCCTCATAAAATAGACAGCCAAGCCAATAGCGATATTGAATGGCTAAAAGGCGTGATGCTGGCCATCCGTAATATCCGTGGCGAAATGAATATTGGTCCAGGAAAGGCCATTTCAGTGCTTCTGCGCAACACCGACGCTGAAGATGAACGACGCCTCATTGCAACAGAATCTTTGTTAGTTAAGCTGGCGAAGCTTGATAGCATAGAGCGCCTGGCTACCGATGCTGATGCACCTATGTCCGCAACAGGACTGGTGGGCGCAATGGAAATCCTGGTACCCATGGCAGGCCTGATTGATAAAGATGCTGAACTTGCCCGCTTGAATAAGGAAGTTGACAAACTCAATAAAGAAATTGAGCGTTTGGCTGGCAAATTGTCCAATGAAGGCTTTGTCAGCAAGGCCCCTGCTGAGGTCGTTGCTAAAGAAAAAGAGAAATTAGCAGATATGCAAGCGGCTTGCTCTCGCTTATCAGAGCAAAAAGCATCAATTGAAGCGATGTAAACTGGAAGCAATATAAAGGTTAGGAGCCTCAAGGCGCTGATTTCTTTAAAAGGAACAGTGCCTTGACTGGTGAACGAACGCCGAAGCAAAAAAATTCCCTGCTCGTCTAACACCAGCAGGGATATGTAGCGTCTCTCGCCCAACTCTCAACAGTCTTTTTAATTGACGATCAAACGACCCATACAAAAAACGAATTCTGG
This sequence comes from Nitrincola alkalisediminis, assembly GCF_009821115.1. Taxonomy (GTDB): domain Bacteria; phylum Pseudomonadota; class Gammaproteobacteria; order Pseudomonadales; family Balneatricaceae; genus Nitrincola; species Nitrincola alkalisediminis. The sequence continues at coordinate 87,044 of NZ_VYTY01000010.1, read as the reverse complement.
CACAGTAAACGCGTTTACTTCTTTTGATCTTCATTCATTAGTTGACGCATTTTTACACCCGCCCAAATCATAGCAGCAGTAATGCCCACCACACCGATCAAACTTGGAACCAGAACTTCTAAACTGTGAACATCGATACCAAACATAACCCACCTCTCTCAGACTCTTTAGCGTATGAGAATAGGTTACTTGGATTGAACTGGTCATATATTGATCTAACTCAACGAACGAGACTATTCTGCTTAATCCGTTCAAAGACGCTTTCCTTTACCTCATTACGATTCAAGCTGGTCTATACTGAACATGAATGAATACGTTTTTGGGAGGACATATGAGCAAACTTAATCAACGCTGGACACCTGAACAACTTTTGAAAATGAATGAAGAGAGCTTTATGGTGGAAGTGCTCGACATGATTAAATTCTCACCTGAAATAGATGATACCGACGCTCAGGTGAATACGATGAAACAGAAACTAACCCTGATTGAGGAGATGATTCAAACAAGGTTAGCCACGAAAAAATAACTCAACTCACAACCCACGAGGAGGCGCGCTATTCTTCTTCGATTAATATCCACTGCTCGGGTAAGGAAATCTGCTCAGGCAAGAACCTAGGCCCTGATACCAACACATCGGGCCAGGCTAGCAGCATAATGGCCAACACATTACGATGTTCCCCTCGTTCCAGATGGAATACACCTTCTGGCGAGGGGATCATCCGGTGTTCGACATCAAAACTCTGTATCAGGGCCTGTTGAATCTGTGTAACAGCCTCTGGCTCGGGATTGCCTAGCAGCATCAAACTGATGCCAACCTCCGCCAGTATATCCTCTGTCGTATCGCGTAAGAGTTGTTCCCTATTGGCGATAAAATAGTCTGCAATCCAGCCCAACGCCGCCTCATCGGCTGGCTGTTGATAGTAACGGCTGTCAGCAATAACGACATGGGTTAACCCATAAATTTTATTTCGATACTGATTCAGGCTCAGCACAGCATCACGCTCGGATGGGTATATATGCCCGAAAGCTGACAAAAATTCATCGCGATAGTCAGCAATACCTAATTGGTGCAAAAACCAAGCAATATTGGCCGCTTGCGCCGCATAATGTTGAATCGCATTTGGATGGGTCACAAGCCCTAAAAAATCGGCCTCTGTCAGCACTTGATACACACGCTCAGATTCGTCACCCAGCGCCCAGTCGAGAAGTCCGTAGTACTCAAGCTGAATCATTCTAAACAGCAAACTGCGCGCAAACGCCATGCCTTCAAACTCTGACAATAGCTGTGCCCGCTGAATTTGCCGTTCAGTTCTTCGCGGCATGGATTCAAGCATCGTTTGGTTGCGGCTTTGAACATAGTACTCATCAGCCAGCAACTCATCGATATCTTGACGCACACTTTTCACTAGATTTCCAGCGTATAAACGATTGTAAAACAAATACTCAGGATCCCCAGTGATGCGATACAAGCGTTGCGCATAGTGACGTTGTTTGGAGAGAGGCAAACTGTGCATTTCAGACTCATATCGATCTCGAATGAGCTCGGCCACCTCCAACCGGGTGAGCGACTGCGAGGTGGATGCTCCCGTGCACCCTGTCGCAAGCAACAGGATAAGCATAACCACGCCGAACAATCGAAACGACACACACGACCACGGACTTAAACGGCGCATACATTCTCCTAATACAACAAACTGTTGTTTGTCATATTAAATCAGACCATCAAATATTTAAAACAATATTTTTTAAATAGAAATTGAATAGTCAAAAAACAATTAAGATCACTCAAAATCTATTTTTAATCAAACACGTAGCGCAAAAACATCTTGTTATTCATTACCTTACCCACATAAAAATCTCTAAATACATTTTACAAAGACCATAAATAGCATTTAAAATCAAATACTTAAATAGACACAAAAATCTATTTTAATTTGCAAGCTATCAATAAGTTCTTTAAAATAGTCATAAATTAATTTAGAGCATTCGAGATAGGCTTTTAATCATGCAAGAAAAGGAAATACGATTGCTTTTTAAGGCAGGCGTCTTTGAGTCGTGTCAGGCTATTCCTGTCTCTATGTCACGAGGATGGACTCTCAAATTTATTACCAAAGACAAAGAAGTGATTACGCTCAATCTTCAAAGGGCTAACTCGGAGCGAGAGTTCAAAAGCTTAGACGGTGCATCCGCTGTCGCCAAACGCATTGGCTTTGATTGGCTAAACGTGCAAATTGGCGAGTTGCAATGGCGAGAAAAGGTTTCTTAAATGTAAGCGCTCCCTCTTTGGCAACGCCAACACTAACCATACCGCGCTTGATTTTGATGAGTTAAGGCTGACATGTTGAATGTAAATGGACAAAATCACGGACACTGAGCATTTGATCGCCTGCAATGAATGCGATCTACTCTTGGAGCGGCCTGTTATACTGGACAGCCAAAAAGCCAAGTGCCCTCGCTGTGGGTCGACGCTTATTTCCGCTCGTCACAATAGCATTGAACGCACACTGGCCTTATCCATTGCTGGCATGATCTTAATCTTTCCAGCCAATCTTTTCCCGCTCCTCACATTAGAACTCATGGGGCGCACTCAATCCCAAACAATTTTTTCAAGCGCCATGGGCTTTTACTATGATGGCTTGTGGCCCTTGGCTGTTCTTGTCTTCATGTTTACGATTCTTGTGCCTGCTTGCAAACTGCTGCTGCTGTTCTGGGTCAGCTTTTCATTGCAATTTTCAATTCGATTGCCCGCAAGGCGCTTTGCGCTTCGCAGCTATCAACACCTTGATGAATGGGGGATGCTCGAGGTCTATTTAGTCGGTGTACTGGTGTCAGTCATCAAGCTAGTATCGATGGCGACCCTTGTTCCAGGCATCGGAATTTTTTGCTTGGGCGCGTTAATCTTAGTGACCACAATGAGTTCATCAATGCTCGACACCGACCTGTTCTGGCATAAAATTGCAGAGGCTGATCATGATTAACACCGGACAATCTGCAGCATCTCAAGGCTTGCTCAGCTGCCATGACTGCCACGCACTCTGGAAACAATCTGAACAACACACGCACTGCCAACGCTGCGGCTCGGCATTGCATCTACGCAAACCCAACGCCATGCCCTTAACCTGGGCACTGTTATTAACCAGCACCTTTTTACTTGTCCCTGCCAACATGCTGCCCATTATGATGATTACCAGCCTTGGCCGTGGCGAACCTGCCACTATACTGGGAGGTGTGATCGAACTCATCAATTTAGGGATGTATGGCATTGCCTTTGTCGTGCTTGCTGCCAGCATTTTAATCCCTGTCGGCAAGATTATTGGCTTGTTGATTATGCTCGTCACCCTTCAATTTGGCTTGACGACCAACATGCAGCAGAAAATGATGATGTTTAGAATGGTACACTGGATAGGCCGCTGGTCGATGCTCGATATTTTTGTGGTTGCGGTTTTGGTGGCGTTGGTTCAAATGGGCAATTTAGCCCAAATCAGTGGCCAACTGGGTGCAACCGCATTCGCAGGTGTTGTCATCTTCACAATGCTTGCCGCCAATGCGTTCGATACCCGCTTAATATGGGATAAACATTCGGGAACTGACTCAGAATGACAGATTCAGATACAACCACGCCCCCAAATCGGGCTGTTATTCGACAACATCGGGGCCCTTCTGTGGTATGGCTCCTTCCTCTATTGGCCGCCATAATTGCTGGCTGGCTGGTGTATAAAAGCTATACTGAGTCGGGCATCATGATTTCTGTTGTATTTGACTCAGCCGAAGGTTTGGAAGCGGGGAAAACCCGCGTCATGTACAAAGGACTGCCAGCAGGTGAAATTCGTCAACTGACACTCAACGAAGACTTGCAAAGCATCACAGCCCTTATAGAAATGAATATCAACACCGAGGATATGCTCACCGACAACACTTTATTCTGGCTTGTAAAGCCTCAAGTGTCCCTATCCGGCGTCAGCGGTCTCGAAACACTCATATCGGGTTATTACATTGGCATACAGCCCGCTGAAGGTGAGTCAAAACGGAGTTTTACAGCCCTCACTTCGCCACCGCCTCCGGAGCGCGATGAGCAAGGACTCTATATCACACTCTATACCGACAGTGCCCGTTCGATTCAAACAGGGTCCCCTGTGTATTTCAGAAACATAGAAGCAGGTCGTGTGATCGAATACAGTCTCTCCCCCTCAGGTGAAGAGGTGTTGATCGATGTCTACATCCAACCCGAATTCACCGCTTGGGTCACAGAGCGCTCTCGTTTTTGGAATGCCAGTGGCATCGAAATTGACAGCAACCTCCCTGATTTTTCGGTGCGAGTGGGCTCTTTAATGTCGATCTTAACCGGTGGGATTCATTTTGACTCACCCGCCTTTGGTACACCTAAAGCGGCCGTGAATGGAGATAGATTTCCGCTCTACCCCGACCTCGAAAGCTCGCGGGATGATCTGGCCTATCAACCGGCTGGCTTTGAGGGTATTTCATTCAGATTACGTGCAGACAGCCTTGGCTCTATCCAAAGCGGCTCACCGATTTTATTCAAAGGGATTAAAGTTGGACAAGTAACAGGCTATCAACTGAACACCTCTGATCACTCTGTCACGATTTATGCAAGTTTACGTCAGCGCTACAGCTCACTCGTCAAACGCGACTCACGTTTTTGGAATGTCAGCGGTATTCGTTCCAGCTTTAACTTACAGTCTGGATTTTCGTTCGAAACCGATGGGCTTAAACCACTGATATCTGGCGGAATTGCATTTGATACGACGGACGGTTCATCGGCTCAGGCAGGCCAAATATTCACCCTGTTTAATTCAGAGGCAGAGAGTCTTAGTAATACATTGGCGATCACCTTGGAGTTCCCTCCGGGTCCCAGCTTACTGGCTGGAAGCCAGATTCGATTCCGAAATCAACCCGTTGGCGAAATAGTCTCTGTCGAACTGTCTGGATCCGATGGCAGTCTTTTTGCGCGCGCGCTTCTATTCGAACAGGGTTTCTTTTTAGCGCGACAAGGGACACGCTTCTGGATTGAAACACCTCAAATTGGTCTTTCGGGTATTCAAAACCCCACGGGGCTGGTGTTTGGCAATCACGTTAGCGTTGCACCGGGTTTAGGGGAAAACTCACAAACGCACTTTGTCGCCCTGACGGAAGCGCCGGTATTCCAGCCGCAACCGGGCCTAAACTTGGTTTTAACAGCCCCTTCTCTTGGGTCACTCAATCAAAACAGTAAGCTTTTTTATCGCGGCATCAGCGTCGGTAAAGTCATCGGCTTTCAACTCAGCCGAGAGGGGCATAGAGTCGAGATCTATGTCAATATTTCACCCCGCTATCAACATTTGATTACCCAATCAACGCAGTTCAGGAATATTGGTGGTATTCGCGCCAGTGCCAGTCTCTTCAAGGGAGTTGATATCGATGCGCCCAGCATTGAAGCGCTACTATCAGGTGGCATTGAGATTGAGATTCCCTATGAAGATGCCCCTGCAACTGAAGGGCTTCACTTTCCGCTACAACCCGCGAGCCGCCAATGATTCAGATAAAATGTCTTTTCCAAAGCCTAACCCTTATGTGCATCATAACCTTAACAGGCTGCAGCACCCCGGCAGGGGATCGCCCCTTTTACATTAAAAATCTTGCGAAATCTGACATAGATTTAGTGGCCGACGCACACATTGATGAAATTAATCGTTTGTCGCGTGAGCTCACCATTAAGCTTTACCAGCGCAATCCACGCGAATTAGCCAAGGCGCCAGCGGGAACATCCATTGATGACCGCCTCGCCTTACTCTTTAACTCTCCTAGGGTTATCAACCATCCAGAGCTTTTCTATCGATACGGCGTCGATAGTTTTCCGTTAGTTTTTGATCCGGATTTCACAGGCGACCGCGTGTTTGCTTTAATGATTGGGATCAGCGGTATGTTTCACGCGTCTTACAATTATCAGGACGAGTTTTATTTATTCGACTCTCTGGATCAGCAAAAACTTTACAACAGCGCACGCAATCTTGAAATTATCATTTGGCGCTTAAGCCATTTAAAACTCCCGTCTGGTGAGCCCTTCTTGTTGACCAATGGTATCAGCGACGACGGCATTTTTAATCTGAGTTTCGAGCGACTGTTCGGAAAGATGATTGCCCATCAAGACATGATGGCTCGCATTATTTCGGACAAAACCAACCGAACCATCAACAAAGCCTTTTTCAGTTTAGCCACAACGGCACTCTTTCCGATCTAACAGCGCCTTTTGGTTATGCTCGAATGGGATGCGCCGTCATTGGCGTATCCATTTATTAATTCGAATATCATCAATTTTATGATTCGAATTGAGCCTTAATGTTAAATCAGCCCTGGCTGGCATCTCCGACAGCATAAAGCGCGTCAAACGCTCATAGTGTTGAATAAAACGCACAATTTCTTCCTCATCCATAATTCTGAGATGATCCGTCGGCTGCTGCGTGTCGTGAATATAGCGCATACGCTCCGCCAGCTTTTTTTCTTGCAATGAACGCCACTCAAATACGGACTGCATACTTGGGACCTGCAGCATTAACATCAGATCAATTTTCGCAAAGAGCTGTGCATAGTCGGTTTTAAGATGATGATTAACATATGCACGCCAAATGCCCTCGGCATCCTCTTCCTCCTCTAAACGGTTCACAGGCGTTTTTAGTGCGTCATCGTCTTGGGCAATAGCACCCACGCACCATCCCTCAAACACAATAATATCGGCAGAGCCTGTCCATTCCTGCCAAACAGCTGAAGAACAGCGATCATCTATGGACTTGTCAAATACCGGAATCTTCGTGACGGTGGTCGGCTCGGCCTGAACAAGTGACTCAATGATTTCAATTCCCAAGGCGACATCATGGGTTCCGGGAACACCGCGCGTCTTGAGCAAGGGATGCACACTTTGCGACAAATACTCACGCTCGGATCGCACTTTGTATAAGTCATCTAATGAAAAGCCCACCACCCGCAAACCAAAGGCTTCGGTCAAGGTGACTTCCAATAAGTTAAACAGTGTCGACTTACCCGCCCCTTGGGCACCATTGATACCCAATACGAGAGGCCCTTTTTTTTGCTCCTTCCAATGCACAATCCATGCACACATGGGCACATAGAGTTTTTCAACCATTTCGCTCAGGCCAATATCCACTCTCAAGCTTTCAAGTGTTTTGGCAAAAGCCGCTTCAACCGCCTTAACCGCTTCACTCAAATCCGTATCAGACACGCACATTTGCTTTTCAGGCCACTTCACCAGAACACTCATACCTGTTTACCTCTACATTCTGTAGCCAAAGTTAAAAACCGTCGTAGCACAACCGCCTGTAATGCAAAAAAATTCCGTGCAACGCAAAACGGGCCAAGCCGAGACCAGATAGGCTTAACCTTACTCGAAATTCATCCGTAGAAAAACACGTCAGAATTGGTTCATGCGTAGCCTTGGGGTATACTAATGCCCCTTGTCAGGCAGATAATCCCCTTGCTTTTGTACAGAAAATACAGGATTTACTATGAATCACGATCTGAACAAACTTCACCCCTACCCTTTTGAGAAGTTGGCTAGCCTGACGGCGGATGTCCTCCCAAACTCCGAGCTTGCCCATATTTCGCTCGGAATTGGTGAACCTAAACATCCAGCACCTGGCTTCGTTGCTGAGGCCATCATTCAAAACCTGTCTGGATTATCCACTTATCCGACGACCAAGGGGGTGCTGGCACTGCGCCAAGCGATCGCATCCTGGGCTGAACGACGCTTTAGCCTGTTGGCTGGCAGTCTTGATCCAGAGCAGCACGTACTTCCCGTTAATGGAACACGTGAAGCCATTTTTGCCTTTGCTCAAGCCGCCATTGATCGCAAACCCAATGCCTTGGTGGTTTCGCCCAACCCTTTTTACCAAATATACGAAGGCGCGGCCTATCTTGCAGGTGCTGAGCCTTGGTATTTAAATTGCACCGCAGAAACAGACTTTATACCTGATTATGATGCCGTCCCGGCTGACGTATGGGAACGTTGCCAAATTCTATTCATTTGCTCACCTGGCAACCCAACAGGTGCGGTGCATTCGATTGAAACACTCAAAAAACTGGTGGCACTGGCAGACCAGTATGATTTCATTTTGGCATCGGATGAGTGCTATTCTGAGATTTATTTAGATGAAAGCCAACCTCCAGCCGGGTTGTTGGAAGCCTGCGCTCAACTTGGACGCCATGATTATAACAAGTGTGTTGTTTTTCACAGTTTATCCAAGCGCTCTAATCTACCCGGAATGCGCTCAGGGTTTATTGCCGGCGATTCAAAACTGATTATGCCGTTCTTGCAATACAGAACCTACCATGGCTGTTCAATGCCCGTGCAACACCAAATCGCTTCTATTGCTGCGTGGAAAGATGAACAACACGTTTTGGACAATCGTAATCAATACCGTCAAAAATTTGATGCAGTGATCGACATTCTAGCGCCCGTGATGACGCTCACACGCCCCGAGGCCAGCTTTTATCTTTGGGCGAAAACACCGACGGATGACACCCTGTTCAGCAAAGGTATCTTGGCAGATCAGAACTTAACCCTATTGCCCGGAAGCTACTTATCCCGCGAAGTGGATGGTATTAATCCCGGAAGCGGCTATGTGCGCATGGCATTGGTGGCTGAAGTAGATGAATGCGTAGAGGCGGCAACACGTATTCGTCGCTACATTGAGTCTCTGTGATCAAAAGGACACGTACATGTTAACTCTCTATGGTATTAGCAATTGCGATACGGTACGCAAAGCACGTAAATGGCTTGATGCTCAGAACATTGCGTATCAATTCCACGACTTTAGAAAAGATGGCCTGTCAAGCGAGCACATTCAGCGCTGGATTGAGCAGATTGGCGTTGACACATTGGTCAATAAACGCGGAACAACCTGGCGGCAATTGCCGAGCGACAAACGTGATGCAGCAAGCCCTCAAGACATAGAAGCCTTGCTGCTTGAATCCCCGACATTGATCAAACGCCCTCTATTAGAGGGTCATGGTATTTGCCATGTAGGGTTTTCAGAAACAACCTATACCGAATTAACTAATGGAGTCTGCGATGAGTAATTTTGCTTTTGGATTAGGAATTGGAACCAAGTCTGCGACGGGTCAATGGCTTGAAGTCTATTACTACGCCCCTCTGCTGAACGCAGACGATGCGCTGATTCAGGCGGTTGCTAAGGCTGTCAATTATACAGGTGGTAATCAAACACTTGAGCTGGCTGAATCTCAGCTCAAACACTTAGAAGCGGCTTTTTTGTCAGTTGAAAACGAGCAACAAGCTGAACTCACTGAGATCCTTGAAGGAACCCAGCAGCCGCTTGTGCTTTGCATTCTGGAAACAGACGCTGAGCCACAAAGCACGCCCGAAGTGTACTTAAAGCTTAGCCTGCTTTCTAACCGTCTAGTGAAACCGCATGGCGTCAACTTGACAGGTATGTTCGGACTCTTACCAAACGTTGCTTGGACGTCTGAAGGCGCCATCGCTCTGGACGAGTTAGCAAAACGCCAGCTTTCTGCCCGTGCACAAGGACGGGTTCTGGATGTTATCTCCGTCGACAAGTTCCCTAAAATGACTAACTATGCCGTCCCTGCAGGTGTCCGTATTGGCGATGCTTCACGCATCCGCTTAGGCGCTTATGTTGGCGAAGGCACAACAGTTATGCACGAAGGATTTATCAACTTCAATGCAGGAACCCTGGGCGTCAGCATGGTTGAAGGTCGGATCTCAGCAGGTGTTGTCGTCGGTAATGGTTCTGATTTAGGCGGCGGCTGCTCAACCATGGGCACCTTATCAGGTGGAAACAATGTTGTGATTTCTGTCGGCGAAAACTGCTTGATTGGCGCCAACGCAGGCCTAGGCCTTCCACTTGGGGATCGTTGCACAGTCGAAGCAGGCCTGTATGTAACGGGCGGATCAAAAGTCACTGTTCTTGATGATCAAAACCAAGCCGTTGCGATTGTCAAAGCCGCTGAACTGGCAGGAAAGCCGGATCTTTTATTCCGTCGTAACTCGCAAAATGGCCAGATTGAAGTGAAAACCAATCGCTCTGCAATCGAACTTAACGCTGAATTACACAAGCACAACTAATTTGTAGGACGTTTAAATGCCCGCTATCTCTGCCACACTTGAATTGGCTCAAGACTTAATTCGTCGCCCATCCGTCACGCCTGAAGATGCAGGCTGTCAAGCCCTGCTGATTGAACGTCTGACGGCTTTAGGTTTCACCATTGAGTCAATGCCCTTTGAAGACGTCACCAACCTTTGGGCACGACGTGGCAGTGAAGGCCCAGTCTTTTGTTTTGCAGGACACACAGACGTTGTCCCCAGCGGCCCGGAGGATCAGTGGACTTACCCTCCTTTTGAACCCACCCTTAAAGATGGATATTTATGGGGGCGTGGCGCCGCCGACATGAAAGGTAGCATTGCGGCATTTATAACGGCCCTAGAGCGCTTTATCGCAGAAAATCCCGATCCAAAAGGCTCAATCGCGCTGCTAATTACCAGCGACGAAGAAGGCCCGTTTATTAACGGTACGACGCGTGTCATCGACACCCTGGAAGCCAGAAACGAAAAAATCACTTGGTGCATAGTGGGTGAGCCCTCTAGCAGTAACCACGTTGGTGATGTTATTAAGAACGGTCGACGCGGATCGATCAGTGGCGACTTAACCATCAAAGGTATCCAAGGACACGTGGCTTACCCTCACTTAGTCAAAAACCCCATACACCTCGCTGCGCCTGCCTTGGCTGAGTTATCGCAAACGCTTTGGGATGAAGGGAATGATTTTTTCCCACCCACCAGTTTTCAGATTTCAAATATCCATGCAGGTACCGGTGCCACAAACGTTGTACCCGGCACACTAACGGTGGCCTTTAATTTTCGATTTTCGACGGAGTCCACCGCACAATCGCTACAAGACCGAGTCAGTGAAATTTTAACGCGGCACGAACTCGATTGGCATATTGATTGGAGCCTATCTGGACACCCATTTTTGACAGCCGCAGGTGATTTAGTCGATGCGGCTTACGCCGCCATTCAAGAAGAAACAGGACTTGCCACAGAACTTTCAACGGCAGGTGGAACTTCGGATGGGCGCTTTATCGCGCCAACCGGTGCACAGGTGGTTGAACTCGGCCCCGTCAACGCAACCATTCATAAAATTGATGAGCGCGTCAAAGCGGACGATTTAGACACGCTGTCATCCATTTATGAGCGCATCTTGAATAAGCTGTTGAAGTAAATGGAATCTATCCCTTTTCGCTGCCCCGTTTGCCAAGAACCCTTAGCGCTCTTTTCTGAGGAGCGTCCAGCCGGTTTAGGCTGTTCTAAGGGTCATCGTTTTGATCAAGCACGACAGGGCTATTGGAACCTGCTCCTGCCACAACGAAAGCGCTCAAAAGCACCGGGCGACAACGCCGAGATGGTATTGGCCAGACGCGCATTTTTGGATCAAGGGTTCTATGAACCCCTTGCCGTCAAGATTGCAGATACGATTAGCGAAAAACTGGCCAGCAGCCCAACAATGCACTTCAATCTACTCGATTTAGGCTGCGGTGAAGGCTATTACACACAATTAATTGAGTCTAAATTGAAAGCAGCTTGTCTGCCCACCAACGTCATTGGACTCGACATTTCCAAAGAAGCGATTCGCAGTGCTTGTCGCCGAAGCGCGTCGATTCAATGGCTTGTCGCAACAGGCGCTGATATTCCTCTACTGCCCGAGTCAGTTGATGTAGCAACACTTATCTTTGCGCGCCTTTTGCCAGAACCAACCGCCAGAGTATTAAAACCAGGCGCCTTGTTCATGGTTGTTTGGGCAGGAATCGATCACTTAAGGGAGTTACGCGCCTTAATCTATAAAGACGTTCGTGACTCAGACTTGAACCCAGATGCCCAACTCGTTGATCATTTCACACCTATCGAAACGATCAATCTCACCTATCCTATCAACATTCAGGGCAGCGCAAACCTAGAAAACTTGCTGATGATGACCCCACATGGGCAAAGACTTACAGCAGAACGACGATATGCCCTCATGCAACTTGCATCGCTCGAGGTCACGGTGGATATTCGGATTAGCCTGTATCAAAAACGATGAAACACCTTAAGCCTACGTGGCAAACGTTAAAAAACCTGTTAAAACGGCGTGCGGATAACCCTAAAGAAAACTTCATGCTGCTTTTAATTGGCTTTGGTGTTTTCATGCTAGGGCTTTTAATCATAGGCTATGCGCAGTACTTTATCTGGCATGACTTAGCCGCAGAACTTGTTGCCTTAGCTGGCTTAATACTACTCATTGGCGGTATGATACTGGCCGCTATAGGTTACATTAGCCTGAGTGTACTGAGAATTTTGCGCTTTCTGGATTCTGACGATGACAACACAAACACACCATCCTGACATTGAAATTTACATCAAAAATGCCGAGCATGCTGATATTGTTAAATGGCTTAGCCAACGCTTTGACACCTTCACCAGCCTAGGCAACAAAGGGGTTTTACACACCTGGCGTGCCAGCTATCAAGGTCACACCTTTAAGGTCGCGATTCATGAACGGGCATTGGGGAAGTCTTGGTCTAGCGTTTGGTTCCAATCCGACAAAACACCTTGGCCCGTTGACTTAGACTGCGCTCGTGAAGCCGCCAAGACTTTAAACCTTCAGGTCCGCTGCATAGCATCAGGTTGGCAAGAAGGCGACAACCCAGACGAGTGGTGGAAACTGGAAAATGGAACCGAAGAAAAAATAGAATGGAAAACCGACTAACGCTTACGCCACCGCGCTGAATGAGGGAAAGTCGCTTTTTCGGCTGTATTCTATCTGCGCTAACATCTGACCACCGAGCGAAGCCAATCCTAACTGTGCAAAACGATCATTATTAACAGCACTGCCAGATTCAGGCATGCGCGAACGCACATCTAAATGACTCACCAAATAGGCATACTCGCCTCGTTCATGATGATTAATCGAATGATTGAGTCGTCCCACAATTTCGTGCGTAAACAGGGTGTCAGGGTGGGGATACTTTTTTGATTCAGATGCCAGCGCGAACTCACCTTGCGAAGCAGCTGGCACAGGCTGGAAGACTCTTTCTTGATTGGACGCAATCAAACTCAACAGAAAACCAAACGATGCACTATTCGGACTTCTAACCGCTTGCGGCAGTATCGACGTATAGGTTTCAATATTGGCCTGAATTTTTTCTATCGACATTCATTGCATCTCCAAAGACATACAGAATGTATCGGCCAATTACGTCAAAGCTTAAGTAAAATATCACCCTCTCCGTCCATACCATCCCCCATAAAAAATTATTCGCCCAAACAAAAATCCAGTAGAATGTCGCCTTACGGTCTCATCAGATCGCCCCAACCACTCTTTAATCGATGCACATGATGAAAACCCCTTTAATTACACGCACAGGCTTTCAAAAACTAAAAGATGAACTGAACCAGCTCTGGTATGAAGAGCGCCCTGAGGTCACTCGAAAGGTCACCTGGGCGGCCAGCTTAGGGGATAGAAGTGAAAACGCTGATTATCAATACAATAAAAAACGCTTGAGAGAAATCGATAGGCGCATTCGTTACCTAACCCGCTGCATCGAGAATTTGAAAGTCGTAGACTACAGCCCGGAACAAGAAGGCCAAGTGTTTTTTGGTGCCTGGGTCGAAGTTGAAAACGATGATGAAGAGGTTCGACGCTTTAGAATCGTCGGCTATGATGAAATTTTTATGGATCCGCGCTATATCTCGATCGACTCTCCTATGGCTCGAGCACTCCTTAAAAAGGGTATTGGGGACGAAGCTATTGTGGTCACACCAAAAGGTGAAGGATACTGGTACATCAATTCAATCGAATATGAGAAATCCGAGTCGATATAAACACATCGGCTCTACTCAAAGCAGGCATTTAAAATAAGAATCATAGAAATGATTTCAATAAAACAAACAATTTAACATTAATATAATATATTAATGTTTTAATACTGGTATTGAATCTAGAAAATAGTAATGGTGGGTCGTGCAGGATTCGAACCTGCGACCAATTGGTTAAAAGCCAACTGCTCTACCGACTGAGCTAACGACCCCTTACGGGAAAGTTGTGATGAATGGTGGGTCGTGCAGGATTCGAACCTGCGACCAATTGGTTAAAAGCCAACTGCTCTACCGACTGAGCTAACGACCCATATCATGTACAAACTGGTGTGTTGTTGGCTCCCCGAGCAGGACTCGAACCTGCGACCAATAGATTAACAGTCTACTGCTCTACCGACTGAGCTATCAGGGAACAACTCTTACAACAACTTTTCTGCGTTTCATCCTTTGGCGGAGGGACAGGGATTCGAACCCTGGGAGCCTCTCGACTCGTCGGTTTTCAAGACCGGTGCTTTCGACCACTCAGCCATCCCTCCTAAGGATGGGCGCAGATTTTACAGTCTTTTACGAACTTGTCAACATGTTTTTTAAACTTTTTAAAAATCAGTTGAGGGCGGTTTCGCTCAAGACCTGCGTATAATATCTTAAGCACTGATAATAGTACAGTTTTTTCCTGCCGCTTTTGCAGAATAAAGTGCGTTATCGGCTCGACCCACTAATGTCGTCTCTTGATCGCCTTCTTTGTACTCTGTGATGCCTATGCTCACGGTAACAGGCTTCACCCCTGTATCAAGAAAATGTTGTCGCAAGACAAGTGATTCACGGATACGCTCAGCCACCACAAACGCACTCTGAGTCGTGGTATCGGGCAAGAGAATCAAGAACTCCTCACCGCCAAACCGAAAGGCACGATCTTGCTTACGTAAATTTTCTTTAATGATGTTGGCAAAAAACTGCAGCACATCATCACCGGCTAAATGACCGTATTGGTCATTCACATTTTTAAAGTTATCCAAATCCAACATGCAGATACTGAACACTTGACCTGAGCGCGATGAGCGGGACAACTCTTCTTGGAGTTGCCGATGGAGGTATCTAGAGTTATACACGCCTGTTAACTGATCGGTAATACTGAGTTCACGAAAATGCCGCTCACGCTTAATTAACAAGGCTGCAAAGTGCTTTTGCTCCGTGATATCGATAACCGTTTCAACGGCTCCACACCGATTTCCATACTGGTCATAAACCACTGACGCGGAAAACGACATCCATTTTGGCCCTTGAGGCATATTCGGGAAATAATCGGTCGCACTAATCGCACCAGAGACAACGTCACAGTGCTCATAACGCCCAGAATAATACAGCTCAAGCTGCTCGTTCAGATCAACCTCTAACACCAAGTCAGCCAAAACCGGACGTTCCTCAGAATAAAATGCCTTCCACTGAGTCTTTGTCCCTAACATTTGCTCACGACTCAATCCGGAAAGCGCTTCCATTGCCGGATTCCATCCAATCACTTTATGATCAACATCTAAGAAAAATGCAGGTATTACGATACGATCGAAAAAGTTAACCAGCATTTTTAACCTCCCTGCACTTAAAATCGCTGACCAGCAGAGCTGCTTACCCTACTGGTAGAGCTGCGTATAGTTTTCGCTTCTGCGATACTCTCCCGGCGTCATCCCAGTCCATTTTTTAAAGGATCTAAAGAACGCTGAAGGCTCATCGAACCCCATAAGCCCAGCGATATCATTTATGGAAAGCTGAGGTGAGTTCATATAGTTAATCGCTGCCACTTTACGCTCATCATCTTTGATTTTTTGATAAGATGTTCCCTCTTCAAGCAAACGTCGGCGTAGGGTTGATACGGACATGTGTAAGGCATGAGCCACCTCCTCCGCCGTGGGCAACTCCCGACTAAAGTCTTTACCTAGTATAGACACAACTTGAGCTTTTAAACTTTTATCATCATCAACCATCACAATTAGCTGATAGGGGGCCGTTTTCAAAAAGCTTCGCAAGGTTTCTTCATTTTGTGCCACTGGTAAATCTAAAAACTTTGCCGGAAAGACAATGGCATTTTCATGTTGATTAAAACGAACCTCTGATTGAAACAGCTTTTTGTACTGCTCTTGTTCTTTAGGATCCGAGAATCCAAAGTAAGCGGCTTTAAGCTCTAAACGTCGGCCAATTAACCAACTGATGAAATGATGCCACATGGATAAAGATGTTCGAATTCGCAATGGAGCCTCATCCTCCATTAATCTACGGAAGTCGTCTTCAGTTACATTTTCCGTGGGTGCAAATGAAATCTTAGCGTAACGACCTTTTCTTACCAATACAGGTTTAATCAGCGATCCTCTGCAAATTTCATAAAAGTCGCTGCAACGCCATAATGCTCGTTCTAAAGTTTTACAATGAATAATGCAATGGCACATCATGCGGAAAGTGCCATTGGGTACACGCCCTCCACTCAGCATCCCGAATGACTCATCTTGAGCAATCCACATTATGTGTTGGTAGAGCAACCCAAACTTTAGGGCGGGCAGCTCCGCTCCCGTTTCCAATTCGGTTCGACTGATTTGAACATGGCGAAGTAGTTCATCAATATCAAACCCTTGCGTTGCAGCCATACTTAATAAATGATTTGCATACCCTGCAGGAACGGTGATCGTTTTTTCCACACTGGCCTCTCTTATTCTATTGATAAACGGATGACTCTCATCATCACAAACCTGTTCGCACGTATTTGTTACTTTCTATGATGCAATTTGTCATTGTCATATACTAGTATTTTACTGAGACTAGATCAGAATAGGTTATTACTTACATAACCCATAGATTAGACCGATTCTAGTGTTTTTTTCAAACAACTGAGCATGCGTTACACAATAATAACAAGGCGGAATGAACGAAATGGCAACTATCTATCAGCGAAAAGCCCGCACTCTCTCTAAATCATCTCCCTTTTTTGCTCCCTCAATCTTGGCTGGCATTGTCGCTGCATCCATCAGCGCACAGAGCCATGGCCTTGATTTTCAACTGGGAGAGATTCAAGGGCGATTTGACTCTAATCTCTCGATTGGCACAAGCGTGCGCTTAAAAGATGCAGATCAAAGCTTAATCTCGCCACCCAATGGCGGTACAAGCCGTGGCTCAGGCAGCTACGATGACGGCACCCAAAACTTCAAGAAAGGAAAACCCTTCTCAACCGTTGTGAAAGGGGTACATGACTTAGATCTTCGTTATAACAACCTAGGTTTTTTTGCTCGCGGCAAATATTGGTACGATTATGAACTGAAAAAAGGCAGCCGAGCGCACGGACATGCACCCAATGGCTATACGCCAAATGCTCGACTCAATGACAGTGATTTTAATAACTTTGCCAAATCAGCTGGAGCGGAGCTGCTGGATGCCTATGTCTACGGTGGTTTTAATCTAGGCAGCATGCCGCTTGATATCCGCTTGGGTCGACAAGCGATTAACTGGGGGGAAAGTACGTTTATACAAGGGGGAATTAACTCGTTCAACCCAGTGGATGTTGCTGCGTTCAGAAGACCTGGCGCTGAAATTAAAGAAGGACTACTTCCTTTTGCCAGCGCCTTTGCCTCACTGGGTTTAACGGACAACCTGAGTATAGAGGGCTTTTATCAGCTAAAATGGGAGCCTACAGTTATTGATGGGTGTGGAACGTATTTTTCAAGTAATGACTTTGCACCGCAAGGCTGTGATGGAATACGTGTAGGTGCCGGGACAGGCTTTGCTGGAATCAATGACCAAATCTATTACAATAATTTGAATCCGTTTGCCCCATTGGCAGGCTTAGCCGCAGTCAATCCGATTTTCTCTGAAATCAGTAGCTATACGCCTGTTGTGTATCGCGCACCGAATGGACGCCGAGAAGCGAAGAATGAAGATCAGTTTGGTTTAAATCTTCGTTATTTTGCTGAAAACCTCAACAACACCGAGTTTGGCCTCTACTACACGCAATACCACAGCCGACTACCAATGATTAGTGGTGTAAACACCCCTATATCCGCTCAGGACATCGCTGGCTTACCGGCTGCTCTGCCGAGCCCTCCGTTCCCACCGGGACTGACGCCTCAAGCATCCGCCGCACAAGCGGCCCCCTTTGGGAGCACTTATTTTATCGATTACCCCGAGAAAATACGCTTGGTCGGTTTGAGCTTCAGTACAAACCTAGGAGATATTGCTTGGTCAGGTGAAATCAGTCACAAGCAAGACATGCCCATTCAAGTCAATG
Source organism: Nitrincola alkalisediminis (assembly GCF_009821115.1). GTDB lineage: Bacteria > Pseudomonadota > Gammaproteobacteria > Pseudomonadales > Balneatricaceae > Nitrincola > Nitrincola alkalisediminis. The sequence goes on along the minus strand of NZ_VYTY01000010.1, from coordinate 68,883 downwards.
GACCTCTTCTTGTCGGCGCCATCCTTCGCCAATTTGCACCCGGAGGTATTGGCAACTCATCAGCCGATGCCTTAGTCCGCAATGCGGGTGCAGGCGGTACGATTCGTGGTTACGGACTGTTTGATGTAACCCAGGCACAAACAACCTTCATTAAGTTCCATGATAACGTATTGGGCGCGAGCCGTCTTAGTACCATCGCAGAACTCGGATGGACGCATGTCCATGGTCTAGATGAGAGTGCCAACGCGCTCAAATACGGACGCTCTGGCATTTATGGCTATGCGGCTGGAGATACCTCCGGTTTTGTGACCAAAAACTCCTACGGCTATGTACTCAGAGGCGCTCTAGAGTATCCAAATGCCTTTGCGGGTGTCACTTTAACGCCCGAACTGAACTTTAGACATGGCGTTAAAGGGAACGGGCCTGAACCGGGTGCTGCATTCCGCGAAAATGAAAAAGCCATTAACTTGGGCCTTACCGCTGACTATATGAACAAATATCGCTTTGGAGCCTCCTATACCACGTTCTTTGGTGGATCCTTCAATGCAGACAAGGATCGAGATTTTATTTCACTTAGCGCATCGGTTGCGTTCTAACTTTCAGCTGGAGAATAATAATGACAAGCTTGAGAACACCCAAGCTCATATTGAGCACTGCCCTAGCCTTATTGCTTTCGGCACATGTATCCGCAGATCCCAATCGCCTTGGACAAGATCTAACCCCTGTCGGCGCCGAACGCGCGGGCAATGCTGAGGGCACTATCCCTGAATGGACGGGCGGTCTCGCTCAAAGTAATGATCGCCACACGAATCCATTTGCAAACGAGCAACCCTTGTTTGTGATTACTGCGGCAAATGTTGATCAATATCGAGACCGCTTATCCGATGGTCAGATCGCCATGTTCAAACGCTATCCAGACACGTTTAGAATGCCGGTCTACCCGACACATCGAACCGCTTCCTATCCGGATTCAATCTACGCTAAAGCTAAGAATAACGCGGCAAATGCGCGGTTAGTGGATGGTGGTAATGGCATCGCAAACTTTGATGAGGCCTTTGCCTTCCCGATTCCCACAAACGGACTTGAAGTGATCTGGAATCACATGACACGTTACCGTGGGGGCGCTCTTGAGCGTAACTTTGCACAAATTCCCGTGCAAGCAAACGGAAGCTTCACGCCTGTAAAGATTAACGAGAAGCTCTCTTGGCCTTCGTATCTAAAATCAGGCAGCGAGGATGCTCGCTACGACAACATTTTGTTTTACTTCGTTCAAGAGGTCACAGCACCTGCTCGCTTAACCGGTAATATTCTGCTGGTTCACGAAACAATGAACCAGATTACCCAACCTCGACAAGCCTGGACCTACAACTCAGGTCAACGGCGCGTTCGCTTAGCCCCTAACATCGCCTACGATGCCCCGGGTACGGCGACTGATGGACAACGTACCACGGACAACCTGGATATGTTCAATGGAGCTCCTGATCGCTACGAATGGAACCTTGTGGGTAAGCAAGAGCTTTATATTCCGTATAACAGCTTTAAGCTAGCCGACCGCTCACTAAAATACAGCGATATTTTACAAGCAGGTCATATCAACCCTGATGTGACACGTTACGAACTTCACCGAGTGTGGAAAGTGGAAGCAACGCTTAAAGACGGTCAACGCCATGTTTACGCCAAGCGTGTGTTTTTCATCGATGAAGACACTTGGCAGGTTGCCACTGTCGATCATTATGATGGACGTGGTGAGCTGTGGAGAGTTGGAGAGGCACATCACTTCCCATACCGAGATGTGCAAGTGCCTTGGACAGCCGCAGAAGCTTTCTACGACTTACAATCCGGTCGCTATCTCGTCGGTGCTTTAACGAATGAAGAGGGTGCTGGATATGATTTCAGCCAACGCTTCGATTACAACGACTTCACCCCGCAAGCCATCCGCAGAGCCGGTCGCTAAAAGCAGAGGACGTTAAAACAAAAAACCCAGCATCAGCTGGGTTTTTTGTTTGATTGCTCGCTATAAACTAGCTAATTGAACAACCTCTTCTGCGCGTCTTGCTGTCCAGTAATTACGCTTCCAATAAGGATTATCAAGCTTTGAAATAATTACACCACGACTGGTAGACGCATGTAAAAACTTACCTTCACCTAAATAGATCCCAACGTGACGCTGGGTACGCCCCGTCTTAAAGAAAATCAAATCAGACGGTTTAAGTTCTTGGCGCGCAATTTCTTTCCCTAACGTCACCTGTTCATCCGTGGAACGAGGCAACTGGACATTATAAATATCTCCAAATACCTCTCTCACAAACGCCGAGCAATCGATACCACTGCGATCCGCTCCACCTAAACGATACGGAGTACCTGCCCAACTCATGTACTGCTGCTCTAATGCCAAACGTATTTCAGTCGCTTGAGGCACTAAGGGACGAGCCGTGCTGGGGACTAAAATTTGTGTATGCTTTGGCGTGACAATTTGCAATTGATTAACACTGCGACTGTTGGAAAAACAACCTGTTAACGCAATACTGAGAGTGATAATTAAAATAGAGCGCATAAGATTCAGATTACTAAAGAGAAAAGAGGATATATAAACCGACTTTGCGCCATTTGACAAGTACTAATTATTGCACTTGCACATTTTTCATGTTGGAAAAGGAATAAGCCCATACCTAAAGGTTGCTAACGAGGATCAAACGAATCAAACCGACAGTTCATTCTTTTTCTGGTACAATTTCAACATAGATTATCAGTCAGAGAAGCGCCCAAGTGTTCACCGATATCATTTTGCACGAACGTATACAAAAAGCTCTGGATGCCCAAGGCATTAAAGAAGCCACTCAAGTCCAGGCACAAGCCATTCCACTCGCCATTCAGGGCAAAGATCTTTTAGTCAGTGCTGAAACAGGTAGCGGTAAAACCTTTGCATTTTTATTGCCTATGTTACAACGTTTCCTTGAGCAGCCTGCACCTAACCGTGGTACACGAGCACTGATTTTAGTTCCCACACGCGAACTCGCGGAGCAAGTCACTCAGTCTTGCATAAAACTGGCCGCCTTCACCCATATCAAAGCACTGACAATCTGCGGTGGTAGTGGTTTCAAAGAACAAGCAGCAAAACTGCGCAAAAATCCCGAAATTGTTGTAGGGACACCCGGTCGAATTAAGGAGCATTTGGAATTAAACAGCCTGGTGCTCTCTGATATCGAGTTTTTGATACTTGATGAAGCCGATAGAATGCTCGACATGGGTTTTCGAGAAGACGTTACAACCATCACCTCGAGTTGTGGCACCGATCGTCAGACAATGCTGTTTTCTGCAACCTTGAAAACGCGTGATATCGAAGACCTCATTGAGCAAGTGCTCAAATCACCTGAGCGATTAATTCTCAGCACCGCACAAGATCAGATCTCCACGATTGTCCAACAAATTATTCTAGCGGATGATATCAAGCACAAAGAGCGTTTGATCAGTGCCATTTTAGACGAAGAAAAGCCAGAAAGAGCCGTGGTATTTACCAACACTCGCGCCGCTTCAGTGCATCTGGGCAATGTCTTGAAGTATCACAAGCATAGAACAGCATCTCTGCATGGTGAGATGGACCAAGTTGAACGCCGCAAAACCATGCGTTTTTTTAGAGATGGCCATGTGCAGGTTCTCGTTGCCACTGACGTTGCCGCACGCGGCTTGGATATTGACGGAGTGGATCTCGTCATTAACTTTGAAATGCCACGCTCTGGAGATGAATACGTTCACCGTATCGGTCGTACTGGGCGTGCAGGGAAATCAGGCACTGCAATTACACTGATCGCGCCGTCTGAGTGGAATCTAATGAGAAGCGTCGAGCGTTATCTCAAACTGTCATTTACTCAGCGCACCATTGCAGGTTTCCTAGGCCATTACAAAGGCCCTGAAAAAGTCAAAAGCTCAGGTAAAGCAGCTGGCAGTAAGAAGAAAAAAGAACTTAAGGATAAACTAGATACTAAGCCTAAGGTGAAAGAGCGTCATCGCGACAAGAAAGCCATCGGCAAACGTCGTGCACCGACATCGAATGCAGAGTCAGCAACCCCTATTGACCAAGGTTTTGCGCCTCTGAAAAAAAGAAAAGCGCCGGATGCTGGGTGACACACCGACGCCTAAAAGTACAGTTCTATGCTGTAGATACATCCTACAGTGGGACTCAAAGCTAAAGCTTGATCTGAATCAAGCTTTAGCACAGTTTGAAGTTTTTTCTAAAAATACAACTTTCGCCTAACCTTAATTTATTCCTTTATACTCTAAAATAGGGAAGTAGAAGGAGAAAAATAATGACGGCAACGGCGTACATCACTCATGAAGACTGCATGCTCCATAATATGGGGCCAGACCATCCAGAAAGCCCAACGCGACTGCAAGCCATACACAAAGTGCTCAGTCGAACTGGACTACTCGATCATTTAGATCAACTTACTTCGGTGCATGTAACTGAAGAGCAAATCAAACTCGCCCATGCAAATCTTCACCATAAAAAATTAACGATGAAGCTGCCAAGAGAGGGAGTTGTATACACAGACGATGATACAGCACTCTGCCCCGACTCATTGCATGCCGCCAGCTTAGCGGCAGGAAGTGCGATACTGGCAACCAATCGTGTTTTAGCGGGAAAAGCGAAAAATGCGTTCTGCGCGGTACGCCCACCGGGGCATCATGCCGAGTACAACATGGCCATGGGCTTTTGCTTTTATAACAATGTCGCTATCGGTGCCTGTCATGCCCTAACCCACCCATCCATCTCCCGCGTGGCGATCTTGGATTTCGATGTGCATCATTGCAATGGCACCGTGGATATTTTTAAAGATCGACCAGAGGTGTTGGTCTGTTCCACTTTCCAACATCCTTATTATCCCGAGCGATATTGCTCAATTGACCGCCCGAACATTGTCAATTGTCCACTCGCAGCACACTCTGATGCATCCCTGTTCCGTGATGCCATTGAACAGCAATGGCTGCCCGCACTCAGGACACACAAGCCCGATATGATTTTTATTTCAGCAGGGTTTGATGCACACAAAGAAGACCCAATGGCTGATTTAAATTTAGATGAAGAGGACTATCGCTGGGTTACTCAGAAAATTATGCAAATTGCGGATGAGTTTTCTGAAGGGCGAATCGTGTCGGTACTTGAAGGTGGATACAACCCTGTATCACTTGCGTTTAGTGTTCAGGCACACTTGGAAGTCTTAGCTGGTTTTTAGAAAAGACCCCTAGCGCCTACTGTACGAGACGCTAGGGGCAATGTCTATATCGTGTTAACGACCGTAAATCATATCCGGCAACCAAGTCACTAAGCCTGGGAACAGAATCAACAAGCCAATAACCATGACTTGCAAGAAGACAAACGGCATAGCACCTTGATAGATATGGCGTGTTGTAATGCTATCCGGAGCCACGCCTCGCAAATAGAAGAGCGCAAAACCGAAAGGCGGTGTTAAGAAACTGGTTTGCAGATTCACTGCAACCATTACCCCTAACCAAATCGGATCGATGTCCATCATCAGCAATATCGGCGCCGTAATTGGAATTACCAAGAAGATGATTTCAAAGGTATCCAGAATAAAGCCTAGAATAAACATCAACAGCATCACAAAAATGATCGCCCCCACCTTGCCTCCCGGTAAGCTGTTGAGGAAATCACTGACCAGCTCTTCTCCGCCCATCATTCTAAATACCAACGAGAAGACAGAGGCGCCAATCAGAATGATAAAGATCATTGCGGTTGTATTGGCTGTTGCAAACATCACGTGACGCAAGTTGGCAAAGGTCAGTTTACGTTTAACTGCAGCGAGTATCATCGCCCCTATCGCGCCAACGGAAGCCGACTCAGTAGGAGTCGCAATTCCACCTAGGATAGAGCCCAATACCGCAATAATTAGCAACAAAGGTGGCAAGAGGGTAAAGATGACGTCTTTAAACAGACGTGCACGCTCTTCATCTGTCACCTCAAGTGCTGGACAGGTTTCAGGGTGGCGCACAGCTTTATAAATCATAAATGCCATGTAAATAGCTACCAGCATGAGTCCAGGAATAAACGCACCTGCAAACAAATCACCTACTGAGACGGGTGTCGGTGCAAAGTTTCCTTTCGACATTTGCACTTGCTGATTCACACCCGCCAACATGTCTCCCATAAAGATCAACACCGTTGATGGCGGTATGATTTGTCCAAGTGTTCCGGATGCACAGATCACACCCGTTGCCAGCTTAGGGTCATAGCCCGCACGCATCATTGCTGGCAGCGATAACAGACCCATTGTAACAACTGTCGCACCAACAATACCTGTAGAAGCAGCTAATAAGGCGCCCACGATGATGACCGACAACCCCAGCCCCCCCCGCAGCTTACCGAACAAACGCCCCATGGTAATCAACAGTTGCTCGGCTATCCCGGAGCGTTCAAGCATCATCCCCATAAAGATAAATAAGGGAACGGCTACCAACACCTCATTCAGCATGACGCCTATATAACGTGGAGCTAAACTCGAAAAGTTAGATAGATCAAATACACCTAACATATGCCCAAGGGTGGCAAAGATGACCGACGTACCGGCTAAGGAAAAAGCAACCGGAAACCCCATCATCAACACACCAATAATGGTGAAGAACATCAATAGGGAGAGCATCTCACCTAAAAACACTGGATCCATGCTTAACCCCCTTCTTTATAACGATAATGCTCAGGCACGAGGTCTTCGCGTCCTGATAGAATTAACACACTGCGCAGCACCATCGCGATGGCCTGCAAAGCAACCACACCTACAAAGACTAAGATGAAGGATTTAACAACATACAACCCTGGCATTCCGCCAAAGTTTGAAGAGCCCTCCATAAAGCGCCAAGAGCGTTGCACATATGGCAAACCGTAGGTGGTGACGATGTATAAAAAAGGAGTAACGAATACAATACAGCCAATCATATCAATAATGGCTTTTCGCCTTGCATTCGCAGGTCGATAAAAAATATCAACCCTTACATGGCCATTCTGCATCAGGGTAAAGCCTGCAATGCCCATAAACATCATGCCATTTAGCCAGACGTATAGATCTTGCATCCAGACATACCCCGTTGAGAAAAAGTAGCGAAGTACTACAACGGTGAAACACGTCAATACGATTCCTAATGAGAACCACGAAAAGATATTGCCCAAGATGAGGTTAATCCGACAAATCAGTCGAACTAAGAGTGAGACAACTAACATAGCATTCCTCAACATTATTTTTATGCGCCCTAAGACTGTTTTTACAGTTTACATCATCTACTCTAGAGACGTATTTTTCTATTCGTATGAATACCGAAAAATATGCGTAGAACTACGTAAAGAACTCAGTAGTTTTACGGATGCACATTATCAACCCTGAGATGCTTCAATGAATCTAAAAGCCAAGATACTGTTACTCGCCATTTTACCCTTGTTATCGGCCGCTGGTATTTTATCTTACTTAGGGTTAACACACGCCCATAGTTTAGCGACACAAATTTTAGGTGTATACGAGCAAAACCTCATTGAATCGAAAAAACAAGCGCTTAAAGAACAAGTGGAGCTAGCGTTCTCGGCCATTGAACAGATTCGACGCAATGAAACACTGAGTGAAGAGGAAGCAAAATCAGAGGTCATTGCACTCTTAAGTCAGATGACCTTTGGCGAGGATGGCTACTTCTTTGCATACGACCAACAAGGCATTAACTTGGTTCACCCCACAATTCCAGCGTTTGTTGGACAAAATCTGTTCGAGTTTGAGGATCGCAGTGGCAACCTATTAATACAGCATTTGCTGAACGCTGCTAACAGTGGAGGTGGTTATCATCGTTATATTTGGGAGCGTCCTCCCCTTATGCAGCAAGAAGATAAATTAGGCTATGCCATGCTCATTCCAGACTGGGAGTGGATGTTTGGCACGGGCTTGTATTTAGATGCCATCTACGCCGACATCCATCAAGTCAAACAAGCAATTGATGACAATATACGCAATAGTTTTCTGACGGTTATGCTGGTCCTGCTCTTCACAGTTATTCTGATTGTTATTTTAGGCCTTGCTATTAACCTCCACGAACATCGTTTAGCCGACGACCGTCTTCGACAGTTGGTGAAGAAGTTTATGCGACTACAAGTCAACGAACGCAGACGCTTTTCGAGAGAGCTGCACGATGGGATCAACCAACAACTGGTGTCTATGAAGTTTAGAATTGAACTCGCGTGTAAAAAGCTTGAAAACCAAACACCAGAACATCCCGCGATTGAGGATCTGCAAAAAACAGAGCAAATACTCAATCAAACCATACAAGAAGTCCGGCAAATCTCACACAGCTTACGTCCGGTATTACTAGATGATCTAGGACTTGAGTCCGCACTCAGAGGACTATTAGATCAATTTTCCGAGCGCACAAGCATTCAGGTAAAATTGGAATACGAACTATGCAAAGTTGACTTACCCGATGATGTAGGCACAACACTGTATCGATTGGCACAGGAGTGTTTAACGAATATTGAAAAGCATGCAGATGCCAGCCACGTCAAACTTCGACTGTATTCCGCCGATAAAGAAATACACTTTGAAGCCTCCGATAATGGAAAAGGCTTTAATCTTAAAACAGCTCAACGTAACGGCATAGGACTAGTCAACATGAAGGAGCGCGTTGAAGTCATTGGCGGACGGTTTGTGTTACATTCTGAAATGAACAATGGTGCTCATATTCTGGCTTCTTTACCTTGCAAATGACAAGCATGCACGGCGAAGGTCGGTAATCAACCTATCCAAAAGGCTGTTATACTATTACCCTACACGGCTAAACAACTGCATTTATAATAACAAAAGGCGCTAAACGGCCATGCATGCTCCCATTCGCATACTCTTAGTTGACGATCACTTACTGGTTTTAGACGGTCTTAAAGCACGATTAGGGCTCGAAACGCATATCGACATTGTTGGCACTGCAAATAACGGTGAGCAAGCATTAGAGGCTGCACGTCGTTTACAACCCGACGTCGTCATCATGGATGTGTCCATGCCCGTGTTAAATGGACTTGATGCCACAAAACGTTTTCGCATTGAATTACCTAACATCCGGATACTGATGCTGAGCATGCATGATGATCGTGAGTACATTTTATCCTTGATACAGTCAGGCGCATCAGGCTATGTTTTGAAGGATGTCTCATCTAATGAGCTCATCAAAGCGATAGAAACAGTCCATTCTGGCAATACCTATTTCAGCTCTGGTGCCTCGGACGCATTATTCCGAAGCCATCCCACACCCACACAAAGTTTTTTAAATGAAGAACTTAGCCAACGTGAAATCACGGTGCTGAAGCTCTTGGCCGAAGGCCACTCCAATAAAGAAATCGCGCAAACACTTCACATCAGTGTTCGCACCGTTGAAACGCATCGTCAAAAACTTAAAACAAAACTCGGTATTCAAAGCACCGCTGGCTTGACTAAATTTGCGCTTGAGCACCAACTTATTTAATAACCAATCGCCCTATCCATTCGCTCGCTGATTCCAAACTCAGCCCTCCAAGCCAATTAGAATAAGCGATAGGTAAAGACTACGGTCATCACTAACCCGACACCAATCACAACGTATCGAACCCAATGAACAGGCAAACGCCTTGCAAGAGCGGCTCCTTGATAGCCCCCAATCGTTGCAGCCAGCATCATCACCAGCCCCTCAGACCAGAGAATCTTTCCGGCTAATGCAAACGCAGCGACTGAGACAAAGGATAATGTAAAGGAAAGTAGATTTTTCAAACCATTCATTAAGTTCATTTGCGTCATGCCTGCGGCCGCAAACAAAGCTAACAACATGATTCCCAAGCCACCATTAAAATAGCCACCGTAAATAGCGACCAAAAACAAACCCGGTAACAGTGGTAATGGCAAACCGCTCGTTCGAACATAGGCAAGTAAACGTGCGCCCAGTGCAAACATGAGCGTGGCTACCAATAAAAGTACTGGAATGACAAAACCAAAAACATGAGCTGGTGTAATCAATAGGAGCAACGCCCCTGCTAACCCCCCTACAAGACCAATTAAGGATAAGAGCAGATGACGTCTTAACGAAATGTCACGAAGCTCCTGACGAAACCCCAGCGCTCCTCCGAGGTAACCCGGCAACACAGCCACCGCGCTGGTGGCATTCGCTGCAATGGGAGGTACTCCAGCCCAGACTAACGCAGGAAAGGTTAAGAAACTTCCGCCTCCCGCTATTGAATTTAGTACTCCCGCCAAATAACCCGCAAGTATTAAAACGCTCCATTCCAGCATCGCTTTGTTCCAGCTCAGATTTTAATTATTGTATTCGCAAGCGTTATACCCATCTAAAGCACCTCGGTCAATTGTTCGTTTGTGTAACCAAAACTCAAACAAAGTTGACATACAGGCCAAAATAGCGCAAAAAGCCAATACACCAATCAGAACAATACATCCATGAAAACTCGCAGCATTTTAATCGCTTACATACTGTTAATCGCAACGACGCTCTTCTGGGGTGGCAATTTTGTCGTGGGGCGCGCGGTCTCGGCGGAAATTCCACCCTTAGCCTTGTCTTGGTGGCGCTGGGCGTTTGCACTGATCATCATTCTTCCATTCAGTCTGCATTTACTCTGGAAGAAGCGACACATTCTGCGCAGGGATTGGCTGTATTTACTCTTCGTGTCGTTTCTGGGCGTGTGCAATTTTAATAGTTTTGTCTATCTAGGATTGCAAACGTCACCTGCAACAGATGCCTTATTGCTGCTATCTGCATGTCCCGTGATGATTTTACTCTTGTCTAGATTCATTTATGGTGTACGCATCTCGTATCTGCAAATCACGGGGGTTACGTTGTCACTCATTGGGGTGATGACTATTATCACCGAAGGCTCTATCAGTCACTTTGGCGCACTCCTGTCAGGCAACCAAGGTCGATTCTGGATTTTAGCTGCCGTATTCAGCTGGGCACTGTATTCTGTTTTGTTGCGTAAACGCAGTGCCGACTTGACGGGGCTAGAGTTCTTTTCTATTACCGCAATTCTCGGACTTGCACTCATTACCCCCTTCTATCTGTACGAGCATTTCATTCAACACCGCCATATAGCCTTCAACACCACCAGCATTTCAACACTGATTTATGTGAGTGTCTTTGCATCAGTCTTGGCTTTTTTATTCTGGAATCAAGGTGTACAGGTCTTAGGAGCTAATCAAACAGGCTATTTCATCCACCTTATCCCTGTCTGGGGCATATTGTTGGCCAGTCTTTTTTTGAATGAAAAACTCTACGTTTTCCATTGGGTCGGGATGGTATTAATCTTTAGTGGTATTGCGATGGCGACGCGACTCAGTCATAAACGTGCTCACGCATAATCATTGATAAAACAAAGATATTTCTATCCGTAGTACTACGGATAGACATTACAGGCTATATTGAATAACGTTCTTATTGACAGACAAACAATAACAAAGTGGAGTATATGTATGAAGCGTCGTAATTTTATTAAAGGTGCTGCGATTGGTGCAGGTGTAGCAGCGGCCTCAGTTGCTGCCCCAGCCATTGCACAACGCAAAATCACTTGGCGCATGGTGACCACTTGGCCACGGAACTTCCCTGGGCTCGGCACGGGCGCTCAACGTCTTGCTGATCGTATTACCAACATGTCCGATGGCCGCTTAACTGTTCAGGTTTTCTCCGCAGGTGAGCTCGTTCCAGCGTTAGGCACCTTTGATGCTGTGATCGAAGGCTCAGCTGAAATGAGCCATGGTGCAGCTTATTATTGGCAAAATAAAAGCCGTGCAACGTCGTTCTTCACCGGTGTTCCTTACGGAATGACCTCGCGTGAATTAGCCGCTTGGATGCGCTATATGGGCGGCCAAGAAATCTATGACGAAGTTTATGATCAGTTTGGTGTTAAAGCCTTCCTTTCAGGTGATACAGGTACACAAGCGGGCGGTTGGTTCCGCAAAGAGCTCACAGGCCTCAGCGATATTCAAGGACTTCGCTTCCGCACCCCCGGCATCGGTGGTCAGGTATGGCAAAAACTGGGCGCAACGGTCGTCAATATGGCTGGCGGTGAAATCTATGCCGCCCTTCAATCTGGCGCACTCGATGCAGCTGAATTCGTAGGCCCCTACAACGATTTGGCACTTGGCTTCCACCAAATCTGTAAAGACTACTACTTCCCAAGCTTTATCGAGCCAGGTCTTGCCACTGAACTGGTTGTGAATAAAGATAAATTCTCTGCATTGCCAAAAGATTTACAAGCCATTGTAGAATCTGCCTGCCAAGCCGAATACGACCAGGTGGCATCAGAGTTTTATGCCAATGATCCAATTGCATTGAAAACGCTCGTAGAGCAACACGGTGTCCGAGTTCACCAATTCCCAGATGAAATTCTTCAAGCAGGTGCCGTTGCCGCTAAAGAAATTTTAACCGAGCTGCGTGAGAGTGGTGATGCACTGACGAAGAAAACAGCCGAAAGCTACATTAGCTCGCTGAACATTCTACGGACAAGAACCGAAACGGTAGACCAGGCCTTCTTGGCCGCTCGTGCTAAATACTTTGATTTGAAGTAACGATTCCAATAAAAAAGGCAGTTCTAATGAACTGCCTTTTTTTGCTTTTTACATTTTATCCAACAAACTTAATCATAACACCTGCAGCCACCGCCGAGCCGATTACACCCGCTACGTTCGGACCCATTGCATGCATTAATAAGAAGTTTTGTGAATTTGCTTCTAAACCAAGCTTGTTAGACACGCGAGCCGCCATCGGAACAGCGGACACACCCGCTGAGCCAATCAATGGATTGATCGCATTTCCTCCCATCATCTGGTTCATCAATTTTGCCATAAGGACACCTGCTGCTGTTCCAACCGCAAATGCCACAATACCCAGCACAAGAATACCCAGTGTTTGTAAATCAAGGAATTTATCTGCACTCAGCTTTGATCCCACAGACAAGCCGAGGAAAATCGTCACGATATTGATCAATGCATTTTGCGCCGTATCGCTCAAACGATCCACAACCCCACACTCACGCATTAGGTTACCAAAGCAGAACATTCCCAATAAAGGTGCAGCATCGGGTAGCAACATGGCAACTAGCAGCATCAATACAATCGGGAAAAAGATCTTTTCACGCTTCGACACATGACGTAGCTGACTCATTACAATCTTACGTTCACGCTGAGTGGTTAACGCACGCATAATTGGTGGCTGAACCATAGGTACCAATGCCATGTAGGCATACGCAGACACTGCAATAGCCCCCAACAGATGTGGAGCCAGCATTGTCGAAACGTAAATCGCGGTTGGACCATCAGCACCACCAATGATACCGATAGCTGCGGCTTCCTTGATGGAGAAATTCATCCAGCCCAAAGAGGTCAGACCCACGGCACCTAATACCGTAGCAAAGATACCAAACTGCGCAGCAGCACCTAAAAACAAGGTTCTAGGGTTTGCCAACAGTGGACCAAAGTCTGTCATTGCCCCCACACCCATGAAAATCAATAAGGGTGCGGCTCCTGAGGCCACTGCTATGGTATAAAAGTTATATAGCATGCCATTACTATAACCCGCATCTTGTGCAACTAAAGAAGCTGCTGCATGCGTGGATGCGTTAGAGTCATAATAAATATGCTTTAACTGGTCTGGATCAAAAGACGTAGCACCCAATGTAGCAGCCAAGTCACGAACGACTTCTGGCCGTGCAAAGTGCAATGCGTTTTCAACCGCAGAAAATGCCATACCCGCCTCTGGAATATTGGCAAGTATGCCACCAAAGCCAATTGGCACCAGCAGTAAAGGTTCAAACTTTTTATTAATTGCAAGGTACAGAAGCACCAAGCCAACGATAATCATAAAGAACTGGCCAAAGGTGATGTTGTACATCCCCGAGGCAAACCAGATACTGAGTAGCTTTTCCATTCATTAATACCTATTAGGCAAGCGTCAGCAAACTATCGCCGACCTGCACGGAATCACCTTCTTTGACATCAACAGAAACCACAGTACCTGCTCTTGCTGCACGGACTTCAGTTTCCATTTTCATCGCCTCAAGGATAACCAGAACATCGCCTTCTTTTACCTGTTGGCCAGTCGATACCTCTACCTTCCAGATGTTTCCGGCTAGCGGTGCAGGCACAGGGTCGCCCGAACCTGCAACAGGGGCAGCAACGGGTGCAGCTGTCGGCGCAGAAGACGCTACAGGTGTCACTGAAGTGATATCTCCACCTTCAGTCACTTGTACGACATAGGTTTGTCCATTGACGGTTAAGGTGTAAACCTCTGAATCACCTGCCACTTTAGGCATGTTGGACTTGCTTTCGTCTGCCTTCGCAACAGGCGCTTGCGCTGTTGGTGCGGGCTCAAATGCATCAGGATTGCCACGATTCTCTAAAAACTTAAGACCGATCTGAGGGAAAAGCGCATAGGTTAAAACATCATCAACTAAGCGATCACCACTCTCCAACTTAATGGACTTTTCATTCGCTGTCGACTTTAGCTCAGCCGTCAGCTTATCCATTTCGTCAGCAATCAAATCGGCTGGACGACAGGTTATGGCCGCAGAGCCTTCTAGGACTCTGGCTTGCAGCTCTGCATTGTAAGGTGCAGGCGCTGAACCATACTCACCTTTCAGGATAGCCTGAACTTCTTTTGAAATCGTTTTGTAACGCTCACCCATCAGAACGTTGATAACAGCTTGTGTTCCAACAATCTGAGATGTCGGTGTCACAAGAGGGATTAAGCCTAAATCTTCACGTACTTTAGGGATTTCAGCCAATACTTCGTCAAACTTATCCGCTGCACCCTGCTCTTTCAGCTGACTTTCCATGTTGGTCAACATTCCGCCAGGCACTTGCGCAAGTAAAATGCGTGAATCGGTTCCTCTGAGCGAACCTTCAAACTTAGCGTATTTTTTACGAACGTCTCTAAAGTAAGCCGCTATTTCTTCAAGCAGCTCTAAATTCAGATTTGTATCACGCCCCTGACCTTGCAAAGCAGCAACAACGGTTTCTGTTGCGGTATGGCCATAGGTCATTGACATTGAAGAAATTGAAGCGTCAACACGATCAATACCGGCTTCAATTGCTTTTAAAAGCGTCATATCAGCCAAACCAGAGGTAGCGTGTGATTGCAACTGAACCTCAAGATCCGTTTGTGCTTTGAGACGTGACACCAGGTCATAGGCATCATACGGCGTCAAAATACCGGACATATCTTTGATTGCAATCGAATCGGCACCCATGTCTTCTAGCGTCTTCGCGTAGCTGACCCACATGTCAATCGTATGAACACGACTGGTCGTATATGAAATCGTACCTTGAGCATGTTTACCCGCGCTCTTAACAGCTTTAATCGCAGCTTCTAAATTACGTGGATCATTCATCGCATCAAAAATACGGAAAACATCAACACCGTTGGTCGCTGCTCGTTCAACAAACTTAGCCACCACATCGTCAGCATAATGACGATATCCCAACAAATTTTGCCCTCTCAGTAACATTTGTTGAGGCGTGTTAGGCATAGCGGCTTTCAACTCACGGATACGCACCCAAGGATCTTCACCCAAATAACGTATGCAGGAGTCAAATGTTGCACCACCCCAGCTTTCAACTGACCAATAACCGACTTGATCCATTTTTGCTACGATAGGAAGCATGTCATCAAGACGCATACGGGTTGCGAGGAGCGATTGATGACCATCACGCAATACAAGCTCGGTGATGCCAAGCGGTTTATTTACGACTGACATAGGCTAACCTTTTCTCTGACTGATAAAATTGAATTATTGACCCTTACGGTCATTACGAAATTTATGAATCGCGGCTGTCATGACGGCGATCAACTGAGCATCGTCAGCAGGATTTGAGGACATGGTTTTAGCTTTTGCAGCTGCTTTGGGAACAGGTGCTGGCTCAAAACGCATTACGATCCTAGACATAGCCGAGGTGGCTATCACCAATAGGGTCAGAAAGACGATGACAAAACCCATACCAAAGACCATAAGTGATAAGCCTTCCGATAGTAGTTCGTCCATTTGTTCACTCCTGTAGTAGCGTAAACGAGAATTGTGCCTATTAATTTCGTTAAAAAAACGAAAAGTGTTCAAGACACAACCTCTTATTATTTTTATCGACCTGCATTAAAGCTGATTTAAGGCTAGGCGACAACATGGTATGGCTATTAAATCTAAAAATAATACCTGCAGCAACAGCAAGGTGATTATGTAGTTTTTTTACATAATTTATACGAAAGCATGTCATGACATGGAGAAAGGAAGGCACAAAGTCACAAATCATCTAGGAAAGTGAGCAAACAAGGAAACTGCGAAAGCAGAATGAAACGATAAAGTGGCAACAACAGAAAAACGCAGGTAAATACTTAATAAGAATGATTAGAAAGCAGATCAGAGACTTGGAGACTTGGAGACTTGGAGACTTGGAGACTTGGAGACTTGGAGACTTGGAGACTTGGAGACTTGGAGACTTGGAGACTTGGAGACTTTATTACGATCATTATGATCGAGTATTACGTTTTGACTTTAGTGGTGCGCCCGAGAGGATTCGAACCTCTGACCGCCTGGTTCGTAGCCAGGTACTCTATCCAGCTGAGCTACGGGCGCACATTTAAAGCCGTTGTTTCATTTTGATGGTGCGCCCGAGAGGATTCGAACCTCTGACCGCCTGGTTCGTAGCCAGGTACTCTATCCAGCTGAGCTACGGGCGCATTATCAAAATGGCGGTGAGTGAGGGATTCGAACCCTCGATAGAGTTTCCCCTATACGCCCTTAGCAGGGGCGCGCCTTCAGCCACTCGGCCAACTCACCTAACAACGGCGCAAATAATACTAGCAAAACTTCTCTTTGGGAAGCTTTATTTAACAAAAAGTTAAATTAATTTTCTTCTTCCTGTTTTTCGCGTTGGATTCGTTGATAAATCTCTTCACGATGAACAGATACATCCTTGGGTGCATTCACACCGATACGAACTTGGTTACCTTTAACCCCTAATACTGTCACGGTGACATCATCACCCACCATTAGAGTTTCCCCTACACGTCTTGTTAGAATCAGCATGTGAATCTCCTTCGTCCTTTGTTTAAGCTGATAAAGTGATTACAGGATGACGCATCCTACATTCACTCAGACACTGTATCAGTTGCATCGAGATTAAATGATGAGTGGAGTGCACGCACCGCCAACTCAAGATATTTTTCTGCGATCACTACTGATACTTTAATTTCAGATGTTGAGATCATCTGAATATTAATATTTTCGTTTGCCAGCGTATCAAACATCTTGCTAGCAACACCGGCATGGGATCTCATCCCAACACCGACAATCGATACTTTAGCAATTTTATTATCACCCGAGCACTCACGTGCGCCCAACTCAGATACAACTTTTTCGAGAATTTTCTTAGTCTTCTCATAATCGTTGCGATGAACCGTAAAGGTGAAGTCCGTGGTTTTATCACCAGCTACGTTCTGAACAATCATGTCAACTTCAATATTAGCGCGACTCACTGGACCCAAGATGCGCGATGCAACACCTGGAATATCAGGCACACCTACTACTGTCAGTTTAGCCTCATCACGATTAAACGCGATACCTGAAATTACCGGTTTTTCCACGTCAGTCTCATCCTCTGTTGTAATCAGTGTGCCTGGGCCATCAACCATACTTGAAAGCACACGCAGGGGTACTTTATATTTACCCGCAAATTCAACGCTTCGAATCTGCAGTACTTTTGAGCCTAAGCTGGCCATCTCGAGCATTTCTTCAAAGGTGATTTTCTCAAGACGCTGCGCCGACTCAACCACTCTGGGGTCTGTTGTATAGACACCGTCAACATCTGTATAAATTTGACACTCATCTGCTTTTAACGCAGCCGCCAATGCCACACCTGTAGTATCGGATCCACCTCTTCCAAGTGTAGTAATATTCCCGTCAGGGTCAACGCCTTGGAATCCAGCCACAACCACAACTCGTCCTGCCGCAAGATCCGAACGCATTCTTTCAGTTTCAATATCCTGAATACGTGCTTTACTGTAAGCTCGATCCGTTAGAATTTTCACTTGCGCCCCAGTGTACGAACGAGCTTCAAAGCCGCGCTTTTGCAATGCCATGCATAAAAGCGCAATCGTCACTTGTTCACCCGTTGACACTAGTACGTCCAACTCCCGCGGATCAGGTTCAGACGTAATACTCTTAGCCAAACCAATTAAACGATTGGTTTCACCGCTCATAGCTGACAGCACAACGACAACATCATCGCCGCGCTGACGGAATGAGCTGACCTTATCCGCTACAGCTTCGATACGCTCAATTGAACCTACTGAAGTCCCACCGTATTTCTGTACGTATAACGCCATTTCAAATTTCTCCGGTAACACCTGCGCACCGCGCAGGTATAGGCCAACAAAACTTAGCTTATCGCCTGCTCAACCAAAGCGGGAACTCTCTGAACAATTGAAGGAATAGCCTCAATATCAGCACCACCGCCCTGAGCCATATCTGGGCGCCCGCCCCCTTTGCCACCAAGGTCTGCAGAAATCGTCTTAACAAGATCGCCCGCTTTTATACGATTTGTCAGATCTTTACTGACACCTGCAATCACGCTAGCTTTACCATCAACAGCAGAAAAGAGAACAATAACGCCACTTTCAAGCTTGTTACGAAGCTTATCCAATAAATCTCGAAGAGTCTTTGGATCTGCCCCTTCAACCAATGTTGCCAATACTTTTACACCCTGAACATCCATGACTTTTTCAAGTAAGTCACCACTCTGGGCTGTCGCCAACTTAGCCTGCAAACGTTCTAATTCTTTTTCAACAACGCGCTGGCGGTCAAAGAGTGCTTTAACTTTTTCAACCACCAACGGACGCGATGCTTTTAACATCGACGCGATATCCTCTAAGGCTTTTTGAGTCTCAGAGATATACGCAAGCGCATTCAGCCCTGTAACAGCCTCAATACGTCGTACTCCTGCAGCAATACCGCTTTCAGAAAGGATTCTAAATACGCCTATATCACCTGTTCGTTTTACATGAGTTCCCCCACAAAGCTCTGTAGAGAAGCCATCTCCCATTGCTAGCACACGAACTTCGCTGTCATATTTTTCTCCAAACAGCGCCATGGCACCTTTTGCTTTTGCAGCATCCAACTCCATTAACTCAGTGGTTACGAGAGAGTTATTTAAGACCTGCTGATTGACCATCGCCTCAATTTCAGCCAACTCATCGGATGTGACAGCCTCAAAGTGCGAAAAATCGAAACGAAGGCGCTCAGCATTCACTAAAGAGCCTTTTTGCATAACATGCTCGCCGAGCACACGACGCAATGCTTCATGCAGTAAATGTGTTGCTGAGTGATTGAGAGCCGTTGCCTGACGCTTCGCCTGATCAACCTCGGTGACGAGGGAGTCCCCAACGCATAAAACACCTTCTTGTAAAACACCATGGTGTAAATGGTGCTTACCTTCTTTGGTACAGTCTTGTACCTGAAACTCACCCTTATCCCAAAGCAGCCGTCCCGAGTCTCCCACTTGACCACCGGACTCAGCGTAAAAACTGGTATTTTCTAATACAACAATCCCCTGCTGACCTGCAGACAACTGCTCAACTTTTTCGCCGTTCAAAATAAGCGCAACGACTTTACTGCGATCCTCAAGAGCTTCATACCCAGTAAACTGAGTTTCACCGTCTAGCTGAATTTGATCATTGTAATCAACAGCAAATTGACCCGCGGCGCGCGCTCTTTGGCGCTGCTGCTCCATTTCTGCTTCAAAGCCAGCCATATCAAGCGTTAAGTTTTGTTCTCTCGCAACGTCAGCCGTCAAGTCGACTGGAAATCCATAGGTATCATAGAGTTTGAACACTATATCACCCGGCAAAACTGAGTCGGCCAATGAAGCGATTGCTTGCTCCAGAATCGACATGCCGTTCTCCAAAGTGCGTGCAAACTGCTGCTCTTCTTTTAACAGAATTTTCTCTATGTTGGCTTGCTGTGTGCGCAATTCCGGATAGGCGTCTCCCATCACATTCGCCATCGCGGCTACTAACTTATGGAAGAAAACATCTTTCGCGCCCAACTTATTACCATGACGAATGGCTCTGCGCACTATACGTCTCAACACATAGCCACGTCCTTCATTTGAAGGCACAACGCCATCAATAATCAAAAAGCAGGCAGAACGTATATGATCCGCAATAACTCTCAATGACTTTTGCTGCAGGTCATCAGTACCAACAGCGCTTGCTGCAGCCTGTAACAAGGCCACAAACAAATCAATCTCATAATTACTGTGAACCTGCTGCAACACAGCAGCAACACGTTCAAGCCCCATTCCCGTATCTACGGATGGCTTCGGCAAGGGCGACATCTTGCCATCAGCTGACCGATTGTATTGCATAAATACGATGTTCCAGATTTCGATATAACGGTCACCGTCATCGTCTGGGCTTCCTGGTGGCCCACCTGCAACATCCGGTCCATGGTCATAAAATATTTCGGTACAAGGGCCGCACGGTCCTGTGTCACCCATTGACCAGAAGTTATCCTCATCCAACTTAGAAAATCTTTGAGGATCGGCACCTATCTCGTTTTTCCAGATATGTTCGGCTTCGTCGTCACTATGATGGACGGTTACCCAAAGCTTTTCTTTGGGTAACTGCAACACTTCCGTTAGGAACGTCCATGCAAAACGTATAGCGTCTTGCTTAAAGTAATCGCCAAAACTGAAGTTGCCGAGCATTTCAAAAAATGTGTGATGGCGAGCTGTGTATCCGACGTTCTCAAGATCATTGTGTTTACCACCTGCTCGAACGCAACGTTGAGAAGTGGTCGCTCGGACATAATCACGTTTATCAGTGCCTAAAAAGACATCCTTAAACTGGACCATACCCGCATTTGTAAAAAGCAAGGTCGGGTCATTACCCGGTATAAGCGAGCTTGAGGGGACAATGGTGTGCCCTTGCTGACTAAAATATTCAAGAAACGCCTGACGTATCTCTGCGCTGGTCATGTATTTCATAGTAACTGATCCGCTGCCTGGGGTACGGTTTCAAAAAGACCCGATATTATATCGAATCCTTCTAAAATGTACGATAAATTTTAAAAAGCCTAGTCAATTACTTGACGTTTTAAACTTTCCCGCGCCTGATCGTAACTAAACCCATGATTTAAAAGATACCTCATACATTTAGCGTAGTCTTTAGCGGGTGGATTTTCGGTAAGTGTAAACCGTTTATTCGCTAAAGTTTTTGCAAGTTCAAACCAATCGGGGTCAAACTCACCTAGAATCGTATCAACCAACTCCTCCTCAATTCCTTTTTGACGAAGCTCGTAGCGTATGCGTGCTTCACCGTAACATTGACCCAATCGGTTTCGGATAAACATTTCGGTAAAGCGGTAGTCGCTTTGATAGCCATCTTCGGCTAATTGATCCAACACAGAATGTAATACATAAATATCGGAGGTTTGCGATTGAAGACGCTTGCTCAACTCGGCACGTGAATACTCACGGCGAGCCAGCAAGCTAATAATTTTGTAACGCAATTCCTGTGCGTTGAGTTCCGAGGACATATCCTGCCTCCTGTCTTAGAGGTGTGACGCAATCAACGCTAGAGCTGACATGCGTTCTAGCGTATGAGATTAAGAATCTAAATCCGCTTCTGTTTCGGTATCCATGTCTGACTGTTTGACATCTGATCCAGTGAGCAAACGACGGCGTATTTCAGCTTCAACCTCAGCTGCTATTTCAGGATGCTCTTCGAGATAACGAGCCGCATTGGCTTTACCCTGTCCTATTTTATCGCCCTTATAAGCGTACCAAGCACCCGCTTTATCAATCAGTTTTTCTTTAACACCCAAATCAATAACTTCACCCATATGGTAGATTCCACTGCCATACATGATTTGGAATTCAGCTTGTTTAAAAGGAGGTGAAACTTTGTTTTTCACAACCTTAACGCGCGTTTCACTGCCCACGACTTCCTCGCCTTGCTTCACTGAGCCTATACGACGAATATCCAAACGAACAGATGCATAAAACTTCAACGCATTACCGCCAGTTGTCGTTTCAGGGCTACCAAACATAACACCAATTTTCATACGAATCTGGTTGATGAAAATCAATAAAGTATTCGCGTTTTTTACACTCCCCGTGAGCTTACGCAATGCTTGTGACATCAATCGTGCCTGCAAGCCCATGTGGGAGTCACCCATTTCGCCTTCAATTTCAGCTTTTGGCGTTAAGGCTGCGACCGAGTCAACGACAATGACATCAACAGCATTTGAACGTACCAACATGTCGGTGATTTCTAATGCTTGCTCACCTGTATCCGGTTGAGAGACCAGCAGTGAGTCAACATCAACTCCTAATTTTTCGGCATAAATAGGATCCAATGCATGTTCAGCATCTACGAAGGCACAGGTTTTACCCTGCTTTTGTGCTTCAGCAATAACCTGTAACGTTAGCGTTGTTTTACCTGACGACTCAGGACCGTAAATTTCAACGATACGTCCATAAGGCAGACCTCCTAGTCCTAATGCGATATCCAACCCTAATGATCCCGTTGAAACACTGGGGATCACTTCTCTTGGCTGATCACCCATACGCATCACCGCCCCTTTTCCGAACTGACGTTCAATTTGAGACAGTGCGACATCAAGGGCTTTCTTTCTATTTTCGTCCATTGCGAACCTCATGTAAGGATGCTTAATCTAAAATACTGTATATCTGAACAGTATTATTTCATAACTTTTCAAGATTGCAAGTCATCGCGGCAAATAAGCAAGAATTCCTTCAAGTGCCTGAATAACTGTTTGCTCACGGATACTATCACGATCCCCTTGAAAAAAACTCAGGCAGGTTCTCGTTGGCTGCCCTTTCATCGCCCAAGCCAACCATACTGTACCTACTGGTTTCATAGGTGTTCCACCATCCGGTCCAGCAACACCACTGACGGCCACAGAAATATCAGCACCACTTTTCTGCAAGGCCCCCTCCGCCATCGCTTTAACGACATCTTCACTCACGGCGCCTTTTGCTTGAATTAATGCATCATTTACCCCTAAAAGCTGGGTTTTAGCCGTATTTGAATAGGTGACAAAACCGTATTCATACCAAGCAGAAGAACCCGGAGTCGATGTAATTGCCTGAGCGATCCCTCCACCCGTGCAAGACTCAGCTGTGGAAACATGCGCCTGATACTCACGAAGCAACTCTCCAACCTCGGCAGCGAGTTTTTTTATATGCATCGGATTTTTCTCCTATACGCTCTGTTGAACTTTTATCTTAGAATAGAGGCTTAACTCAGTTACAGACGACTTTTGATTTTTCAACCTTTAAGGGCACAATGACTTCTTCACTCCCAGCCAGCATTTCCGATAATCATACCCCTATGATGAAGCAGTATCTGCGCATAAAAGCAGAACACCCTCATCAAATACTGTTTTATCGTATGGGTGATTTTTATGAACTCTTTTACGATGATGCCAAACGCGCCTCTGCTTTGCTCGATATCTCGTTAACGGCAAGAGGGAAATCGGACGGCCAACCTATCCCTATGGCCGGAGTTCCGTATCATGCGGCTGAGGGATATATTGCCAGACTTGTCCGCCAAGGTGAATCGGTTGTTATTTGTGAACAAGTCGGTGATCCCGCCACCAGCAAAGGCCCTGTCGACCGCCAAGTCGCTCGCATTGTTACACCGGGTACACTTACGGATGAGGCTTTTCTGGATGAGTCCCGTGACAATCTTTTGGTCGCTGCGTACTTTCAAAACACACGCTACGGGATTGCGTTGCTGGATCTTAGCTCTGGACGCTTTAGTTTACTTGAGCTCGATAGTGAGGAAGGTCTGCTCAGTGAAATTGAACGACTTCAGCCCGCCGAACTACTGTGCAGCGATAGTCCCTCCATCTTTCCTTTAATCCAAAGCCGAAAAGGGGTCAGAATTCAACCACCTTGGTACTTCGATAACGAAACTTGCCAAAAACTTCTATGCGATCAATTTAAAGTTAAAGATTTAAGCGGATTTGGTTGCCAAGATATGCATGCGGGTATCGCGGCGGCAGGCTGTTTATTACAGTATGCACGTGACACTCAACGCAGCCAACTTCCTCATATTCGCAGAATACAAATTGAGCAGCGCAACGAAGCCGTCCAACTTGATGGCGCCACGCGTAAGAACCTCGAATTGGATCAAAATCTACAGGGTGGACGCGAAAACACACTTGCAGCTGTGCTCGACACTACTTGCACGGCAATGGGCAGTCGTTTGCTAAAGCGATGGTTACATCGCCCTCTGCGTGATTTGGCAAGATTAAAGTCACGTCAAGATGCCATTAGATGGTGCTTGGAGGATTTACATTTTGAAGCGATCTCTGAAGCGCTTAAGCCTATCGGCGATACAGAACGCATTTTATCTCGGGTGGCTCTAGGTTCAGCACGACCCAGAGATCTAGAAAGACTTAGACACAGTCTTCAAGCTTTACCCCTCGTACAGCGGCTTCTACAAAATACAGACGCCCCCTTATTGCAAGATTTAGCTGAACAAATCAGTGATTTTCCTGATCTAGCGACGCTACTCTCACAAGCGGTGACCGACGCTCCTCCCGTTGTCATTAGAGATGGCGGCGTCATTGCCGAGGGCTATGATGCAGAACTCGATGAACTGCGTGCATTAAGTGAAAATGCAGGCGGGTATTTGCTTGAACTGGAGCAGCGGGAGCGGGAGCGCACAGGACTTGCAACCTTAAAGGTCGGGTATAACCGTGTGCATGGCTACTACATTGAGCTCAGTCGGAATCAAGCCACTCAAGTACCTGCCGATTACATTCGCCGCCAAACATTAAAAAACGCAGAGCGCTACATTACCCCAGAACTCAAAGCCTTTGAGGACAAAGCGCTGAGCGCCAAAGGGAGAGCATTGGCGCGCGAGAAAGAGCTCTACGAGGGGCTACTGACCCTTTTGCAACAGCAGCTAGGCCCTCTGCAACTTTCCGCTTCAGCGTTAGCAGAGCTGGACTTATTGAACAGCCTGGCCGATAGAGCCTATCATCTTAATTATGTTGCGCCGCAGCTTTCGGAAGATCGTATCCTATCCATTTCAGAAGGCCGTCACCCAGTGGTGGAATCAACGACGTCGTCTCCTTTTGTCGCTAACTCAATCAATCTTCATGACACACGTCACATGTTGATTATCACAGGCCCTAACATGGGCGGTAAATCTACCTATATGCGCCAAACAGCCTTAATTGTATTAATGGCGCATATTGGCAGCTATGTACCCGCTCACTCAGCAGAGATAGGCTTAGTCGATCGTATTTTCACCCGGATGGGGTCGTCAGATGACTTAGCAGGGGGACGTTCAACCTTCATGGTCGAGATGAATGAAACGGCGAATATTTTACATAATGCGACAGCACGCAGTCTGGTCTTGATGGACGAAGTTGGGAGAGGAACAAGCACGTTTGATGGGCTCTCGTTGGCGTGGTCTTGTGCAGAATACTTGGCCTACAGGACCAAAGCCTTCGTGCTATTTGCCACTCACTACTTTGAATTGACATTACTGGCAGAGCAGCTTTCTGGAGTTGCTAACATTCACTTAACTGCGATCGAACATCAAGACCGCATCGTGTTTATGCATGAAGTCAAAGAGGGTGCTGCCAGTCAAAGCTACGGTTTACAAGTCGCACAGCTTGCAGGGGTACCGACCAGTGTTATTGAGTCTGCACGATTAAAGCTTCATCAACTTGAAATTGAATCCAAGTCTCACCAAGCTGCGCCGCAGACGAGCACTAAGGTTCATGAGCCCTGCCAAGTTGATTTATTTTCAACCAAGAGCCAAGTTGAGGAAAAATTAGCCGAAATAAACCCTAACAATCTGACACCGATTGAGGCATTAGTGCTGTTAAACGAGCTAAAGAAATTGTGTTAAAACACGACAACTGACTCAGAATGCATCTAAGCTATCTGAGTCAGTTGAATAGGATGCTTACTGGAGCAAATCTTCTTCGGTAAGGCCATTTTTCTCGACAATATCTCTAAGCTTGCGCAGCCCTTCAACTTGAATTTGCCTAACACGTTCGCGCGTTAGGCCAATTTCATTACCCACCTCTTCAAGAGTGCTGATTTCATATCCACGCAAACCAAAACGTCTTGATAACACCTCTGAATGCTTAGTCGGTAACATATCTAACCAACGGTTTAGGTTACCACTGATGTTATTCGTTTGGAGTAAAACTTCGGGGTCAGCAGAGTCGACGTCTGCGATCGTATCCAGCAGCGGCTTATCACTTCCTCCTCCAGCTGGCGTATCCACAGAGGTCACCCGCTCATTCAAACCAAGCATACGCTCAACACTTTCAACAGGACGGTCGACCAACGCCGCGATTTCTTCAGAGGTGGGTTCATGATCTAATTTTTGAGCCAACTGACGAGAGGCTCTAAGATAAAGGTTGAGCTCTTTAACAACATGAATAGGGAGACGAATAGTGCGCGTTTGGTTCATAATTGCACGCTCGATGGTTTGACGAATCCACCAAGTTGCATAGGTTGAAAAGCGAAAACCTCGCTCAGGATCAAACTTTTCGACGGCTCGAATCAGTCCTAGGTTACCTTCCTCAATAAGATCCAGCAATGTTAATCCACGGTTAATGTAACGACGGGCAATTTTAACAACTAAACGTAAGTTGCTTTCAATCATGCGTTTGCGTGCTGCATCATCACCCTTTAAGGCTAATCTTGAAAAGTGCACCTCTTCTTCAGCCGATAGTAAGGGCGAAAATCCAATTTCATTTAGGTACATTTGAGTTGCATCTAGACTTCGCGCACTCATCAGATCCTCATGCGCCTTAGTACCTCGTCCTCGTCCGCTATCGATAAAGTCGCTACCATCGTCACTGGAATCTAGATCAAGATCATCATCAGAGTCACTATCTTCTAGATCCGCATCCAAAATAAACTCTTCATCGAACTTATCGCTATCATTCATCGAAACCATGTTTTAATCCTTACTAAGCCAGCAATCAGGGTATACCTGTTTATCATTATTGTGTTGTTATTGTTATCGTCTTGGCAGATAGGTTAATGGATCTACGGGTTTACCGTCTCGACGGATCTCAAAGTGTAGCTGAACACGGTCAGTGCCCGAATTCCCCATCTCGGCTATTTTACTTCCAGCTTTTACAGTATCATTTTCACTCACTAGAATGCGACTGTTATGCGCATATGCGCTAAGAAACTGTTGATTATGATTAATGATCACTAAGTTTCCATAGCCAAGCAAACCACTACCCGCATACACAACTCGACCATCTGCCGCCGCAAGGATTGGGTCACCCATCTTACCATCAATATCGACCCCCTTGTTGCCTCCCTCTCGATCAGAGAAACGCCGGATAATATTTCCCGATGCAGGCCACTGCCACCGGACGCCCCCCGCTGTGGATGTCGCAGCCGATGCACTTGACGCGGCCGTCGTTGATGTCGCCGTGCTAGCCGTTGTTTGAGGTGGCGGTGCTGATGGGGGTGTTTGTACGGGGGGTTGCTGCGCCGAGGCAGGACGGGGAGAAGCACTGCCACTCGACGTTTGCGTTGCAGGCGCTGCAGGCCTAGACGCTGTTGATGCAACAGGAGCAGCCTGACGAGCTGGCGCTGATGCCGCTACTTGCGTGGTCGATGATCCCGTGTTGGTCAACCTTAGCACTTGGCCTGGATAAATACGGTAGCGTTGATCAATTGAATTCCAACGCGCAACCTCTCGATAATCCAGCCCATACCGCCAAGAGATAGAGTAAAGGGTATCCCCTTGCTTGACCGTATAGGTTCCAGGGTTCGCTAAGGGAGCTGGACGCGATGATGTTTGTGTATTTGCAGCACCTCTCGCACCTAAAGACTGATCGGTAACAGGTGCAAACCCTCTTCCACAGCCTGCCAAAAGAGCGAACATTAGAACAAATGATAATGCACCTAAGCGTTTTCCCACAGTTGCTCCATTAAGATTCAGCGACGATCCAGCAGAACCACTAAGCCAATACCGAGTATCATTAAAGCAAGCGCACCTAATGTATAAGGGTCTTGCCCAGTCATTTCAAAAAACGTCTCCGGTAGCACATTCCTTTGCAGTAAAGGAACTTCTTCCCCATGCCGATTTATACTATATGAGAGCGTATATTTCCAAGGCCATACTTTGTTTAATGACCCCAACATGAATCCACCCAGAAGTGACAGGGTTGCGACTTTATGATGGTGGAATGCCCAGCTTAAAACTCGAGAAAAGCTCATAATGCCCACCACACAGCCCGCTAAAAACAAGCCTATAAAGCCAAGCTGAAAGTCTTTAACCGCTGTTAAAACAGGCGCATACATCCCCATTAACAACAAAATAAAACTTCCGGAGATACCCGGCAATATCATCGCGCAAATCGCAATCATTCCTGAAAAAAACACCAACCAAACACTCGGTGTCACTTGGCTAGGTGACATTGAGGTCACCACATAAGCGATACAAACACCTAGCAGAAAAATACCGACAACTCGAAAATCCAATTTATTCGTATGGCGAATAACACTCCAAGTGGATGCGAGTATTAAGCCAAAGAAAAATGACCAAAGTAAGACAGGATGCTCCTCAAGTAGATATAAAACAATCCTTGCCAGTGTAAGCAGGCTTAGGACAATCCCAAAAATAAGGGTTATCAAAAAAGAGCCATTCACATAACGCCAAACAGCCACAGGCCCTTCTTTAAATAATAGGGACAGCGCTTGAAGATTAAATCGGCGGATGCTTTCAATGAGTTCTTCATAAATACCTGTGATAAACGCTACCGTTCCACCGGACACTCCAGGAACAGCATCAGCGGCTCCCATCAACATTCCTTTTCCTACCAATGCCAAATAATCGGCTATTGTTCGCTGCATAAACCTACTTCCTAGTCAGCGTATTGTTCCACTTAACAGCGGCACAAAGTTAACATCTTCAAGCACACGTGTTTCAAATACACGCGCTTCTTTGCGTATAACAAGTTTCAACTGCTGTCGATTACCACCCACAGGAATCACCAGCCTACCGTCTATCGCTAACTGTTCTAATAACTCTTCAGGTACTTCTTCGGGTGCTGCCGTTACCAAAATACCATCAAATGGCCCCTGTTCAGGCCACCCCATGCCACCATCGGAATGGCGCATCATGACATTAAATATCTTAAGCCTTTGCAGTTTTTGACGCGCACGATCCTGTAAAGGGCGAATGCGTTCGACACTACACACTTGGTGCACGAGACTGGCTAAAACAGCTGTCTGATATCCAGAGCCAGTTCCAACCTCCAACACTTTTTTTAGCGGGCCTGCAGCCAACAGTATTTCGGTCATACGCGCAACAATATACGGCTGGGAGATTGTTTGATTAAAGCCAATGGGGAGCGCGGTATCTTCGTACGCACGATGCGCTAACGCTTCATCAAGAAATAAATGACGAGGTGTGGCCAAAAGAACCTCCAGCACACGCTCGTCTTTGATGCCCTGTTCACGAAGACGAGCAATCATCCGCTCTCGCGTTCTTCGTGATGTCATTCCAATCCCCTGAAGATCTAAATCGGTCACACAAGGTCCTCAAGCCAACACGCCAGATTATCCATACCCGAATAATGCGTCATGTCTATCTGCACAGGTGTAATTGAAACATACCCCTGTTCTACTGCATAAAAATCCGTTCCGGGTTCACGATCAGCTGCAGCACCCGCTCCTGCAATCCAATACCTCACTCGCCCTCTAGGATCGAAGGTTTCGACTGGCAAATCAGCTGCTAATCGGTGCCCTAATCGAGTAACGTGAATCCCTTTAATTTGATCTATGGGAACATCTGGAACATTAATATTAAGAACAGTTCTTGGTGCAACAACTAACCTGTCTAATTTCTGCACTAAATTACGAACAATTTCCGCAGCGGTATCATAATGTTTTGGATGAAAACTATCCATAGACACGGCAATCGGTGGTAAGCGACACGTTCGACCTTCCGTTGCAGCAGCAACGGTGCCCGAATACAAAACATCATCGCCTAAGTTAGCACCTGCATTAATACCTGACACCACAATATCGGGTATAAAGCCTTCTTGAAACAAACCCGACCGTCCTAAATGAACGCAATCGGTCGGAGTTCCATTAATACTAAAAAACCCACTGGAGTGCTGATAGGCTTCTAATGGGCGGTCAAGGGTTAAGGAGTTACTGGCACCGCTTCGATTTCGATCGGGCGCAACCACACATATATCCGCATCCCTTGCTAAGGCTCTCGCCAAGGATGCCAACCCTGGAGCATAAACTCCATCATCGTTTGAGACCAATATTCTCATCACTTCTCTCATGTGTGCAATCAAGCACATCCGCTGTATACACTTAAGTCATTTATTATTCTGCCAGTTCTACCTGCTGGCTATTCTCTACCAGGCACAACTCTCTCAGCACGCTGGTTGCAAATGAGCCGGCTGGCAACGAAAAGGTAACACGGAACTGACTCTCTGTAACCTGATTAAGTTCAGCAAATTCAGGCATTAATCGTGCACGCCGTCTTTCTTGACGCAGACCTAACGTCTCAAGCGCATCGGCCCATGCTTGCCATTCACTCACGATGGACTTCTCGAAATCAGCAGCTACGCCTTGTGTCATGAGTTCCCCAGCACCCCACATTGGCGCCGTATGACTCAACTCTCCGGCTGCTAAACGAGCGGCCATATCTGACATCCCTTGCTCGACCACAAAGCAACTTTGACTGCTAGGTAACATGAGCACATCACCAATCTGTACCGTTTCCCAGCGATGCTGCAGGATACGTTCAGATACAATTTGGTTAAAAAGCGCAGAGCGTAAAGCCGAAATATACAAACCACGCTTATGGCTTTGCCGTTCTTTTAACACACCCGCCAGCAACGCCTCACCTTGGGTAATATTGCCATAGGCTTGACCAAAACGCTGTTCACCAAAGTAATTAGGGACACCAGCCTTCTGTATGGCTTTGAAACGCTCAACTAAAGCAAGAGGCTCGGTTACATTGCGCAACAACAATTCAAAGCGATTGCCTTGCAAAACACCTGTTTTCAGTTTTCGACCGTGTCGGGTATGCTGAAGCACTTTAATGGTTGATGTTTCGAATAACGACCACCGAATGGGCGGCGCTTTAATAGGATGCTTAAAACTAAACCACTGCTGTGTAATCGCATGTCGGTCTTTTTTACCCGCATACCCTATGTCGCGAGGGTTCGTCCCTGTGAACTTTGCCAACTGTCTTGCGACCCATTCCGTATTTTCACCTGTTTTCTGAATAAGAACAAACACATGTTCTCCTTCCCCATCAGGCTCAAACCCTAGTATTTCCTCAACACAAAAATCACTGGGCTGTTCTCGAATTCGTGCAGCGGAAATGGGTTTCCCCCACAACCAAGCTTCAGATCTGGATAATAACTGTGGGAGAAGGCTCATCGCTTGCGTACCTGTTCTGGACGAGGTTCAATTAACTGAAAAAAGGTTTCACCCTCTTTGATCAATCCCATTTCGCTTCTTGCACGCTCTTCAATCGCACGCAAGCCTGACTTAAGATCGGCAACCTCTGCTTCTAGCCGGTGGTTACGCTCAGTCAACTGCTGATTTTCACGTTTTTGTTTCTGTATTTGCTCCTCAAGATACCACACCTGACGCAGATTGGGATCTCCGAGCCACAAGCGGTACTGCAATCCTGCTAGCATCAACACCAGTATTATTAAGAGCCAACGAAACACTAATGACCTCAGTCTCTTTCAATAACCACAGAAAAGGGGGCTAAGCCCCCTTCCCTTTTTGGTTCATCCTAGGATAAATCAAGCTTGTCCTTTAATCTCGGCCAAGCCATTGTAAACAGCCTTATCACCTAATTCAGCTTCAATACGCAACAAACGGTTATACTTAGCCACACGGTCAGAACGGCACAATGAGCCAGTTTTAATCTGTCCTGCTGCCGTACCCACCGCAAGATCAGCAATGGTCGTGTCTTCCGTTTCACCAGAACGATGCGAAATAACGGCTGTAAAGCCCGCCGCTTTTGCCATACGTATTGCGTCTAGGGTTTCAGACAATGTACCGATCTGATTGAACTTAATAAGAATTGAGTTCGCAATGCCTTTTTCGATCCCTTCAGCGAGAATCTTGGTATTGGTCACAAATAGATCATCGCCAACGAGCTGTACTTTATCGCCAATTTTACGGGTTAAATCAGCCCAACCCGCCCAATCCGACTCATCCATACCATCTTCGATTGATACTATTGGATATTTTTCGGATAAAGACTTAAGGTAATCAGCAAAGGCAGATGAGTCAAAGACTTTGCCTTCGCCTGATAAATCGTACTGACCCGCTTTATAAAATTCGGACGCCGCACAATCCAGAGCAAGTGTGACATCCTTACCCAACTCATAGCCAGCTTTTTCAATTGCTTCACGTATGACAACCAAGGCTTCTTCATTTGAGCCTAAGTTTGGAGCAAAACCGCCTTCATCGCCAACCGCTGTACTCAAACCACGATTTTTAAGAACGGCTTTTAATGAGTGAAAAATTTCCGTTCCGCAGCGCAGACCTTCACTAAAGGACGTAAAGTTGACTGGCTGAACCATGAACTCTTGAATATCGACGTTATTATCCGCATGTTCGCCACCATTGAGAATATTCATCATGGGGACAGGCATGGAAAACTGGCCTGGTGTGCCATTAATCTCTGCAATGTGTGCGTAGAGAGGAATGCCTTTTTCTGCAGCGGCGGCTTTAGCTGCAGCCAACGAAACGGCCAGAATAGCATTTGCACCCAAAACAGACTTATTGTCCGTACCATCGAGTTCAAGCATTTTGTTGTCGATGGCACGCTGTTCAGTTGCATCCATTCCCAGCAAAGCATCACGGATAGCGTTATTCACAGCAGCAACTGCCTTTAAGACACCTTTGCCCATGTAGCGTGACTTATCACCATCACGCAACTCAAGCGCTTCGCGTGAACCGGTCGACGCTCCAGAGGGAGCACACGCAGTTCCCACAACACCAGACGCTAAAATCACATCTGCTTCTACCGTCGGGTTGCCACGCGAATCAAGCACTTCACGCGCTTTGATATCAGCAATCTTTGCCATATGTATCATTCTCCGATTTTTGTTTTAACTGAAAATTAATCCTGCGACTGGTATTCCAGAGCGGCTTTAATAAATCCTGTAAACAAGCCATGCCCATAACGCGGGGTTGAAGTAAACTCCGGATGGAACTGGCACGCGACAAACCACGGATGGTCTGGCACCTCAACGACTTCAACTAGCTCACCATCAGCAGAACGCCCAGCAATTATTAGCCCAGCCGCTTCTAATAATGGAACATAGTGATTATTGACCTCATAACGATGACGATGGCGCTCACGAATTTCGGTTGCGCCATAGACTTCAGCCGATTTAGAGCCCGGAATCAAATGGCAAACCTGCGCACCTAGACGCATGGTTCCACCGAGATCCGTATCAGCGGTTCTCTGCTCAACATTACCATCAAGATCAACCCACTCTGTGATTAATCCTACAACTGGATGAGCCGACTGTTTATTGAACTCTGTTGAGTTTGCGCCTTCTAGGCCTGCAACATGTCGAGCAAACTCGATAACAGCAACCTGCATTCCAAGGCAAATCCCCAGATAAGGCACTTTATTTTCTCGCGCATAGCGAGCCGCCAGAATTTTACCTTCGACGCCACGCTCGCCAAAGCCACCTGGAACCAGAATAGCCGACGCGCCTTTTAATATATCAACACCTTCACGTTCAACACGCTCAGAATCAATGTATTCAATTTTAACTTTACGACGCAGTGCTATACCTGCATGTGTAATGGCTTCGATCAGGGACTTGTAGGCATCTAACAGCTCCATGTACTTGCCCACCATCGCAATGGTGACTTCTCCATCCGGATTTAGGAAGCTGTCAGACACACGATCCCACTCACTCAAGTCAGCAGGTGGGCAGTCGAGACGGAAGCGATCAATCACAATATCGTCCACACCCTGCTCAGCCAACAACTGAGGGATGGCATAAATTGATTTTGCATCCGGCAAGGAAACAACCGCGCGCTCTTCAACGTTGGTGAACATCGCCAATTTACGCCTTGCCGACACAGGCAAAGGTTGCTCTGAACGACAAACCAGAATATCCGGCTGAATACCAATTGAACGCAGCTCTTTCACAGAGTGCTGAGACGGCTTGGTTTTCGTTTCTCCAGCTGTCGCAATATAAGGAACAAGCGTCAAATGCATGAATAACGCATTGGCGGCTCCCACCTCGATTCTAAGCTGTCGAACCGCTTCAAGGAATGGCAAGGACTCTATGTCACCAACCGTTCCGCCGATTTCAACCAGTGCGATTTCAGCGCCACTTGCACCTTCAACAACACGACGTTTAATTTCATCTGTGATGTGAGGAATAACCTGCACAGTCCCGCCAAGGTAATCACCACGGCGTTCTTTTTTCAGGACATGCTGATACACACGACCTGTTGTGAAGTTATTACGGCGGGTCATCGTTGTCCGAATAAAACGCTCGTAGTGACCCAGATCTAAGTCTGTTTCAGCGCCATCATCAGTAACGAACACCTCACCGTGTTGAAAGGGGCTCATAGTACCCGGGTCCACATTGATATATGGATCGAGCTTTAACATAGTAACCCTTAGGCCACGTGCTTCAAGAATGGCTGCCAGTGAGGCTGAAGCAATACCTTTGCCCAAAGAGGACACTACACCGCCGGTGACGAATATATAGCGCGTCATGCAAAACCTGTAAAAATCATGATATTTGGAGGGGTAAAGATGGTATTACACAGTAGCAAAAAAAGGCTCTTCAGACAATCCAAAAGGATGCCATATCACGCGAAGATTGCATTCATTTGGCCAATTATCTGTAAAACAGACACTTGGCACAGCGACTAGCGTATCACCCATCATCAATACGGGCCAATTTTCTCTCCACCAGGGTGGAATGCCCTTTTCTTGTAACAGCTGCTTTAAGCTAACCGATCCACCTCGCCCACGAGGCCGAAGTCGTTCACCGCCTTGACGGTAGATGAGCGTTACCGAACCGATTGCCAAGCATTCGCCTTCGATCGTTAGAATACCTGTTTCTAGCGTATAAGTCCCTGCTACCATATTCAATTGACGCTCAAATACCTCAATCGACGGTAACGTTAGGGGCAAATAAAACAAATGCTGCCGATAGCCGCAAATTCGATGTGTTTTGGAAACTTGAACAGACGCCGATGAGGACGGCTGCTCGCACAACAACTGTTTTCGGATGGATTGAAGACTTGACTCATCCAACTCCCCTCCCCGCTGGTGAATCCAATAACGCAAAACGTTGTGCTGGCGCGGAATGGATAAGCGCAATAAGGGAGCAACACTTATCGACTCACACTTGCTTAACAAACTGTGTAAATCCTGTTGCGCCACTTCAACTAAAACCTTGTCTGCTTCGGTCATATAACTCGCTGTTTTAGCAAGTCGTCCCACCACTTGAGGCCAACGCGTTTGCAACTCGGGCAGTACGCGCAGTCGAATATAATTCCGCGCATAGTCCTCCTGTTTGTTCGATGGGTCCTCGATCCAGTTCAGGTGCTGCTCATGCGCCCAAGCCTCAAGTGTTCTTCGCGAAACTGATAAAAAAGGCCTTAGTATTTTGCTTGAATAAAAAGGCCGTTCCGCTGGGATCGCCGCCAAACCACGCACACCCGCCCCACGTACTAACCGATATATCAGTGTTTCGGCTTGATCATCGGCATGATGGGCCATAAGCAATGCATCACCCTCACCTAAATGATCTGCAAATGCTTGATAACGGGCATTTCGTGCATCTTGCTCTGATGACGATAAAGGTGAAACGATTACGCAGACAAAGGCAACATTCAGCTCAGTACAACGCTGTCGGCAATGTTCGGACCAAGCCACCGCACCATCTTGAAGTTGATGATTCACGTGAATAGCAAGCAGCGACGAAACAGGAAATGCTTGAGTGGCAGCACTGAGCAAGACTTCGGAGTCTAAACCGCCACTGTACGCAATCACCCAGCGCCTGACATCAGGATGTGCTCCGGCTAACGCCTGCAAAGCCACCACTGGGTTCATACTCTACAACCTAACAATCAGAGCTTATCAGCCCCATAGGACATTAAACGCGCATAACGTCTTTCTAGGAGTTGCTCCTGATCCAATGAACGAAGTCTAGCCAAACTAGACTGCAACGCTTCTTTTACGCGTTTGGCCATTTCGGCAGGATCTCGGTGCGCTCCCCCTAAGGGTTCGGGAATGATCTGGTCAACCAAGCCCAGCTCATGCAGGCGTTCAGAGTTAATCCCCATGGCTTTAGCGGCATCGGGTGCACGCTCTGCGCTTTTCCAAAGAATAGAAGCACAGCCTTCAGGCGAAATAACGGAATAAGTGCCATATTGCAACATCAACAATTCATCGCAAACACCTATCGCCAATGCACCACCCGAACCACCCTCACCAATAACGGTAGAGATGATGGGTGTATTAAGACGTGACATACGTGCAAGGTTAAATGCAATGGCTTCGGACTGCCCACGCTCTTCTGCATCGATACCAGGATAAGCACCCGGCGTGTCAATGAAGGTAAACAATGGCATCTTAAAGCGCTCGGCCATCTCCATGACACGCAGAGCTTTTCGGTAGCCTTCTGGACGCGGCATACCAAAGTTGCGCCTTACTTTCTCCTTCACGTCGCGCCCTTTTTGATGGCCAATCAGGACAACAGGTTCTCCATCAAGGCGCGCTATGCCACTGACAATAGCTGCATCATCGGCAAAATGCCGATCACCATGCACTTCATCAAAATCATCAAACGCCAGCGCAATGTAATCCAGAGTATACGGGCGCTGAGGGTGACGAGAGAGCTGTGACACTTGCCATGCGCTCAAATCAGAGAAAATTGAGCGAGTCAGCTTACGGCTCTTCTCCTGCAGATTATCAATTTCTTCTGACAGATTGAGATCCGCATTATTGGCACCGACATGGCGTAACTCATTGATTTTGGCCTCCAGCTCGGCGATGGGCTGTTCAAAATCGAGGTAGTTAGGATTCATGCGCTTCAGTTCTACATTAATTAAGGTTAAAAAATTTAAACAGTTTTACGATTTTACCTGCAGATTCATCTGATCTCCAGTCCAATCCTGCCCCTTACGGCCAACGCAATTCGACCGCATCATTACCAAATATTTCTTTAAGTGCAAGCAATTGCTCATCACTCGGCTCTAACTGCCAGTCAGTACCCAGCACTATTACCCCTTCGGCGTCTTTCCGTGAGAAACGAAGATGCACAGGGAGACGCTCCGAATCATATCGATTTTGCTCCATTTGTGTTTTTAAATACTGAAGCGTTTGACGGTGCAACACGCGCTCATCACAGCATACTTGCAATGCCAAGGCCTGCTTAGCTCGGGCTTGCACAATGCTCATCACCGTTTGCCCACGCACCTTAATGCCGCCATTATACTCATCGTTCGCAACCTCACCTTCAATGATGAGGACTTTATCCTTGGCAACAAAGCCTTTGGCAGCCTCATAGGCTTCACCAAAGAGCGTGACTTCCATTCGTGCGCTGCGATCATCAAGCGTAACAAAACACAGAGTGTCGCCTTTCTTAGTCTTCTTTAACCGTAAATCAACCACCAATCCTGCCATTTTTTGTGAGCGCCCTTTTTGTGGTTGAATTTCCACCAAGCGCCTACTAATCATTCGTGACAGTTCTTTTTCATATTCATCAATTGGGTGCCCGGTCACATAGAGTCCCAGGGTTTCTTTTTCACCAAGCAAGCGCTCTTTATCTGTCCACTCACGGACTTTTTGATAATCGGCATATGGATCACTCGGGGTTTCCGCCTCGACATCTCCGAATAAATCAAACATGCCGGCATCTTGATTACGCGCGGCCTGATCGGCTGCTTGCAGGGCTGGACTGATCGCATTCCAAAGAACGGCGCGCCCCACATTTCCTAAACTGTCTAGCGCACCACAACGCACGAGCGCTTCCATCACTCGCTTATTTAACTTTTTAGCACCTACACGTGCACAAAAATCAAAAATATCGGTAAAAGGGCCGCCCTGCTGACGGGCCGTAACAATCGCCTCGACGGGCCCCTCACCCACCCCTTTTACGGCACCTAGACCATAAATAATGTCGCCCGCCTCATTGACCGTAAACATAAATTCACTGGTATTGACATCGGGTAAGCGTAGCGTCAACTTCATCTGCCGACACTCTTCAATAAACACAACAACCTTATCTGTGTTCTGCATATCGGACGACAGTACTGCCGCCATGAAGGGTGCGGGGTAATAGGTTTTTAACCAGGCTGTCTGATAGGACACGAGCGCATAGGCAGCAGAGTGTGACTTGTTAAAACCGTAGCCTGCGAACTTTTCAACCAAGTCAAAGATATTTCCCGCAAGCCCTACATCAATGCCTTGTTTAGCCGAGCCATCCAAAAAGAACTGACGTTGTTTTTGCATTTCTTCGGGTTTTTTCTTACCCATGGCACGGCGCAGCAAGTCTGCCTCACCCAGCGTATAGCCCGCCATCACCTGAGCAATCTGCATGACTTGTTCTTGGTAGAGAATAATCCCGTAGGTTGGCTCAAGTACTGGCTGAAGGCTGTCTAATTGATAATCTGGGTGAGGCCATGCAAGTGCTGCTCGACCATGCTTACGGTTGATAAAGTCATCAACCATGCCTGATTGCAATGGACCTGGTCTGAACAAGGCCACCAATGCGATAATGTCTTCAAAACGGCTCGGCTGAAGACGACGAATCAAGTCTTTCATCCCGCTCGACTCAAGCTGAAATACAGCGGTGGTTTCAGCCCGTTGCAACAGCTTAAAGACGGCTTGATCTTCTAGGTCAATTCCTTCGATCCGTAAATCGTCTTTCCCCTGTTGGCGTCTTAATGTATTAATGGTTTTAAGCGCCCAATCAATGATGGTCAGCGTTCTTAAGCCTAAAAAGTCAAACTTGACCAGCCCCGCTTCCTCAACATCGTTTTTATCATATTGGGTAACTAGGCCTTGTCCTTCCTCATCACAATAGGTCGCGGAAAAGTCAGTCAATTTGGTCGGCGCTATGACGACGCCTCCAGCGTGCTTACCAACGTTCCGAGTGACTCCTTCTAGCTTGAGAGCCATTTCCCAGATTTCGGCAACATCTTCACTCGATTCAATATACTCTTTAAGCGCAGGCTCTTGCTCAATCGCTTTTTCCAGCGTCATACCCACTTCAAATGGAATGAGTTTTGAAAGCCGATCTGCCATACCAAATGGCTTACCCTGCACCCTCGCAACGTCCCTTACAACCGCCTTGGCCGCCATCGTTCCGAAGGTGATAATTTGCGAAACCGCTTCACGGCCATAGGCTTCTGCCACGTAATCGATTACCCGGTCTCGATTATCCATACAGAAATCGATATCAAAGTCAGGCATCGAAACACGCTCGGGGTTCAAAAAGCGCTCGAAAAGTAAGTCGTACTCAAGTGGGTCCAAGTCTGTTATTTTTTGAGCATAGGCAACAAGGGAGCCCGCTCCCGAACCACGCCCTGGACCCACAGGAATGCCGTTATCCTTTGCCCACTGGATGAAGTCCATAACGATTAGAAAATAGCCTGGAAACCCCATTTGAATGATGATGTTTAGTTCGAAGTCTAAACGATCAAAATAGACTTGGCGCTTAGACTCATACTCAGGGTCATCTTTTCGTAAGATAAATTCAAGACGCTCTTCCAAACCCTCACAGGAGACTTTTCTAAAATAGTCGTCCATTGTCATTCCGTCAGGAATGGGGTACTCAGGAAGGTAGTAGGTACCTAACTCGACGTCTATGCTGCAACGTCTGGCAATCTCAACCGTATTTTCTAAAGCACTCGGCAAATCCGAAAACAAGCGCGCCATCTCATCTGCGCTTCGGAAATACTGCTGATCGGAATAGTCTTTAGGGCGGGAAGCATCGTCAAGCGCCCGTCCTTGATTGATGCAAACCCTTGCTTCATGAGCCTCAAAGTCATCTGCTTTTAAGAACATCACTTCATTGGTTGCAACCAATGGGCATGCAAACTGATTCGCAAGCGCGACACTGGCATGAAGCCACTCTTCATCTCCAGGCCGTCCTGTCCGTTGAACCTCCAGATAGTAGGCATCAGGGAATACATTCATCCAGTATTGAAGCGACTCTTCAGCCAGGGCGGAATTACCTGCCAAGACCGCACGCCCAACATCACCTTTTGTTGCACCGGACAGCGCTATCAGGCCTTCTGCTTTTTCTGCAATCCACTCTCGGCGAACAACTGCTCTACCGGGAAATAAATTTTGCCCTTCAGAATAGGCCCTTGATACCAACTC
This sequence comes from Nitrincola alkalisediminis, assembly GCF_009821115.1. GTDB lineage: Bacteria > Pseudomonadota > Gammaproteobacteria > Pseudomonadales > Balneatricaceae > Nitrincola > Nitrincola alkalisediminis. The sequence goes on along the minus strand of NZ_VYTY01000010.1, from coordinate 28,428 downwards.
CATTAAATTTTTATAGCCTTTACGATTTTTGATCAGCAAGGTGAATTGAAAAGGGTCTGCACGATCATCCTGTGGGTTCACCACCCAAAAATCAACACCACAAATGGGTTTAATTCCGGCCCCTAACGCAGCCTTATAGAATTTGATGAGCGCATAGAGGTTCGTTTGATCCGTTACGGCGACCGCAGGCATACCAGCCGCTTGTGCTTGGGCGACCAATTTTTTGATACGGACAAGACCGTCGTAAAGCGAATATTCCGTATGAACGCGCAGGTGCACAAAGGAGGGTGTAGACATTTCGATTTTCCCATATTGAACACGTGGATCAAAGTTGAAGCGAATTGAGCAATCTGCTCCGCATTATGATTCGAGCAATACACGGACGGGCTTAAAGCTCCGCCGGTGCTCTTCGATGGGACCATACTCACGTAACGCGAGGAGATGTGCCTTGGTTGGATACCCCTTATGCTGGGCAAACCCATACATAGGATAGCGCTCATCTAACGCTTGCATTTCACGATCCCGAACCACCTTCGCTAAAATAGAGGCCGCACTGATTTCTGCAATTTGGTCATCTCCACCGACAATTGCTCTACTTTCATACGGCAAACTCGGACAGCGATTGCCATCTATCAGTACAAGATCCGGCGCAATCGAAAGCCCTTCAACAGCTCGAGTCATCGCCAACATCGTTGCCTGCAAGATGTTTAATGCATCTATTTCCGTAGGTGTGGCATAGGCAATTGCATAGCTGAGTGCCTTTTCACAGATTTCATCAAACAGTGCTTCTCGTTTTTTTTTGGTCAGTTTTTTTGAGTCCCGCAAGCCAATAATCGGACGCTCTGGATCCAATATTACAGCTGCCGTCACAACATTTCCGACTAAAGGGCCTCGCCCAACCTCATCAACACCAGCAATCCTAGACATTTCGAACCTCAACATCTGTAGCCAGTCGTTGCTTATCTTGCATTAGGGATATGACCGCTGCGGCTGCTTTTTCACTCGCATTCTGACGAAGTTTATGATGAATTTCGGTAAAACGATCAACCAGCGAGGCTCGATAAGCTGTGTTTTCAAGGGATTGCAATAGGGCTTCACTTAACAGATTGGGTGTTGCTTTCTGTTGCAGGAGCTCTGGCACCAAGGTTTGTTGTGCCAAAAGATTGGGCAATGACACCCACTGACTTGTAATCATTCTTGATAATATACAATAGGTGATAGGCGACAAACGGTAAGCAACTACCATCGGCTTTTTATAAAGCATAGCTTCAAGTGTGGCCGTACCTGACGCGATTAAAATCGCATCGCTTGCTTCCATCGCAATTTGGGACTGTTTGAGCAACAACTGCACATTCAGCTCAGAAAACTCGTCTGAAATAAGCGTTTGCAGCTCCTGATATCGCTTTTGATTCGCAGCTGGCAACACAAAAACAAGATCTGGATCCTGTTTAGTGAGCATCTGTGCTGTTTGCAAGAACACTTTCGCGAGCTGCGAAACTTCACTTTTACGGCTTCCAGGTAGCAAGGCCACAACACGCTTATCCAGTGCAATTTTCAAAAGGGACTTGGCATGCTCGGCATTCGGAAGTAGAGGAATATCATCGGCAAGCGGATGGCCAACAAAAGCAACTCTCTGTTGGTGCTGCTCGTAGAAGGCGGCTTCAAATGGCAGCAAAGTCAGCATCAGGTCTGTGCTTCGTTTGATTTTGAAAATACGTTTTTTACGCCATGCCCAAACGGAAGGACTGACATAATGAACCGTTGCAATTCCTGACGCTTTCAAGTGCTCTTCAAGACCTAGTGTAAAGTCAGGGGCATCTATTCCAATAAAAACATCTGGCGGGTTTTGCTTCCAGTGCTCGGCTAAACGCTTGCGCAGCTTCAGAAGTTCAGGCAAACGCCCTAGCACTTCTGTTAGTCCCATCACAGATAAGCGTTCCATTGGATAGAGACTGCGAAGCCCTTCTTCCAGCATCAAATCTCCACCGATGCCTTCAATGTCGATGTTGGAAAAATGACACTTTAATGCTTTCAACAGCCCCGCACCTAGGATATCGCCGGATGCTTCACCAGCGACTATAGCAATTTTAACCCTTTTTGAATTCACTCGCTTACCACACCCCTAACGGATGATTCCTCGTTCTGATCCCTCTAAAGAATCAATCAACACGTTTAAAGCAGGTTCCGCTTGAGAGCTTTGCTTGAGACGTGCAATGGCCTCATCAAGGGTCAAACCTTGTCGATAGATGACTTTATACGCCCTACGTATTTCAGCAAGGGTCTCGCTACCGAATCCCCTACGCTTTAAGCCCTCAGAATTAATACCGTGTGGCGTGGCAGAATTTCCGCTGGCCATGACATAAGCAGGTATGTCTTTCAGCACAACGGTACCAGCGCCACACATGACATGGGCACCGATTTGGCAAAACTGATGCACAGCCGTAAAACCACCAAGTATCGCATAATCCTGAACGCTCACATGCCCTGCAAGCGCAGCATTATTGGCCAGAATAACATGGTTGCCGACCCTGCAATCATGGGCAACGTGCACATAAGCCATGAATAAATTATGACTGCCAATCAAGGTCAAACCTTGATCTTGAATTGTGCCTCGATGAACCGTGCAACCTTCGCGAAAGACATTAAAGTCACCAATCTCTAGACGGGTGGGTTCACCGCGGTATTTTTTATCTTGGCACTCTTCTCCAATACTGGCGAATTGAAAAAAACGGTTACCCTTACCAATACGCGTTGGACCTTTGATAACAACATGTGACTCAATCTGCGTATCTTCGCCAATTTCAACATCAGGCCCAATGTAGGACCAAGGTCCAACTTTAACATTGACTGCTAACTTTGCACTCGGATCGATAATTGCCGTCGGATGAATCAAACTCACACCTTCCTATCTGCACATAAAATCGTCGCACTGCAGACGATTGCGCCATCAACGGTTGCTTTAACGGCAAACTTCCAGATACCACGTCGCTCAGATAAAACCTGAGCTTCTAACTTGACTTGGTCTCCAGGCACAACAGGACGCTTGAAGCGTAAATCGTCCGCGCCTACAAAGTAGTATATAGATCCGTCTTCTGGCGTTTTATCCATTGTTTTGAAACCCAAAATCCCCGCCGCCTGCGCCATGGCTTCGACTAAAAGAACGCCTGGCATCACGGGATGATCAGGAAAATGTCCATTAAAAAAGGGCTCGTTAACAGTTACATTTTTAATCGCAACGATAGACTCGCCAGGCACTAGCTCAAGCACACGATCCACCAACAAAAATGGATAGCGGTGTGGTAGATATTTACGGATTTCTTTTACATCCATCATTTGATATTAAACCTTATTCGTTGTCTTCTGCTAGTGTCTGTTCAAGCTTACGTACCCGTTTAGCCAGCTCGTCCAACTGCCGGAAACGCACTACGTTACGCTTCCATTGCTGATGAGGTTCCTGACCCGTTCCAGATGAGTAAGCTCCTGCTTTATCAATTGATTTACTGACCAACGTCATGGCCGTAATATGCGTATTATCCGCTATTTCAAGGTGTCCTGTAATCCCTGACATTCCGGCAATCGTACAATATTTGCCAATACGAGTACTGCCAGCAACGGCGGTACCCCCTGCGATAGCGGTGTGCTCACCTATTTGAACGTTATGCGCTATCTGGATTTGATTATCCAGTTTGACGCCTTTTTCGATGACAGTATCCGCTAGCGCCCCTCGATCAATGGTAACACTCGCCCCTATTTCAACATCATCGCCTACTCTCACGCCACCCAACTGACAGATTTTCACCCATTGCCGCTGCTCTTTCGCAAATCCAAATCCATCCGCACCCAAAACGCTGGCACTATGAATCAAGACCCGCTCACCCAAATGAACATTAGGGTACAGCGTCACATTGGCCTCTAATCGACAAGCATCGCCTACTATAGAATGCGAACCTATCACTGAGTTCGGACCGATATACACGTTGGCGCCAATCTTAACTCCGGCCTCAATAACGACATTGGCGCAAATCTGGGCCGACTCATGAACAACAGCCGTTGGATCCACAATAGCCTGAGGTGAGATACCCGGCTGAGCTGGCCGACGCCAATCATAATGATGTGTCAGCTTTGCAAACGCCAAATAAGGGTCCGCTACTATCACGGCTGAGTTCTTAACTAGGTGGGCATAATCACTTGATACCAAAATCGCAGCTGCGCCACTTTCGCTAAGCTGGTGGATATATCGTGGATTCGCAAAGAAGGAAAGTTCACCTCTACCCGCAAGATTCAGGGTATTTAATCCATTGATTATCATCGCTGGATCACCCTGAATCCTACCTTCAACAATAGAGGCAAGAGTCTGCAAAGAAAAGCCGACCTCTGATGCCATCGGTTGTCGCTTACTGTCTATTTAAAAGTTCGATCACACGAGGTGTGATATCAATAGTGCTGCTAGCATATACCGTTGCTTGCTTTGCAAAGACAACATCTATTTTTTCATTTTCAATCAACGAACGAATGGCTTGATCCAGTTTAGGACGCATTGATGCCAAGAACTCTTGTTCACGCTCAATTTGTTTTTCGGCCATCGCTTCACCACGTGTTTGATATTCGGTGAAGGCTTTTTGGAATTGCAGATGTAGCTGCTCCATTTCCTGATCAGGAATGAGACCTTGATTTTGCTGAATACGATCTCGTACAGCAACCGCTTGACGCTCTAATTCAATCAACGCACGTTCTTCGGCCGCAAATTCTCGCTCCATTGACGCTCTAAAATCTTCAGCTGCCTTGGAGCTCAGTAATGCTTCCTGCACGCCTAACACACGGAATCTATCTGCAAACGCTTGACTGCTGAACACAAGCATCAACAGTATTAAAGTACCTTTAATTTTCATTACTTCCCCTTAAATCAGAATGACTGACCTAGTGCGAACTGGAACACTTCCGTTTCGTCACCAGATTTACTATTTAATGCCTTACTCAACGAGATTGATAAGGGACCTACAGGGGTAAGCCAACTCAAACCAACGCCTGCTGAATAACGCAAATCTCCAAAATCAACACCCTCTTTGCATGTATTTTGAGTTGCTCCCTTTAAACATTTGGTTGTAAATACGTTACCCGCATCCATAAATACCAAGGGGCGCCATGCAGTCTTATCTTTTAAGAAGGGCATTGGAAAAATCAACTCAGCACTACCTGACACTAATACGTTTCCGCCCATCGAACGCTGGGCACTGCTGACATTTCCACGGCTATAACGAGGGCCTAAGCTATTTGCTTCAAATCCACGCACAGAGGTTAAACCGCCTGCGAAGTAGTTTTTGAAGAAGGGGAAATCTTTATCACCGTAAGTATCCGCATAACCGACACGGCTTCTCAGCGAAGCTATCCAGGTTTCATCACTATTGATTGGCCAGTAAAAACGATTGTTATACTGGGCACGATAGTAATCCAAATCACTTCCAGGAATGGAAACTTCTAAGCTCGCCCCTTGTGAACGGCCTTTGGTCGGGAAAAATCCACGATTCAGGCGATTGTCACTCCAACCTGCCGTCAACTTCCAGTTGAGGTACTCATCACCATTGTCTTGGGTGAAACGATTAATAACATCAAACACTTCAGTGCCTTGAAGGGCAAGGTTATTTTTTAGACGTAGGAACTCAACATCACCTGAAAAGCTCAAACGCTGAAAGTCATCTATCGGATAACCAAAGGTAATACCGCCACCAAACGAATCTGTATTGTAATCACCACGATCATCTTCGTCGAAGTTTTCTTCTCTGTAAAACACGTTAAACCCACGACTCACACCATCGACTGTGAAGAAGGGATCTAAGTAGTTAAAGCTATACTCTGTTAAGGTTGAGCTGTTTGAGACATTAAACGCAACACTCTTACCTGAGCCCAAGAAGTTTTCTTGGGAAACACCCAATTGCAAGATAATCCCTTCACTTTGTGAGAAGCCGATACTTGCGCTTAACTGTCCTGACTGCTGCTCTTCAACAATAAACTCTAAATCGATTTGATCATCTGTGCCGGCAACTGGGCGCGTTTCAACATTCACAGAGCGGAAATATCCAGTACGCTCGATACGTGTTTGCGAACGCTCGATAGCCGCACTTGATACCACACCGGCTTCCATCTGTTCAACTTCGCGACGAATGACTTCATCAGCGGTACGTGTGTTACCCCGTATACCGATACGACGCACATAGGTTTGCTTACCTGGTTCGATAAAATAACGAATCGATACCGTGTTATCGTCATTGATTTCAGGGATTGGGCTCACATTCGCAAACATGTAGCCTTGATCGCCAAGTAAACGAACAAGACGCTCTTGTGAATCGGTCATTTCTCTGCGCGAGAACACATCACCTGCGGTCATACTGAGCTTGGATTGAAGCACGTCGTCAGATACCACTAGATTTCCGACAAACACAACATCTGCCACTTTAAATTGCTCACCTTCGGTGATATCAACCGTGATAAAGACGTCTTGCTTATCCGGCGACAAAGCAACTTGCGTCGAGTCAATTGAGAAGTTGATATAACCGCGGTCTAAGTAGTAAGAGCGTAAACGCTCTAGATCCCCAGACAGTTTTTCACGAGAATACTGATCGGACTTCGTGTAAAAAGACCAAAAATTCGGCAACTGAAGGGTAAACAGATCCGTCAATTCTTTATCTGTAAAAACGGTGTTCCCCACAATATTTATATGACTGATGCTCGCCACACGGCCTTCAGTAATATTAATGTTCAATGCCACACGGTTACCCGGCAGGTTCTCAACTTCAGTGGTTATATCGGCACCGTAACGACCCTGCGTGGTGTAGACTCGCATTAAATCAAGTTCGATTTGATCAAGTGTTGCTCGACGGAAGATATCGCCCTCTTGAAGGCCTGACTGCTTCAAACCTTCGCGTAACTGTTCTTCCTTGATGGCCTTGTTGCCTTCAATGCGAATAATCGCAACGGCAGGTCGCTCACGCAAGACAAGTACTAGCACGTCATTTTCACGCACTAACTGCACATCTTCAAAGAATCCTGAACGAAAAAGTTGGCGAGTCGCGGCAGCAAGAGCCGCCCCATCCACTTGATCTCCGGTTGCGATAGGAAAATTACGGAAGACGTTGCCTGCGTCGACCTGCTGCAATCCTTCGACTCGAATATCATTGACCACAAAGACATTGTCTGAGTGGGCAGGTGCGACCCAAAGGAGTGAAACTAAAAACAATGTGAGCGTGCGTTTCATGCCAAAAATTCTTTTTGATAGTTTCAGTTAAAGTAGTCTCTACGCGTTAAAGACGAGCGATATCATTAATGATTGCAAGCGCCATAAGACTGAAAAGTAGGAACATCCCTATTTTCAGGCCAAACATCTGCACTTGCTCACTAACTGGCTTACCTCTAATCAGTTCAACCATATAATACATCAGATGACCGCCATCTAGCATCGGTATTGGAAGTAAATTCAAGATTCCAAGACTGATACTAAGGTAAGCAAGGAAGCTAATAAAGGTTTCCAAACCGGATGCTGCCGAATCCCCCGCCACTTTAGCAATGGTAATCGGTCCACTCAAGTTTTTTACAGAAATAACACCGACAATCATCTTTCGAATGGAATCCAAGGTCAACATAATCATCTGACCTGTTTTTTCAACCCCCATTTTTAAAGCGACAATCGGATTGTAGCGAACCTCTCGAATCATATCATCTGGCCAAGTGGTTGCTGCAACACCCGCACCTATGTATCCCGTTACAACACCTTGTTCACTGTGACGTGCAGCGGGCACAACATCAAATTCCAAACGTTCACCGTTACGTTCAACCAATATATTTAAGCGCTCACCCGCACTGCCCTGCACTTTTTCAACTAACTGCTGCCAGCTTTCAATCCACTCATCATTAACGGCCACAATGCGGTCACCCATTTTTAAACCCGACAATGCGGCTTGACCATCGTCTAACAACTGCCCCAAAACAGGTGCAACATCTGGCCTCCACGGCATAAATCCCATTGCAGTAATTGGTGATTCACGCTCAAGATCAACGCGCCAATTGTTTAATTCAACTTGGTATACCCGTTCACTGCGACCAGGCTCAGCAGCGATTACAGTCACTTGCCCTGTCTCACCTATCCTTGCCGCCAAGCGCAGATTAACCTGATCCCAAGAAACAACCTTATAGCCATCAACACTCAGAATTTCTTCACCCGGGTTTATACCGGCCATGGCCGCAGGCGATCCTGGACGCACATCACCCACTTTAGGAACAATAACCTGAGTTCCGACAACAAATAAAAACCAGTAGGCTAATACGGCAAACAACAAGTTCACGATAGGACCTGCGGCGACAATCGCAATTCGCTGCAACACAGGTTTGTTATTAAAGGCTTGATGTTTGAACTCAGGCGGAACATTCCCTTCACGTTCATCCAGCATGCTGACATATCCACCCAAGGGAATCATTGCAACGGCATAGACAGTATCATCACGGCCTTTCCAGCTAAACAAGGGCTTACCAAAACCAACAGAGAAACGCAGCACCTTGACACCACAACGCCGAGCAACCCAATAATGACCCCACTCGTGAATAGTCACCAGTATTCCCAACGTGACTAGGGTTGCTAAAAGTGTCTGCAATACGCCCATTAACCGTCTCTCAAATTATTTGCATTTAAAAAGGAGGTGCCATTTGTAGCCCGAACAAAAACACAGGGGCCGCCGCCGTTAAACTGTCGATTCGATCCAAGACTCCACCGTGCCCTGGAAGCAATGTGCCGCTGTCTTTAATTCCTCGCTCTCGCTTAAACATGCTTTCGAACAAATCACCCAAAACCGAAGCCATAGCGGTTACAATTGACAACAGAACCAAATAGACCAACGCTGCTCCAGTTAGTTCGTTCCATATCGAGAAGGATAGCGCAATAAACATACACACAGCCAAACCACCGACGAAGCCTTCAATCGTCTTCCCTGGGCTGACATTGGGCATCAACTTATGCTTTCCTAAGGCTCGACCCGCAAAATAGGCACCAGTATCCGCGCCCCAAACCAAGAGAAGCAATAGCAGTATTAACATTTCGCCATTGGGCATCTCTTTCAAGCGCACCAAAGCCAACCAAGCGGGTATTAAAACAAACATCCCAATAATAAGTTTATGCCCTCGTGCTCGCCATTTAATCTCGGAGGGGTAACGTAACACTAACACCAAAGCGCCTAACCAAAATGCAACCGCCGATATCGTAATAATGGCTGCAAGTGCATCATCCATCCCCACGAATAACAACAAGATTAAAACGGCCAACATCACAACATAGGCAATGCGCCCAATGGGCTTAAAGCGACAAAAGTTTGACCATTCCCAAGCACCATATACGGTTGCGGCCCCCACTATCAAAGAAAACAGCCACAATGGCGCCCACCAAACAGTGGCTAAAATCCCTACACCTAAAATAAGGCCTGTAATGAGTCGTTGTTTAAGCAATGTGATTAGCCTCTATCTGCTCACCGGTTTTACCGAATCGACGCTGACGCTGGCTATAGTCCTTAATTGCACTTGATAATTGGTGTTTATCAAAATCTGGCCAGTATGAATCACTGAAATAAAGTTCAGCATAGGCCATTTGCCAGATCAAAAAATTACTGATTCGTTTTTCCCCACCTGTTCGTATACAAAGATCAGGATCTGGGAAATTGGCTAGTGATGTAAAATCATGAAAAGTGGTTTCATTTATGTCAGATGGCGTCATCTGACTTTCGAGACAACGCTGCGCAATCAATTTTGCGGCATTCGTTATATCCCAGCGACCACCATAATTGGCAGCGACATTCAGAATCAACTTCGAATTATTTTCAGTCAATACTTCAGCCGCTTTCATTTTTTCTTGTAATTTCATTGAGAATCGAGAGCGATCACCAATGATATTTAAACGTATACCATGCTTGTTGAGTTTTTTAACCTCTCGATTTAACGAGATAAAAAACAAATCCATCAAGCCTCTAACCTCAGGCTCAGGACGCTTCCAGTTTTCACTGCTAAATGCAAACAAGGTTAATACACTAACACCTTCCTCTAGACACCCCTCAATGACACTGCGCACACTGGCTACACCCGCTTTATGGCCTGCCAATCCAGGTAAGCGGTGTTGCTTTGCCCAACGATTGTTTCCGTCCATAATGATTGCAATATGACGAGGTATACTCGTATTTGGGATCGATGTAAGAGTCATTTGATTAGACATAGTAGACGTCAGCGAGGCTTAGCGCCTCGCGTCCATAAATATTTGTTATATTTCCATTAACTCTGACTCTTTATGAGCCAGCAATGCGTCCACTTCAGCCACATATTTATCGGTTAGTTTTTGAACTAAATCTTGACCGCGACGATCATCATCTTCGCTTATTTCTTTACCCTTAAGGGCGTCTTTAAAACTTGAGTTCGCATCACGGCGTATGTTACGAATTGCGACCTTTGCACCCTCTGCTTCTGCACGCGCTTGGCGTGTATATCCCTTACGCGTCTCTTCAGTTAGAGCAGGCATGGGGACTCGAATCACATCGCCCGATGTATTTGGATTAATTCCCAAATCCGACTTCATGATGGCCTTTTCGATTTCTGGCACCATTTTCTTTTCCCAGGGAACGATGGTGAGCATGCGCGCATCTTCAACCATTACGTTTGCAACCTGCTGAATCGGCACTGGCGAACCATAATAGGACACTTGAATACTATCCAATATACTGGGATGCGCACGCCCTGTACGAATTTTTTTAAAATTGTCTACAAGCGACTCCGTGCTCTTTTTCATACGAACTTCGGCATCGCGGATAATTTCATTAATCATTTGAACCTCCTGCTTCAGGACCTGCATCAATCAACGTACCTTCATCTCCACCCATAACCACATTGACCAGGGCGCCGTGTTTATTCATATTAAACACTCGCACAGGCATATTGTGATCACGCGTGAGACAGATCGCTGTCATGTCCATTACACCTAATTGTTTTTCCAACACCTCGTTAAAACTCAGGTGCGAGTAACGAGTAGCGGTTGGGTCTTTCATCGGATCTGCAGTGTAGACACCGTCAACCTTTGTCGCTTTAAGCACAACATCCGCTTCAATTTCAATTCCGCGCAAACACGCCGCCGAATCCGTCGTAAAGAACGGATTTCCAGTACCTGCTGCGAAAATAACCACATCGTTTTGACGCAGATATCGCATTGCATTTCGACGGTCGTAATGGTCAACCACACCACTCATTGGGATAGCAGACATCACTCGGGTCGCTATATTACAACGTTCAAGCGCATCACGCATCGCGAGGGCATTCATAACTGTCGCCAACATTCCCATGTGATCACCTGTCACACGGTCTAAACCTGCCGCATTCAGTGCCGCTCCACGGAAAAGGTTACCCCCACCAATAACGATACCAACCTGAACACCGATACCAACCAACTGACCTATCTCTAGCGCCATGCGGTTCAACACTTTAGGGTCTATACCAAAGTTTTCGTCACCCAATAATGCTTCACCACTCAGTTTCAGCAAAATACGTTTATATCTTGATTGTTTGTCTGCGCTGGGCATGAGTAGCTTCTCCGCTCGAATAAGATGAGGTAGTGTACAAGAAAAACGAAGACGTCGCGCTGATTTTTTCAGCGCGACAGAAGCAGCCCTGCGAGCGAGGACTACTGAACACGATCAGCCTTTTAGCTGCTCTGCAACTTCAGCAGCGAAGTCTTTTTTCTCAACTTCGATACCTTCACCCACACCGATGCGTACAAACGCAACAACATCAGCGCCAGCTGCTTTTACCAATTGGCCAACGGTCTGCTCTGGGTTTTTAACAAATGCCTGTTCAACCAAGCTGTTTTCAGCAAGGTATTTTTTGATACGACCAACAGCCATTTTTTCTTTGATTTCTTGTGGCTTACCTTCCATATCCGGTTGAGCCATAATAATATCTTTTTCACGATCCAGTTCTTCCTGAGGCATATCTTCAGGACGAACAACACGTGGATTCACTGCTGTTACATGCATTGCAACATCACGCGCAATTTCAGCATCACCCGCTGTTAGCGAAACAACAGTCGCAAGACGGTTGTTGCTATGAACATACGCATCAACAACCGCACCTTCAACCAAGAATGCACGACGAACGCTGATATTTTCACCGATTTTCTGAACCAACGCTTCACGAGCAGACTCAAGATCACCCGCCATCAAGGCCTCGATATCCGTTTGCTTATCAGCAAACGCCTTCGCCAACACGCTTTCAACGAAACCAAGGAAGTTATCATCACGAGCAACGAAGTCAGTCTCTGAGTTCACTTCCAACACAACAGCGTAGCTATTGTCATCAGCAACTTTAACGGCAACAACGCCATCAGCCGCAGTACGACCTGCTTTCTTTGCTGCTTTCATTCCTGATGATTTACGAAGATCGTCAATCGCTCTTTCGATATCGCCTTCTGCTTCAACGAGTGCTTTTTTGCACTCCATCATACCCAGACCAGTACGCTCACGAAGCTCTTTAACCAGGCCTGCAGAGATGTTAGCCATGTTGATTTCCTCTCAAAATTTTTACGTTTATCTGAATCGAAAAAAGGGGAGCCGCGCTCCCCTCATTGCGAATCAATCAAGTTAATCCTGCGAGTGTGACAAACTGATTACTCAGCAGCCTGCTCTTCGACTTCTACGAATTCGCTAACCACACCTACGTTTTGACCAAGACCTTCGATGCACGCATCAGCAACTGACTGAGCATAGATCTGGATAGCACGCAGCGCATCGTCATTACCAGGAATGACGTAATCAACGCCATCTGGGTTGCTATTCGTATCAACGATACCGATAACAGGAATACCCAGTTTGTTCGCTTCGTTGATAGCAATACGTTCATGATCAACATCGATAACGAACAGAGCATCAGGCAAACCGCCCATATCCTTGATACCACCGATTGACAATTCAAGCTTTTGCATTTCGCGAGTACGCACCAATGCTTCTTTCTTGGTCAACTTATCGAAAGTACCGTCTTGTGACATCGCTTCCAATTCACGCAGACGACGGATCGACTGACGAATTGTTTTATAGTTAGTCAACATACCACCTAACCAGCGGTGGTTAACGTAAGGCATACCCGCGCGTTGCGCTTCTTCCCTGATAACCTTGCTTGCCGCACGCTTGGTTCCAACAAACATAATTTTGTTTTTGTTGGACGCCATGTTTTGCACAACATCTAACGCACCATTCAGTGCAGGAAGCGTATGCTCTAGGTTGATGATATGAATTTTGTTACGCGCGCCAAAGATAAACTTGTTCATCTTTGGATTCCAGTAACGAGTCTGGTGACCGAAGTGAACACCTGCTTTTAGCAAGTCACGCATTGAAACTTTTGCCATTGTATCTATTCCTGTAAAAGTGGGTTTAACCTCCACCTATCCCATCTTTCCACTGCAAGCGCAGCACCCAGAAAGTATGTGCCGATAAGTGTGTGTGTTAAGTGTGCTTTACGCACGATTTTTGGGAGGGCATTTTATAGCATAAGATGGCTTTTTTTTAAAGCGTCTGCACTAAAATTCGATTTAAAAAGTCATACAATCCCATCATGAGGCCACTCACTCTACTGAAGAGTTATCACTCACTCTTGAATTTAGCTACAATAGACTATTAGTAACTTTACGTCTGTGAGATTCGGAGCATCTGTAGCACCATGAGCATTACCATTAAAACGCCTGAAGAAATAGGGAAAATGAGAATAGCAGGGCGCCTTGCGGCCGAGGTTCTAGAAATGATTGAACCTTTCGTTAAAGTCGGCGTAACCACTGACGAGCTCAATCAAATTTGTCATGATTATATCGTCAACACCCAAAACGCGATCCCTGCACCACTCAATTACCACGGCTTTCCTAAGTCAATCTGCACGTCAGTCAATCAGGTGGTTTGTCATGGCATCCCGAATGATAAAAAACTTAAAAACGGTGACATCGTCAACATAGACATTACCGTTATTAAGGATGATTATCATGGCGACACCAGCAAAATGTTTTATGTAGGCGACGTCGCACCTCACGCGCAACGCCTATGCGAAGTCACACAAGAGTGCCTTTACAAAGGCATAGAACTTGTCAAGCCCGGGGCTCGCTTGGGTGATATTGGCTTTGTTATCCAGCAACATGCAGAAAAAGCACACTATTCGGTGGTCAGAGAGTACTGCGGCCACGGCATTGGAAAAGAATTCCATGAAGACCCACAGGTGCTTCATTACGGACGTCCGAACACAGGAGATGTGTTACAGGAAGGCATGATTTTCACCATTGAACCTATGATCAATGCTGGCAAGCGTCACGTAAAATTATCCAAACGCGATGGCTGGACAGTAGAGACGGCTGACAAACGTCTTTCAGCACAATGGGAGCACACAATTTTGGTCACGGCGGATGGTTACGAAGTACTCACTCGACGCAACGAAGAATCTTTTTAACACCTTCTGCATCTGGAGATAATCTATGGGCGCTACGAGCCAGTCTGTTTTTGCCGTGCCTGAATATCTTGACCCCTTGGCACTGGAAGACGCCTTAGCCAACACTAAAAACGCGCTTCCTGTGTACCGTCAAGCATTGGACAAAGCCAAGACCTTAATGGACGAAGCCTTCTGCAACCAAGCAGACATACGCAAGCTGATTTATGGCCGCGCATGGATTATCGACCAAATACTCTGCTCCATCTGGAAGCGCTTTGATTGGCCCCATAAAGACAAACTCGCACTCGTAGCTGTCGGCGGATACGGGCGGGGCGAACTGCACCCCTACTCCGATGTTGACATTCTCATTTTAACCGATGGCATTAACCCTGAGACATTCTCTGACACCATTAGTGCGTTTCTAACATTTCTATGGGATATCAAACTCGACATAGGCTCAAGCGTTAGAAGTATTGATGAATGCTATGAAGCCTCCCGTAACGATATCACCATCGCAACCAACCTGATCGAGTCAAGAACCTTAACAGGTAACCCCGACCTACAAATCAACATGTACCAGCGCGTCACATCAGAAGAAGCCTGGTCCGACAAAGAGTTTTTCAAAGCAAAACTTGAAGAACAAAACCAACGCCACGAAAAAACCAACGATACCGCTTACAACTTAGAGCCCAATTTAAAAAACTCACCCGGAGGGCTTCGGGACATCCAGACCATCGGCTGGGTTGCAAAGCGCCACTTTGGAGCAACCTACTTACACGATCTTGTTCACCATGGTTTTTTAACCGACTCCGAACTCGATACGTTAAACAAGGGGGAGCTTTATCTTTGGACGCTGCGTTATGCACTGCACATGATCAGTAAGCGACGTGAAGATCGTCTTTTGTTCGACCATCAGCGCAGCTTGGCCAAGTTTTTTGATTACAAAGATCAAGACAGTGGTTTAGCGGTTGAGCAATTCATGAGCAAATACTACCGAGTGGCGAAAGCCATGTCCGGTTTTAACGATATGCTACTGCAGTATTTCGATGAAGTTATTCTACGCCGCTCAGACAAGCCCCGCATTGAGCCTTTAAACAATCGCTTCAAAATTCATGATGACTACATTGAGGTTGCATACGATCGCGTATTCGAACACCATCCTTTCGCACTCATGGAATTGTTTGTTCTACTGGCGCAGAACCCTCAAATAAAAGGTGTGAGAGCATCGACCATTCGCCTTATCCGCGAGCATCGTCACCTGATTGATGATGAGTTTCGCAACGATCTACGCAACACGTCACTATTCATGGAACTCTTGCGCTCACGCGAAGGGGTTTCGACCCAGCTCAGACGCATGAATCGCTATGGAATTCTTGGTCGCTACCTGCCAGAGTTTGGGCAGGTTGTTGGACAAATGCAGCACGATCTCTTCCATATTTACACGGTCGACGCTCATACCTTAAAAGTCATCCAAATGATGCGTCAATTTCGACATGAGTCCATGCAAGAGCACTTCCCTCTCGCCCACCGCATTATTAATCAACTGCCCAAAATTGAGCTATTGTATATCGCTGGCCTCTACCATGATATCGCTAAAGGGCGAGGCGGTGATCACTCCGAACTGGGCGCTGATGATGTGATTCAATTTTGCAAGCGACATCATATTGGCAAATGGGACACACACTTGCTGGCATGGCTGGTTAAAAACCACTTAAAAATGTCGATGACAGCACAGCGGCGCGATATTTCGGATCCAGATGTTATCAACCAATTTGCACATGAAGTGCGCGATATCATTCATCTAAATTATCTTTATGTACTCACCGTTGCTGACATCAACGCAACCAACCACAGTTTGTGGAACAGCTGGAGAGCGACGCTGCTGCGCCAGCTTTACACGGAAACTAAGCGCGCGTTGAGACGCGGTCTTGAAAACCCGATCAACAAAGAGGATCGCATTGAACAGCTACAGCAAGAAGCGATGATCATGCTCAATCAAATGCAGATGGATGTTGCAGCTGTTCATACATTTTGGGAAATGCTTGGCGATGAATACTTTCTCAGAGAAGATGCGACAAATATTGCATGGCACACCCAAGCCATTCTAGGGCACGGTGACCGTCCGCTACCACTCATCCTTGTGCAAAAAACCTCGTATCGCCTTTACGAAGGCGCGACTGAAATCTTTATTTATGCGGATGACCTTCCCCAGCTTTTTCCAGCGACGGTGGCCGCATTAGACCAACTGCATTTAAACGTGCTGGATGCTCGAATCATCCCGACGGATAATGGCCGCACATTGAACACCTACACTGTATTATCCGAGGACAACAAACCCCTACCGGACAATCCTGAGTACTTAAGCCGAATTCAAACAGCCCTTACCGAAGAACTCGATGACCCCGATGACTTCCCTGAAATCATTCAACGCCGAGTTCCACGCGTGCTTAAGCTGTTCGCCATTCCAACAAGCGTCAATTTAAGCAACGATCCGAGCACACACCAGACCGTATTAGAAGTTTTCACGTCTGATCGTCCCGGACTTCTGGCACGCTTAGGTCGGATTTTCGTTGATTTCAACATTTCAGTCCGCAAAGCAAAAATTTCAAATGTTGGCGAGCGAGTCGAAGACTTTTTCTTTATCACGGATGCCACAGGACACCCGATTAGCGACCCTGATTTATGCGCAAGACTGCAACAGACCATTTGTGAAAAACTTGACGAACACATTCAACACTCTAACTAACTTGTTTAAAACGAAAAAACGGGTAAAGTAATATTAATGATGGCCGATATATATTCCGAAAAAATTAAAATGCCTCCGCATTCGGTTCTCTGAACTAAGGACTTGTTATGACGAATACATTCAAACTATTACTGTCAGCCCTTGCTCTATCAACCTTAGCAGGTTGTGCCCATCAAGTACCGGGATGCAGAACAACTGCATGTGGCGACATGATCGGATCACCCGATAGCAGCTGTGTAAGATCGTCGCGTTGCGATCAATTGATCATCCCAGACGAACAGGTCTTAAACGTTGTTGGCTATGGCGCACCCCGCAATACCTTTGAAAGTGCACCGCAGCGCCGCTTGATGGCACTGAGAGCCTCTGAAGTCGATGCGTACCGCAAAATGGCAGAGCAAGTCTCTGGCGTCCATATTTTTGGGGATACCAGCGTTGATAACTTTGTAGCCAATCATGATCGACTCAGAACCCGATTAAACAGCTTCATTCAAGGTGCCACCATTACACACCAAGAGTTCCAAGAGGACGGCGTTGCAATCACCTACATGGCGCTAAAGATTAGCCGTTCTGAGCTGCGCAGACTCCTTGAGTCCGAAAGACTCTACCACACTCGTGGACATGGCCTGATTCAAGGTAGCGCATACCGTGATACCCTTTATTACGCACCACGCTACTAACAGTCTCTCTGTCACAAGGATGTGGCCTGACCATCGGATAGGGTTCATACATGCTTAGACGCATTTTCATTCCATCACTGCTCACTTTCATGCTGATTGCCTCGAGTCATGCGAACAGTCAGGCATCATCTATGACGTATCAAGTCCAAGCGGGTGACACGCTCAGCGCTCTAGCGAAGACGCACCTTGGAGATGAACGCAGATGGAGGGAAATTTGGTCTTTAAATCCACAATTACGCAACCCCAATGCCCTTCGCGCTGGCAGCAGCCTCCTTTTGCCTACGTCTGCCACACATAATGCAGGGCAACTGAGCACCCAGACGCATCCATCAAGAGAAGCGCTAGCGCAGCAATACCGAGCCGCCGTTCGTGACGAGGTCGCGGGAGGGTCCCTGCAGCGCTTTGCTGATCGACGCACACTCGCTACCGATGCCCAACTCGCCCAAGCTCCACGCGTGCAAGCCAATCTTAGTGAAGGACAGGCGCAGGTTATGTACGCCTCAAATGTCTCCAGCCTGTACAATATTGGCGAGCGTTACCCGGTATATGCCGTCCAAGAATCCCATACTGTCACTCAGAATCAGGCCATCCATGAGTTACTCCGTGTGGGTGAAGCACAACTAATGCATAAAGAAGCTGATCGGGCCAAATTCCACTTAATGAGTCAAGCGCCCAACCGACAAGAATCCACTCTTTACGTACTACCCTCAAACCCGTATAGAAACTTGCAAACCAGTGCCATTCGTGAGCCCCACTCCCCCGGCAACAACGAAATGCGTATTACCCGTGTTTTCCACAACGAACCCGACGGAGTGTATGTACTCTTGAACCAAGGCACCAATCAGGGCGTCGGTGCTGGACGCCTTGCGCACTACTATAAAAAAGATTTCGTTAGCGAAGAGCAAGGCCGGTTGATTGAGTACCCAACAAGTCCTGCAGGGGTTTTACTGGTGTTCAAGACCTTTGAAAACAGTAGCTTTGCGAAGGTTTTAAGTGCACAACGCATCCCAGCACCGGATGATCGTGTCAACTGACGGCAAATGATTGCAGAAACAGACTAAATTATCTAACGTATACCTTTCCGTACTCTTTGGATAATCTGCAATGTGGTGTTTAAGACTCGTACTGACAAGCCTACTCCTTCTCTCGTTCAATGCGTGGGCGGATCTTGTTGTTGAAGCAGATGGCAGTGCAAGCATCATCAACGGTGACTTGATCAGTGCGCGTAGAACTGCAATCGCTCATGCAGCAGAAGCTGCTGCCATGCGTAGTTCAGCTTATGTTTCATCCACATCGATTGTTCGAAATGGAACCATTGAGATCGATAACGTTCGAATGACATCACTCGGGCGCGTAAGTAACATTCAAGTCATCAACGAACGCGTTATCGACAACGTTTTATTTCTGCGTATTCGTGCTGATGTCAGTATGGATGAAGGCTGCTCCGGCGATATTAACGAAGTCGCTTACCATAAAAAAGTAGCCTTTACCGCTTTCCCCTTACAACACCCCATCCATGCAAACACAGGTGGTCTGCATAAAATTGTGCACCAAATGCCCGACCTACTCGCACAACAAGTTCTTCAACAGCCCGGATTCGACACACACCTTGCAACGCATATGACGCTTCATCCAAATCTAAACAATGCTCCCACTCAAACCTTAGATGATGGAACGCTCACCAATATTCAACGTCACACCGAACAAACGCAAGTGCAGTACATCGTGTCAGGCGTAATACGCGATATGCAGCCTCTAAGCCCGATTGGTCCAAGAGAGCCCAACCTTCTGGTTGATCTTTACCATCGTATGGATCAGACCCATACTCGTCATCAACGCAATTTTGTCTTTGACTTGTTTATCCATGATGCTCTCACGGGTGCTCTTTTCTATCGACAGAGCTATAGCACGAGTGGCCGCTGGAATGCGGGACAAAAACAAACAGGGTTTGCGACTCAAGCCTTCTGGCAAGAAGACTATGGTATTCAAGTGTTGAATCTGTTGCGCCAAGCCAGCTTAGACATCCGTGATCAGTTACGCTGCCAACCCTTTAGTGCGCGCATCACCCGCGCTGAAAATGATCGGTTGTGGATAAATGCGGGTGCCATGAGCGGTTTGAAGGCTGGCGATCGACTCAGTGTTTACCGTCGCATGACCTATTACGACCCACTTCATATGCCGTATGCCGAGCTTAATAATACGCATGTCACGCTTACGCTTGATAATGTTCAACCCAATTTTGCCAGCGGCCGGATTAATGATTCATCTCAGAATGTAAATATACAAGTCGATGATATCGTTAGAAGCCACTGAGGTGTTGACAGGCTGCTCGACTCGCCTTAGGCTTCCTGACTTTTACACCCTTACCTGAAAGTGAACGGAGCCCAACATGCAAAGCGAGCTGTTTAACCAGCTAGAAGAAAAAATTGAAAGTCTGATTGAAGAGGTTGAAACACTTCGTCTTGAAATCAGTGAGCTAAAAGGCGCTCAAACCGCACTTGAACATGAACGCAATCACACACAAGATAGACTGCAAGCGCTATTAGGTAAGTTTGACCGTTTAGCAGACAGTGCCGATCTTTGATTGTTTAAGTAGCTTGGACCTTTTCCAAGCTACTTAATACACTTGAGCCTAGGGCTTTATTGACCGCGGATGTTTATTTCAACGCGACGGTTGAGAGCACGACCATGGGCTGTTGAGTTATCCGCAACCGGACGACTCGGACCGTAGCCAACCGCATTTACCCTCATCGGACTTACACCAGAAGAAATTAAACGCTGGGATACACTCTGAGCACGTCTTTCTGATAAAGACTGGTTATATTGCAAAGCACCCGTACTGTCCGTATGGCCCTCTACATTGATGTAGGTTTGATCATACTGGCGTAACACATTGGCAACGGAGTCTAGCGTTTGATAGAAAGAAGGGTCTATCCGATCCTCATTGGTTGCAAAGGTAATACTGCCTGGCATAACCAATTGGATTTCATCACCCACACGATTGACATCAACGCCCGAACCTTGCAACTGCTGACGCAATTGCGCCTCTTGTTGATCCATATAATACCCAATACCGCCACCCACCGCGGCACCTAATAAGGCACCAACCAAGGCGCCTTCATTGCGATTCCCCTTACCTGCAACAGCCGCGCCCAGTGCTGCTCCACCCAGCGCACCGCCCGCGCCGCCACGAACCGTATTTCCACCCGCAGGCTGCATGGTTGTACATCCACCCACAAGCGCGGCTGAAGCCAACACCACTGCT
This sequence comes from Nitrincola alkalisediminis, assembly GCF_009821115.1. Taxonomy (GTDB): domain Bacteria; phylum Pseudomonadota; class Gammaproteobacteria; order Pseudomonadales; family Balneatricaceae; genus Nitrincola; species Nitrincola alkalisediminis. The sequence continues at coordinate 7,271 of NZ_VYTY01000010.1, read as the reverse complement.
ATTTTTTTAATCATTATGAACTCCTAAGACTGCTATGTATTGATAAGCGCTATCTAAAACCAGTTTAGCTTAACCTTTGATTAAGCGCCCATATTATCGACAAACTCAAACAATCACTTGCCGAGAATACTGGTATGGATCTGCCTGAAGGGATAAAATACGGTGATTGAACGTTCATTTGCATTAGCCCATCAAGGAGCCACCCCTTGTCACAGCTTCCTGTTATCGTCGGTTTCGGCGGCATCAACCCAGCCGGAAGATCCTCTTCCCATCATGCGTATCGCCGCTTAATTTTAGATCAACTTGACGCTAACAGTCGAAATGAAACACTTGTATCGCTTGCGTCGCTCATGGGGCTCATCCGTTTTAATAATGGTCAGTTTGAGGATCAACTCGGCGACGTCATTTCGTTTCCTGATTTTCCGATGGGGCTCACGCAGCAGATCTTAGACAACACGCTCATCCGTCGAATCCATCCCGACTGGTTTGATGTGAATCATCTTCTTTTCAATCGCCCTGCCACTCTGCAAGGCAGTGATGGCTCACTGGTTTTCAAATTACGCAATAAGCATTTACCGGCACAGATCCCGGCCAACTGGATACTCACTCCCCTAAACACTAGCGAAACTCAAGTCAGTATTCAGGGTGGCTGTGATGTCTTGTTTAATGACACACGGGTTGCTGCGGTTCAAAGTGCAGGCATGCTACCCACCGGTTTTGATCCAGGCAAACTGTATCAATCTCGCAACCATCCTCGTGGCTTACAAATGAGCGTCTTTGCTGCATCCGATGCCTTACGTTCGGTAGGGATCGATTATGACTCAATCGCAGCACGCCTTTCGCCCGATCAGATCGCTGTCTTTGCGAGTAATTCAATCGGACAACTGGATGACAATGGGTTTGGTGGATTAACCAAATTTGCCGCCTTAGGCAAAAGAACCACGTCAAAGCAAATGCCGTTGGGTTATGCTCAAATGCCTGCAGACTTTATTAATGCGTATTTACTCGGCAATGCGGGCATGACTGGAGGCGCCTTAGGAGCCTGTGCGACCTTCTTGTACAACCTTTACAATGGTGTTCAAGAAATACGAAGCGGTCGTCGCAAACTTGTACTTGTTGGCGGAAGCGATGCCCCCGTCACGCCTGAAATCATCGAAGGTTTCAGAGCCATGGGCGCCTTGGCTGAAGACAAGTATCTACAAGCGCTTGATAACCTAGAATCCTTGAGCAATGCGGACTACCGTAAAGCATGTCGCCCATTTGGTAATAACTGTGGTTTTACCATCGGTGAGTCCAGCCAATACCTCGTGCTCATGAGCGACGATCTGGCCATTGAAACAGGTGCACAGATTTTTGGTGCAATTGGCGATGTGTATGTTCACGCCGATGGCCATAAAAAATCCATTTCAGCCCCCGGTATTGGCAACTACATGACGCTTGGAAAGGCCGCTTCCTTTATCCGAAAGATGCTGGGAGAGACGTCTCTCAAAGAACGTAGTTTTGTCCAGGCGCATGGCACGAGCACACCTCAGAATAGAGTCACAGAATCTCATGTTATTAATGAGACCGCCAAAGCCTTTGGTATTGAACACTGGAACGTATCCGCGGTTAAGGCCTTTGTGGGACACTCACAAGGCTGCGCAGGTGGTGACCAAATTATGGCCTCTCTAGGTGTTTGGCAATACGGCATTCTTCCAGGTCTGATCACAACACCCGCTATCGCCGACGATGTGCATCACAGTCATTTGAATTTATCCTTACAGCATCAGAATGTCGGTCCAAAAGGAATGGACAGTGCAATCATTAATGCCAAAGGTTTTGGGGGTAACAATGCAAGTGCCGTTTTGCTCTCGCCACATGTTGTCAACCAAATGCTGGAAAAACGCTACTCGAAAGACGTCTTGAGCACGTGGCGAAATAAGCAAGAATCGACCCTTGCGCAGGCACAGCAATATGACCAAGATAGCCAAAAAGGTCTCAGCAAGCCGATCTATTTATACGATAATCATGTTCTCAATGGCGAAGACCTCGGTATTAGTGACACTGAAATCAAGCTACCTGGTTACGAGCACGCGATTTCAATTGACGTTGAAAACCCCTATGCGGATTTTCAAAAATAAGTTTTAGCATGGAGCATTAGTTGTGAAAAAACGATTTCTCGCCTTAGCCCCCCTAGTCTTGCTGTCGGGCTGTTTGAGTCTTGGGCAAACGCAACCTAACGAGAACAGTGCACATAACCGCTACTACACGCTTGATGCTCAAGCATTACGCCTGTGCCAAGGGGACAGTCGCACACAGTGTTTTGAGCTAAACAGAATCGCTGGGGCTCGCTTCATGTTCAAACCCATTGAAGATAAGTACGGTCAGACTGTTCAACGTCCAAATTACCCGAGAAGCCTAGCCATGATGCTCATTAATCCTCCGGATCAAAGCTATGTCAGTGAGCGTGTTGATGTAGACGGTCAAATCTATCGACTGCCTGCCAATGACCACACGAATTTGGCATGGCGTACTATCGATAATATTTTCAAAACCATTTACAGTAAGTAATTCACACCAAAACACTGCCGAGCATTACGATTCGTTTGCTCAGCGACATCCTCAAGACTGACACCACTGAGCTCTGCAAATGTTTCAGCAACCCGACGCACTTGAGACGGTGTGTTGGGTTGCCCTTGAAACCCTTGCAAAGGCATATCCGGAGAGTCCGTTTCAAGCACCCACCATTTAAGTGGTAAACGCTGCACTAACCCTTGAAGCTTTGTCGCCCGCGAATAGGTTAAGCTTCCTCCCATCCCTAGATAAAAGCCAAGTTTGGCATATTCGCGCGCCTGCTGCTCACTTCCTGAAAACGCATGCACCACACCTCCCGCTTCTCCCCGCACCCGCCTTAAGCGAGAGAGCACCAAATCATGCGCCTTAACAACATGCAAGATCACAGGCTTGCCTAAACGTCTCGCTAACAGGAGCTGCTCATCAAACAAAGCAAGCTGGACCTCCATTGCCGCCATCCCCTCTCTGGCATCAAGACCTATTTCACCTAAGGCACAGACACGGGAATGAGAGAGTAAGCCTTGCAGTACATCTAGATCGCTGCGCTGATGCACTGAAATAAAGCAAGGATGCAGCCCTAAGGCTGGATAAATGCAGGGAAAATCGTTGGCCAATTGCAAAACGTTTTGAAAGCGGGCACGTATCACACTGGGTACAACAAATTGTCGAACACCCACTTGCAGGGCCTGTTCGACAATCTGCTGACGGCAATCATCAAACACTTCAAAGTCTAAATGACAATGGGTGTCAATGAGATGCATAGCTTAGTGCTCGCGTGTTGCTCTGAAAGCAATATCAGGCCAACGTTCTTGTGTTAAGGATAGATTAACTCGGGTAGGGGCTAAATAGGTTAAGAGCCCTGCACCATCAAGGGCAAGGTTTTCATACCCCTTACGCTTAAATTCTTCAAGCATTTTGGTATCCTTGCACTCAACCCAACGGGCTGTCTGAACAGAAACACCTTCGTATAAGCACTCGACTTTGTATTCATCCTGAAGACGATACACCACGACTTCGAACTGCAGCTGCCCGACCGCGCCTAAAATCAAGTCATTGTTCTTCAGCGGCATAAACAATTGCACCGCACCTTCTTCTGATAACTGCTGCAAGCCTTTCTGCAACTGCTTCATTTTTAATGGATCTTTGGGGCGAACACGCCGAAACATTTCAGGGGCGAAGTGAGGAATACCTGTAAACTTAAGCACTTCACCTGCCGTAAAGGTATCGCCAATTTGTATCGTGCCGTGATTGTGTAAGCCGATAATGTCACCTGACCACGCCTCTTCAACATTTTCACGATCTCCGGCTAAAAACGTCACGGCATCGGCGATCCGAACCTCTTTGCCTGTGCGCACATGGCGCATTTTCATACCGCGAGTATAACTGCCTGAACAAATGCGCATAAATGCAATGCGATCTCGGTGTTTCGGATCCATATTCGCTTGAATTTTGAAAACGAAGCCACTGAAAGTTTCTTCTCTCGCATCGACAGGTCGAGTTTCAGTCGGTCGCGCGGGTGGTGCAGGAGCCCACTCAACAAAATCCGTTAGCATTTCACGAACACCAAAATTGCCCAGCGCTGTTCCAAAAAATACAGGTGTTAGTTTTCCGTCAAGGTAGGCCTGTTGATCCCAAGCATGAGTGGCACCCTTAACCAACTCGATCTCATCAACAAAATTCTCGTACTCATCGTCTAACAAGGCTTTGGCTTCATCGCTGGCAAGTCCATGAATACGACGATCATCCTGCAAGGTATGCCCCTGCCCAGAGGTGTATAGGTGCAGAGTATCGGTGTACAAGTTGTATACGCCTTTAAACCATTTTCCCGAACCTATTGGCCAGTTGATTGGAGCGGCTTCTATCTTCAGTACTTGCTCAATCTCATCAAGCAAATCAATTGGATCACGAATGTCGCGGTCGAGTTTGTTTACAAACGAAAATATGGGCGTGTCGCGCAAACGACAAACCTCCATCAATTTAATGGTACGTTCCTCAACCCCTTTAGCGCCATCGACCACCATCAATGCCGAATCAACAGCCGTTAGGGTACGATAGGTGTCCTCTGAGAAGTCTTCGTGTCCAGGCGTATCCAGAAGATTAACCGTGCGTCCGTTAAACGGAAACTGCATCACCGAGGAGGTAATAGAAATCCCCCTTTCTTGCTCCATCGTCATCCAGTCTGACGTCGCATGGCGATCACTGCCACGCCCTTTCACTGTACCAGCGACCTGAATCAACTGGCCGAGTAAGAGTAATTTTTCGGTAATCGTGGTTTTACCCGCATCAGGGTGGGAGATGATAGCAAAAGTGCGTCGTTTGTTAACTTCGTTAATAAAATTCTGGTGTGACATTAAATGATTCTTTTGATTTGAATGCAGATATATCAACCTTTATTAGACCATGCAAATTGCGTACACACGAATGGCCTAGTAGGTTAATGATGAATGACGGCTATTTTCGCTGATCTTGCACCGATACACAATCTATCTAGTAACCGAAGCACGCACAATAACGTGCCTACCGCTTGGGTAGGTGTTCAACGTTTGAAACACTAGGCCATCACCAACACTTCTGGTGCCTGACACCTCAGTAGACAAAGAAGCTTAGAAAAGAGCAATAAAGGATCATCCACTTACGTGAATCGTTAACTCTGAGACAAAAAAATAGACGTTAATTGATCACCAAGGCATGCTGCATCAAAGGGTTTTTCTATAACAGAAACAGCTCCTGCCTTAAGGTATTGTTGCTTTTCATTCTCTTGAACCCTTGCTGTCATGAAGACAACAGGCGTACGTTGTGTTTCACTTTTAATTCGAATCCGTCGCAAGGTTTCCAAGCCATCCATCTCAGGCATCATCACATCAAGCAAAATCAAATCAGGCTGGAAATGTTCTAGCCGTTCTATAGCCTCTTGACCACTTGATGTTGAAACCAGCGTAAACCCTGAAAGATCAACCAGTGCAATTTCTACAATATCTCTAATCGACTCATCATCATCTACATGTAGAATTTTTTTCAGTTGCATGATTGCCCCCATACCCGCACTAGGATCCGTCTGGTTACACTATAGCTCAAATTTAGTTAAAAATGTTTCAGTCCAACCTGAAGTATTTCATTCATCCACGATTAGGTGAACAAAAATACGCTATAGTTCACTTAGATTTTGTCTATTCAATGCGACATTCAAAATGCGCTAGTCGGCAAAACCATCCACCTCAATCGTTATTTTCTTACATCACAGAAAGCCTCTTAGGCCCAACAGGGAAAAACATGGACATTCTACTTCGTAACAATGTCAAAATATCGGGTGACCCAACGCAACCCACGATACTTTACGCCCACGGCTTTGGTTGCAGTCAAGCCATGTGGTCTAGCATAACACCCGCGTTTGACACTCAATCACAGCAAATACTTTTTGACTATGTAGGCAGTGGCCAGTCTGACGTTCGTCACTATTGTTTCAATCGCTACGAAACGCCTGCAGGATATGCTCAGGATATTCTTGAAATTTGCGATGCCTTAGACATTCATCAGGACATCATTTTCGTAGGTCACTCAGTGAGTTGCAGCATAGGCATACTGGCTGCGAACGCTCGACCACACCTCTTTAAAAAAATGATACTTTTGGGTCCTTCACCTTGCTTCTTAAACCTTCCTCCAGAGTATCTCGGTGGATTTGATCGTGAAGACCTAGAAGGTTTACTTGATCTAATGGATCAAAACTATTTAGGTTGGGCAAGCTATTTAGCACCCATTGTTGCTGGCGTGAGTACCGCCTCAGAGATTTCCGGTCGATTATCTGAAAGTTTTTGCTCTACAGATCCAATCATCACACGCCACTTTGCAAACGCAACGTTTTTTTCTGATAACCGTCAAGACTTTTCAAACTTAAAAGTACCAAGCCTAATCCTTCAACACAAAGAAGATGCGCTTGTTCCATTATCAGTTGGAGATTACGTCCATCAAAAAATAGAACACAGTAGATTAAATGTTCTAAATGTTGCAGGTCATGCCGCACATATGAGTCATCCTTCACTGGTTATTGAAGCCATGAGCGACTATCTAAAACCGGAATTTTCCCTTTGAAAGTCAACTTAGAACTCAACGCACTTCCCTGCTCTGTCATTGTTACTGACCTATCAGGTCACATCGTATTTATCAATGATTTCGCACTGACATCTCTAGGACTCACGCTTCCTTTAACGACCCATACAATTGAAGCGCTTTTTCCATCATCTGCAAAGATTTTCCTTCATACACATCTATGGCCTTTATTGCGCAACGACGGTGCTATCAATGAAATCTACTTAAAAATGAATCGAACTCATCAATCTCCTTTACCGGTTCTATTAAACGTATCGAAAGGTGACTTCAAAGAGTGCTCATGCTACTTCTGGGTTATTTTCCCTGCAGAACAAAGAGCCAGCTTTGAACAAGAGCTTTTAAGCACTCGAAAACAATTGCAGCTCTTGGCGAAGGATGCAGACGAGAGCCGCTATATGCTTCAAACTGTTTTGGATGGAACACAAGACATAGGAATATTGGCTGTTTCAAACTTGGGACTCATTCGCTTTGCAAATACAGGCATGACTGTACTGGTCAACTAAAACCGGACACTTTTTTTAGCTCGTTTTCATAATCCACCGGCGTTTTGTCGCCATTGGCTGTGTGCAGTCTTTCCAAGTTGTAATATCGCATATATTCAGCGACATCTTTTT
>NZ_VYTY01000001.1 GCF_009821115.1 Nitrincola alkalisediminis | reverse complement strand
TCTAACCATTGCGTTGCCGCTCGCTTTTTCCGATGGTCGAAATAACTCATTTCAACACGACTTCCTGACCAACGCTTAAGCTGCTCGGGATTTAAAGGTCCACCTCTGCAATAACGTGCTAAATAAAGCATCGTTACTAAACAATGAATATGAGGATGAAGGTTTAAACGACGCCCCCAAGTATGCAGTGTCATCAACAAACCCGGCTTGATGCCTCCATACTTTCGATCCGCCAATAGCTCTAGCAAAGACTCCTGACTTGCACGAAACAACAATCGTGTAAATAAAGCCTCGTTGTAACGCCATAGCGCTAGATACTCATGTGGTAAAGTGAAAATACAATGGAAATGTGGAACGGCCAGTAAGCGCTTTTTTTGCTTCTCTATCCACTCAACCCTTCGGTGCTCAGCACATAAATAACAACTGCGATGACGACACGAATGATAATGCTCCCAAGTATCGTGCCCTTGAGCGCAACGATATGTACTCACACCCATTTCCGGAGAACGGCAAGCAGTGATAGCATCTATCGCTTTTCGATTTTTCAGCGGCTGTCGCTGCTGATCTAGTTCCGAGCGATACGCTCGAAACACACTTTGTAAGAGTCTATTTGGCATGTCCCTATGCCTATAATCCTTTAAATTTACTACTCTACCGCGTAGCGGTTATGTCCAACAAATAATACGCCCCGACAATCTGCGGGCGCACACAAAGCAAATACAAACACCCATAAAAAACCCCGGCAAGCCGGGGACAAGATAGGTGAGTCCGAAGACTCAGATGCACATTTGCACAGGGCAAACTTCTAAGGCTCAGAACCTGAAACCTGAGCCTTAGAATGGGGTTAGAAGGTGTCGCCGGGAATACGTACCCACCCTTCCATTAATACTCGCGCACTGCGGCTCATCACCGCTTTGGTGGCCGTCCATTCGCCATCCACTTCAGCTGCCGCTGCACCAACACGCAGGGTGCCGGATGGATGACCAAAGACAACTGCATCACGCTCAACACCACCTGCCGCAAGGTTAACCAGAGTTCCTGGAACCGCGGCTGCGGTCGCAATGGCGACAGAGGCTGTGCCCATCATGGCATGATGGAGCTTACCCATGGATAAGGCGCGCACGCACACGTCTATGTCGCTGGCGCTGATCGACTTACCACTGGAGGCTTCATAGTCCGTTGCTGGTGCAACAAAGGCGATCTTGGGGGTGTGCTGACGCGCGGCCGCTTCAGAGATATCCTGAATCAAGCCCATTTTCACCGCACCGTATGCACGCATAGTCTCAAAACGCGCCAGAGCCTCCGCATCGGAGTTGATGTCTTTTTGCAGCTCGGTGCCCGTATACCCTATATCCGCCGCATTAACGAAAATAGTTGGGATACCGGCATTGATCATGGTGGCTTTGAACGTGCCGACACCCGGAACTTCAAGATCATCGACTAGATTACCCGTTGGAAACATCGAACCTTCACCATCGGCCGGGTCCATGAACTCAATCACCACTTCAGCCGCAGGAAAGGTCACACCATCCAGCTCGAAGTCACCGGTCTCTTGAACTTCACCATTGGTAATGGGCACATGGGCGATGATGGTTTTTTGGATATTCTTTTGCCAAATTCGCACCACGCAAATTCCGTTTTCAGGTATGCGCGCAGGATCAACCAACCCTTTGCTAATCGCAAAGGCACCGACGGCAGCGGTCAAGTTACCGCAATTGCCCGACCAATCAACAAAGGCCTTATTGATCGCGACCTGACCAAACAAATAGTCAACATCATGATCCAGCTGTTCGCTTTTGGCCAGTATCACCGTTTTAGAGGTGCTGGAGGTTGCGCCCCCCATCCCATCAATTTGTTGGCCATACGGATCTGGGCTTCCAATTACACGTAACAAAATTTTGTCGCGTGCTTCACCCGGAACCTGTGCCGCTTCTGGCAAATCGGTCAGGCTAAAAAACACCCCTTTCGAGGTGCCGCCACGCATATAGGTGGCGGGGATCTTAATTTGAGGGCGACTCGACATGGTCTCGCTCCTGCCTGTTAATTAGTGGGTCGACTCAAGAAAATCTTGAGCAAAACGTTGCAAGACACCGCCCGCTTGATATACACGCACTTCGGCGGCGGTATCTAAACGACAAAGCATCGGCACACGCACAATCTCGCCATTCTTCCGAGTGATGACCAAGGTCATTGTTCCACGCGGTGTGAGTTCGCCCTCTACATCGTAGAGTTCGGTTCCATCAATGCTCAGCGTTTGACGGGTCGTACCCTCTTCAAACTGCAAAGGCAACACGCCCATGCCGATTAAGTTTGTGCGGTGAATACGCTCGAATCCTTCAGCCGCAATTACCTCGACACCCGCTAGACGAACACCTTTGGCCGCCCAGTCACGTGAAGACCCCTGACCATAGTCAGCACCTGCAACAATAATCAAAGGTTGTTTACGCTCCATGTAGGTCTCAATCGCTTCCCACATGCGCATCACAACGCCGTCTGGCTCAACACGTGCCAGAGAACCCTGCTTGACCTTACCATCGACAACCGCCATTTCATTGATCAGTTTCGGATTCGCAAAGGTGGCACGTTGCGCCGTCAGGTGATCGCCACGGTGCGTTGCGTAGGAGTTGAAATCTTCCTCAGGCACGCCCATTTTATGAAGATACTCACCTGCTGCGCTGTCCATCATGATCGCATTTGAAGGTGACAGGTGATCGGTGGTGATGTTGTCAGGTAAGACAGCCAAAGGACGCATGCCCTTCATGGTGCGCTCACCCGCCAATGCACCTTCCCAGTATGGAGGACGACGAATATACGTCGACATCGGACGCCAATCGTAAAGCGGGCTCTTAGCCGCTTCACCACGATCCAAGTCAAACATTGGAATGTAGATTTGGCGGAACTGCTCGGGCTTCACGCTCTTCGCAACGATTGCATCGATCTCTTCATCGCTTGGCCAGAGATCCTTCAAGGTTACAGGGGTGCCTGCTTGATCTGTTCCCAACACATCCTTTTCAATATCGAAACGGATGGTGCCCGCAATGGCATAGGCCACCACTAAGGGCGGAGAAGCAAGGAAGGCTTGCTTGGCATAGGGATGGATACGACCATCAAAGTTACGATTACCCGATAAAACCGCTGTCGCATAGAGATCACGATCAATGATTTCTTGCTGAATCACAGGATCAAGGGCACCGGACATACCATTACAGGTAGTGCACGCATACGCAACGATACCAAAGCCCAGTTTTTCCAGCTCAGTTAAGAGACCCGCTTCTTCTAAATAGAGCTTGGCCACTTTGGAGCCTGGCGCAAAGGATGACTTCACCCAAGGCTTACGCAGCAAACCGAGTTCATTGGCTTTTTTCGCCAGCAAGCCCGCTGCAACAACGTTGCGTGGGTTAGAGGTGTTGGTGCAACTGGTGATGGCCGCAATAATAACTGCACCATCGGGCATCAAACCGTCTTCTTTTACCCAAGGAGCGGCAATCCCTTTTGCGGCCAAGTCAGCGGTGGAAACACGTGCATGCGGATTCGATGGGCCGGCCATGGTACGCACGACACTCGACAAATCAAATTTCAAAACACGCTCGTATTGAGCCGTGCTTAGGCTATCTGCCCACAGTCCTGTTACTTTCGCGTAGTTCTCAACCAATGCCACCTGCTCAGGTTCACGCCCCGTGAGTTTGAGGTAATCAATGGTTTGCTCGTCAATGTAGAACATCGCAGCCGTGGCACCGTATTCCGGTGTCATGTTGGAAATGGTGGCACGATCACCAATGCTGAGGCTTGACGCACCTTCTCCAAAGAATTCTAAGTAGGCGCCGACAACACGCTCTTTACGTAGAAATTCCGTGAGGGCCAATACAATATCCGTTGCCGTGATGCCAGGCTGACGTTTGCCAACCAACTCGACCCCAACAATGTCAGGCAGGCGCATCATGGAAGGCAGACCCAACATGACGGTTTCGGCTTCCAAACCGCCGACACCTATCGCAATAACGCCCAATGCGTCGACATGTGGCGTGTGCGAGTCGGTACCCACACAAGTATCTGGGAAGGCAATGCCATCGCGCGCTTGAATAACGGGCGACATTTTTTCGAGGTTGATCTGATGCATGATGCCGTTACCCGCGGGGATAACATCAACATTTTCAAAGGCTGTTTTGGTCCATTCAATGAAATGGAAACGGTCTTCGTTGCGACGGTCTTCAATCGCACGGTTTTTCTCAAACGCGTCGGGATCAAAGCCACCACACTCAACCGCTAACGAATGGTCAACAATCAACTGGGTCGGTACAACAGGGTTGACCTTCGCAGGATCACCGCCCTTTTCAGCAATGGCATCACGTAAACCGGCCAGGTCAACCAGTGCGGTTTGACCGAGAATATCGTGACAGACAACACGTGCTGGATACCAAGGGAAGTCGATTTCTTGCTTGCGCTCAATCAGCTGCTTCAGTGCATCGGTCAGCAGCTCAGGCTCACAACGACGCACCAGCTGTTCAGCCAACACGCGAGAGGTATAAGGAAGTTTTTCGTATGCACCCGCTTCAATCGCGTCAACAGCCGCACGGGTATCAAAATAATCTAACGTAGAGCCAGGAAGGGCTTTGCGGTATTCAGTATTCATCTGGGTAGACTCCGTTGAGTCGTTATAATGTCATTGACAGACCTAATGTGGGTGCACAACGGCTCGATCAGTCAGAACAACTGACCGAGCAACGACCTTACGCACGTTGGTCGATAGGCAACCAATCAAGATTATCTGGGCCTGTGTAATCGGCGCTTGGGCGAATGATGCGGTTATTCGCGCGCTGTTCCATCACATGCGCTGTCCAACCAGCGACACGTGAACACACAAAGATTGGGGTGAACAACTTGGTTGGAATCCCCATGAAGTGATAGGCCGATGCATGGAAAAAGTCCGCATTGCAGAAGAGTTTCTTCTCACGCCACATGACGGCTTCAACACGCTCAGAAACGGCATACAGATGCGTATCGCCCACTTGAGCGGAGAGCTTTTTCGACCATTCTTTAATAATGGCGTTGCGCGGATCAGAGTCACGGTAAATAGCGTGACCAAAGCCCATGATCTTATCTTTACGAGCCAACATGCCCATGATCGCATCTTCAGCCTGATCAGGCGAAGTCCAGTTCTCGATCATGTCCATTGCCGCTTCGTTTGCACCACCATGCAGAGGGCCACGTAGAGAGCCGATTGCACCGGTCACACAGCTGTGAATATCCGACAGAGTCGATGCACAGACACGCGCCGTAAAGGTGGAGGCATTAAACTCATGCTCTGCGTACAGAATCAATGATGCATGCATCACTTCTACATGCAAAGGCTCAGGCTTTTGACCATGCAACGTCCACAAAAACTGCTCAGCGATGGAGTCAGCTTCAGTATTCACATCAATACGCTTACCGTGATGTGTGAAGTTGTACCAGTAGTTAATCAAGCCTGGAAACACGGCCAGCATGCGGTCAATTTTGTCATGCTGCTCAGCGAAATCCATTTCGGTTTCTAAGTTACCGAGCATAGAGCAACCCGTGCGCATCACATCCATCGGATGTGCATCGGCGGGGATCTGCTCTAAAACGGTTTTCAAGGCTGCGGGTAAATCACGCATGGACTTCAAGCGTGCTTTATAGCCATCTAACTCAACTTGAGTGGGTAGCTTTCCGTACAATAATAGATAGGCTACTTCTTCAAATTGAGCATTGTCGGCGAGATCTTTAACATCGTAACCACGATAGGTTAGGCCCGCACCGGTTTGCCCTACGGTACACAGTGCGGTTTGACCTGCGGATTGACCCCGTAAACCTGCACCACTAAGTTGTTTTGCTTCTGCCATTTTGGTCTCCTTCTACGCCGGAGAGCTTTGCCCCCCAGAAGCTTAATCAGAATTGAATTACTTGTTTTTACCTTCGGCAAACAGCGCATCTAGCTTTTGCTCGAAATCGTGGTAATTCAAGAAGTCATAAAGATCCATGCGTGTTTGCATGGTGTCGACCACTGCTTTTTGGTCGCCATCGTTTAGAATATGTTCAAAAACATTCAGTGCTGCTTTGTTGGCCGCACGGAATGCAGACAAGGGATACAGCACCATGCTGGCACCATTTTCAGCCAACTCTTTGGTGTTGAATAAAGGCGTTGCACCAAACTCAGTGATATTCGCCAATAAATGACGACCTTGAATACCGTCTGCAAAGGCTTTGTAATCTTCAAGCGTGTGCACCGCTTCGGCAAAGATACCGTCTGCACCGGCTTCTAAGCAGGCTTGAGCACGCTCAACAGCGGCATTTAAACCGTCTTGTTGGAAGGCATCGGTACGAGCAATGATAAAGAAATCCTCATCGGTACGAGCATCAACGGCAGCCTTAACACGATCAACCATCTCTTCTAACGAAACGATTTCTTTGTTTGGGCGATGGCCACAACGTTTCTGAGCGACTTGGTCTTCGATATGAACCGCAGCGGCTTCTGCTTTGATCATTTCTTTAACAGCACGTGCAATATTAAATGCACCGCCCCAACCTGTATCGATATCCACCAGCAAAGGGGTTTCGACAGCACTGGTAATACGACGAACATCTTCCAACACATCATTTAAAGAGGTCATACCCAAATCCGGTAAACCGTAAGATGCGTTCGCTACTCCACCACCTGAAAGGTAAATTGCTTTATGGCCAACACGCGTTGCCATCATTGCGTGGTAAGCGTTGATGGTGCCAACAATTTGTAGCGGCTGGGTTTCTGCTAAGGCTTTGCGGAAACGAGCGCCCGCTGATAATCGATTAGCCATTTTTTTCCCCTTTCAAGTGAGTCACAGTGTTCAGTTTATTTTCAATATTACGACGTGCCGCACTGATGTGACGGCGCATCAACATTTCTGCTAATTCGGGATCTCGTGCATCTATTGCATCGATGATTTGACGGTGCTCTTTCAGTGCACGCTTGGGACGTGAACTTGAAACACTGAATTGGTAACGGTACATCCGAACCAAGTGATATAGATCAGCACCTAAAAGCTCTAGCAGCTTTTCATTTTTGCTGCCTTGAACAATTCGGTAGTGGAAATCCAAGTCCCCTTCCTTTTGGAAGTAACTGCTCCACTCTTTCTCTTCAACGGAGCGCTCATGATGGTCGAGTAAATTCTTTAATGCCGTGATTTCACTGTCGGTCATGTTTTGTGCCGCTAAGCGACACGCCATGCCTTCCAGTGCTTCGCGCACATGGTAAATTTCAATTAACTCATGCACCGACAGCTTAACTACGCGCGCACCGATATGAGGCTTTCGTTCGATTAGACGCAGGCCTTCCAACCGACGGATCGCTTCTCGAAGCGGCCCACGACTGATGCCATACATACGAGCCAGTTCTGGCTCACTGATTTTATAGCCTGGAGGTAACTCGCCCTTGACGATAGCCGTGACAATCTGTTGACAGACCTTATCAGCTAACGTGCGTGTAGCGGGTTCGAGAGGCGTTACATTGTCATTATTTATCATTGCGACCCTTCACATTGTCGACAATTTTTATGTAACGCTACATTACCGAGCAAAAAACGACCAGTCAACACCCGAAACGGACTAAATTGTCTACACTAGACAAAAGTATGAAATTCGGATTAAGATTTACCCGTATTGAAGAAAAAAATTAAATATTTGAAAATAAACAGATTTTTAAGAATTGATCAAAATAACGCCTTGAACACATAAACAGAAGCCATAGAACTGTCTACAATCCAGTGAATTCCTGAAGGGACACGAGGCTTTTCCTAGCAGCCTGTCAGACTGTGTACTGACCTACTGCGGAAAAGCCGATTAAGCACCTGACGCCTCGCGATCAAGACAAATAACGAAGCAACTCATCATTCATAACCCTGGCGATTTGCCGAGGCTTCTGAAAAGGTAAGGAATGGTCTGTACCGGGCACCATAATATAGTGCCAATTCGGCATTTGTTCAGCCAACTGCAAGTGCAACTGGTGCATCATCTGCACACTTTGGCTTCCGATAAAGCTTGTCACGTCACCTTGGGCCGCCAATAACTGGGATCGATCCAACTGCCGAATCCCTTGACTCACCGCATCCAGCGCCCAAGAAAATCCTACAGGACGTCGTGCCAAACGACTCACGGCTAGATCATCCACTTGCGCCGTGGTTTTTCGATTCGGCGAGATGGTGTCCAAAAACTGACGTATCCCCTGCTCCTGATCTTGAGAGCGCAGGAACTCGGCGGCTTGCGAATATCGATCACGCAATCGAATTGTGTCATCGAGACTGCTGCGATCCAGCAAGGCGGATTCGAGCAGATATTGTTTTTCGACTCGGTCAGTGAAACGCGCTTTTAACAGCATAGACACCAAGCCACCCAATGAATAACCACCTAAATCAAAAACCCTCCAATCCAGATGATCAACCAAATGCGCCACATCATTTACAAGGTCGACTAGGGTAAAGGGGTGCTCTACCCCATCAAGATATTGAGTTTCACCCGCACCTCGTAAATCCGGTACGAGTATTTCGCGCCATTGCTGGGTGCACTGAATCAACATTTCCCAGGTGTCTTGACCTGCAACCCCTGCCCCATGCAAAAGCACCAAGCGACGTGAAGACAAGGCATTGGGATGACGATAAAGCCGATAAACGATACGTTGATCCGGCACAAGTAGCTGATGTTTTTCACTAGGGCAAATTTTTCGCATAACCTAACCCAAACTTAAATGAAGTGAACAGTATACCTTTGTTAACGAACAATCTCGCCTAAGCGTAACAAGCAGAGTAGAATTAGACTTTTGTCACAGGGCTGCACGGTGATTGAGTACATTTCGCTTCCTTTCAAATTGACAGCAATCGAGATTTTTAACCAAATTCGCGAACTGGGTGACGCCGTCCTCTTGGATAGCTGTCAACCTGACAGTCAGTTTGGACGATACGACATTATTGCCGCAGCACCTGATCGTAAGTTACGCGTGAACGAGCAAGGCACTTGGACTCGTGAGACAGCATCTTCAGATTGGACCCTGACTCAACGCGAGCCCTTTTCAATCTTAAATGCATGGTTAGCAGAGCTAAAGACGCCCTCAGACCTTAACGGCCCCTTCAACACAGGCTTGATCGGTTCGTTCAGTTATGATCTTGGTCGCCACCTCGAAACCCTTCCATCAATAGCCAAAGCCGATATTGCTTACCCAGATCTTGAGATTGGACGCTACCTTTGGGCCGTGGTGATTGATCACCACCAACAACACAGTCACTTGGTCTTTCATTCTGAATGGGTCGACCGCCAAGAGATTGAGCGTTTAGTCGAGCGCCTCACCAATCCGACTGCGTCACCGACACGTCAAGCATTCAAGCTCAACGCGCCCTTCGCCAGCAATCTCAGTGCCGAAGACTATGCGTCCGCACTGAATAAAGTGGATGAGTACATCCACGCAGGTGACGTGTACCAAATTAATTTTGCGCAGCGCTTCCAATCCTCGTTCGAAGGAGACCCTTGGCAGGCCTGGACGGCATTAAAGCGCATTGCCCCGACTCCCTATGCAGCGTATCTAGAAAATGATCAAGGCGCGGTTCTGTCGTTATCACCAGAGCGTTTTTTATGGTGCAATGCTCAAGGAGAGGTTGAAACGCGCCCCATTAAAGGCACGCGTCCACGCCACTCAGACCCGAACCTCGACTTAGCCTTGCAAGAAGAACTTAGCCATTCTGAAAAAGATCGTGCAGAGAATCTAATGATCGTCGACTTACTGCGCAACGATCTCAGCAAAGTTTGCCAGCCCGGCTCCGTCAAAGTGCCTGAGCTTTTCTCCTTAGAGACCTATCCAAATGTGCATCATCTCGTCAGCAGCATTACTGGCACACTGGACAAGTCTCACACACCGCTTGATCTGTTAAAACACAGCTTTCCAGGGGGGTCAATTACCGGCGCACCCAAGATTCGAGCCATGGAAATCATTGATGAACTTGAGCCACATCGCCGCTCAATTTATTGTGGATCCATCGCGTACATTAGCGCCTGTGGGCATATGAACAGCAGCATTACTATTCGCACCCTTTTGTGCGAGAGGCAACAGATATACTGCTGGGCCGGTGGTGGCATAGTCGCTGATTCAGATATCGCATCGGAGTATCAGGAAACCTTTAACAAGGTCAACAATTTGCTTCAAAACCTTGAAGAACACTTTTTGGGTTCCTAAATTCGCGAATTGCATGGCTTTCATTTGACAGATGTCAGTTTATTAACAATTCTTTAATCACCCTGCTTAATACTATTGTCTGAATAGAATTAAGCCTATCCTCGTGGAGTACTGCCTATAAGACGATGCACAACTTCAACCTGACAAGTGCCAAGCATAAGGCATAGATACATTATAACTCATAAACAGTACAGACTATGGGGCTTCCGCAGATGCCACTTTCATTTCAATCAAAGATTCTCAGTTCAATGCTCGCATTGCTGATTATTGCCTTGGTTTCCTTAGGGATTCTGTCTTCTCGCTTACTTCAACAAGAAGTAAACAATGGCATTCAAGCCGAGATCAACAGTACATTAAAAAACATACAAACCTTCGCCAACGGCTGGCTAAATGCGAAATTTGATATTATTCACGCACTCACGGCTGAACTGCCGGGAAGCGATGATGAAGCAAAGGCACCGCTAACCCTCTCGCGTATCGCGGGTAATTTTGATCTTGTCTATGCTGGAACAGACCAAGGCGGTATGTGGCAATCTCAACCGCCCGCCTCACTCCCTTCGGATTACGACCCAAGAACACGCCCCTGGTATCAACAAGCCTTGCAAGCAAATCGCATGGTCGTTACCCCACCCTATGTCGATGCAGGCAGTGGAGAATTGATTATTTCGTTGGCAGCTCCTTTACGCAACGGTGCACGTGGAGTAATCGGCAGTGACATCAGTATAAAAAATGTCATCACCCAACTCTTAGCGATTGATTCACGCTGGACATCGGAAGTGTGGATGCTAGACAAGGATATGAAAATTATCGCGCACCCAGACGCCTCTCAAGTGAGCAAACCCGTATCACAGCTGCTGACGAATACGACTATTCCTGCTGTCTACAGCATCAACGACATACACTACAAGGGTGAAAAGTGGCTGTTGTCTTCCATCAAGATAGAGTCGGCAGATTGGACTTTTTTACTCTTGGTCAAACGCAGTGATGCCTATGCAGCAATGAACACCCTAGCTTGGCGTTTAGGCATATTGAGTATTTTGATTCTAGGCATTGCCGCACTCTTACTTTACCTGCTTGTTCAGTACTTAATGCGCCCGCTAAAAAGTCTTGCAAAAGCACTAGACGACATTTCTGAAGGTGAAGGCGATTTAACGCGCAAACTCAATGCCGACACTGATGATGAGTTTGGTCGCATGAGCCATGCGTTTAACAAGTTCACCAACAATCTGCGCCAAACCATCCAAGAAATTATTCATCTGGCAAACCGCATTAAAGACGATGCCAGCAACACGGCTACGCAAGTAAAACTGAACTTGGATCAGATAGCAGATCAGCATCAAGAACTGACCCAACTAGCAACTGCGGCTCAAGAAATGTCCTGTGCGACAGGAGAAATCGCAGGCAATGCCGAAAAAACCGCTCTGGCAGCCCGCAATGCGGCCGATTCAACTCAGCTAGGCTTGTCCGTTGTAAATGAAAACCGCATTAAAACAACAGAGCTTGCAGAGCAAATCTCGCTTAGCACCAGTGCCATTAATGATGTTAATGGCCATGTTCAAAACATTTCCAGCATTTTGGTTAATATTCAAGGGATTGCTGAGCAGACCAACTTATTGGCATTAAATGCCGCCATTGAAGCCGCTAGAGCCGGTGATCAAGGTCGTGGCTTTGCTGTTGTTGCGGATGAGGTGCGAACGCTGTCCCAACGCACGCATCAAGCAACTGAAGAAATTCAAAAGATGATTAGCGAACTCCAGCACTCAACCTCTCGTTCCGTCACCATGATGACGAGCAGTCTCGATCAAGCCTACGAAAACGCAGAGCGTGCCGAACAGGCCGCTAGCCGTCTTCAGTTAATTGATAAAGCAAGCTGCGACATCAGCGACATGGCTGTGCAAATTGCCAGTGCGGTTGAAGAACAAAACGCAGTGACCACTGAAATTAGCGGCAATACTGAGCGTATTAAGCTATTGGCTGACAATTTAGCCGATCAAGCTGATATTTCAAGAGGACGTTCAAGAGAGTTGAGTGATATGGCAAATACGCTAAAATCCCTCACCGATCGCTTTAAAGTGTAATCCATCACACCTCTACCCAAGTT
This sequence comes from Nitrincola alkalisediminis, assembly GCF_009821115.1. Classification (GTDB taxonomy): domain Bacteria; phylum Pseudomonadota; class Gammaproteobacteria; order Pseudomonadales; family Balneatricaceae; genus Nitrincola; species Nitrincola alkalisediminis. The sequence continues at coordinate 692,502 of NZ_VYTY01000001.1, read as the reverse complement.
CGCTTGGGTAGAGGCATTTTACCTTATAGGGTCAAATCCCTCACACTGGCCTTGATAAACTCTTTCTTTAAGTCTTCATAGGTGTGCACCGCCGGGAATTGGGGGAACTCTTGGATGACATTATCGGGAGCATGAAACAGAATACCGGATTCGGCCTGTGTCAGCATCGTGGTGTCGTTGTAAGAGTCACCCGTCGCGATGACGCGATAATTCAATAATTGAAAGGCGCGCACTGACTGACGCTTTGGATCTCTTTGACGCAAGGTATAGCCTGTAATACGCCCCTGACCATCAACTTCTAACTTGTGACAGAGTAAGGTTGGAAAACCCAACTGACGCATTAAGGGCTGTGAAAACTCATAGAAAGTGTCTGAAAGAATAACAACCTGAAAGCGCTCTCTTAACCAGTTAACAAACTCTACCGCGCCTTCCAGCGGCGCTAAACGACTGATCGTTTCTTGAATTTGCGGCAAGGTCAATCCATGCTCATCCAGAATACGCAGGCGCTGCTTCATCAAGACGTCGTAATCTGGAATATCTCGGGTCGTGGCTTTTAACGCTTCAATCCCTGTCTCCTCTGCGAACGCAATCCAGATTTCAGGAACCAACACCCCTTCTAGGTCAAGACAGGCTAACTCCACAAACACCTCCACTATTGATTTAAAAAGGCTAATCTACTGGGTGACAGATTGATATTCAACAAAATCCTTAGGGTTTTGTCTTAGTGCATCGGCAACTCAATGTCAGCAAACAACTCATCCACTTCGTAGCGGTTCCCACAGGCTTGAACTTTATCAACCATTTCCGGCGTTAAGTGCGGGGCAAACAACCGAATAAAATCATACATATAACTGCGCAAGAAACTGCCTTTTCGAAAGCCGATTCGAGTCGTGCTGGCTTCAAATAAATGAGATGCGTCCAGTGCAACCAAATCACTGTCTTGCAGTGGATCTACCGCCATTGAAGCAATAATCCCGACACCCAAGCCCAATCGCACATAGGTTTTGATGACATCGGAATCCACAGCCGTAAACACAACCTTAGGTTCAAGACCACGCTTAATGAATGCATCATCCAGCTTAGACCGCCCAGTAAAACCAAAAACATAAGTCACGATTGGAAAGTCTGCCAAGCGCTCTAAGGTCAATTCCTTAACCTGTGCTAAGGGGTGGTCTTTTGGCACAACAACGGAACGGTTCCAGTGATAACACGGCATCATAATCAAATCAGGAAAATGCGCGAGGGCTTCGGTTGCGATGGCAAAATCAACTTCACCGTCTGCAGCCATCTCAGAGATTTGCATAGGCGTGCCCTGATGCATATGCAATGCAACATCGGGGTACATTTTAATAAATTCATTGATGGTCGGCGGTAACGCGTAGCGTGCTTGCGTATGGGTTGTGGCAATGCTCAAGCTGCCCTTGCGCTCATCACTGAACTCTTGGGCGACCTGTTTGATACTTTCAACTTTCTGCAGAATTTCACCGGCAATCTGGAGAATGGCAGCACCTGCCGGGGTCACTCGTGTTAAGTGCTTCCCACTTCGAGCAAACACCTCAACACCTAATTCGTCCTCCAGCAATCTCACCTGTTTACTAATACCCGGCTGAGACGTATAAAGACTTTGCGCGGTGGCCGAAACATTCAAATCATGCTTGGCCACTTCCCATATATAGCGTAACTGCTGAAGTTTCATGTTATTATTTCCTGATTATAAAAAGTTAATCATTTATAACAGACAAGAATAACAGAAGTTTAGACACTCGCCAATTTTCTGATCAAATAATCATCAAACTCGTGAGCTTAAACGACGGATTTCCTCATCATTGCTAATAATCCGTTTCTCTAATGAGTTCACCTTAGCTTCAGCCCGAATGATGATGTTTTCTTTCTCTACTAATTGAGAGCGCAGAATATTTTCGCGCTTAGCATTCTCATTGGAAGCCGTAATGTGTTTCTGATTAAGGCGTCGAATGTCTTCTTGCAGCTCTTTAACCTTTGCTTCCAGTCGCTTCGTTTTGTTCACCTCGGTTAAAAGCTGAGCATTAACACGCGACAGATCACGCTGAAGCACACCGCTGTCTTGCTTATACTTCAAGAGTTCAGCTTCTTGGCTCTTAACTTGCGACTTTAGCGTATCGGTTTTAACGTCCTTGCGTGCAATACGTGCCTGCAAGTCATGAATCTCACGCACCAGCTCAGACTCTTTTTTACTGGCCTCTTCACGCACTTTTTCAAGGGTGTTTCGATAATAGCGCGTATCCACTTCCTCTTTCGCAATCGCTTCCATCATATGCCGCTGCTCGTCTTTGATACGTTGGTCAAAGACGCGTTTAGCATCGTCATGGGCTTTACGCAGCTGCGCTAATTCATGCTCTATGGTAACGCGCGACTGCTCTTCTTTTTTGCGAGTGTTCGTTTCAATGGCTAAATTATTTTTTAGAACCGCAATTTCGGCCTCGAGTGCTTTAAACTGCTCTCGTGATTCCTCAAGCTTGAGTGACTGCTCACGGTAGCGACTTTCGAGCTCTAAATAGAGATGCTGTGACTTTTGCAAGGCATCGTCATTAACACGCCGATCTTCCTCAAGACCCACATCCACCATTTGCCGAGTAAAATTCACTTTTGAATTCGCTTCTTGCAGTGCATGCAGCCAAATTCGAGTAAAGGCCTGCGCCAGTGTATCCGGCATCCCTGGCACACTAATCGCGCGATCCGTTCGATCCGTCATAACGATTCGCTGAGGCAGCTCATACCACCACTGCGAAAGGTAACGAGAAACCTCTTCAGACTCGATCTCAAGCGTTTCGGCTATCGCTTCTGATCTCGGATAGCTCGCTGATAAAAGCAAGTCATCTGCAACTTCGTAGACTCGTGATTTAAGCTGTTCTTTATCCATGTAGTACACTAAACCTAATTAACCTTAAAAATGCGAGTAACATCATACCCCGAACAATGAGACCAGACATAGGCTCTATCATCCTTTATACGCGTACATCGCAGACTATTGAAACATATCTTTTCGACTAATGCGATTTATAGATTAAAGGCCTATAGTCCATTACGTTGGTACAAAGTCTAAGCTCAGGATTGTCGACAATACTTAACTTTAGCGCCCCCATAGGCTAGAATTCCACCGCCAATCCACATTCGATAACATATTATTCGAACCGGCATCGGCAGAATTCATGTCCGATGTACGATTGTGACAACAGATGAGGGCTAAATCGTGCTTGAAGCTTACCGTAAACATGTCGAAGAACGTGCCTTAGAAGGCATTCCACCAAAGCCACTGGATCCAGAGCAAACAGCAGCACTGGTTGATCTGGTTAAGAATCCACCAGCAGGCGAAGAAGAGTTTCTCCTAGATCTGTTGACCAACCGTGTTCCAGCCGGTGTTGACCAAGCAGCATACGTAAAAGCGGGCTTTTTAGATGCTGTTGCTAAGGGTGAAGTCACCACTCCTCTTGTTTCTCCTGTAAAAGCGGTTGAATTGCTAGGCACGATGCTTGGCGGCTACAACATTCAGCCATTGATCAGCGCATTAGACCATGAAGCTTTGGCTCCAACCGCTGTTAAAGCTTTATCTCACACCTTATTGATGTTTGATGCATTCCACGATGTTCAAGACAAAGCCGAAGCAGGCAACGCCTTTGCTAAGCAGGTCATGGAATCCTGGGCGGCTGGCGAGTGGTTTACTTCCAAGCCAGAAGTGGCTGAAAAAATAACCGTTACTGTCTTTAAAGTACCTGGCGAAACCAACACAGATGACTTGTCACCTGCTCCAGATGCTTGGTCACGCCCAGACATCCCACTTCACGCAAACGCCATGCTTAAAATGGAGCGTGAAGGCATTGAGCCAGTTAACCCAGGCACAACAGGTCCGTTAACACAAATTGAAGCCGTTAAAGCAAAAGGCTTCCCTGTTGCGTACGTTGGCGATGTTGTCGGAACAGGCTCTTCTCGTAAGTCTGCAACCAACTCTGTGTTATGGTTCTTTGGTGATGATATCCCCAATATCCCTAACAAACGTGCTGGCGGTTTCTGCTTCGGCGGCAAGATTGCACCTATTTTCTATAACACGATGGAAGATGCTGGCGCCCTGCCAATCGAAATGGACGTGACTCAAATGAATATGGGCGATGTCATCGATGTCTATCCATATGAAGGTGTTGCTAAAAACCACGACACAGGTGCTGAACTCTGCCGATTTGAATTAAAAACTCAAATGCTTCTGGATGAAGTTCGCGCAGGCGGACGTATTCCGCTGATCATCGGTCGCGGTCTGACACAAAAAGCGCGTGAAGCGCTCGGCCTAGGCCCAATTGATATTTTCCGCACACCAGAGCAACCTAACGACACGGGCAAAGGTTACACCCTTGCTCAAAAAATGGTAGGTAAAGCCTGTGGCGTTGCTGGCGTTCGCCCTGGTACTTCTTGCGAACCAAGAATGACCACGGTTGGCTCACAAGACACCACTGGCCCTATGACGCGTGACGAGCTAAAAGACTTGGCATGCTTAGGCTTCTCTGCTGATCTTGTGATGCAGTCTTTCTGCCACACAGCGGCGTATCCAAAGCCAGTTGACGTGAACACTCACCACACACTACCTGACTTCATCATGAATCGTGGTGGTGTATCGTTGCGCCCAGGCGACGGTGTTATTCACTCTTGGTTGAACCGTATGCTGCTACCTGACACTGTGGGTACTGGCGGTGACTCACACACCCGTTTCCCACTGGGGATTTCCTTCCCTGCGGGCTCTGGCTTGGTTGCGTTTGCGGCCGCAACAGGTGTTATGCCATTGGATATGCCAGAATCTGTTCTGGTTCGCTTCAAAGGCACGCGTAACCCTGGCATCACGTTACGTGATCTGGTACACGCCATTCCTTACTACGCCATCAAAGAAGGCCACTTGACCGTTGCTAAAGCGGGCAAGAAAAACGTCTTCTCTGGACGTGTACTGGAAATCGAAGGCCTAGAAGACCTGACTGTTGAGCAAGCATTCGAACTGTCTGATGCATCTGCTGAGCGCTCTGCTGCAGGCTGCACCATCACTCTGTCTGAGAGCTCAGTTGCAGAATACCTGAACTCAAACATCGTGATGCTGAAGTGGATGCTGGCTGAAGGCTATGGCGACCCACGTACAATCGAGCGTCGTATCAAGGGCATGGAAGAATGGTTGGCTAACCCAAGCCTAATGCGTGCCGATGCCGATGCCGAATACCATACGGTTATCGAAATCGACATGTCTGAAATCAAAGAGCCTATCCTATGTGCTCCAAACGATCCAGACGATGCTCGCTTACTGTCAGACGTTGCTGGCGACAAAATTGATGAAGTCTTCATCGGTTCTTGTATGACCAACATCGGTCACTTCCGTGCCGCAGGCAAGCTGCTAGAAGCCTCTGGCAAATCAATTCCAACCCGTATGTGGATCGCTCCACCGACGAAAATGGATGCCGCACAGCTCTCTGATGAAGGCTTCTACAATGTCTTCGGTAAAGCAGGTGCACGCATGGAAATGCCAGGCTGTTCATTGTGCATGGGTAACCAAGCACGTGTTGCTGACAAAGCCACGGTTGTGTCAACCTCAACGCGTAACTTCCCTAACCGTTTAGGAACAGGTGCTAACGTGTACTTGGCCTCTGCTGAGTTAGCGGCTGTCGCTGCACTTGAAGGCAAGTTACCCAGTGTTGACGAATACATGGCCTATGCGAGCAAGCTCGATAGCATGTCGTCTGAAGTCTACCGCTACTTGAACTTCGATCAGATGGACAAGTATGTAGAAAAGGCATCAACTGTTATTCCAACCACCAGCGTTTAATTCGTTAAACGGCTGACAAAAAAGCCCTGAACCATTCAGGGCTTTTTTACGTCTAAATTACCTTAATGCAGCGCTAAGGCGTAGCTGTTAAACTGCGCTATTATTAACTCAATCGAGGGTGGTATGAAGCCTTTAAATTCTGACACAGCTCCTGAACCCGGCTACGAAACAGCCCAAACCAAAAATGGATTTTTAGTTCTTGCATCCCGACTGGTATTTGATGAAAAGCTCCCTATTCGCTTTATGTACAAAACCGTACCGGAGCATTTAAATGATACGGGTTGGCGAATGTTTACAGGCTACGAAACAGACGATTTTTTAGCGGATGAAATGAAAAATCTTCTCCCCGTTCCACTTGAAAAAATCTGCCTACTCGACCCGTCTCTGACGCCTCTCGTTCAATACAATGCAGGCACCGTGTGGGAAAGAGCTCCAGACACCGATGGCTGGATACAGGTGTATGACTATCAAATCCCTGTCCCGACAACCGAAGTCATGATCACCAATGATGTTGAGGAATTCATTCGCACCAAATTTGCCGATAAGGAAACGCTATGACCATGGGTTCATTCATGACCTACGTCTTACACTTTAGTGGATTACTGGTGGTCATATTGGGTTTAAGTATTAAACCTAAAATGAAGGTCTTAGGACTTGTAATCGCCGTGAGCGGTTTTTTATTAGGCACGTCCCCTGTTTGGTATTCAGCACTCACGCAACCAACAGATGAAGAGATGTATGAAGCCTGGAGAGAGCAGCAGCGCCTTCATCAAGAGCGTATGGACAATCGCCAGTAAGATCTAAGCTATTCGGCTGGAACAGAGTAATGCTCTCTTTCAGCTCGAATAGTCTCCATGATGCTCAGCGGGTCTCGCTCAGAGCGTATTCGATCAAACAACCGTGACGCTTGCGGGTAACCCAATTTTAACATGCTCAACCATTGCTTGATCCGCCCATGCACATGCCGCTCCGATAAATCATCGATCACCTGTTGATGATAACGTTCCAACATGGGAATGAGCGCAACCCATTGCTCATCAGACGCTGCGCTAACGTCCTGACCCTGTTTAATTTGATCGGCCAAAAAAGGATTGGCTAACATTCCACGGCCGATCATCACATCCGCACAACCTGACACCTGCCGACAGCGATGATAATCTTCCGGCGTCCAAACTTCACCATTGGCAACCAGATGCAAAGACACATGATCACGGATTTTTGCAATCCATTCCCAATGCGCAGGCGGCTTATAGCCTTCTTCTTTTGTTCGAGCATGAATCGTTAAGGTTGACGCCCCTGCTGATTCAATGGCTTGTGCGTTTTCAATTGCCAAAGATTTATCAAAATACCCCAAACGCATTTTGGCCGTTACAGGAATAGATGAAGGAATCGCCTCTCTGACGGCACTTACAATGGAATGAATGAGCTCCGGTTCTTTTAACAGAACAGCGCCGCCTCGACTTTTATTCACGGTTTTTGCGGGGCAGCCAAAATTCAGGTCAACGCCAGGTGCCCCTAACTCAACAACACGAGCTGCATTTTCGGCAAGGACTGAAGGCTCACTACCCAGCAATTGGGCAAACACAGGTACACCCGAGTGCGTTTTACCTCCATGATGCAATTCTGGCATCATTCGATAAAAGACAGAGACGGGTAATAGACGTTCAGAAACTCGAATAAATTCAGTAACGCAGTGATCGACATTGCCGGATGCCGTTAAGATATCACGCAGGGTGTAGTCAACTACACCCTCCATGGGCGCAAGGTAAATTAAAGACATGTATTCGATCTAGACCGCAGCTAAGCCTTTCAACAAGTCAGCTTTAAGATCATCAACAGACTCAAGACCCACTGACAGACGGATCAAGTTATCTTTAATGCCTGCATCGGCACGTTCTTCTGGTGTCATACGACCGTGCGTTGTTGTGGCCGGATGGGTTATGGTCGACTTAACATCACCGAGATTGCCAGTGATTGAGATAATCTCTGTCGCATCAATGAAACGCCAAGCCGCGTCTTTGTCACCCTCAACTTCAAAGGACAAAACGCCACCAAACGCGCTCTGTTGACGACAGGCCAATGCATGCTGAGGATGATCTTCAAGTCCTGAGTAATAGACTTTGTTAATCCCTTTCTGGGTTTGCAACCACTTAGCCAAGGTTAATGCGCGCTCGCTGTGCGCTTGCATGCGCAGCGGCAAGGTCTCTAAGCCCTTCAAAAAGACCCAGGCATTAAACGGGCTTAAGCAGGCACCACCTGTGCGAATAAAGCCAAAAATGGCTTCCATCTCGGCATCACGTCCAACCAGCACACCGCCAATGCAGCGCCCTTGACCGTCTAGGTACTTGGTTGCCGAATGCATGATAATATCAGCCCCCAAGGCTAATGGGCGCTGCAATGCAGGGGTTAAGAAACAATTATCCACAACTAGCAGAGCACCCGCTCCATGAGCGATCTCGGCAACGGCTGAAATATCCGTCAGCTCCGCCAAGGGATTTGAAGGGGTTTCCAAGAAAAACATTTTGGTCTCAGGCCTAATGGCGGCAGACCAAGCGTTTAAATTCGTTGGATCAACAAACGTGGTTTCGATACCCGCACGACTTAAATAACGAGTAAAAAGTGCCACGGTGGATCCAAAGACGCTTCTTGAACACACGACGTGGTCGCCTGTCTTCATCAACGCCAAGCCCAAACTCAAGATCGCGGCCATGCCAGAGGCTGTCGCAACTGCACGTTCCCCACCCTCAAGCGCTGCAATCCGTTTTTCGAATGCACGCACCGTTGGGTTGGTAAAACGCGAGTATATATTGCCGTCTTCCTCGCCACCAAAGCGAGCAGCCGCTTCACGCGCCGTCGAAAAAACAAAGCTTGAGGTCGGAAAAATAGCGTCGCTATGCTCGCCTTCATCACTCCGATGCTGACCCGCTCGAACGGCTAAGGTCTCAAGGTCATACTCCTGACCGGAGAATTGAATGCGAGAAGCACGCTCAAACGAATCAGTCATAGGGATACCTCAGTTAATACGAGTGTGAAGATCGGCAGATGCATCTTCTTCTGCATCGCTATCTGAATCAGCCATGGTTTTGGCATCATCATTGCGCTTGCTCTCAAGCTTTTGTAAGTATTCAGCGTTCACCGAACCCGTGACGTACTTGCCATCAAAAACACAGGTATCAAACTCTTTAATATCTGAATTCAGCTCTGTAATGCATGCCTTGAGGTCATCCAGGTCCTGATACAGCATCCAATCGCAACCGATATAGTTGCCAACGTCTTCAGCTGAGCGGCCATGAGCCACTAATTCAGTGGCACTTGGCATGTCGATGCCGTATACGTTCGGAAAACGAACCTCGGGGGCAGCGGATGCAAAATAGACTTTTCGAGCGCCAGCGTCACGCGCCATCTGCACAATTTGCTTAGAGGTGGTTCCCCGCACGATTGAGTCATCAACCAGCATCACTACTTTATCTTTAAACTCCGATGCAATTGGGTTGAGCTTTTGACGAACAGACTTTTTGCGTAATGTCTGACCCGGCATAATAAACGTGCGGCCAATATATCGATTTTTAATAAAGCCTTCTCGGAAAGTAACACCTAATGCATGCGCCATTTCGAGAGCCGCCGTTCGACTTGTATCGGGTATGGGAATAACCACATCGATATCGTGATCAGGACGCTCTTTCTTAATTTTATCCGCAAGCTTGACCCCCATTAGCATTCTGGAAGAATGAACAGAGATATTTTCAATAATGGAATCAGGGCGAGCAAGATAGACATACTCAAATAAACAAGGCGCCAATGTCTGCTGAGTTGCGCACTGCTGCAAGAACAACTGGCCTTCGTTATCGATGTAGAGCGCTTCACCCGGCACTAAATCGCGTACACGCTCAAAACCTGAGGTATCAAGGGCCACGCTTTCGGATGCCACCATGTACTCGACTTTGCCATCAACCACACGCTTGCCGTAGACCAATGGACGAATTCCGTATGGATCACGGAAAGCCAAAACACCGTAACCTGTGATCATGGCAACCACGGCATAACCACCCTGACAACGCTTGTGCACTTCTTCAACGGCTTTAAACATATCGACAGCCGTCGGTGTCAGCTTGCCAAGACGCTGGAGCTCGTGAGCAAACACATTCAACAACACCTCAGAGTCCGACGTGGTATTAATGTGTCGCAAGTCTGCACGGAAAATATCATCCGCCAAGGCTTCAGCATTGGTCAAATTTCCGTTATGAGCTAAGGCTATACCATAAGGAGAGTTTACATAGAACGGCTGAGCTTCCGCAGAGCTAGAACTACCGGCTGTAGGATAGCGAACATGCCCTATCCCCATATTACCCATCAAGCGTTTCATGTGACGCGTTCTGAATACTTCGTTAACAAGACCGTTGTCTTTGCGCATAAAGAAACGATCACCCTCACAAGTTACCATACCGGCTGCATCCTGCCCACGGTGTTGCAGCACTGTTAGTGCATCGAAAATAGTCTGGTTAACATTGCTTCTGGCAAAAATGCCGACGATACCGCACATTCAATCAACCTCAAGAGAGACGCGTTAATTCGAGATCCATGTAAGATAGCTCAGCGACCTATATTCCAGATCGCCTGCCCTATATCCTGCGCCATATCCCTTGACCAGGTTTCCATCACCAAAAAATGCGGAATAAGCACGGACTCATTCCACCAGGGATCTTGTATAGCGGGTGTCATTTTTAATAACACAATCATGATCACAACCACTAAACCGCCTCTAAGCACACCAAAACCAACGCCCAAAATCCGGTCGGTGGCGGATAAGCCCGTTGCATGCACCAAGCCGCCAATTAAAGAAGCCAAGAGGTTTCCAACAATCAGCGTGGCGATGAACAGCACAGAGAATGCGATGAGTAAATGGACCGATGGTGGCACATCAAGATAGCCTGAAAGGATATCCGCCAACACATCAGAAAATAAACGTCCAACAATAAAAGCCGCTACCCAAGAAGCAAGGGATATTGCCTCTTTGACAAAGCCTCTTCTAAGACTTAACACTGCCGATATGGCAATAATACCAATAATTGTCCAATCAACCCAATTCATCATGAATCCAATTACATCCTCAATGTGCCTAGTTTAACAGAGCAACTGCAGCAAACCTATCGTGTTATTGCGTTGAAAAGCGAACGATAATGCCGTCTAAGCCATATTCATTCTTAAGACTGACCTTCAACTCTTCAAGACGTGTACGCTGCATCTCGGGACCGACAAACACTCGAACAACATCATCCCCATGGCGAATGTACACACGATGACCGGCATTAATGAGCCGCGTTCTAAGTTCACGCGCATTCGCTTCTTGACGAAAGCTCGCAAGCTGAAGTGCCCATGCAGCGGGTATCTGATCGGCATCTAAAGCCGGGGCTTCTTGCACAGGATTTAACGTCGGCGCTAAAGATTCCAACGGACGAGACACCGAAGCCTGTGGAGGGTCGATACTCACAACCTGCTGAACAGGTGCAGGTGGGGTTCGCTCAATAACAACGGGAGCCGCGACAACCGCTTCTTCCACCTGAGCCTCCACCTGAACGCCGATGTCTGGCACAGGTTGCAATACTGGCTCAGGGGCAACAGGTCTAGGCGCGATCTGCACGGCAGGCGCAACATAGCGTTCACCATGCCCTGCACCATCGAATGCAAATGGAACTAATGCCGCTAACATAACGCCTAAAATCAAGGCGCCCGTGACTCTATATTTAATCGCATCTTTCATTTGTTTTTACTAACCTAAGGGGAAGTTAAATAGGCTAACGCATCTGTCACGGTATAGAATGAGCCTGCCACGACCACTCGATGCTGCTCAGAAAGATGCTGGGAAAGATAGGTTAACGCACTCGGTACGTCAGAATGAAGAGTGAGCTTATCCAAGTGATTCGGTGCGCAGTCGTTAAAAAATGCCTGCAATTGTTTTGCGGTTGCACCACGAGGTGTATCGAGACTGACAAGGTGCCAATGGTCAACGTCTAAACGAAGTGCTCGTAAAACTTCACCTATATCTTTATCTGCCAACATTCCAAGAACAACGTGTGTTGGCTTTGGGGGAAGCTTACTTAAAGCCGAGCTGAGATACGCCGCCGATTCTGGATTATGCGCCACATCAAGAATACATTCTGAATCATTCAGCCTGAGCATTTGCATACGCCCTGTTAATGAGGCACTGCACAAACCCGAACGAATATGAGCTTCCGTCACGGAAAATGGAGAAAGCAAAATGGCCTGAACGGCTGTGGCCGCATTTTGCAAAGGCAAAGCAGGCATATCTAAATCCAATAACTCGACGGTAGCGCCCTGGAGATCGCGTCCTTTCCAATCCCAGACGCCATCTTTTTCTTGAATCGAAAAATCAAGGTTGCGCAGGAATAAATGAGCACCTATCGACTGCGCATGGTCTACTAGAGTTTGCGGTGGATTCAGATCTCCACAGATGGCCGGTTTTTCAGACCTATAAATACCGGCTTTTTCAAAACCTATCGCGTCACGCGTGTCACCAAGCCAATCCATATGATCCATCGACACTGTGGTCACGATTGAAACATCAGCATCAATGATGTTGATCGCATCCAAACGCCCACCAAGCCCAACTTCCAGAATAACGATATCAGGCGCGGTCTGAGTAAAAAACAACAAGGCCGCTAATGTTCCATACTCAAAGTAAGTAAGGGGTATATCGGACCGCGCCGCTTCAATTTGCGCAAAACATTGACACAAGTCCTGATCACTGATGTCTTTGCCAGCCAAGCGAACGCGCTCGTTATAGCGTAGAAAATGAGGCGAGGTGTAGGTTGCAACCACCAAGCCAGCGGCCGAAAACACTGACTCCAAGAGACGTGTGGTGGTCCCCTTTCCGTTGGTCCCTCCCACCGTAAAAACAAAGCTCTTGTTTAAGTTGATTTCCAGCTTAGCTGCAACCTGACTGACACGATCCAAACCCAGATCAATTTCGCCAGGATGGCAAGATTCAATATACTCCAACCATCGGGAAAGACCCCACGTCGACGATGCAACCTCTACCACAGTTATTGACTCACTTCATTTTCAATAGGTTCATCGGTTGAAGCCTCTGATGCGGGCGCATCAGACACTGGACACACCGTCGGGTGCCCCATGAGCTTACTGAGAATAGCCGCAACACGCGTTCTCATCTCTTTCCGCTCAACAATCATATCCACCTGACCGTGGGCCAATAAAAACTCACTACGTTGAAAACCTTCGGGGAGTTTTTCACGCACGGTCTGCTCAATCACACGCGGGCCAGCAAAGCCGATCAGTGCATTGGGCTCAGCAATATTCAGATCTCCCAACATCGCAAGACTCGCTGACACACCACCGTAAACAGGGTCGGTCAATACGGAGATATACGGCACACCCGCAAGCTTCATTTTTTCGAGTGCAGCACTGGTTTTAGCCATCTGCATCAATGAAAATAAGGCTTCCTGCATACGTGCTCCACCAGATGCTGCAAAGCAAACCAGTGGAATTTTACGCTCCAGGGCAAGATGAGCCGCTTGCACAAACCGCTCACCGACAACCGCACCCATAGAGCCGCCCATGAAGTTAAACTCAAAAGCAACGGCCACAACTGGCTGACCTTCAAGGGTTCCACTCATCGCGACTAAGGCATCCGTCTCACCGGTGCTTTTTTCAGCCGCCACTAGACGATCTTTGTATTTTTTGGAGTCTTTAAACTTAAGACGATCCACAGGCAACACATCAGCCCCGATTTCTTTCCGATTATCAGGATCGAGGAAAAGATCCAAACGACGGCGAGCCCCAATGCGCATGTGGTGATCGCACTTAGGGCAAACATTTAAGTTTTTGTCCAATTCAGGCTTATACAAAACCGAATCACACTTCGGGCATTTTTCCCACAATCCCTCTGGCACACTCGAACGTTTCGCTTCTGTACGTTTCACCAGAGAGGGTACTATTTTATCCAGCCAGCTGCTCATTACATTAATCCAGATGAAAAAGTTGCATTATCAGATCAGGCATCCATCGCCGTTCGCATGTCTGCAATTATCGCGCTTACCCTCGATGGGATCAACTCCGGACTATCGACCAAAGACGCAATTTGACTCACAAGTACGCTTCCAACCACTACACCATCGGATACATTTTCGATGGTTCCTACCGAATCAGCACAAAAAAGCTGAAACATTTTTACTCAAAACACGTTTGCCATAAGACATACTTAAAAGATTTTAACAGGCGATCCCTACATATTCAGCACTAAAATTAGTGACTCTTTTACAAATACAAGGTAAGGGTAACGACACTATCAAAAACAACGCCCTATTGACGAGCACTCAATGCGCCCTCTTCCTTATTTGCTAACGCATACTGACACGCGTTACCTCGTGAATAAATCGCTGAACTTTTGAAATATCCTTAAAGCCTTTTGCTTTCTCAACGCCACCACTCACATCAACCGCGTAGGGTTTTATACATAACACAGCCTCCGCTACATTGTTAGGGTCTAAACCACCCGCCAAGATAATTTTATCCGCTAAGCCATCAGGAATTAGACCCCAGTCAAACTGTGCGCCCGTTCCACCCGGCACTCCTGCAACATAGGTATCTAACAATACACCTTTTACAGCATCTGCGTAGACTTCAACTTCACGAACCAAGTCCATGTCATTGCTTACTCGAAGCGCTTTAATGCTAGGCCTTGAAAAGCCCTGGCAAAACAGAGGTGGTTCATCACCGTGAAATTGCAAAAGATCAATCTGTGTGAGATCTACAATGCGTTCTATTTCGCTGTGCGTTTCATTAACAAACAATCCAACGCTGGTCACAAAAGCAGGTAACTGTTTAATAATGTCTGCAGCTGCATTAGGCTCAATATATCGCGGGCTTGGTTTGTAAAAAACAAAACCGAGGGCGTCCGCTCCAGCACTCACAGAAGCCAAAGCGTCATCAAGGTTGGTAATACCACAAATCTTCACTCGGGCGCGCATGTTCTACCTATTCATATCAACATCAATTCGTTAATTCTGTAAGCCAAGAAAAAATGGCCCCAGAGGCAATCTCGGCAACCCATGAACTTGATCGTAGTCCACATCAACAAAGTAGAGTCCGAACGGCGGTGCCGTCACGCCACCCTGTCGCCGATCTTTTGCGTCTAAAACCTCTTTTGCCCAAAAAACAGGCGCCTCTTGTGCACCGATTTTCATTAAAACACCCGCAATGTTACGCACCATATGATGCAAAAAAGCATTTGCTTTAATATCAATGATGATCAAGCTACCAATTTGATGCAGCTCTATGTTTTGTACAGTTCTCACTGGACTCTTCGCTTGACATCCGACGGCTCGGTAGGATGTAAAGTCATGCTCTCCAATCAAAAACCTTGACGCTTGTCGCATCAATTCGACATCCAGGGTTTTCCATGTCCACGTTACCCCCTTATGCAACAATCCCGGTTTGACGGGTGATGAGTAGATGACATAGCGATAGCGCCGCGCCTTGGCGGAAAAACGTGCATGAAAATCCTGTGTAACAGGTGTTGCCCATAACACAGCGATGTCATCAGGCAGGTACGTATTGGTACCCATTACCCATGCACGCGGGTCACGTATAGCATGGGTATCGAAATGAATTATTTGGCAACTGGCACTCACTCCTGCGTCTGTTCTTCCAGCACAAATCACATTCACCGGATGATTTGCCACTTTTGCTAAGGCTTTCTCGACCTCACTTTGAATACAGCGCACGGCGTCATGTTCTTGTTTTTGCCAGCCGTGATAGAGCCCACCCGCATACTCCACTGCTAAAGCATAACGATAAGGGGCGGTCGAAACCGCCCCTTCAGGTATTACATCAGTCATAAAGCCATTCGTATCTATCAGGATAAAGAATTCAGCAGCTTCTCTGCTTCGGAACGCTGCGCTTCATTTCCTTCACGAGCTATTTCACCTAGAATTTCGCGCGCACCTTCAGCATCATCCATTTCAATGTACGCACGTGCCAAGTCTAACTTGGTTTCATTCTCGTCAGCACCATCAAGTAGATTTAGATTATCTAAAAGATCTATGGCTTCTTCATAGGAGTCAGACTCGTCAAGCGCAATGTCATCATCAGTACTTGCGAGGATATCATCTAACTCGTCATCCAAGCCCATTTCCAAATCATGAGCGATGTTCGCTGTTAATTCTTCTTCAGTCTTTTTACCTGGTGATGTTTTAGGCGCTTCTGCATCATCAACCGTCTCAGCATCATCTAACTCAAACGCCAAGTCGTTAGACAAAGCCTCTAAATCATCATCCAAGGTTTCATCTTCAGCTGCGTCAAAATCGGCTTCTGACAAGGAGAACTCAAGCTCATCCATGTCATTAGCGGCCGAAACCTCCTGATCCTGATCCTGATCCTCTTCCGTTTCGGCTGCATCACTCAATGCTAAATCACTGAAGTCCAGCAAATCCTCATCATCGACCTCAGGATCGGCATCGGAGACCCGCTCATCAAGCGGATCACGTTGCGCAATATCATCAATTGAGAACTCAAGATCTATATCATCATCCAAAGATGCATCCGAGCTACTCTCGTATGTATCTAACGCATCAGGCGCATCGGTGATGTCCATCAAGTCATCGAGATCCATCTCCTCAAGGCTTTCGTCACTAGCCTGTATTTCTTCGGACTCGTCATCGTTAAACTCTAACTCATCGAAGCTTTCCGCCGCTAACGCATCGAAATCCGTTTCACTGACGTCATCAACCTCCGATGTATTTTCGATCTCTGGCTCTACTACCGCCGATAAATCAAATTCTTCATCAATCACTTTAACGTCATCGACAGGGTCATCATCGAGGTTCAAATCCAAATCTAGATCCATATCAAGATCTAAATCTGCAAAATCGTTTTCTTCTCCTGAGGTGTCTAATTCCTCTGAGACAAACTCCGTGGCGTCTTCTGCAGCGGCGACTGGCGCATCCTGCTGCTCTTCTTGTGCTTGAGCAACTGCGGCACCTGCAAGCGCTGTCGCTGCAGCGGCTGTGGCTACTTTAGGGATTGTATCCGAATCCGAAGTGTCATCTTTGACTGCAACGTTGTATTTTGATGATTTAGCTGCAGCATTTTTACGACGTCTACCCACCAGCAAAGCCGCAATCGATGCCAACAAGGCTGCAATGGATATCCCGCCTATTCCATACAGCATAAAGAGCTTAGCTGACTCTTCACGCCCTTCAGACGACACATTTTGCTCGACAAGCGCTTGTAACGCAGCCAAATCCTGATCTTTCAACTCAAGCATTCGCTGCATTAAAGCCAACTGGTCTTGAACCGATTCCAGCTGCTCATTTAGATCTATATTCTCACGCTCAAGCTTATCAATGGTTTCAAGCGTGAACATTAACTGCTGTTCAATCTCGCCACTGCGCTGCAGGAGGCCATCAACACTTTGAGCGGTTGTATCGGGTGCTTGGGCAACAGTTCGCTCTTGATCACCTGCAACCGCGGGTTGATCAGATGTAATACGCTGATCCAAATCAGGCGTCACAATGCGCAGTTCCGCCTCTGCTGGCGGCACCACAGGCTGAGCTTGGGCAACTTCAGATTCAACACGCTCCGTTGCTTCAACTGGAGTCGTCGGTGCATCTGTCGGTTCAGCTGTTGCAGCGACTTGCGATACAGACTCAACCGGAGTGGTTGTACGACCACGCAAACGCCACAGGTCATTCTGCCTTGCGACTTCAAGCGATGCTTCACGTGAGGTTAATGCACCTACTTCCGCAGCTGTCGGAATTGACAACACTGTGCCAGCTGACATCATATTGATGTTACCTGACGGAAACGCTTGCGGATTCTTGCGTTGGATCGCCAACATCATCTGATCTGTTGAAATTGAGGCATCTGGCTTAAAGCGGTTAGCCAAGACCCAAAGAGTATCACCTCGTTGCACTTGAATCTGACTAGGGTCAGCGGCACGAGTCGTCGGAGCAGGAGATGGAGCAGACGCTGGTGTATCGGCAACAGGTGAAGGCAACGGCTGAGCAGGACGTGCAGGCTGCGCCGGAGTAACGGCAACCGAGGGCGATGTGGAAGCCGCTGGCTGTACACTGCGAGCGACAGGTGCAGGATCAAATGCGGGAGGATCCAGTAACACTGTGTACTCTCTGACTAAGCGTCCACTTGGCCAGTTAACCTCCAACAAAAAATTAAGGAAAGGTTCTCTGACTGGGTCGTTCGAGGTCAAACGTATAACGCCAGTTCCATCCGGTGAGGCATACACTTGAAATCGAATATTATTGATGATGCCAGAGCGATTTAATCCCGCTAACGAAAAATCATCTGCATTTGCCATTTTGGGTTGGATTTGCAATGGCGACAGATCATTCAACTGCATCAACCGAATCTCTGCATTCAGAGGCTCGTTTAAGGCGGATTTGATATTGATCTCACCAAGTCCCAACGCGTGGGCATTCGGCATCCCAAGTACCCCGGCAACAGCGAGGCTTAAGGCAAGTTTTCGCAGCATCTGATTTCCCTCATGATCCGCAACCTGTGTTTAAATATCAGAAAAAACAGAAAGTTGCATCCAAATTTATAGCTTAGTATTATTGAAAACCCTATCCACGGTCAAGCAGAGTAACGATTTCCTCTGCAATCTGTACGGCATTTAGGGCTCCACCCTTCCTTAAGTTGTCTGTTACCGCGCACAATGCAAACCCCGTAGCGGAGTTTGGTTCAACTCTCAAGCGCGATACAAAGACTCCATCCTGTCCAGCCGCATGTGTCACTGGCGAGTACAATTCGCTTTTCGAGAAGGTTAAATCCGGTACTTTACCCAGGATTTCAGCCGCCTGATCAAGCTCAATTGGATGCTGACACTCAGCATGGATCACAACACACTGCCCGTAAAACAGTGGCACTTGTAGAGCACTCACCATAACCTCTAATTGATCATCATTGAGCAATGACTGAACTTGACTGACAATACGTTGCTCTTCTAACGACTCCCCAGAAGCCGATAAACCACCCGCTGCTGGCAAAATATTAAAGGCAATTTGTTGACCAAAATACTCGCCTTCAGCAGGCCTGCCATTGAGCAAGCGAGACGCCTCAAGCGCCAAGGCCTCAACCCCTTCTCGCCCGGACTCAGCAACCGAATTGAGGCAAGTCAGATTCAAACGCAAGACCTTATACTTTTCATTCAAAGCGGATAGCGCCATTGCTGTCACAATCGCTGCAGACGACGGGCTGACAATATACTCATTGCACATTGCCGCCGCATCTTGATTACCAATGCTGGGCACCCAACAGTTTGATAAATCGGCATCATCGCTTGGACACAAGTCAATAACCGTTACTTTTTCATTGAGAAGCTGCTGTAAGTCCTGATTTGTTAACCCTGCAGGCTTGCAGTTAAACAAAATACCAACGCCAGCTAAATTGGTTTTCTCTAATGACCGAATACGCGTTGCATGCCCTTTAAACATAACACTACGCTCAGTCATTTCACCAACATCCGCAAGCCGAATATCGGTTACTGGGAAATTTCGATCTGCTAATATTTCCAGCAAATTTTCGCCCAAAAGCGTTGATGCACCGACCACTGCTACCGCTATACTCATGTAATACTCATAATCCTAAATTGTCGCAAAGACATAACGCTAATCTAATGTAATAAATCATAATTTACTATGATTATTGCGTCACAACAAAGATAAACGCTATAAACAAAGCAGCCCGAACAAATCGGGCTGTGAATAGGTCACCTATTAATCAGGCATTATGCCTGAATTAATATCCGAAGCATACGGCGTAGAGGCTCTGCGGCTCCCCACAACAACTGATCACCGACACTAAATGCATTTAAGTAGTCAGGACCCATCTTCATTTTACGCAAACGGCCCACTGGAATACTTAATGTGCCCGTTACTTTCGTTGGGCTGAGCTCTTGGACTGTGATATCACGCTCATTAGGCACAACCTTTACCCAATCGTTTGCTGAAGCGATCATGCTTTCGATTTCATCCAGCGGTACATCTTTTTTCAGTTTGATCGTAAAGCCTTGACTGTGGCAGCGCATTGCGCCGATACGAACGCAGGTACCATCGATTGCGATTGGGTTTTCAGAACGACCCAGTATTTTGTTGGTTTCAACAAATCCTTTCCATTCTTCTTTGCTCTGCCCATCGGCAACGGCTTTATCAATCCAAGGAATCAGGGAGCCCGCTAACGGCGCACCAAAATTATCCGTGGCAAACTCTGGGCTGCGCATCGCCTGCGCAACTTGACGGTCAATTTCTAAAATCGCCGATGCAGGGTTATCAAGCAGCGACTTAACGGAGGCATTCACCTGCCCCATCTGCGTAATTAACTCACGCATGTTTTGAGCGCCCGCACCGGATGCCGCTTGATAGGTCATGGAACTGACCCATTCAACCAGATTTTCTTTGAAAAGTCCGCCAAGGCCCATCAACATCAACGAAACCGTACAGTTTCCCCCCACATAGGTTTTAATCCCTTTTGAGAGACCTGACTCAATGACATCAAGGTTGACTGGATCCAAAATAATAATGCTGTCTTGGTCCATACGCAGGGTAGACGCCGCATCGATCCAATACCCTTTCCATCCGGCTTCACGCAGCTTGCCATAGACTTCCAGGGTGTAATCGCCGCCTTGGCAAGAAATAATCGCGTCCATCTGCGCAAGTTCGTCAATATTGCGAGCATCTTTCAGTGCGGGGATGTCCTTGCCGATATCTGGGCCTGGTTTTCCTGCTTGAGATGTCGTAAAGAACACAGGCTCGTCAATCAGATCGAAATCCCGCTCCTCAATCATTCTCTGCATCAGTACCGAACCGACCATACCACGCCAGCCAACAAACCCTACACGTCTCATTCGTGCCCCCAACTAATAATAAAATTTAAATAACGCAAAAAAGCGGTAGATACCCTACCGCTTACCTACTCACGCATCATCAAGCTTGCAAGGCCTTTACAACCGCCTCGCCCATTTCAGACGTACTCACCCGCACCATACCCTCTGACATGATATCAGCTGTGCGTAAGTTTTGATCCAACACTTGACTAACCGCAGCCTCTATTTTGTCCGCAGCCGCGCCTTCTCCAAGAGAGTATCGTAACATCATAGCGGCAGAAAGGATGGTTGCCAACGGATTTGCGATTCCTTGACCTGCTATATCCGGTGCCGATCCATGACAAGGCTCATACATACCTTTGTTGTTTGCATCCAATGACGCGGATGGTAGCATGCCGATTGAACCTGTCAGCATTGCAGCTGCATCAGACAAAATATCGCCAAACATATTGCCCGTTACCATCACGTCAAACTGCTTAGGAGCCCTTACCAACTGCATAGCGGCGTTATCCACATACATATGGCTTAATTCAACATCCGGGTATTCAGCTGAAAGTTCATTCATAACTTCACGCCAAAGCACTGTGACTTCTAGCACGTTGGCTTTATCGACAGAGCACAGCTTTTTATTGCGCGCTCGTGCGGCTTCAAACGCTACACGCCCAATTCGACGAATTTCGTTTTCATCGTACACATACGTGTTAAAGCCCTCACGAACACCACCGTCTTTAGTGCGATAGCCTCGTGGCTGGCCAAAATAAATGCCGCCTGTTAACTCACGTACAATCAGAATATCCAAGCCTGACACAACTTCCGGCTTTAACGTGGATGCATGCGCAAGTTGCGGATACAGTATTGCAGGGCGCAAATTGCCAAACAATTGTAAATTAGAACGAATCCCCAAAAGGCCTTTTTCTGGACGGATCTGGAAGTCTGGGTTCGTATCCCATTTAGGCCCACCAACAGCACCTAAAAGAATGGCATCGGCTTTTTGAGCGGCATCCAGCGTCTCTGCTGGCAATGGAACGCCAGTTGCATCGATAGCCGCTCCCCCAACCAGTGCTTCAGACAACACCAGCCCTAATGAGAATTGCTCATTAACGGTCTCCAAAACCTTACGCGCTTCTGCAACAATTTCTGGCCCTATGCCATCACCCGGTAAAATCAGTATCTGCTTAGACATGACGCAAAGAATCCTATATCAATCGTGAAAAATTATGAAAACAACCAAGGAGCCGTTTCTTTCCGTTTCTGCTCATACTCGCGAATCGCGTCTGCATGCTCTAGGGTCAAGCCAATATCGTCTAGCCCTTTCAACAAGCAATGTTTACGAAAACCATCTATCTCAAACCCTAAAGCGCTTCCATCTGGCTTTACCACCTGCTGGTTTTCGAGATCAATCGTCAGTTGATACCCTTCATTCGCTTCAACTTCAACGAAGAGTTGATCGACGTCTTTTTCGTCGAGGATGATGGGTAAAAGTCCGTTTTTAAAGCTGTTGTTAAAAAAGATATCTGCATAACTAGGAGCAATAATCGCTCGAATGCCAAAATCCTCTAGAGCCCAAGGCGCATGCTCACGACTTGATCCACAGCCAAAATTCTTACGCGCCAATAAAATACTGCAACCTTGATAGCGCGGTTTATTTAAAACAAACTCTGGATTCAAAGGGCGTTGACTGCAATCCTGATCTGGCTGTCCCTCATCCAAATAGCGAAGCTCATCGAATAAGTTTGGACCAAATCCAGAGCGTTTAATCGATTTCAAAAACTGCTTTGGGATGATCATATCCGTGTCGACATTCGCACGATCTAAGGGTGCAACAATGCCTTGATGGGCTGTAAACTGTTTCATATGCGTGCTCCTTAGGCATTATTCACTTGGCGAACATCAACAAAATGACCTGCAATCGCAGCTGCGGCAGCCATTGCAGGACTGACCAAATGCGTCCGACCCCCAAATCCTTGCCGCCCTTCAAAGTTACGGTTGGAGGTCGATGCACAATGCTCACCAACACCGAGCTTGTCTGGGTTCATCGCCAAACACATGGAACAACCGGGCTCACGCCACTCCATTCCAGCGTCCAAAAAGACTTTATCCAATCCTTCCTGTTCAGCCTGAGCTTTTACCAAGCCAGATCCTGGCACTACCAATGCCTGCTTGATGGTGCTCGCGACTTTTTTTCCTTTAACAACCGCGGCTGCCTCACGCAGGTCTTCGATACGAGAGTTGGTGCACGAACCAATAAAAACACGGTCCAATTGAATATCCGTGATCTTTTGCTTCGGCTTCAAGCCCATGTAGTGCAAAGCGCGCTCGGCACCTTCACGCTTAACGGGATCGTCCATTTCAGCAGGATCAGGAACACAATCCACAACGGAGGTCACCATTTCGGGTGAGGTTCCCCAGGTGACTTGAGGCTGTATATCTTCTGCACGAATGACAACCACTTCATCGAACACTGCATCGTCATCAGAAACCAATGCTTTCCAAGCCGTAACGGCGCTTTCCCAATCCTGAGCCTTTGGCGAGAATGGGCGGTCTTTTACATACTCAAGGGTTTTTTCATCCACCGCAACCAATCCAACACGGGCACCGGCTTCAATGGCCATGTTACAAATGGTCATTCGGCCTTCAATTGAAATGCTACGGATGGCTTCTCCGCCAAACTCGATTGCATAGCCTGTTCCACCGGCGGTTCCAATAACTCCGATGATATGCAAAATAACGTCTTTAGCCGTCACGCCTAAGCCTAACTGACCATCAACACGAACCAACATGTTTTTCATTTTTTTGGTAATCAAGCATTGAGTCGCTAATACATGCTCGACTTCAGACGTGCCGATCCCGTGTGCAAGCGCGGCAAACGCACCGTGTGTCGCCGTATGGGAATCCCCACAGACAACCGTCATGCCTGGCAAGGTTGCTCCCTGCTCAGGCCCGACAACGTGCACTATCCCTTGGCGGATATCGTTCATTTTAAATTCGGTAATGCCAAAGGTATCGCAGTTATCATCCAGGGTTTTCACTTGGATGCGTGACACTGGATCAACGATACGATCAACCCCGCCAGAGCGTTCG
Organism: Nitrincola alkalisediminis; assembly: GCF_009821115.1. GTDB lineage: Bacteria > Pseudomonadota > Gammaproteobacteria > Pseudomonadales > Balneatricaceae > Nitrincola > Nitrincola alkalisediminis. The sequence goes on along the minus strand of NZ_VYTY01000001.1, from coordinate 668,719 downwards.
GTCGTCGGCACGTTATGGTCCGGAGTTGCGAGGTTTGCATCAATACGCCAAGGCTTACGTCCTGCGATGCGCAACCCTTCAAATGCTTGCGGAGAGGTTACTTCATGCAATAAATGACGATCAATGTAGAGAAGCGCGCTGCCATCTTCATTCGCGCGCACCAAGTGATCATCCCATAATTTGTCGTACAGCGTCTTACCGGCCATCACAATCTCCAAGACAGGTTTAAAATAGTTATAGCGGAATACTAATTCACTCCGTTACAATAAACAAATTCATAATTTTTATCTTATTCATTCCTAAAAGGAATACAAAGGCACGGATCATCTCCATGGACAATGCAAGCCTAACAGCCTTCGTTACAGTTACTGACTGCCAATCCTTTTCAGAAGCCGCTGATCGACTATATTTGACGCAATCGGCCATTAGCAAACGCATTGCTCTGTTAGAAAGCCAACTCAATTGTCGCTTGTTTGATCGAATCGGACGGCACGTCATGCTCACCGACGCAGGCCGCCATTTATTGCCAAAAGCTCGCGAAATATTACTTGCGATCAAGGATGCAGAACGACTTGTTTCGAATTTAAGAGGCTCCGTCAACGGCCGTCTTTGCGTTGCCGCCAGCCATCATATTAGTCTGCATAGACTCCCCCCCGTGCTCAAACACTATGTCGCTAAATTTCCAGAGGTTGAGCTAGACTTACGCTTTGATGAGTCTGAGCTGGCTTACGAAAGCGTATTGCGCGGTGACATTGAACTGGCGTTAATTACCCTTGCACCTGAGCATGATGCTCGAATTATTTCGCAAGTCATTTGGCAAGATCGACTTTTCTATGTCGCATCGCAACAACACGTGTTAGCAAAAGAATCTAGATTAACCTTGGATAGACTGAGCCAATACCCCGCCATTTTACCCAGAAGCAATACATTTACTCACCAACTCGTTCTTAAGCAGTTTTCAGAGCATAACCTTGAACCCAGCGTACACATGAGCACAAACTACCTCGACACCTTGCGCATGATGGTATCCATTGGACTGGGTTGGAGCTTACTACCTGAGACGATGATTGATGATACTTTAGTGCGTTTGCAACTGGATGTAGAACCCGTTGAGCGCCCCTTAGGCTATATTTATCATCGCAATCGAACCCTGTCGAATGCCGCACTTGAGATGATCCAACTTCTTGAGCAAGCTCGATCATAAATCCAGACGATAAAAGCATTCATCACTATTTGATAAACACATAGACAAGCCCAATGAATAAAAAAACGGTCTTAGGTACAATAAAAACACACATCCAAGCAACGCAGTCAGAGGAAGCCATTTGTGACAGATGATCTGCACACATTGATTCAACAATGGTTGACGATGCAACAACAAGGCACCGTCTCATCGGATGATCCATTGCTGGATTGGTCTCGCCTCATGACACGTTTACAGCAAAGCAGCTGGGAGTATTTACCTGAGCAACATGCTGAACTCATCAGCTTGATGACACAGGAGTCCATTGAGTTCACACGCTTTGCCAGTCAACTGATTCTGCAAAACCACACTCTGCAGGATACACAGGGGTTCGTAAAAGGCTTTAAAGAGCACATTAGCCAACTGAGCCGGGATTGGATTTTAAAGCGCTGGCAAATTCCTGAGCAGCTTCATGCGCTCATCCACACCAGCCAACTTACCTTTCAAGGCTTAGGTGAACAACCTATGCTGCAAGGGCTAAATACGCTACTTGAATCCAATGCTGAACACTTAACGTTAAAACAACAACGTTTAATTCGCGAAGGCACTCAGCTGCTTTACGACTATCAAATTGCATTTGGGCAATACGCTGAGCTTTTTGATCAAATTAATCAAAGCGCCATCAAAGGTCTTACGGATAAAATCGATAGCGCACCTGAGCCGATTAACAGTCTCAAAGCCCTACACGAAGCCTGGACACATGCCTACGAAAAAGAGTATGCAAGCGTGGTTGCAACGGAACACTACCAAACCACCTACGGGCAGATTAGCAACGCCTCTTTTGCCCTACGCGAGTTCTATCAGACGTTTCGTAATGAACAACTCGCTCAGATAGGTATTGCATCCGAAACCTCTCTAAGCTTAGCATTTGAGCACATACACCGCTTACGAAAACACGTAAGGCAATTAGAAAAAGAATTGTCTGTGATTCCCGAATTGCAGCGATCATTATCCGAGCTACGCTTGGAGATTGATCAACTCAGGAACAACTCGAATGACTAAAATTCAGCTTGATGCTGAGACATTAAAAAACGAAATACTCGAATTCAATCAAGCCCTGATTGACAGTTATGAAGTATTAAAGCGGCTACCAGAGGTTAAAACCGGACAAACCCCTTATCAGGTGATTTACACGATTGATAAAGTCCAACTCAAGTACTTCGAGCCTAAAAAAATAGACCCATCACTAACCCCCTTAGTGATGTGCTATGCCTTAGTGAATCGCCCTTACATGCTTGACCTAACCCCCGAGCAGTCTCTGATTCAGTCGCTACTCGATCAGGGCCAACCGATTTATTTGATCGATTGGGGCTATCCAGATGCCAGTGACCGTTTTTTGGATCTCGATGACTACATTCTTTATTATATGGATGCCTGTGTTGAGGCAGCACTCAACGCCACAAAGACAACTCAACTCGGCCTACTCGGGGTGTGTCAGGGTGGAACCTTTAGTCTGTGCTATACGGCACTCAACCCACACAAAATTGACCGACTGATCACAGTCGTCACCCCGATTGATTTCAGCACGGAGGATTTTACGCTCAGCCGATTGGTTAAACACGTCGATGTCGACCTCGCCGTTAAGACGTATGGCAACATTCCCGGCAGCTTACTAAATGAAACCTTTAATGCGTTGCTGCCCATGCGCCTTGGCGTCCTTAAGAACTTACAAATGCCCAAAAACTTAAGCACAGCCTCAACAGCTGTTCGCTTTTTAAGTATGGAGAAGTGGATTTACGACAGTCCCGATCAAGCGGGCGAAGCCTTCCGATCTTTTTTGAAAGACTTTTTTCAACAAAACAAACTCATTCAAAAGACACTTGTCATCGGTGATCACACCATTGATCTCAAGCGAATTCATCAACCTATTTTAAATATTTATGCATCTCAAGATCACTTGGTTCCCCCCTCTTCTTCGATGGCACTTAAAGGGTTAACAAGCAGTTCAAACTATCAAGAACGAGTATTCAATGCAGGGCATATTGGTATTTTTGTTAGCCCAAAACACAATCTGACGTTAGCGGCAGAAATCGCAGGGTGGATGCAAAATTAAAGCGAATTGCCATAACCTTAGTGTTATGGCAGTTTCATTTACTTCGCTGGCTCGTCCTTTACAGGAGCGTCGTTAGCGCCTTCTTTAGGCGAGCCTTTTTTAGCGGCTTGCTCAGCCTGATAATCAGACTCACGCAAATTGGGATTAAACATTTTCCATACTGCAAGGTTTTGATCGGCAATGCGGTTCATCATCGTTAAAGGGTTTGCAACACCCATCATATTTTGCATTTGATCACGAATGCGGTCCTGATGTTCAAGAAAGGCCGCTATGCTTTGTTCGAGATACTGACTCATCATACCTTGCATACTGTCGCCATAAAAACGGATCAGTTGCTGTAAGACCTGATTGGTCAATAAGGTGCCGTGCCCTTCAGCCTCTTGCTCACTGATGATCTGCATTAGGATATTACGAGTTAAGTCCTGACCCGTTTTTGAATCTAACACTTGAAACGCTTCTGACTTTAAAACTAAAGCTTTGACATCCTCCAGAGTCACGTAACAACTGCGAGATGTATCGTACAATCGTCGATTGGTATATTTTCTCAGGATACGCATGCTCGGCTCCTTAACTTGATCACTACTCACTTAGATTCCCTACCATCAGACTCGGAACCCATGCGAGAATACTGGCTCATCATATTCATTAATAACCTTTGAAATCCCTCTAATGACCCAACCCCTGTTGCCATAAACGGTTTGAAAAGTGTTAAAGGATCATACCCTTCAACACCGGCTTGCATTCGGTCACGTATTTGCTGCAACATCTCTTCATGAAACCCAGATACATCAGGCAAGCCTAAGCTTTCCCTAAGCTCTTGCGGGGTCATTTCGATGTCAATTTTAAACTTCATTATGAGCGCCTCTAGCGTTTAACTGCATAAGCTTCAGATAGTTACTTACACTATAACAAGAAACCTCTAAGAGTCCAGCTTAAGCACCTTTTCGGGGCGAATCCACACCCATGCTAAGCCGAATCCGAGCAAACTCACCATGGCTGCAATGTAAAAGGTTGCACTGCCCATCACCCCCCATAAAACACCGGATAGAATGGCACCTGCTGCCCCTCCGGCACCAAAGCCCGCACTTGAGAATAATGCCTGCCCTCGCCCCTGTGTTGATGGACTGAAATAATGACTAACCAGTGCAATTCCAACCGCATGTAAGCTGCCAAACGTAGCCGCATGCAGCAACTGAGATAGCATCATTACCCAATACTCCTGTGAGAATAGCCCGATCAACATCCAACGTAACACGCACAAGGCTAAACTTATCAACATAACGAGTCGCAAGCTAAGATGCTTAAAAATCCAAGGCATCATCCAAAACAGTGCCACCTCAGCCAGTACACCCACCGCCCAAAGCCAACCCACTTGAGCCGAGCTATATCCAAGATCCAGCATCATCAATGAGTAAAACGTATAGTAAGGCCCATGACCTAACTGTATGAGAAAAAAGATAAGAAAAAATACTTGGACCTGAGGAATAAACATAATATGGCGCATGGAACGTGTGTCGTGGTGATCAGCGCCAGCAACCTCTTTGGCTGGCTTAATCAGTAAGCTGTTTAACCAAATCAACAGCATGATCATCAACAAAATCCAAGGAAGAACACCTATCTCGACAACTTCTAATAAAGCGCCAATCATCAATACGGCAAAAATAAACCCCACAGACCCCCATAATCGGATGTGGCTGTATTTGGCTTTATCTTTACCGAGCAGTTTCAAGGTCAACACCTCAAATTGCGGTAAAACGGCATTCCAAAAAAAGCTAAATGCAAGCATCGTCAAGCCAACGCCAAGGGCCGTACCTTGCCAAAAAATAGCAATGAACACGATCCATGCCATTAACGCACCGAATTGCACAACCTTTACACGCTGTCCCGTATGATCCGCAATCCAGCCCCAGAGGTTCGGCGCAAATATTCGAGAGATGTGAAGCGTTGCCATCAGAAGCCCAATGGTTTGCGCATCAAAGTGAAGCGATTCTAAATATAAGCTCCAGTAAGGGACTAGCGCTCCAAGAAGCGCAAAGTAAAAAAAATAAAACCCAGATACACGTAAATAAGGCATAGAAGGCTACATTGTTGACTAGCAATTGCGTTAGAGATACAGGAACCCCATGACTTTTTCAACACAATGCCCACCCTATCCACAGCTCTAGTGGATTGATTTATCACATTTTCGAATTTCTTTTCTCAAAATTGTTATGTTATAACAAATATAAATAATAACCGTATATTACATATCAAGGAGTCACATGCTTACATCACAGAAACATGCGCTTGTCGTTAGTGCTCATTCAGCAGACTTTGTCTGGCGAGCCGGAGGTGCCATAGCATCACATGTCAAACAAGGGTGGAAAGTTAAGGTCATTTGCTTGTCATATGGTGAGCGCGGAGAGTCTGCCAAACTCTGGCGGCAAACAAATATGACATTGGAAAAAGTTAAATCCGTACGACAAAATGAGGCAGAACGCGCCGCCAATATTTTGGGAAGCGATATCGAGTTTTGGGATATCGGCGACTATCCTCTGCAGATCAATAATGACATCTTATTCAGATTGGTTGACCTGTACCGGACCTTACAACCGGAGTTTGTATTGAGTCACTCGTTGCATGACCCTTATAACTTCGACCACCCACGTGCAATGCAGCTGGCACAAGAAGCACGCATTATTGCTCAAGCCGAAGGCCACCACCCCGGTGAACAAGTGTTGGGCGCTCCTCCGATTTATGCATTCGAACCGCATCAACCAGAGCAATGCCAGTGGGAACCAAACACATTTTTAGACATCAGCGATGTATGGGATACAAAGCTCGAAGCCATTAAGTGCATGGAGGGCCAAGAGCATCTATGGGAGTATTACACTCGAGTTGCCCAGCAACGTGGTGTTCAAGCGAAACGCAATATTGGCATTACGAGCAAACAGGATATTCGGTTTGCGGAAGGCTATATGAAGCTGACTCCCTCTGTTGTGAGCTCGCTTTAATCACTAATCACAACTCAACAAAGAAGGTCTAATATGAGTAAGAGAAAGGTTTAAAAAGCGATTTTTTCTAGTATAGAAAAATGGCGGTCCAATTTAGATTTCAACATAACTGGACCGTCACAATGATACATCATAACTTTTTAAGCAACTCACGCCCCACCCAATACTTAGCAAACTGCTGTGCTACACGGCCATTGCGAACGCCACGCCCTTGCGCAAAACGCACGGCCTCTAACTGTAATGCTTCACAAAACTCAGGGGCTAGTCCATGACTTTGACCTAATCGCTTGGTCCAATGTTCGGCGGCTCGCAAATAGGTTGCTTGATCGAAAGGATAAAAGCCAATCCACTCACCAAACCGATCCGATAAGGATATCTTTTCTTCAATCGCATCACCTGGGTGTAGCTCACCGTTCACCCATTCGGTTTGCAGATTGTCCGATACAGCTTCGGGCAACAGATGGCGTCGATTGGACGTGGCATACAGAAGCACATTGTCCGGTGTCCGCGATAAAGCGCCATCCAATGCACTCTTCAAACGTTTATAACTGACATCATCCTCCTCAAAGGACAAGTCATCACAATAAATAACGAAACGCCAAGGTTGATCGGCTAAAGCATTCAAAATATAAGGCATCTGGATGAGATCTTCACGATCAACCTGGACCAATCGCAATCCTCGATCGGAGTAGGCCTGCAATAAAGCTCGGACAAGTGAAGATTTACCTGTGCCGCGTGCTCCCCACATCAACACATTATTGGCAGGTAGCCCATGCAAAAACTGACGCGTATTGCTGACAACACGCTCACGCTGAGACTCAATCCCGATCAAGTCCTCTAGACTCACGGGGCTGCTTGTTACAACAGGTATCAGAGCTCCCTGCCCTCGTTCCACTCGCCAAACGGCGGCACACTGAGTTGACCAGTCAATTGAAGGGGAATCGACAGGCAAAGCCGCTTCAAGTGCAACTGCAATTCGATTCAGGAAAGAATGTAGTTTTTTCATACTCAGGAAACCTGCTGATAAAGAATACAACGGGACTCTTAAACGTCGTTAATCTTTACTATTTGTGTTCGTCGTAAACAAACTCTACGCCCACTGGATTAGGCCGTCATACCGGTTATGAGCCTATTACCCAATCTGCATCCGCCGTTTCAACTCCCAAAATAGCGAGTATCTGATTTTGCCCTGCCAGCAAAATTTGCTGTTGCTCCTGCTCATCCGTAATACTTCTAGCGATACTGACGGCACCAATCATCGAAGCGATAATTGCACGCGACTTTTCACTGATAGTGTTTTGATCAGCGGCAAATGGCAGCTTGTTTAATCTTGCCAAGGCTGTAATTCGCTTTTCCAACACGCTTTTCATATGCTGGTAAGCCTGCTCATAGAGCTTGCGGATTTCAATTCGCTCGCTGCCAATTTCATTGAACAATAGGGTTTCCGGCCCCGGTGTACTTTGCTCTTTCACTGCAAGAAGATTGAGATAGTCGGTTATCAGTGACGTCAAATGTCTAACCGCGAAGGGCCCCTTTGCTAAGCGCGCGACACGGCTACGCTTGAAAGTCTCCAGTATAGATGCATTGAACAAAGCCTCCTTCGACTCAAAATGCGCATAAAAAGCACCATGAGTCATCCGTGCCAACTTCATAATTTTACCTATGGACACTTTTTCAAAGCCGTAGCGACAGAAAAGCTCGGTAGCCGAAGCCAAAATGCGCTCTTTAGATTGAGACTTATGTGCTTTGGAATAAGACACTTACCAACCCCACCCTATAAATATTATCTTGATCATATATTGGCTGCGATTATATTGCATCTATTACCACCAAATGGAGATATGGCAATGAGTTCACCGATTGTAATCACAGGCATGGGAATCGTCAGCCCTCTCGGCATTCATGTTGATGCTGTATGGCAACGGCTTTTATCCGGTGTCTCTGGTATTCGCCCTATTGAACATTTCGACACCTCCGACTTTCCCGTTCAAATTGCGGGACTGGTACCAAGTCAGTTGCAGGATCCTGAAGGGGGGTTAGATGAGCTGTCGGTCGTCGGCATTAAAGAGCGTAAGAAAATGGATAAATTTACCCTTTTCACACTCGCTGCCGCGCAAGAAGCACTGAAGCAGGCTGGCTGGCACCCACAGTCAGAAGAAGACAAACAAAGCACGGCGACAGTCATTGGCACTGGCATCGGTGGGTTTCCGACGATTACAAATGCTTATCAGACGCTGATAAGCCGCGGATATAAAAAAATATCGCCCTTTACTGTCCCCTCATTTCTGGCCAATTTGGCGGCTGGTAATGTATCCATCAAATATGGTTTCAAGGGACCCATTGGTTGCCCAATCACAGCCTGTGCTGCAGGATTGCAAGCGATTGGCGACGGCATGCGCCTTATCCGTAGCGGCGAGGCAAATATTGCGCTCGTAGGTGGCGCTGAAAGCTGCGTCGACCCACTCGCTCTGGCCAGTTTTCATGCGATGAAAGCCCTATCAACGTTAAATGAAGTGCCGCAGGAAGCATCACGCCCATTTGATCGAGAACGCGACGGCTTTGTCATGGGCGAAGGCGCTGGCTTACTCGTTATCGAAACGCTTGAACATGCCCTTGCACGTGGCGCCACACCTCTCGCCATGATCAGTGGTTACGGCACCAGTGCAGATGCGCACCACATTTCCTCAGGGCCGGAAGATGGATCAGGAGCGGCAGCGGCCATCCACCGTGCACTCAAAATGGCAGGACTTCAACCTGAAGATGTGGATTACATCAATGCTCATGCTACCTCTACGCCTGTCGGTGACAATGCAGAAATCGCTGCGTTACGAAGTGTTTTCGCCGAGCGGCTACCTCACATCCCAATCTCGGCGACTAAGTCAGCCACTGGACACCTTCTCGGAGCAGCTGGTGGAGTTGAAAGCATTTTTACAGCGCTATCAGTCATGGAAGGAAAACTTCCACCCACATTGAATTTGCAGCAAGCCGATCAAGGCATGGAAGACCTAGACTTAGTGCCTGACTTGAATCGTCATCACGAAGTAAAGCATGCTTTGTGCAATGCATTTGGCTTTGGCGGGGTCAATGCGGCACTGATCATCAGCCGTTTATAAGACACTGAATACCGACGTGAAATAAAATTAACCAAACATTAGTGACAGCATATTAAGCTTAAGCGCTAAAGTCATCATGGGTGAAGTGCAATGGGGTCAATAGCCACACATTAAAGGCTTACAACATTTTCGGGCTTTAATAAGCCCGAAAATGTTCACGATTGCACAATTATGCTTTAAAAACTTCAACAGGAGTGAAGTAATAAAAGTCACTGTGTCTCAGTCTTTTTTGTGAGCATGAGTAGTTTTCGATTAATCCTTAAGACCAACACACATGCAACACCTAACGCCATCAGCTCTGCGAGCGGGATGGTGATCCAGACACCCTCAATACCCATAAATTTGGGTAAAAGTGCCACACCTATCAAGACAAATACGACACCACGCAATGCCGCCACAACGATCGAACTCATTGCTTCGCCGAGTGCCGTAAAATAAGCCGTAATCAGTATATTGAGGCCATTCATTAAAAACACGAATGCGGATATATGCAGACCCGCCAATGCGATCTCAAACACACGTTTGTTGCTTAAATCAAAAAACAAACCCAGGGCATATTCACCAAACCCTTGCAATAGGATAAACACACTAATACCTATCCCGAAATTCACCAAAGCCGCAAAGCGGAAAATACGTTTTACGCGCTCGTAGTTTTTTGCACCAAAGTTATAGCTCAATACTGGAATCAATCCATCTGAAATACCGAGAAACAGTAGTATCCCTACGAAATTGATGTAATTAATTGCCGTGAACGCCGCAACGCCATCGGCACCCAACATTTTAACCACGGTTAGATTGATAATCAGTATACTGATTGCGGCTGCGAGTTCGGATACTCCTTCGGAGGAACCGTTATAAACGGCTTTGATCAACAAAGGCATACGCATACGCCCTTTGAGCATCGATAAACGCTGCTTGACGTTGAAAGTCAAATAGGCGGACATCCCAAGTCCGATCGAAAACGCAATCCCTGTTGCCAAACTTGCCCCCATTGTGCCCATATCGGTGCCTAGAACCAAATACAAACTCAGTGCAACGTTGATGATTACTACCGAGGTCATAATCATCATCGAAAACTTGGGATGCCCCAGCGCCTTCAACATAACATCTGAGTAAAAGCATAAGGTGATAGGAAGAATGAAAGGAACAAGCCCTTTGAAGTAAGCCAACGCATGGGGCAATAGACGCTCATCCGCCCCCAAATGTTGCGTTAAGGGTTCTGCAAACATCAGCAAAGCACCTGTAGAAACCAAGCTAACCAGTACCAACGACCAGAAACCTGTTGTCATTGCATCTTGAGCTTTTTCAATATTCTTTTCACCCAACCCCATGCTGACAAGCGTTTGACTGCCAATACCCACAATCAATGCTATCACCATAATTGCACTAAATAAGGGTAGAATAATATTGACGCCACCCAATGCATCAGACCCAAGATGGTTGCCTACCACAATCCCGTCTATCAGGTTTTGAATTCCAAAGAATAGCATTGTCACCACGCTGGGGAGTGCATACTTAATAAACAGGCTACTGACAGGTCCCTGTTCCAATAAATGTTTATTGTCTAAATTGCTTTGCATGTGTGGCTCCGTTTCCTAACGCCTTCCTAGATATCTGCAATGATCAAATGTTATAAGGAGACTGAAATAGCTGAGGTGGATAAAGGTCGCCCAGATCAAGATCTCGACATGCTTTATCCAGTAGAACTGTCAATTGTTGCAACTCTTCTGCCGAAAGAACCTGCTCAAAATGACGCACCGCGGCCTGATACACTCTTGGCTCCTCTTGTTTTAACGTCATCGCTTTTATAGTGGGCAGGAGTCTTTGCGCCCTTGCGTCCTCAGAACAAGGCTGTCTTGAAAGATAACCACGTTTCTCTAACTTACTGATCATGCTGCTAGCTGAAGCCTTACTCACTTGCATAAGTTCAGCCAACTCAGTCAAACGCAACCCCGTCTCGCTCCAAGCCAACAAAATATAGACGTATTGCAACTCGCTGTTTGTCAACTCAAGATGGTCGTTATGCTGGGCTCGTTCACGCCATTGATTCCAGAGATGCCACTCTAGTCGCTGCAAGCTGGGTCGTATATCCATAGAAACTCTCTAAACATAGGCAATATCAATATTAGTTAGTCTAACTAACTTAATGATTAAGGTAAAGTAAACAACAGCCCAAAGAACGAAATACTAAGAGCTGATGAAGTCTGCATACGATTTTTTAGACACAAAGAAGGAATGAAAGCGTAACCTAAGACACGCTTTCGTCAAAAATACACCTTAGACCTCGAAAGAGTCACTCGCTTTCACAAATGACGCCTGACCATGACACTAAACTTTGCGTAACACCACCGAACCCACAGAGTAACCAGCACCAAACGAACTCAGCAAACACAAATCGCCTGATTCTAATCCATCACGATAGCGCTCAAATGCAATGATCGACGCTGCAGAACTCGTGTTACCAAACTCATGCAAAATGGTTGGCGCTTCATCTTGCGTAGGATCACGCCCGAGTACCTTACGCGCGATAAGACTGTTCATATTGATGTTAGCCTGGTGCAGCCATAATCGACGAAGATCCGACGGCGGCAGCTTGAGCGAATTCAAATGATCAAGAATGAGATCTGCCACCATCGGCACCACATCTTTGAAAACCTTTCGCCCCTGCTGCACAAAATAAGTATCCGGTGCATCCAAGGAGCGATCTTCACACTTAGTGAGGAAACCAAAGTTATTACGGATGTTGTTCGAAAAGGCTGTTTTTAGGCGTGTTCCCAGTATACGAAACTGTCGCGGACTGTGTGCCGCATCCTCTGGTTCAACAATCATCGCCGTACAGGCATCACCAAAAATAAAATGGCTGTCGCGGTCGCGGTAATTCAAATGTGCCGAACAAATTTCGGGATTCACCACCAACACACGCGAAGCACTGCCCGCTTGCAGAGTATTATCCGCCAATTGCAGAGCAAATGTAGCAGACGAGCAGGCAACGTTCATATCAAAGGCAAAACCGCCTGCCCCCAATGCCTGCTGGACTTCAATTGCCACTGCAGGGTAGGCACGCTGCAAATTGGAGCAGGCAACAATCACGCAATCCAGATCAGCGCCTGACAAACCTGCTTCATCCAACGCCAACTGAGCAGCCTTCACGGCCATTTCAGCTTGTAGACTCAGGCTGTCATTGGCTCGTGGTGCAACATAGGGTTTCATCCGCTTTGGATCAAGAATCCCCTGTTTATCGATTACATAGCGGCTAAGAATACCCGACGCTTTGTCAATAAATGCCGTCGATGAGGGCTGCAACTCTGTCAGCTCACCTTGCGCTATATCCGCACTGTTCTGCTCGTTGTAGTCAGCTACAAAACGGTTAAACGATTCCACCAATTCATCATTATTGATGGTATCGATAGGCGTATACAGTCCTACACCACTAATTACAGTATTCAAACAAGGCACTCCGAGTAAAATGGCTATCAAACACGCCTATCTGTCTTTTCAGGGCAAAGCGCTTATGCATTCTGCTGCATGTTTCAGGCTAAATCCAGCCTCCCTTCAACAGGACTCTCTAAAATGATCTTGCACTCCTACTCAACACCGATTTATGTGCATTTCGATATCGAGTACTGGGCTCACCCGCAAGGCGAGGATTGGCATACCCTTCCGACATGGTATCATAGCGAAGCCACCGCCTCCCAACCCAATTCTGAGCCTTTATGCATACAACTGCTTTGCCTATTGATGACGTTATTCCGAAACTCTGTGAATCACTGCAAACACCTGGTGTTGTATTATTAAGCGCAGAGCCCGGCGCAGGTAAAACCACGCGTGTGCCTTTAGCTTTATTAGATGCGCCTTGGCTGGTTGGTAAACGTATTGTAATGCTCGAACCCAGGCGTGTTGCTGCGCGTAATGCGGCGCTGTTCATGGCACAACAGTGCGGGGAATCGGTTGGAGAAACAGTCGGCTATCGTATTCGTTTAGATGCAAAAATTAGCCAAAAAACCCGCATTGAAGTTGTCACAGAAGGTATTCTAACGCGCTTACTTCAAGACGACCCTGAGTTAACGGGCGTAGGGCTGGTTATTTTTGATGAGTTCCATGAGCGCAATTTACAATCGGATCTTGCGCTTGCGCTGGTGCACCATAGTCAACAGATCTTGCGTCCTGACCTCCGCATATTGATCATGTCGGCCACATTGGATGTGCAAACACTCACATCCGCTTTAGATGCGCCTTTAATCCAAAGCAAGGGACGCAGCTTTCCAGTCAGTGTGCATTACCAACCACCCCTGAATACTCAAATATCACTGATTGATCATTGCGCTCAGGTTGTCCGTCAGGCATTGACCCATGAAGGGGATATTTTAGTGTTCCTTCCCGGTGTGAGGGAGATTAATCAATTGCAAAATGCCCTAAGCAACCTAGCCAATGACATTCAAGTCCTTCCCCTGCACGCGCAACTGAGTAACAAAGCGCAAGAGATCGCATTAAAACCCGCCGCCACAGGACAACGAAAAATCATCCTAGCAACAAACATCGCCGAAAGCTCCATTACCTTAGACGGGGTTCGAGTTGTCATAGACAGCGGATTAGAAAGGCGTAGCGTATTTCATGTTAGCAGCGGTTTGAATGAGCTGAAAACACGTCGTATATCACGGGCATCTGCGGAGCAACGCTGTGGTAGAGCGGGTCGACAAGCGGCTGGGGTTTGCTATCGCTTATGGCCGGAAAGCACGCATGAGCGCTTAGATGCACACATTCGCGCTGATATTTTAGAGGCCGACCTAGCCCCCTTACTAATAGAGCTCTTACGTTGGGGAGCCGAACCGTCAGAACTCTTTTGGCTAACACCTCCTCCCTTAGCAGCCTTACAGCAAGCACGAGATCTCTTGCAACAATTAGGACTGATCACACAGGATCAACTACGCTTAACAGAACAGGGCTTAGCTTGTGCACGCTTAGGCATTGAGCCACGCTGGGCACATGCGCTTATCTGCGCACAGAGCTTGGGTCTCGGAAAACTTGCATGCGATATTGTGGCTCTTATTCAAGAATGGCCAAACAGTCTGCGCAAAAGCGATGATTTAATACGCTTAATCGGTCAAGCGCGCCAACACAACCTTTGGCAGCAACGAGTAGACCCCTTATCACGACGCTTATGGCAGCAACTCCAATCTCAGGCAATCTCAGTCTACCAAGAACATTTTGTCAGCGAAGACGCGCTACCTGCCGTATTGGTGGCCTTGGCATTTCCTGATCGAATCGCGCGTCGACGTGACCACAATCTGCATTTTCTGTTAAGCAATGGTCGAGGAGCTGAGCTCTTACCTCAATCGGACTTAGTATCTGCGGACTGGCTGGCCTGTGCGGATTTCAGTATCAATCAAACAACACGCATTCGCCTCGCGTGCGAAGTATCCGGCAATCACTTGGAATTACTGCAATCCTTGGCCCCGCAAATGTTCAATCAGCGTACTCAGATCGGTTGGCAAGAAAACGGGCAGCATCTTGCTCGCCGATCCTTATATTTAGGTGAGCTTCACATCAGCAGCGAGGCCTTGCCGGACCTAAGTGCAGAAGATTGGCAACAGGCTTGGAAAGACATTATTCATCAGCGTGGCATCAATTGCCTTCGCTGGTCGGAAGCTGCAGTCAACTTAAGAGCTCGGTTGAGCTTACTTCATGAATATGAAGGCGGCGACTGGCCAGACGTCAGCGACACTGCCTTATTGGGTTCTATGTCTACTTGGCTGCTCCCTTTTTTAAATCATGCACGTCATCTACGCGACTTGGATAAAGTGGACACCTATTCAGCCTTACTCTGTTTATTAAGTTGGGAGCAACAGCAACAACTAAGTGAATTACTACCTCTTCAGATTAAAGTACCCAGCGGCTCAAACGTCACGATAGATTACGCACACAAACCACCCATTCTGGCCGTAAAATTACAAGAAATGTTCGGCTACGAAGGCCAACCCACGGTGCTAAACGGTCGTTTACCTTTATTAATACACTTATTATCACCCGCACGCCGCCCCTTACAGATCACGGGGGACCTCCCGCATTTTTGGCGGCATGCGTACACAGAGGTGCGTAAAGAAATGCGAGGACGCTATCCGAAACACCCTTGGCCTGAAAATCCACTCAGCGCGGAAGCCACCCGCTTAACAAAAGCGGCTATAGCACGGAAATGAGGCGTTTAATGGGCCATATCGATTAAACCAAAGAATAACAGAACATTTGCACTGACGCTTTGTCGGGCAAACTAAATAAAAAGTGTATTTAAAATACATCTTACTAAACGATAGTGATCGAGGACTAAGGCTAAACAAAGGGAGGATAAAAATAAGATGGTCGGAGTGGAGGGATTCGAACCCCCGACCCTCTGGTCCCAAACCAGATGCGCTACCAAACTGCGCTACACTCCGTGCCCGTGAAGACGGTGCGTACTATATGGCTATCGTACTTATAATGCAAGCACTTTTTAAACTTAATCGTTTAAATGGATCGACATCACACGTCCGGGCGATTCATCCGTCAGTAACCATAAACGCCCCTCTGCATCTTGACGTATGTCTCGAATTCGACGACCCAACCCTTTGAGCATCTGTTCAACCTCAACAACGGATTCAGGATTTTCAGCCGAATCAATCGATACACGAGACACCAAACGATGACTGAGCGCACCAGATAACAACTGTCCTTGCCATTCAGGAAAATCATCACCGGTGTAAAACGTCATACCACTGGGAGCTATTGAAGGCGTCCAATAGAGTAAAGGAGACTCCATTCCCGGAAGGGTTTGATGCGGCGAAATTGAAAATCCTGTGTAATTAATCCCATGTGTTGCTTTTGGCCAACCATAATTAAGGGACGCTTGAATCCGGTTGATCTCATCTCCCCCTCTTGGCCCATGCTCATGTGACCAGATGTCACCTGTTTCGGGATGCAGCACCAAGCCTTGTGGATTCCGATGCCCCCATGAATAGATCTCAGGTTTGGCTTGTGGGTTATCGACGAAGGGGTTGTCATCTGGAATTCGACCATCGTCATGCAGACGTATAATACTGCCAGCGTGGTCCGCCAGATCCTGCGCTCGATCCATTTCACCACGGTCCCCTACTGACAGGTATAAATAGCCAGCACGATCAAACAACAAACGCCCACCAAAATGACGCCCTCCTGAAGATCGAGGCAGCGCTTCAAAGATGTCTTCATGATCGGTAAGACGCCCATCTTGATAACGTGCACGGATCACGCGCGTCGTTAAACCTTCAGCGGTTCGATCCGAGAAAGATAAATACAACCAACGGTTTTCTTCGAAGTCAGGATGCAAGGCAATGTCGAGCAAGCCACCCTGTCCAGAAGCCGCCACGTCAGGCACACCCTCAATCGGCCTTTCACGCAGCACTCCCGCTTCTATCAAACGCAAACGACCCGGTCGCTCCGTTACCAAGATCCCACCTTCAGGCAAAAATGCAAGAGACCATGGATTGACTAACCCATCCACATGAGTCTTCACGTTTAGCGAATAGAGGTCTGTTGAAAAACGATCATTACTCCAGCTTAAAGAAGAATACCCCCCTAAAGTTAAACAGACTAAAAGCGAACACGTCTTAAATTTCATTAAATTAGCTCCTGTTTTAACTACAATACGTCATCCAATCTCTGACAACTCAACTGCTTTTAAATTCAAACTGACTGGTCTACTATAGACCAACCTTAGACTTATGACTAAAAATGCTCATTGCTCAAACAAACGGAATATATGTCTTTCATTTCTAGAAAATAAAAATATAAAGGGCCGATTATGAACTCAAAGAACCTTCTAACTGCTCTAGCAGCCAGCTCCTTACTCCTTATCAGTGCCCCAACCTTCGCTCAAGAAACACGCGAATTTTCAGTATCAACGGTTTTATCGGATGCTTTTCCTTGGGGACAAGCCGCCGTGAAATGGGCAGAACTCGTTGAAGAACGCTCAGAAGGACGCATGAAACTGACGATTTACCCAAATGCTCAGCTGGTCTCAGGAGACCAAACCCGTGAGTTTTCAGCTATGCGCAGTGGCATCATCGATATGGCCGTTGCCTCGACCATCAACTGGTCGCCTCAAGTCCCCGAACTTAACCTTTTCTCTCTGCCCTTTTTAATGCCAGACGAGGCCGCTATTGATGCCATCACTCAGGGTGAAGCTGGACAGGCTATTTTTGAAGCCATCGAGAAGCGTGGAGTCATTCCCCTTGCATGGGGTGAAAACGGTTTTCGCGAACTTTCCAACTCACGGGGCGCCATCAGTCAACCCGCTGATCTCAAGGGCCTAAAGGTTCGCGTCGTAGGCTCACCTTTATTTCTAGACACGTTTAATACGCTTGGGGCGAATCCAACCCAAATGAGCTGGGCAGATGCACAACCTGCTCTCACCACTGGAGCCGTTGATGGACAGGAAAACCCCTTGTCTGTTTTCGACGTTGCACGTATTGACCAAGTCGGACAAAAACACCTAACCCTATGGCGCTATATGGCTGACCCACTGGTATTTGGTGTTAACCAACGCGTTTGGAACTCGCTATCAACTGAAGACCAAACACTGTTGAAAGAGGCTGCAATTGAAGCCGGCGCGTGGGAAATTGCCAAATCGCGTGCTGAGCTGGTTGAAACACTCGAACGCATCAAAGAGCGCGGCGTTGAAGTCACCGAACTCACACCGGAACAACACGCTGCATTTGTCGATGCGACTCAGAGCGTCTACGAAAAATGGGTTCCGCGCATTGGACAAGACCTGTTTAACAAGGCTAAAGCCGCTGTAGACGCGCGTTAATTTAGTCTCTGGTATCTGAAGGAAGCCACAGATACCAGAGCTCATATATGGCTTGAACTCCCTTCATCATGTCAAACCCTAAATCAAGACCAGAATCCTGGATTGCAGCAATCGCCTTATCGGCTATTTGTTTAATCAGCCTCGGCAATGTTGTGGTTCGATATACCACCAACGCCTCCTTTGCTTTTACTGAAGAGTTTTCAGTTTTTTTACTGGTAGTGTTAACCTTTGCAGGTGCCGCCGTTGCTGCCCGCCAGAATGAACATATCCGCATCACCTTTATTGAAGACAAGCTTCCGTGGTTCTGGAGACGCATCCTACTCATCGGACAAGCCTTTTTTAGCATACTACTGCTCAGTCTGATAGTCTGGTACGGAGGGCTGCTCACCTATGAAGAGTATCAGTGGGAATCGCTTTCACCAGGGCTTGGCTACCCCACTTGGATCTATCTGATATGGCTGCCTATCCTATCGCTCGCGATGATACATCGATTGCTTCAAAGCCTGATTGAACGCCTTAAGTTCGCCGACAAAGGAGCGGATCAATGAGTCCAGACTTAGTGATGTTGCTGGTCTTTGTGGGCATGATGCTCATGGGTGTTCCCGTCGCCTTCGCCTTGGGGCTCGGTGGCGCTGCAGGCATTCTTGTTGGCTTATCGCCCGACATGCTCGCAACACTGGGCACTAACACCTACAACAGCATTGCAAAATACCCTTTAATTGCTATTCCTCTCTTTATTTTAACGGGTCTGATTTTCGAACGTGCCGGAGTGGCCGCCAGCTTGGTTCGCTTTGCCCAATCCTTAATCGGGCCACGCCATGGTGGGTTAGCGCTCGTCGCTGTCATTGTCTGCTTAATCATGGGCGGTATGAGCGGATCAGGCCCAGCCGATGCCGCCGCCGTTGCCATGGTGATGTTACCCAGCATGACGAAAGCGGGCTATCCAAAACCGTTTTCGGCGTCTTTAATTGCGGCGTCCGCTTCCACTGCCATTCTAATCCCGCCGTCAATTGCCCTGATTTTATATTCGGTGGTGATGCCGGGGGTTGATCTTAGGGCTTTGTTTGCGGCTGGTTTATTTCCTGGCATATTAGCAGGCTTATCTTTACTCATTCCCGCTTGGTGGATGGCAAAGCGTCATGGCTGGGAACACCCTGACTCTGGCGAACGTCCACCCATTAAAGAAAGCTTTATTCAGGCCATCCCGGCGCTGTTTGCACCCGTTTTAATCTTGGGTGGTTTGCGCTCTGGGCTTTTTACCCCCACGGAAGCGGCTGTCGTCGCCGTCACCTATGGCTTCTTAATTGGTGTTTTTGTCTACAAGCAACTCAACTTCAACGCAATCGGTGCCTTGATGACCGATGCCGCACGCATTTCAGGCGTGGTCATGATCATCATCTCGCTCGCAGGAATCTTTGCATGGGCAGGCACGACCCTTGGAACCTTCAACAGCCTCGCCAATGCTTTACTCAGCCTATCCGATAACAGCTGGGTATTATTGCTTTTGATCATGCTCCTGATCCTGATCGCGGGCATGTTTTTAGATGCCGTCTCTATCTATTTGATTATTACCCCGATCCTGATTCCGCTGGTGCATCACTTTGGCTGGAATCCGGTTTGGTTCGGCATTTTGCTGGCAATGAACATTGCCATAGGCCAGTTTACCCCGCCCGTCGCTGTCAATTTAATGGTCACGACCAAGGTTGCCGAGATAGGGCTGGAACGGACCTTCTTATGGGCCTTATTGTTTATGGTCACCATGTTCGTATCCTTATTATTGGTCATGCTCATTCCGGGTATTGCGCTTTGGCTGCCAGATAAGCTTGGATTTGTCGTCGGCCCTTGGTAAGTCAACCCTTTGGTTAAATCAACCGTCATTGGAGTCATGTAAATGGACATAATTGAGATTCAGCACCCAAGTTGCCACGCGCGTATCGCTTTGCAAGGCGCACAATTACTTGAATGGACACCCCATGGCTGCGATCACTCTCTTCTTTGGTGTACGCCAGACCAGTATTTCCAACCAGGGCGCGCCATTCGTGGAGGCATCCCCATTTGCTGGCCTTGGTTTAATAAGCAAGGGCAGCCCTCACATGGATTCGCCCGTACTGAACGCTGGACCCTTTGCACGCAAGAGACACTGTCTGACCGAGTCATTGTTACCCTAGAGCTTAAAGACTCTGCGCACACACGTGAACTCTGGCCCCATTCTTTTCATTTACGCCTGACCCTATCACTCGGTCACGAATGCCAGATTAACCTTAACATCGATTGCCAAGCTGCCAGCACAGGCGCACTTCATACCTATTTGAATGTAGGCGATGTTCAAAACACCCAAGTCAGTGGCTTAGGTTTGGCGTATTTCGACAGCCTCACGCAACAACAGGTTCAAATCGACGATCTTGATGCGCCTGCACTGCAGATTAACCAAGCAATTGATCGCATTTACACAACCCCCTTACCCCTATCCATCGTGAGAAGCCCCTTATTCCCAAGTGCGATTGAGGTTGAACATCAACATCACCAAGAGGTAGTTGTTTGGAATCCATGGCGGGAAGGCGCTCAATCTTTGAGCGATATGAACACAGACGACTTTCAGAAAATGCTGTGTGTGGAAACCGCGAGCATTTCACACCCCTTAGATACACAACTCACCATGAAACTTCGGCTTGCGGCTGATCACTAAGACAAAATAGAGGTAAATTTACTATTTTTATCAGAAAAAGATCCCTAAAAAGATAAAAGTATTGGTATATTTAACAAAATAATGATAAAAATTTACCTATCTTATTTCTGACCAATAATAACTAAAAGGATCTGCACTATGTCTCGAATTTACGAATCGGATGCATGGCAAACACTTCTGCAACGTGCCAATACAGCAAATCCGCCTCACCTGCGGGAGTTATTTGCGGCTGATCCAGAACGCTTTGACAAAATGTCACTTCGCGTGCAAAACATTCTTCTCGATTACTCAAAAAATCTGATTGACGACCAGACTCTAAACGACCTCTTGGACTTAGCGAATGAAGCCAAAGTCGATGATTGGCGTCGCCGGATGTTTCAAGGGGATCGCATCAACATCACCGAGGGGCGAGCCGTCCTTCACACCGCCTTGCGTAACAGGACGAATACACCTGTCTATGTTGATGGAAAAAATGTTATGCCTGCCGTTAACAATGAACTGGCTCGCATCAAGAAGTTTGTCAATCAGGTGCGCAGAGGTGAATGGCGCGGATACTCAGGCAAGCGCATTACCGATGTTGTGAACTTAGGCATTGGTGGGTCAGATCTCGGTCCGCGTATGGTTACCCAAGCCTTAAAACCCTATGCTGATGATCGCATTCGTGTCCATTTTGTCTCCAATGTTGACGGTGTGGAAATTGCCAATACGCTGCGCCCACTCAATCCTGAACGCGTGCTGTTTGTCGTTGCATCTAAAACCTTCACCACCAGCGAAACCATGACCAACGCGCACACGGCGCGTAACTGGCTGATGTCCTCCGCCTTCGATGAGCGTGCTGTTGCAAAGCACTTTATTGCCGTATCAAGCAACAAAGAAGCCATCAAGTCCTTCGGTATCAGCGCAGAAAACAGCTTTCAAATGTGGGACTGGGTCGGAGGGCGCTTTTCGCTTTGGTCGGCGATTGGCCTTCCCATCGCACTCTATTTAGGCTTTAGCCAGTTCGAAGAGTTATTGACGGGCGCTCATGAGATGGACATACACTTCAGGGATGAACCGCTTGAAAAAAATGCCCCTGTATTAATGGCCCTAATCAGCATCTGGAACAGCACCTTTTTGGGCTACCAGTCCCAAGCAATTCTTCCGTATAACTGGCCACTGGCACGCTTTTCAGCCTATCTTCAGCAAGCGGAAATGGAAAGCAATGGCAAGTCTGTTAACCATAAAGGTGAAGTGGTTCCTCACACAACAGGGTCCATCATTTGGGGACAGCTCGGGATAGATGGCCAACACGCCTTTTATCAGTACTTGCATCAAAGCAACACCATCGTTCCTGCAGACTTTATTGGTTCTGTGGAAAGCAGCACCCCCGTTCCAGGTCATCATGAAAACCTGATGGCCAACTTTTTCGCCCAAACGGAAGCCTTGATGAACGGCATCACCGCAGAGGAAGTCAAAGAGGATTTGCGCAAGCAAGGCTTAGATGCGGATGAAATTGAGCGCTTGGTGCCTCATAAAATTCATAGTGGCAACCGACCCACGAACACCCTACTCTTACAACGTTTAGATCCGCGCACCCTTGGTGCATTGATCGCTCTTTATGAGCACAAGATTTTTGTTCAGGGCGTAATCTGGAATATTTGCTCATTTGATCAATGGGGTGTAGAACTGGGTAAAACGCTTGCTAAAAAAATACTTCCTGTCCTAACTGGGAAAATTGAAAATGCAGGCCACGACTCATCGACGAGCAACTTGATTCGCCATTTTCAAGAACAGCGAATCTTGTTGTCGCAGCAACAACCGGATCGAATCGATAAAGAGAACCGACATGATTAAGCGCAAAAAAATCATCATGCCTGCACGTAAGCGCATCGCACTGATCGCACACGACAACATGAAAATCGGCCTACTCGCTTGGGTCGAAAGCCACTTGGATCAACTTAAACAACATGAACTCTTTGCGACGGGCACCACTGGACACTTATTAAAAAGCCAATTGGGACTGGATGTGCAGGCCATGATCAGCGGCCCATTGGGCGGCGATCAACAGATAGGCGCAATGCTGACAACCCAAAGCATCGACATGGTGATTTTCTTTTGGGACCCGTTTGAAGCCATGCCTCATGACCCCGATGTTAAAGCCCTGCTAAGACTGGCATCGGTCTGGAATGTCCCTGTCGCTTGCAATCGCACTACGGCGGACTTTTTAATCAGCTCACCACTGTTTTCAACAGCCCATTCCTACGAAATTCCAGACTACGAATCCTATCTACGCGAACGCACCCAAGCATAACGAAAAACCGCCTGCTCACTCATGCCATTTGACCGAATGAACAGGCGGAACGTTTATGAACATTACACAAGCGCTTGCCGAGTAAGCTTAACGAAACCACTAGACCTAACAAAACAGTAGATTTAACAAAACCAGCAGACTTAACGAATCGCAGCAGCGGCACCCAGCAACCCTGGATTCTCAGCCACACACAGCCAGACCGGTACCTTCTGCATGTAAGATTGAAAGCGCCCTTTCGACTCTAAACCTTCACGGAAAGGACTGGCTTTGAAGAAGTCCACCATGCGAGGCAAAATACCGCCACAGAGATAAATCCCCCCTCTTGCCCCCATCATGAGCACGGCATCCCCTGCCACGGCACCCAGAATACGACAAAAGCGATTTAACACTTCTTGAGAAAAGACCTCTCCTTCTAAAGCCGCTTTAGAAATATCGGCAGGCGATCTATGCACAGGCGTGATCTGTTTGAAATCGGCCAATGCCGTATACAGACTCAACAAACCTTGACCACTCAGTATCCGCTCAACGGATACGCGCCCAAACACTTGGGTCAGATACGCCCAAACCGCTGCTTCAGCCGTATCGGTTGGGGCAAAACTGACATGCCCTCCTTCTGCGGCCAAGGCTTTCCACTGTCCGTTAAAGGGCACAAGCGCCGAAACACCTAACCCCGTACCAGGCCCTACGACCAAACGCGGCGCATCATCATCAGACTCACCACCCCCTATTTGAATCAAATCGGCGTCAGAAACCTCCAGCATCCCTAACGCCATGGCGGTAAAGTCATTTAACAGGGTCAGCTGCTTAAGATTCAATGCATTTGAGAGCTGATCGCGCGTAAACACCCAATGGTTATTGGTCATGCGCAGTTGTTCAACCTTAACAGGACAGGCCAGTGCAATACTGGCCTTATCCACATGCTCAATATCCAACTCTTTCAAATAGGCGTTCGCAGCATGATCAATATTCTCGTAGTCTGCACACGAAAGCGTTTTAACCTGCTCTAACTGAACCTGCCCCTCCTTTACTAAAGCAAAGCGCGCATTGGTTCCACCAATATCTGCAACCAAAGCATACCGACTCATTTAAACCTCCGAATACAAAAAGACACTGGCGCCTTGCTCAGCATTACCGACATTATCACGCATCGGACTAAATAACTCTCGTCCCATGCCCATCATATGCGAAGCTCTCACGATAGGCTGGGCAACCTCTCTTTGCTCAGCAACTGAAGGATCGACCTTCCAGTCTAGCTGACCGGCTAATGCATCCAATCGAATAACATCCCCCGTTTGCACCTTCGCCAACACACCACCCTCAATCGCCTCAGGCCAGAGATGAATCGCAGCGGGCACTTTACCGGATGCACCCGACATACGTCCATCCGTCACTAAAGCCACTTTAAAGCCCCGGTCCTGCAGCGTACCCAAATAAGGTGTGAGCTTGTGTAATTCAGGCATACCAATCGCTTTCGGTCCTTGGAAACGAACCACAGCGACAAAGTCTCGCTCCAACTCACCACGATCAAACGCGGCCGCCAGTTCATCCTGATCTTCGAACACAATGGCGGGAGCCTCGACCACCTGATGCTCTTTCGCAACCGCGGACACCTTAATCACACAGCGTCCGAGATTTCCTTGCAGAACCTTAACACCGCCATCAGGGCTAAAGGGTGTTTCAAGAGGTGCTAGCACTTTGGAATCTAGAGATTCTGTAGGGCCCTCGCGCCAAACCAAACGTTGATCTTCAAGGAAAGGCTCGGCAGTGTAGCGTGATAGGCCTTGCCCCATAACCGTCATCACATCTTCGTGCAAGAAACCACCGGCCAAGAGCTGACGAATAAGGAACGAAGTACCACCTGCTGCCTGGAAGTGATTAATATCGGCTTCACCGTTGGGGTAAACACGCGCCAACAAGGGCACTACAGCGGAGAGATCGGAAAAATCATCCCAATTGATAATAATGCCTGCTGCTCGCGCAATCGCAACAAAATGCAGGGTATGGTTGGTAGAGCCTCCACTGGCCAACAAGGCCACTAACCCGTTTACGATGGTTTTTTCATCAATGATTTCATACAGAGGTGTAAAGCGGCCATTTTCTTTTGTTAAACGAATGACCTGACGTGCCGCTTCTTTTGTCAGCTCATCTCTCAGTCCAGTACCCGGATTGATAAAGGAGGAGCCAGGCAGGTGCAAGCCCATGGTTTCAACAACCATTTGATTGGTATTTGCCGTTCCATAAAACGTACAGGTTCCCGCACTGTGGTACGAGTCGGATTCGCATTGGAGCAGCGCATCCCTACCCACCTTGCCTTCTGCATACAGCTGACGGATCTTTGCTTTCTCTTTGTTTGGAAGCCCTGAAACCATAGGTCCGGCAGGAACAAATACAGTAGGCAGATGGCCAAAACGCAAAGCCGCCATTAATAAACCTGGAACAATTTTATCGCAAACACCTAGATACAATGCACCATCAAACATATTATGAGACAGCGCAATACCCGCTGACATAGCGATAACATCGCGACTAAACAGACTCAGTTCCATGCCCGCTTGCCCCTGAGTTACGCCATCACACATAGCGGGAACACCGCCAGCAACCTGTGCAACCGATCCCATCTCCCGTGCCGCTGCACGCAACATATCCGGGTAGCGCTCATAGGGCTGATGCGCTGACAGCATGTCATTGTAAGCCGTCACAATGCCGATATTCACCGCATTCATCAGCTTCAGCGCCTGCTTATCCTGAGGCTGGCAAGCCGCAAAGCCATGTGCAAGGTTGCCGCAGGACAATTGACTGCGGTGCACCCCCTGCTCCTCGGCGCGCTTCATCTGATCGAGGTAGCGACTCCGGCTAAGCTTACTGCGCTCTTTAATACGTGCGGTTACGGCTTCAACATTTGCGTGCATAGAGATCACCACCTACTCTTATCATTATTCAATTAAGGCCATTCTATATCATTTTTTTAGTATTTTTACATATTTTTTAACGTAAAACCTGTAAAAATCTCATTTTAAGGAGTAATATTTACTTATAAAAAATATAAAATCCATAAAACAGCGAGGTACAAGACCATGACTATACGTGTTGCTATTAACGGCTTTGGCCGTATTGGCCGCAACATCCTTCGCGCTCTTTACGAAAACAACTACCGTGATCGAATTCAGGTCGTCGCTATCAATGATCTTGGCGATGCCAGCATAAACGCCCATCTTTTCAAATACGATTCTGTCCATGGCACCTTTCCCGGCGACGTCAGTCATGATGAACATTCATTAACCGTCAATCACGACACCATTGCCATCAGCGCAATTCGCAATCCATCCGAACTTCCCTGGAAGTCACTCGATATTGACGTTGTTTATGAATGCACAGGTCTATTCACCCATCGCGATAAAGCCGCCGCCCACATTACAGCAGGCGCTAAAAAAGTGATTATTTCGGCACCCGGCACTGAGGTTGACGCCACTATCGTGTATGGCGTGAATCACTCAACATTACGCGCCTCCAATCAAATTATTTCAAACGCGTCATGCACAACGAACTGCTTAGCACCCATTGCTCAAGTATTGCAGCGTGAAATAGGAATTGAAAGCGGCTTAATGACCACGATTCACGCGTACACCAACGATCAAAATTTATCGGATGTGTATCACTCAGACCCTTATCGTGCTCGATCAGCGACCCAGTCCATGATTCCGACGAAAACAGGCGCCGCCGCCGCTGTCGGCTTAGTACTGCCAGAACTGGCGGGTAAATTTGATGGCATGGCTGTGCGCGTCCCCACCATCAATGTCTCCCTAGTCGACCTTACGATTATTGCAGAACGCAACACCACCAAAGACGAGATCAATCAACTGTTAAAAGCCGCCAGTGAGGATTCAAAAGTCTTAGGCTTTAACAGCGCTCCCTTAGTGTCTATAGATTTTAATCATAATCCTCTATCATCCATTTTCGATTCCACCCAGACTAAAGTATCAGGCCGTTTAGTAAAAATCATGGCCTGGTACGACAACGAATGGGGCTTCTCAAACCGAATGCTAGACAACACGCTCGCACTTATGCAGGCCCCCGCCTGAGGAGTTTTTCATGTTACGGCGCACCAAAATTGTAGCAACACTAGGTCCATCAACCAGCACGCCCGAAGCCATAGAGGCTTTAATCTTAGCGGGTGCTGATGTTATGCGCCTGAACTTCTCACATGGAGAAGCGCAAGATCACATTGAACGCGCGAAGCTCGTAAGAACACTCTCAGCCAAGCATGGTCGTCACGTTGCATTACTGGGCGACCTGCAAGGCCCCAAAATTCGCATTGCACGTTTTGCCGAAAAAAAAGTACTCCTGCGCAAAGGCCAAACCTTCACTCTGGATTCTGATCTAGACAAAAATGCAGGTAACGCGGAACGCGTGGGCATCGATTACGAAGCCTTAATTAATGATTCACGCATAGGCGACATTCTGCTTTTAGATGATGGCCGCATTGAGCTGGTCGTCACGCAGGTCACCGACCACGAGGTGATTACCCGTGTCATTATTGGTGGCGAACTCTCCAACAATAAAGGCATTAACCGTAAAGGCGGCGGTCTATCCGCGAAAGCACTGACCGATAAAGACCGTGCCGATATCATTACCGCAGCTGAAGCGGGCGTTGATTATGTCGCGGTTTCATTCCCACGGGATGCTGATGACATGCATGAGGCTCGCCAATTAGTCGAGGCGACAGGCTCTCTAGCAGGCTTAGTGGCAAAAATTGAACGCGCCGAGACGGTGAATGATGATCAGATACTCGATGACATTATTCGTGCATCAGACGTCGTCATGGTCGCTCGAGGCGATCTTGCGGTTGAAATAGGTGACGCAACACTGGTTGGCGTGCAAAAACACATTATTGCCCGTGCGCGCACCTTAAACAAAATCGTGATTACGGCAACACAAATGATGGAGTCGATGATCCACAGCCCCATGCCAACTCGCGCCGAAGTGTCTGACGTCGCGAATGCGGTTATGGATTATACCGATGCCGTCATGCTCTCGGCTGAAACAGCGGCTGGTGACTACCCAGTTGAAGCAGTCGAGGCCATGTCTCGTGTTTGCATCGGTGCCGAATTGCACCCAATCACACACATCTCTAAGCACCGAATGCACGAAGCTTTTGAGAATATTGACGAAGCGATTGCGCTGTCGGCGATGTATGCAGCCAACCACCTTCGCAACATTAAAGCGATTGTTTGCATGACAGAAACCGGCCTAACCCCGCGTATCATGTCACGGATTCGTTCACCGCTTCCTATTTACGCTTTTTCCAGAAGAGCCGATACACAGCATCGCGTCGCATTGTATAGAGGCGTGCAAACCATTCCGTTTGACAGCGACACCCTACCTCCAGAGCAAATCAATCAAAGCGCCATTGATGAACTCGTCCGCAGAGGTGCCGTTAGTGAAGGCGATCGCGTCATTATTACGAAAGGAGATTATTTAAACGCTCAAGGCGGTACAAACACCCTGAAAATTGTAACCGTTGGCCAAAAAATAGCCTAAAATAAGCACAACCCATCGCAGAGGGGGGCGATCTGCCCCCTTTCTCGTTACTCAGACTTATAGCGTGTCGGCAACAAACTGTCTTTAATTCGCTTCAAATACCGCTGAAACTCGATTCCTCGCCTCAATGTGACCCCAGTTGCCAATACATCAATCATGGTCAACTGTATCAATCGCGATGTCATTGGCATATACACATCGGTATCTTCTTGCGCAGGCAATGAAATCAACAAACTGCATTCTCGTGCCAAAGGCGATGGATCGTGTGTAATCCCTATCACCGTCGCTCCACTTTCTCGCCCCAATGCCGCAATTTCAACCAATTCTTGCGTACGCCCAGTATAGGAAATAATGACAATCACATCACCCGTATGAGCCCCTGCCGCCACCATGCGTTGCATCAACACATCTTCGTAGGACATCACCGGAATATTCAGCCGAAAAAACTTATGACGCGCGTCCGCTGCCACGGATGCAGAAGCCCCTAAACCAAAAAAGAATATTTGTTTCGCCTGACTTAAATGATCCACCGCACGGGTGATGACATTCGGCTGCAAAGACTTGCGCGCTGTGTCTAACGCCGCAATCGTGGATGAAAAAATTTTCTCACTATATGCCTCAGTGCTGTCATCATATTCAACATTGCGGGTGACATAGGGCATGCCTTCAGCCAAACTTTGCGCCAAGCGCAATTTAAAATCGGGATAACCACGCTCATCAAACCCACGGCAGAAACGGTTGACGGTCGGCTCACTGACTCCGGCTTCTTGCGCCAAAGCGGTAATAGTCAAGCGTATCGCCGCCTTTGGATCTCGAAGAATTACCGTCGCCACTTTACGCTCAGACTTGTTCAGAGTCTCTAAGCGACTGCGAATTTCTTCCAGCAGATTTCCACTTTGATCGATCATAACCTTATGTCCATACGTAAATTTTCAACATATTGCAATCAAGTTGAACTATAACGGGTTATATGGGCCTTAACCAGTAAAAACGACCTCTTTTTAACACAGACAATTGCCTGCAAACACTCAAATAATAGGTAAATTTAACAAAATATCTAACTTGACTCGGCCACTAATGGCGAATAAAATCCAACTATGTATGTTAAATAACTACAAAAACAGGTTATCAACCATGACTGCACACCTATCCGCTTGCGACATTATTTTTTTTGGTGCTTTGGGCGACTTAACACAACGCAAGTTGCTGCCTGCACTTTACCAACTCGAACGCGCCAAGCTCATCCATAAAGATACGCGAATCCTCTGCGTTGCTCGCAACACAGACCAAGACAAAGGGATAGGTCAAACACGTCAGAGCCTCACGAAATATGTGAACGAAAGCCTGA
This sequence comes from Nitrincola alkalisediminis, assembly GCF_009821115.1. GTDB lineage: Bacteria > Pseudomonadota > Gammaproteobacteria > Pseudomonadales > Balneatricaceae > Nitrincola > Nitrincola alkalisediminis. The sequence continues at coordinate 638,637 of NZ_VYTY01000001.1, read as the reverse complement.
TGAGCACCGAAATTCTAGAAGCATTCATAGAACGCATCCATTTTTTAAGTGTGAATTTTGATGAGTTAGACAGCTACCAACCCCTAAAAGAAATCCTAGACGCCTCAAGCAACAAAGAGCGCGTGTTTTATTACGCCACCTCCGCGTCTTTATACGGCACCATTAGTGCCAACTTAAACGAACAAGGCTGCTTAAATGCGCAAAGCCGAGTCGTCCTCGAAAAGCCGATAGGGTTCAGCCTGGAAACATCTCATCAGGTTAACTCGGAGGTCGGCAAGTATTTTGATGAATCCCAAATCTATCGCATCGACCACTACCTCGGCAAAGAAACCGTTCAAAACCTGATTGCTCTTCGTTTTGCCAACAACCTGTTTGGCACTCAATGGAATCAAAACCACATCTCCCACGTCGAAATCACCGTGGCTGAAAAAGTGGGCATTGAAGGACGCTGGGGTTACTTTGACAAAGCTGGACAACTGCGCGATATGGTGCAAAACCACCTCCTGCAGCTTCTATGCCTTGTTGCGATGGATCCACCTGCCGACCTTTCAGCCGACAGCATTCGCGACGAAAAAGTAAAGGTACTCAAATCCTTACGCCCAATCAAATCGGAAGAAATGGGCCATCACGTGGTTCGTGGCCAATACACAAGTGGCTACATTAATGACCAACGCGTTCCTGGCTACCTTGATGAAGAGGGAGCAAACACGTCGAGCCAAACCGAGACATTTGTATCTATTCGTGTTGAACTCGGAAGTTGGCGCTGGGCGGGCGTGCCTTTTTACCTGCGCACAGGCAAACGCATGGCTGAAAAATCCTCTCAGATTGTTGTGCATTTTAAGCAGCAACCCCATTATATTTTTGACCCCGAACAACGCCAACTTGCCAACAACAAGTTGATCATCAAGCTACAGCCTGATGAAGGTATTGCCCTGCATATTCTGACCAAAGATCAAGGTTTGGAAAAAGGCATGCAACTGAGAAAAGCACCACTTCAACTCAGCTTTTCACAAGCCTTCGGCATTGACCGTGTTCCCGATGCTTACGAGCGACTCCTTCTTGAAGTGATCAAAGGCCAGCAATACCTCTTTGTACGCCGAGATGAGATCGAACATGCCTGGAAATGGTGTGATGCTCTCTTAAACCAGTGGCAAAAACAAAACAGCCCACCTCTTCCCTACCCTGCAGGAAGCTGGGGACCTGCTAACTCGGATTTATTACTCGCAAACGACGGAAGAGTTTGGTATGAAAATCAGTGATCTCAACTTACCCGCACACATTGAATGGAAGAGCTTCTCTAGCCGAGAAGAACTGACTCATGCCTTGGCTAAAAATACTGCTCAACAGCTAGGCGAAGCGATTCAGCAACGCCAACAGGCCAGCATGGCTGTTTCGGGTGGCCGAACCCCCATTCAGCTTTTTCATGAACTCAGCCTAACCCCCTTAGACTGGGCTAAGGTTACAATTACATTAGCCGATGACCGCTGCTTAAAACATGAACACCCAGATAGCAATGCAGGCTTAGTTCGCCATACGTTACTGCAAAACTGTGCCAGTGACGCATCCTTCGTTGCACTATTTGAAGACCGTTCAGATCTAACCCATCAAGAGCAACAAGCTCAATGCGAAGTTCGTTTGAATCAGGTTAGCGATCCATTAGATCTTATCATACTAGGACTGGGCAATGACGGGCACACTGCCTCACTGTTCCCTTGCTCCGATGACATAGAGTCAGCAGTGAATAGTCAGTCGCATTGCGCATTAGTCACCCCTAAAACGGCACCCTATTCTCGCTTAACCCTAACACCCAAACGCATTCTCAATGCACACCGCCGAATTTTACACATTTGCGGTGAAGACAAACTCCTAACCTTACAGAAGGCATTAAGCGACGGCCCTTCAATTGAAATGCCCATTCGCTACTTTCTTGCACATCCATTAACCATTTATTGGAGCGCCTAATGCTGACTTTAAAGTTGGACTCAACGGCCGCTGATCAGGATTGACTATGAATAACGAAACATTAAAACAACAAAATATCACTGAAATCGACCGCATCTGCAGCTTAAGCCCTGTGATACCGGTATTAACGTTTAATTCACTGGATGAAGTACTCCCTATTGCTGAAGCACTCGTCAAGGGCGGACTACCGGTTCTTGAGGTCACTCTCAGAACCGATATTGCCCTAGAAGCCATCAAACTCATCGCCGACAACCTACCTGACGCACAAGTCGGCGCAGGAACCGTACTGAATCCTGAGCAATATGAGGCAGCCTGTAAGGCAGGTGCTACGTTCATCGTCACACCGGGCTCCACGACAGAGCTACTCAAACACGCACTCACTCAACAGGTGCCTCTATTACCTGGCATTCAAACGATTTCAGAGCTTATGCAAGCCTATGCGCTGGGTTACAAACGCTTTAAATTTTTCCCTGCAGAAGTTTCCGGTGGCGTGAATGCCCTCAAAGCCTTTGCGGGCCCTATCGGCGATGTGCGCTTCTGTCCTACCGGCGGTATTCGCCTTGAATCAGCAGCAGACTATTTAAATCTCAACAATGTCATGTGTGTCGGCGGCTCTTGGCTAACACCGCAAGCGCTGATTGATCAACAAGACTGGGCTGCGATTCAACAAATTGCACGAGACACCGTCTTTCAATTACGCCCACACCAAAACATCTAATTCCTCATACAAAAAAACCAGCTGTCGCTGGTTTTTTTTGCTAAAGCACCTGAAGCTTTACTCAGGATAAGGACAACTCTCCCTCACAAGCAACTGAGTATCCAGCACCGTATGCTGCTGATCTTTTTGCCCCAACAAGACCCGAGCCGCCGCTTGCCCTTTCTCAACACTTTGCTGATACACAGTTGTCAAAGACGGCCGTATATTTTCATCCAAAGGAATGCCATCAAACCCAACAATATGCAGATCCTGCGGAACGGACAAACCCAGTGCACTGGCCGCCTGCATTGCAGCCAAGGCAATCGTATCACTCATGCACAACAATAATGTCGGTCGCAAAGACGACAAAATATCACACACCAATGGGTAAGCTTGACGATGGGAGTTTTCAGGCAGACTCCATACAGGGACCTCGCTGAGTGCAATACCCACTTCTTGCAAGGCCTCCTGATACCCCATCAAACGCTGCATGCCAAAAGAGGATTCTAAATTCAACACCCGCTCTTCTGTTACTCGACACACGCACTCATCTAAAACCACGCGAAGCCCAATAATCGCTACACGCTGATGACCGTGCTGCAAGGCATGCCGTGCAATATTTCTTGCACCCGTGAGGTTATCAATTGTGACAGAGGGAAACGCATCGAGGGTAAAGTCGACGGTAACCAAGGGTTTATGCTGGGTCAACAAACGCTGATAGCTACTTGGACGCCTCATCATGCCATAGACAATAATGCCATCCACCAAGGTCTCCAGAGAGCGCTGCTGCATTGCATCGATTTTGTCGAGCGACTGCAGCATTAAACAATGATACCCCTGCTGATCTAGCACCTTACCAACACCCGATAAAAATTGGCTATCAACCGGGTCAATCATGCTCTGAGACAACCCATCGGACAAGAGCACACCGACAATACCACTGCGCTGATTACGGCGATTTTTCAGACCACTATTCGGGCCGTCATACCCCAATAATTTACACTGCTCGATGATTTTTTGGCGTAATTGTATTGATAATTGATCAGGGCGGTTAAACGCATTTGAAATGGTTGCCGTCGACACATTAAGCGCCTTAGCAACATCTTTGATTGTAAGCTTACTGACTGAACCCATTCGTTTGTTCCAAACAGGGCGCATCCTTCAGTTGCGCCCCACTTTTGCTTTACAGGCTGACGCTCTAATTGAGTTGAAGGGGGATCAATTAGAACGTGTAGTTAAAGCGCAGTCTTAACGCGTGTACGGTTTTATCGGAGGCAACATTATCGGCCCGAGAGGTCGAACCTGCAAAGGTTACACTCGCATTTTGAATATCAAACAGCGGTAATGTATAGGCAGCGTAGGCCGTCGTGACATCAGGATCAGCCGCTTGACTTAATGCAGTTGTTGAATGAATGATACCAGCACCAAAGCCACCCAGCGTCAGGTTGGCACCGTAACTGTTAACCTTTACAGTTGAAGGCTGACTACGATCCCTTAAGTGCGCTGCACTCAAGTTTACCTGAGCGTCTCCTAGAGTAAACCCTGCGGTCACACCAACGCCATTTGCCTTATGCGTTGTTTGCGCATCATCAAATTTCTGATGCTCATACCCTGCGGTTAGTGTAAAGCCCTGACCCACAAACGTGACCGAAGGACGAACACCGGTAAATGCTCTCGACTTATCACCTTGACCATAGGCGGTCGCCAGCTCAAAACGAATTTGATCCGATGGGTTCGCATGAAACGCAAACTGCCCTCCATCACTCACTCGCCCACGCACTAAATTGGCTTCATAGACACGGGCAGAGCCATCACCTGCATGCATAATGACCGTATCTTTTCCTAGAGGGAACAGGTTAACCGCCTCAAATCGCCCTGCCTGTATATCCCACTGATCCGAACCAAACATCAGCCACATATCATCCGTCGCCGTTTTCCCATCGGTTTTCAGCAACCCTGTCCCTTTACCCCGCACAAAGTGATCCCCCATGCGATGCTCAGCCATAAAATTGACTTCCAAACGCCCGCCTTGATCATAGCTGGATTTACTTGACGATGCTTTCACAGCATCCGTATCCAACTCAATGTTGGCATCTAATGTCAGGGAAGGTGTTGCAACTGCAATACTTGGGATTCCAGCCATTGCAACAAGTGCTAAGGAGACACAGGATACCAGTCTTGGCACCCGAAAAGGCGTAAACTTCATTTTCTCACCATGCTTATTGTATTTATTTGGTTAATTTACATAAAAACAACAACTCAAAGGGTGTCTGAGCCGATAAAAAGAGTGTATTTAATTTTAGACCGGCAAATCAAGTATAAAATTTACTTAAATCATACTTATCTTTTGTGCAAACGCAAAAAAACCATTGAAGAATCGCCCATAATGGAGGGCATGTGATTAAAAATTCGTTTTTTTCTGATATTATTTGTTTGAATAGAAAGCAACTGCGGAAAAATAACTTCGGTATGTAGCCTTAATTTATTGAGCGATTGTGCTTTTTCTTGCTTTCGCTTTGATAGGAACAGCGTTTGAATTTTGACGTCACTTTAGAAAAAGTGCGATGCTTTATAGCCGTACTAGCGCACAACAGCCAATACACACAACTCTTGAGGCAAGACACTATATACTTTTCACACTTACCTTCTACACTTAAAGAGAGCCTTACAACCTATGTACCCTTCACGAGGCCAGTGACTTGAAATTGCGCTCTACGCTCGGTCGAATTTTTTACTCCTTATGCATCGTTTTATGGAGCCTACTATTTTTGCCTCCTACGGCTTTTGGTTTGGAAAAAGTGAGCTTGCAACTCAAATGGACTCACGCATTTCAGTTTGCAGGTTACTATGCCGCCATCGATCAGGGGTTTTACGAGCAAGCAGGCCTTGATGTAAGCCTGATTGAAGGAGCTCCCGGTATTAATGCGACTCAACAGGTTGTCTCTCGCCAAGCTGATTTTGGCGTAGGGACCAGCGGCCTATTGCTCGACTTAGATCAGGGCAACGAAGTGGTTCTGCTTGCCAATATTTTTCAACACTCGCCCCAAGTGATTATTTCGAAAGCGGACACTGCCCTACAAAGCATCCATACCCTTGCCGACAAGCCGATCATGCTAGAAGAAGGCTCCGACGAGCTACTCGCGTATCTAATGTATGAAAGTATTTTTCTTGAGCAAGACAAGCGCTTACCTCATACCTTTTCCATTGAGGATTTAATCACCGGAAAGGTCGATGCCATGTCGGCTTATATTACGCATGAGCCTTATTATTTAGACTTAGCCAACTTCCGATACCATATCTACACCCCCCGCTCGGTCGGCATCGATTTTTACGGTGACAATCTCTTTACCAGCAAAGCCTTCGCCCAACAGCGCCCTGACATTGTCAGCGCCTTCACCCAAGCGAGCCTGAAAGGTTGGACTTATGCCTTACAAAATCCAGACTACATCATCGAATTGATTCTGGAACAATACACTCAAACGCATAGCGCATCTTTTCTTCAATTTGAAGCCAGCCGCATGCACCAATTGATCAAGCCTGAGCTGATTGAGATAGGCTATATCAACCCCGGAAGATGGGCGCATATTCACAACACCTACCAATCCTTGAACCTAGTCTCAAGTCCACTTGATCTATCCGAGTTTTTGTTTAAGCATCCCAGCAATACGAGCACGTCTTGGTTTGCTCCATTGATCATCTCCTCACTGATAGCATCACTGGTGAGTGGTATTGCCCTTTATATTTACCGCGTCAATCTCAAGCTCAACTCGCTTTTACGTCAAAAAAATAAAGCCGCAGTCCTGCAACGCCATCGCAACACATTGCTGGAAATGATTGCCGCCGATCAACCCATTGAGCAGATCCTACAAGAGATCGTTCTCAGTGTTGAAGCCTACAACCCAAAAACATTTTGCAGTATCTTACTCTTTCATTCCGATACTGAAACACTGCACATTGGTGCAGCACCCTCCTTGCCTCAGGAATACAACCAAGCCATTAATGGCGTAAAAATAGGCCCAGCCGTTGGTGCCTGCGGCAGTGCCGCCTATTTCAAAAAACGCGTCATCACCGCCGATATCGCTCAGCATCCTTTTTGGAAAGACTATAAACACTTGTCGCTTAAACATGGCCTTAAAGCCTGCTGGTCAGAACCCATTATGCGGAAAAATGGACATCTCTTAGGGACCTTTGCCATTTATCACACCAAGGTCTCTGAACCGACCTCCGATGACATTCAACTCATCCGTGAAAGCGCTCAGCTTGCTGAAATTGCGATTGAGCGCCATCTAGCCTATGACGAATTGCGTCGTAGCGAAGAGCGACATCGCCATCTTGCTCAACACGACCCACTCACAGGCTTGGCCAACCGTTCACTTTTTTCAGACAGACTGAATCAATCCCTTAAACATGCAAAACGTCACTCATCGTCATTTGCCGTTCTATTAATCGACCTAAATGGCTTTAAACCCATAAATGATGAATTTGGCCATAACTTCGGCGATTTAGTCTTAAAAGAGGTCGCAACCCGACTCAAAGCCATCGTAAGAGAGTCAGACACCGTCAGTCGCATCGGCGGGGATGAGTTTGTGATTTTATTGCACAATGTTGACTCACGAGCCGCCGCTCAACAAGTCGTCGATAAAATCCATCAAGCATTTACCGATCCTTTTTGCGAGCCTGACTCTGTCAATCTTAGCTGTAGCATTGGTATCGCCCTTTACCCTGATGATGGCGCAACTGAAATTGAACTGACTCAAGTCGCTGACATACGCATGTATCAAAACAAGCAAGGTCGATAACGCCTCATTTGCTTCATTTTTTCCTTCTTTGGTCTAGGCTTTACAAATACGCAGCAGAGTATTACATTCTCTGCGTTGAACTCATTAGGGTGATCCCCTAGCCGATTCAATTATCGACAATCGACACAATCGATGGTCACCACAATAAGAACAAGAAGGTACATTATGACGGATAAACGCAAGACAGATGCGCTGATCGTGCATCGACCTGTATTTATTGATAGCTCTCAACTGAGCATCCCCACACTGCGGATTCTCAAGGATGATGGAACGCTATACCCTGACGCCAGTTTGCCGGATATTGACGAGGCACTCGCACTCAAAATTTACGATACATTCCTCTTCATTCGTGCCTTAGACGAACGCATGCTTGCCTCGCAACGTCAAGGCCGCATTAGTTTCTATATGACCGAAACGGGCGAGGAAGCCGCAGATATTGGCAGTACAGCCGCTTTAACGGCTGATGATATGATCATGGCACAGTATCGTGAGCAAGGCGCACTCGCCTTTAGAGGCTTCAGCCTTGATCAATTCATGAATCAAATTTTTTCAAACGAGCTGGATCTAGGCAAAGGACGCCAAATGCCAATTCATTATGGTTCGCAAGCGCTGAACTATATGACCATTTCATCCCCACTTGGCACACAAATTCCGCAAGCAACGGGTTACGCCTTCGCGTTAAAAACGCAGAATAAACCCAACTGCGTTATTTGTTACTTTGGTGAAGGCGCAGCCTCCGAAGGAGACTTCCATGCCGCATTGAACATGGCAGGGGTTTTTAAAGTGCCCGTTATTTTCTTTTGTCGCAATAATGGGTATGCCATTTCAACGCCCGCTCACGAACAGTTCGCTGGAGATGGGATTGCATCAAGAGGAGTTGGCTACGGTATAAAAACGCTGCGAGTCGATGGCAACGATGTACTGGCCGTCCTCAAAGCCACGCAAGAAGCCCGCAGAATGGCAGTCGAACAGCATGAGCCAGTGTTAATTGAGGCCATGACCTATCGCCTAGGTGCGCATTCCAGCTCTGACGACCCCAGTGGATACCGCAATAAATCTGAAGAAGAAACCTGGCGGGCCAAGTGTCCTGTCCTTCGTTTCAAACTCTGGTTAATCGCACAAGGCTGGTGGGATGAAGACCAAGAAGAACAGCGCAAACAAGCGCACAGAAGTGCGATTGTAAACGCCATGAAAAAAGCCGAAAAGATTCCAGCTCCAACACTGGAAGATCTATTCAGCGATGTTTATGACACGCCTCCCTGGCATTTACAGGAACAATATGACGCTCTAAAAGCCCATATCCGTAAATACCCCGAGGCTTACCCCAAAACATCCTGGAGGCTTGACCATGAGTAAAATCAACCTATTGCAAGCGATCAACCAAGCACTTGATAGCACTCTGGCGCAAAATGACCTCGCTATTTGTTTTGGTGAAGATGTCGGACACTTTGGTGGTGTCTTTCGTGCCACTAGCCATTTGCAAGAAAAGTACGGAAAACAACGTTGCTTTAACACCCCCCTAACTGAGCAAGGCATTATCGGCTTTGCCAATGGGGCTGCAGCGCAAGGCATGACAGCCATTGCTGAAATTCAGTTCGCCGACTATATTTTTCCAGCATTCGACCAGATCGTTAATGAGTCTGCAAAGTTTCGTTACCGTTCGGGCAATGAATTCAACGTCGGTAGCCTAACCATCCGTACCCCTTATGGTGGCGGTATTAATGGCGCTCACTATCACTCACAGTCACCCGAAGCCTATTTTACGCACACACCCGGCCTGAAAATCGTGGTACCGCGCAACCCTTATCAAGCCAAAGGCTTGTTATTGGCATCGATTCGCGACCCAAACCCCGTTATTTTCTTTGAACCTAAAAAGCTCTACCGCGCTTCTGTTGGGGAGGTTCCCGACACGGACTATGAACTTCCGTTAGGCCAAGGAGACCTGCTACGTGAAGGAACAGACATTACACTGGTGGCTTGGGGTGCACAGGTAGAAGCCATTGAAAAAGCTGCTGATATGGCCGCTGAACAAGGTATTTCCTGTGAGCTTATAGACCTACGAACCCTGCTTCCTTGGGATAGAGATTTACTGGCGGCCTCTGTGAAAAAAACAGGCCGCTTAATCATTAACCACGAAGCTCCGAAAACTTCAGGTTTTGGCGCTGAAATTGCCGCTGCAATCCAAGAAGAATGCTTCCTCTATTTGGAATCACCCATCATACGAGTCACAGGCTTGGATACCCCCTTCCCCTTGGCTTTAGAAAAAGAGTACATGCCCGATGCTTTGAAAACCTTCGAAGCCATTAAGGCCAGCATGACTTTTTGATGCATTGATTTTAATAGGAGCATGAACATGAAAATTGATTTTATTCTTCCCGATATAGGTGAAGGCATCGTTGAGTGCGAGCTGGTCGAGTGGCACATTCACGAAGGACAGAACATCCAAGAGGATCAACCCGTTGCTGACGTCATGACCGACAAAGCACTGGTCGAAATTACCTCTATGCACACGGGCGTCATTACAAAACTCTACTATGCTCAAGGCGAAATTGCGAAGGTGCACCAACCCTTGTTTGAGATAGAGGTCGTGAGTGACGCCGAAGAGTTAACGCTTGGAGCAGAGGTTCCTGACGCAAAATCCGCCAGCCAAGCAACCTCTTCCGGTGACGACACGGCATCCTCCACCGCAACCAGCTCAGCGCTCGCCTGCCCGATGGCACAATCATCCAAGGCCATTGCCAGCCCGGCCGTCAGACGACTCGCCAGAGAAATGAATCTCGATTTAACTCAGGTAAAGGGATCTGGCAAAAATGGCCGCGTGCTCAAAGAAGACCTACTTGAGCCATCATCCGTCGACACAACACACGCCCCAACTCAATCCGTAAGCGCACCCCCGTCTTCAGGTGTTCGTATTGAAGCCATCAAAGGCGTTCGTGCCGTCATGGCTCGACAAATGGCAGACTCTGTACGCAGCATTCCTCACTTCACCTATGCAGAAGAGATAGATGTTACCCAGCTTGACGCTGTCCGCCGTGAACTCAAGCCCCAGTTTGAAGCCGAAGGTTTATCGCTCAGCCTCATGCCTTTTTTCATGAAAGCACTGGCGCTGTCGCTGCAAGCCTATCCTATTTTGAACAGCCGACTGAACGAAGACGCTACCGAAATTCATTACTTGGATGACATAAATATTGGCATGGCGGCCGATACCCCCATCGGACTTCTGGTTCCTAACGTGAAACGTGTTCAGGATCTGTCTTTGCTTGAACTCACTCGCAAACTCAATGAACTGACGCATGCCGCACGACAAGGGAAGCTATCAGCCGACGATATGAAAGGCGGTAGTATCACGATTTCCAACATAGGTGCCATAGGTGGAACAGTTGCGACCCCTATCATCAATAAGCCAGAAGTCGCCATTGTCGCACTCGGACGTATACAAACGCTGCCTCGCTTTGATGCAAACGGCAATGTCGTCGCCGCTAAAATCCTACACGCAAGCTGGTCTGGAGATCATCGCCTTCTCGACGGTGCAACCATGGCACGCTTCTGTTGTCACTGGAAGGGCTATCTCGAGAACCCCTTACGGATGCTGGCTGAATTGAAGTAACGAGGGGATTCAGATGACGCGTCCTTTGTTGCAACAGTTCTATATTAATGAGGAACAGTCGATTTATCTGATGAGCCATGAAGATGCTCAGAAGATCAAAGACTGGGTTAAGCTCTGCATGGACCAACTCATGCGGCTGGGCTTCAGCAATATCGAATTTATCGGCAAAGGCGCGTATGGCTTTGTGTTCGGGGGGCGTGATAGCAATGCAAATGACTATGTCTTTAAGTTTTCGCGCATTAACCTCCCGCAACACATTCAAGATCGGCTTGAAGATGAGGCCTGGATGCAGAGCCAAGTCTTGCACCCGATTATTCCAGCCGTCAGCGAGTATACAAAAATCTCACGCCAATCAGTTTTAATGATGGAGCGCGCACCCGGTTTAGATCTGGACGCTTACTCCATTCAACACGGCAAGCTTTCACCACGCTTAATTATTAAAATTGCCAAACAACTGGTAGACGTATTGATTGCACTGCGCAATGTTCGTCAGGACAACCATGACTGCCCCATCGTTCATGGTGATATTAAACCCTCTAATATCGTGTTTGATCCAAGAACAGAAACCATCAAACTGATTGATTGGGGATCCAGCGTCTTTGCTCAAGTGGATGCCAATGGCCACGCGATTGGACAATCCCCCTTTAATTTTTTGAGTGATAGTTTACAACAAACCAACGCCAAGCTCGGCGATGTCTATTTTATTGGTGATGAGCAATTAAATGGCGAACTCAGCTCACCGCGTTTTGATGAACAAGGCATGGCAGGTACTCTCTATGCCCTAGCATCGGGTCAAAGCTGTCGATATGGCTACGAAGCCATCCCTGCCACCTCTCTGGGCTTACCCAAGGAGTTCGCTCTGACACTGCAAGCACTTTTAGAGGGCTCATCACAGGTTCGTGCTCAAGCGGGCGACTATTTGTTAACCCACATGAAATACATGAGCCGCTTAGCCCTTCCCGATTTACACCTTCCTCCTGAAAAAGCCCTGATCCCTGTTTGGAATCATGACGATGGCCTCGATATCGAAACAGTGGTCTACAGCTCGCGCAAGAGTTTTCTGCGTGAAGGAAACATCGACCCCTATTTAATGGCTGACGTGAAGGATGTGGAGTTGGAAAAATACTATAAAAACTTCATGCACGGCATGGGAAAAACCGAACGCGCCTTTCTTGCCTCCATCAGCCGCTTAGGCCGCTACCCTGTGTTGGGCGGACTGGCAATTCGCTGGGAAGAAAACGCTGTTTTCATTGACTCCAGCCTTAATTTACAGGATGACAACCTAACATTAGCTTTTACGCAAGCCGTCAACACGATGGTGAATTTAGCAAGAGCCATTCATCGTGACGGTGTATTCAAATGCTGTTTATTTAATGCGAAAAACACGCGTCATATTCGGCGCGCATCCGAGAGCGATGCATTTATCCCGCCCGCCGACTTAGTGATTCCCTTCGAGGTGATGCAAGCGCCACTCTCTGAAGACAAAAGCCGCAATCACTCGTATTTTGAGGATGGACAAGATCCTGATGAGTTTCTCACGCTACCCAGCGAGATTATGACTGAAATCGCCTACCTCAACGATATTCGGCACACAGGCTTAATTATCTTCGAGGCACTGCCGACGCATCTCAAAATTCACAGTGATTACGTGCTGCTAGATCCTACCCAACACGATGTTTTCAAGGCCTCCTTGGCGCGCATTATCTCAGCCGTTCCCTTAATCAATGGCTTAGGGGTCTCGGGGTTTATGAAAATGCCCTATAAAAACACTCGCCAATTTAGCCTTCAAATTCAGGCCGACGCACACTTTTTTCCCAAAAACCCGCGGGCAGTCCAAAAAATGGATTCAAATCAGGATTTTTAACCCAGCAGTGCCTGAATATACCCCGGCAACGCAAATGCCGCTTGATGAACTTCAGCCGTATAGTAGCGGGTGTGGATCGCATGCTTAGCCAAATATTCCTTAATCTGCTCAGCCGATACACTGCGATACAGAACATGATCACTTGCCCAGGCTAATGCCATGACACCACCGGCATAGGTTGGCACCGTCAGCGTATAAAAGGTCTGATCGTTAAAATACGCACCTAAGCGAAGGCGCGTATCCTTAAGCTCTTGAGGCTGCATAAATGGCACACCATTCTGAGCCACAAAAATTCCCTTATCGGATAAGATTCGTTTACAGCCTGCGTAGAAATCGCTGGTGAACAGAACTTCGCCCGGACCAATCGGATCGGTGCAATCGGAAATAATGACATCAAAGGTTTGCGTGGTTTGGTTTACAAACTCAACACCGTCTTGTATCACAATGGAAACACGCGGGTCATCAAAGGCCCCGTTAGAGTGGTGTGGCAAGTAGGTTTTACACATGTCGATGACCTGAGCATCGATCTCAACCTGAGTGATTTCCTCAACACCGGGATGCTTGACCACCTCTCGCAAAATACCGCCATCACCTCCGCCAATGATGAGGACACGTTTTGCCTGAGCATGCGCAATCAGCGGCACATGCACCATCATTTCGTGATAAATAAACTCATCCCGCTCCGTTGTTTGCACCACGCCATCGAGCGCCATCACGGTACCAAACACAGGATTGCGAAAAATGATCAGGTGTTGAAAATCGGTTTGCACTTCGTACAAAACATCTTCAACACTGAAAGACTGCCCATAGCCAGAGTTAAGTGTTTCGGTAAAGGTCATCATAAGGGCCCCAGTGGCATCTGCCCTCGAAGGTGCTCGGTTACCTTCACCTCATCCGGCGAAAAAAAACGCCTTAGCACGGGCAGGGTATTCTTAGGCGTTGCATTACCACACATAAACACATCAAACGCTGCATAATGACGCTCTGGCCATGTGTGCACACTGATATGAGACTCGGCCAACACCGCAACACCCGACACCCCTCCATTCGGGGTAAAGTGGTGTAAATGCAGGTGCAACAAGGTCGCGTTCGCGGCGATCACCGACTCACGAAGCGCCTGCTCCATCGTCTCGATATCATCCAGACGATCGGCCCCAAATAAATCGATGATTAAATGGGTTCCCGCAAAACAGTAATCGTCACGCTGAATAAAAAAATCTTTAGATTCAGTGGTAACGGGGGTACCGCTACCATTGATTGGAGTTAAGGCTTGTCTATCTTTTGGATCTGCCAAGGCTCTACTCCCCTCTTAGGGTTAAGTATTAACTAAGTTTGATCAGGTCAGTGACCACGTCGGCATTTTGACCGCGGTGTCTAAGCAAATGATCAAGAAGTGTTACGGCCATCATCGCTTCCGCTATCGGTGTTGCGCGTATCCCCACACAGGGGTCGTGCCGCCCTTTGGTGATCACTTCAACGGCTTCACCTTGACGATTAATACTGCGACCTGGAAGACGCATACTGGATGTGGGTTTTAAGGCGATATGGGCAATAATGTCTTGGCCTGTAGAGATTCCCCCTAAGATTCCGCCAGCATGATTCGATAAAAAGCCCTCTGGCGTCATTTCATCGCGATGCTCCGTGCCTTTTTGGCTCACGACATCGAATCCATCACCGATTTCGACACCCTTAACCGCATTGATGCTCATTAATGAATGCGCCAATTCCGCATCGAGTCGATCAAAAATCGGCTCCCCCAATCCAACCGGAACACCTGAAGCAACCACCGTGATTTTAGCGCCAACGGAATTGCCTTCTTTACGCAAGGCATCCATGTAATCGGCCATTTCCAGAGCCGCCTGTGCATCCGGGCTGAAAAAAGGATTGTTATCCACTTCTGACCAATCAAAACGCGCAGGGTCGATGGCAATCGGGCCTAATTGCGACAAATACCCACGAATCTGCACACCTTTACTGGCCAGCACTTTTTTGGCAATCGCACCGGCGGCCACGCGCATCGCTGTTTCGCGTGCCGATGAACGGCCACCACCACGGTAATCACGGAAACCATATTTATGGTCATACACGTAATCCGCATGCGCTGGACGATAGGTGTCTTGAATATTAGAGTAGTCTTTAGAGCGTTGATCAGTGTTTTCAATGACCAGACCTATTGGAGTACCCGTCGTCCGCCCTTCAAACACACCCGATAAAATTTTCACTTCGTCGGCTTCACGGCGTTGCGTTGTGTGGCGAGACGTCCCAGGCTTACGACGATCTAGATCCAGCTGGAGATCAGCCTCACTCAGCTCGATTCCCGGAGGGCAACCATCCACTATGGCCCCAAGGGCCAAACCATGGCTTTCACCAAAGGTTGTAAGCGTGAAAAGTTTACCTATGCTGTTACCCGACATGCTGTCATCCTGTATGAATCACCACTGGCGTGTCACCAGCGTCAGAGTTTGTGAATAATAAGATATCAAGCGATAGTAGAGATAACCACTATCCTTTCGGACGTAATCTTAATCGATTATGGTAATGGCTAACAGTGCTGCTAAAAAATTATACGATCTTTCAGCAGGTTGATTCAGGATAAGGCCGCACAAGGCCATCCCGCAAGGCTAGAGCAGATAGACACGGATACGATCGCTGACTTAAGCTTTTTTTGTACATTGCCAGCATCAACACTAGCGCTGAATGCTCGCAATGTACTTGGAGATATGCTCTAACTTCTCAGGATCATCGTCCACAAACGTGACTTTCACCGATACAAACGGCGTATCAATACGATTATCAAACGCCTCTAGACGCGACACGAACCCGTTAATACGGGCCACACTATCACCCGAGGTTTGTTCAATATCCACTACGGCTTGTTCGAGTATGTCGGGAAAGGTGCCGTTTTCTTCATTTTTGATGACCACTAACACATCTCGCAAACTGAGGTCTTTAATCGCGCAGCGATACACCCCTTTGCTTGTTCTGAGTTGCGCTAACCCCTTCGGCTTTTTAGCAAAGCTTTTCTGTTGCGCGATTGATCCGGTGCTGCTAACGCCCGCTTTTGTCTCTGATGTCTTGCCAAACAAGAGTTTTTGGATTTTTGTCTCAAGCGAAGCGGCTGAAAACGGCTTGCCAAGATAATCACTGACACCCGCTTGAATGGCCTTTAAGATATAGTCTCGTTCGCCACGGCTGGTGACCATTAAGAAAGGCACCGACTTATAGGCATCCTGTTGACGCACCCATTTCAGCAGATCTAGACCTGACATTTGCGGCATTTCCCAATCGCAAATGATGATATTGAATTGAGCACCCTCTAAACATTTCTGTGCTTCGCGGCCATTAAAGGCAGAGACTACGCTAGCCTTAGGGTATGCGTTGCGGACAATACGTGTCACATGTGTACAAATTGCTTTAGCATCGTCAACCACAAGCACAGATACATTCATAAGCGGCCTATTTGAACAGAGTGTTCATCCAATTTTTAAGTAAACCCTGAGGGTTTGTTATGTTTCAAACTACACGGGGTTGATGTACTTAACTAACAGCCCCCACGCAATTCGTACAATCGCGCCTAACAATATTAAAGAATCGCTGATCTGTAGCCAACATCCTCAACATTATTGATGGCACCACTGCCTGATTTAGGTTTTCCTTAAGAATTAGACATGAATCAGAGACTTAGGATTCTATAAAATATTTCAAAACCCTGCAATGATGCGTTAGGAGGCTCTGGGCAATTTATCGCACAAGGTCATCAGCCACACGGCCAGAACCTTATGCTCATCCAGCTGCTCTCCCCTGCATGTTGTACTGTGTCGGTTGCCTCACTTCTGGCGAAACACCTACGCAGACGTATGCAAATAAATGTGAGGCGCTACCAAAATACTCTTGGTATGAAGATCCTCTCAGTGCAGATTCAGTACCGAAGAGACCCGTTTGAACGAAGCCACCTTGCAAGGCTGGAATAGTCCTGTTTAAATCATAGATAGACAATCAGGGAATACTTACTGCTGTGATGGAGCTCGGGCCGGGCGGTAGCGTGTCCGATGGTAAAATTCTCTTCTTCTAATGATGGCTTGATGTGGTTGAAGCGTTTCACGTGCTTAATGCCTTTTTTGGTGCTCTGTGTTGAACTGGATGCCTTTTAGGTAAACGCGTTGAATGGATTACATAGAAAAGTCTTTTTATATCATGTTACTAGAGAAATTTATTGACCAAGACCAAGTTATAAAGGTATACCCTCTAATAAATATTCTGAGGTCGGGGAACTCATAAACGGACTGTTAGCTTTCAAGGAGTCTAAATAAACAATGTGGGTATTTGATGGGGTGATTCATGCCTCCTGTGATAATTGTCAACATGTTCATTTGATTGAGGTGGGTGAGCTAAACGTGGACTGTTATGACAGCTCATACCATGAGAATGGAATGGGAGCTGAGAATAATTATGAGCTTTCTCAGGTTTATAACTGTGAGTGTTGTGGAGCTGAGTTTGAGATAAATTTTGATGCAACAGAGTACCCGGTAGACATGTTTAGCTATGTTATTAATCGCTCAACAGGTGTTTCTTGCTCTGGGGAACCATATTTTACATATATAGATGATGAGCCTACGATTCTCCTCCCTGAGCAAGACATATATGTACCTGATCAAAGGATAATCACCGACCTTTCTGAAATTCATAATACTATTCCTAATTTAATATGGTTGATTCAACAAGATAATAGTTATATTTACAGAATATCACCTCGTGAATTTGAAGAGGTTGTCGCTGAATTATTTAGAAACAATGGGTATCAGGTCACTTTGACAAAGCGTACAAGAGACGGTGGTAAAGACGTAATTGCAGTAAACAAAGATGTTATGGGAGTAGAAACTAGTTATTTTATTGAGTGTAAAAGACATTCTGAGTCAAATAAAGTTGATGTGGGTATCGTGAGAGAACTTTACGGCGTTCATTCTTCATTGAATGGCCCAAATAAGTCGATAATTGCTACCACTTCAACCTTCACACCAGACGCTAGAAAGTTTGTTAACGAAGAGTTGAGAAGTAAATGGGATATGGATCTAAGAGACATCAATGACGTTTTGGCTTGGGTCTCAAAATATAAACCACAAGCTAACAAGCAGCTGCTGCCGGGCTGGTAAAAGCTTCGGCTTTGCCTTCACTTTTACTAGCCGCAGAGCTGAGCGTTATAATAAAAAAGGACAAGCATCTTGCAAGAGTTAGATACGCTGGCCGTTACACTCCTTGGAGGTTATTCAGTTTTCATAATTGGCCTATCAAGCTTTTTGGGAAAGTTGTGGGCAAATAGAATCCAAAATAGTGAAATAGAAAGAACACAGCATAAAATAACTGAATTAAAGGCTAAGCTTGATAGTCAAATTGCCGTGCAATCATCTAGACTAGAGTCGAATGTTCATGTCGGGAAAATCCAGTATGAACGAGAATTTAATAGCTACGAAGAAATTTGGAAAGAAGCATCTTCTCTTTTAAGAAAGATAAAGTTGTTACAACTACATCTTTCAAGCTTCGAATTTTATAAAAAGGAGTTTTTTGGCTTTGGTGAATCTAAGGTTAAATTAGAGGAGCTTGGTGGCTCAAGATTCCCATTTATTGATGATGGAGTATATTCAAAGATTTGCGAGTGTTGCCAAATAGTGCAATCAAAGTATGCAGTAATTAATGGGCACTTGGATTTCTTATATAATAAAGCCAATATGACAGTATCGGAAGAAGTATATACTGAAGTTGAGGCAAGGTTTAATGGAGAGCTGGATGATCTAATAAATGAGTATTATACAGCTACAGTGAATCTAGGTGCAGCAATAAAAGAACGAAATAATAAAATGATAGTTATTGAAAGTTTACTATAAAAAAAGCGTCGAAAATCGTTCGCTTTGCTCACTGGGACCTCAAAAGCTACGATTTTTCAGCCCTTTAAAGCGGCGTTACATGTCTAAACATACACCCATCACTACATCACTAGAATTTATAGGTCGTATTTGATGAAACAAATTAAAAAGATAAAGCTGAAGAACTTTAAAAGGTTTAGGGATAGTGAAATCAATTTCCATGAAGAGAAGAACATCTTAATAGGTGATAATGAAGCGGGCAAGAGCACTATTCTAACTGCTATTGAGCTGGTGCTTAGCGGAAGCAAAAACAAAGTTGAATCAATTGGTTTAGAAAGTATATTTAATACAGATATTGTCAAAGAATTCTTGACCGGTGAGAAAAAAGAAAGTGACTTGCCCACACTGCACGTAGAGGTATTTCTTAATGAGCAAGAAAACCCTGATCTGAATGGAAGAAATAACAGTGATGGTACGATATCAGATGGCATCAAATTAGTTTGCGAGCCTATTGAGGAGTTAGGTAGCGAAATTCGTGAAATCCTAAATCAGGATGAAAGTAACTTTCCATTTGAATACTACAGTGTAAATTTTACTACATTTTCTGGTGAAGCATATTCAGGATACCGTAAATTCTTAAAACATCTATCAATTGACAGTTCTCAAATAAATAGTGAATATGCAACAAGAGAATATATAAAAACTGTTTATGAATCTCTTGCAAAACAAAACCAAAGGATTAAATTGAGAAATGAATATAGATTACAGAAAAGTAAATTCGTTGAAGAAAACTTAGAAAAAATAAATAAAGATATTGACAAATATCAGTTTTCTGTAAAAACTGGAAATAAATCAAATCTTGAAACAGATCTAACAATCACTGAAGATTATATTGCTCTTGAGAATAGAGGAAAAGGGCGTCAGTGTTTCATAAAAACAGAATTTGCACTTACTCGAAGTGGTGATGGTCAAGGTATAGATACTCTTTTGCTTGAAGAGCCAGAAAACCATCTTAGTCATACGAATATGAAAAAGCTAATAAGTAGGATTTCAAATTCCGAAGCAAAACAAATATTCATAGCAACTCATAACAGCTTGATTAGTACAAGACTTGATCTAAGAAACACAATTCTGCTCAATAGCAATAGCACAAGCCCAATATCTCTTGAGGCTTTACCAGAAGACACCGCCAAATTTTTCATAAAGGCACCTGATAATAATATTCTGGAATTTATATTATCTTCAAAAGTAATTTTGGTCGAAGGTGATGCAGAGTATATTTTAATGGGTGCTCTATATGAGTCGGTCACATCAAGAACCTTGGAAAATGATGATGTTCATATAATCTCTGTAGGTGGGACAAGCTTCAAACGATATCTTGATTTAGCGAAACTTTTGAATATTCGTGTTGCAGTTATCAGAGATAATGATGGTGACTACGAGGCCAATTGCGCTCAGAATTACAATGGGTACTTAGATGATAATATAAATATATTTTATGAAGAGGATAATGAGAAAAGCACTTTTGAGATTTGTTTTTACGAAGATAACAAAGGGATTTGTGACGAGCTTTTCCTACCAGGAAGAAAAACACTAACTGCTTTAGAGCACATGCTAAAAAACAAGGCAGACTGTGCTTTTGAGTTATTGGATAAAAAATCAGATAAACTAAATCCACCAACTTATTTATCTCGAGCTATAGAATGGATAAACGAGTAGTATTAGCCGTTGCTGGATCAGGAAAAACCAGCCATATAATAAACAAGATTGATGAAAGCTCTCGAGCTTTAATAGTGACTTACACAGAAAATAACTATAAGAACATAAAGTCGAGAATAATGGATAAGGTTGGGTTTATACCTGCAGGTGTAAGAGTGCATACCTATTTTAATTTTATTTATTCATTTTGCTTAAAACCATTATTAGGAAACAAAATCAAGTCAAAAGGAATTAACTGGGACATGCCTCTTTCATTCACACTTAAGTTAAATAGAAATGACCCTAAATTCTATTTAGATGGTCATAACAGACTCTACCACAATAGAATTGCCAAGCTACTTGATCAGTACGGTGTAATGCATGAGGTTTCAGAAAGAGTTGAAAAATATTTTGACTTGGTGTGCTTTGATGAAGTACAGGATTTTGGTGGTCATGATTTCAATTTTATCTGTAAACTTTCTCCAAACATAGAAAGCTTACTTTTGGTTGGTGATTTTTTTCAACACACTTTTGACACTAGCAGAGATGGAAATGTCAACTCAAACATCCATAAAAACCTTGATACTTATACACAAAAGCTAACCCAAGCGGGATATACATTAGATACAGAGCTATTGTCACATAGTTATCGTTGTAGTCCTACAACTTGTAGCTTTGTCTCTGAAAGTACAGGAATAAAAATTCAATCACACAGAGATGATGAAACAAAGATTCAATTAGTACAGTCTGCAAAGTTAGCTGACGAAATCTTCTACGATGAAAATATTGTAAAATTATTCTTCAAAGATAGTAAACGATACTGCGGATTTACTGAAAACTGGGGGGCAACAAAAGGCCTCGACTGTTACTCCGATGTATGCATTGTTCTAAATCCTACAACATTGCAGCACTACAAAAAAAATAAATTAAATGAACTTGCTCCCCAAACAAAGAATAAGTTTTACGTTGCATGTACTCGAGCCAAAAGGAATATTTTCCTTGTGCCCGAGAGTCTCTATAGGCATCATAAACAATGAGCATACGACGTGTAACAAGTAAATTCAGGTAGCGCCTACGGCACACTTGATTTAGGCGTTGGGCTTCTTGCTAGACGGTTTCCGGCATCTCACATTCCAGCTATGACTGACCATACCTTGACCAAAGAAGATAAACGAGATGACTTTTCGCAATTGACGAGAGAACTACTGGCCAAGCGGTCCGGCTACATCTGTGCTTATCCGGGCTGCAAACGGATGACGGTTGCTGGATCAGATGATCGAAAGTCCGGCCTTACCATGACTGGTGTCGCTGCACACATTACTGCAGCATCAAAGAAGGGGCCGCGATACGACCCGGACATGAGCGCTGAAGAGCGGGCAGGCGAGACAAATGGAATTTGGGCTTGCCAAATTCATGGCAAGTTTATCGATGACAACCCGAGCAAGTGCTCGGTTGATAAGCTTCGCCGCTGGAAGGCACAGCACGAAAAGTGGGTGTTTGATCGAGTCGAAAGCGGAGTAGAGCTTTTCAACCGTGGGGTTTGCCGACTGAGTTTCGGAAACGTTGGGAAATTTTCCGGGGATTTTGCTATTCCGTTTGGTCGAAATAACGTCCTCGTAGGCGTCAATGAATCGGGCAAAACTACGTTTTGCCAAATTCTGTCCGCCTTTTCGGGCGGAGATCATTGGAAGCAGTTCAACGATAGGTTCAGTTTTTCAAAACAGTCCGAAAACCATGCCTACATCCAGCTATCTCACCAGAGTGACAACACAACGACAGCCATTAGGCTTAGCCCTCAGGTCTTGTCCGACGGCAGACGGAAGGCCGAAAATACACGCCAGCGAATTCACATTGAGATAAACAGCTGTCCATCCCCTGATTGGCCGAGATCATTGATCAGGGTCTTGTATTTCGATACCCAGCTTTACCACATGCATTACTCAGAGCCAAAAGATACTTTCGTTAAAGCTCTACGCTATCTGGCTAACGTGCTTGGCACTGATGAGGATTTGGTCTGGGATTCTCTCCGTGAGGAATTGTTCACAAGCTCTATATTTGGAAACCGATTCAGAAGAACAGGGCATCGTAAGGTCGAAATACTCGTGCCAGATGGCCGCCCGTTCTTTTTGCCGCACAGGGGCTTGAGTTTTACTGAGCAGCAAATGGCATTCCTAGATATCACTCTAAAACTTGCCTCTTGCGGCTCAAGGAACGAGAACTGGATTTACGTGTTCGATACAACATTCTTTCAGCGATTGGATCAACAACGAAAATCATATGTGTTCAAGAGGCTTACTGAGTTGGACAGAAGCAATGTGCAAACGTTGTTTTGTCTCAATTCGATAGAAGACACCGAAGTGCTAAAGAACATTCAGTCCGACAAATGGGTTAATGCTGAACATTTTGGAGACTTAACGCTGCACTCTTTTCTATGACTGATAGTCTTCGAGGCCCAACCAATTATTCCACCGGACCTACGCAAAAAGCCGCGCAGGCCGGTGAATTCAAACGTGATGTGAAAGCCCAATATCAGCTATCGATCGACAGCGGCCTGTAATTGAAGTAGCTGAGAAAATCTGGTATCTGAACTCTAATAACGGTATCAACAACTGCTCCATCTAAAGCAATCATAAATGCGCACATTCTAAATGTATGGAATACGAATGCAAAAAATCTGGCAAGCGATTAAATGAGCATCGCAGGAATACTCTCCAACCGCGGCGATATTTATCAGACCCTTGTAGCCTTCGACTGGGCACTAACGGTCCTGTCCGATCCCGAATTTCAATGGATTGAGATAGATTCGACAACCTATCTGGTAGATGATGTTGTTATTGGTAAATCGTATCCGCCAATAAATCAGCACTCTGCCTCTAGCTGTACTGAGTCACTTTTTTTGAAGTTTTGTCTAGTGGTGCATTCCAAGGTAAGAGCTGTTCAAGTTTCTCTAGGGTATCGGCTTCAGCGATGTGATTAAGAACATACTCAATATAGGCGGCTGGCTCCAAGTCGTTTGCTTTAGCTGTTTCAATCAGTGAATAACAGGTCGCACTCGCTTTCGCACCCCGTGATGTGTCGGCAAACAACCAAGCTCTTCTTCCAAGTGCTAAGGGTCGGATAGCATTTTCAGCAAGAACGTTGCTGATGTTCAAGTCACCACGCTCACAGTAACCCATTAAGTATTCCCATTGGTTCAGCGTATAGTCCATCGCTTTACGTGTTAACGAGCCTTTCGCAACATGGGTCACATTTTTCTCTAGCCACGCTTTAAATTCGATAAGCTTGGGTAAGCTGTGCTTTTGTCTCGTCTGATAACGATCAGCAACACTAAGGTCTTTGATCTCACGCTCAATCACATACAGCTTATTGATCATACTCAGCGCATTTTCAGCTTTAGAGAGTTTTACCTGTTTTTTCTTGTCTTGGGGTTTAGCGGCTTTTGCGGCCTCAACGAACTTGCGGCGAGCATGGTCCCAACATCCGATCCGGGTAATGTTATTCTGAGCACAGATACGGGCATAGCCGGAATAGCCATCGGCTTGTAAGATACCGGTAAACTCATCAAGCAAACGCACAGCGACATGGCCTGCACGTGATGGGTCATATTCAAATAAGATGGTGGGATGTCCTGGTGGGCCTCCTCAGGTGACCCACATCCATTTATCGGACTGTGCCGTTTTGCCATCTTCTTTTAGGACTTGTATCCGTGTCTCATCCGCTTGAATATAGTTGCTACTATTCTGCACTTCTCGCATCAGATTCATCAGCGGTTGCAGTAACGGATCCAATCGGATGATCCAGTTAGCCATATTCGTTCGACTGATCTCATGACCTTGTCGTTTGAAGATCGTTTCTAAGCGATATAAAGGTAAGCCATCGGTATATTTAGAGACGATGATGTAAGCCAGTAAGGACGTGGTCGCAATACATTTGCCTAATGGATGAGCGGGACGCTTGGCAGCGAGGATGCTTTCTTCATCATTTTCATCAAAGACCGCTTTTTCTTGCCAGATCTCACGCACTCGAAGGCTGGCAGGAATGTACTCTAGCTCTTCTTTGACTTTAGTGAAGAAGGTTTTGATCGCACCGTTTTTTTCTTCATCGGTGAGACGAAGCTCAACACGGACACGCTCAAGATTATCAGAGAAGCCACGTTGACGACGTTTGCTCTGTTTTGATTGAGTTGCATCATCCTCAGAGACAACATCATCCGGTAACTGGGCTTTCAGATCGGCAATGTCGGACTCCATTTCCGCTTCATCGAAGAGATGGATCTGATGAGTAGACTTCTCACTTTTTGCCGCAAACTGTTGAATGAGTTTTAAGCGAAGCTGTTCTTCCAGTAGCGCGATATATTGCTCACGCTTTTTGGCATGCTGCTCTTGATGACGAATGATCTCATTTTGTGCGTTGAGGGCGTCTTCTTTTTGGCGAAGCGACTCATGTTGATCACCTAACTTTGCTGTAAGCTCGACACCAGCGACAAGAGTTCAGCCGCCGAAAGGCCGCTTAAATCAGTTGGTTGATGAGTGTTTTTAGGTGGTATTTTCATTAGCAAAGTATAGCAAAAACAGTGCTTTAATACACCTAAAAACATTAACCAACCGAGTGATAATCCAAGGTTTTATGCCCCGTTAACAAACTAATATCATAGCCATCTAGGAGCCAATTTATCTGCTCACCTGTCAGCGCCATCAACTCGTCTGAAGGACTCGGCCATTTAAACTTTTCTTCGGCCAAGGCTTTGTAATAGAGAATAAAACCATTGTCTTCCCACATCAGGCATTTGATTTTATTTCGCTGCCGATTGGTAAAAGCGTAAAGTGCACCCGTAAAGGGATTATGACCTAATTCTAACTCGACCAGTAAGGCCAATCCGTTGGCCTGTTTGCGAAAATCGATTGGTTCACGATACAGATAAATCTGTGGTAAGTGATACGAGGGTCGCAGATGCCGTGGCTTCATCACAACTGCCTCAAAATATCACTCAGCAGATGGATGTTGTTAGATTGCAGCCCTGATATGGAAATACCACTGGGTAAACTCAGGGTTAGATTGTGAGTGGGCTCATGATGTTTAACTTGAGTCACTCGGGTAAAGCCAGAGGTATGTTGTGAACTTGGCTGCATAGCAACATCACTCAAGTTTGTTGTGAGACTTTTCTTCCAATAGTTAAACTGCTCATAGTTCACCGATTGATTGCGACAGAAGGCGGCTGACAGATCCGAATCTTGCCACTGGGTAATAATCTGTTCCCAAGCTTATTGCTTACTTTGATTGCTCATGCGGGTCTCCATCAAATAAATGTGATGGAGATAGTGTGTCGCGGTTAAATACTAAATTGTAGGTGCTGTTTTATTGGCGCATACATTGAAGTAGCTGAGAAAATCTGGTATCAGAACTCTAATAACGGTATCAACAACTGCTCCATCTAAAGCAATCATAAATGCGCACATTCTAAATGTATGGAATACGAATGCAAAAAATCTGGCAAGCGATTAAATGAGCATCGCAGGAATACTCTCCAACCGCGGCGATATTTATCAGACTCTTGTAGCCTTCGACTGGGCACTAACGGTCCTGTCCGATCCCAAATTTCAATGGATTGAGATAGATTCGACAACCTATCTGGTAGATGATGTTGTTATTGGTAAATCTGACGGTTCCCTGATTTGTTGCCAATGCAAAAAAAACCAACCTAACTTCAGGGCATGGTCGGTAGCGGATCTTTCAGATGAGCTGGACAAGGCGGCTCAAGAACTGGCTAGAAATAAACAAGTCCAAGTCCGCTTCTATTCGCGTAGCGAATTTGGATCACTTGCTAAACTACGTGAATACAGTACCCTCCATGGCAATGAAGCCGACTATATCGCGGAATTGACCCAAGAGCATAAAAAAACAAATAGTGACTTGGCCGCTCGCATTACCGATGGGGTACCCGGTCTTTCGACATATGAATTCCTATACCGAACCTCCTTCGAGATCAGCCCAGATTTTGATCGCATGGAGATTTTATTACGTGAACGTTTGCGCCAAATGGCAAGTAACTCAGATGCTGCCTTCAACGCTCTCTGTATACGGCTTGATAAACTTGGTAGTCGTATGGAAGACGGCAACCTGTCCGCTTCAACTCAGCATCGACTGACCAAAGACAATATCAAAGAGACCCTTCATCGCACGGGTGCAATGCTCGTTCCGAGCATGGACATTTCAGAGGTACGAAAATCGTTTGCCAGCACTTCGGTCATTGGCAGGCATTGGCATCGGGACATTGCCGGGCAGCGTATTTCTAGCCCCGTTGTGGGCGAACTCCTAGCAGCTGTCGATGCCAAAAAGCATTCTGTCTTGCTTACGGGTCTGCCTGGTTCTGGCAAAACCTGTGTGATGCTGAGCCTGCAAGAAGCACTAGAACAGCGTATGCAAGCCCGATCTGACCTAGTACCACTCTTTATCCAGTCACGCGAATTCGCCGACCTAGCAACGGCGATGGATCGCCAGGCACAGGGCCTGCCAGAGCAGTGGGTAGCACAGGCTTCCCGTTTAGCTGAAGACGCGCATGTTGTCATAGTCATCGACTCACTCGATGTCTTGTCCATCGCTCGCGAACACAGCATATTGACGTACTTTCTGGCACAAATTGACCAACTGCTACTAATTCCCAATGTTACCGTTATCACTGCTTGCCGCGACTTCGACCGTAAATACGATCGACGCATTGCTGCTCGGCAATGGGACTGCGAATTGCAGTGCCTACCATTGGACTGGGAAACCGAAATTGTACCGCTTTTTAACAAGCTGGAAATCAATTCCACAACTATTGATGCCCTCACCCGTGAACTGATCCGTAATCCTCGCGAACTTGCCCTGTTTGTCGAACTGGCTCAGCGTGAAGGCAGCTTTAACGTAGTAACCAGCGAAGCACTGGGGCAACGCTACCTCGACACCATCGTGAAGGCCGATCCCACGTTGGGGGACACAGCCTTGCAAGCAATTGAAGACATAGCCGATGCAATGCTGAAGTCACGCAGCCTGTCTATTTCAAATCAACGCTTCAATGCTTCACAGGACATCCTGCGACGACTACACAGTCTCAATGTCCTGCTAGATACCCATGATGGTAAATTGACATTTGGTCATCAAACTTTATTAGATGTATTGGTCATTAGTCGCGCCTTACGCCAGGGCGTCTCGCTCAATGAATTCATCCAAGGCTTGCCGCCCGTGCCCTTCGTACGACCAAGCATACGTAGCTTTGTTGCACAGTTGGCGACTGGAGAGCGCCGTGAATTTAGAAAGCAATTGCGGACAGTATTGACAGGCAACTCCGCCTTCCATATCCGTCGCCTGATTGCCGAATCATTTTCGCAGCAGATACCTCAAGATGATGACTGGCCACTGATACGAGATTTACGTGCCAACCATCGTGAGGTGTTCCAAGTGATTTACAACCAAGCAAACTTGGTTGAGTGGCATCACTTTTGGCTTTCTCATTTGGTGCCCGTATTGAAAGAAATGCGTGATGCTGATGAGCTGACAACACATGTTCATCGCATAGCGCAGTGGGCAAATGACGATGCTGTTGGCGTATTGGCGTTCTGGATGGATGCAATTGATTTAGATTGGCTGGACGGCAATAGAATTTCAGAGCTATTAGTTTTTTCTCTAGCCAAATTTCGGACAGAAAACTTACCACTCGTCGCCCCCTTACTAGAACGACTACTCAGTGTGCCTAAACCAGACCATCGTTTGTTAGGACGTACTGTTGCACGTAGTGTCACCACTGGCGCTATTGATGACAAAACTCTCTGGAGCTATATCACTGGCGAGATCAACGATGATGAAGTAATTAAATTTCATTTTGACAACAAGCTGCATTGCCAACCCCATGAGTTTGGTGGCGAGGGTGAAAACTTCCTGAAGCAGCGGATGGTTGAATCCACTGCCTTGCTCGATTTGGCACTGGGAACAATCGAACAATGGAGCCAAATCCGATCAACGCGTTATGGTGTTACCCGAATAGGCTATCGTAGTGGGTTCCTGAATGACTGCTCTTATAGCGACACTCACACGCAAAACGAAGATAAACACATAGATAGTGAGCGGGTTTTACTAGATGCTGTCGAAGCAGCCATTCTTGATCACGCCCAAAATCACTCTGACTGGTGGCAAGATAACCGAGAACGCCTGTGCTTTAACCACGAAGGGGCGTTAGTTTACTTCGCCATCCTCGCTTTCATCAGCACTCCTGAGGCAAATATAGACTTGATCGGTCGCTTATTATGTGACAGATATTTACTCGAATTCGAACTCTCTTATGAATTAGGAACATTGATTCAGACTACATTTATTTACCTAGATAGCCATACACAAGATTCAGTCATGGCAACAATACAGACCCTGTGGGAGGATGAACCGGTAACGGATGGCGAAACACATTTATGGGCGCTAAAGAAACGAGCTGAATATATATCCACGATCCCCTGCCATCTGCGTTCATCAGAAACCCAAGCGATACTAGATACATACGAAAAGATATATGGGACATTTTATCGACAGCCATACATCGGCATGATAGGCGGCACTGTCGCCGCCCCATTTTCTTATGAGGTGTTTCTCAATGCCAGTGATGGTGGAATAGTTCGTTTACTTGCTCACTACACTGGACACGGCCGAGATTTCGATGACTTTTTGGTCGGCGGTAAACGAGAGGTTGGTTGGCAGTTACACGAGGCTTCATCTCGCCATCCATCACGATTCTTGGGATTACTGACATCTCATTGGACAAATATTTCATCAGGATTTTACAACGACATCATGGACGGTATTGCCAGCTACTTGGCACATCGCTATGGCAACTTGCAAACGAACACTAACTGGGTACCAATTGATGAGCCTGATGCACCTGCCCTGGTGAACCAAATCCTTGATGAGCTGGAAAGGCACCCCACTCACTGGCAACTTAATCGCTCCGCAGCCAAGGCTTTAAAAGCCTGTGCACATGCAATCCAGGACACACAAGCTGCTGAGCGGCTGGTGTTCTTATCGATAGGCTTTGGAAATCTAAGAGAAGAAAGCACCATCCATAAGGATTCGGTCGATTTGCTTACCACTGGTATCAATATGATGACCGGGAATATTACAGAAGCTTTGATGATTTTAGCCAGCAACTTCCAAGAGCAGAGCATTGAATTACCCGAGTTGTTGCCGCCAACATTACTTCGATTTGCCAGCAAGGAACACCCGGCAATCCGCGCTCTAATTTTACGACGCTTGCCGTACCTCCAAAGCCGGAACCCTCAATTAGGTTGGGATCTATTTGACCATGCCATGCAGGATCCGGTGGGTCTGTGGAAATCCGCAGAACGTTGTCTGTACTACGTCTATCGGGATCAGTTCGATAAAGTTGCCCCCCTGCTTGAGCGCGTTCGCCGAGAGGGAAGCAAGGAAGACTTGGAAACTTGGGGCCGTATCTCTGCACTATCTGCCCTAACAGGGCATATCAAACTTGCCGAGTTGCTAAGAGAGTTGAACACATTAAACGTTACCGAAGCTTGGAAGGGAGCAGTAAGCGTTTGGACTCATACTGAAAATATCAAACAGCATCGAGAGCAATGTCTTGCAGGTATCGAGGCGGCCCTAAACACAGACAGTCATCATGCAGCGGTGGTTGCTCGACATACCGAGAACATCTTTCGAGACAAAACGCCACCTATCTCTATCCCGATAGAATTGATCCAACTGTGCTTTACCGCGTTAGAAAGCGATAGCGAAAACAAACATAACCGGCTATTTGGATTTGACGAATGGCTCAATGCCATTTCACAGCGCGATCCAGATCTCGCCTTAGCCGCAACAGAAATTTACCTAGCCTATGTTAGTCGCGCCACATCGTATTTTTACGATCATAACAATCAACTTGTCCAGTTAATGACCTGTTTTTTCGCCGAAGCCGAGGAACGGGAAGAATCCGATCAAGGTGCGATGCTTAAACGCGTGGTGTTAGTGCAAGATTCACTGCTGTCACTAGGAGTTAACTCCATCAATGATTGGCTAAAGATGGCCGAGAGGCAATAACTAAGCCCTCATGAATACAGAGTCCCGCGTTTTAGTCGACCACATAACATCTATGATCCTGTGCGACACGAAGTTGTGCAATGAAGTTGTTCCGCTAAAGACTAGACGGAACCGCCCGTGTCACCGGGTGAATCTACGAGCCTGAATAAAGTAGCGGCTCGAACAATGTAATGAAGCGTCTTCGGGCGCGGGGCGAAAATCGTGAGAGGCACACCCTTCTGGCAGCCACAAGCTGGATGAATGCTAGATAGCTGGTATGGTGAAGATATCTGAATCTGTGGTAAAGGCCGTTAAGGTGAACAAGCGGAAGTGGCGCTTTGGCTCTGCGCGCTCGTGACCCATAAGCTTCCCGGTCCAGAGCAGGCACCTACCCCGGCACACTATGGAAACCCCGTATCGCTCCCTGTGGGACAGCAGGCTGTGAGGCCTGCCTATGGTGATGCGGGCTTGGGAGGTCGGAAAAGGCGAAGGCCGGACTGTAACGGTCTGGATACGGGCTGCAACATCACCCAGCACGAAAGTGAGCGATCAATATCACCGACTTCGTACAGGATAGTCAGTGCCAGAATGCGACCAAGAATAGGGAAGCTGGTGACTATATGGTAATCTCGGCCATTGTGATGCGTGGCATGCTTTTCAATAAAGCTCTCGATTAATCTGAGTTCATGGCGGTTAAACGCGATGATGTTTAAGTCAAGCAAGTGTTCAGGTCATGCCTTGATTTCGAGATTTAGGATGGTTTTACCAGTTTCATCCTGAATGCACTCATACAAAGACCATGCATGCAAATCTATTCCACAATAATATGGATGTTGTGTAGTATAAAATTTCATTGGGTCTTCTCCTCTTTGGTTTCGTCGCCTTCCAGCCAAGCCAATCTGGCTAGGCTGGAGAGAAAGCTAAATGAGCATCAAGTCACTGTTGTTGTGACAATTTTCCCACCGCTTCGGGGTACGGTATGAGTTATGGCCAGCATCAATATATTTCCTCCGTTAACACCAGAACTAAATGTTCGGTGCATTAAAAAGTCGTTGAGCTTTTATACAAATCTGCTTGGCTTTAGGATTTGCTTTGAACGTCCCGAGGATGGCTTTGCAACCATCGAGCTTGACGGTGCAGTCCTCATGCTTGAACAGATAGAAGAATTGGCACCACATAATGACCCATGGATTACAGCGGAACTTGAATACCCCTTTGGCCGAGGTATCAACTTTCAAATAACTGTTACAGATCTTGATGGTATATACAGTCATCTAGCGAAGCACCATTACCCAATCCAGCTGCCACTAGAGCAAAAATCATATCGGATCGGTGGTAAATTTGTGAACGTTAGACAATTTATGATCATTGACCCAGATGGATACTTACTAAGGCTGAACAGCCTTGCTAAGGTAAACACGGGCGCACCCTAGGTATAATAATTAGTTCAAATCATTCGGTTCATTTACTGGAACTGGCTAATGCCCGATATTTAACCATAACCGTTAAGTATCGAGATACTAAACCATGCACTCCATTATAATATCTATATTTTATTTAACTATTTCGCATTTAACTCCCTAAACTAAACCATTAAAAATCCAATTAAAACAATCTATTAATCGCATAAGGAAATCAAGTGGACATATCCAACATACTACTCAATAGCATTTTACAAGCCTGGTATATAATACCACTGTTAATCCTCGTATTAACTTTAAAAAGTCGCTGGTTTAAAGGTGTTCTGGGAGAATACATTGTCAACAAACTGTTGGCTGGACTACCTGAAACTGACTACAAGTTAATTAAAAACGTTACTCTTCCAACTGAGGATGGCACCACGCAAATCGACCATATTCTGGTTTCACGGTTTGGTATCTTTGTGATCGAAACCAAGAACATGAAAGGCTGGATATTTGGGTCACCTCATCAGAAGCAGTGGACACAAAAAATTTACCGTCACTCTGCCAAATTTCAAAACCCACTGCATCAAAACTACAAACACATTAAAACGCTGGGGTCTGTTTTGGACTGTAATCCTGAGTTCATGCACTCTTTAATTGTGTTTGTGGGTGATAGTACCTTTAAAACCGAAATGCCGGATAATGTGACTGCTGCACGAGGCTGTCTTGACTATATTAAGCAGTTCAATGAGGCGGTGATGCCTGACACGGAAGTCTATCGGCTGGTTACAAAACTGAACCAAATCAAGCTAAAACCCGGTCTGGTAACTGACTATAAACACCGCCAGCATGTGAAGGAGCTTGTGGTCAGTAAAGAGGTCACTAAAGAGGTCGGCAAGGAAGTCAGTCAAGAGATCAGTCCAGAAACCAGTAACGTGAGTAGTGATCCCCTCTGCCCACGTTGTGGTTCTGCCATGGTCATCAGAGAAACCAAGCGTGGTGCAAATGCGGGTCAGCAATTTTGGGGATGTTCCACCTTTCCCAAGTGTCGTGGGTTACATCTAAAAGAGAACTGATATACACCTTCCCTACTCTGGCACCCTCCCACAGGAACATCCAATAAACTAGAACAATCCTCTATTTCCGAGTTGGGCACCCCCAGAAATTTCGTACTATACTCCATTCAGGTTTTATGTCGTGAGCACCTGCATGGGAGCTGCATTCTGCAATTACTGAGTCGCGCCGGGATAGTGCTGTTCTGTCTGTTATCCACACCTGTCGGAGCATTTGTCATGCCTTCAGGATTCATTGGAACGACAGACTATTTACATGAGCCACTGCTCACAGCGCAGGAAGGTTCGGAGCGCCTTGCGGCAGAAGATGCACTGGTAAGCCTTGAATTCGACACCGCTTTATTTCATCAGGCCAGTGATCTTTCTGCTCAGGCTTATTGGCACAAAATCGAGTTTGCTACGGTTGATACACCAACTGAATTAATCCTGCGACTCAGCAACATCATGATTGATGAGCTGGATTTTTATCTAATCGAGAACGGTGAGGTCGTGCGTCACTGGGTACGCGGCGACACGCAGCCATGGAGTCCAGATGCCGCCTACGCCAGCATCTGGTTCCCGGTGGAACTGCAACCGGGCAGTAACCATCAGGTACTGATTCGCAAAGCCAGCGAAGGACCGCTTCTCTTACCTTTGCGGCTGATGAGTCCGCATCAGTTTGAGCAACTGACCGAGACGAGCTTCAAAATCTGGGCAGCCGCTGCTGGTGCATTGCTGATCTTGCTGATCCATAACACCGTCACGTTTATACTGTTCCGCTACCCTGCCTACGGCTGTTACATTCTGTTTCACTCGCTGGTGTTTCTCAGTCTGGGCGTCACGCAGGGATTTGGTCCCTGGTTGTGGCCGATGGCGTTCAACCAGTTTCTCGGTTCAATTATCTTGACCCTATATACCCTCTCAGCCTGGAGTATTTTCCACTTCAGTTTACAGTTTTTGCAGATTCGCACCCGTTTGCCCAGCTGGTGGCGTTATCGTCGCTTGGCGGATCTGGCCTTTGCCAGTGCCGTGCTGGTCAGTCTGGTTGTGCCTGAATACGCCTATGCAACCCCCTTTTCGGTACTCCAGGGTGCGGTATCCATCTGCTGCCTGTACCTCGGTTTCAAAATTTTACGCACGGGTTTCTCCCCTGCCACACTGTTTTTGGTCGCTTGGTCGTTCTTCATTGCAGGTGCTGCTATTGGCGGTATGGTGTTCCGCAACCAATTGCCTTTTAACACCTTCACCGAACACGCCTTGCTGATCAGTACTGTGATTGAGCTGCTGTGCTTTTCATTCAGTCTGACTCGACGTACCCAATATCTGGAGACCGAAAAAAACCAGAAGCTGCTGACAAGCCCGGTTTCAGGATTGGCCAACCGGAACTTTTTTATCAACCACCTGCACCGACAACATGCGCTACCCAATGATACGGTACATCTGGTACTGATTCAGTTATCCGGTATCACCGAACTGAGTGAAGCCGTGGGACCGGAAAGTGCGGAGAAAGCCTCGGCAACGCTGGCACAGCGCATCAATCAAGCGCTGGAGTCAGAACCCCATATTATTCGCCATCGTCTGCCAAACCTCTGCCATGCCAATGTGATCGATATGGATCAAGAAAATCTGGTGTTTCTGTGTTATCAAGAGGGCAGCCCCGGAGCGATTATTGAGCATCTTGAGCCCGTGCTGAACCAGACGATACATCTGAAAC
Source organism: Nitrincola alkalisediminis (assembly GCF_009821115.1). Taxonomy (GTDB): domain Bacteria; phylum Pseudomonadota; class Gammaproteobacteria; order Pseudomonadales; family Balneatricaceae; genus Nitrincola; species Nitrincola alkalisediminis. The sequence goes on along the minus strand of NZ_VYTY01000001.1, from coordinate 603,930 downwards.
AGCTTGAGTTCCAGCAACTCTTCTCTATCGGCGTGGCATCAGGCGATCTGAATACGATGGATGTGACGACGCTCTACCAGCATGCACAGCTGGCTGCTCGCGCCAACTGGCACTCAACGCACCTGTGGAGTCCCTATCAGCAGGATCTGCAATCGCACCAGCATCGACAGTTGATGCTGGTGGCTGAGATGAGCAAAGCGATCCGCAATCATGACTTCCACTTTGAAATCCAACCCAAAGCCGTCCTGTCGACAGGCCAGATCACCAGTGGCGAAGTGTTATTACGCTGGAATCACGCAACGCTGGGCAAGGTGTCACCCGCTGATTTTATCCCGCTGGCTGAACATGTGGGGATGATCTATCAGCTGACGCAACTGATACTGCATCAGGTCCTCAACTGGATGCAGCAGCATGCAAATCAACTGCAAGGAACAACGCTGGCCATCAATATTTCTGCACGCGATCTACTGCAGCAAAATTTTGCGACGGGTGTCATCGAACTCTGCAAGGGCTATGCTATTTCACCTAGCAGCATCGTTTTGGAGATTACCGAAACATTTGTGGTCAGTGACAGTGGGCTAGCCGTTGATAATGCGGCCCTGCTGAGATCAGCAGGGTTTAGTCTGTCCATAGATGACTTCGGCGCTGGCTATAGTTCCATGCAAAACATCCACCGCCTGCGGCCAGACGAAATCAAGATTGACCGCCTGTTCGTGTCAGACTTGGACAGTAATCCGACGAACCAAACGTTGTGTCGTAGTCTGATTCAACTGAGCCTCGATCTGCACATTCATACGACAGCAGAAGGGATTGAGACGGAGGAGCAGTTGAAGCTGCTCTCTTCCTGGGGTTGCCATTCCGGTCAGGGGTATTTTTTTCATCGTCCCATGTCGCCAGAGGAATATCTTAGTCTATTATAACCAGCAACACTCTGGATCAAGTATTAGAACCCCAAAATTGGCATACAAAACCGGACTTTAAAGCATGACTGACATCACCCTCTATCAATTTCCTATTTCACATTATTGTGAGAAGGTACGCTGGGCGCTCGATCTGAAAGGACTCGACTACAAAACCTGTAACCTGATACCCGGTTTCCATATCAAACGGATAAGCCAGTTATCCCGCTCGACAGCCCTTCCACTTCTGGTACAGGGTGAACAGATCATTCAGGGATCTGCGGCTATTTTGGACTATCTTGATCGTTTGCAGCCCCCTCTGGTTCAGAGCAGTGAGTCTGAAATACAGCAAATCCAGCACTGGGAGTCGCGACTGGATACTGAAGTGGGTACCGCTGTGCGGGTCTTTGCCTATCATTTTCTGCTTGATCGACCAAACATTCTGGTTCCCTGGCTGACAACAGGCTCACCGGCTTACAAACGCTGGCTATTCCGACTGCTGTTTCCAAAAATAGCGCAGGTGATGCGCAAAAAAATGCGTATTAATGCGGCCAATGCCGACACCGCGCGCCAGACAATTGAAAGCAGTTTAGGTGAAATCAGTGAGATATATCGTTCAGGACGCTACCTAGCAGGAGATCACTTTTCCCGTGCTGACCTGACAGCCGCCGCACTCTTTGCCCCGCTATTTATGCCAGATGGTTATGGTATCGACTGGGGTAATACTCGAAGTTTGCCAACTGAGATGCTGGCATGGATGGATAAACATCAATCAAACCTGAATGAACTGGCAGACATTTATCAGCGATACCGCCACCTGAATTTAACCCCCCTTACAGGTGCCTCTGCAATTACATGAGGAAATGTTACGGGTACTGTATTTTGGGTTGCTGCTATTGATTGCCCCCTAGTACGAAAGCTCTCTGTGTTACTGTGTTGTATAAATGCGTTTTGTTAAAGAGCGAAAGATTATTGCCCACCCTCACCCTTTTGATACCCGACCTTATGCAGTAGAATTAAGTGTTTAAATGCGATGACAGAGTTGTAGAAGATGCCCCGTACTGATGATGAACCCGATTTTGCACGTTTGATGTCCGACGTCAAACCCATACAAAATACCAAAGCCGATTTACGTCCCTCTTTTTCAGCTCGCAAAGACCCGAAGCTGGCGTATCGTCGTTGGGTGGCAAGCAAAGAAGAGGAATCGCTTGTCGATGGCTTGTCCTCAGAGGTCTCTAAGCTGGTAGAGTCAGAAGAAGAGTTGATTTTTGCTGTGCCCGGTGTACAGATCAACCGCATCAAAAAACTGCGTCAAGGCCATATCCCTTGGGAGCAAGGCATTGACTTGCATGGCTTTTCAATTGATGAAGCCCGTGATGAGCTCAGCCGATTTATTCGCGATGCTATTCGACTTGAACATCAATGCGTCATCGTTGTACATGGCAAAGCCTATAGTGAAGGTGGGCAAGCGGCGATGATCAAGTCGTGCGTGAATGATTGGTTACAACAAATCCCTCAGGTGTTGGCATTTACATCAGCCCAACCAAAAGACGGTGGCACTGGCGCTGTTTACGTTCTCTTGAAGCGCAACAAAGATAAGCGATCTTAACACGGACAACAAGATCGCTTCAGCTTAAAAACCAATAGCGAGAGAAGCTAATCTTCTTTAATAACCATAACGGTTGCAGAAGAGGTTCTGCCCTGCCACGCTTCAGGCGCTAAAGATCCTGCTCCATATATGTCGATTCGGTCAATATTAATACCCAAATTGACAAGAGCGCTTAAGAAGGCTTGCGCTTCAGCATTGGTTTGAGTCAAAAGAGGCTCGGTTGAAAAGCTAGCTCGGTGCAATACAACTCGTAAACGTTGCGTGGGATGTTGGTCCAAATAGTCTTTTAACGACGCTTTTGCATCCTCTGCCCTATCGGGCCAACCTGGCAGCTGAGCAAAGCCCTGTGACTCCATCAACCTTAACCACGAAACATCGGATGAGCTCTCAGGCGCCTCCGAACGAATATCCCTGTCGCTAACTTGAGGTTCTGGAGCCACAGCTTGGGAAGCTGCGGGTTGGCTTGGATCCACTATATAGTCCAAATGTAAATACACTCGCCCATTACCTCTACGAACAGCATAAAGAGCCATGTGCCCTGCTTCGACTTCAGCTGCAAGGTAGTATTGACTGCTATCGACACCTAATAAATTGGCATAACCAAATATTTGGTTGGCCCACAAATTGCTGGCACCGCATTGTCGAGAGCTACATTCATAGAGTATGTTTGCCCCCTGTGCTATCAACTGCTGCTTGACATGATCGAATCCTTGTTCGGGCCCATGACCTGCAGCTAACTGCCATGTATGTCGAATTAATGTCCCATTGAGACGTCGTTCATTTTGCGTTCTTAATAAGCCCTGTATCCGTGTAATCTGACTCAACGCCAACAAATAGTCGGGCTCATTCTTTTGAGTTCTCATCTCAAGAGAGGACAAAGGAAAGACTTGAAACCAGTCAGGCAAACCCGAAGGTTGCTGCGCAAACACCGAAGAGCAGCTCAAAACTGAAAAAAGGCTCACCACTAACACATAACGTAAGATTTGCATAACAACCCCTGTTGTTTTTAGAGACATAGGTTCAACGTATTGCAGTCGTAATATGTTCATTTATAAGACACGCTAATTGCGCAGCCGTTTCATTTTTCATGTGAAAATGGTGTTGGCCAGCTTTAACGTCTATTCGGTGATTAGGTACGAGTTTTATAAGGGAATAGGTTACCTCTGTTGCGATTCCATTCTCAGCTAGACATACCAACACGGGCGCCTGAATATGTTTTAGTAAAGCCTGAACTTGGGCATTCGACAAGCGTAAAACGGATGCCAAACGTAATCTTGGATCCGTATGCCAATACCAACGCTGACCTCGCATCGTCAGCGCACGTTTGAGCAGCGCCACGGCAGACACTTGATCAGGCAAAGGCAAACGCCCTTGCATTCTGGCCTCAATTGCATCCTCAAAGCGGGAATAACCGACAGAACGCTTTTGCGATACGCGTTGATATTGCTGCATAGCTAGCGCCATCAGCTTAGGTAAATCGGCAGGTTCATCTGTTAATGGCGCAATACCATCAAGCAGGCTCACCGATAACACTCGCTCAGGAAATAGCGATGCAATTAAGCTACAGACGGACGCGCCCATGGAATGCCCAAGTAAATGAAAGCGATCAAGGCCCAAGTGATCCGCTAACGCCATGATATCTGTAACATTATCCCAAAGGTAATAGGGAACGCCTTTGGGTCGATGCTCCGAAAAACCATGACCTGCTAGATCAACTGCAATCAGGTTGACCTGAGGCAAATGCCTAGCAAGCGCTCTAAAGCTTGCCGCATTGTCCAACCAACCATGTAGTGCGAGAACCGGGGGCGACCCCGGCTCACCTTGGACCAGTGCTGACAAGGTGATATGTGGCAATTTAAAGTGGGTTTCTTGCATGAATATCCTTATTAAGAGGCTTCAGTAAAGACACCAATCAACGAGGCACCTCACTGCGCGCTAACACAAACTCAACATCTGTACTTTGCACATTTAACATCATGTTACGCGCCACTTCCTTAACAGGTAGACCTTTGAAAACAACATCATACAGTCCACACACTAACGGCATGTAAATGTCTTTTTCGATTGATTTATCACGAACTTGCTTGAGGGTATTCACGCCTTCAGCCACTTCACCAAGGACGGAAACTGCCTCATCTAGACTTTTTCCTTCACCTAATGCATACCCCACTCGGTAATTACGACTTAAAGGCGACATACAGGTCACAATTAGATCACCTACCCCGGCAAGCCCTAAAAACGTCATCGGATTTGCACCCATGGACACCGCAAAACGGCTCATTTCAGCCAGAGACCGTGTCACCAACATACTTCGAGTGTTTTCACCCATACCTAATGCTGCACTAAGCCCCGCAGCAATGGCATAAATATTTTTTAACGTTCCCCCTAGCTCTACACCATAGGTGTCTGTACTGGCATAGACTCTAAAATATGGACAGTGCAATAAGGCCTGTACCTGCGTCCTGACCTCTTCATCTTCACTGGCGATCACCGTTGCCGCCAACTGCCTCTGGGCAATTTCTTTGGCTAAGTTTGGCCCACTCAAAACGCCAACGTTGGCATTGGGGACTTCTTGCTTTAGGATTTCGCTCATTAAGCAAAAAGTATCCGCTTCTATCCCCTTTGTTGTGCTCACCAGCAACTGCCCATCACGCAGATAGGGTGCCGCTTCAGCCACGACACTGCGAAAGGCACTGCTCGGGATCGAAACAAAGACAAGCCGTGCCGACTCCAAAGCATAGGCAAGATCCGCCGTTGCCTCTAACGACGGCGCTAAAGAGTAGCCTGGCAAATAACGCGCATTCTCTCGTGTTGAATTAAGCACGTCGGCTTTTTCTTGATCTCGCATCCACAAACGAACGGGTAGATTTTTTTCCGCCATCATGTTCGCAATGACAGTGCCAAAACTCCCTCCGCCGAGCACTGCAATTGGCTGATTGGATTGAATCAACGTAACCACTCCTTCACCTTACTTGGATGTCTGATCCAGTTGGTCTAACAACCGACCAATACCCATAAACAATAACTTAACCAAAAGAAATGCCACAAATGCTAGACCGAGAAACAACAACAGCTGCATCACATCTTGGGTACGTTGATATCCCGCAACGCCAACGGCTGCGAAAAATGCACTTAACGCGACACCGACTACACGGCTTAACACATGCAGTTTATGTTTATCTTCAACCTCTGCCATAGGACAATCTCATCAAGATACGGGTGGCTTGCTGGGATCTGATGCCTGTTCAGACGTATTTTCGACTCGCCACTCAGGGTCAGGTTCCGCCGACTGCGCAATCATTTCATCAGGTGTTGAAACCTGTGGCACGTCTGATACGTCTGAGTTCGGCAACGCTTCAACCCTCGACGCATCGTTTAGAATTGGCGCACTGGTGGGGTTCTCTGCTTTTGCAGCCTCCTCCATGGGTTCTAGTGTTTCGGTAAGCGTGGCGGCATCTACAGATACTTCCGGTGACTCGTCAACCAATGCCTGAGCCACTTTAGCGGCTTCATCAGCAGCAACCTCGGTTTCCACTGGCACAATCGTCTCTTTCAACGTTTCATCCTGCTGCTCCTCTATCGGAAGCTCAGGCTGTGTCGTTTCTATTTCGGGCGGTGAAGATTCAGGAGCACCATCTATATCAGATACCTCAGATACCTCAGACACTTCAGACACCTCAGATATTTCAGACACCTCAGAGCGTAACTTAAACGCATCAGGATCTTCCAAGAGTTCTGGACTTGGGTGGATACACTCAAGTTTAACACCCGTTCCCATTTCAACTTCCGAAATCAGGAAGGAATCATTTTCACACGCAAAACAAATAGAGGTGCCCTGTGCTCCAGCGCGGCCTGTTCGGCCTATACGATGCACGTAATCGTCGGCATCTTCTGGTAATTGATAGTTAATGACATGCGTCACACCATCAATATGAATACCACGCCCCGCCACATCGGTCGCAACTAAGACTTGGATCTTGCCATTACGGAAATCTTCCAGCGTTTTTACACGCTTATTCTGGGGAATTTCACCCGACATCAGCGCAGCCTTATGGCCATCCTTCTGCAGTTTTTCTGCTAAGGCACGCGTTTCATGGCGACGATTGCCAAACACGATAGCACGCTCAATCTGATTTAACCGCAGATAATTACGCAACAGTTTATACTTGTCTTCCGACGCCACAAGAAACACTTTCTGGCTGATGGTATCAGACACTTGAGCATCCGATTCGATTTCAATTTGCACGGGGTCAACCGTCCATTGACGTGCTAAACGCATGATGTCGTCTGAGAAAGTGGCACTGTAAAGCAAGGTTTGACGCTCCGGCCCTTTGCGAGGAGTATGGCGAATAATGGTTCTGACGTCAGGAATAAAGCCCATGCTAAGCATTCTATCGGCTTCATCGAGTACTAACACTTCAACTTGATACAAGTCGATGTCTTTTGACTTAACAAAATCAATTAAACGCCCGGGAGTTGCGACAACAATATCCACTGGATTGGCAGATAGAGATTTTCGCTGCTTATCGAAATCCATTCCACCGACTAACGCCACAACATTCAAATCAGTGTGCGTTGTTAATGCCTCTGCATCGGCCGCAATTTGCAAGGCAAGCTCTCGTGTGGGGGCAATAATCAGTGCTCGTGGCTCTGCTAACTTTCGAGGTTGAGGTAAAGGATAATCCAGTAGGTCCGTAATAATACCAATCAAAAATGAAGCCGTCTTCCCCGTTCCCGTCTGAGCCTTCGCAATAAGATCCTTACCCTGTAAAGCCAATTCGATTGTGGCCGCCTGGATCGGTGTTGTGTACTCAAAACCAAGATCCGCGATCGCATGCATAAGATCGTCCGGCAGATTAAAGTCATGAAATCGCTTTTTATCTAGCACCTCAGGAACAACGAACTCTTTAGGAGTCCATTTTTTTGCACCCTCGGACCGCGGATCACGGCGTTTACGACGCGGTTTACGGTGAGTGTTCGAGGTGTTTTCACTGGACTCGGAAAGGTTAACGTCTGTATTCAAAGTCATGCCTACTGTTATCTATCTAATTAAGTTACGGGCGTTTGGCTAAAATATTTGACGAAAGGGCGGCAGTGCGTTCAACAACTGTCGACCATAGCGCTTTGTAACCAAACGTCTATCTAAAATGATCACTCGTCCTTGATCTTGCTCGCTGCGCAACAAGCGACCAACGGCCTGTGTCAAACGCATTGAAGCGGCTGGAATCGTCCATTGAATGAAAGCGTTACCGCCATTTTGCTCTATCCATTCCGACATTGTGGCGTCGACGGGATCGTCTGGCACACTAAACGGCAATTTGGTAATGACCACATCGGTTAAATAATCTCCAGGTAAATCTACACCTTCTGCAAAAGAGGCCAACCCAAAAATCACACTGTCTAACCCCTGATCGATACGCTCACGATGCCGACGAATGATTTCAGACTTAGGGTAATCACCTTGCGCCATCAGTCTATTCTTTATTGTTTCATCCATTCTATCAAGCACTGTCAGCATTTGCTTCCAAGAACTGAATAAAACCAACACAGCCTTCGTATTTATCAGATATTGCTTAAGAAAGTCTGCCACCTCCTCCGTATGCTCTGCGACAGAACTGGGATCGCTCCTCATCGACGGGATCTCTAAAGTGGCCGCATTGAAATAGTCAAAGGGGCTGTTCAACTGCAAAAAATGACTTTCAAAGGGTAATCCTAACCCTATTTTCACCCGATCAAAATTACCCAAAGATGTTAAGGTCGCGGAGGTCAAAACCGCACCAAAGCATGGATTCCAAAGATGCTCTTTTAGGGTTGCGGCAACGGATACCGGGCTACTGCAGCACTCATAATCGGTATAACCCGCCGAGTCATGTTTAACCACCCAACGCGCCACAGGCGTTTTTCCTTCTGCATCCACTTTAGCATAGGAATCGGCCAGCCAGCCAATCTGCTGAATACGCCCCCAGAACATCCCCATCAGCGGAAACAGCCCCTCTGCGAGACGTCGGTCTATGTCTTTGATGCTGCCCTCCATTGCATCTTTGAGCACACCCACTAACTGCTCAAACAGGGTTTCTAGACGAGCACACCCCATGGACAACTCTTTTGCAGGACCAAGCCAGTCATCTGGTTGCCGCCCACCTACAAACCGATGCCGCGGCAACCGCCCTGTGTCGTCATTATAGGCGAGTACTTGGACTAAATCTTTAAATGTTCCCAAGACTAAAAGTAAATCACTCACGGGTTGATGAAAACGACTCACTAAATCTTCAATTAAGGGAACTCGTGCTTGCTCATTAAATTGCAGTAGTTTTTTTTCTAAGTTCGCCAGCAATCGAATACTGCTCTCAATACGCATCGCATAGGAAAAATGACTCCCTGCTTTATCGGCAAGGTGGTGGCCTTCATCAAACACATAAAGCGTTTTACCGGGCTCAGGAAGAATCGCTCCCCCGCCCAAGGATAAATCGGCCAAAACCAAATCGTGGTTTGCAATAATCAGATCCGCCTCATCCATACTCTCGCGGGCACGATAAAAGGGACATACACTGAAGTTCAAGCAACGCCGATTGGTGCATTGCATATGATCACTCGTGAGCAACTGCCAACGATCATCAGGAACGGCTTTCTCTAATCGATCACGATCACCATCCCACTGCCCTGTCGCATAGACTTCCATTAAGCCTTGAACATCCGCCAAGACCTGAGGTTCAAGACGCTGCTCAATTTCATCCGCATAGAGCGCCATTTGCCCCATCACCTGCTGCTGTTCCAACAATTGCTCAGCTTTAGACAAGCACAAGTATCGCCCCCGCCCTTTTGCAAGCGTGTAACGAAACTCAAGGCCTGAGTGCTGCAACAGCTCGGGAAGGTCTTTGTTCACTAACTGTTCCTGAAGGGCAACGGTAGCCGTCGAAACAATTAATTTTAACCCTTTGGCTTTTGCAATTGGCAAGGTTGCTAAGAGGTAGGCAATCGTCTTACCTGTTCCGGTTCCGGCTTCTATAACAGCAACATGCGCTTCCCCAAGGCGTTTACCTTGATCATCAAAACGAATACTGCCCAATGTCCTTGCAACAGCTGCAATCATTTGTTTTTGAGCAGAACGCGCACGCAAACCACGGCTTTCCAAAAAACGCGAGTACGTCTGTTGGATCGTTGTTTTTATTGACTCATCTAGCAAACGCATGTCCCTCTCATAAACCTTGCGCCTATTTTAACAAAATACTGGATATACAAACAGATAATACTTGACCTAATGAAAATACTGTACAAAAATGCAGTAACTGTACACAAAAACAGGCAAAAACATGAAATTAACTCAACGACAAACCCTAGTGTTGGACTGCATTCGTCAACACATTGAAAGCACAGGCTACCCCCCCACTCGCGCAGAGATCGCACTTAAGCTCGGCTTTAAATCCGCGAATGCGGCTGAAGAACACCTGAAAGCGCTGCAAAAAAAAGGGGCGATCCAGATCATACAAAATACATCGAGAGGGATACGCTTGCCAGATGCCGAACCCGATCCGGATGTCCATAGCGACATCAATCAACTGCCTGTTATAGGGTCTGTCGCGGCAGGATCACCGGTTCTTGCCGTTGAGCATATTGAACGCCGCTGTGCCATTGCTCCCGACTTTTTTACGCCATCCGCACACTATTTACTTCGTGTACGTGGCATGAGCATGAAGAACATTGGCATACTCGATGGGGATTTACTGGCCGTGCATCAAACTCAAGACGTGCGCAATGGGCAAATCGTGGTGGCTCGTATTGGCGATGAGGTCACGGTTAAGCGTTTTGAACGCAAGGGTAAAACCGTAAAATTGATCGCCGAAAATGAAGACTTCGATCCAATTTTGGTCGACCTAAGTCAAGAAGAGTTTGTCATCGAAGGGATTAGCGTCGGAGTTATTCGTCAAGGCAGTTAAACCTCGACGAAAAATGTGTATCAAGGTTTAAGTCCGGCTAAGGTTGACCGGACTTTAACAGGCAGCTTACCACTCCTGCATACCGGCTCTTTGACGTTCAAGCAGCGCTCTAAATTCAGCCAACCAAGACGTGTACTCCTGATAAACACCACTGTCTTCAGAGTGGTCAGGATTAACCTGCATAACTTGAATTTCAGATAAGCTTGTTTGAGCAGACACCTCTTTTACTTTATCAGTGGCTACCCAACAGGCTTTGTAAGCATTGTGCAGTTTGTGTAACCAACTCACAGGGTTCTCTTGCAACGCCAGCAACTCAGACAACTCTGATGACTCAAAGCCAGCCTCATCAAATGCCTGTTGTAATGCATGAATTTCGGTAATGCTCTGAGCGTTGACTCGATAGCGCTCCGCAATCTCTCTAAGAAGGGACACATAGGCTGACATCAGGTGAAACAAGATTGACTCTTGATACGATTCAATCAATGCATGCTTACTCCATCCTGATGACGCCTGAGCATTCGCTAACGCCTCTAAATGCAAACGCGCGAAGGTCAACTTCTGATTGGTTCTAGCAAGGTATACTTCTGCCATCATTTTCTCCTAGCCTACTTGGCCACCCAATTAACTTTTGCTAGATTTTTTAGCTGGGGCATCCACTTTCCAGACACCGTTGGTAAAGTAGGCCTTCCAGCCTGTTGCCTTACCCTCGACCTCCGTCATAACGTACTGCTCTTTTGTTTTGCGACTGTAACGAACAATCGTTGGATTTCCATCACTGTCTTGAACAGGCGCACTGAATAGAAACGCGTATTTACTATCAATTTCCGACTGATGAGGCAGTAATTCGGACACTAAAGGTGCACGTGTTTCTCGATTTTTCGGAAATTGACTGGCCGCCAAAAATAAACCACTGGCACCGTCACGCAAGATATAGGTATCGTCAACTTTCTCGCATGCCAATTCAGGCATAGGCACAGGATCCATTTTCGGAGGTGCGGCTTCACCATTTTTAAGCAATTTACGGGTGTTTTTACACGCCGAATTGGTGCACCCAAAAAACTTACCAAAACGACCGGTTTTCAACTGCATATCCGAACCGCACTTATCACACTCAATACTCGGGCCATCATAGCCCTTGATGCGATAACTGCCCTCTTCAATCTCGTAACCACTGCAATCTGGATTGTTACCGCACACGTGCAGCTTACGCCCCTCATCCACTAGATAAGAGTCCATTGCCGTTCCGCATAATGAGCAACGATGCTTATTGCGCAAAATTCGAGACTCTTCTTCATCGTCGCCATCCGCACTGACCACTTCATTGCCCGGAATGAGGTTAATGGTACATTTGCAGCGCTCTTTCGGTGAAAGGTTATATCCCGAACAGCCTAGAAACACGCCCGTGCTCCCAGTTCTGATCATCATTTTACGGCCACACTCTGGGCAGTCAATGTTTGTTGGTGTTGGGGTGTTTGGACGCATTCCGTGCTCATTATCCTGAGCTTTTTCAAGGTGCGTGACAAAATCAGCGTAAAAACGATTGAGCAACTCTCGCCAATCCAACTGCCCTTGAGCAACCTCATCTAGATCGGCTTCCATGCGTGCCGTAAAGCTGTAATCCAGCAAATCAGCAAAGTTTTCATTCAGGCGCTCGGTGACTATATCACCCATCTTGCAGGCGTAGAAACGTCTGGATTGAGACTCAACATACCCTCTATCTTGAATCGTTGATATGATCGAAGCGTAGGTAGAAGGTCGTCCAATTCCACGCTTTTCCAGCTCTTTAACTAAACTTGCTTCGGTGTAACGAGGTGCAGGTTTGGTAAAATGTTGTTTAGGATCAAGTGATTCAAGCGCTAAGACCTCACCTTTTTTTAGGTCAGGTAAAATAACGTCTTCATCGCCTTTGGACTTGCTTGGCATCACTTTGGTGTAACCATCAAAGCGTAAAATGCGTCCTTTAGTGGAAAGTTCAAACTCGCCTGCTTGCACAATTAAGCGTGTACTGGTGTACAAGGCAGGCATCATCTGACAAGCCAAAAACTGACGACGTATCAAATCGTAGAGCCGCTCGGCATCCGACTCCATCCCAGATAAGTCTTTGGGCAGCAGCGTAACATCCGAGGGACGAATCGCCTCATGCGCTTCCTGTGCGCCATCTTTGCTTGAATAACGCACAGGGGCCTCAGGCAAATAGGCTTCACCAAACTGGGTCTGTATATAGGCTCGACAGGATTCTACGGCATCAACGCTTAAGTTGGTTGAGTCAGTACGCATGTACGTAATGTAACCGGCTTCATACAGGCGCTGCGCCATCATCATGGTCTTTTTAACACCAAAACCTAACCGAGTACTGGCTGCCTGTTGCAGTGTAGAAGTGATAAAGGGAGCCGACGGCTTACTGCTGGTCGCGCGATCTTCACGAGACACCACGGTAAAGGTTTGCGTTTTGAGCAGCTCTAGATAGTTGTTCGTTTCGGACTCAGAGGTGGGACGGAACTCACCTTCTTTATATTTAACGACCCCTAATCGCAACTGATCGGCTTGAGCCGATTGCGTTTGAGCGAACACTTCCCAGTACTCTTCAGGGTTAAAGGCTCGGATTTCACGCTCACGATCCACAATCAACTTAACCGCAACGGATTGCACTCGCCCTGCAGACAAACCTCTAGCCACTTTTTCCCAAAGCAGCGGTGAGACCATGTAACCTACCACACGATCAAGAAAACGCCGTGCTTGCTGAGCGTTAACACGGCTCATGGCAAGATCACCCGGCTCTTCAAAGGCCTCTTGAATCGCTTTTTTGGTGATCTCGTTAAAGACCACACGCTTATAGCGTGTTTCGTCTCCGCCAATGGCTTCACGCAAGTGCCAAGCGATAGCCTCTCCTTCGCGATCCAAGTCCGTTGCGAGATAAATAGCATCTGCCGACTTGGCAAGCTTTCTTAATTCCTCTACAACTTTTTCTTTTCCTGGCAGGATCTCATAGCGAGCATCCCAGTTATTCTCAGGATCAACCCCCATTCGTCGAATGAGCTGTTCATGTGATTTGCGCTTTTTGTTCTCCGCTTTTTCTTCTGGAGAAAGCTTACGGGTCAAAGCCGCTTGACGCGCCCGCTCTTTAGGATCGGTTTGCGTACCACTGCCACTACTGGGCAAATCGCGAATATGGCCCACACTGGATTTAACCACGTATTGGCTACCGAGGTATTTGTTGATCGTCTTGGCTTTTGCCGGAGACTCGACAATAACGAGGGTCTTTCCCATTAAACTAGATCCTTAAATGCAGAGGTCTGCCCTGAAACATGGGTGCATATATAAGTGCTGTTTAGCAGCGGGTCAAGTAAAGTTGTATAATTCATTCAGTTTATCTTTACGAAAAAAAAACGATAATAGGTTCAATGCTGTTAACCTTTACCTATCAGAGTGCCAAACAGAATGCTCAGTGACAACCTCATTTTTCTTTTTTTGATCGCCGTGCTTGGACTTTTAGCACTGATATTGAACTATGTCATTACGACGCGCGAAGAAGAAAAAGCAGCGAAAAGCGCGCGCATGAAGTGGCTTAAAGATCAATCAGAACATACACTTAATGCACTATCAGTCTTGAAGGAAATCAATTGTCGATCCGACATTATTGACAAGCTAAATCAACACGCCTTGTCGCTAATAGAAGAAATCGGCATTTTGGCTCCTGACTCTGACTTGATGACCGATATCAGCAAAATCAAGGATTCCACCGACAGAGCCCGTCCCAAACCGGAAGCCTTCACAAATGACCGTGCGGTCAGAAAAGCTCAGATTTATATACGTTTTGCTGAAAAACTTTTTAGCGAAATGGTGAGTAAAGGAAAAATTACAGCCTCGTTGGCAAAATCCTATCAATTGGAACTTTACTGGCTAAACATTACTCTGGTAGCCGATGCGCACTACACGCATGCCATGGATCAAATCCAGAAGAACGATAAACTCACCGCCTTGGCGCATCTAAAACATGCAAAAGCCATGTTGGTGAGAGCCACTGTTCCCAAAAGACAAAAACAAGAGAGGCTCGATAAGGTGCAAGTTCAACTCGATCTGCTGCAGCCACGAAAAGATTTTGGACGTGGGGCATTGGCTGATTCGATGGATACCTATCATGAGCAAAAGCAGCGTCAGCTATAAGCCCGCTGCTAAGCTCTGAAACCGAGGCACTCTATTGCCATTACTGTCGACAACCTCTTCACAGAACAGCGTGACAGGGCGAATCCAGAGCCCTCTGTCACCATACAGAGGACGATAGACAACATACCACTCTTCTGTTTCAGAATGACGAGCACATTCAATGACCTCGTATTCCGCCCCTTTGAAATGACGATAACGCCCAGGCGTTGGATTCAACATCATATTCCTCTTAAAACTTGGCTTTTAGAACAGGCTCGATAGCCGCTTTAATTTGATCTAGCACCTCGGGCCCACCTGACTCGCGCCAATAGACCGTAAAATGCATAGGCGATGACTCGAGTGCAAATACCGACTCTGGCAAAGACTCTATGACCGCAGACAGCATTTGACACTGTTCCGACGTCAATACCCCCTCACCGCGCTTCCAAGACCACTGGCTTGGCAACCCCTGATTCGCAACATTTTCCACACGAAATGCCTGCCAGGAATTCCACTGGTCTTTTTCATCGCGTGATAGATCCGATCGTAAAATCCGATACGCCGGTAGACGCTTTCGCTCAACATCCATCTCCCCTTTGGCCCGGGGTGTCTCGATGGTTGCTATTTGCACAATGAATCCCAATGCTCGCGCATGCAGACGAATTTGCGATTGCATGCGCTCTCTTGGGCTAGGCTTGATCCACATCACAGAACCAACCAATGAAAGCATGACAACTATAGAGATTACCCATTCCATACTGCTATCCTATAAGTACACACATCGACGCGCTTAGGCTGCGTCATTTTTAGACCAGACTGAGAAAGGATACTAACATGAGCACTTACAACCGCATTTTGTTAGCCATTGACTTGTCCGATGAATCCGCGCAACTCATAACCAAAGCCGCTGATCTTGCCAAACGTTATGACGCGGCCCTCAATATTATTCATGTTGTTGAGCCACTGACCTTTGCGTATGGAGGAGATGTCCCCATGGACTTATCCACCATACAAGAGCAACTGGACGAGCATGCTCAACAAAAACTTGATACCCTGTGTGCCGCGATTGATCAGCCTGTAGAGCAGCGCCATATAGTGACTGGGCATACCGAGTCTGAAATACACCGTGTCGCCAAAGAAATTAATGCCGACCTGATTGTCGTCGGCAGTCACGGTCGTCACGGCTTAGCGCTACTGCTGGGTTCAACAGCAAATGGCGTGCTTCACGGTGCCATATGCGATGTTCTAGCCATCAGGGTAAAAAGTTAACCTTGCTTGAGGCCATCCATTTACATGGCCTCAAGTTCTAACCAACGCTCCATCAGCTGCTCTGCTTTTTGCTCAAGCTCCAGAAGCATCTGCAGTTGGCTAGCGACCTGATCACGATCCTGATTGTAAAAATCAGGTGCAGAGCAGATTTGTCGCATTTTCTCCAACTCAGCTTCTGCGTTTTCCAACAGGCCTGGCAGCGTTTCTAACTCGCGCTGAAGCTTGTAACTCAGTTTAGTGCGCGCTGGTGCACTTTTTGATTCTGTGGCACTAGACACCGAGCTTGGCGAAGAAACGGGCGGCGTTGCGTCAGCCTTAACTGAGGCGCTTTTTTCCAGAACAGGCCGTTGACGCAACCAATCCTGATAGCCACCGACATACTCCTGCACCTTGCCATTACCCTCAAAGACCAGAGTACTGGTGACAACATGATCCAAAAAGGTTCGGTCATGGCTGACAATTAACAAGGTCCCTTGAAACTCTAAGAGGATTTCCTCTAACAGCTCTAGGGTTTCTATATCCAGATCGTTGGTTGGCTCATCGAGGACAAGAATATTGGCAGGTTTACTGAATACTTTTGCCAACAACACTCGGTTACATTCCCCACCCGAGAGGGCTTTGACAGGCGTTCTCGCACGTTCAGGACTGAACAAGAAGTCAGACAGGTAACTGATGATATGACGGGCACGACCATTGATTTCAATGCTTTCTCGACCGCCTGACACATTGTCGATAATGGTTTTCTCGGGGTCCAACGCATCACGCATTTGATCGAAATAAGCGACTTCCAGCTTAGTTCCTAAGCGCACCGTCCCGGTGTCAGGCTCAAGCTGACCCAACAAGAGCTTTAATAACGTACTCTTACCTGCGCCATTAGGACCAATCAAGCCGATACGATCACCGCGCTGAATACTTAAGGTCAGCGTATCGATTAAACATTCGCCTTTAAACGACTTGGAGACGGCCTCCAACTCAGTAACCAATTTACCTGAGCGCTGAGCCTCGTCCATTCCAAATTTCGCATTTCCTTGACGCATACGTCGCTCGGAGCGCTCTTTTCGCATTTTTTCGAGTGCTCTGACACGCCCCTCGTTACGGGTACGCCGTGCTTTAATGCCTTGACGTATCCAGCGCTCTTCTTGAGCGAGCTTTTTATCAAACTCAGCCTGATGCCGCGCTTCTTCTTCCAACAGGGCTTGTTTTTGCTCTAAATACTGACTGTAGCTGCCCGGAAAACGCGTCAAAATTCCGCGATCCAACTCAAGAATAGTGGTAGCTAAATGCTCCACTAACGAGCGATCGTGTGAAATAAACAACAAGCCGCCCTGGAAGTCGAGCAGCATCTTTTCCATCCACTCAATCGCTTCGATATCCAAATGGTTGGTTGGCTCATCGAGTAACAACAAATCAGGATTCTGAACCAAGGCAGCACCCAATGCCGCTCTTCGACGCCAACCTCCAGACAACTCCGCCATTTTTTTGGTTGGATCCAGGCCAAGTTTCGCAATAATTGTGTCAACACGCTGCTCTAACTGCCAACCATCAACCGCCTCCAAAGCGTGCTGCAGGCGATCCAGTTCGCGCATATCGGATTCACTGGCCGTCATCGCCAAGGTTTCATATTGCTCTCGCAGGGCTAATACATCCGCCAACCCAGCCGTCACAACATCTCTAACGGGTCGTTCATCGGCAGCAGGCAACATTTGTGGCAATTGAGCAATGCGTAAAGATGGAGCACGCCATAAAGTGCCATTATCAGGCTGCTGCTCACCGTTAATCAGTTTTAAAAGGGTTGATTTACCTGCGCCATTTAAACCGACCAATGCAACACGCTCACCTGCCTCTATCTGCAAGGAAGCGTTGTCTAGGATAATTTGTGTACCAAACGCAAGCGACAACGAATCTATTCGGATCAGTGACATGAAATTCTCAAGGGTCTTGAATCAAAAAATACTATTCTACCCTAAAGACACGAAATCGGCCTAATCTCTTCTCTAAAAGCCTAAAAAAACGCTACACTCTCTTTAATTCAGTGTTAAACAATCGGAGTCATCTTATCGTGCCTGGTACCCAGTTTTTTTGTGCGCTTACGGCTAGCGTTTTGCTCTCATCCTGTGTTCAAGCCACCCCCTCGCTTGAGAGCCAAAGAACACTTTACTTATCAACATTAAATGCATTGGAAACAGGCAATCAAACTGACTATATCAATGGCTTGAAACAACTGCAGAACTACCCACTTCTGCCCTATCTAACCTTTTCGGAACAATCTAAACAATTGCCCAGGCTTAATGCTGGCGAAGTTGAAGAACTCTTGGACCAGTATCAAGGCACGCCTCTCTATAACCGCCTACTCAACAGCTGGACATCTCAACTGGGCCAACAGCAGCGCTGGAATAGTTTTCTTGAATTTTATCCAAGGGTCAAACACCCCAATCCAAGGCTAAATTGCTTTGCAGCCAGAGCCACCTTGGCGCAAGGTGATAAAGCATCTGCGTTCCGTCAAGCAGAACAACTCTGGAATGTGGGCCAGTCTCAGAACAATGCCTGCGATCCTCTATTTGACGCTTGGATCAATGAACAAGGTATCTCGCGCGAACTGGCCTTTGATCGCTTCATGAAAGCGCTCGAAGCGGATAACATCGGTATTGCACGCTACGCTGAGCGGTTTATCACCCGTGATCAAGACAAAGCCCATCTGAATCTGATCTGGTCAATTTATAATTCGCCTGAAACACTGCAAGCACAACCTAACCAGCTCACGCGCAACACACCTCACCATCGTCGCTTAGCCATGCTTGCGGTGAATAAGCTGGCTCCTAAAGACTTAGAAGGCTCTTTAAAACTTTGGATTTCGTTAACGCGAAGTCTAGCCATTCCAACGGAAGAGCAAGAGGCCATCAGCGTTAGACATGGTGTACGCTACGCCAAAGGGTTCCATGCCAATGCCCCCCAATTGTTGGCTCAACTTGACCCGAACTTTAATTTTGCAGAGCTGACGGAGTGGCGCATACGCTTAGCACTCACCGAACAAAACTGGACAACGGTTAGCCAGCTCATTCAGCGCCTTCCAGATCACGTTAAAAACACACCACGCTGGCAATACTGGCACATGGTGACCCAAATGCGTCTTAACCAACGCCCAGCACCAGAGCTTATACAAACCTTAGTGGCGGATCGCAGTTTCTACGGATTCATTGCTGCGGAAATGCAAGGCAAGCCTTTCTCAATCAATCACCAACCCAAGCAGGCAACAACGGCTGAAATCGAGCGAATTCGAAAACTGCCGGCTATGCAGCGCATACATGAGCTTTATCACCTCGGCTTTGAAGATCTAGCTCGGTCTGAATGGAACCATGTCACCGCACACCTTTCTGATCACGAACTGCATATTGCCGCCCATCTTTTTAAATCCTGGGGCTGGTATTTCCAAGGTATCCGCGGTGCCATTGCCAGTGATCGCTGGGATGATTTAGAACTACGCTTCCCCGCACCACACGCGCGACTCTTTGCGGATGCGACCCGTGAGTTCAATATCCATCCTGCGTGGGCCCTAGCCGTGACTCGTCAAGAAAGTGCATTTCAGAATGTCGCGCGCTCTGGGGCGGGCGCAAGAGGACTGATGCAGCTCATGCCTGCGACCGCACGCGAAACAGCGAGACGCTTTGAGATCCCACTGGACGATCTGGAGCGCTTGAACGAGCCTAACACGAATATTCGCCTAGGTTCAGCGTACCTTTCTCAGATGCTTGGCTTTTTCAATGGAAACCGCGTCCATGCGACCGCCGCATACAATGCAGGTCCTGGCCGAGTTCGCCAATGGTTGTCGGCTCGCGGACACTTACCCTTGGATATTTGGGTAGAGACCATCCCCTTTGATGAAACCCGCCAGTACGTGCAAAACGTTCTTACTTTTGGTGTCATCTATGCTGAAATGCATAACTACAGTGCCAGCATACTGAGCCAAGAGGAACAAAGACAATTGGCTTGGTATTCAAATCGCTAAAAGACCTTCGCGCCGACCTAAGCTGGTTTTTCAAACACAGCTTAGCCTTCTAACACGGATGTTAGAAAGGCGTGAACATCTTCTGGTGAAAATGGCCAATCCAGCGCTTGCGCTGTTGATGGACAATAGAGCACGGGAATACGCGTTGCAAATTGATCCATGAGCGCATCGTCATACGCAATATCCACCCAGTCGACCTCAACCTGGTCAGCCAGCACCGACAGCTGTAAAACGGCTTCAGCCTCATCACACAGATGACACCCTTCCGTACTCATTAACTCAAGTTTTAACATCTATCGATTCCAGCCCATTTGTATAATTGCTGCAGATTAATAACATTAACACGACTCTCGGGGTTTACGCACTTTCACCTTAATGATAATGTCATTCAAACATCGCATGCTATAAGGTGTATGGTGATCACAGCGTGATCAGACAACCCTCCGGACAGATAGGCGTATATTATGGAACAAAAGAACAGTAAAGTTTCTGATCCTCAAGAGTTTATCGAGTATGTAAGCCAAGAAACCAGCAAAATACTAGAGATGTATTCGGCAACGGGGGGGGATGATATTTTCCGCAACTTCACCCAGACGTGGACCGATCTCGCTACCCGCTCATTGAAAGACCCAACAGTATGGATTAAAGCCATCGCAGATTATCAGCAAGCACAGCTTAATCTTTGGCGCAACCTGTTTACTGGCACAACTGAGACAGTTGCAGCACCAGCGCCGGGCGACCGCCGCTTTCAGAGTGACGAATGGTCTAAAAACCCAGTGTTTGACTACATCAAACAATCCTATTTGCTGTCTTCAAAAATGCTGACTGAAATGGCAGCAAATGCAAAGCTATCTGACGCAGAGCAACAAAAACTAGAGTTTTATACTCAACAGTATTTGGATGCCATGTCTCCGACGAACTTTGCCTTCACCAATCCTGAAGTGATCAACCAAGCCATTGAAACCAATGGTCAAAGCTTAGTAGATGGTTTGAAAAATCTGCTGGGTGATATCGACAAAGGTCATATCACCATGACAGATGAGTCTGCCTTTGAACTCGGCAAAAACATCGCCACCACTGAAGGCGCTGTGGTTTTTCAAAACGATATCTTCCAGTTGATTCAATACAAACCGGAAGGTGAACAGGTTTTTGAAAAACCTCTTTTGATTGTACCGCCGAGCATCAACAAGTTTTATATTCTCGACCTACAACCGCACAACTCCTATGTCAAATACTGTGTCGAACAAGGACATAACGTTTTCTTAGTCGCTTGGGTCAACCCAAGCAAAGAAATGAGAACTCTCAGCTGGGACGACTACGTCGAGCGCGGTGTACTAAAATCAATCGAAGTCACCAAAGAAATCAGCCAGTCTGAAAAAGTGAATGCGGTTGCTTGGTGTGTTGGCGGAACCTTACTGGCAACAGCGCTGGCCGTTATGGCTAACCGCAAAGATAACAGCGTGTTGTCGGCAACCTTCTTAACAACCCTGACAGATTTCCGCGATCCGGGCGATCTTAAGGTCTTCATTGATGACTACCAAGTCAAACAGTTGAAAGAAAAGGTCAATAAAGAAGGCATTTTGCACGGTCGTGAGTTGGCGACGTCATTTAATATGCTTCGCTCAAACGACTTGATTTGGTCCTATGTTGTTAACAACTACCTCAAAGGCCAAACGCCTGCACCTTTCGACATCCTTTACTGGAACAGCGACCCAACGAACTTACCTGCTCGCATGTACACTTTCTACATAACGAAAATGTACCTAGAGAACAAGTTAGTTGAGCCTAATGGTGTCTCAATTTGTGGCGAACCCATTGATTTAAGTAAAATCAAAGTACCCTGCTACTTCTTATCCACCATTGAAGACCACATCGCACCATGGAAGAGCACCTTTGCCGCCACTGAGCTGTTTAAAGGTCAAATGGAGTTCGTACTCGGCGCGAGCGGCCACGTTGCAGGTGTTATTAACCCAGCATCCAAAAATCGCAGACATTACTGGATTAAAGGCGAACTCGGAAAAGGACCTGATCATTGGCTCGAAACAGCTGAAAAACAAGAAGGATCTTGGTGGTCCAATTGGGCGGAATGGGTCAAACGCCGCGCAGGTAAGAAAATTGACGCTCCGAAAGAGTACGGTAACGCCGATCATACCGTGATTGAGGCGGCACCTGGCAGCTACGTCAAAGCACGACTCGACTGATATCCGGTTTACGTTATGGCATACTATAGGGCACTAACAGTGCCCTTTTTTATTGGCACTCCCCCTACCTTTACCTATTATAAGTTCAGACCATGCGATCCAGCCCCACTCAAACTGCGTCTATATTACATGAAAGCAAAAGCCTTTTAATGCTGGCTTGGCCAATCATGATCGCTCAACTTGCCCAGAACACCATGGGCTTTGTCGACACCCTCATGTCTGCACGCGCGGGCAGCGAAGACCTCGCGGCAATTGCACTCGGAAGCAGCTTATGGCTTCCCATCTTTTTGGCGCTGGCCGGAATTCTCATGGCAACCACCCCTATTGTGGCACACCATGTTGGGGCCCAAGACACACACAAAGTCCGCTCAACATTTTACCAAGGCCTCTGGGTAGCCCTATTTTTGGGGGCGATTTCAGTTTTCTTATTGCAAAACACCTCAATTATACTGTCAAGACTCTCTCTTGAACCCAGCCTACAAGCCAAGACTGAGGGCTATTTAGCGGCGATTTCGTGGGGATTTCCTGCCTTGCTGCTCTTACAGGTCATTCGTGGTTTTAGTGAGGGACATGGAAGAACAAAAGCTGTTATGAAAATCGCCTTGCTTGGCCTTCTATGCAACATACCACTGAATTACATTTTCATTTTTGGAAAGCTAGGATTACCCGCTTTAGGCGGTGTGGGATGCGGCATTGCTAGCGCCATAGTAATGTGGATCATGCTATTTGCAGGCACTCTTTACCTTAACAAAAGCAAATTTTTTGCACATTTAAGCTTCAAATGGCAAGTGCCTATCCCCTCTCAACTCATCGCTTTTTTAAAACTTGGTACACCTATAGGCTTTGCATTACTCATTGAATCCAGCATGTTTAGTGTCATCGCTTTGCTCATTGCCCCTTACGGCGAAACAGTAATTGCGGCGAACCAAATCACAATCAGTTTTACGGGGCTGATTTTTATGATTCCATTAAGCATCGCAATGGCTCTTACGATTCGGGTCGGACAGCTTGCGGGTGCCAAGCAAATACTGGAGGCTCGCAAAGCCGCCTTTACCGGCATTTACTTAACACTGCTTATCGCATTTTTTACCTGCCTCTTTGTCTTTCTATTTGTGCGCTCAATTGTGGGTCTATACACATCAGAAACAAATATCGTGTCACTGGCCACACAACTACTACTCATAGCCGCCCTTTTTCAATTTTCAGATGCCATTCAAGTCTGTGCAGCCGGCGCACTTCGTGGATATAAAGACACTGCCGTCCCTTTACTATTGGTCTTTATCTCTTTCTGGATTATAGGACTTCCATCCGGGTACATTTTAGGATTAACCGACATTATCTTGCCTGCCCAAGGTGCTGCTGGGTTCTGGTATGGATTATTGATCGGACTCAGCTTTGGCGCCGTAATGTTGTTGAGTCGATTACACCGAGTGTCCAAACATGACTATCAGAGCCGCTAGCCTACTTACTCTTTGTCTGTGTCTTGTAGGGTGCGCAGAACCTAGCGCTGAAAAAATGCTGGAGAACTACGTCTCACGCGTCAGCAACGCGCTCGATCAGCCTATCGAGTTCAAGCCCAACACGTCGGCAAGACTGCCCGCTTTCCCCTTGCGCAGAGAGCGGCTGCTTGAAATTGTGCCAATACGTGAAGGCTTACTGGATGTATTGGAGTTCAGACAGTGCGACTTGCTACCACTCATATCCGAACGTAACAGTAACCTAGGCCGCGTCATGCAACCCTCCCAGCAGTTACGCTACGAACTGCGCTTCTTACCCGCACTTTATGACTGCAGAAGGCAGCTGATGGAGGATCAACACGACAACTCGTCGATTTTCATCAACAGAGTCAATGAGATCATTGCTCACAAAGAACGAGAGTTACCTAAGCTGATCTGGAACAGTATTTATACCAGCTCAGAAATGGAACAACAGTTTTCCCTAGCCAAAACCGCGCTCCCACTTGAAAGCCAAGGCCGTATTAGCGACATTGAAATCGCTTTAAATGCTTTCATTCAGATAAGTGAGCTGACTCAATTGAGCGAATGGCCAGAACCGAAAATAGCTAAGGATATAGAGACCTATTACGAGATCTTATATAGGAATGCATCGGGCGGCGAGTGGCTAAAAAGCCTAGATTGGCTCACCTACACACTAAACCAAGTTGCTGATGGGATTGAAGCGCGCTTAAACCGCAGAGCGGTTTGTTTTAACCAACAACCGAACAATCAATCCGCCATTATCAGAAATGTCTTTCTTAATTTTTATGCGGGAGAACTCCAGCCCTACTTAAGTCAAGTACACCAATTCGGTGAACGCTGGCTAAGCGGCCATGAACGTATTCTTAAGAACCTCCCCCTTCCTGATGCCATGCAAGAGTATCAACAGAAGGTATTGAGTAAGACACATTCTCATGGAGTATGGCAAGCCTATGTCCAAGCCAGAGATCGACACACTCTAGCCTGGCAACAATTACTGAATCAGTGCGGGATGCTTCCCAGTGCACCTATCGTGCTTGACGATTCAGCGTAAGCAATTGATCGAGCTTTGAACTTAAGCGCTCTTCTTTTTCCTTACGACGCGCTTCTTTCTCTTGCTCAGCTTTACGCTGCTTACGCATTTGATGAAACTCTTTGAGCTTCCCTTTCGCATGCTCTGCTTCTTCTGCTGTCACTTTTCCGACAGGCGAGGCATCGATTCCGATACGATCGACCCCTTCTTGCAAGCTTTTCAAATACTGGGGAGAACGCACGTAGGATGCAAGCGCACGCTTAATTTTACTCTTAGATACCTTGTCGTCAGCAACCAAGTCTTCTTGAATGCCAATTTTCAGAGGCTTTACTGACTCACGAGAGAAAACTGCAGGGTACTGCTCCATTAAGGCTTGCAACGCTGCCAAGTTCGCCGCACGATTTTTTGAAACTGGCTTACGCTGACCATTATTGGTTTCAATTAACGCTGTATCACTCACTATTTTTCTCTCGACTGTTGATTCCTGCTGAGACAAGCTCTGCTCAAGACTATTCAGACGCTGCTCGCATTCGCTGAGCAAAACATCCATTTTCAATTGCATTTGTTCAATTTCAGACAGAACCTTTTCGGATATAGTATTCATACACTTGACCCTGATGACTCTGACTGATTAATTCGTGTCCCAAAAATGTACAAAACTTGGGAATATCCCGTTCTGTCGACGGATCTGTCGCCTTAACATGCAGCACATCACCTACCTGCATTTTTCTGACCTGTGCATGAAGCATCATCACAGGTTCAGGACAGAGTAGACCCGTTGCATCTAAAAACTGATCAACAGTAATCGTTTCCATAACCTATCTCGTTGGGATTACGTCGCATATTCTCTCAAATATCCTAAGCCATATAAACCAATACTCGGATCTTTTTTTAACTTTAATGCCTTAATGATGCCTTAAAACAGAAAATCTTAATCAAAAAAGACCCATCAGTCCTTACGCAAATCTAAATAACAGGTAATTTCTTCACGATCATGATAAAGATGCCTAGCGGAAAGCTTAAAGTTAATTGAATGTTCATTCAATCCATCTTTCAATCGGTCTAAGCACTGAAGGGTTTCTTTATAGCGCTGTTTCATCGGCAACTTCAAGTTAAAGACCATTTGTTCAGCCCACCCATTGATTGCCCAATCCAACATTAACTCTGTAACTTGGATGGGTTTTTCAACCACATCACAAACCATCCAATGAACAGGCCGAGCAGGTTCAAACCTAAAGGCATCCTCACGTAAATGCGTCACCTGGCCAGTTTCCATCAGCGTTTCACTCATGGGGCCGTTATCAACCGCGGTGACAAACATGCCCTTTTGAACCAACTGCCACGTCCAACCACCCGGTGCAGCGCCCAAATCCACAGCCGTCAACCCACCACCGAGTGCCTCATCAAACGCTGACTTAGGTATAAACCAGTGCCAGGCCTCTTCAAGCTTCAACGTTGAACGACTGGGTGCATGACTTGGAAACTTAAGGCGCTGAATGCCCATTGGGTGAGAGGAACTGTTTTTTACAGGACTGACGCCGAGGAACATTTCGCGTCCAGATAAAGCAAATAGATGCAAACGCCATAAAGAAGCCTGCTTACGTGACAGCATCAATCCATTTTTACGCAAACTTTGCGAAAAAGCAGACGCAAACTTAGTGACAAACCCTTGCAGTTCGCGCCCCTCCGTTGTGTCTGGAGTTTCGGCCACCAACTCTGCCGTCTGCGGCAATTGTTGAACGAGCTCAGAAAGAGGTGTGATCCGATCCTGAGTTGGCAGCTCCGAACAAACAGGCAAGCACGCCACCCACTGACGAATATAGATTAACGAGCGGAACTTTATCTGAGACATCAACTCCAATGCATCACCAAAAAGATGATACTCGACGTATCCTTGATCTTTCGTGAACACAGGATAACCCGCTGTTCCAACTTCCGTGGCACGATTGGATATTTCAGCTGCACATTCGGCCTCAAATCCAGCTCGGCAGTAAAGTAAGAGAAGTTTTAACGGTAACATGGAGTAAAACCTATAGATATCAAATGAATCAGAATGCAATTAGCCACTATCTTAACAGGATTTTCGACAATCGATTACTTTTTACCGAGTTCCCCGGCTGAATGGACACCTCGTGAATTGACTTACATCAATTAAAATGAAAATATTCTGTCATTAGTCTTAGTCCAAAGTTGCAGTAACGACCTATAAAAGTACACTTTCTGCCGTAGGACGTACTCTTAACGAGCCACAACAGAATAAAAATAATCTTTAATATTCAAAAAGATACATAAAAAAATTACAAACTTCCAACCCAAAACACTTTAGGTGTTTTCTTCTTTTCACTGCGACATCATGTCACAGCGTGCTTGAGCATTACGTTGAAATGATGGGGTAATTCCCTGATAATCCGCGGTGGAACTCTTCTTACTACTAACAGCTTGTTGATGAGAGCCTGATATGAGCATTGCAACTGATCACCCGACGTACAACTATAAAGTAATACGTCAATTCGCCATCATGACAGTCGTCTGGGGTATTGTAGGTATGGCCGTAGGCGTACTTATAGCAGCCCAACTCGTCTGGCCGGCGCTTAACTTTGATATACCTTACTTGACCTATGGACGTTTACGTCCGTTACACACCAATGCGGTTATTTTTGCATTTGGTGGATGTGCTCTTTTCGCGACGTCTTACTATGTTGTGCAACGTACCTGTCAAACACGTCTGATCTCTGATGGATTAGCTGCGTTTACCTTCTGGGGATGGCAGGCAGTGATCGTGCTGGCCGCAATCACATTGCCGCTTGGAATCACGTCTGCAAAAGAGTATGCCGAACTTGAGTGGCCTATCGATATCCTGATCACTTTGGTCTGGGTTGTGTATGCCATTGTTTTCATAGGTACGGTATTCAAGCGTAAGACTGCACACATCTATGTTGCAAACTGGTTCTATATGGCTTTCATCTTGGTTATTGCGGTACTGCACGTTGTTAACAGCGCGGCAATGCCTGTCTCCATGTGGAAATCCTATTCTGCCTACTCTGGCACCATCGATGCGATGGTTCAGTGGTGGTATGGACACAACGCTGTAGGCTTCTTCTTGACCGCTGGCTTCCTGGGTATGATGTACTACTTCGTTCCTAAGCAAGCGAACCGTCCAGTTTACTCCTACCGTCTTTCAATTGTTCACTTCTGGGCATTGATTGCGACTTACATGTGGGCGGGCGGACATCACTTACATTACTCTGCTCTGCCTGACTGGACACAGTCTGTCGGCATGGTGATGTCGTTAATCCTACTGGCTCCCTCTTGGGGCGGTATGATCAACGGTATGATGACGCTGTCTGGCGCGTGGCATAAGCTTCGTACCGACCCAATCTTGCGCTTTTTGGTTGTTTCTCTGTCGTTCTACGGCATGTCAACCTTTGAAGGCCCAATGATGTCAATCAAGACTGTTAACGCCCTGTCGCATAACACAGACTGGACAGTAGGCCACGTTCACTCAGGTGCGCTAGGCTGGGTTGCCATGATCTCGATTGGTGCCGTTTATCACATGCTGCCAAAACTGTTTGGCAAAGCGCAGGTGTACAGCACTAACTTGATTAATGTCCATTTCTGGCTTGCTACCGTAGGTACGGTTCTTTACATCGTTTCGATGTGGGTTAACGGTATTTTACAAGGCTTGATGTGGCGCGCTGTCAACCAAGATGGAACCCTGACTTACAGCTTCGTTGAAGCAATGGAAGCCAGCCATCACGGTTACTTCGTTCGCGTTTTAGGTGGAGCACTCTTCCTGACAGGTATGCTCGTGATGGCATACAACGTATGGCAGACTGTGCGCAGTGGCAGCTCCGTAAAAGCGGCAGATCCTGAAGCTGAAGTTCAGACTGCGTGAGTCAGACGAGGAGCATTAAGACATGATTAAACATGAAACGATTGAAAAAAATGTTGGGTTAATGGCTGTCCTGATCATACTTGTGATCAGTGGCGGTGGTCTTGCTGAGATCGTCCCATTGTTTTTTAAAGACTCAACCACTAAGCCGATTGAAGGTATGCGGACTTACACAGCTCTCGAGCTTGAAGGTCGCGATATCTACATCCGTGAAGGCTGTCACGTGTGCCACACGCAAATGGTTCGCCCTTTCCGTGCAGAAACCGAGCGCTATGGCCACTTCTCTACCGCAAACGAGCATGTATGGGAACATCCGTTCTTGTGGGGCTCTAAGCGTACAGGACCTGACTTAGCTCGTGTCGGCGGTCGCTACTCTGATGACTGGCAACGCGCTCACTTGTATAACCCAAGAGACGTGGTACCAACATCAAAAATGCCATCCTATCCTTGGTTGTTTGAGCGTCAGTTAAGTGGTGCTCAAACTGGCCAAAAAATGGAAACACTTAGAACCTTAGGTGTTCCGTTTACGGACGAGCAAATAGCGAATGCACGCTCAGATGTGCAGGGTAAATACGAGATTGATGCATTGGTGGCCTACCTGCAAGCACTCGGAAAGACCCACTCTAACTATAGTACACGGTGATCCGCTGTGAGTTATGAAGTGTATGGCCCGTTTATTCCTGTGATTATGTTGATCACGTTTATCGGCTTGTTTGTTTGGGTCTTGTTACCGCAAAACAAAAAACGATTCGATGACGCCGCCAACCTACCCTTCGCCGATGATGAGAACGATGAAGGGCACGAAAATCAGGATAAATTGGCCCATAACGGGAGAGATAAAAAATGAGTGCTTTCTGGAGCGCGTGGATTAGCATTATCACCCTCGGTGTAATCTTTGGCTGTACTTGGTTGCTCTTTGCAACTCGTAAAGGTCAAAAGTACAACGAAACGACGGAAGAAACCGTTGGTCATGCGTTTGATGGTATAGAAGAGTTGGACAATCCATTACCCAAATGGTGGTTCCAAATGTTCGTGGCCACTGTTATTTTCGGCTTGGTTTACCTGTTACTTTACCCGGGTCTTGGCAACTTCAAAGGCCTTTTGGGCTGGACGTCGACAGGGCAATGGGAAGAAGAAATGCAGTATGCTGAGAAGCATTACGCACCTGTCTTTGAGCGTTTTGCGCAGCTGAGCATTGAAGAATTGCACCAGCCTGCGAATGCTGAAGGCTTGCGCATTGGTCAGCGTCTGTTTGCTAACAACTGCTCTGTATGCCATGGCGTTGGAGGTGTTGGTGCTTACGGCTTCCCGAACCTAACCAACAATGACTGGTTGTACGGCGGCACGGAAGAAAACATCAAAACCACTCTGGTACAAGGCCGTAACGGCGCAATGCCAGCATGGGGTGATGTTTTAGGTGAAGACGGTATTCGTGACATGTCCCATTATGTCCTGAGCCTTGCTAACCGTGAGCATGACGCAGAATCAGCTTCAAGAGCACAACCTCAGTTCGCAGCTCTTTGTGCGGCGTGCCACATGCCTGATGGCACAGGCATGCATGCTTTGGGTGCTCCCAATCTGACCAATGACATTTGGTTGTACGGCGGCAGCTTTGAGCAAATTGCACACACCTTACGTCATGGACGCTTTGGTGTCATGCCGGCTTTCGGCGGTCAATTGTCAGATGATCAAATTCACTTGATTACGGCATATGTAAAAAGCTTAAGCAAGTAAAATACCTGTCCTAAGCGAAGGGAGATGAGTTGCTCATCTCCCTTTTTTTTAAGTATTTTTTTAAATAAAGATATGACTTACGTCATATCGCTCATTTTTTTGGCATAATATTATAACGATTAGAAAACTGGCCTTACTAACTTGTAGCAACTCACAGGCACGACCATGAATCAGATTCCGGTTAAAGACGTCACGCCCAAAAGCAGCAAAGACAATGTACAAACATTTGATATGTATGCGAAACGTGAACATATCTATGTGAAGTACTACAAAGGCTTTTTTAAAAACCTTCGCACCTTTACAGGCTTTGTACTTTTAGCCCTGTTTTTTGGCGTTTCCTGGCTGCAATGGGATGGCCGACAGGCTGTCTTGTTCGATTTACCCAATCGACAGTTTCATGTTTTCGGCATGACATTTTGGCCACAAGACTTCATGCTTCTATCTTGGCTATTGATTATTCTTGCCTTTATTTTATTTTTTGTGACTGTTTTTGCAGGACGACTTTGGTGTGGCTATTCTTGTCCACAATTTGTATGGACGTGGTTTTACATGTGGGCGGAGCGCATCACGGAGGGTGATCGTAATAAGCGCATGCGTCGTGACAAAGGCCCAATGACAAGCGAAAAGTTCGTTCGAAAAGCAGCAAAACATAGCCTATGGATGCTACTGGCAATCGTCACCGCGATCGCCTTTGTCGGCTACTTCTCCCCCATTCGTGAACTCATCCCGAACATTACCAGTGGAAACTTAGGCACTTGGGAGCTTTGGTGGCTGGGCTTCTTTACTTTAGCTACCTACGGCAATGCAGGCTGGCTTCGCGAGCAAGTCTGTATTTACATGTGCCCGTATGCGCGTTTCCAAAGTGTTATGTTCGACCAAGACACACTGGTTATCTCGTACGATGAAAAACGGGGTGAAGCGCGTGGAAAACGCAAAAAAGACAGCGACCCTAAAGCGGAAGGCTTAGGTGACTGTATTGACTGTCATGCCTGCGTTCATGTCTGCCCTGTGGGTATAGATATCCGTGACGGCTTGCAATATGAGTGTGTCGCCTGTGGTGCCTGTATTGATGCCTGTGATGAAATCATGGATAAAATGGGATACGACAGAGGACTGGTTCGCTACACCACTGAGCACTCTTTAGAAGGCAAACAGACCAAGATCTTACGACCCAGATTAATTGGTTATTTCGCAGCAATGCTGATTATGCTAACGGCTTTTGTTTATGTGTTAAGCAATCGTATACCGGTCGAGTTTGAAGCCATTCGTGATCGTGGAGAACTTTACTCAGAAGTCAGCAGCGATCTCATTCAAAACGTATTTACGTTGAAGATCGCCAATAAAGAGCAATTGGATCGGACTTATCGCCTCAGTGTGAGCGGCATAGATGGATTAACACTGATCAATGATCCAATCGTCACTGTCAGCTCTGGTGAACTGCTCAACTATCCGGTGCGTGTGCAGGCCCCAAAAAATAATTTACGTTCATCGAACTCTGC
Source organism: Nitrincola alkalisediminis (assembly GCF_009821115.1). Lineage (GTDB taxonomy): Bacteria > Pseudomonadota > Gammaproteobacteria > Pseudomonadales > Balneatricaceae > Nitrincola > Nitrincola alkalisediminis. The sequence goes on along the minus strand of NZ_VYTY01000001.1, from coordinate 572,239 downwards.
CATCCAGTTCAGTGTCGAAGCCTTGGACGCGAAGGATGTCAAAGCAACGATTGAAAGCCGTTTTATGGGCCCAGCACCTCGTCGTTAACGAGAAATGTTGATGTAATATACGCTATAATTCGCGGCAGATCGAATCTGCCGCTTTAGTTTGAGGTTTTGAATGAGTCAACAATCCACCCCAACTTCCCCTTGGTACAAACAACCCTGGCTGTGGTTCGTACTCTCCCCTATCATTGCTGCAATGACCGTTGGTTTCATTATGCTGTCCGTTGCAATTGGGCAACAGAAAATCGACCCCCCGCTGGATCGAGAGTCGAAGCGTGATGGTCGAGGCTATGTATTGGACACTTCGCATCTTGATAATGCCGAGGCACGTGGAATTTCAGCAACACTCATTCTAGACGAACTTACAGGGCAAGCACTAGTCAATGTTGAAGGGGATCTTGAAGACGAGTTATCGATGATTGAACTGCACGTCAAAGTTGGTGCAAATCAACAGCGGGACCATGTTATCAAACTTAACCGTGTCGGCAACTTGAATTCATTTAACGGCAACATGGATAAATTAATTGCAACACGGTCAACGTTTATCCTTATTCCAGAACTGGGTGACTGGCATTTAAGGCAAGATGCCTACCCACCTTTCGACGAAAAAACGATTGTTTTCCAACCTTAACTCGGTAGTTTGAATGAATGCGTTACTGACACCCGTACAGCAAACTGAATGTTTTCATTGCGGATCTGAGATACCTCACGACAGCAATTTTTATACTGAAATCAACGGTGAGCAACAACGGATGTGCTGTCCGGGTTGTCAGGCAGTTGCCCAAACCATTGTTGATGGAGGGCTCGACACCTTCTACCAACACCGAGGTCAAGATGCACTTTCGGCAACAGCGGACTTATCTCGCATTGAAGAGCTAACACGTGAGTTTACACTTTATGATCGTAAAGAAGTCCAAAAGACCTTTGTCACCGGGCTCGATACGGATCAACATGATGCGATGCTCGTCATTGAAGGCATCAGTTGCGCGGCCTGTATTTGGTTACTTGAAAATCACGTGTCAAAACAGCCAGGTGTGATTAAGTTCAGTGTCAACCTATCCAATCACCGTGCACACCTGCTCTGGAACCCTAAGGACGTTAAGCTGAGCCAGCTACTGGCAACCATTGCACATGTAGGGTACCGCGCCCATCCTTACCATCCTGATAAAGAAGAACAACTTCTTGCCAAGGAGCACAAGCGTTCGATCATTCGCATGGGCGTTGCCGGAATAGGCTCCATGCAAGCCATGATGTTTGCTGCGGCACTTTATGCAGCCGAAGTCTCTACAGCTGGCATGGAAGACATGTACATTCAGCTGATGCGCTGGGCCAGCTTAGTGGTATCGACACCTGTTATTATTTATGCCGCTTATCCTTTTTTAAAAAATGCCTTCAGGGATATCAAAGCTCGTCATTTAACCATGGACATTCCCGTTTCCATTGCTATTTGGGGAGGTTTTTTTGCCAGCATTTGGGCAACCGTTTTTAATACGGGTGAAATTTACTTTGAGTCCGTGACGATGTTCACCTTTTTCTTGTTAATTGGCCGTTTCCTTGAAATGAAAGCACGCCAACGAACAGGAAAAGCAGGTAATGCCTTGATGGACTTGATTCCAACCAGTGCCACTCGGATTAACCCAGACGGCAGTGAAGAACTCGTTCCTGCAACTGAATTAAAACCAAACGACATCGTGATCGTAAAGCCCGGTCACACCCTGCCCGCTGATGGTATTATCGCCAAAGGGATCAGCTCTATTGATGAGTCAGCTTTGACTGGCGAGTATCTACCCTTGCGTAAATCCGTTGGTGATACCGTCGTCGGTGGCACAATCAATGTCGAAAACCCCATTGAAGTCTGTGTCACCGCTGTGGGTGAACAGAGTCGTATCTCGGCGATTGTTAAGCTGTTAGATCGTGCCCAAAGTGAAAAACCCCGCATTGCCTATGTTGCAGATAAAGTTGCCAGTTACTTTGTAGGTGTAAGCTTAATTGTGGCGATATGCGTTTATACAACTTGGTATTTTATAGAACCCGCCAATGCCTTCTGGATAACCTTAGCCGTGCTGGTCATCACCTGCCCTTGCGCACTTTCACTGGCAACACCAACGGCACTAACAGCAGCAACTGGCACCTTGCGCCAAGAAGGCTTATTAATTACGCGTGGCCATGTGCTGGAGTCTTTTAGCAAAGCCACCCATGTTTTGTTTGATAAAACGGGCACACTAACGGAAGGCCGTTTAGCACTTCAAGCCACGCATCTAGTCGGAGACATATCTGAGAAAAGTGCTCTGCGCATCGCCGCCGCACTGGAGAGCCATTCAGAGCACCCCATTGCACGCGCCTTTACGCCTTGGTTTGATCAGCCTGCAGATGAGACGATCAACACGTTAGGGTCAGGCATTGAGGGCCGCTTCAATCATCAAGTGTATCGAATTGGCAAACCCAGTTTTGTAATGCAATTAAGCGGGCTCGACACCCCAGACATGCCTGACAACAAACGTCAGTGGGTCTTACTGGGCGATCAGCAAGGAGCCATCGCATGGTTTGCCTTGGATGATCAAATTCGTAAGGATGCTCTGAACGCCCTCTCACAACTCAAGCAGCTTGGCCTACAGGTGGAAATGCTGACAGGTGATGCATCCCCCGCTGTACAACGCATCGCGGAGCAATTGGGAATCACACAGGTCTACTCGGGCATGACGCCGGAGAATAAACTTGAGCGTATCAGCGAACTGCAAGCTCAAGGGGCACGCGTCATTATGGTCGGAGATGGCATTAATGACATCCCAGTTTTGGTTGGCGCTCAAACCTCTGTATCGATGGGGGCTGCGACCGACTTAGCAAAAACCAACTCTGATGCCGTGTTGATCAACAATCAATTAATGACCTTAGCACAAGGCGTGCGCTTATCGCGCAAAACAGAGCACATTATTAAAGAGAACCTTGCCTTATCCTTAGCCTACAACGTGATCGCCCTGCCCGCCGCATCAATGGGGATGATTCCTCCTTACATTGCGTCAATTGGCATGACAGCAAGCTCTCTCGTTGTCGTGGGGAATGCCTTACGCCTAACGCGTCGCTTTAAACGGCTGAAACCCATAAGCTCAACCCACACCAAAAATAACGAAAAAAGCGGCACAATTACCAACGCAAAAAATACGCCCCAACCCAAAGCAGGTATTTAATGGAAATTATCATCATTCTAATCCCGATCGCCTTGATTCTAACAGGCATCGCTTTTTGGGCTTTTTTTTGGAGCGTCAACAGCGGGCAATTTGATGATCTCGAATCGCCTGCCCACAGCATCCTCTATGATGACGATGATCACTTGATCCCTGACGACGCCAAGGTTGACAAGGATCACACCCACCCAAGTGACGCAGACAACGCTAAGCACAATGACTGACCCCCTGCTGATTTCCACCGCCATCATGATTGGCTTACTTGGCAGCACACACTGCATCGGCATGTGCGGTGGGATTGCCGCCAGCATCGGCTTACAGCGCCATCGCTCTACACTGTCAAATACGTCCTTTCTCATGAGTTACAATCTAGGTCGCATTAGCAGTTATATGATTGCTGGGGCCTTATTGGGCTCAGTTGGAGCCCTCGTTGCAACAGGAACCTCTGGACTAATTCTTCGCAGTTTTGCTGGATTTATGCTAATTGCCATGGGCCTCTATGTCGGCCAGTGGTGGCTAGGCATTACGCATCTGGAGAAAGTGGGTGGTAAGCTCTGGAAACTCATTGGTCCAAGTGCGAGCCGCTTACTGCCCGTCAAAACCTTACCCCAGGCGTTATTGCTGGGTGTTGCTTGGGGCTGGCTCCCCTGTGGATTGGTCTACAGCACATTGCTCTGGGCATCATCCGCTGGCAGCTGGCAGCAAAGTGCACTGCTGATGGCGGGTTTTGGGTTAGGCACGCTACCGGCCATGTTCACCACGGGCTTACTGGCTCAACAGGTGAAAGCCTTGCTGCAACAAAAATGGACTCGCAAGCTGTCAGCACTCGTCATTATCGCCTTTGGCATTTTCACACTCCCTCTGACTGAGTTAATTTCAATAAGCCATTGACCCTCATCAACGTATTTTTGTTTTTTTCCTCTATACTGTGCGTTGTATTTTAGCTGTTAAGGAACGAAAACTGTGAACTTCCAAAACCCTATCCAGTGGGATTTAGACCTCATTAAACGTTATGATTTATCGGGGCCTCGCTATACTTCCTATCCCACCGCCGTGCAGTTTGACCCTAACTTACAGCCCGAAGCACTCGTTCAATCCGCCCTAAGCACGACGGACAAACACGCGCCCTTATCCTTATACGTCCATATTCCTTTTTGTGCGCACGTTTGTTACTACTGCGCCTGTAACAAAGTGATTACACGAAACCGAGACCGAGCCCAACCCTACTTGGAGCGTGTCTATCGTGAAATGGAGTACTTATCAAGCCTGTACGATAACAACCGCATTGTGAATCAACTGCATTGGGGCGGTGGCACACCGACCTTTATCAGCGACAATCAAATGCGTGAACTGATGGAGCAACTGCGTAAGAATTTCAATCTACGCGATGATGATCAAGGCGATTACTCCATTGAAATTGACCCTCGTGAAGCCAGTGATGACACCCTTAGAGTGTTGCGCGAGTGCGGATTTAATCGAATTAGCCTTGGTGTGCAGGATTTGGATATCCGGGTACAAGAGGCTGTCAACCGCGTACAACCCCTTGAACAAACAGAACGCGTCCTAAACACCGCACGTGCCCTTGGCTTCCAGTCCATTAACATGGATCTTATCTATGGTCTTCCGCATCAAACCCTTTCAAGTTTTGATGCAACGCTGGATGAAATCATTCGGATGAGCCCTGATCGCCTGTCTGTCTTTAACTACGCTCACCTACCGGATCGCTTTCGTTCGCAAAAACACATTCAATCCGACACCCTGCCATCTGCCGATGTCAAACTGGATATCCTACAACACACCATTAATAAACTACTGGGTGCGGGCTATGTCTATATCGGCATGGATCATTTTGCAAAGCCGAATGACAGCCTTGCGATTGCCCAGCAAAATGGCCAACTGCATCGCAACTTTCAAGGCTACACCACACACTCTGATTGTGACTTGGTTGCAATTGGTGTGTCCTCTATTAGCCAGATAGGCTCCGTGTTTTACCAAAACGAGCATGACTTAAGCCTGTACACCGATGCAATTGATCATAAGCAACATGCGATAAAGCGCGGCATTAGTTTAAATGAAGATGATCGAATTCGCTCAGCTGTTATTAACCAACTCATTTGTCATTTTTCGTTGAACCCTGCGGATATTGAACAACGCTTTGACATCAATTTCGCGACCTACTTCGCTGAGGAGCTGACGGAGCTTGCGCAATTCGAAGCCGATGGCTTGATCACGTTGGACAAGGGGGTTATTCAAGTCACACCTGCAGGGCGCTTATTAATTAGACGCATTTGCATGACGTTTGATGCGTATATTCCAAAGCAAGCACCTGTTCGCGGATACTCCAGAATTATTTAAAGCTCGCGTGCGTCCGGCAATTGCCTATTCGCAACTGCCGGATACTTCTTCACCCCGCCGCCTAAATGTTACATAATACCCAATCGAGAGCATCCGATGTTCATTCCGATAAGGTGATAGGTGTACGAATGGAAGAAAAACGCTCAACAGGCAAACTTCACAGTCTCAATCAAGTGCACTGCAGCACCTGCAGTTTAAGCTCCTTGTGTCTGCCCGTATCCTTGAACATGACGGAGATGGAGCGCCTTGATAATATCATTGATAAAAGCCGTCCATTAAAAAAAGGCGAGCACCTGTTTAGACAAGGTGATACCTTTACAAGCATTTTTGCCATTCGTGCGGGCTCTGTAAAAAGCTACTGCATCACCAATGATGGCGAAGAGCAGATCACAGGTTTCTTTTTTCCAGGAGAGCTGGTGGGGCTCAGTGGCTTCAACGATACGGCCTACCCTGTTTCAGCCAAAATTCTGGAAACCACCACCGTCTGCGAAATCCCTTTTGAGCGCTTGGACGATCTATCAGGCCACATGCCTGAGCTGCGTCGCCAGATTCTTCGGACCATGAGCCGCGAAATCAGCAATGACCAACAGATGATGACGCTTTTGTCGAAAAAAACAGCGGAGCAGCGCGTGGCCACCTTTCTGATCAAGCTGACGCAACGTTTTCATGAACGAGGCTACTCTCAAAACTACTTGCGTTTATCTATGTCACGAAATGAGATAGGCAATTATCTTGGTTTAGCCGTTGAAACCATCAGCCGTATTTTCACACGCTTCCAAACGCAAAACATGATTCTTGTTGATGGTAAACAAGTTGAAATTCTGAACTATGATGCGCTTTTCGAACTATCAGGTGAAGCCATTGACAAGCCGACACCTGCTTGCAAAACCTCTCTTTAAACCCGATGTCCGGGTCTCGCTGGAGTTTTAAATGTCTTACGATGAGTTTTATGTCAAATCCGTGGTCCGGTCTATCTCAGACTGGCCAGAACCCGGCGTTATTTTTCGTGATGTCACCCCTGTTTTTAAAGATCCCAAAGCCATGCGAATCACCTGTGATGCGTTTATTCAGCGCTACATAGACAGCTCGATTACCCATGTCGCGTGTATAGATGCCAGAGGCTTTATCCTGGGCTCTGTGGTTGCGTATCAACTGAATTTGCCCTTGGTGCTGATCCGAAAAAAAGGCAAGCTACCCGGCGAAACCATCGCAGAGGAATACTCGCTTGAATATGGATCGGCGACGGTCGAACTTCAAAAAGACGCCATCCAAGAGGGTGATACTGTCTTAATTTTTGACGATTTGATCGCAACAGGCGGAACCGTTCTTGCGGCAGCGTCTCTTATTAAGCGCTTAGGCGGACAAGTGGCCGAAGTCGCTGCCTTAATCGACCTACCCGATCTAAAAGGCTCGCAACGTATTCAAGACAGTGGCATACCTGTTTTTGCGTTACTCGCCTACGAAGGACTTTAACTGAATGAATTGGTTTAAGAACATCCTGATTTACAGATTTACCCCTGATGCAGACTTCTCTGAGCAACACTTGGAAAATGCACTTCTGACGAAACCCTTTGTGCCCTGTGGACGCCAAGAACTCAAACGTCAGGGCTGGGTTTCACCCTGTTCCTTTAGTGAAAGCCCCGTGTTTGTTAGCAATGGCATGTACCTTGTCAGTTTGCTGCAGGAAGAGCGCATTCTACCCGCCAGCGTCATCAAAGATGAGCTACAGGTTAAAGTCAGTAAAATTGAGCAAGACGAAGCGAGAAAAGTCTACCGCAAAGAAAAAGATCAGCTCAAAGATGAAATCATTTTAGAGCTTCTTCCACGTGCCTTTTCAAAACGCTCAGCCACTCGCGCCTTGATCATGCCGCAACTCGGTTGGATTTTTGTTGATGCAGGCAGCTTCAAGCGTGCTGAAGACTTGTTGAACAGCTTAAGAGAAGTGTTAGGCACATTGAAAGTTAAGCCCTTAACCGTCAATCAAGCGCCAGCAAGCGTCTTAAGTCTTTGGGTTCAGGACGAAGATCAAATTAGCACTGGGTTTGCCGTGGATGATGAGTGCGAACTCAGGGACACCTCTGCTGAGGGCGGCGTTATCCGTGTCAAAGGGCAGAATTTGTTTTCCGATGAAATTCGCGCTCATTTAGCCACTGATATGCAAGTCACGCGTTTGGCCTTAACTTGGCAAGATCAGTTAAGCTTTATGATTTATTCTGACTTAAGCTTGCACCGCCTTAAGCTAACGGATCAATATCAGGAACAGCTTCAGCAAGACAGCCCTGAGGACGAAAAAGCGTTTTTCGATGCTCAACTCAACCAAATGGGCCTTGAATTGTCGAATCTAATGCCCTCGTTGATCGCCAGCTTTGGTGGCGAACCTGAATCTGCTTAGGTCTAACCTCGTATGTACAGCGTAAAAGAAGTGTTTTATACCCTGCAAGGTGAAGGTGCCCATGCAGGGCGGCCGGCTATTTTTTGTCGGTTTACGGGCTGTAATTTGTGGTCAGGCCGTGAGATTGATCGCTCGAAAGCGATCTGTCAATTTTGCGATACTGACTTTATTGGCCATGATGGTCAAAACGGCGGAAAATTTGACAGTCCAGACGCGTTGGTAACCCACTTGCAACGCTTTTGGCCTTTAAGCTCAGAGCCTCCTTACGTTGTGTGCACGGGTGGAGAGCCTGCTCTGCAGCTCGATCAACCCTTGGTCGATGCCTTGCATAAAGCAGGCTTTATTATTGCCATTGAAACCAATGGCACTAAGCCGCTCCCGAATGGGATTGACTGGATTTGTGTTAGCCCAAAAGCAGACACAGATATCATCATTCGCAAAGGTAACGAGCTCAAACTGGTGTACCCTCAATCGCACGCCATGCCAGAGCGATTTGTGTCTTATCAGTTTGACAATTTTTACTTACAGCCCATGGATTCAGCGGATGCTCAAGAGAATCTAAAAGCGACCCTCAATTATTGTTTGCGCCACCCTCAGTGGCGACTCAGTTTACAGACCCACAAAATTCTGGGTATCGATTAGGTCATCACCTTTGCTTGGCGAAAAAACACATCTCGATTTCGCCAGGCAATCAACGCGAAGGCCGGTAGCTGCATTAACACACCATAGGTCAACGCACTGGCCGACATTTCAGCGTTTTGCAACAAGGCGCCAGTCACCAAAAGTGCCGTTCCCGCATTCTGCAACCCCACCTCAATCGTTAACGAGACACGCTGCGGGTCATCCAGCCGCCCCATCACCGCCACGCTATACCCTGTCAGCATAGCCAAGAGCACCAGCGTAAAAACGGGCAGATACAACAACGGCAAGACCTGCATGAGCATGGGCCAACGACTGACAACCAACAGAATCACCGTTGCCACCATCAACAAAAAGGCTAGGCGTCTTATGGCCTTTTCTATGCGTTGTGTGATCGCCAAATAACGATGCCTAAACACCATTCCTATCAACACTGGCACTAACGTAATCAATAACATCTGCATTAAAGCTTGACCGACCGGGAAGGCAATTGACACATCATCCTCTAAAGTCACCTTCAACAACAAGGCCGTCATCAAAGGTAAGGTAAAGGGTGTGATGAGACTCAATAGCGCCGTTAATGAGACCGACAATGCCGCATCACCTCTTGCTAGCAAGGTAATTGCATTGGATGTTGCCCCACCTGGAGCCAAGGTCAATATGATCAAGCCTAACGCAAGCATGATGGGAAGATCAAAGATCCAAACGACGGCAATCCCCAGAAGCGGTAAAAGGAAAAACTGAGCCGTAATCCCCAGAAAGACGGCTTTTGGGTACTTCAAGACACGTTTAAAGTCTGCAAGCGTCAGCGCAAGGCCTACACTGAGCATGATGATAAACAAAGCAATCGGTAGAAACAGTTGCGTGATCATAGAAGCCTGCATGAATGAAAATAGCCATGTGGTTTTAAATTGAGTAAAGTATCTCAAATCTTGTTTGTGCATTGCAAAAAAATCTATTCACACCTGTGTGTATGAAAATAGGCTCTGCATCGGGTTCGCAAGGCTACCCACATTATCTGTGGATAAGCCTGTGAAAAAAATGCACATAACCCCTATCCTGCCCCATAAATTCACGGCTTCAGACAAATTGATCATTTTTTAACCAACACGCAAATCTTTTATTTTTCAACAACTTAAATAAATCAATAGCTTAATTATCAGATTTTCCGCTTTTTTCTGTTCATTTTTCAACCATTAAAAAAACACTCACAGGTGTCAAGCATAAATTACAAGGTTACTCACATTTTTTGTAACTTTTTATTCATGTTCACTCTTGACAGTCTGTATTAAATTGCAACACTAGAGACCTTCCGAACACGTCGATACACTGATCTTTTTGAGTAGGAATTCTGTGTGAACCCATCCTTAGATGAACGCAAACGCGCCGGACAAAACGTTAGCCTGATTGGAGCGCTTGTCAATACAGTCATGAGCCTTCTAAAAATAGTGGGTGGCGTATTTTCTGGATCAGCGGCATTAGTGGCCGATGGCTTTCACTCCTTATCGGATGTCATTACCGACCTAATGGTCGTTTTTTTGTTAGGCGTCTCCCATAAAAAAGCAGACACCAATCACCCGTATGGCCACGGTCGTTTTGAAACACTTGGAACGGTGGCCTTGTCTTTTGTGCTACTGAGCGTTGCCGGGTTCATGGCCTGGGATAGTTTGCGCCTTCTATTTGCGGGTGAAATCCCCTCCCCACCCAGTGTCGTAGCCCTGTTCATTGCAGGTGCCTCAATTTTAGCGAATGAAATTTTATTCTTTTATACCTTACGCGTTGGGGAAAAAATTCAATCGCGACTCTTAATCGCAAATGCATGGCATCACCGGAGTGACTCACTTTCTTCCGTCGTGGTCTTGATAGCAATCGCAGGCGCGATTCTCGGCATTTGGTGGCTGGATGCGCTGGCGGCGGTGTTAGTAGCTTTACTGATTGCAAAAATTGGTTGGGAGTTGTTAAGCAAAAGCTTGGCGGAGCTGGTCGACACTGCCTTACCACCTGAGCGCCTTACAACGCTTAGAGAGACCGTGATGTCCGTAGATGGCGTATTGGGCGTCCATAGTTTTAAAACCCGCTCTATGGGCGGGCAAAGCCTGTTGGAGATGCACGTTCAAGTTGCCCCTCACTTAAGTGCCGCCGAAGGCCATTACATAGGTGACTATGCCACGCGTTTATTGCAAGAGCGCTTTGATGATATTGCCCACATTATCTATCACATTGACACTTACGATGACCACGGTCTATCGCTGCCCGCCCAATTGACATTACCGGCACGCACAGAAATTCAACAGCACCTGAATGCAGCACTCGCGAGAATTTTAGGTGAAGCCCCAGATTATGAATTGATTATTTACTACACTCCCCGCTTTATTGAGTTGGATATCAAGTGTCCAATGGCGATCTTTGCACTTTTAGAGCAACAAGGGGTGACGGCTGCAGAGCTTGAGGCACGGTTAAATGACGAATTGCGAACCTTAGAGTGGTTCAAGGCGATTCAGATCTGGTTACCGGCTCGGTAGTGTGAGTAACATGAGCCCAAGCCTCTGGGCTCATGTATAAGAAAGTGAAGAATGACGAACTTTACATATTATAACGTCGGCTAGGCTCTCGCATCGTCACAAACTCTTCAGCGGCTGTTGGATGAATGCCGATCGTTGCGTCAAACATCGCCTTGGTTGCGCCCGCTTTCATCGCGATTGCAATTCCCTGAATAATTTCGCCCGCTTCCGCCCCCACCATATGTGCCCCAACCACGCGATCCGTGTCTCGATCAACCAGCAGCTTCATTAGCGTGCGTTCTTGGCTGCCACTTAAGGTGTGCTTCATGGCACGGAATTCAGAGCGATAGACATCAAGGTTTGGATAGACCTTACACGCGTCCTCTTCCGAAAGCCCGACTGTGCCAATATTGGGCTGACAAAACACAGCCGTTGGAATCAAATTATAATCAACATTTGTCTCGGCACCGCCATATAAGCGCTTAACCAAGGCCATACCTTCAGCCAGGGCAACCGGCGTTAACTGAACCCTGTCGATGACATCCCCCACCGCGTATATAGAAGGGAGATTGGTTTGAAACAGATCATCAACCTGAATCGCCCCTTTGCGGCTCAAATTTACGCCCAAGGCGTCTAATCCTAATCCTTGAGTATTGGGAACACGACCTGTCGCGTACATGACGGCATCAACCGTCTCTTGAGCGCCATCATTAAACACAACGTCTAAACGCCCATCTGCACATTTCGTAATGGAGGCGATATCGGTATTAAAGCGCAGATTCACGCCTTTTTTGGCAACCTCTTGTGCAGTAAACGCCCTCACCTCTTGATCAAATCCACGCAGGAACAGATCGCCACGGTAGACCAAATCCGTTTTCGCACCAAGACCTGCAAAAATCCCTGCGAACTCGACCGCAATGTACCCCCCGCCCACCACCAAAACACGTGATGGAAAGGTCTCTAGGTCAAAAACTTCATTTGACGTCAGAATGTGTTCTTTACCGGGAATATCCGGCACAAAAGGCCAGCCGCCCGTTGCAATCAAAATGCGTTCAGCGGTAAACACCTGTTCGCCCACGCGAACTGCATTCGGCCCTTCAAGTGTTGCTCGACCGTCGATCAGGGTACAACCCGAGTTTTTTAAAAGATTGGCGTAAATGCCATTGAGGCGGCTGATTTCCTGTTTTTTGTTGTCGCGCAATGTGGGCCAATCGAATTGATAAGACGCGTCGATCAAGCCAAACCCAGCCGCCTCATGGAAGCTTTCCGCATAATGCGAGGCATACACATAGAGTTTTTTGGGCACACAACCAACGTTAACGCAGGTTCCCCCCATGTAACGGTCTTCAGCAATTGCCACCCTAACGCCCATGCCTGCAGCCATACGTGCGGCTCGAACACCGCCAGAACCCGCCCCAATCACAAACAAATCAAAATCAAACTGACTCACGGATTTCTCCTAGTGTTTTGGATATTGGTGAAAACTCTAACGTCTTTACGACCAGCTGACCAATGAAAAATCTTAACTCGCCCCATCACAAATCTTAATCGAACAGCCTTGAATGAAATTTGATGTCTGGTGGTTAGGTGCTTAGAATACAGCATCTTTACGATTTAATACGACAAGGCTTAAGCATGAAACTGGTTTCTTTTAATACCAACAGCATTCGTATGCGCTTTCATCAGTTAGAAGCACTGATTGCGGCGCATCAACCTGACGTCATCGGCATTCAAGAGACTAAAGTCACTGATGAAGCCTTCCCACTTGCAGAAATTGAGGCCCTTGGCTATCACGCACACTTCCACGGACAAAAAACCCATTACGGGGTCTGCTTATTGTCTAAGGTTCCACCCATTTCTGTGACTAAAGGTTTCCCTAGCGATGATGAAACGGCTCAAAAGCGCTTGATCATTGGTGAGTTCGTCAGCGATAAAGGACAAACCTACACAGTGATCAATGGCTATTTTCCGCAAGGCGAGAGCATTCATCACGAAATCAAATTTCCAGCAAAACGTAAATTTTATGCCGATTTGCAAAACCTGCTAGAAACCCACTACAGCGCTGACCAAGCCATTGTCGTGATGGGCGACTTTAATATTTCGCCAGAAGACATTGACATAGGCATCGGTGAGCCGAACCGTGTTCGCTGGCTAAAAACAGGCAAAACCAGCTTCCAACCAGAAGAGCGCGAATGGTTTGAGCGTTTAAAAGGCTGGGGACTCAAAGACAGTTACCGTGCAATCCACCCAACGAAGAACGACAAGTTCAGCTGGTTTGATTATCGCAGCAAAGGCTTTGAGGATGAGCCCAAGCGCGGTCTACGAATCGATACCCTTCTGGCAACTCAGTCCTTAATTGACGTCTGCACTGACAGTGATATCGAATACAACATCCGCGGCATGGACAAGCCATCTGACCATGCGCCCGTTTGGTCTTCATTCGACTTTTAAGTCGTCTAGGCGATTCAACTGACCTCAGCAGGAGATCAGTTGAATCTCACACCTTAGGCTTTAAGTACCAATACATCACATGCGACCGCATCCAATAGGCGCTCTGCACTGCTGCCTAAGAGCAATCGATCCAGCATTCCGCGTGCTAAAGAGCCCATCACTAAAATATTGATTTCCTGCTTTTTAATGAAGTCTGGTAAAACATCATGCACCTCTCCTTCAACAACATGAATGCAAGATGCATCAATAGTAGGATCAAAGCCGTTCACCAAACGCTCAACCCCAGCCTGATGCTCACTGGTGACTTGATACTGAAGGGTTTTGAAGTTTGACATCAGGCTATCGTCAAAAATCGCTGATTGCGGAAACACCACATAGCTGTGGAAAATATGCAACTCGGCCCCCAATACTTGAGCCAGCAAGCTCGCTTCATTGAGGATCTTCTGATCCATCAACGCGGCGTGGTCATGGGCATGAAACGGATCGACGGCGGCCACAATGCGAATACGCTCAGGCCAAGGTTTGGATTTACACAGCATCAAAGGTGCCATGCACTCTCTGAGTATTTGCCAATCATGTGGAACCAATAAACGGTGCAGCAAATGCGGATGCTCGGCAACCTCATGAAGAACAAGATCAGGATTACTTCTTTCAACCTTAGTTAATAGGCCTTCGGCAATGCCTCTATCCCAAGCGACATCGACAGATAGATTGTCATAGTCTTTCTTTAAGGTGGCTAACAGCTCGTTTAAACTGCCTTCTAAGTCACGCAAACGATTGTGTTGAAGCTTTTCGAGAATATCATTGCCCAATAAATTCATTGAGCTGTAGTGAGGCTGGTAGCCGCATTTAAAAAACTCAATCTTCGCCGATAGCGCTTGAGCCAAACGAATCGCTTTTTCGGGTAACAAATACTTATCTTGCTCTTGAGTAATGTTCACCAGTATTTTTGATAAGCTGTTCATGTCAAAACTCCTTCTCTTCACTCATCTTGTCAATAGTGTAGCGGGTTTTGAGAACAAAGCGCTGACCTAGCTCAGCAAAAGGGCCAAACACACAAGCGAGAAGGGATTTTACAACTGGGCAATTGCTGCTCGTAGCGTCTAGATTGCGACTCAACCTGCCGAGCAACCGATATCAGCCAGGCTTTTTGCTCATAAGTACGATTACGAAATCCCGTATGTCCCTCGTGATAATTTAAATACAAATTGTAAGGGTCATTTAACGAGACACCGTTACGTTGACGAGACATTTGGTTGTACCACCCAATAAAATCCAGTGCATCAGCCATCGAGGTGCGCTGGGCCATACGTTTACCTGTCGCTTGCTTATAATCACTCCAAGCGGCATCTTGAGCTTGCGCATAGCCATAGGCAGAGGATTTGCGAGGCATAGGAATGAAGCCCAGCAAGTAAGGACGTGGAGGTCTCGCATTATGAACAAACGAGGACTCGCGTTGCACAAAGGCTTTTTGTATCGCAACCGAGGTGCCCCACTTTTCTTCTGATGCTTTTGCAGCAAAATACCAAGAAGGCTCATGTTGGATAATGTCACAGATATTATTCTGCGCACGCGACGGCGGAGGTGATGTTGCACACCCACTTAATACAGTGAAAAGACCGACAACAACACATGTAGGCAGACAAGAGTTCAATTTCATGGATCGAATATAGCCTTTTTAAAACAAAAAAGCAGCGGGTAGTCCGCTGCTTTTGAAAGACTTTAACGAGTTAACCCATTTTTTTAGCTTCGGCAACCACTTCCGGGTCAGGGTTCTCTTCTATATGAATGGGTTCTTCAGGCTGCTCCCCTTCATGCTCTTTAAGTGCCTTTTTACTGCGCAACTCAATCATGAACCACAAAACCAGACCGGCACCAAGTCCCCATGCCGCGCCATGAGTCGCCAGCACAACGCCCATAATGCCCGCGACACCCATTGAGGTTGCATTGTCAATTTGCTCTACAGCTACCGCAATACACAAGTAACCTGTAATCAAAAGGGTAATCGACAGCGCAATCGGCAATACCGGTTTAAACACAGTAACAAGTGGCAACAAAAAGAGCGCAAAGAAGCCAACGATCCAGAACACACCCGCGCCTGAATAAATTGTATCCATAGCACCGCGACCGTAACGATAGCGCTCTGCGATGGTTGCCATCACTCCAGTGAAAAGAGGACCCGCTAAACCAGGGTATGGTGCAAAGAATGAATGCATCAGGTTACGGATACCCGTCACTAAATGCACACGATCCACGTTAATTTCAATTTTTTCATCAGGACGTAAATGGTCAACACGCTTGATCAAGCTCTGGCCAACTATAATGTCACCAAATGCAATAATATAGGCAATCACGGCCGTTGGAATGGCAGCCAAGAGCAACTGAAATGTCGGGAATCCGACCGTAAAGGGTAAATAATCCCAGATTTTAGTAAAAGCGGGCAACTCAATCCCCCACTGAACCGCAGGTAATGGATACTCAGCAACCGACCAGCCGATAACCATGGTGATGAGCATACCAGGCACCATACCATAGCCTGCGACAATCTTAGCCCAACGGTGCTTCTCAACCCAATCGCGAAACGACAGTGAAAACAGTACATAGGCCGTAATCAAACCACCAATACCTAGGGATATAGGCGTGTTAAATAGGCGCCCACCTTCACTGATCTCACCACTAATCGCTGCAATACCTGCACCGAGAAGAATACCGGCTTTGATGGAATTGGGAATATTATTCACCAACTTAGACCCAAGCCGAGTAATGCCCATAAACAGAAAAATAAAGGTCACCACCAACTGCAATGCCACCAATGCTTTTATTGCATCGGGGCCTGGCTCGAAACCACCCACAAAGAGCAAGACAACGGGAATTGCCGGTGTAATCCAACCCGGTACGAACGGAACACCCAAGAGGTTAGGCAGCATAAATCCAATGCCACACACCACAACGTAGGCCAATGCAACGTCATAAGGTAAACCTAAATAACGCTCCAATAATGGAATCATCCCCATCGCCACAACGAACATCACTAAGGCTTGAATGGTTTCAGCCACTTCCCAACGATAGTGAATAAAGGGTAACCGAATCTTAAAGGGTCCGGCAGGCCAATACGGATGTTCCTCTCCATGCTTACGCTGATATAACATAGTCTTCTCTCTTTAATTGTTAAACGCTCAATTAGGGAATTTCCTAATCCCTGTGATTGGGCGTAAAGGTATACCCTTACCCTTGATTGAGTCGAGGGTTTATTCAAAGACTTTAGTCGCGTTTCAATACCAAAGTATTAAGGGGCTTCCACTGTATCCTCTACCCTTTCCCTCTCAAGGTTTATTAAGACAGCCGATAGACAGAATGCTATACTGGTCGTAAAAGATTGTGGCCAATCAACGTTGGTGAGACGACTCATGACGCATTACAAGGCTTTTCTGCAAAAGCTAAAAGGATTTAGCCTAATTGAACTTCTAATCACGGTCGCGATCCTTGGTGTGTTAGCCTCTATTGCTATTCCCGGTTACCAACGATACAAAGAACGCGTTGATAATCATACGGCAATTACCGACCTACAGGTGATCAGCGCGGCGATTGAGCGTTACTATATTTTAAATCGTCAATTTCCTGGGTCTTTAAACCAGCTCAATTTAAGCGGTGACCAATTACAAGACCCTTGGGGTGCCCCCTATCAATATCTTGACGTCACGATTCAAACCAACAAAGGCAAGGTAAGAAAGGATAAGAATTTGGTACCAATCAATAATGATTTTGATTTATATAGTATGGGTAAAGATGGTCGCTCTGCATCGCCGTTAACCTCTGCGCTCAGCCGTGATGATATTATCAGGGCCAACAATGGTAATTTTTATGGTTTAGCGAGCGACTATTGATAATTAGCCTATGAGAATTGAGCTTTCTTCTTTAAAAAGCCGAGTGGCACGTCGCCTCTTTAGAATGTTTTTCTTTATTATTCTGGTGCCAATCATATTTATTGCCGTGGGCTCTTTTTATAAAGTCAGTGGCCTCATTTTTACTGAGCACCATCATCACTTACAACGTGCAACGAAAGAGTATGGGCTGGGTATTTTTAGACGCTTGAGCTATGCATACGATCTTTTACTCAACGCCAGCCAACATACACAGGACCTCAACCACATTCAACCTGAATATCTTCACTTACTCCAAACGTATTTTTCAAACTATGCAGTCGCCCAAAATGAACAGATTATTTGGCAACACAACACCGATGCAGACACTCTGGATTGGCAGAGCCTACTTCAATATACGCCAAACAGTGGAGTGTTCACTCTTCAAAGTAATCACTCCAGCGTCAAACGCGTTTTTATAACTCTAGCAACACAGGAGTCACGCTGGCTTGCAGAATTAGATCCAGTCTACTTGTGGCCTGAAGCGGAATTAAGCGCCTTTGAAGAGCTGTGTGTGATTGGTGCAGACTCAGTTATTATATTTTGCTCCTCACCCTTAAGCGAAGACACGATAGCCTTATTACTTAAAGCATCACCTCAAACACCCGTTCACTGGATAGACGATCATTCTGAAAAAATGATCTCCGCCTCTTGGTCTTTATTTATGCGCTATCAATTTGCTCAAGATGACTGGCGTATCATCATCAGCAAGCCTGAAAACGTATTTATGAAAAGCGTGAATGATTTCAGGCAGTCCTTCCTTCCCGCTATCTTGTTGATTTTTTTACTTGTGGTGTTTGTTAGCCTCTATATGGTACGCCGGCATTTAAAGCCCGTTGAGGCGCTGATTAAAGGCACTAAGTCCTTATCAGAAAACAAACTGGACTATACCGTTCAAGTTGATACGGACGATGAGTATGAAGACCTCGCTCACTCGTTTAATCAAATGACTCAAAACTTAGCCTACGCATTTGAGTACAACACGGCTTTATTTAATATCAATCAAAAAATATTGCTCAATGAAAACCTATCGTCTTGTGCTCATCAGATCCTAAGCGAAATCGCTCGTTTCGCCACACCCTTGTACTCAGTCCTCTACATACTGAACAAACACAACCCGATTGTGGATCGATATTACACCTACGAATACTCAAATCAGACATTCAAGCAAATCAAACAATCGTCTTCCGAGATTCTGATGCAGTTTTCGTCCATTCTTCACAGCGAAGCCTGTATCGTCTCAAATGATGAGTTCAGTAAACTCATTCCCGATCTTACCAAAGCAGGAAACGGATATTCCCACTATTATCCATTACACCAAGATGGCCAATTAATTTCTTTTTTAGTTCTCAATCTTCCTAAAGCACAGCTGGATTTGCGCTTTACTGATTTTTTATCCCATTGCACCGTTGCCTTTAACGCGCTGCAACGGGGTAAACTATTAAGCTATCAAGCCTACTTTGACCGACTTACAGGTGTTTACAATCGTAGTTTTCTACAAGAACACGCACAAAAATCCCTAGCATTAACAGAAACTCAATCCTTTGCACTTTTATTTGTGGATCTCGATCGATTCAAAAACATAAACGATACATTAGGCCACTCGTTTGGCGATGAATTGCTGAAATCAGTTGCTAAACGCTTGATGGAACACCTTCCATCTCACGCATTTTTATCCCGCTTTGGTGGTGATGAGTTTATTCTGCTGATGCCGATCGCCACCCCCGCTGATGCGGAGGTCGTCGCACAAACCTGGCTTGCTATTATCGCTGAGCCATTTCAACTTCGAGGACGGATCGTCAACATTGGCGCCAGTATTGGTATTTCTCTGACGCCTGACCACACTCGCGAATATGAAGCGCTTTTAACCTGTGCAGACATGGCCATGTACGAAGCAAAAAGTCAGGGCCGTAATCGCTACTTCATGTACAGTGAAACCCTACACAACGAACTGGCGCGTCGCACTCAGCTCGAAACTTTCTTGCGTGAAGCGGTCAGTGAAGGGTATTTGTCCGTGTATTATCAACCCAAGGTCAACATCCAAGCGCGACATCTGTCTGGATTTGAAGCCTTAGCTCGCTTTCATCATCCACAAGAGGGGTTTATTCGCCCAGACCTGCTCTTTAAAATTGCGGAGGAGTCTGGACAAGTTCATGGTTTAGGTCTTGCCGTTATGCGTCAAGCCTTTGAACAACTCAAACAATGGCAAACACGCAATCTTTGGACAGGTCGCATGGCCATTAACGTATCGCCATTGCAACTGTCATCGCCTGACTTTGTTGCTCAGGTAGAGTCGTTAATGCACGAAACCGGCGTTAAGCCTGAGTTGATCGAATTAGAAATTACGGAAGGCGTTTTCATCGAAAATAATCATGAAGCAAAAGAACGCTTGGCGCATTTTCAAGCGCTCGGTATCACCATTGCGATGGACGACTTTGGTACGGGCTATTCATCCATGGCGTACATCACCCAACTGCCACTAAATAACCTAAAAATTGATAAAGCATTCGTCAGCAGTATCAAGGATGGCAATAAGCATGTGGGCATTATTAAGAGTATGATTCAGATAGGTCAGAACCTAGGCCTGAATGTAACGGCTGAAGGCGTCGAGACACCGGAGGAACTCCGTTTCTTAATCGAACACGGATGCCAGGATATCCAAGGCTACCTATACAGTAGGCCTCTAAGCGCACAAGACGCCGAGGCACTCCTGATCACACCTAATCTAGATGCCTTTTTTAAGCCTTAAACAGCTCACCAATGGGCACATCCAATGCGTCATGACGTGCGTCTGACAAGGTTTTTAAACGCTCGCCAAATGCTTTCTCCCACTGAACATCACTGGTTTGTGACATGGCATCAGGCAACGGCCAAGGCAAGAGTGACTGCAACTGATCCAGCGTAAAATGGCTTAAATCCCGTGCCAACACGTAATCTCCGCTTCGTGTTCTCTGAATAATACCTGCCTCCAGCAAAATAGGGATGTATTGATCCCAACGCTCTTGCGTCAACCCCGGCGTTTGTTGCAATAACCAAGTATCAGATCGAGTTTGACCTAATCTTTGCGCCAACCAAAGCTGATGCAAAACCCCCAGCACCGTGTATAAATGAGGCTCTCGTCGATTACGCTGAGTGATATGAAAGATCGTCAACGCTCGACTCAACTCAGCCCCCAACAAAATAATCACCCAACTGATAAAAATCCAAGCTAAAAACATCGGAACCGCCGCAAAAGCACCATATATCAGCTCATAAGATGGAAACTGCGTCACAAAAAATGCAAACCCTCGCTTCGCAACCTCAAACATCAACGCAGCGGCCACACCGCCTAAAAACGCATGCCGAATCGGTACTCGACAATTGGGAACGGCGGCATAGAGCAACATAAAGGCAATCGCTGAAAATACGATAGGGATGATTGAAAGAAAACGTGCACTGCCCACCACCTCCGTGGCACTGGTGTATAAAGGCAAAGCCGTAATATAGGACGTGAGTAATAAACCAAACCCAATCAACAAGGGCCCTAAACTTAACACCGCCCAATACAACAAAAAGCTAGAAACGCCCTTACGCGGCTCGGTAACTCGCCAAATTCGATTGAGGGCTGCTTCGATATTTTTCATCATCATGATGGACGTAATCACCAGAAACACGATACCCACAGCCGTTAAACGCCGAGCCTGATCGGTGAAGTCTTTTAAGTACTCGTGAACCACCTCACCCGTTGCTGGCACAAAGTTTTCGAAAATCCATTGCTGCACCTGCTCCCCTGCCCCCTGAAAAGAAGGCACCGCCGCCAGCATCGAGTAGGAAACCGTGACCAAAGGCACCACGGCAAACAAGGTTGTGTAGGTCAAGGC
Source organism: Nitrincola alkalisediminis (assembly GCF_009821115.1). Classification (GTDB taxonomy): domain Bacteria; phylum Pseudomonadota; class Gammaproteobacteria; order Pseudomonadales; family Balneatricaceae; genus Nitrincola; species Nitrincola alkalisediminis. Next base: position 550,894 of record NZ_VYTY01000001.1, on the reverse strand, counting down.
CGATGCATTTAACACGCCTTGGTTCACAAAAAACTGCCGAACCATGTCTCTAAAAAAGAAAAAAAGGGTCATTGGAGTCATCACATTTACGTTCACTAAATTCACCTGTGAGTTGGTAACTGAAACAGAGCCATATACAATAGCCATAGCTTTTATTGAATGTAAGAAAAGGGACACTATGCCAGACATTATAATCTACCATAACCCACGCTGCTCAAAATCGCGAGAAGCGCTTAGCTTGCTCGAAAGCCGGGATCTTGTGCCGACCGTGTGCGACTACCAGAAAACCCCGTTAAATGCCGAGGAAATTCGTGACCTAGTAGGCAAACTGGGCATTCAGGTTAAAGATCTGTTGCGTAGCAAAGAGGCTGAGTTCAAAAGCGCAGGGCTGGATAGAGATGATGTGACTGACGAGCAGCGAATCCAAGCCATGGTTGAACTGCCAAAATTGATCGAACGGCCAATTGTGGTCGTAGGAGATCGTGCACGCATTGGGCGCCCACCTGAAGCGATTCTGGAGATTTTACCGTGACCCATCCTTATTTACTTGTTTTGTACTACAGCCGCCATGGTGCAACGAAAACCATGGCACAACAGATCGCTCGTGGTGCAGAACAAGCCGGGATTGAAGCCATGATTCGCACGGTGCCAAGTATATCGCCAGAGTCAGAGCAAACCATACCTGAAATACCAACGGAAGGCGCGCCCTATTGTACACTTGATGAGCTCAAACACTGCTCAGGTTTAGCCCTAGGCAGCCCGACACGCTTTGGCAATATGGCTGCCCCTTTAAAATACTTTTTAGACACAACCAGTAGTTTGTGGTTGTCCGGTGCCTTAATTAACAAGCCCGCAGGAGTTTTCACGTCGGCATCAACACTGCACGGTGGCCATGAGTCCACCCTGCTCAGTATGATGTTGCCGCTCTTGCACCATGGCATGCTCCTAACCGGAATTCCCTACAGCGTCTCTGAATTATCCACGACGCAATCAGGCGGTAGCCCCTATGGGGCCAGTCATCTTGCCAGCACCGACAGTCAACGCCCACTCGACAAAGATGAACGCGCACTCTGCCAAGCACTAGGCGCACGCTTAGGGCAACTGGCGCTTCAATTAAGGAATCCATCATGACGCTTGCACAAAAAGCGAATATTAGCCATAAAGTCACCCTTATTACCTATGCCAGCTTATTGCTGCTGTTTACCCTATGGTACTTGTGGTTGGCTCCTGCAAAAAGTGATCATCCCTGGGTTATCTGGCTTGTCCATGTTCTGCCATTGCTCGCTTTTTCACCTAAACTGATTCGTGGACATGCGCGCGCGCATGCGTGGTTTTGCTTTGTTTTACTTTTTTACTTTTTAGGTTCCGTACTGGCCACGCTGATGCCCTTAACACGCTGGCTGGGCTTAATCGAATCTATATTGTTGTGCATTTTATTTACCAGCTCCATGATGTTCGCACGTTGGCAAAGTCAACTTGATCGCGGACTGGTATAGTTCTTACTTTTTTGCTACAGCCTCCTGACTGGGATTCATCTATGCCTGTGACACACTTTATCATCCATTCCATTCAGAAAACGGATGATCAAACTGCAGCTAACTGCCACTTAGCCGAGACAGAACTGGCCTTGGAGCGCTTCGCGCCGTCTATCTTGAGTGAATTAAAACGCATTCAGGGCAGCCGTTCAGGGCGACAATACGGCTGCTTCAGTCAGGAAATCATGGGGATTCGGCCTTTGATTATGCAGTGGCGAGAAGGAAGCTTAGGCTTTTCGTCTTTAACTGCCCAACTGACCAAGCATCTGGGCTTACAGTTGGATAAAGGCAATGAGCTGCTCCAAGGCTATATTGTGTTTGTCAGTGAGACACTTGAGCGGGGTGATCGTCTTTTCATTTTTCATCTGCGCCCCTCGTCAGCCCTGCAGCTTTCACAAGACCTTTCACTGCACGAGACTGACTACATTGAATTTAGTGAGACGGGATTTGGCGTATGTCTCGATCTTTCGGCACTTGAGAACAATGAAGACAAGTATCTGACCATCAGTTTTGGTCGGAGTGAAAAAGGCGTAAAAGCGGTTGTATGTGAGTGGCTAGGCTATACAGATACTGTCGATAAGAAAGTTGAAACAGAGCAATTTTTATCGATTATCGAGCAATACTGCAATGCCCTACCCGATGAAGAAAGCGAGCCGATACGTGAGCGCGTTGTAGAATACTGCTTGGAGCAGGATAAAGCGGGTGAGCCCGTTGTGTTTAGCAACCTGTCGGAGGAGGTCAGTCCTGGCATAGACACGTTTTTGACTAAACACCAAGAAACACCGAAGACGGAGCTTATCCCGGATCGGAAGCAGCTTAAACAATATCTACGCTTTGCGGGTAAAAACAGCGACATCTCGATTAGTTTTGCCAGCAGCAGCTTAGGGAACATTGTTGAGTTTGATCCCAACCAAGAAGTCCTTATGATAAAGAACCTGCCTAAATCCTTGTTACAGCAGCTAAAAAAACTTCATGGGAATTAGTTAGGCTTACTCTGCTTCAAAACGCCTTAAGTAAGCACGCCCACCCAAGTTATTGATCTGTCGCTGGATAAACGCTTGTCGGCTGCGCATGTAAGCGGATGGGCGTTTAATATCGTAACGGGCAGGTGAAGGAAGCACTGCAGCCATTAAGGCTGCGTCCTGCACCGACACGTTAGGCAGTGGCTTCATAAGCAAATACTCGGTCGCCGCCCACACTCCAAACTCCTGTTTGCCAAATTGCGCAATATTTAAATAGACTTCTAGAATGCGCTCTTTTCCCCAGAATTGCTCAAGCACGATGGCAATCCCCCACTCCAAGACCTTGCGCACCTGACTGCGATCCCCCCATAAAAACAAATTTTTAGCCACTTGTTGAGTAATGGTGCTGCCACCACCGGCTGATCGCCCCTCACGGTAAGCCCTAATTGCGGCTTGAGTCGCCGCCACATCAATACCCCAGTGGTCTGGAAATTTTTGATCCTCAGACGCAATAACCGCCATTTTCAGCGTCCATGGAATGTCTTCATAGGGAACCCACTGGTATCGGGCAAACTCAATCTCTTCACTCCACAAGGCTTTCCAGTTGTGATGAAGCATAAATGCAGTTGTCGGGACAGGGAGCCACTTCAGCAGTACAACAATTGTTAAAAAAACACCCAATAAAATGACAGGCAATAAACACAGTATTTTTAAGGCTTTTTTCAAATGATCATCCTATACAAGTCACATAGATCGCGCTAAGGTTATTCCCAGTTTACCTTAAATTTATCGTAACCCAATACAAAGGAGACAACTTTAGTGGCTACTATCCAACTTGCTTTATTAGGACTGACCTGTGGAGGTTGCGTCAAAAAGGTCAAAGAAGCGCTTGAGCAGGTCAATGGCGTTGAGACAGTGCTTGTAGAATTAGACAGTGCTGAAATTAATGGAACTGCATCAACAGAAGACCTCATCGAGGCAATCGAAACGGCAGGCTTTGAAGCACAGATCAAATAAAATGATGAGTGATCTGTGCCAAGCCGGCCCAGATCACTCCTGATGGGTTTACAGTGTTGGATCGAGTTTTAACACAGACAAAGTGCGTGCTCTTACTTCACTCAGCAGCTCAGGCTCATCGCTGAGAACCTTGCCATAAGATGGGATCATGGCCTTTAAGGTTTGCTGCCAGGCATCTGTCGCTAATTGATCCTTATAGCAACGCTCAACGATGCTCAGCATCGCTTGCACGGCGGTAGAAGCACCTGGAGACGCACCTAAAAGCGCAGCAAGCGAGCCATCGGCAGAAATAATCACCTCTGTACCAAACTCCAGCTTACCTCCTCCAGCAGGATTCTTTTTAATAATTTGAACACGCTGCCCTGCAATCGACAATTCCCAGTCATCCTCTTCAACATCAGGAAAGAAGTTGCGCAAGGCTTTGACACGTGACTCATGAGACTGCAAAGACTCCGAAATCAAATAGCGAGTCAGGTCCATGTTATTGGCACCGACTGACATCATTGGGCCAATATTGCCAAGATTCACTGACTTGATCAGGTCCAAATACGAGCCATTTTTTAAGAACTTAGTCGTAAAGCCCGCGAAAGGTCCGAACAACAGCGATTTTTGACCGTTCATAATACGCGTGTCTAAGTGTGGAACCGACATCGGAGGCGCGCCAATGGGTGCCTTTCCGTATACCTTTGCCGCATGTTGCTCAACAATTTCTGGCTTGGTGCACACCAGCCACTGACCACTCACCGGAAAACCGCCGTAGCCCTTGCCTTCAGCGATTCCAGACTTCTGAAGCAAAGGCAGTGCACCGCCTCCCGCTCCCAAAAAGACAAACTTGGCGGTAATGGGGGTTAAGTGTTTATCGGCTTTATTCTTAACATTGACTAACCAACGTCCATCGGACTGCTTCGCTAAGGACTGAACATCATGACTGACCAGTAAGTCGAAGTCAGATTGTTTACCTAAATGCTCAACCATAAAACGGGTTAAAGCGCCGAAGTTAACATCCGATCCATAACGGACACGCGTTGCAGCAAATGGCTGAGAGGCGGGACGATTTTGCATCACCAACGGCATCCAACCACGAATGACCTCAGGGTCTTCGCTGTATTCCATGTCTTTAAACATGACATGGGATGACAGAGTTTCATAACGCTTACGCAAGAAATCGACATTTTCTTGACCCCACACAAAGCTGCAATGCGGAGCGGTGTTAATAAAATTAGATGGCTCTGGTAATGCCTGCTGTTCAACCAAATACGACCAGAACTGGAGACTCACTTCAAAAGCTGAGTTAATGGTAAAGGCTTTTGTTGTATCTATCGAACCATCGGCTTTTTTAGGCGTATAGTTCAACTCACAATAGGCCGCATGTCCAGTGCCCGCATTATTCCAACCATCGGTACTTTCTTGTGCAACGTGGTCAAGACGCTCAACCATGATGATTTTCAAGGATGGGTCGAGCTGTTTTAACAGCACCCCCAACGTTGAGCTCATGGCACCTGCCCCAACTAGCAACACATCGGCTGTTCTTGCGGTCATCTTGATCCTCACCCTAAGAAAATGAAAGTTAGAATTATACGGCCGCAACTGCAGCATTCAATCCACCAATAGTGGAATATGTCGACAATATTTCTATTTTAGGACAATTATTAATCAACAAGGGCAAAGCAATGAGGGTAATTGACTATCATCCACTGATTTCAGCGATGGTTAAAAACCCTGTATTTTTGGTGGATTAATAGAAAAAAAACCTCAAAAAGTACCGCACCATCCAAAAAGACACCACTCACTACGACAAGCGCGCCTTAAGCAAGTTGTTTACAACTCAGCTTAAGTGCTCCTGACCGATTAGGGCTTACACCAAGTATTGAGATTGATCAGGGGGTCGCTGATCCAATTCATGACAGGAAAGCCATCGACAAGCTGATAGTTGTCTAGCTGTGTACCCCGCACAGCCAAATATTGATCAATTGGGGCAAGCTTTCGAAGGTACGCTAACGACTGATGAAACAGTTCACTGGCGGGATCTGCCCCTTTGTGATTCTTAGACGGCATATGACCAAACTTATTTATGTAATTAATAACACCACTATCAATAATGGCATAGTCACCGCGTAAACCTGCAATACGATTGGTTTGAATGGCCTCCTCCTTATCCGGATTGCGGATTAAAACACCCGTTGTTTCACTCCACTCTTTACTAGGATTGTCTTCCCACTCCCCGTCGGCACTCAAGCGCTTAGGCCCTACAAATTTTAAAGGGGCTCTCATTACGCAACCTTCATCAGCCAAAAACAAATCATTCAAATATCCCAAGACGGTAAAACGCATACTTTGCGAAAAGCCCTGAATCAACCCTTCCGGTTTTGCATAGTTGCCGTAAGCCTTACAGTTGTCCTCTCGTAAACCATTCACACACACCGCAACGCGAACGAGCAGCTCGTAAGTTTTATCCAAACTGTAGGGTTCTGACATGATCAAGGGAGAGGTAGTCGGCTGCACCAGATCTTCGCTCAGCAATCTTAACCGCAATTGGTTTCCCTGACTGCGCAAGCCAATCCAATTGACGCTAAAAGGGGTTGCGTTATTAACGCGCTCAGGCGATATTCCTTCATTCGGAAAGCGAAGTACTTGATAGAAGGTCTCACGATCTAAGCGAGCAGACTCTAGCCAAGTTTCGGTTGGCGTGTCTTTTACGCGCAACCCACCCGTTAAGGTTTTTCGAAAAGGGTCTAAACTCGACGTTGTCGCCCAGTTTAAAAAATTACCACTCCAAAAAGGCCCAGGGCACAAATGCGATCTCGAATGAAAATCCGGGTAAAAATAGGTATCGCTTTCATCCATTCCATCGGCATAGATATAGCACTTCTTGGCATCAAAATAGCCCTCATAGACTTTCGATTCTTCATATTCCTCTTGATACAGGCGCTGGACATCGGAAGGAAGATCAACAGGCGCCGAACTGATTTGCTTACTCAAAATATTTTCAATGATCAGTATTGGAGGCTGTGGTAAAAAGCGTTGAACATCAGCCGTCACCTGCTGGGCCGCCAGTAGCATCGCGATACCCGCAATCCAGACAAACGCGCGTTGCTTACTCATCCCATTTGCTTCCTTCATGCCGATAACGATCCTGTTCATTGCCATTTTAGCTTAGATATTAATGTACGACTGTTTTACTTGGGTTTACAAGGTACGTCCGCCAGCTCAATTTTATCAGCCGCTGCAACGGCCTTTATATAAACAGCAATAGACTTTTCCATTCGCTTAGTTTTTTCTCAAACGTCATGGATGCGTGCGCTGGACTGGTAGAAGGTAAACATTGAATATGAAGTGCCTCAAACCGATTATTCAGTATTTTTAATCGTTGCACTTCTCGGCTAAAGTCTCGATACGCTTTATTGCCATTGCAAAAGACCGCTTGAATTCCAGGATAAGCATGAAAAAATTCAGCAAATGAATTCAGTTGCTGAGAGGATCTAACTATCGAAGAATCAAGACTGCCATTACGCTCACACTGCTGCAATACGTCCCAAAGGGCAACCCCCGATGCGTTTAGCTTTTCCAGTCGCTCCGAATACTGTAAGGCTACATCAAACTGAAACAACGTGCTCATGATTGGCCAAAACGCATTTCTGGGATGAGCGTAATATTCCTGCGCAGTCAACGACACTAGGCCCGGCATACTTCCCAGTATTAAAACCTTGGCACGCTCATCCACAACAGGGGCAAAACTTGAAACACGTCCCTCAACCAAACCCGTCTCCTAAAAAAACGCTAACCAAACACCCACTCCTACCATCAGAGAGCCAGCGATGCGATTCATTAAACGCACATTGTGAGTCTGCTGCAGGAACACGCGCATAGCTTTACCACCACTTGCATAAATCAACATACACAGCAGCTCTAGTAAAACAATAATGCTCAGCAACACAACTAATTGAGGTGCCAGTGGTTGAGATGCCAAAATAAAGGGAGGTAAAAGTGCGGCATGGAATGCCCAGCCTTTAGGGTTAGCCACAGCTGTGACAAACCCTTGACTGAAGAGTTGAGCGGGCGAAACGGTTTGACGAACGCCGGCCGACTCTGGAATCGCCATGCGACCTTTGGAACGCCACATCTGGATGCCGACGTACCCCAAATACGCACCACCGATCCACTTAAAAAACTGAAAAAAGCCAGGATAGGCCAACATCAGTGTCGCCACACCCATCACGGCTAAAAGCGCAACCAACGCAACCCCTAGCATCTCCCCCCACATCATCCATAACGTGCGACGAACCCCAAGGGTGATGCCTAGGGTCATAGCTAGCGTCATACACATACCAGGGGTGATGGAAACAAAGAAAAATGTTGGAACAAACACTGACAAAAGAGCCAGGCTCATAAGGCACCTAAATGATCAAATATCGAGAGGCACCACTATAGTCTTAGCCCCTCTCGACTTCAATATTATCTTGCCTTAGGTTTATGTCCTGATGCCACAAACCCCGAACGCTGACCATCTGCATGGCCTTTAACGGGTTTTTTAGGACGACGATTATGATTGTGTTTTGGCTTAGTGGTGGCTGTCTCTTCTGGAACCAGATTAACAGGTTCGAAACCGGGTACTTGCCTTCTTTCAATCGTCTGACGCGTCACTTTTTCAATTGCGTGCAAAAGCTTCAAATCATCGGCACACACCAGTGAGACCGCGTGGCCAGAAGCACCTGCGCGTCCAGTACGTCCTATGCGATGAACATAATCCTCAGGTACATGCGGGAGTTCAAAGTTAACCACTTGCGGCAGCTGATCAATATCCAACCCTCGTGCGGCAATATCGGTCGCCACTAATGCACGTATACTGCCGGACTTGAAATCGGCTAAGGCTTTTGTGCGTGCACCTTGACTTTTATTGCCATGAATAGCCGACGCCGATATTCCTTCCGCATTCAAGTGAGCGGTCAACTTATTCGCACCATGCTTGGTTTTGGTAAAAACCAACACCTGCTGCCAATCCCCTTCTTGAATCAGGAGGGTCAACAGCGCCGCTTTACGCTTTTTATCGACAGGCGAGACCCATTGAGTCACCGTCGGTGCTGTTGCATTACTGGGTGTAACTGAGACTTCGACCGGATTATTGAGAAACTGCTTTGCTAAGGCTCGAATCTCTGTCGAGAAGGTCGCCGAAAACATTAAGGTTTGACGCTGCCTTGGCAACACTGCCATAATTTTTTTAATGTCGTTAATAAACCCCATATCCAACATACGATCCGCTTCATCCAAGACCAGAGTCTCTAATCCATTGAAGCGTATTGCGTTTTGTTTATACAGATCCAGCAAACGTCCTGGAGTTGCCACCAATACATCAACCCCTCTGCGCAACGCGACCATTTGAGGGTTAATTTTCACGCCTCCAAAGACAACCGCAGACCGCAAACGAAGGTGCTTGCTGTAAAGGGTCACACTTTCACCCACTTGAGCGGCCAGTTCACGCGTGGGTGTCAAAATCAAAACCCGCGCATGGTTCGGCTTTGCCGATTCCCCATTGAGCAGTTTTTCTAAAATCGGTAAGGTAAATCCAGCTGTTTTACCTGTGCCCGTTTGAGCAGCCGCCATTAAATCTCTACCGGCGAGGACTTGAGGTATGGCTTGGATTTGAATCGGTGAAGGCGTATCGTAACCCTGCTCCGCCACAGCAGTCAGAATAGGGGCGGACAACCCCAAGGAGGCAAAACTCATTCAATCATCTCTTTTTTATCACATCGGATAGATTAGGGCCGCCAAATCGACGGCAGTGAAGCTTACAGGAATCCCCTCATAAGCGCACTCTTTATTCCGGCAAGGAATTGGTTCAGAATGATTTTCAATCCGATGCCTCCGTAAAACCTAAAGAATAAGCTAGGCAACCTATGAAGATTATTTTTGTCTCTCAAGACCCGAAACCCGAGCGCTGGACCTCATTATTAAGTGCTCTGATTCCAAACGCTAAAATCGAAGCTTGGTCAATTGATACGGCCATGGGCGATGCTGACTATGCCGTTGTCTGGCAGCCACCTGATGCACTGTTTACACTGGAACCCAATCTTAGAGCTCTGTTTAATCTGGGTGCAGGGGTCGATGCCTTATTAAAATCCCCCGCGCTTCCAGACACACTTCCAATTTATAGACTCGAAGATGCTGGAATGTCATCGCAAATGGCCGAGTACGCAGTCCATTTTGTGACCGAATTTAGTCGTGACATGCGCACTTACCGCCAACAGTCCACAAACCAAGTCTGGAAAACGCTGCCTCCCATCCGCAAAGAGCAATGGCCTATCGGAATACTGGGCTATGGTAAAATAGGCTCAGCCGTTGCACAGGTGCTTTCGAGCTTAGAATACCCCGTCGCGACCTGGGTCAGACAAGCGCGAGAATCCGACGTCAACACTATTGAGATGTTTTGTGGAAGCGAAAATCTGAACCCTTTTTTAAATCGATCACGTATTCTGATCAACACACTGCCCTTAACGGATTCAACTGAGAACCTACTCAACTACACAAGACTCGCCCAACTTAAAGAGCACGCGATTCTGATGAACGTGGGGCGTGGAGAACATTTGGTCGACGAGGACTTACTCCTCGCGCTTCAAGAAGGCCGCATTCAGCATGCGATATTGGATGTTTTTCGCCAAGAACCCTTACCCGCACAACATCCTTTCTGGGGACATGAAAAGATTACGATTACACCTCATGTGTCGGCCAGAACACTCAGGGACAGTACGGTTGCTCAAATTGCTGAAAAAATCATTAAACTCGAAGCGGGCCAGGATATTTCAGGGTGTGTGGATCGGCGTAGGGGTTACTGACCTTAGGCACACCGCTCAAGTATCAACGCGTTAATAAACGGGATCGTCTTCTGGCTTGAGCGGTGTATCAAGGATTCGTTGATAAAAGACCAAATCCAACCACTCGCCAAATTTAAAACCGGTTTGACGTAGGCACCCTGACATCTGAAAGCCAAGCGCTTCATGGAGCTGAATACTCGCATGATTAGTCGCATCGATTGCGCCAATTAATGTATGGTAATCGTTCTTTTGCGCACGTTCGATAATCTCCGTGAGCAAGCGCCTAGCCACTCCTTGTCGTTGGTGGTTTTGACTGACATAGACGGAGTGTTCAAGCGTGTACTTAAAGGCTGGAAAAGCTCTGAACGATCCATAGGAAGCAAATCCGGCCAATTCGCCTGCATCTGTCATCAAGCCAATCACCGGATAGTTTCCACCTTGTTTGGCCACAAACCAGTCCTCTAACTGTTGTTCCGTTCTCGGTTTATATTCATACAAAGCCGTGGTGTGCAAAATGGCATGATTAAAAATGGTCAGAATAGCGGCTCCGTGTGTTTCGTAATCACAATCGACTAACTGCATTATCAAGGCTTCCGATCAATCTATGCGAGGAATATTGCAAAAGCCTATCATAAATCAAGTCCATACAGGTCAAAACTTGCGTCCAGAAAAGGCTCAGGTAGACTAAGCACATTCTTCAGCATTCAGGTTATGTATGGCGACTAAAGCTACCGTTTACAAAGTGCAACTTCAGATTGCCGACATGGACAGGCATTATTATCAGGATCATTCGTTAACAGTCGCTCAGCATCCGTCTGAAACTGAAGAGCGTTTAATGGTTCGTGTCTTAGCCTTTATTTTAAACGCATCTGAAACCTTGCATTTTTCAAAAGGGTTAAGCGATGAAGGAGAGCCCGAGCTTTGGGATAAAAGCCTAAACGGGGATATAAATCTCTGGGTTGAGTTCGGTCAAAGTGACGAAAAATGGCTGCGCAAAGCAAGTGGCCGAGCAAAGCACGTCAAGCTTTATGCCTATGGAGGACGTAGCGTTCCCAACTGGTGGAAACAAATTCAGTCATCCTTAACGAGATACAACAACTTACAAGTGTGGGAAATACCAGAAGAACAAGTAAACGCACTGGCTCTTCTGGCCGCTCGAAATCTGCAGTTGCAATGCAATATTAGTGATAAACAAATTTGGCTATCAAACTCAAGCGACAGTTTGATGATTGAGCCGGTGTTACTAAAAGACTTTTCGTAATGCTTAGCTCAAATCAGATCTTTTTGACAAACTCTGATTTGAGCTTCATCGGACCGATTCCATCGATTTTACAATCAATGTCGTGATCGCCATCAACCAGGCGAATACTCTTAACTTTGGTGCCAACCTTTACCACTAAAGAGGATCCTTTGACTTTCAAATCCTTAATAACGGTTACCGAGTCACCGTCAACCAGGGTGTTACCATTGGCATCACGATACACCTTAGCCGTTTCATTTTGATCAAGCTCCGCTGTCGCTGACCACTCATGTGCACACTCAGGACACACAAACATTGACGCGTCTTCGTAGGTGTATTCTGAACCACAACTTGGACAATTCGGTAAATCTGACATTTTTCTACCTTGTAAAAATTAATAAGCCTTGCGTTTTGCAAGGCTTATTATACCGCTAAAATCAGTTAAAGTGGGGTTATTGGTTACGTAAGGCTTTTAACTGATCAATAGCAGCGACCTCATGGTCAATATGATCCATGGTTTCTGTCATTTTAGCGATGGTATGTATATTGCCTTCAACCTCCCCCTCTGCCACGCGCGAGGCTTCAGAGAGTGTTACCATTTCCAGGCTCAGCTGCTGAGCACTCTCTGTTATACTATTCATCGCTGTTTCTGTATGTTCTAGCGTATCCCGAATGGCCACTATCGCGGTTGTTACCGATTTAATCGTTGCGCCAGTTTGATCCAAGCTTTTTTGTGTATTCTGAGATAACTGTCGAACCTCATCAGCCACCACCGCAAATCCTCGACCGGCTTCCCCCGCCCTAGCCGCTTCAATTGCTGCATTTAAGGCCAACAAATTGGTTTGATCCGCAATCCCGGAGATCACTTGCAGTATCGAAAGTACCTCTTCAGAGTTTTTTTGCAACCCCGACACTCGGGCCTGAAGCTGATGTCGCTGCGATGTCTGTTTTTCAATCACATCTGAAAACACATTAAACTGTGACTGCATCGATTGAAGCGAATGCCCCGTACTCTGTGCATAATTGGCAACGTTATTAAAGCTCTCGACCATCTCCCTTAATAAAGGACGATACTCAGTAAGATGCTCGACCAAGGTGGCCTGCACTCGGTTAATCTGCTCTAAACTCTGAATCTTTGATGCCATGAAAAACATACGAAAATGGCTGTACTGAATAGGGAACTGGTCCACATACTCATCGCGGAAGACATCTCCTGGCTTGATTTTAAAAAACAACAAGGCCGTGAGTGTCTGGTTCATATGCACCCCGAGAATCTCACCAAAGGTTGAGAAGCCCGCCACCTTCATCTGATCAAAGTCTTTAATTTGGCTCAACTGATTGGCATTGTTCAAACGTCTAAGAATGCAGTCATTGGCCAACATGGCAAAAGGAGGCACTGGCTTCGACTGCATGACCTGTTTAAACGCTTGCGTTGTACTTGACACAAAATCCTTAGCTTTAACCAAGAACAAACGGTCGCCAAAGGTCAAATCACAAAAAAAGTTGATTGACTCAGTCTGTTCATTAATGCCCGAAACCGAGCGAATAAACAATTCGCCACCTATTTCAACTGCAAACGAATAGCCTGCAAGCATGGAACTCAGCTGGCCGGGTTTACATTTAAAATGGTTACAGAGGAATGAGACAATACTCACAATCCGTGTGCTGCCCTCTGGCATAACCGTGTTGACGACACGTGCCGCTTCGTCAGAATCAGCCACAATAAACGATAGGTTAGTTTTCTGGAAATTATGAGTTTTTAAAATGCTGTAGCGAATATCGCTGGCAAGTCGCACAAAAATCACTACGGCGCAATTTTGAGCCACTTTCTGGCCGTCATGAACCAAGGCTTGGCGAAAATCCAACTTTCCGCCTGCGGAACCTCCAATAAAATAGCAAGGGAAGCGCTCACTCTCGTAGAGCGCTTGCATAAAAAAGTTTTCGCTGCTGGTTAAACCATCAATAAAGGTTAATGCCAGCGTGTTCTGAAAATTAACATCAAATGGAAGTTTGATTTTCTTTATTTCACTTTCAATGGCTTTTACACGTTGCTGACGAGTCAATCCGGCGCGTCCTGATCGTATGTCTTCACAATGCAGTGGAACAGACGCCACATGCACCTGTGCAAAGACCTCGTCACTGTAACTTTGCAAAACAATGTTATCCCAGTGTTTATCAGCCGAATGATATAACTGATTCCCACAGGAGCTGAGCTCTCCAGCGGTCATCACTCCGACCAAATTTTTAGCAAAGGGCATTGCATTTTTGAGTGAACGAACCGTCGCATCAAACTCTAAATGCGGCGAAATAAACGCTAACACTAAGGCAACATTTGCACCGTCAAATTGGAGTTGACGCAACCGCTCAGCGGAAATATCTCGGCTGCTAATCTGTTGAACTTTAATGGACTCGACATCAACTGAATGTACAGACTTCTGGGACTTCTGATCCCTTCCAAACCAAGAAAAAGCCATATTAACTCCAAGAGTGAACATTTGTAATACCACACCTCGAAGTCAAATCACTCTTCGACACCCACTCAATCCATAATTCAAGGCGTGCTCTTTTTATAAGCATGACGTATAAAGACAAAATTTCAATACGACATTAAGCCGACAAAACCTGTATTTAGTCTTAGGTTTCATAAAGTTCGATCGGAAGCCCATCGGGATCGAAAAAAAACAGAAAGCGTTTGCCTGTATACTCATCCATACGTATCGCTTCTGTTTCTACCGCATTCTTCTCTAAATAACCTTGATACTGCTCAACATTCGCGACTTTAAAAGCTAAATGGCGCAATCCGCAGGCCTCTGGATAGGATGGGCGCTTTGGCGGTTCAGGAAAAGAGAAGAGTTCTAACTGCCCACCATCTGGCAATAGCAAATCTAACTTCCAAGAGGCTCTGTCAGCACGGTAGTGCTCAGCGAGTATCTTAAGCCCTAGTGTTTGAGTGTAAAACAATTTAGACACCTCATAATTTGAGCAAATAATGGCAGCATGATGTATACCCAATAACATGTTTCATCCTCACAACTAGGGGGCATCTGCCCGAGTGGATGGCTCTTTCCAGCTCACCGCCGTGTCAATTCCTCGCCCCTCGTTGACGGGCAGTATGGTCAGGATTGCAAGCATAAATAGAATCAAACAAAACACGATGGCATCTGCCAAGCCAAATGCCCATTGCATCAGCCCCAGACCTAGAATGCCAAATACAGCGGCCAATTTTGATGCCATTCCCCAAAAGCCAAAAAACTCAGCTGCTTTCGCCCTTGGCGACAAGGTGCCGACCAGTGCTCGAGCGGAAGACTGGGAAGCACCAAGACTCAATCCAGAGAGAACGCCCGCAACCAAAAAAACATACTGAGCTTGCCACTCGACGCCCAAGCTAACATTCAACAATTGAGTCAGTGATGGGGTTTGCCAAATCGCCAAAATCGCCAGTATCCACAACCACAAAGTCAAGATGTAAATGTATCGGGCACCTTTGAGTGTTTGTAGAACTCCAAAACCTAACGCACCGATAGCGGCCGTCACTTGTACAGTCACAAACATCAGCACGCGAACATGATCCTCCCAACCGATGACTTGAGCACCGTAGATAAAGGAGAAGGCAATAATGATGTAGATACCCGCCATGGAAAAAAAGATGGACACCAACAACCAACGTAAGTCATTAAATCGGTGCATCTGAGAAAGCGTATCCATGAGTCGAACTTTTGCAATATTGCTCCAGGTCTCATGTTGAGGCTTGGCACGCTTCGGTGCTTTTTCCGTCAGCCAAATAAAGGTAGGAATCGCAGCGACTAAGAAGAAAATACCTGCGAAGGGGCCAACCCAGCGTACATTTTCAAAATTTTCGTCAGACACTTCGCCCAAAAAAAGCAAGGCAACAATCGTGGCCACCATCCCACCTAAGTAGCCCACTGACCAACCCAGGCCCGAAATCCAGCCCAAGGACTTTCTCGGCCCTAAATCCGTTAAAAAGCTGGCAATAAAGCCCTCGCCCATTGCATAAGCAAAGTTTGAAAGCACAATCAGCACAATGGCAGGAAATATCCAACCTGGCTCAATGAAATAGAGTAAGGAAGTGGTAATGACGGTGAGCACGTAACTTGCAAACAAAAATTGCTTACGACGTTTAGAGTAATCCATCACCGCGCCACACACCGGATTCGCAACGACCACCATGGCATAACTCAATGCCAGAGCACCGCTCCATAGCAGGTTACCCAAACGATAATCCGGCGCATCGCCAACAATTATCCGCGTGAAAAGATCGCCATACACGACGGTAATGATCAGGAGCGTATAGGCTTGGTTAGCAAAGTCAAACATCGACCAACCAAAAATCTCCCGTTTCGCAGCCAATTGTGTGTTTTCCATGGCTTACCTACTCTGATTTAAGATTCAATGCCTTATACTATTATTATTTTTAACGAAGAGCGATGTTCTACCTATGATATTGCAATGGAGTGACTGGCTCGCGCTCGCGGGCATTTTTATTTTAGGCGCGATGTCACCAGGCCCTAGTTTGGCCGTCATCATTAAACACAGTCTGTACGGTGGGCGTACGCAAGGCATGATTGCCGCCCTCTCCCACGGGCTCGGCATCGGACTTTATGCGGCCCTTAGCATGCTTGGAATTGCCAGTATAATGGTGGCCGCTCCTTGGCTCATCACTCTATTGCAATTGGCTGGTGCTGGATTTTTACTGTATCTCGCCTTTATGTCTTTGCGCAGTGCTCTCGGAAAGTCCTCTGCGAGCTTGCCTGTCGAGCAGACGTCTTCACATCACGCGTTGGCATGGCGCGAGGGTTTTTTAATCGCATTTTTGAACCCCAAAGTCCCCTTATTCTTTGTTGCGCTGTTTAGCCAATTCCTAAGCCCTGAGCAATCCCCGCTGACAAAAGTCCTCGTCGCAGGCATGGCAATGGGGATTGATACCGTTTGGTATTTACTGGTCGCCTTTATTCTATCCAACCCTCAAAGTCGCCACTTCTTTATGAAGATGCGTCAAGGAGTTGATCTTATTTTCGGACTTTTGTTGGTGTTCGTTGCTTCACGACTGCTTTTTTAACGAAGCATCGCCAGTTTGTATGGCCATTTGAGCTCTGACACGAGTAAGGGTAAACTCGTATTATTCGTTTATATTGATGAGTGTCCCTGTCATGCAGTTCAAAGGTTCTGAAAAATACGTCGCCACACCCGAACTACAAGTGGCGGTAAATGCCGCTCTGACTTTAGAAAAGCCCCTATTAATTAAAGGGGAACCTGGCACAGGTAAAACACTTCTGGCTGAAGAGGTCGCCCGTGTTTTGAATCGCCCTCTGATCAGCTGGCATATAAAGTCAACTACCAAGGCACAACAAGGCTTGTATGAATACGATGCTGTCTCGCGCCTACGGGACTCGCAACTCGGCCGTGAGCGAGTAGAAGACATCAGTCACTACATTGTTCCAGGAAAACTGTGGGAAGCCTTTAGTCATGAAGAGCCCTGTGTGCTGCTGATCGACGAGATTGATAAAGCCGACATAGAGTTTCCCAATGATCTTTTATTAGAACTCGACCGCATGGAGTTCTACGTTTATGAAACAAAACAGCAAATTAAAGCCGTCCATCGCCCGCTGGTGATCATTACTTCCAATAATGAAAAAGAGCTGCCGGATGCCTTCCTGCGTCGCTGCTTTTTTCATTACATTCGCTTTCCTGATAAACACACAATGGAACAGATTATCCAGGTGCATTTCCCTCGCATTCAAGAAGAACTGGTGCAGAAAGCCTTGGCCGTTTTTTACGATTTACGCGAAATGTCAGGTTTAAAGAAAAAGCCCAGCACCTCTGAGCTGATCGACTGGTTGAAGCTTTTAATGTCGGACGAGATCTCACGCTCACTCTTATTGGAAAAAGACGCCCTGAATTCCGTTCCTCCTCTTTGCGGTGCCCTCATCAAAAATGAACAGGATGCATCTCTACTGGAGCGACTTGCATTCATGATTCGACGTCAGAATCGTTAATACTCGGACAGCAGCATGCTAATCGATTTTTTTGAAACACTGCGCTCGAAAGAGATCCCCGCTACACCGAGAGAGCTGCTGGACTTGATTCGCGCATTACAAGCCGACCTTGCCTTTGCCAGCATGGACGATTTCTATCTTTTGGCACGCACCTGTTTGGTAAAAGATGAAAAACTCTATGATCGCTTTGACCTCGCCTTTTCGCAGTTTTTTGAGGGTGTCGAAGCAGCAGATGCCTCGCTGTCGAGCCTAGTGCCCGATGATTGGCTGCAGAAAACATTTGAGCGTTATCTATCCGATGAGGATAAAGCCAAACTCAAAGGCTATGAAAGCTTAGATGAACTCATGGAGGCCTTTAAACAACGCCTTGATGAACAAACCGAGCGTCATGCTGGTGGAAACAAGTGGATTGGCACGGGTGGAACCTCTGCATTTGGGCACGGTGGTTATCATCCCGACGGCATTCGCGTGGGGGGTGAGTCCCGTCATCGTAAGGCAGTAAAGGTGTGGGAAAAGCGCGAATTCCGCAACCTCGATGATCGCCAAATGCTGGCTGATCGAAACCTACAAGTTGCACTTAAGCGTTTGCGCAAGTTTGCTCGCACAGGAGCTCATGAAGAGCTGGATTTAGACGGAACCATCCGGGCCACCGCTCAAAAAGGCTACCTTGATATTCAAACCGTCAGAGAAAAGCATAACGCGGTGAAGGTCTTGCTACTCTTGGATATCGGGGGGTCTATGGATGATCATATTCAACGAATTGAAGCCCTGTTTAGCGCCTGCCGTAATGAGTTTAAGCATCTGGAGCACTTTTATTTTCATAACTGTGTGTATGAATCTGTCTGGAAGGACAATACAAGGCGTTTTGATCAACGTATTAGCACCTACGATTTAATTCACAAATATGGGCAGGACTACAAGGTCATCTTGGTCGGTGATGCATCCATGTCCCCATATGAAATTGCGGCACCTGGGGGCAGTGTCGAACACTTCAATGAAGAAACAGGCCAAGTATGGTTAAGCCGTATTATCAAGCAATGGCCTTCCTTGGTTTGGCTGAACCCTGTTCCTGATAGCGCATGGATGTATACTCAATCCATCCAAATGATTCAACAACAGATCGAAGGCCGAATGTTTCCGATGACGCTTGAAGGACTTGAGCGAGCCATGAAATGTTTAGCGAAGTAACCGTTAATTGTTTTAGCAATCAACATCAAAAGAAAGGCCTGTGAAGGCCTCTCGATAAGTGACACAAATTACCGACTAAGCAGCAAAGAGCCTGTGAGGATCGATGACAAATTTTTTCGCAGCACCTCCATCAAAGTCAGCATAGCCTTTGGGTGCATCATCCAGTGAAATAACCTGAACGTTAACCGCTTTTGCAATCTGAACCTTGTCGAACAAAATGGCCTGCATCAATTGACGGTGGTATTTCATGACAGGACACTGCCCCGTATGGAAGGAGTGGGATTTTGCCCAACCCAAGCCAAAGCGCATACTCAAACTACCTTGCTTGGCCGCATCATCATGCGCGCCCGGATCTTCTGTAACATATAAGCCAGGTATACCGATCTGACCGCCCGCTCGGGTAATGTCCATCATTGAATTTAAAACGGTTGCAGGTTTTTCTTCATGGTGACAATGACCATGGCAACGGGCTTCAAATCCAACACAATCAACGGCT
This sequence comes from Nitrincola alkalisediminis, assembly GCF_009821115.1. Classification (GTDB taxonomy): domain Bacteria; phylum Pseudomonadota; class Gammaproteobacteria; order Pseudomonadales; family Balneatricaceae; genus Nitrincola; species Nitrincola alkalisediminis. Next base: position 531,636 of record NZ_VYTY01000001.1, on the reverse strand, counting down.
GCATCCACTTCAGGAACGCCCAGAATTTGCTCCAAAAGCTCGGGCAATTCAGCATCTTGACGAAGATCGATTGTCTCGCAGCCAAAGCTTTTTGCTTGCGCCAAACGATCAGGAATCATATCCCCGACAATAACACAGGCTGCACCCAGCAACTGAGCCGAGACGGCAGCCGCGAGTCCAACGGGCCCAGCACCTGCAATGTACACGGTTGAACCGGGTCCAACACCAGCTGTAACACAGCCATGGAAACCCGTTGGGAAAATATCGGATAATAGGGTCAAATCACGAATTTTTTCCCGTGCTTGGTCTGAGTCAGGGAATTTGAGTAGATTAAAGTCAGCGTACGGCACCATGACATACTCGGCCTGACCGCCAACCCATCCTCCCATATCAACATAGCCGTAGGCTGCGCCCGGACGTGCGGGGTTCACGTTCAAGCAGATACCTGTCCGCCCCTCCTTACAGTTACGGCAACGACCGCAAGCAATGTTAAATGGAACAGAGACTATATCTCCGACCTTAAGAAATTCGACATCTCGACCACATTCGATGATTTCACCTGTGATCTCATGCCCTAAGACGAGACCAGAAGGCGCTGTGGTGCGGCCGCGGACCATATGTTGATCGCTGCCACAAATATTGGTTGTGAGGACTTTGAGGATAACACCGTGTTGACACTGGCGCTTGCCGATAGACAGTTCAGGAAAGGCAATCGAACGAACTTCAACCTCTCCAGGGCCTGTGTACACTACACCGCGATTTCCGGTAGAAATAGCCATGGCTTTTCTCCATTTATGGTTATTTTAGCGGTCCATAACTTACGGAACGCCGATACAGTGTAGGGATGAAAATGCGAAGTGAATTATTTAAATACGGCGTTAAACGAGATGGTTACGACACCACAGCTAAGGAAAAAAACCGCGTATCATCGTAAAAGGTATCGATTGTGAAAGAAACTATTGAGATAACTCTTCAAGGTATAGATCTAATAAATCCCACTTTTCGACCTGTGGTTGAACATTAAATAATCTAGGAAAATTGAGTGTGCAATTTTCCTAGGTTTGAGAATTGAATCGAGTTTAAAGACTTACCCGACTCTGGTCAGTAGGATCATGTTTTAAAGGCTTTAACTAGGCTATCCAACTGTTGAGACAGTTTTGCAAGTGAAGAAGATGTATACTTCACCTGCTCCGACATCTCGTTGACTCGCTGAGCATCACCATTCACCTCGGCGATATGGCGATTAATCTCCTCAGCAACCTGGTGCTGTTCTTCCGCTGCCGCCGCAATTTGCGTATTCATATCCCGGATCATGTCCACTGATGCTCTAACACGATCAAAACTTTCAGTCACAGCCCGAATGCTAGAGACCGTTTTTCCAGTGGCTTGCTGACTCGCCGACATGCGCTGACTTACTAATGCGGTACGTGTGTTGAGTTTACTCAGCAGAGAGTTGATCTCTTCGGTCGAATCCGCCGTTCGCTGTGCCAACCCCCGCACTTCATCCGCCACTACAGCAAAGCCTCTACCATGGTCACCTGCTCGCGCTGCCTCTATAGCCGCATTGAGTGCTAACAAATTGGTCTGCTCGGCGACACCCCGTATTGTGTCAAGAATCAGGTTGATATTGCGCGAGTCCTCCTCTAGTTGCACAATGGCACTGACAGAGTCCTCAATCTCAGAATTAAGCCGGTCCACTTCTGCAACGGCTACGTTGATGCTGGTCTGGCCTGCTTGGGCCTCTTGATAGCCATTGTCGGCAGCTTGGGCTGCATTGCTGCATGACTTAGCAACCTCGTTGGCCGTGGCGACCATTTCATGAAAAGCCGTTGACACCATATCGACGGAGTGACCTTGACGCCCAGCTGTGTCGGTCATATCCTGCGACAGTTTGGTTGACTCCGCTGAAGAGACCTTCAAGCCCTCAGCACTTAAAGTGATTTCTGACACTAACTTTCGTATCGATTTCAAAAAATGGTTGAACCAGTTCGACAACTCGGACAACTCATCTCGCCCCTTGACCGACAACTCTCGAGTCAAATCCCCCTCTCCCTGAGCGATCTCTTTAAGGCTCTCTGAGACGGCGCGAATAGGTCTGACAATCACATCAGCCGTAAGCTTACCAATCAAAGAGAAGAGTAATACCATAACCAGCACGACCAACGACAAGATACCGATCATTCGATTTGCTGGCCCCATCACTTCGTTATACTCAATTAAACCGATGTAACGCCAACCAAGGCCGGGTGACTCATAAACCGATACCATATAGTCAGTACCAGACAAACGTATACGCTTCCCCCCCGCAGTTGCATCAGACAAGGCACGATAGTCCGCTGAAAGCTCTTTAATATTCTTAAAGTTGTGTTCAGGATTGGCGGCATCGACCAGTATATTACCACTGGCTTCAAGCAGCATCAGATAGCCCGTCTCGCCCAACTTAATGTCACGAACCATTGCCGTCAATTGACCAAGCGACACATCCAAACCGATGGCACCACCCTGCCTGCCAAGCGTATTGGCTGTACTCATAACAGTACTCACAATCACCGCATCGTCGGGCTCCCAATAATAGGCAGAGGTTCTGACAGGTACATTCGGCTGTGCCATTGCCGCTTGAAACCAAGGGCGCTGCCGTGGATCGTAGCGTGCGGATACACTTCCGAGTGGCCACTGAATATACGCGCCTTCCGATGTCCCCATATACACATACGCTAAACCTGGATGCGTAGCTGCAAAGTGATTAAAAAGTTCAAAAACCTCTTGTTCTATCCCGCCAGCTTTATCCGGCGTCATGACCACCTCAGGGCTTGTCAAATAATGTGTGATGCTCTTATCTACCTGCATCATCAAAGGATGACTTGCAAGAAAATGAACACTTTTATTGATTGCGTCAAAATAGACCTGCATTGCGTTGTCTATCTGGCGGATTTCGCGGGAAGTACTGGCTTGGAAAGTGTCTTCCGCTTGCTGGCGCAGGTGAGTGACCACAACGGCTGAGATAATCACGATCGGCAACACCGCTAAAGCAATAAATGCCAGAATCAATTTTGTTCGTATTTTCACTGGCTAAATCCTCACTCTAGTTTTGTTACCCATCACAGTATAGAACTGTTATGGGAAAATAAATAACTAAAAGCGCCATCAAGTCCATGTATTACGACGTTTAATAAGTATTTAATAGATTTCTATAAATGTTTATTCTTTAAGGATTATTGTCAAACTGAACAAATGAAAAAACGCTTGGCTAACAGCCAAGCGATTCGGATCTTAAACAATACTATGAATAAGGCTACTCAGAAACCTCATTCACCACCTCAGCGGGTAAGCGATCAAGATTGCTCACTTCAGTCGTTATTGGAGTCAACAGTGGCTCAAACCATCCTGCAAAATACCCCACTCCCGCTAAAATCAGTAACAGGAAAATCGCTATTATCCATTTAGGCGATTTTTGATCGGCAAAAGGGTCGTAATGCGTGCGCTTGGCACCTTTGGGTAAGCTCGCCACACCAGTAAGTGAGCCACCGAAGGGAATATTAATTCGAGCACGCGTATTCACTGCCCAACCGTTCGCATCTAACAAGGGGCCTAAATTACGCTTTCGCAGTTTTAACGAAGCCAAGAGCATGGATGGACCGGATATTAATAGCATGATGATGATAAAAACCAACGGGATTTGCCACAAGGGAAGCTGTAACAAAGAAGAGACTATAGCAGCCAGTGCCGTCCCCAGTGCACCGAATGCCAACCCCACCGCTGCAAAAATACCCGCAAACTTTGCAATATCAAATGCCTGTGCAGATACAGCTGGCTTAACGCCTTCGGCTAAACTGGCAGAGGACCTGTCCTCTACAGCTTTATCTTTCGCAGCAGCAAATTTTTGTATTTGCTCACCTATCATCCTCGCAATACGTTTGTAAGGCGACCAAAACGCCTGCCGAACACTAATCGGATTTTCAATCACCTTCACCACTGATGCATGCCAATCTCGACCATGGCGATCATAAAAAACCCCATTGCGACCCACCACCATCATATCGTCAGCGTCTCCTCCCGTCATCGCTGCGACAATGGTCATCGGAGACTCACCTAAACGAGTGCATTGACAATAGACAAGATAGGCTCCGCTTAAACTGGCCTGCTGTGAATGTCTGTCCAAATCTGAAACACGCAAACACAACTCGCAACTGCGCTGATCGAGGTAGAGTGTTCCCGCCTGGAAGATAGCTTTGCGTTTTCCACCGTAGAAATCCGACAAATTAACGTAGTTTTTAAGCAAAACCACTAGATCTCGGTTGTAGCGTGTCAAGCGCTCAACCCCTTCAACCAACTCTGCGGCCGTTTCTGCATTCAGGTCGCGCTGAATTAAATCCGCTAGCGCCTCATAGACATTACCGGCCAACAGACCTCTTAACTCCATAATGTCCATGGATGCTACAGGGCTGTCTGGTTTTTCTTGCATCCATTGACGGAAAGAGGTGAAACGTGCTGACAAATCGCTCCATGACTGAAGGGATAAAACATCACAATCACCCAAAATAGGTAAAATAACATCGGCTTTAAAGCGTTGAATCAAATCCGACCAAGCAGGGTTAACCCCTTCATTGAGGGGCAAATCTTTACCCGGTCCTACTAACGCCAAGGGCAAAGCCGCAACGCCTTCTGTTTTATCATGAAGCTGTTGATTTGCTAGGGATTGATACAACTCATCTGCAGGATTCAAAGAGACAGCGGCCTTCTCATCAAAAACTGCAAGCTGACACCGAGTGAAGAAGTCATCCACTTTCGCCTGAATAAGTGCAAACAAATCAGCCGCTGCGGCTGTGCTTTCACCTAAGGGTAAAATATCTTGTGAAGACAATTCAGCTTTTGCTAACCAATCAGATAAAGCATGCGCATCATTGAAAAATTGATCTAATGTATTTTGATTGATGCCAGGCTGCCCACTTCTGTCCATTTGCTCGCCATAACAGGCCATAATATGGCCAATGGCTTGAATTAAGGTTTCATCATTGGTGAGCTGAACCGGAATAATACCGTCACCATTGTAATGATCAGGAGTAAACAGTTGGGTGGTATCTGACACATCTTCGATCGTGATAACATCCGCATTGCCTTTGCCAAGGTATTGTAAGATCTGTTCGGCAGTTGCAAGCAGCTTAGCTCCCTCTTCATCCTCATGATTGATTGCCTCTAGAGGCAAGCGATCACCCTCTTCAAATAAAATATCAGGTGCCTTGAGCACTTTAATAACCCAACGGACGGCACGAATAATCTCAGGCGCACGTATACGGCCATCTCCATCGTTATCCAGTAACGCAAGGGTGCGCGGATCAAACTCTAATCCAACGGTTGGGCAGGCTAGAACAGACCAAAGTTTTTGATCCAACTCAGCCAAGTGCCTCAAATCGTCTGCATTTTCAATTTGCACCTGATCAAAGCCCCCTGAACGAAAAAACCGCCAAGGATAAGAGCCTGTTACGAGTGATGAGCGCATAGAGAGTTCCTTAAGATAGTCGTCCAGTTGTCGTCCAGAGTCGAATAGACTAATAAGTCTAAGACATTTTGCATTTTACTCCTCATCGCCCCCTGCATAGAAACAGTTTTTTTAATTCGTGAAATATAAATACAAGGATAGGGAAAGCCTTGTTAGGCTGTTAAAATGCTCCGCTTTTACACAAGTAGAGCCCCCCATGAACGAAAAAACCTTCCATTACCCTTGGTATAAAAAAGAAGATACGGATGCTTTCTTTGCACTGTTCCAGAATAACATTGCTAACTTTGTCATTATTGCTATCTCCATGCTCGGCATGGGTTTTCCGGCCGAGATTGTCTTCGGTAAAGTGCTACCAGGTGCTGCCGTTGCCGTTATGTTTGGTAATTTTTACTACGCATGGAGTGCGGCTCGGCTAGCTAAAAAAGAACAACGTACCGATGTTACGGCTTTATCCTACGGGATTAGTACACCTGTGATGTTTGTCTTCTTATTTGGCATTTTGCTACCGGCTAAAACCCTGACTGGAGATGCTGAACTGGCGTGGAAAATCGCGGTGGCGGCGTGCTTAATTAGCGGTGTGATCGAAATCTTAATCAGCTTCATTGGTAACTGGGTGCAAAAAAACCTACCCCGAGCCGCGATGCTGGGAGCTGTTGCAGGTGTCGCCTTGACTTTTATTGCGGGGGAGATGCTGTTCAAAACACTGGAGATGCCAGTCATAGGTTTACTGGTCATCGCCATTATTTTGGTCGGACTGGTCGCGCGTGTCAGCCTTCCTTTCAATATTCCGGCATCGCTGTTTGCCATAATTATCGGAACCGCACTGGCGTATCTAATGGGCGAAACCGATACGGTCAAACTAACTGAAGCTTTTACGCATTTTGGTTTTTACCCTATTTTTCCTTCTTTTGCTTGGCTTGAGGGCTTAGGCATGCTGTTTGGTGTCGGGGCTGCGCTGATTACTGTGATTCTGCCTATTACGCTTTATAACGCCATTGAAACGATGAACAATGTTGAGGCGATGGAAGCCGCTGGTGATAAATACGATGTACGGGAGTGTCAAGCCGTTGACGGTGTAGGTACGTTGCTCGGTGCTGTGTTTGGAGGTCTATTTCCAACCACAGTGTACATCGCTACTGTTGGTGCCAAGTGGATGAATGCTGGCCGAGGCTACAGTTTGCTCAATGGTTTGGTCTATGTGTTAGCCACCTTATTTGGATTGATTGCGGTGTTGGCTGCCTTAATTCCAGTTGCCGTTGTCGCGCCTATTCTAGTGTTTGTCGGTATGTCGATGATTGCGACCAGCTTCCAAACCAATGATACTCGCTACTACCCAGCGGTCGCCTTAGCCATGCTTCCCTACTTCGCCAACTATCTGTCGACACGTTTTGGGCGAGGCGCCAGTGAGGTCATGGCCGGTATTTCTGAGGGAATTGTCCCCTTAGGTCAAGGCGCGATGTTTACAGCCATTCTACTGGGTGCCATTGCCGTCAGTGTGATCGACCGCCACTTTAAACGTGCAACCGTATTTGCGCTGATTGCAGCGGCTCTCTCTTTCATCGGGCTAATGCATGCTCCAAAGCTCGGCTTTTATGCAGCACCGGACTTTGTACAAGGTTATCTGATCATGGCGGCCTTTTTTGCTTACTATGTCGTCAAAGCGCCGACAGCAAAAAGCAGTTAACAAATAAAAACTGCCAAAGCCCCTTATTTTCCATTAAAATAATGGGCTTTTTGTCGCATCGTCGGCGACCAACCTAATCAACACGTATCGCATGAAATTTATTATTCGCCTCTTCCCCGAAATCACGATAAAAAGTCGTGGTGTCCGTCAGCAGTATATTAAGCAGCTGAAAAAAAACATACGCCACTTGGTTAAACCCATCTGTGAGCTTAGCCGCGTTGGTGGCTGCTGGGATTTACTGGAAGTCGAAACCGATCCAAGTACATCGACTGCCCAGATTCAAGCCATCAGCGATGCGCTGACACGAATCCCCGGTATTCATCATTTTATGGAAACGCAAGAACACCCACTGCCGGATATTGAGGGAATCTGCACGCTGACTCTCAGTACGGTGGCCGAACGTTTGCAGAATAAAACCTTTGCCGTGCGGGTTCAGCGAGCCGGGATTCATTCCTATAGTTCCTTGGAGCTTCAAAGGAAGGTTGGTGCTTATCTGTTGGAGCATTCCTCCGCAGCCGGGGTGAATCTGACATCACCCGACGAGCTTGTACTGTTGCAAATACACCACGATCGACTGTTTATCGTAGGCAGGCGTCGTGAGGGACTGGGTGGCTACCCTTTGGGAACACAGGAGAATGTAGTTACGCTGATGTCTGGCGGCTTTGATTCAAGTGTAGCGGCCTATCAAATGCTGCAACGAGGCATCTACACCCACTTTGTTTTCTTCCGTTTAGGCGGAGCTGCTCATGAGGAGGGCGTCAAACGGGTGGCCCATTATCTTTGGTCGCAATACTGCCAGTCCCATCAAGTTAAGTTTGTTACCGTGCCTTTTGAAGGCGTCGTCGAGCATATTTTGACGCACGTCGATCAGGGACTCATGGGGGTAATACTTAAACGAGCAATGATACGTTGTGCTGATCAGTTGGCCCGAAAGCTGAAAACCTCGGCACTCGTTACGGGCGAAGCGATTGCACAAGTATCCAGTCAAACGCTGACCAATCTCCAAATCATTGATCAAACGGTTCCCCGATTGATTCTCCGCCCCTTAATCAGTGCTAACAAACAGCTGATTATTGACCAAGCGCGGGCTATTGGTGTTGCTGAGCTTTGCGAACGAATTCCGGAATATTGTGGTGTCATTAGCCAGCGCCCGACCTCTCGTGCAAAATTAACCGAGATCGAAGCCGCAGAAGATGCAATGGACTCGCTGGTTCTTCAAGACGCCGTCACATCTGCCGTATTCCAGTCGATTACACAGGTGCTCAACGAAACTCCCGACATACCTCAGGTTGAAGAAGGACAGATTGCAAGCGAGCCGGATGATCGAGTGGTGATTATCGATATTCGTGCACCCGACGAACGTGAGTCTTCACCGTTAAAAAACCAGGGATATCCCGTTATCGAACTGCCCTTTTATCGACTTCACTCCCAGTTCGCAAACTTGGATCAGAGTAAAGAATACTGGTTATATTGCGATCAAGGCATCATGAGCAAACTGCAAACTCAGAACCTCCTGAGTGCTGGATTTAGCAATATCAAAATCTGCCCTGCTCGTTTACTAGCAGAGTAATCCGTACAAAAGCGGTCTGATTAGACCGCTATTCTCAATAGCCGTAATGGAGTTTGAGCGCTTGCGGATGTGGGTTTAAATACACTTGCTGCGCAATATATTCTTCATCAAACTCGTTGAGATAATGACGAATCAAGGTAATGGGGACTAACAACGGAAGCAGTCCTTGGTTATATTTAGCAATCGATTCCGTCAACTCTTGCTTTTGTTTAGGCGTAAGCCTGTCGGAAAAAAATCCTTGTATATGCTGTAACACATTGGTGTGATTTTTCCGTGTCGCTGGATGCATCAGTGCTTGCATAAACAATTGATAGTACTGCTCTGCGTCTTGTTCAATATCATCACTGAAGTTCGCAACATAACGGCCCAATTCACGGTAGTGTGCCTGATGATGCGCCAACAATAAGAATTTATAACGGGTATGAAAAGCGACCAACGATTGGCGCGTGATGCCTTCATGCTTAAGCGTTTTCCAGGCGTGGTTTGCAAATACACGTGTAATAAAATTTTCTTTTAAGACGAGATCATGTAAGCGGCCATCCTCCTCTACGGGAAGGTAAGGATAGATCCGCTGCAAATTCGCTGTGTAAAGCCCTACACCTGATTTACGGCTATACCCGGTACGACCATCATATACCCTAACCCGCTCCATGCCACAGGACGGTGATTTTGCACAGACAATATAGCCACTTAAATAATCAAGCGTTGAGATCCGCTTTTCACTAAAGGCCTGCATAGCATCGGTAACATCAAAGCTTTTATCAGAGGCCAATAAGCGCATGCCTGACTCTTCCTGAACCAAACGTATGGTCGGTCTAGGTGTGCTTAATCCTATGGCCATTTCAGGACAAACAGGCACATACGAAAAGACCTGGGAAAGCTCCTGCATGCAATACTGAGAGGCTTTATGACCGCCATCATAACGGACCTTTTCACCGAGCAAACACGCACTAATCCCTATTTGGATACTATCTGGATTAAACTGGCTCATGCTGGTTTGATACTCCTTTGTCGTGTGTATTTGTCGACACGACGCCAACTCAGCCGTCATGTTTACGAATAACGTTAGCAGCTTAAAACAAAAAAAGCAGCTTTCGCTGCTTTTTTGAGTAGAGACTAGGACGTCGTAATTACTTAGTCGCCCAACCCGTTACTTCAGCCAGAGCCTTGCCGATATCAGCCAGTGAACGAACAGTCTTCACACCAGCGTCTTCAAGTGCTGCGAACTTCTCGTCTGCAGTTCCTTTACCACCAGAAATGATTGCGCCCGCATGGCCCATACGCTTACCAGCAGGAGCCGTAACACCAGCAATGTAAGATACAACAGGCTTAGTCACGTTTGCTTTGATGTAAGCAGCCGCTTCCTCTTCAGCAGAACCACCGATCTCACCGATCATAACAATCGCTTCAGTCTGTGGGTCGTTCTGGAAAAGCTCCAGAATATCGATGAAGTTAGAACCTGGAATTGGGTCGCCACCGATACCCACACAAGTGGATTGACCGAAGCCTGCATCAGTAGTTTGCTTAACCGCTTCATACGTCAGTGTACCTGAACGTGAAACGATACCCACTTTACCTGGCAAGTGAATGTGGCCAGGCATGATACCGATCTTGCACTCACCCGGAGTGATAACACCTGGGCAGTTAGGACCAATCAAACGCACACCAAGCTCATCACACTTCACTTTACACTCAAGCATATCCAACGTTGGGATACCTTCAGTGATACAAACGATCAGCTTAATGCCACCGTTTGCAGCTTCAAGGATAGAGTCTTTACAAAAAGCAGCAGGTACGTAGATAACCGATGCTTCAGCACCCGTTGCTTCAACCGCTTCAGCAACAGTATTGAACACAGGTAAACCTAAGTGCTCAGTGCCGCCTTTGCCTGGAGTGACACCGCCGACCATTTTCGTGCCGTATGCAATCGCCTGCTCTGAATGGAAGGTACCTTGACCGCCAGTGAAACCCTGACAGATGACTTTAGTGTCTTTATTAATCAGAACGGACATGATTATTTACCCTCCGCGGCTTTTACAACCTGCTGTGCAGCATCAGTCAAGCTGGTCGCTGCAATGATATCAAGACCGGATTCAGCCAGACGCTGAGCGCCGAGTTCAGCGTTATTACCTTCCAGACGTACAACAACAGGAACGTTAACACCAACTTCTTTAACCGCACCGATAATACCATCAGCAATCAGGTCGCAACGAACGATACCACCGAAGATGTTAACCAATACTGCGCTGACAGTGCTGTCAGACAGAATGATTTTGAACGCTTCAGTTACACGCTCTTTGGTCGCACCACCACCAACGTCCAGGAAGTTAGCAGGTTGGCCACCGTGCAACTTAACAATGTCCATCGTACCCATTGCAAGACCTGCACCGTTTACCATGCAACCGATGTTACCTTCAAGGGCAACATAGTTAAGCTCCCACTGAGCCGCATGCGCTTCACGCTCGTCGTCTTGTGACGGATCGTGCATCGCTTGAAGATCTTTGTGACGGTAAACCGCATTGCTGTCGATGACAATTTTTGCATCTAGGCAGTGAAGGTTGCCAGCATCAGTGATAACCAAAGGGTTGATCTCTAACAGAGCCAAATCTTTTTCTTGGAACATTTTCGCAAGACCCATGAAGATCTGTACGAACTGCTTGATTTGGTCACCTTGCAAGCCCAGTTTGAACGCCAAATCACGACCTTGATAAGGCTGAGCGCCTGTCAACGGATCGATAGTGGCTTTCAAGATTTTTTCTGGCGTTTCATGAGCAACTTTCTCGATCTCAACACCACCCTCAGTAGACGCCATGAAGACGATACGACGGCTAGAACGATCAACAACAGCGCCCAAATAAAGCTCATTGGCGATATCTGTGCAGGTTTCAACCAGAATTTTGGTAACAGGCTGACCATTGGCGTCTGTCTGATACGTGACTAAACGCTGACCCAACCATTTTTCAGCAAAAGCTTTAGCTTCTTCAGGAGAAGAAACAAGCTTTACGCCACCTGCTTTACCACGGCCACCAGCGTGAACTTGAGCTTTAACAACCCACTTATCACCACCGATTTTTTCAGCAGCTTCAGCTGCTGCTTCTGGGGTATCTACCGCGAAACCTTTGGAAACCGGCAGACCATATTGAGCAAACAGTTGTTTGCCTTGGTACTCATGAAGGTTCATGTTCTAATCCGTTGAATTATCGATTATACATGCGCAACTTTAGTAAACAGGGTTACTAAGGTTGCACGCACTTTAGACTGCGTTCAAAAAGACCGGACTTTTGGCCCGGTCTTCATTTGCAACCCTTCGGTTAGCGTTTTTTACGATTCGCAATGTGGATGGCGTGATTATCCACTGCAAGTGCGGCTTCGTGAACCGCTTCACTCACGGTTGGGTGAGCGAATACCGTCATTTGCAAATCCTCTGCAGTAGCACAAAACTCCATTGCGATAACGGCCTGAGCGATCAGCTCGGAGGCGATACCGCCTACGATATGAACGCCCAGAATTCTGTCAGTCTTTTCGTCTGCGATCATTTTGACGAAACCTTCCGTCGCATTGGCAGCCATCGCACGGCCTGATGCCGCAAATGGGAACTTACCAACTTTAATCGCTACACCTTCATTCTTAAGTTCTTGCTCGGTCTTGCCGACCCAAGCCAACTCAGGGAAGGTGTAAATGATGTTCGGGACACAATCGTAGTTTAATTGCGCTTTGTGGCCAGCAATGATATCGACAACCATGATGCCTTCTTCAGACGCCTTATGCGCAAGCATAGGACCACGAACAATATCACCAATCGCATAGATACCTGGTGCATCGGTACGGCACTGCTCATCAACAAAGATAAAGCCACGCTCGTCCAGCTTGACACCAGAGTCGTCAGATACCAAGTTTTGAGTTAATGGACGACGACCTACAGCAACAATCAGCTTATCAACGACCAAGCTTTGTTCACCGTTTGCATCGGTGTACTTAACGGTCACTTCGTTACCGTTAACTTCAGTTCCCGTGCAACGCGCACCCAGCTTGATGTCTAAACCTTGCTTAGTCATCAGCTTGTAGGCTTCTTTTGATACGTCTTGGTCGGTAACAGACAAGAATGTATCCATTGCCTCAAGTACAGTAACTTGCGATCCACAACGAGCCCAAATTGAACCCATTTCCAAACCGATAACACCTGCACCGATGATACCTAAGCGCGCTGGAACCTCGTCAATATCGAGAGCTCCCGCATTATCAAGAATCAAACCTTCAGTTAATGGCGCTGGTGGGATCTCGACAGGCACAGAGCCTGCCGCTAATACGACGTTTTCAGCAGCATGGAGGCTAACATTGCCATCTTTATCCGTTACTTCAACTTGCTTATTGGCAAGAAGACGACCTTTACCTTGCAGCAGAGTAACGCCATTTGCTTTGAATAAACCCGCGATACCACCGGTTAAGTTCTTAACGATTTGATCTTTGCGAGCAACCATTTGCTTAGGGTCGATGTGTACGTTTTCAGCCACAATACCCTGCGCAGCAAACCCGTGCTGTGCTTCATGCATTTTGTGTGTCGTTTCGAGCAGTGCTTTAGAAGGAATACAACCTACGTTTAAGCAAGTTCCACCTAAAACAGGTGCACCTTTTCCGTCAACCCATTTTTCAACGCAGGCTGTTTTCAAACCTAACTGAGCTGCACGAATCGCCGCAACATAACCGCCAGGGCCGGCACCAATCACTATGACATCAAATTTTTCAGACATTCACTTATCCTGTTTTAATTCGTTGATTACGGATGTTACTTAGACTTCAAGCAACAGACGTGCAGGGTCTTCTAACAGATCTTTTATTGTAACCAGGAATTGTACAGCCTCTTTTCCATCAATCATACGATGATCGTATGACAATGCGAGGTACATCATTGGTAAAATCACAACCTGACCATTCACAGCCATTGGGCGCTCTTGGATCTTGTGCATTCCCAAAATAGCTGTTTGTGGTGGGTTCAGAATGGGCGTAGACATCAATGAGCCAAAGACACCACCATTCGTAATCGTGAAGGTTCCACCCTGCATATCGTCCATGCCAAGCTTACCATCACGGCCACGCTTACCAAAATCAGCGATGGTCGCTTCAACGTCAGCCAAGCTCATGCTGTCTGTATCACGCAATACTGGCACCATCAAACCACGCTCAGTGGAAACAGCAACACCGATGTCTTGGTAGCCATGGTAAACCATGTCATTACCATCAATCGATGCGTTTACGGCTGGGAAGCGCTTCAATGCTTCCGTCGCCGCCTTAACGAAGAAGGACATGAAGCCTAAACGAGTGCCACCATGAACTTTTTCAAACAGATCTTTATACTGCTTACGAAGCTCCATAACAGGCTTCATGTTGACTTCGTTGTAGGTGGTTAGCATCGCGGCATTTTGTTGTGCTTCAACTAAACGCTTAGCAATGGTGGCACGCAAACGCGTCATAGGAACACGCTTTTCAACTCGGTCACCAACAGGAACATTAATAACAGCGGCAGCAGGTTTAGCTGCAGGCGCTGGAGCCGCTGCAGCTACAGGAGCGGCTGCGCTTGGATTGTTGATGTAGTTTTGAACGTCTTCTTTGGTGATCCCACCATTTTTGCCTGTACCTTGAATCTTACTGGCATCCAAGTTGTTCTCGTCGATCAACTTACGGGCAGCAGGTCCAATTTTTTCAGCATCCGTTGCAGTCACATCTGCAACAACTGCAGTTGCAGCCGCTGGCGCAGCACTTGCAACAGCCCCTGCTTCAAAAATAGCGAGAACTTCTTCGCTTAATACTGTATCGCCTTCACCCTTGATGATGGATGCAAGCACACCATCAGCAGGCGCAACGACTTCCAGAACAACTTTATCCGTTTCTATATCAACGATGAGCTCATCAGCTGCACACGCCTCACCAGGTTGTTTGTGCCAAGTTGCAACGGTACCGTCTGCAACGGATTCCGGGAATGTTGGGGCTTTAATTTCGATACTCATGCTCTTTCCTTCTATATGCTGCACTGATGTTCTTGTGAGAACGTGTTATTAACCATTGATCGCTTCGTTAACCAACTGCTCTTGCTGCTCAACGTGAACAGAAATGTAACCCACAGCTGGCGCAGCCGCATGGGGTCTACCCACACCTTCCAAATGAAGTGAAGGATTATGCTTCTGTAAAACGTGACGCATGTGATGCTGACTGCAGTACCACGCGCCTTGGTTCATTGGCTCTTCTTGACACCAAACCACCGACTCAAGGTTGGTATATTCTGCAATTGTCTGACCTAAGATCTCTTCAGGGAAGGGGTATAATTGCTCAATACGAACAATTGCCACATCCTCTTTTGCCAATTCTGCACGACGATTGTAAAGGTCATAATAAACCTTGCCGCTGCACAGAACCAAACGTTTAACGTTTGCTGGATCTAGTTTATCGGCCTCACCAATCACAGGCTGGAAGCTACCTTCTGCAAGATCTTCAAGTGAACATGTCGCTTGCTTATGACGAAGCAAAGACTTCGGCGACATAACCACCAATGGTTTTCTTAAAGGACGCGTAATTTGACGACGCAATAGATGGAAAATCTGAGAAGGCGTCGTGGGAACACAAACTTGAATGTTGTGCTCAGCACAAAGCTGCAGGAAGCGTTCAAGACGTGCAGATGAGTGCTCAGGTCCTTGACCTTCAAAGCCATGAGGCAACAGCATGGTTAGACCACACAGACGTCCCCACTTATGCTCACCACTGGTAATGAACTGGTCGATAACAACTTGTGCGCCATTGGCAAAGTCACCGAACTGAGCTTCCCAGATCACCATCGTATTTGGCATGGTCGTGGCATAGCCATACTCAAACGCCAAGACAGCCTCTTCTGACAAGTAAGAGTCGTAAATATCAAAGTCAGGCTGGTCGTCTGCTAAGTGTTGCAATGGAACATAGGTGCTCGCATCCTTCTGATGATGCACAGCCGCATGACGGTGCGAGAAGGTACCACGACCCACATCCTGACCGGTAATACGAACCGGGTGACCTTCTGCCAACAAGGTTGCGTAGGCAAGGGTTTCAGCAAAGCCCCAGTTGATTTCCATGGCACCTGCCGCCATGCGCAAACGGTCATCGTAAATTTTCTGTACTTGCTTTTGAATCGCAAACCCTTCTGGGAAGCGACACATTTTTTGCCCAAGTTCCTGCAGAAGTTTAATGTCAACACGAGTGTCAGCCTCAAATGACCACTGATGGCCTAAGTAAGGCTTCCAGTCGACAAACAATTCAGTGTTTGGCTCAAGCACCAGTGCGTTCGCAACATGCTCACCGTTTTCTAAGGCTTTACGGTAGGCCTGCTCCATTTCTTTACAGTCTTCAGCCGTTAGCACGCCTTCATCAACTAAACGCTGCGCATAAAGCTCACGTGTTGTTTTCTGAACCTTAATCTGCTGATACATTAAAGGCTGAGTGCCTGATGGCTCATCGGCTTCGTTATGACCTCGACGACGGTAACATACCAGGTCGATAACCACATCTTTGTTAAAGGCATTACGGTAATCAAGTGCAAGCTGAGTCACAAAGCGAACAGCTTCTGGATCGTCACCGTTCACATGGAAAATCGGTGCTTGGACCATTTTGGCAACGTCTGTGCAGTATTCAGTCGAACGTGCATCTTCTTTTTTAGACGTTGTAAAACCAACTTGGTTGTTAATGACCAGATGGATCGTCCCGCCCGTTTTATAAGCACGGGTTTGAGACATCTGGAAGGTTTCCATGACGACGCCTTGACCAGCAAATGCAGCATCACCGTGAATAGAAACCGGAATAACTGAGTTGCCAACTTCATCTTCACGACGATCTTGGCGTGCACGAACCGATCCTTCAACCACTGGCGATACAATTTCCAAATGGGAAGGGTTAAAGGCCATGGCAAGGTGAACTTCTCCACCTGGCGTCATCACATTGGATGAAAAACCTTGGTGGTATTTAACGTCACCTGATGTTTCAAGGGTCTTTTTACCCTCAAATTCGCCGAAAAGATCGGATGGGTTTTTACCAAAGATATTGACCAGTACGTTTAAACGACCACGGTGCGCCATGCCGATAACCACTTCTTTAGCGCCTTCTTTACCTGCACGCTGAATCAGTTCATCAAGACATGGAATGAGAGATTCACCCCCTTCAACACCAAAACGCTTAGCACCCGCGTAACGAGAGCCTAAATACTTTTCAAGCCCTTCTGCTGCCGTTAAACGCTCAAGAATGTGTTTACGCGTTTCAGCTTCAAGCACTGGGCTTGAGCGCACAGGCTCCATACGTGACTGAATCCAGCGTTTTTCCTGAGTATCAACAATGTGCATATACTCAACACCTACGGATGAACAGTAGGTCTTTTTCAAATCTTCGACAATGGACCGCAGTGGCGCTTCTTCAGGGCCAAAAAACAGCGAACCCAATTGGAATTGTGTATCGTTATCGGCTTCAGATAGTTCGTGGAAACGAAGATCTAAATCAGGTACAGGCTCACGCTTCAACAATTTCAGCGGATCAATCTGTGCAACCTGATGCCCGCGAACTCGGTATGCGTTAATCATACGCAATACACGAATTTGCTTTTTCTCATGTTCAGAACTGACGCTCGCAACAGCTGCGGGCAGAGCGCGACGCTTATTCTTAGACATGGCTAAGAAATGATCACGTATCGGAGAGTGGGGAATATCCTGCGTAATGTTTTGAGCACTTACAGGTAAGCGGTCAAATTCTTCGCGCCACTCTTGTGGAACAGCGTTTGGATCCATGAGGTATGTTTCGTAAAGTTGTTCTACGTATGAAAGATTTCCACCGTATAGGTGTGCATTCTTCCACATCAGCTCCATCATGCTGTCTTGCATTATTTTTTCACCCTGAGTCTGGAGGAAGCTATTCGATAAGGCTGCACCATATCCTTAACGTTTAGAACGCTGCCTCGCTGCTAATTACCGATTGTTGTAATGTTTGCCAGCCGCTGTATCAGCCTAATTACATCAGGCTATTTTACGACGTTTAGGCATAGGTTAACACAGATCATGCACATGAAATTCTACAGAAAATAAGCTTCCACGTAACATAGACCTTTGGGTACTGAACGAGTCTCATTGTAACATTTTGTTATATTATTATAATAAAAACGGCGCATAAGCGCCGTTTTAAGGGAAAGTACTAATCAGGTCGCACGCTGCAAGAGCATATTTCTGATTTTACCTATCGCCTTGGTAGGGTTTAACCCCTTAGGACAGACATTCACACAGTTCATGATACCATGACAGCGGAAAACACTGAATGGGTCATCAAGCTCAGATAAACGCTGATCACGAGCGGTGTCACGCGTATCGGCTAAGAATCGATATGCCTGCAGCAAACCAGAAGGCCCAATGAACTTATCTGGATTCCACCAGAATGAAGGACAGGCCGTTGAACAACATGCACATAGAATACACTCGTACAAACCATCCAACTCAGCACGATCTTCAGGTGATTGCAAACGCTCGATTGCAGGCGCAGGCGTATCGTTGATCAAGAAAGGCTTAACCTTCTCATATTGACGATAAAACTGCGACATATCGATGACGAGGTCACGAATCACAGGCAAGCCAGGAAGCGGGCGCAATACCAGCTTATCTTTTTCAACCACTTGCGACAAAGGCGTGATACATGCCAAGCCGTTTTTGCCATTCATGTTCATACCATCCGAACCGCAAACACCTTCACGGCACGAACGTCTAAACGTTAATGTTGTGTCTTTCTCTTTCAGCAGCTGAAGGAGATCCAACACCATGATGTCTTTTCCACCAGGAATATCTATATGGATATCCTGCATATAGGGTGCATTGTCCTTTTCAGGATTATAGCGATATACACTTACCAGCATTATAACAACCCCTTAGTAAGTTCTAATCTTCGGTGGGAACGCGTCCATAGTTTTAGGTGCAAAGTTAACTGCACGCTTACCTATACGCTTTTCTACCGGGAAATAGACCGAATGGCACAACCAATTTTCATCGTCACGCTCAGTGAAGTCATTACGAGCATGTGCACCACGTGATTCTTTACGCTCAACAGCTGCAATCGCTGTCGCTTCCGCCACTTCAAGTAAGTTTTCCAACTCAAGTGCTTCGATACGTGACGTGTTGAACGCTTGGCTCTTATCTTCTAGATACAGGTTTTCGACTTTCTTACGAATATCTTTTAATAAGCCCAAACCTTTTTCCATGCTAGGACCGTCACGGAACACACCAAAATACAATTGCATTGTACTTTGTAGTTCTTTTCTGACATCAGCAACACGCTCACCTGACGTTGAATTATTCAAACGATTGAGACGTGCCATTGCCGCTTCGACGTCAGCATCTGTGGCGTCTTTAACTTCGTAGCCTTCACGCATTTGCTCTTCAATGTGCATGCCCGCTGCACGACCAAAGACAACCAAGTCAAGCAGTGAGTTACCACCCAGACGGTTTGCACCATGCACAGACACACACGCCGCTTCACCACAAGCAAACAGACCCGGCACCAAGTGATCAACACCCTCAGCATCAGGCGCTAATACTTGACCACCGATGTTAGTTGGCAATCCACCCATCATATAATGGCAGGTTGGCACAACGGGGATAGGCTCTTTAACTGGGTCGACAGCCGCAAAGGTCTTAGAAAGTTCACAGATACCTGGCAGACGAGAATGAAGTACTTCTTCACCCAAGTGATCTAGCTTAAGCAACACGTGATCACCATCAGGTCCACAACCACGCCCTTCAAGAATCTCTAGGATCATTGAACGGGCAACTACATCACGACCCGCCAGATCTTTCGCATTCGGTGCATAGCGCTCCATGAAGCGTTCGCCGTCTTTATTGATCAGGTAACCACCTTCTCCACGACAACCCTCTGTTACCAGAGTACCCGCACCGGCAATACCGGTTGGATGGAACTGCCACATTTCCATGTCCTGAGCAGGAACACCGATGCGCAACGCCATACCTATGCCGTCACCTGTGTTTATCAATGCGTTAGTGGTTGACGCGTAAATACGGCCTGCGCCACCAGTTGCCAACACTGTTGCTTTACACTTGATGTAAACGGTTTCACCGGTTTCAATGCAAATTGCAATCGTTCCGACGACGGCACCGTCTGCATTTTTGACCAAATCAACGGCATACCACTCATTCAAAAAGGTGGTGCCCGCTTTCATGTTCGCCTGATACAACGTATGCAATAACGCATGCCCAGTACGGTCAGCCGCTGCACAGGTACGAGCCGCTTGGCCGCCCTCACCAAAGTTTTTAGACTGACCACCAAATGGACGCTGATAAATGCGACCTGTCTCTGTACGTGAGAAAGGCAATCCCATGTGGTCCAATTCGAATACAGCTTGCGGTCCGACAGAGCACATATATTCGATAGCGTCTTGATCTCCGATGTAATCAGATCCCTTGACGGTATCGTACATGTGCCAGCGCCAATCATCATTAGGGTCCGCACTTGCAATTGCACAGGTAATACCACCTTGCGCTGATACCGTATGAGAGCGTGTTGGAAACACTTTTGTCACGCATGCGGTTTTAAGACCTGATTGCGCCAACTGCAAAGCAGCACGCATACCAGCACCACCACCTCCGACAACAATCGCGTCGAAACTTAATGTACGAAGATTAGACATCTCTTAAGCACCCCACAGAATCTGAATGCCCCACACAACGTAAATAAACGCGAGCAGGCCACATACGGACTGAAAAACAAACCGAAGGCTAGTAATCTTGATGTAGTCAGTTGAAACTGACCACAGGCCTATCCAAGCGTGAGCCGCCATAGACAAGATTGCTAACAACGTAAAGATACGCATAGCCGTGCCTGAGAACAGACCGCTCCACTGTGCATAATCCAGACTTGGGTTAAAAAGAAGATACCCGATCATAAAGATCGTATATGCCATAAGGACAACAGCGGTTACGCGCTGCATCATCCAGTCATAAAGACCACTACGGCCAAAACTCGTAATGCTAGTTACCATATCCACACTCCTGCAAGAAGGACTAATACGCCAGCTACGATCAACGTAACTTTAGCGGCCTGTTTGCCACTTTCCAATTCTTCACAGTGACCCAAGTCCATGACTAGATGCTTGACTCCTGCTACGAAGTGGTAAAGCAAGGCAGACACAAGTCCCCACGCTATCAATTTCGCCAAGAAGCTATTGTTCATTAAGTCAGAGGCAGCGGCAAAGCCAGCCTCAGACTCGAGCGATAGCCCAAGTAGATACACTGCAAATATAGCGCCGAAGAACAACGCTACACCTGTTACGCGGTGCAGAATGGATGTGATCGCCGTAATCGGCAATTTAATCGTTTGAAGATCTAAGTTTACAGGTCTTTTTTTGTTCACGGCTCTAGTTCACACTTTTGGGTCCCTTTGCAGGACTTGGTTGTTTGGAAGTGCTCAGAAGCAGTAGCTCGGGATGCCGAACTGGCATTGCACATTTGTGGCATTGCACACATAAGTACAATGTCAACTCAGGCCACGGAGTATAGTCACTTCAACCCTTGAATACAACGCGATATCACGCATGTACAACAATGGTCTAAGCATAAACCGTGGCTTGCAGAGCATGCCTTTCTTCGAACCCACGTATTATAAGGCCATTTCTCATGAGTTGATCACCTCCGTTCGAATTTTTTGATGTTGCGGCGCAATATTCGCCTTTAGGTTTAATTGACAATCGCGTGACAAACTTTATAGTTGTACCGTCCTTAACTAGGTCAATTCTCAACAGTGTAATCAAACGACTGGTCACAAGTCGTTGTAATTAAACCGAATGATAGGAGCCAACTATGGCTGACAAGAAAGCACGTTTGACGGTCGATGGTCTGGATGGAACGATTGAATTACCCGTTTACTCCGGAACAGAGGGCCCCGACGTCATTGATGTTCGTCCTTTGACTAGCAAAGGCCTATTCACATATGACCCTGGCTTCGTGTCGACTGCGGCCTGTGAATCACAAATTACTTACATCGATGGCGACAAGGGCATTCTTCTGCATCGCGGATACCCAATCGAGCAACTCGCTGAAAAGTCTGATTACTTGGAAGTTTGCTACTTATTACTAAACGGTGAACTCCCAACCGAACAACAAAAAGCTGTTTTCAACAACACCATTTCCAATCACACAATGGTGCACGAGCAACTAAGCGCCTTCTTTAAAGGTTTCCGCCGCGATGCGCACCCCATGGCGATCATGTGTGGTGTTGTCGGCGCTCTATCTGCCTTCTACCATGACTCACTGGACATCAATAATGCGCATCACCGCGAAGTTTGTGCGTATCGTTTGATTGCAAAAATGCCCACGTTGGCGGCCATGTGTTATAAGTATTCTATTGGCCAGCCATTCATGCATCCACGCAATGACAACACCTATGCTGAAAACTTTTTGCGTATGATGTTCTCAACGCCCTGTGCAGATTACGTTGCCAACCCAATCCTTGTTCGCGCAATGGATCGAATTTTCACACTGCATGCTGATCATGAACAAAACGCATCAACATCTACCGTTCGTTTGGCGGGCTCATCAGGCGCCAATCCATTTGCATGTATTGCTGCTGGCATTGCGGCTTTATGGGGACCTGCACATGGTGGTGCAAACGAAGCAGTACTGACCATGCTGGAAGAAATCGGCGACGAAGCCAATATCCCAGAGTTTATTCAACGCGCCAAAGACCCTGAAGACTCTTTCCGCTTGATGGGCTTCGGACATCGCGTCTATCGCAACTTTGATCCGCGCGCAAAAGTCATGAAGAAAACCTGCGATGAGGTCTTAGGTGAGCTCGGAATCGAGAACGATCCATTATTAAAAATCGCAACTCGCCTTGAAGAAATTGCACTAGAAGATCCGTACTTTGTTGAGAGAAAACTCTATCCAAACGTCGACTTCTACTCAGGTATCATTCTGAAAGCAATCGGCATTCCAACAAGCATGTTCACAGTTATATTTGCACTGTCTCGCACCATTGGCTGGATTTCCCATTGGAACGAGTTCCATTCAAGCCCCAACCGTATTGGTCGCCCACGCCAGCTTTACACAGGCGCTAAAAAGCGTGACTACCCTTCTGCATAATTAAGCCTTAGGTCTTAAAGCCCTCCTAACCTCACCAAAGGTGAGTCTTAGGAGGGTTATCCACCCTGACTCTTTATACCTGACTATGCTTGATTTCAAAACAGCAATGTATTTTTGCATTGCGCTTAAAATCAGGATCAATCGTGCTTGCTGTCACATCTTTCACTTCATAGGCGTGAAGCGCATCGCTGTCTAACTTGAAACGACGATAATTATTGGAAAAAATCAACAAACCCTCTTTTTTAAGCAAGCCCATCGCCAAGTGAATCAACCGAACATGATCTCGCTGAACATCCAACACCCCTTCCATTCGTTTTGAATTTGAAAAAGTTGGTGGATCCATAAAAATCAAATCATATTGCGCAGATGACTGACGCTCCAACCATTTGAAACAATCCTCTCGCACAAAATGATGGTTCGAATTATCCAATCCATTCAAGGCGAAATTGCGACGCGCCCAATCAAGGTACGTGGACGACATATCAACACTCGTTGTTCTACTAGCACCGCCCACCGCTGCATGCAAGCTAGCTGTCGCCGTGTATGAAAATAAATTAAGAACATTTTTACCTTGAGCAATCGACTGAATCTTGCGGCGCACTGGCCGATGATCCAAAAACAACCCCGTATCAAGGTAATCATGAAGATTCACCCACAGCTTACAACCTAGCTCCGTCACCACAAAAAAATGGTCGGTGGTATCATGACGCTCATACTGCTCCGTTCCCTGCTGGCGCTTACGACGCTTAACGACAATTTGTTGTGGCTTTTTGTTCATCACCTGAGCCACCGCTGCAACCGCTTCATTAAAGCGGCTAAACGCTTTTACAGGATCAACTGACGAAGGCGCCTGATACTCCTGAACAATCACTTCGTCACCGTAGCAGTCGACAGCCACAGCATATTCTGGAATATCCGCATCATAAACGCGATAACACTCAATCCCTTCTTTTTTAATCCATTTCCCTAAGTTTTTTTGATTTTTTTGAATTCGATTCGCGACCATTTGCGCAGACTCCGTCAGCTCAAGCGTTTTCGCTTCATCTTGAACTCGATCCTCTTGCGCAAAGACTTCATATAAAAACAATCGGCTCTCTAAGGCACCATTAAACAACTGGTAGGAGCGCTGCGCCTTCAGTTTCATGACCTTGCATAGGTCAGGATTTGATGTAAAGACCGCCGCTCGCCACCCCTCAAATTGGCTTCGTAACTGCTGTCCCAGCAATTGGTATAGGCACATCAGGTTTTCGGTTTCGCCCAACCGCTCACCATAAGGCGGATTGGTAACCAATAAGCCCTTCTCAATATCCTGGGGACACTGAAGTCCACTTAATTCGGACAACTCAACGCGAATAAACGCACTTAAACCAGCCCGACGTATGTTTTCTTTCGCTTTATGTAAGACCTTCTCATCTTGATCAAAGCCATAGAATTGTGCGGTAAGGGCGACTTTTCCAGCTTCTGCTTTCGCATGCGCTTCATCGCACAACTCCTTCCACAACCCACGGTCATGCGTTAACCAATGGGTGAAGCCAAATTGGTGTCGATACAAGCCAGGGGCAATATTCGCTGCAATCATTGCCGCTTCGATCAGCAAGGTGCCAGATCCGCACATAGGATCTAACACCGCATCAAACACGTCTTTATTCCACCCAGCTCTCAGTAAGACAGCGGCGGCCAAATTTTCTTTCATTGGCGCTTCACCTGCTTGCTGGCGATAGCCTCTTCGATGCAAACTCTCACCCGACATATCAAGCGAAACTGTCGCTTGCCCTTTCGCTAGATGAACATTGACACGTATATCCGGCTGCTGCTTTTCAATAGAGGGGCGCTGACCTGTTGCACCGCGTATTTGGTCAACAATAGCGTCTTTAACCTTTAACGCCCCAAAGTGAGTGTTATTGATGGCGTCACTACGGCCGTTAAAATCAACACTGAGGGTCCCTGAAGGACGCATCAGCTCAAGCCAGTCGATGGACTGCACTAGGTCATACAACGCGTCAGGCGTTGCTGCAGGAGCCTCAGCTAAGCGCAATAATACTCGACTCGCTAAACGAGACTCTAAACACAATCGATACCCTAGAGTTTTATCGCCCTCACACGCAACGCCCGCTACCGTTTGTTTAGCTGATATGGCACCGAGTGCGTTAATTTCGTCTAGAAGAAGCGCCTCCAACCCTTTTGGACAGGTTACAAAATAGGATATACCCATCGCATCATTCTGAATTGGCATGTTTAGTTCGCACCTCAACATTTATTTGTTTAACTTTAATGACTAACTGAAAAATTTTCATCCATAAACACATGTTTGAAATATTTACTCAATCAGTTGATTATATTCATATTTTTGCAACTGCACACACAAACTTACTATCAGCACCTTTAACAACCATAGCAAATTTCAATCGCAAAAGATTTTTATTTACGTTATTAATGAAGGTGTGAGTATAGTGAACTCACGGCCACTCGCGAAGTGCAATTAGCCTTCGCGCTATGATAAATAGAAACATGAGAGGCGTACTATGAGAAAACAGAAACGTGACCGCAGCTCCACTCTGTACAACCGTGGTTTTAATGCTGGCATCAGCGGAAAATCACGCGAGGAATGCCCAGTTAACAACGCGGATATGCGAAGTTGTTGGATGACAGGATGGCGTGAAGGACGCGAAGCACATTGGAACGGCATGTCTGGCGTTTCTGCAATACAGATAAACCCGTCACTTGCTTAAACTTTCTATTATTATCACTTAACAAGATGCTCCGGATAGCCTTTTCTTAGGACTTTCCGGAGTCAAAGATCAACGTATTTCTGCAATTGCTTTAACAGAGTCTCGAATAAGGCCGGGCCCCTGGTAGATAAATCCTGTGTAGATCTGCACCAAACTCGCACCCGCTTGAATTTTTTCTGCCGCATCAAAACCTTCAGTAATACCGCCCACCCCAATAATGGGGACACTGCCTTTCAAGTGCTTAGACAACGCCATAATTGCAGCTGTAGAGCGATTTCGAACAGGCGCACCACTGAGACCGCCAGCCTCTTCCGCCCACTGACACCCTTCCACACCGTCTCTAGAGAGGGTGGTATTCGTTGCAATCACCGCATCCATTTCATAGGCCTTAAGGGAGGCTGCCACCAACTCAAACTCTTCAGGCCCCATATCCGGTGCAATCTTGAGTGCTATAGGTACATAACGCCCATGAACCTTACTCAGTTTTGACTGCTCGGTTTTCATGCAATCCAACAAGCTGTTCAATGACTCACCGAATTGAAGCGTCCGCAGTCCAGGTGTGTTCGGAGAAGAAATATTAATGGTGATATAGCTAGCACGAGAGTATACCTTGCGCATGCAATAGAGATAGTCATCGTTTGCTTGCGCATTCGGTGTATCTTTATTTTTCCCAATATTAATGCCCAAAATACCATCGTAACGACAGTTCTCGAGGTTCTTAAGAAGCTGATCAACACCATCATTATTAAATCCCATTCGATTAATAATGGCCTGTCGATCCTCTAAGCGGAAGAGTCTCGGCTTGGGATTACCTGACTGAGGCTTAGGCGTGACAGTGCCGACTTCAATAAAGCCAAATCCCATCGCAGCCAAACCATCAACAGCACTGGCATTTTTATCAAGACCCGCAGCCAAGCCAACCGGATTAGGAAAACGTAACCCCATGACCTCCACAGGTAAATGCATAGGCTTTGAGCCTATTAACTGCTCGAGTCCAACACCAGAAAGCAGATTCATTCCACCAAGGGCAAGGTTATGAGAAGTCTCAGCATCCAGCTTAAACATCAGTGATCGTGCAAGTGTGTATAACATCGCAATCCCAGAGTTTATATACAATTTCGTCCATTATAATCTTTGCAAGGATCGAATGACAGTCATCCGTTTGACATCCTATCAATCTGAATCAGCTTTCCCTCTTCCGAAAAATAAATAATAAAACTGCCATTTACACCATGGTGAGATAAAAAGCGCGTAAAGACTGAAGCAGGTAGGTGAAAACGTCGACCATCCCGCGCCCGCACGGAGACACGGGAGGCCACGCCTTTGTAGTATTTCAGAAACTCATTTCGAGTAATTTTGACATCTAACACTGCGTATTTCATTCAAACTGCCAAACAAGCGCAGGCAGTTTGAAGAATAACCACCCACTAATTAAGATGATTTACAGGTTCGCGCAAGATCAAACAACTCACGCACAGCAACCGTATACATTGCATAGTCTTGCGTCTTAGCCAATTTAAGATCGGAAAGCACCTTATCCCAACGCTCTAAATGCGTTTTGTTCAAGGCTATCCAAGCATCAAGTGCAACATCACTTGCCTCAGCATCTACCTGCAACACAGTTGCAGTCAATGCTCGCTGCTGCCACTCAAGATCGTCTCGGAATGAGTCTCTTGCCAATGCTTGCCAATAACTATCGACATGCAGATCATTTAACTGACCCGCAAACCAATGCAATTCTAATCGCTCACCCAAACTGAAGAACGCTTGAGCCGCACGCGTCAACGGCACTTCGTGCTCACGTGTCACTTCAATAATACCCAGCGCTGTGAATAACACTCCAGAACCGGCAACAACTTTAGCAAGCTCAGAAGGCACACCCGCATTTGTGTAACGCTGGTAGGCATCCTCCCATTCAGTTCTAGGCTCACCACAGAGTAGATTTCCAAGGGTCAGGCTGATACTCCGTATTGAGTCTGCAAAATATTCGGTTTCAGACGCACAGTCAATGCCACCTCTGCGATTGCGCACAAACCAGCGTGCAGCATGACGCACCAAATATTGAAGGCGCTCCATCATTTCAAGCTGAATTTGGGCATCAACTTCATAGTCTAAAAACTCAATTTGCTTCCAGAGATTTGGCAAATCAAAGGCATCTCGAACCAACACATAGGCACGTACAACCGTACTCGTATCCGTCCCCGTTGTTGTAACCAAGCGGTCAACAAAGTTAACCCCCATCAAGTTAACAATTTCATTGGCAATTTGAGTCGCCACGATTTCCCTGCAAAGCTTATGCTGCTTTAAAGGCTCATTGTAAATTTTTACCATTTTATTAGGAAAAGCGGTGACCAATTCACGTGCAAGGTATGCATCATCTGGAACATCTGTCTTAAGCAACTCGGCTTTCAAGTCGGCTTTACTATACGAGACAAGTACGGACAGCTCCGGACGAGTTAACCCCAAACCGCTGACTCGACGCTCTTCAAGTTGATCTTCAGTCGGGATAAACTCGAGCTTTCGATTAAGTTTACCCTCAGACTCCAACTTATTAATGAAGCGCTGATACTCGGCCATTGCTTTCAAAGACCGACGCTCAGCTAAGGTGATGGCTTGAACCTGACGATAATTGTTTTTCAGAACCAGCCCAGCGACCTCATCGGTCATTTCCAGCAACAACTGATTGCGTTGCTTAAGGGTTAAATCCCCTGCCGCAACTAAACCATTCAACAGAATTTTGATATTGACCTCGTGGTCTGAACAATCAACTCCTCCTGCGTTATCAATGAAGTCGGTGTTTAAACGACCACCATTGCGAGCAAATTCCATTCGCCCTAACTGTGTCATCCCCAAATTCCCCCCCTCGCCAACAACCTTGCAGCGCAATTCATTACCATCGACACGCAACGCATCATTGGTTTTATCGCCGACATCTGCATGCGTCTCGGTGCTGGCTTTCACATACGTCCCAATACCACCGTTCCACAGCAAATCGATTTCAGACTTTAATAACGCAGAAATCAATTCAGTTGGCGTAATACGGGTTTGGCTCAGCCCCGTGAGCGCTTGGATCTCAGGTGTTAAAGTAATGGATTTTGCAGACCGCTCAAAAACACCTCCTCCCTTAGAGATCAGAGATGACTGGTAGTCCATCCATCCTGACCTTGGCAGCTCAAATAAACGCTTGCGCTCTGCAAAGCTTGCTTGTGGATCCGGATTTGGATCGATGAAAATATGCATATGGTTAAAGGCAGCGACCAACTTAATTTGATCAGACAGCAATAGTCCATTACCAAATACATCCCCGGACATGTCACCTATGCCTATGACCGTAAAGGGCTGATAGCGCGTATTAATTCCAATTTCGCGGAAATGACGTTCAACCGACACCCAGGCACCACGAGCCGTAATACCCATTTTCTTATGGTCATACCCTTGACTACCACCGGATGCGAACGCATCACCTAACCAGAACTGGTACGACTCAGCAATACCGTTGGCAATATCTGAAAACGTCGCGGTTCCCTTATCCGCGGCTACGACAAGATAGGTGTCGTCTTCATCATGCCTCACCACTTCTTTAGGCGGTACAACTTCGTTATCAATTACGTTGTCAGTAATATCGAGCAACGCACTAATAAAAATTTTATAGCAGGCAATCCCTTCTTCAAGCCACTCGTCCCTTGTCATCCGACTGTTAAGACGCTTAGCGACAAATCCTCCTTTCGCTCCAACAGGCACTATCACCGCATTTTTAACTTGCTGCGCCTTTACTAGACCCAAGACTTCCGTTCTAAAGTCTTCATTTCGATCAGACCAGCGCAGGCCACCGCGTGCCACTTTACCACCCCGCAAGTGCACGCCCTCAACCCTAGGTGAAAAGACAAATATCTCAAACATAGGATACGGCTGCGGTACAAACGGAACCTGTGCCGGTGATAGTTTGAAGGATAGATACCCTTTAGACTGTCCTTTGCACATTTGAAAATAGTTGGTTCGTAACGTTGCATTGATCAATGCAAGGTATTGCCGAATAACCTGATCCTCATTCAAGCTGCTCACATCATCTAAAGCGGTCAATACGCGCTCTTCAATTTTGCTGGCAAGATCCAAATTCGATTGCTGCGGATGAAAGCGAGCGTTGAACATCTGAATCAGATCGCGAGCAATGGGTACATGATTGTTTAATGCAAGACTCACCGCTTCGGTACTAATCGGAAAACGAATTTGTTTCATGTAAGATGCGTAGGCACGTAAAACAGACACTTCCCGCCAGCTTAGGCCTGCACCAAGAACCAAGCGGTTGAAGTCATCACTGCTACTCACCCCTTGCCAAATACTGAGAAACGCATCAGTGAAAATGGTTTGCAACTCTTCAATTGAAGCATGCTGCTTACCTGAAAAACGTAGGTTAAAATCATGGATCCAGATGCAGTTATCCTGACTGTCTTCAATTTGATAGGGATGTTCATCAATGACGCGCAGGCCCAAATTTTCCAGTGTTGGCAAAACATCCGATAAAGGCAAAGAATGACCAAAATGAAAAAGCTTGAAGTTGATCTCATCTTCTTCGCGGTCGAAAGCACGATAAAAGCTGAGTGCAATCGGCGAAGTGGTAGACAATTCTTTCATGTGCTGAATATCAATCACGGCTGAGCGGGCCGAAAAATCTGACCGATAACCTGCCGAGAATCCGCGGCCATAATGATTGAAGGCATGAATTCCCTGCTCCTCGCCCATGGACTCGATCAAGGCGTCATACAGATCTTCATCCCAACTACGTGCGGCAACTCGGATTTTGTACTCGATCTCACGCACATCAAACACATCCGCAACGGGCTCACCCTTGGAACAACGAAGGTTAAACTGAGTACGCGCTAGGATTGACTCAGAGAAATAGGTATTAAATTCCGCTAGATCACAACCTAGCTCTGCTTTTAAGATATTTTCAGCTTTAAGACGGAACTCTGTGCTATAGATATCACGCGGCACGTACACCAATGCCGAAAAGTACTGACCTTGATAATCTCGGCGTAAGAATAGACGTATTTGGCGACGTTCACGAATTTGTAAGATGCCCAACGAAATCTTACTTAGATCATCGATTTGTGTCTGAAACAAATCATCGCGCGGAAAGGTTTCCATGACCTGCAAGAGTTCTTTCCAATCATGCCCATTTGGATAAAAACCAGCACCATCCATCACGGCTTTGATCTTGTCACGGACAACGGGAATCACACTGGGTGAATGGGTGTATACGGATGAAGTATAAAGACCTAAAAACCGAACCTCTCCACACACCTCCCCTTGATCATCAAACCGTCTAAAACTAATGTAGTCAGGGTAGGCCGGACGGTGCACACGTGACTTGACAGACGCTTTCGAAAAGCTGATTAAATCCGGCAATAAAACATGAGGGGCACGCTGCAGTGTTACCTCCAACAGTTCTGATCGACAATCTGTATCACAATCACGCAATAAACCTAAACCGGACGCAGGCTTAATCTCAAAATGAGCGCCTGTCTCTTTTTCAACACGCTCAAACTCTTCATACCCAAGAAATGTAAAATTCTTTTCCAACCAAACCAAAAATGCAGACGCTTCTTTAATTTCGGGACGGCCATGAAGCTGCCCTTGATGCTCATAATGCGCCATTTGATTTTTGAGTGCAGAGAGCATGGCATCAAAGTCATTAACGACGGCTTTTACATCATGCAAAACGGCCAGAAGTCCCTGCCGAATGTTCTCAAGCCGTTCTTTATCGGTGTGCCGATCGATTTCAATACAAACAATGGACTCACGCGATTCACTTTTATCGGACATTTCTAAAAAATGACCTTGATCGTCACGAGAAACACGAATAACAGCATTGGTAATGGCATGCGTCGCGACATTCTGTCGGTTTAGTTCCAAACGCAGAGAATCAACAATAAACGACATGTCTGGCACCAACACCATGACAACCGTATGCGTTGACTGCCAACCATGTTGCTCATAATCAGGGTTGAAAACCTTAACTTTTGGGCCGGCAAGCTGGCTGTGCTGGAAAAACTCCCAAACCGAAAGCACTGAACCTAATAGGTCATCTGCTCTCCATTTTTGCAGATCTAACTCCGGAGTGGTCATGAAAAAACGATCCATAAACCGGAGCAACGCCGCTGACTTACTTTCAGCTAAACGATTTGTAACCTCTCGCTTTAAGTTCGCGAGAATTTCAGATTTACTTTCCACAGCTTGACGGGGCATAAAAACTCTCTTTTTGATTATATTAAGACTAGATTAAACCGCCTAAGACAATTTACTCATTGCAGAGTGGCATGCCTTACTTGATAATAATCCTATAGACTTAAGAATAAGATTATATGAACACTAAGCTTAAGCAAGCCTTTATCACTGTTTTTTTTATTTGTTGTTTTTTTTCAGCGTCTGCAGCGGCAGAGCTTCAAGTCAATATTGATCGCCAAAGCTTGACCTTGGATGACCGTGCTCTGTTGACGATTGAGGCCAATGGTGACTTCCAATTACCACCCGATCTATCTCCCTTGCAGCAAGATTTTCGACTGGGTGCTATTCAACGCTCACTGGTCACCACCCATACAGCAGGACAGCGACAGTCCCGAACACGTTGGCAAATCCCTATTAGTGCCAAAACAACAGGCTCCGTTATACTTCCGCCTTTGAGGCTGCAAAACTTCATGTCTGAACCTATTCAGCTTTCAATCGCCCCAGGTCGTGAACGGGCTCCCATTTCGTCTACAGCTCAGTTCAATGATTTAGTCATTGAGGCGAGATTAGATCGCTTAATCGTCTATAAAAATGCGCAGCTGATTATGGATGTCACGTTATTTCATCGACAGCCCTTACCTGATGACACGGAGTTTGTGCCACCCTACATTGAATCAGGACGCGTTATTCGTTTGCAGGCTCCGAGCACACGTACTGCTGAGGTCAATCGTGAACCCTACTTAGTGACCGAGTTCAGCTTCGCTCTTTTCCCTAATGAAGAAGGCTATATCCGCATTGAAGGACCTGCATTACGATTACCTGAAGGAAATCGTTTTTTATTGGATGAGCTTCTCGCGGATGATCTAGAGGTTGAAGTATTACCTCAGGTACATGATACCCATGATGGTCATTGGCTACCTTCAGAGAATGTGTTTTTAAGTGACACGCTAGGAAGCCTTCCCTTAGGTGAGGAGCCCAGACTTTTACGCAGTCTGACATTGACAGCCGTCGGACTCACATCCGATCATTTACCCGATACCTTGTTGCTTGCTGATCCCTACCCTCATTACACACTCGTTGGACGCGAGTCTAACGAGCATTTATCCAGCCAAGGCGTTACGAGCGTCCTACAAGAACTATGGTTGCTGACACCAGAACAAGAAGGCACTTACCCACACCCTGGGGCTGAGATACACTGGTGGGATACGCTGTCAGATCAAGCACGAATCACGAGCAGGCCTCACGGTGAAATTACTATTGGCTCCGAGTTCGTCACCTCTACAGGGAGCAATGTCGATACATCTACCTCTTCCGGAAAGACAAACATAGAAGAAGATCGAGACTTCAATAGTCAACGTTTAGGATTAATAACCGCAACCTTAATGCTACTGTCTGTACTTGCCTACACTCTGTATCAACGCTGGAGTCAACATTTAAATCGACGCATTACCCTAAAGCGCCCTGTTTAAAGAGACGCCTTAATTGCACCTTGCAAATCGGGATAGTCAAAGACAAATCCGAGGCTTGTTAAACGTGTAGGAACCACTCTCTGCCCTTTCACAAGCAGCTCGCGCCCTTCACCCAACATCATGGCCAGTGTAAACTCCGGCACTCTAAAGAGAGCGGGCCGATGTAGTGCTTGGGCAAGCGTTTTAGAAAATACGTTATTTGTGACAGGGTTTGGAGCTGTCAGATTGAACGCTCCTCGAACCTCACAATGATCGACAAGATACAGCAATGCCTTCACCTCATCTTGCAAATGAATCCAGGACATCCATTGCTTGCCTGTTGCAACAGGTCCGCCTAGACCCAACTTAAATGGCAAAATCATCTTCGCTAGAGCACCGCCATTGGGGCCTATAACCACTCCAGTTCTCGCTAAACAGACTCTGATTCCCAAGCTCTCTGCAGCCAGTGCTTCAGCCTCCCAATCCGCACATAACTGATGTGTAAACCCTTTGACAACAGCACTATCTTCAGAAATCAACACATCTTCTTGGCTGCCATAGAAGCCAATGGCTGAACCACTCACTAGGACCTCCGGCTTCCGTTCTAATCCCCTTAACCATTCAACCAATGACGCAGTGGTCTTAATACGGCTCTCTCTCAAAAGCTGCTTACGAGAAGCGCTCCAGCGCTGATCAAGGATTGGCTCACCCGCTAAGTTAATAACTGCATCCAATGTTTGATCCATTGGAATGTCTGTTAAACGCTGCACATATTGAACACCTTTCACTGACTCATGAGGCCTTCTTGACAGCACTATGACATGATCGCCCCGATCAATCAGCGCTTTCACCAAAGCACGCCCAATAAATCCCGTACCACCTGTTAAGAGTAGGTTCATGTGATTCTCTCCTTATTCGTTTTTGTATACACTAGGCGCAGCTAAACTTTAGTGTGAATATTTACGTTGATACCGTTAATACAGATTGTAGACCCTTACATTCTATTCAGGACAGCCAACTAAGGATATCTGGATGAGTCGCGCTATTTCTCTTGAGGAAGAAAACAAAGAGTTACGTCGCATGCTGACGATTATGCGGCAAAAAGCCTATCACAATGACCAACTCTTACACTCTTTCTTTGAAGCAAAACTCAAGCTCATGTCATCCACTACCCTAGCTGAGCTCGTAAGCTATTTATTAAATGATTTTAGGCGAGATTTTAAGTTATCAAGCTTAACTCTCATGTTACTTGATCCTGAAGATATTGTTCGAGATCTGCTGCAGGGCTATGAAGTCAACTCAACAGAGTCCGAGCTCCATTTGCTTAAATCACAAGGGCCACTCAATGAGTTGTTTCCAGACTTAACCTACTTTTGTGGCGAACCCAGCGAAACCATTCGAACGTTTTGCTTTCCTCACACCGTCACCATTCAATCCTGTGTGTTGTTGCCCCTAATCCAAGATAACTGCTTAATCGGCTCATTAAATCTAGGCAGCCACGACCAGCTGCGGTATAGCCAGTTTTTAAGCTACGACTATGTCATGTACCTTGCATCCGTCTTATCAACTTGCGTGGAAATTTGCATTAGCCGAGAAACGCTTGTCCGTTTAAGCAGCATTGACTCTCTGACAACCACTGCTAACCGTCGCAGCTTCAATGAGCACTTAAGCCGTGAAATCAATCGCTGCCAACGCTCAAACGAGCCTTTTGTATGCATGATGCTCGACATCGATCATTTCAAATCCATTAACGACCGTTTTGGTCACTTAAGTGGCGATCAAGTGCTTCGAGCCGTCGCACACTTGCTAAAAGAAAAACGACGAATTCTTGACTGTGTTGCACGCTACGGTGGAGAGGAGTTTGCGCTGCTGCTGCCAAGTTGCTCACTGGATACAGGATTAAGACTAGCAGAGGAACTGCGCAGAACCATCAGCGAAACACCCTTTTATGGACAAGAAGGCGAGTCGATACAGGTTACCTGCTCTATTGGATTAACGGTTTGCGATCCAAAACACCCGCAATACTATCGTGACGTAGAAAAACTTAAGTCGAACTTAATCAGCAGTGCGGATCAAGCCCTCTATCGGAGCAAGCACAATGGACGCAACTGTGTCCACCACCAACCCTGTCCTATGCTGATCTCGCCTTGAATCACATACACCCCTTCATAAACAAAAAAGGCCGCAACTGCGGCCTTTTTTGTTTAGATATTAACGATACTGCTCGTCATTGAAGGGGTCAAGTGGGCGCTCTAGCAAGCTGTCCTCATTGAAGTAGAGAACGCGACCTTCAAGCTTAAGCCCTTTAGAGCTGAACCAACGCTCACTTTCTTCCAACGCTTCTTCAGAGCGGCTAACGGCGTACCAAGCCCGGATAACTCGGTAGAGATAATGCGCAGCAAGCGCGGCTGCAGCCCCTAAAAAAAACTTTGAGCTGATCGCAAACACCAGAATAACCAGTGCGACAATCCACACTCGACTGGCCTTGGCCTCTTTAACCGCTTCTTTGGCTGTGCTCAACTGTTCTTGGCACTTTAATGCACGGCGAAAATTCTGCTGAATATCAAACTTATCGTCTGCAACTAAGAATCGTTCCATTCTACTTATCCCAATGGTTTATTTTAAAAATAGTTTATCACAGAGTATAACGAAGCTAGGCAAATGGAGCGAGTCAATCCAATACAACCTTTGACTAAAGTTAAGCCATACTCTTACTTAAAACTTCATAAACATCACCCGACAAATCCCCAGACTCAATGATGCGCTGTAGTTGCGCCCTCATCAACGCCTGCCGCTGGCTATCATAACGCTTCCACCGTGTTAAGGGGGTCAGTAAGCGTGATGCCACCTGCGGGTTTTGTTTATCTAATTCTATAATCTTATCTGCTAAGAAGCGGTACCCCTCGCCATCCAATCCATGAAAGTTCACTGTATTTTGATTACAAAATGTTGAAATCACAGCGCGCAATTTATTTGGGTTACGTGAATCATACACAGGATGTTCCAACAATGCTTTGACACGAGACAAGGCACCAGATTTTGGATCGGCCGCTTGCAGTGCTAGCCACTGATTCATCACGAGAGACTCATGCTGCCATTGATTCAGAAATTCGTCCAGCATTTCTCGCGCAGAATCGGTAAAAACAGAATAAACAACCGTGGACAAGGCTGCAAACTGCTCTGTCATATTATCCGACTCGGAGAACTGCTGCTCAGCCAAGGCCAAATAGGTTGGGCTGTCCAATGCCATCAAATACCCCAAGCAAGTATTCTTTAAACTTCTGCGCGCCATTTCAGACGAATCAGGGCGATAGCTCTCTTCACTGCCCATCTCGTTATACAAGGTTAACCATTGAGCCTCTAACGCTTGTGCAAGTTGACGGCGCATCGTCCGGCGCGCATTGAAAATCGCGTCAACATCAATCACTGTCGATATTTCACTGAGATAGGCTTCTGTGGGCAGAGTTAACAACAAAGAAGCCATTGCCGGATCGTCCGACGCGCGCTCAAGCAATACTTGCCATGCCGAAACGAAGGCTTCAGGTAATGCATCGTCTACCTCTCCTCCTTTGAGGATTCGTGCTTGCAACAACCGAACCGCCAATTGCTGGCCTGCATCCCAACGTGCAAACCCATCTGTTTCATGGGTTAATAAGAAGCTAAGCTGCTCTTCAGTGTAGGGATAAAACAGCTTAACGGGCGCCGAAAAACCGCGCAACAAAGAAGGTGTCGGCTTCTCAAGCACCCCTTTCACGACAAAGATCGTCTCTTCATCTGTTAACTCAACCAACTGCGAAAGCTGCCCATTTGCCAGAGGAATCGCCTGCCCAGTTGAGTCAAAGAGTGCCAAGCTCATCGGAATATGCAAGGGTTGCTTATCAGTCTGACCCGGTGTGGGTGGCGTTGACTGGGTAAAGCGCAAGGTATAGGTTTTCTGATCGGCATTATATTCATCGACAACGTCTAAGCGTGGCGTACCGGCCTGACTGTACCAACGTTTGAACTGGGTCAAATCTCGTTGAGACACGGCCTCCATACAGGCAACAAAATCATCGGTGGTAACGGCTTGACCATCATGGCGATCAAAATAGAGGTCCGTGCCTTGTCGAAACACCTTCTCACCAAGCAAGGTATGCAGCATTCGAACAATTTCAGCGCCCTTTTCATACACCGTCAAGGTATAGAAATTTGAAATCTCAATAAATGATGCTGGACGCACAGGGTGAGACATCGGGCCTGCATCTTCTGCAAATTGTGCTGTACGCAGCAGGGTCACGTCTTCGACACGCTTAACCGCAGCCGAGTGCATATCGGCCGAAAAACATTGGTCTCTGAAAACAGTAAACCCTTCCTTCAAACTCAGCTGGAACCAATCACGGCAGGTCACGCGATTTCCAGACCAATTATGAAAATACTCATGCGCTACCACAGACTCCACCCGCTGAAAAGCTGCGTCGGTTGTGGTTCTTGGGTGTGCAAGCACGCAAGAGGTATTAAAGATATTAAGCCCTTTGTTCTCCATTGCACCCATGTTAAAAAAGTCGACAGCGACAATCATGTAAATATCAAGATCATACTCTCGACCATACACACGCTCATCCCAGCGCATGGACTGTTTTAGCGACTCCATCGCATGGCCTAGCTTATCTAAATCCTTGGCTTCGGCATAAATTTGCAACTTAACGGCTCGGCCCGACTGGGTCGTAAACGTATCCTCTGCACAACTCAGATCGCCAGCCACCAGTGCAAACAAGTAGGCAGGCTTTGGAAATGGATCCTGCCAAGTCACCCAATGACTCGTTTCATCCGAGCCCTGTGCCACTGGATTGCCATTACTTAACAGAACGGGGTATTGGTTTTTATTAGCAATCAGTGTTGTCGTAAACACAGCCATGACATCGGGCCGATCGGGATAAAAGGTGATACGCCGAAAGCCCTCCGCTTCACACTGAGTGCAAAACATGCCATCCGAAAGGTACAACCCCTCTAATGCCGTATTTGCTTCGGGGTTAATCTTTGTAACACAACGCAATTCAAAGGTGTCGTTAAGCGAAACATTCAAACGCAACACTTCATCCTGACGCAGCCACCCATTATCAGGGACCCTTACACCGTCGATTGACAGGCTTAATAACTCCAAGGAATCATGCCCAAACAAGCATAAGGGCTGATCTGGGGAGGCTTTCGGATTACGTCGCATCCGTAATACTGATTCAACGCAAGTTGCCGTTGCATCAAGTTCGAAACGTAAATCAACCGTTTCGACTAAAAATGCGGGGACGGTATAGTCTTTGAGGTAAATAACGGATTTTTGCGACATAAGACGGCGAGACCTTAGCTATTTAAAATTTTTAACACTTCAGGCTGCAGCGGATCACAACCGTGCTGATTTCCATCTGGACGCGTGCGATCAATGAAGCCGACTCGTTTTTCCTCTGGAAGGTTACGCAAGTGCTCATACGCGATGACCGCTTTTAAGCTGTACTCTTTTTGTGCGGCTGTTAACGGCTGTCCATTCGGCCATTTACCGATCTCAATTGATGTCTTCATTGACTCATAGACATCGTGAGTCATGGACTCAATCATTTCATTAAACGATAACATTGATCTCTCCAAAACAAGACACTCGTCGTAACGCATTTTACGCAAAATATCGCCGAAGCAGATGACCTGGCAATACCAATAAAAGCCCAACCAACAACCCCACTAAGTGCGCTGTATTGGCAATAGCTCCAAAACCTATCAAGCCTAAGAGTCCGGTATACCCTAGCAGCAACCAAACCACCATAAACCCCATCAAGCCCGGAGGTAAATAAAATCCAGGACGAAATCGCATACGATCCCAGAGCCATGCATATCCTAACACAGCGTAAACCACACCGGACATACCACCAAATAATGGACCACTGACTAAAAACTGAGCGAGATTTGACAACCCACCCGCTATTAGCACAATCATCAGCAACCAAACCGGACCTTGCAATTGCTCAATACGCGTTCCCACAACCCAAATCCACAAAAGATTGAAGACAAGGTGCAGCATACTAAAGTGCATAAACATAGGCGTGAAAAAACGCCACCACTCACCCGAAGCCACAACCCCTTTCAAATTGTAATATGAGATCTGAGCACCAACACTGGAGAAGTCCGAAAACGTCAACAACCGCATCATGCCACGATTGTCACCGAACCCAACCAGCATCGAAATAAAAATGCTCAAACCGAGCAAAATGAGCGTCATCCAGTATCTACGCCAGGTCATGTAGGCTCCTTAATCTGAAAAGACAAACTCTCGGGCGACATCGACCCAAACAAATTTATCTTTTTGGATTCTCACTTCGTCATCCATCCGATAGGCGACCAACTTACCGTACTTCACCGCACTATAGTCCAAACATGCAATATTGGGTGCCAAGGGTTCCGGTTCGCCTTGACACCAATAGTGACCAATAAATAAGGGCTTTTGGTCTTCTCGATAGCAGATTAAGTCCGCTCGTTGCTCTCGACTTAAGGGCAGGCGCGCCAAATGCGAGGGTAAAGGATCCGGCTGGAAGACCACGTCTACAAGATAATATGGATCCCTAACCCAGAATTTAGTTCGAAAAAAATGTCGCTCGAACCCATCTCGACTGATCATAACCTCATCGTTGGGCAACTTTAAATGAGTGCCTCTTAGCAATCGATCTATAATGGTGTATTCCAGCGAATCCTGAACAGCGGAGCGAAAGAGAAACCCTCGTTTCATCCGGTTACCCCCGTTCATCTCAATAAAGCGATCAATCATTTCCTGATGCCAACAGGCATGCACAATCCGAAAACGCTCCATATCGAGAAATAAGGGCATTTGCTCAAACCACTGCAAGAAATCTCTCTGATCTTCCGGGTAATTGGCCAACTGTTGCAGGGTTTGTTCCAGTATGCGCTCATGACGAGGGGTATGGCTGCGCAAATAGGCTTGCGCAAAACCGCTCGGCGCAGGTGTCGAATAACACAGATAGTTGTATTCATGATTTCCCATGATAATTTGGGCATGACCCGCATCCACCATGTCCCTCACCAAATGGAGAGCTTCACGGATATGGGGTCCACGATCAATAATATCCCCCACAAAGATGGCTTGGCGCTCTGGATGAGAATATACACCCTTATTTTGAGTATACCCCATACGACTGAGGAGAATTCGAAGACTTAAGGCGCAACCATGAATATCTCCAATTAGGTCGTAGCCTTTAAACGCTCGCTCGCTCACTAAGTGCCTCCATTAACTCGGCCGGGATGACCAGCCCAGTTTTTCACGGCAGGTTTCATAAAAGTTATAATCAACGGGGTGAATCAATTTTAGCTTGGCTGACTTTTTTCGAACGGTAATCACATCACCAGGGGTCAAACTAAAATCAGACTGACCATCACAGGAAATCGTTGGATAGGTTGAGTTTTCTTCACTCACCACCATTTTCAATTCACTGTTGCCATTCACGACAATCGGTCGACTTGATAAGGTGTGCGGAAACATGGGAACCAATACCAGGGCATCTAACTTAGGATGCATGATGGGCCCTCCAGCTGATAAGGCATAGGCGGTCGACCCGGTCGGCGTTGAAATAATCAACCCATCCGAACGCTGGGTATACACAAACTGCCCTTCAATATACAAATCAAACTGAATCATGCGCGTCGCTTTGCCTGGGTGCAGCACACAATCGTTCAAGGCAGCCATTTCGCCGACCATCTCACCTTTACGACGAATATTCACATCCAATAGAAAGCGCGTATCAACGCTGTATTTACCCTGAAGCACTTCATTCACACGCTCCTCAATTTCTTGCGGTGAAATATCGGTTAAGAAACCTAGATTCCCACGGTTAACACCCAGCACGGGAACATTGCTCTGGGCCAACGACCTAGCAGCGCCAAGCAAACTCCCATCTCCACCAACAACAATGACCAAATCACAGATTTCGCCCATCATTTTTTGTTTGCTGGTTTGTCGGCCATGGCCCGGCATCACCTCGGCGATTTTTTGATCCAGAATGACATTCAACCCCTTATCATCCAAAAAGCGAATCAACTGCTTCAAGGTGTCAATTACCGCCTTACTGCCTAAGCGACCAATCAAACCAATGTTTCGAAAGTTATCCATGGGTATCTCACTGTTAAGAAGTCTATCTTCATTATAGTGGCAATGGCCCTTGAAATTCAGGGGCTAATCTCTCAATCTTCGACTTGCAGCCACGCACCCCCTGCATTCCACCTGTATGAAACAAAGCGATACGACTACCCTGAGGAAATGTATCAGACATTACAAGTCGACAAAACGCTTGATACATTCTTAGCGTATACAAAGGATCCCAAAGGCGTGAGGTTTTATACCATAATGCAGCCAACTCCGCATTGATCTTCCCATAAGGCAAGGTTCCATCCAGTACCGTTAATCCCTCAGGCATAGGCTGGCTCATTTCAGCCAAATGCTGAGACAGCATAGATCGCGCCTCTTGCGCGCTAATTTGAAGTGCAGGAACGACGATCAGATGGCAGTTTTTAGGCTTTCCCAAAAGCAAACCCGCCGCCGTCGCTCCCGTTCCGAGAGGACACAGCACATAGTCAAAATCAGAGACCGCCAAGAAGGACCCGATATTCGCGCAGCTTAAAACGGCATCGGGAGAACTTCCCCCTTCCGGGATCAACTCAAAATCCCCGAACTGCTCGTAAAGCGCTTGAGTAAAATCTGGATGGGTTTTGTTTCGATACTCCTGTCTTGAAACGAAGTGAAGGGCCATCCCCCAAGACTCTGCATCTTGCAAGGTAGCATTTAACGGACACGGCCTTTCACCTCGAACAACACCAATGGTGGGAATACCATAATGATAACCTGCATAGGCCAACGCATGAAGATGATTTGAGTAGCAGCCACCGAAGCTGAGTAGGGGTCTGCGCGTGCATGATGCAAGACTTCGTTTGAGCAGAGGCTCAAGCTTGAACCATTTATTACCACTGATTTGGGGATGGGACAGATCTAGTCGAATAATCGACACATCAAGACATTTCTGTCGTATCAAAGCATTGGAATATGGTTGGGAAGGAATATGCATTTGGAAGTATAAACAATTTTAATGGCGGAACGGACGGGACTCGAACCCGCGACCCCCTGCGTGACAGGCAGGTATTCTAACCAACTGAACTACCGCTCCGTTATGGTGGGCGAAGAGGGGTTCGAACCCCCGACCCCCTGCTTGTAAGGCAGGTGCTCTCCCAACTGAGCTATTCGCCCATAACGAATGACATTATAAAATGTCGGTAACCACTAAAACGTTTACACAAATGGCGGAATGGACGGGACTCGAACCCGCGACCCCCTGCGTGACAGGCAGGTATTCTAACCAACTGAACTACCACTCCGTTATGGTGGGCGAAGAGGGGTTCGAACCCCCGACCCCCTGCTTGTAAGGCAGGTGCTCTCCCAACTGAGCTATTCGCCCATAACGTTCAATACCAGTGGCGGAATGGACGGGACTCGAACCCGCGACCCCCTGCGTGACAGGCAGGTATTCTAACCAACTGAACTACCACTCCGTAATCTGGTATTGCTGTCGTTGCGGCTGTCGCTGTTTTGCTGTGCCTCAATGACGGTGCGAATTCTAATGATATTCAGAACTTTGTCAAACACTTCTTTGCAAAAAAATTAAATATTTTTTACGCCTCAACTCTTAAAACACCCAACAAGTGAGTAAATACAAGGCCTCCAGCGATTTTTCACATCTAAAAATATTTTATAAAAAAAGCATTCTTTTTCACATGCACCCAACACTCTCCCACCTAATTGATTGAATTTTATACAAACAATAGACTGCCAAAGATACAACACAAACACCCAACAACTGACTAACACGGATTTTAGCGCCAAGGACTTGATTGATTTACACCCACAAAGCTAGAGTAACCCAAATTGATGACCACCCAAGATGAGCCTCCGATGCAAAACACCTCCTCCCCTGTTAAAGATGCACTTGATCACTTTTACACAAAGTTTTTTAAGCTTGTCGATGAAAAGGGAGCCCCACTCGTTCCTTATGATTCCGAATGGCTTAGCGTTTGCTATTTAGACGATGGTAAAGAAGGTGACGATGTCAGATGGCTTCCCAAGCGACAAACTCAACAGACGGATATGTTTGAACGCCTCAGTGAGGCACTGGAGACACCTATACACCCTGACATTATCGACTTTTACAGTCATTACTGGTCAGATCCCATCACAGCCAACACTGCACAAGGCAAACTTTCGTTACTGCAGGTATGGAATAACGATGACTTGGAACGTCTACGCGCTAACTTTATTGGACATGCTCTGCAAAAAAAGCGGCGCAGACACCCCCTGACACTATTCTTTGCATTGACTCTTCCTGACACTGAGATGATGATCAGCGTTGACAATGCGGATGGGCGCATTTGGGTTGAACGCCCAGGTAAAGCACCCCATTTATGTGTC
The DNA here is from genome assembly GCF_009821115.1 of Nitrincola alkalisediminis. GTDB lineage: Bacteria > Pseudomonadota > Gammaproteobacteria > Pseudomonadales > Balneatricaceae > Nitrincola > Nitrincola alkalisediminis. The sequence continues at coordinate 487,868 of NZ_VYTY01000001.1, read as the reverse complement.
GCGGATTCACTGGCTGAATTCATCAACGCTTTAGAACCCGAACTCACAACTGCTTAGAGGATTTATTTGTGCGCACGTTATCCCTTACGATCCTTCTATCGATGCTATTTTTGATCGGATGCACCAGTGGCCCTATGCCACAGCGCATCTATTTTGAGCCTCAAATCACCTCAGTACCCAGACTTCCGTCCTCTATGCCCTTATCGGTTGAGGTACGCTATCCACAACAGCAACTCAAAATCGGCACTCTAGCAGACAGGTTTGGTAACGAAACAACGATTTCTGTAACCGATGGAATGACAGCTGAATTTCAGCGAGCCGCGATCAACACACTCAATCGTATGGGCGTTCAAACCAGCGCTTCATCCAATGCGCGTTTAGTCCTAACACTTGATCAAGTGACCTATTTTCTTCGCAGCGACGGTGTAAGAAGAGAGCTGGTGGGTGAAATACGCATGAGCATGAGTGTTAACGATGGACGTCGTAGCTATTCAGGGAAGTTCGAAGCGGCTCAGCGCCAAGAAGTCCTAGCGACGCCCAGTGAACAGAAAAGCCGTGAGTTCATGAATGAAGTGGCGACTGACTTGCTCACGCAAGCGTTTAACGACCCCGAATTTACACGCTACTTAATTCAAGGGTCGCTGTAAGGAATTACTTTTAAGTATCGGTTGCTTTAAAGCTCATTGCGACCGAGTTAATGCAATAACGAAGACCTGTCGGGGGTGGTCCATCTGGAAACACATGACCCAAATGTGCACCACACCCAGTACAGGTCACTTCCGTTCGCAACATACCATGTGATCGATCCACATGCTCTGTCAACGCAACAGGGTCCATAGGCTGCCAAAAACTTGGCCAACCACATCCCGCATCAAACTTGTGCTCCGATGAGAACAAAGGTTGCTGACAACATACGCAGTGATACTGCCCCTCTTGATCCAGTGCATACAGCTCACCCGAAAACGGCCTTTCGGTTCCTTTTTGCCGACACACGTAAAATTGCTCTGGCGTGAGAAGACGTTCCCACTCATCTTCAGTTTTAAGCACTTTCTTTGTCATAATAATTAACCAACATGCTCGTAATTTATCGTGGTTCCCGATTGAAATTAGCCATGTAAGGCGTATGATTATGCGCCTTACATCGGGACGCTTGGTCTGTCATTTCTTGCATCCAAATCATGCTAAACGCCCGCTAACACCCATTTTATTTAGCTTATTTTTTACGCTCAGGCCTCGCCTTTAGAGCTCGGGATCTACAAGATGTCTGTTATCCGAAAATCGAATAAACTTATCAATGTCTGTTATGACATACGTGGCCCTGTCATGCAGGAAGCCAAGCGTCTTGAAGACGAAGGTCATCGTATCATTAAGCTGAACATTGGCAACCCCGCACCTTGGGGTTTTAACGCACCGGAAGAAATCGTCAAAGACGTTATTTATAACCTACCGGAATCTCAAGGCTATTGTGACTCTAAAGGTGTCTTCTCTGCGCGTAAAGCGGTAATGCAAGAGTGCCAACGCAAATCCATCAAACATGTCGGCATCGAAGACATCTACATCGGCAACGGTGTATCGGAATTAATCGTTATGGCCATGCAAGGCTTGCTAAATGACACGGATGAAATGTTAATTCCGTCGCCCGACTACCCTTTATGGACCGCAGCCGTTAGCCTCTCAGGCGGCACCCCTGTTCACTATCGGTGCGATGAGGGAAATGACTGGCTGCCTGATCTAGACGATATCCGCAGTAAAATCACGGAACGAACGCGCGGTATTGTCATTATTAACCCAAACAACCCAACGGGCGCTGTTTACCCTGAGTCAATCTTGCTGGCGCTTCTGGAAATCGCTCGCGAGCACTCACTGATCGTTTTTGCTGACGAAATTTACGACAAAATCCTATATAACGAAGCCGAGCATACATCCATTGCCTCGCTTGCCGATGATGTACTGTGCATCACCTTTAATGGGTTATCAAAAACCTATCGAGCAGCGGGCTTCCGTTCAGGATGGATGATTGTCAGCGGCCCAAAACACAAAGCACGTGATTACGTAGAAGGGTTGGACATGCTCGCCAGCATGCGCCTGTGCGCCAACGTTCCAGCACAGTATGCCATTCAAACAGCATTAGGCGGCTACCAAAGCATTAACGAACTTATCGTTCCGAGTGGACGCTTGCATGAGCAAATGGAGCTGGCTTGGCGAATGCTAAATGACATTCCCGGTGTATCCTGCGTAAAACCCAAAGGGGCGTTGTATTTATTCCCAAAACTGGATCCAGAGCGTTATCCCATCCACAATGATGAAAAGTTTGCACTGGACTTGCTTCAGCAGCAAAAGGTACTGATTGTTCAAGGTAGCGGCTTTAATCTTGATGACACTCAACATTTCCGTTTAGTCTTTCTGCCCAGTACAGACCTTCTGATCGAAGCAATTGAACGAATTGCAGTTTTTTTAAAAACCTACGAGCAATAAGTAAAACAGACTGCTATGATAAAAGAGCCTGAATAGTGTTTATTCAGGTTCAGCTTTTTGTAATCTGACTGACCTATACTTCTTTTTCCATGCACATTAAGGGATGCAGATCTAACATGTTTATCAAAATCAAAAAAAACCTCGGTATCTCTATGCAGCACAATGGCATAGATAAGCGCCACATTGTTCCTGTTACCTCCAACTTTTTACTCAACCTTGATCAAGTGGCTGAAGCCTCTTTCTACACACTAAAAGCCGCAAAAACCCACGTGGATCTTGAAGGTCGTGAAATTGAACTGCCCATGCACACAGCGGTTGTACACCTCCAAATGAGTTATCTCTATGCGCTCTATACTGAGGACAAGGCTGGCCGTAAAGGTCGTATGGCGGAACGACAGTTTTACAAACTTTTCTTTAGACCTGAAAACCTAGACCCTTATCTTGAACTGAGAGGTGTCATCGAGACACAGGTTGCCAATCTTTAATTCGTCTACACTTTGATTCACCTAAGCCGGTTCAAAAAACCGGCTTTTCTATCTTGAAACTTTTACCTTTCACCCACATCTAATAGCCAGTTCAACTTCTAACAGGAATAGACAGCCACTATGAGAATACTCCTCTTTCTTGCAACCAACATTGCAGTGATTTTCATTGCAAGCATTACACTGAACTTACTCGGTGTTGAGCATTACTTATCCGGCACGGGCTTGAACCTTCAATCCTTGTTAATTTTTTGTGCTGTTTTTGGCTTTGCAGGGTCACTCATTTCGTTATTTTTATCGAAATTTATGGCAAAAATGGCAACCAAAACGCAAATCATCGAGCAACCACGCACGGCTGAAGAACGCTGGTTGCTTGAAACCGTTGCAGAGCTCTCTCAAAAAGCAGGCATCAAAATGCCGCAAGTGGGTATTTTTCCAGCTCAGCAATCCAATGCGTTTGCTACAGGCTGGAATAAAAACGATGCTTTAGTTGCTGTTAGCAGTGGTTTATTGCAGCGTTTTCGTCCAGAAGAAATCAAAGCCGTTCTGGCACACGAAATTGGACACGTTGCCAATGGCGACATGGTCACCCTAGCGCTCATTCAAGGCGTTGTGAATACCTTTGTTATGTTCTTTGCTCGAATTGCCGCTTACGCTGTCGATAGCTTCTTGCGCAAGGGTGAAGGTGAAGGACGTGGCATTGGGTACTTTATTACGGTTATCGTCTTTGAAATTATCTTTGGTATTGCAGCCTCAATGATTGTCTCCTGGTTCTCACGCAAACGTGAGTACCGTGCTGATGAAGCGGGTGCCAATTTGGTTAGTTCTGCAGCCATGATTAGCGCCCTACAACGCCTGAAAGCGGAACAAGGCATCCCTGATCAAATGCCAGATCAAATGATGGCGTTTGGTATCAACAGTCATTTAAAGAACGGGTTAATGGCACTCTTCTCAACCCATCCCCCTCTTGATGATCGAATTGCGGCATTAAGTCGTCGCAGCTAAAAGTGCATACGTTTCGAAGAGAGCACTAAGTGCTCTCTTTTTTTATAACAATCTGTCCCCACTTTTCGACCATTTGCTCTAACTCTGCTTTTTTAATGGGTTTGGAAAGATAGTCATTCATTCCTGCTGCTAAACAGTTATCCCGATCTTCTTTCATTGCATTTGCAGTCATAGCCACGATCGGCACCTCCTTATACAAACTATTTGAAGAACGAATAGCACGTGCTGCAGCCAAACCATCCATAATTGGCATCTGCATATCCATGAACACAAGATCAATTTTTTCTTTTTCGAGTACCTCCAGAGCCTCCAAACCGTTTTCCGCAATCAATACCTGCTGATCAAGTTTGGAGAGCAGGCCAATTGCCACTTTTTGATTCACTTTGTTATCCTCGACCACTAAAACACGCAACCTGTTTTCGGATTCAGTGTTTAAGGCTGGATTTAGCTCACTTGTCAGCACACGAGGCGGTTGAGATTCCAATACCTGATCAAACAACGCTTTCATTTGATCTGAGATCGGTAGACTCGAAACATCGACATTTGAAGACGCTACATAGGTTAATGGGAGAGTAAAATAGAAACGACTGCCCACTCCTGTCAAACTGGAAAAACCAATTTTGCCACCTAAGCACTCAACAATTCGTTTAGAAATTGCGAGCCCCAACCCCGTGCCACCAAACTTTCTTGATGTCGATGCATCCGCTTGCGTGAAGGCCGTGAACAATTTGTTTTTAGCATCATCGGGAATGCCAAGACCCGTATCTTTGATACTAAACCATACCCACCCCGGACGCAGTTTGTCTTTTCTAACAGACACAATGACACTGCCCTCATCGGTAAACTTAACCGCATTTCCAACTAAATTAAGAAGCACTTGGCGCACTCGTCCTGCATCAGAGCGATAGATCCCCTTCACCTCTTCATCTACGTGTGTCTGAATTCGTGTGTTTTTCTTAGCGGCGGCTACTGAAAATAAACTGGTTACTTCACTCACGGTGGACACAAGATCAAATTCAGCATCATCAATTTCAAAACGGCCAGCTTCTAGTTTTGATATATCAAGAATGTCGTTCAAGATTGTTAAGAGTGCTGACGCACTTCCGTAAATAGTTGAAACATAATCGGACTGCACAGGCGTAAGTGGCGTTTCTTTTAAAAGGGTCACCATTCCTAGCACACCATTCATCGGCGTTCTAATTTCATGGCTCATGGTGGCTAAGAATTCAGACTTTGAGTTATTGGCGGCTTCCGCCTTAATGGCTGTAAGTTGTAATTCAGCCGCCAATAACTCAGCATTTTTGCGGGCATGTTTTGCTTCAAGCATTTTTCGAATAATGAAAAAAATGATCATTGACACAACAATCGCAAGCAAGATGACCAATGAACCAAGATATCCATACAAGGTCAGCTGATATTGGCGATCTGAGATGATAATTTGAGCACTTACGCCTTTCATGCGCGTAACCAACTCTTCAGACAGTCGTAAAATATCTTTAGATAATACATCTACCTGCGCAAGAGACTGTTTAGCGTAATCATCCCCTCTCTCAAAGATGGCATCCATCTCACGTACACGCTGTACTATTTGATTGGACAAGACACGCGTTTGAGGCGAAGAGTCAAATAACTCGCTTAATTGCCCTCTTTCAAGAAGCCCCAAACGGCTGTATAGAATTTCAAACCTTAGCGATAGTTCATCCCACGTGTGCGGATCTAAATCAAGCTGATACTTAGCAATCAAGGTGCTTAACTTTAGATTTTCTCTGTCAAGTTGATAAGCGGCCCACAACGCATCATCCCGAGCCGCACTCAGCACTTGATTTTGTCGATCATGCAAAGAATAGAGTAAAACGAGAGACGCCAGCAAAAAAACAACAGCACATATGGGTAATAACCAAACATTTAATACATACGCCAAAAAATGCTTAATGTGTGTTTTTGAGCCGAATTCTCTCACTGCTACTCACTCATGCTCATGCTAGAGCTCAACGGAACTCTATTGCACGAATCTGCCAGACAGAGCGATTATAGTAAAGCTCATTTTTAAGTTTAGGTTCATCATCAAAGGGATAAATCACAAACAAGGGGCCTTTATCGCGTACTCGCATGTACGCATCATTGTGCTTCAATGCCAAAATAACATCGATTTGCATAAAGTCACTAACAGGAACTTCCGCGCTGTAATCATTTAAAGCCGTGATCACCATAGTCTCGGCCCCCTCCACACCTACCGCGTCCAGCAATGCTCGACCTAAAGGCCCTTCATATCGGTCTTTTGTTTCTGACCAAGGTGTCGTGGTTTCAGTTATTTTCTGCTCCAATGCCTCTAACATTTCACGATCAAAAACCGCACGATCTCCAAAGTTTGTATGGGTTATTTTGCCGGAAACCGTCAGGATCACAGCTCCGTTAGGTTCAGGCAAGGCTTGTGCATGGACAACGCCTACACTCAATAAAGCAACAACACAGATAAACTCCAAAAAAATACGTCGCATTGCAAACTCCTAATTTTCTGTTTTTTCCATTTTATCCGATTCATCCCTTTTTTAGCAAAAATATGTGTTAAGTGCTAGTCTAGTTGTAGCTCATAAATCCAATCGCTGCTAGTGATAGCATCCGAATGTATCTTCAGAGCGGTAGCAGCTGAGGTAGTAATCACCTAAAATAGCTGAGTTACATAAGGCTGTTTCCAGGCTTTCTTTAACAGAGTTGTCACTTTAAAGAAGGACAATGCCATAAAACCCTCTAACGACAGGCGACATGAATGAAATTTCGTTTTCCGGTCATTATTATTGACGAAGACTTCCGTTCCGAAAACATCTCTGGCTCTGGCATACGTGACCTTGCTGAATCAATCGGCAAAGAAGGTATGGAAGTGGTTGGCTTTACCAGCTACGGCGACTTAACGTCCTTTGCCCAACAAGCCAGCCGTGCCTCTTGCTTTATTCTTTCAATTGATGATGAAGAATTTGCCGATGAGCAAAATGGTCATGCATTGGAAGCTGTTCGAAATTTCATAATCGAAGTCCGTAAGCGTAATGCGGACATCCCCGTTTTTTTATACGGAGAAACACGCACCTCTCGTCACATTCCAAATGACATTTTACGAGAGCTCCATGGCTTCATTCACATGTTTGAGGACACACCCGAATTCGTCGCTCGACACATTATTCGTGAAGCACGCAAATATCTGGACAGTCTGGCACCGCCGTTTTTCCAAGCGCTTATGGACTATGCCAGCGACAGTTCTTACTCTTGGCATTGCCCCGGACACTCGGGTGGCGTTGCATTTTTGAAAAGCCCAGTAGGGCAAATGTTTCACCAGTTCTTTGGTGAAAACCTCCTGCGCGCCGATGTCTGCAATGCAGTTGATGAGCTTGGACAGCTACTAGACCATACGGGCCCTGTTTCGGCAAGTGAGGCGAATGCAGCACGCATTTTCAACGCTGATCATTTATTCTTTGTCACCAACGGCACGTCAACATCCAATAAAGTGGTTTGGCACTCGACTGTGGCGCCTGGTGATATTGTGGTTGTTGACCGGAATTGCCATAAATCGATTTTACACTCGATCATTATGACAGGTGCGATTCCGGTGTTCTTAATGCCGACTCGCAACCATTACGGCATTATCGGCCCAATACCCAAATCCGAGTTCGATCCAGAAACCATCCGTAAAAAAATTGAGCAAAATCCCTTTGCCCGGGAATCAGCCAACAAAAAACCACGTATTCTAACAATTACACAAAGCACCTATGATGGTGTTTTGTATAACGTTGAGACCATCAAAGAAATGCTGGGCGACATGATCGACACCTTGCACTTTGATGAAGCTTGGCTACCTCACGCCTCATTCCATGAGTTCTACCACAACATGCATGCGATTGGTGAAAACCGTCCTCGCTCAGAGAACACTTTGGTATTTGCCACCCAATCAACGCATAAGTTGTTGGCAGGCTTATCACAAGCCTCTCAGATTCTGGTTCAAGATGCACAATCACGTAAGCTGGACACGCACCGCTTCAATGAGTCTTACTTGATGCACTCCTCTACCAGCCCGCAGTATGCGATCATTGCATCCTGTGACGTAGCTGCCGCGATGATGGAACCACCGGGTGGACACGCGTTGGTTGAGGAGTCCATTTTAGAAGCTTTGGACTTCCGTCGCGCTATGCGTAAGGTGGATGAAGAGTTTGGCGCGGATTGGTGGTTCAAAGTCTGGGGACCTGAGTACCTGACCGAAGAAGGCATCGGTAATCGTGATGATTGGGTGATTCATGCCGATGATAAATGGCATGGATTCGGTAAGATTGAGTCGGGCTTTAATATGCTGGATCCAATTAAAGCCACCATTATCACACCCGGGCTTAATTTAGCTGGAGAGTTTGACGAGGTCGGCATTCCAGCAGCCATCGTAAGCAAGTATTTGGCTGAGCACGGTATCATCATTGAAAAAACGGGGCTCTACTCGTTCTTTATCATGTTCACCATAGGCATTACCAAAGGTCGCTGGAACTCAATGGTCACCGAACTCCAACAGTTCAAAGATGACTATGACCATAACCAGCCCATGTGGCGCATTATGCCGGAGTTCGCGAAGAAGTACCCTGCTTACGAGCGCATTGGCTTACGTGATTTATGTCATCAAATTCATAATGTCTACAAGGATTATGATGTTGCCAAGGTCACGACCGAAATGTATTTGTCTGACATTGAGCCAGCCATGACACCTGCAGATGCCTGGTCAAAAATGGCACATCGTGATGTTGAGCGTGTTTCGATTGATGAATTAGAGGGACGCGTGACCGCAATGTTGGTTACCCCTTACCCACCCGGTATTCCTTTACTGGTGCCAGGTGAACGGTTCAACGATACGATTATTCGCTACTTGAAATTTGCTCGCGATTTCAATGCTCTCTTCCCAGGCTTTGAAACCGATGTTCATGGACTGGTTAGAGAAAAAATCGACGGGAAAGATGCTTATTTCGTTGATGTCGTCAAAGCTTAAATAAACAAAACGGAGCTCTTAGAGCTCCGTTTTTTTGAAGCTGCCGATCCATTATTGTTTTGGAAACACTGACTCTAACAAGCGACTCATATTGTTATTCAGATTTTCCTGTTGTTCTTTTTGAGCATCAATATACCGAATATCTTGCTGTACCAATCCCTTCATCAACTCAGACATAAACGACTCGGGCTCTTTAACAAAGCTCTTAATTTGCTCATTCATCGCCTGTTTCATACCCTCCATCAACTGCGACAAACGCTGCTGTGGCCGTTGAGTTTCGGCAGAGCCACCTAAGGCTTGTGTTTTTTCGTAGCTCATGGCCGCACTGTAACTTTCGCTGCGTGTCAGCGTTAAGCTCATTGACGCCAATTGCTGAGTGTCCATTTTAAAATTAGCGGCTTGTTCGAAGGCTTTTTGCACATCGCCCTCAAAAAACTCATTTGCCAACTGATTGACATCACGAATAAGGTTCTGGATCGCATCAATTTCATCAACATTCAGATTCCCTTGCACTGAAAAGCTAAAGCCTGAGGTCTCACTTCGGCTCATATCAAAAATAGCGGCCATTCCCGAATCGGACTTAGCAATGGACATACCCGCTTGCATGCTTTCAGATCGGCCAAACGAAATACTGACTTTATCACCTTCTTTCGTCATCAAATTTAATTCAAAGGTTTCTGATTTTTCAAAACGTTGTGCGGCCGTCATCTGTGTCAAATTTGAAACAAGCCGTTGTTGCGGTGACAACTTCGCTAATGCATCAAAGGTTAAGCGTTCTGTCTCGGACACATCTTCTGCGATCTTGCCCTTGAGGACATCTAAATTGGTAAGAATCTCTTTTGCCTCTTTAAAGCCTTTCTCCACTCCTTTCATGGCGGCATCATACATTTGCTGGATACGCTCTTCCGATGCCCCCCGAGCACGCGCATTCTCAAGTCCTGCAGCGACAAAACCACTGATTCGATCAGCCACCTTCTCCGGTGTAAACTGATTCGCATCCAGCTTTTTAAATTTATCGACCGACATACCCGGTATGCTTTGGGATAGGGTTTGCAACACTTTATCGTGCAACTCAGACAGACTGCGTCCAGACTCTGACGGCTTCGCTGATTTGGATGAGCTGATAGCGTTATCGAGGGGTCTTGGTGTCGGCACCAAGGAGGATTTTATCGTATTCACGGTCATCTCCAACTCTGATGTTCGTATTCGTTGCACTGAACACGTATTTCAATCATGTATTACTTAGGCTATCGGCTGAGCTCATCTGAGCTTGAGGGTTAAATGCTACCTAGATCAAAGGAAATACCCTGACTGCTCACTCTTAAGTGTCCGTCTTGCTCTTCCGCCAACTCAACCAGCTGATAGAAAACATTACGCGACAAACGCCCCTCCATACCCCAACGGATCATTACATAAGGACTAGGCTCTTGGGTGATTGAATCGATTCCTATGCGAAGCGGATGCTCGGCTCCGGCAATAACCTGATCGCCCACTGAGGTGGTAAAACGCAAACCCGTTTGCCCCTGAACATCAATGACATCTAAACGGATCACTTGAAAAGGGACATCATCCACACGAATCCCCACTTTCTCAACGGGCGTTTTTAGGTAATAGTGCTCTCCCTCTTTCCAGAGGATACGCGAAAACATTTTGACCATACGCTCACGCCCTATAGGGCTGTTCTGATAAAACCAACGACCATCTTTGGCAATGCGCATGTCAATATCACCACAAAAAGATGGATTCCAACGATCAACCGGGGGTAATTTTTCATCACTTCCCACCTGCATCAAGAGTTGATTGGGTAATGTCTCCATGAGTAACTTCACCTAAATAGAATAAGAAAATGGATTTTAAGTAATTTTATTTATATGAGTCATCTTCAGCTTAACTTAAAAAACTTTCAAGACTCACAAAGCACATCTGAATCTCATTCATTGTTACAATAACGACATCGAAGACGATATTTAATCAAAGGCGTGTCACTTTATGTCTCAGTCACTTTCTACCAAGTTCAAAGATCCTCAACAGGGCGTTTATTTTATTGGTACGACTCCACCAAAACACTCTACTGATGATGAACAGATGTCCGTGATTGCTGACAAACTTCTGGCACGTCTGATGGGCTTGGAATACGACGGCCTGGTTGTATACGACATACAGGATGAAAGCAGCCGCATCACCTCACCGCGCCCCTTTCCTTTTGCGCATACACGTGATGCAAGAGAGTATTCTGCCTTATTGGCACAGCAATCCAGCCACGAAATTATTACCTATAAAAGTGTAGCACAACGTGACGGCGAAGCCTTTAAAGCTTGGCTACATGAAACGCGTGAGATCTACCATCTACAAAATTTGGTGTTAGTTGGCAGCCCTTCTTCAGAAGGTGACGTTCGCTTGAATTTGAACGAAGCCTATCAAATTCTCAAAAATGGCAGCTTCGACTATCATTTAGGGGGGGTGACAATTGCTGAACGCCACGCACTTAAAGGCAATGAGCACGAGCGTCTCATGAATAAGACCTTACAAGGCTGTGAGTTTTTTATCTCCCAAGCGGTCTACAACCCTCAAGCCACCATCGACTTATTAACGCGCTATGCACGTTCTTGCCGCCTAGCGAATCAGGCGCCCAAGCGGATTATTTTAACCTTCGCACCTTGTGGCAGCGCCAAAACACTGGAGTTTATGGAATGGCTGGGTATCTCCATTCCTGAAGCAACCCGTTGGCGCATTTTAGATTCAGAGAAACCTCTATCTGAATCTGTCAGAATTTGCCAAACAAACCTGGATCAAATTCTAAGTGCGTGTCGCCACCTTGACCTGCCTCTTGGGTTAAACATCGAAAGCTTAACGAACCGAAAAGAAGAAATTGACGCCTCTGTGCACCTGTTCAAGCTTTTAAAGGCAACGCTCGATCTTCATTTAGCGCAAAAGGCACTGGAAAGCGTGTAACCATTCGTTTCCTGACAATGCCTCACGATAATGAGGCATTGTCGGGTATGTCTCTCCTTAACGATAAAGTCCATCTTCCCACGCACGATCTCCTTTTAACAAAATAGACACGCGAGTCTCTATTTTTCCAATCGAACATTTGGCAAAATGTGCTCCTATTTGTGAGGGAGCACCCTGCTTTACCGTCAATCATTTGATGTGCAGCAGTTTCAATTATTTCAATCTACCCTAATGTTCTCATCGGAGATATTAACGTGTTCAGAACAATCTCTGATCAACGTTTCACCTCTATCACCTGCGCTTTACTTTGTGCTTTATTGGCCATCACACCTGCCCTTAACGCTGAAGAGACAGATGAAGTTTTTGACATCAATGACTTAGCCGAGCCTGTTGTCTTACCCGACAATGCGCCTGAGATACGTCAAAGCTGGACGCTTAATTTATATTTCGAAAATGATTTATTTAACAACACAGATCAGCAATACACCAATGGTGTGCGCGTATCTTGGATTTCGCCAGATATCCTAAGCTTTGTTGACGATGCGCAGTTACCCATTTGGATACGCCGTGTGAATACATACCTGACCCCGTTTGATCCCGTTCCTTTTGATCAACAGCAAGCCGTCAGTCGTCGTCTGATATTTAGTCTGGGCCAAAAAATGTTCACACCTGAAAACAGGCTGCTGACAGAAGTCGACCCAAACGATCGCCCCTACGCTGGCTGGTTGTATGCAGGGATGGGATACCATACGCGTAGCCAGCACAAAATGAACTCCTTTGAGGTCAATCTTGGAGTGGTAGGTCCGGCAGCGTTAGCTAAAGAAGCTCAAGACCTCGTTCATGACCTACGCGGCTTTGACCGTTTTGACGGTTGGGATAACCAATTGAAAAATGAACCGGGTATTCAACTGGTCTATGAGCATAAAAACCGCATTGCACGTACATCATTGTTTCCGGGCATGGAGTTTGATGCCATTGTTCATGCAGGGGGCAGCCTTGGCAATGTGGCGACCTATGTGAACACGGGCGGTCAAATTCGTCTCGGGAAAAACTTACCCTCTGACTTGGGCACGTCTGCCTTAAGGGCTGGAGGTGACAGCAGTGTACCGGGCTTTGGTGACCCACGCTTTGATAATCAATGGAGCGTGCATGGCTTTATGTCATTGGATGGACGCTTTGTCGTTCGCGACATTTTCTTGGATGGTAATACTTGGCGTGACAGCCATTCCGTTGATAAGCGCCATACCTTTGCCGAGGCATCCTTTGGCTTGGCTGGCACTTACGAACGCTGGAAACTGTCGTACGCTCGCGTGTATCGCACCAAGCAATTCCGTACGCAGCGCAACAGCCATAATTTTGGCTCAATTGCTCTGTCCTACTCCTTGTAAATCGCGCTTAACCTCCGGCGAGTTTTACCTTAAAGCCTTCTGCCTCCAGAAGGCTTTTAATCAAGTCTCGATGATCCCCTTGAATTTCAATGATGCCCTCTTTGCAAGCACCACCCGTTCCGCACTTCTGCTTTAAGGTTTTCGCTAAACGCTTAAGATCGGCTTCTGGTAAAGGAACACCTGAGACAGTTGTCACGCCCTTTCCTTTTCGGCCCGAAACTTCGCGACGAATACGCACAATACCATCAAGTTGGGCTAAACGTGCTTCATCGGCCAATTGATCACAGATACACTCTTTTACAGGCCGTCGACATTCAGAGCACTGCTGGCCTGTTTCTGTCGAATACACCAAGCCACGAAGTTGATCTTGCAAAGACGCCATTGAATCCCCTTGTATTTAAAGATTAATAACCGAGCCCGCCGCCAATTTGGCGCGCTAAATAAATGCAGTAATTATCGGTCATCCCGGAGATGAAATCGATAGCACGCAAATAACTTTGATACAAAGGCCAATGAGGCTCGGGGGCATGAATGCCCATTAAATTCATAATTTTTTCGGTTCGATACCCCGGGCGAGCGGGCGAATCCGCATGTGCTTCATACACGGCATCACAAAACGCCTCCAAGAGAACACCAAGCATCGTATAGGCACCGACTTCCAACTCCGCTTTACGATTGTTCGGGAAGACACGCTCACGCGCAATGCGTTTTGCTGTGGCCAACCCTGCTTTAACCATCGGATCACCATCGGCCAACAACTCTCCCTTATACTGTCCACTCATAATGGCGGGATAGTGATGGCGATAGGCGATAATCGCGGACTCAACCATATTCTCCATCGCTTTTCCGCGTAAAGCCGAAATCTTCCGACGAGCAGATGCCTGTGAGTTGAAAATCTCATGATCAAAATCAAGATCACCACACAGCTGCAACAAAATGGGCTTCACTTCATCAAACGTAAGAATATGCAACTCTATTGCATCTTCAAGATCCAAGATGGCATAGCAGATATCATCCGCGGCCTCCACCAACCAGGTTAAAGGATGCCGACACCAGTGATTTTCATCCAGCTTTATCAGCCCGAGCTCATGCCCAAGTTGATTTAACGTCTCCACTTCGGATTGGAAAACACCGAACTTCCCCCTCTCTCCTGCTTTTTCAACCGTCCAAGGGTATTTAATCAGGGTTCCCAATGTTGGGTACGTCAGACGTAAGCCACCGTCAAATAGATTGTTTTCGATTTTGGTGACCACTCGAAGGCCCTGAGCATTGCCTTCAAAGGTTTGCAAATCTTGCAGCTCCAAGGGATGCAAGGATGCAAAGCGCGGATCTTGCGCATGACGTCGAAACCAGTCTCGAATCGCATACTCGCCTGCATGGCCAAACGGGGGATTGCCTATGTCGTGTGCCAAACACGCTGACTGCACAATCATGCCAACATCATGGGGAGAAGACCAAGGTGGAAGCTCATTCGCAATCAGTTCTCCTACCCGAATACCCAGACTGCGCCCAAGACTACCGACCTCGATTGAATGGGTTAAACGCGTATGGATATGATCATTGAGCGTGAGGGGGTGCACTTGAGTTTTACGTCCCAGCCGCCTGAATGCACTGGAAAAAATGATGCGATCATGATCTTTATGAAAATGACTGCGGCCAATCTCTGCAGAGGTCAGATGTTCATGCCCATAACGTTTTGTCGTCAATAACTGCGGCCATTGCATCGGCATAGTGCCTTCCTTATTCTAAATGTCAGCCTGCATCATGAGGGGCAAGCGTTTGAGTCCTGTAATCACTTAATTCTAGCCAAGCGCAATAATTAAGACTAGGCATTAAGTCTAAACAGGTTATAATAACCAAGTAATTTACTCAGTTTTAAAGGAAGGATAATAACATGGCTAGCGTTTCTCTACGTGGTAACCCCGTTAATACGATTGGCGATCTTCCAGCTGTTGGTAGCTCATGCCCCAACTTTACCCTAACAGGCACCGATTTAGCTGATTTTGCATTGCAAGACTTGGCTGGACAACGTGTTGTGCTCAATATTTTTCCAAGTGTAGACACCCCAACCTGTGCCACCTCCGTGCGCAAGTTCAACGAAGCGGCATCCTCATTGGATAACACAACAGTCGTTTGCATTTCGGCTGACTTACCCTTTGCACTGGCACGTTTCTGTGGCGCTGAAGGTCTCGACAAGGTTAAAAGTGCGTCTACCTTCCGCAGTGATTTTGGCAATACTATGGGCTTGACCTTTGTCGACGGTCCTCTGACTGGATTGTTGTCTCGCGCGGTGGTTGTGCTGGATGAGACCGGACACGTTCTGCACACTGAGCTCGTGGCTGAAATCGCCAGTGAGCCCAACTATGAAGCGGCACTGGCGGTGCTCTAAGCCTAGGCTCTAAACTTCGCTTTTCACGCATAACGGCTGACCATCAAATGATACACCCGCCCAACCTGTGTTCATAAAGTTGCGGATATTTTGATGGTCGGCTCCTTCTGGATGCTGCAATACATCCTCAGTGTAAAAACGACCAAAGGCATTGAGCGTCGCTTGCTCAGATAAGGCGTGCAATTGTGCAAAGGCTAAAATTTTACATGAGCCTTGATTGACCTCAGCTGAATTTTCCAGATCCCCATTTCGAAAGGCCGCAGGCGTAAAATCGTAGTGAGCGTTTAAGGTTTCCATCACGGTTTCAAAGGCAACTGGACCTGCATTTAACGCAGTTATTAATTCATTCGGTGTCATATTCTTCTCATTTTGCATGGGATTGATAGGCATCTAATGTTGCTTGCCTCGCCTTTTTATACTCAACAATGGGAGCAGGCCGTCCTAACGACTGACCGGCACCCGGTGTGTGGCGCTGCTTAGCCGGTAATTGTCGCAATTCTGGCAACCAAAAGGCAATAAACTCACCCGATGCATCAAACTTTTCACTTTGAAGCTCTGGATTAAAAATTCTAAAATACGGCGCAGCATCTGCCCCCACCGATGCAGACCACTGCCAACCGCCTTGATTCGATGCAAAATCGCCATCTATCAACTTAGACATAAAAAAATCGGCCCCTATCCGCCAATCAACTCGCAACAACTTAGTGAGAAAAGAAGCAACCACCATGCGTAAACGATTGTGCATCCAGCCCGTGGACAAAAGCTGCTTCATCGCGGCATCGACAATCGGGTAGCCGGTTTCACCTTGGCACCAAGCTTTGAAGCACTTTTCATCAAATTGCCATTGTATTTTCTCTTCAACCTCTGGCCTAAAGGGATAGCCTTTACTCTGCTCTGGGAATGCCACCAGCATATGGCGATAAAACTCACGCCAAATCAATTCGTTGAGCCAAGTGCTGTCTAGCCAAGCATCGGATGCGTAGTGACTGATTAGTGCGGCAAGGCATTGCCTTGGCGACACTGCACCGAGGACCAAGTAGGGTGACAGCCGTGATGTTTTATCTTTAAATGGAAAATCACGCAGCGCTTTATAGTCCGCTTCCCGCTCATCAATGAAACGATTTAATCGTTGATGGATATCAGCCGTGGTGACAGGCCAGAGGGTGGGATCATAGGCGCGCTCATCATTGGCAAGCAGCATTAAGCCTAGGTCATGGGGCACATCATCAGACGGCATAGACGATGGAGGCTGCATTGCCGGAAGCCCCAGCGCGGGCGTTAAGTGCTTGAGTAGGTATTGGCGCCAAGCGCGACTGTAGGGCGTGAATACTTTAAAGGGTGTTCCCTGCCCTGTCAGTACCTGACCGGGCGGAACAATTAACTCGCCATGAAAGGCTAAACATTCAACCCCAACGGCATTCAACTCATGACAAACCGCTTGATCTCGTTGGCGCTCATTCAACGGATACTCATAATTAAAAAAGAGCTTTGAAGCTCCCACCGACATGACAAACTGCTGTAACGCCTTAGGCACCTCTTTAAAGGTGTCAAGCAACAACACACGCAGCGGTATATTGAGCTGCAGCAACTCATCCTTTAACACCTTCAGTCGATCACGCCATAATGTCATTTTAGCCGGAGATTCAAGGTGCATTTGCCACTGTTTTGGCGTCAGTGTCACCACGGCAATCACACCCTGTTGCGATTCACAGGCATAAAAAAGCGCCGGATTGTCTATCCGGCGCAGGTCATTTCGAATCCAATACACATTCATAATGAAGGTCTTATCATAGTCCTATAAATGGCTGCACCAAACGTCCCATTAAACCCGTAAACTTCAAGGGAGCATCCGTCGCAATTAAGCAAATACAGTCTTGATCGGTATCAACGATAGGTTGGTGTTTTACTTCACCATCCAAATCGGCTACGTCTCCTGCACTAAAGCGGCCAAACTCATCTGTGTAAGAACCGCGCAGGATTAAGGTCAACTCGTTACCTGCATGAGTATGGTGAGGGACCGACACACCCGGTGCAATTTTCAATAAGCGCGTTGCGCCGGGTCCTTTTAAGTTCAAATCAATATGATGAACACCATAGCCCAAACGCTTCCAAGGCAGGTGGTCAAGGTTTGTCTGAAGGTAATGATGTAAAGGAGCAGGTAAATCCGTTGCCGTTTGCACAGGACGTATCTGCGGCAGCGGTATCTCTTCCTCAAGATCCAAACGATCCATCACCGATTTAAGTGCATCGGCTTTCAGGCTCATAGGCTCAATTTGTGCCAACAGAGCACCACCAATCGCTTCAGCCTCGGCGAGACGTTGACGGCAATGTGGGCACCAATGTAAATGGCAAGCCACTAATAAAGCCATGCCCTGGGGGAGACTGCCGGAGGCATAGGCCATTAAAGTAGCGTCGTCAAAATGATGGCTAATGTTCACTCTTCTTCTCCCCAATGCGCTTTTAACTTGCTAAACGCTAAACGTAATCTTGATTTAACACTGCCCAACGGAATCCCTAACTGGTCGGCAATTTCAGAATGCGATTTCCCTTCGTAATAGGATAGATGCAACACTTGCGCTTGGTTCTCAGGCAGAGTGGCAATAGCGTCTCGCATCCGTTCTTCGAGTATTAAGTGTTCACCTTGATCTCGCTGCTCCGGATCAGGCTCTTCCTCGGGTAACTCGTATTCAACTGCCTTTTCTCGGCGCATTCTATCAATACACAGATTGCGTGCGAGGGTGAAGATCCACGTGCTTGCACTGGCCTTTTCAGCATTGAACATATGCGCTTTACGCCATACCGATAACATGGCTTCTTGCGCAACCTCTTCAGCCGTAGCTGGCGGCATGCCTAGACGAGTAATGTAAGCCTTTAGACGTGGTGCAAAGTAATCAAATAAACTCGCAAATACAGCTTTATCCCGGGTTTCGGCCAGAGAAGTCAAACGCGCAGACCAATTGTCACGCATTTCTTTTTTCCTCTCCTCCGCAATGCTTAAGACTGCGTTCACATCGCCTCCTAAAGGCTCGTCGTTATTCATTGCATCATCCTACGGGCTGTCGTCTGAAATAGATCATCTCTTTTAACCTCAAAATCGTCAGTTCACAATATGTGTTTAGTCTTAGTGATCTAAGCACATAAACTGACACGTAAGGCTCACTAACGAAACCTTTGCAAGGCATGAGGCCACCCAATGAACGTTAAAGTAATTAGACCCTTAAAGATAGCGGTAATCGGATCGGGTATCTCCGGTCTTTCATGCGCTTGGCTTCTTAATCAACACCATAATGTCACCCTCTTCGAAAAAGACGATCGTCCCGGTGGACACTCCAACACTGTGGCCGTTGACTACCCAGATGGAGCACGGATTGACGTTGACACGGGGTTCATTGTGTTTAACCCCGTTAATTACCCGAATCTTGTTAAATTTTTTGACCACCTTGAGGTTGAAAGCCTTGAAACAGAAATGTCCTTTGCCGTGAGCTTAAATCAAGGAGAGGTTGAGTACAGTGGTACCGATTTAAACGGTCTCTTTGCCCAGCGTCGTAACCTTTTTAAACCCAGCTTTTGGATGTTGATTAAAGACCTGCTTCGTTTCTATAAAGAGTCCGACAGCATGGCAACAAATCCAGCAACGGCAAACATGTCATTGGGTGAGTTGCTCAAACACCATGGTTATGGCGAGGCGTTTATTCAACAACACCTGATCCCGATGGGAGCGGCTATCTGGTCAACACCCGCAAAGCAGATGCTTGAGTATCCTGCGCAAACCTTCTTACGCTTTTGCCAGAATCATGGGTTAGTGCAACTTAAAGACCGCCCTCAATGGCGCACGGTGAAAGGTGGAAGCCGAGTCTATGTGCAGAAAATTGTCGATGCACTGGGCGAAAATCTGCGCTTGAACCAACATATCCATAAAATTCATCGACACAACGGTAAGGTCATTCTGGAAGACTTACATGGTCGACGCGAAACTTTCGATCATGTCGTATTGGCGTGCCATGCCGATCAATCCTTAGAGATGCTGGCAGAGCCCACTGTCGACGAGCAGCAGTTGCTGAGGCATTTTCCGTATCAGCGCAACCGCGCCATTCTTCATAATGATCCTGCCTTAATGCCAAAGCGCAAAGCCGCATGGGCAAGCTGGAACTATCTTGCCGAAGGCCAAGAGCACAGCACTGACACGCTCAGTGTTACCTATTGGATGAATCGCTTGCAGCATCTACCCGAGGAAAAGCCTTTATTCGTGACACTGAATCCGCTGAGCGAGCCAAAAGAAGGTAGCATTTGCCGCAGTTACTTATACGATCATCCAGCCTTCACACTTGAGTCGATCCAAGCTCAAGAGTCACTTTGGAATTTGCAGGGTGTTAAAAACACTTGGTTCTGTGGTGCTTGGTTTGGTTACGGTTTCCATGAAGATGGCTTACAGTCAGGACTTGCCGTTGCCGAACGCCTTGGCGGTATCAAACGTCCTTGGAGTTTAGATAACCCCAACAGTCGCATTCATGTTCATCCACCTAAGCGTCCCGACAAAGGGCTGAATCAGGAAGCCGTCGCATGAGTCTCTCTCTTCATTCCGCTATTTACTGCGGCGAGGTGATGCATCAACGCTTAAAGCCTGCCAAACATCGATTTGTGTATAACGTCAGCTCTTGGCTATTGGACCTTGACGAGCTAGAGGCCTTAAATCGCTTACGCTTTTTTTCAGTCAACCGCTTCAATCTTTTTTCATTCCACACCAAGGATCACGGTGATGGCAGTACAACGCCTTTGAAGGAGCAGGTCAATAGACTCCTCAAAGACAACCAGATCGATCTAGGCGCTGGCGCGATTCGCCTTTTGTGTTATCCGCGCATACTGGGTTACGTGTTTAATCCCTTAAGTGTGTTTTATTGCTACAACGAGGATAACGAACTCGTCGCGATTCTGTATGAAGTCAGTAATACCTTTAATCAGCGCCACTCGTATCTGATTCCTGTCGAGAAAGCCTCAGGCAAGGTCATACAGCAAGCCTGTAACAAACACTTTTACGTCTCCCCTTTTATGCCGATGGAGACAAACTACCAATTCAGAATGACGCCTCCGGGTGAGAAGGTCGCTGTTCTGATTCAGCAAACGGATCCAGAAGGAGCCATTTTGAATGCGACCTTTACCGGTCAGCGTATTGAAATAACCGAAAAAACAATCACTCAAACATTTTGGCGTCATCCGCTGATGACCATGAAAGTCATTGCAGGTATTCACTGGGAAGCCCTGCAATTATGGCGAAAAGGCTTGCGTATACAGCCTCGACCCACCCCACCTGAACATCGAATTTCCTTGGTCCAGCAGACGGAGATGAACTCATTATGAAGCCTTCACACTACCAAACTCTCACTGCACAAGCGCTCTTGCCCGAACAGGGCTGGTTTAACCGTCTTTGTTTCAATACCGTGATGAAGTATCTACCTCATCTTGATTTCGGCACCTTGTTGTTTACGCTCCCCAGCGGACAAACACTGACATTCGGTCATCAACACGAAGGGGAACCGAGAGCCGAGATTCGTTTGCACAGCCTGAAACCTTTACGCCGCTTTTTACAAGGCGGACAGCTCGGTGTTGCCGAAAGCTATATGGCCGGTGAGTGGGACAGCCCTGACCTGGTGGCCTTAGTTCAATGGGCGTTAGGCAATGAAGCTAAAATGCCAGAGCTCAATAATGGTAAAGCCTGGATACGTGCGCTCAATCGGTTAATACACTTAAAACGCTCTAACACTAAAAAAGGCAGCCGCAAAAACATTGCCTATCATTACGATCTTGGCAACGACTTTTATCAGTTGTGGCTGGATGAAAGCATGACCTATTCAGCGGCGCTCTTTGCCCATGAAAATCAGTCATTGCATCAAGCTCAACTCAATAAATACCGTCGAATTGCCGAGATGCTAGATCTAAAGCCAGGTCAGCAGCTCCTCGAAATCGGTTGTGGCTGGGGTGGTTTTGCGGAGTTTGCCGCGCATGAGTTTGGGGTCAAAGTTCACGGTGTCACCTTGTCGCAAGAACAGCTCGCCTTTGCTCGTGCACGAATTGAATCCGCTAAACTCGATCACCTATGCTCCTTCAGCCTGACGGATTACCGCGATGTTGAGGCGCAGTATGATCATATTGTTTCAATCGAGATGTTTGAAGCCGTGGGTGAAGAGCATTGGGACACCTACTTTACGCAACTGAAAAACTGTTTGCGTCCCGGTGGCAAGGCCATTTTACAAATCATCAGTATTGATGAAACGCGTTTCGAGGAGTATCGCCGTAATCCCGACTTTATCCAACGCTACATTTTCCCGGGCGGAATGTTACCCTCACCTGAACGTCTAACCCTTGCCGCCGCTCAACAAGGCTTTGACATCACAGATCAGTTGCTATTTGGCTTGGATTACGCAACCACACTTGCCCGCTGGCGTCATCGTTTTATAGAGCAATGGCCTCGCATTCAGGCACAAGGATTTGATGAGCGCTTCAGACGTATGTGGCTCTTCTACCTCGCGTACTGTGAGGGTGGCTTTCGCTACAAAACCATTGATGTTGGTCTTTATCAATTGGAAGCCAAGTGAACAGCCATTTACCCAAGCGGGCTGTGCTGAGTTACGCACTCCCCGCCCTCCCTTTAGCCATTCCCACCGTCGCCGTGTACATTCTGCTCCCCACTTTTTATGTAGAAGAGGTTGGAATGTCGTTGGGCATGGTGGGATTGCTGTTGGTGTTGGCACGTGTGCTGGATGTCATCAGTGACCCTTTAATTGGTCGATGGTTGGATCATGTGCAAGGTAAACTGTTTAAACTGACCTTTGTGGCGGGAGGATTGCTATGTATTCCTGGTCTCTGGTTGCTCATCCACCCTGACCCGAGCACAGCTGCAATCTCATTGTTTGCAGGATCGGCTCTACTCTATTTGGGCTGGACGCTGATTCAAATTCCTTACATCACTTGGATCACTCACCTTAGCTCCGACAGCTTCCAACGCTCACGTGCCATCAGTTACCGAGAAGGGTTTTCCTTGTTGGGTCTGTTGCTTTCCGCCTGTCTTCCGTTGTTGGCACTGATGGGTTTTTCAACTCAGGCGGTACTGCAGTCGATGATGCTGGTCACGGTTCTACTGGGAGCTTTTTTCCTGTATCGACTCTTATCCGACTTACCTACGCCCTCTTACCTTAAGATGGCACAAGGTCGTTGGCAGGATATCAAAAACAATCGCTTAGCCGTTCGATTGATTGCTGCATGGCTGCTCAACGGCATAGCCAATGGCATACCTGCAGTGCTCTTCCCTTTGTATATCACCTCTGTGCTTGGTAACTCACCCGATGCACGTGGTGTGTTCATTTTAATTTACTTTATTGCCGCCTGCTGCAGCCTTCCGCTTTGGCTCTACTTAAGTCGGCGTTTTGACAAGGTGCTACTCTGGTCTGTCGCCATGATCCTCGCCATCTGTGCATTTATACCGGCCGTTTTTCTCGCACCCGGTGATAATCACGCCTTTGTCCTAATCTGTATCCTTACTGGCTTTGCATTTGGTGCCGATCTGTCGCTCCCCCATGCCATTCAAGCGGAAGTGGCTGACTGGGATAAATTTCGCTTTAAACGAGAGCACACAGGCTTGCTCTTCGCCCTCTGGAACGCAGCCACCAAAGCCGCTTTAGCCTTGGCTGCACTCTTTGCGCTTGGTTTATTGGAGCTAAGCGGTTTCGATGCACAAAGCGCGACTCCATCACTGAGCCTGGCATTGATCTACGCCTTATTGCCTTGCGTATTCAAAAGCATGTCTATCTTAATTTTATGGAGGTTTCCGTTGCGAAACCATCATCATCGAGCACTCATACGCCGCCTAAACGAGCGTACTTCTGGGAGTTTACATCATGCGGGCTCGCTCACTAAACCTGTGCTTTCTTCTGCTACTCATGGTCGGGTGCAGTAATATGAACATCGAACACTTTGATAAACGAGAACCTAAATTGGTTCTTGAGGACTTTTTCGATGGAAAAGTCTATGCCTGGGGGATCTTTGAAGACCGCTTTGGCAAACTGCGTCGCGAGTTTATCGTTGAAATTGACGGCACGATGGAGAATGGAAAGTTAGTGTTAGATGAACTGTTTCTTTATTCTGATGGTGAGCTCGACCGACGTATATGGACGATAACACCACAAGGTAATGGTCAATATTCGGGCACAGCAGACGACATTATTGGGCAAGCCAGTGGACAGATTAAAGGTAATACTCTGCACTGGGTCTATAGTATGAATTTGAAAGTCGGCGATGATAGTTGGAAGGTCAATTTTGACGACTGGATGTACTTACAACCGGGCGGCGTATTAATTAATCGAGCCACGATTCGCAAATGGGGGTTTGAGCTGGGAACCGTGACGCTATCGTTTAGCCGAGGCGAGCATCTAAATCATGCCCCCTTTAGTCTGAGTGAGCATTTTAGTGATCGCTAGCCATACGGTTACGAATGGCTTTTAACAGGCGACCGAGCAAAGGGATTTGCATATACAAGGGTGCACTGTCCCAATAATCTATGTGTTCACACACTTTGCCATCGGCATTAAAGACGATGCGTGACACCCCTTCACTTTCAAAAGCGCCTATGACTGGCATATCCGCCCTAAAACGCCAACGCAACCACGCATGATCGCCACACACATCTTGCTCAAGCACTGTAAACCCTGGGTTCTGAGTATGCCTAAACATGTCTTGCAACACATTCGCCATTTTCTCAAACCCACAGTGATCATTAAAAGGGTCTTTAAAGCGTATATCCGATGACACTAACGGACGAAAAGATTCAATTGTCGCTGGGGACAATTGACTAAACACCGAGGCATAGGCCTCACAAACAGCTTGATTGGATTGGGTTGTCATTTTTCAGATCCTGATGAAGAAAATCCCGTCATACGCCCCACCAATGCGAAATACCAACGATAGGGTAAATACCTTAAGGTTTTTAAGATCAATACAAAAGGGGTTGGGAATGCAATTTCAAACCGATGTGATGTCAGTCCTTTGATAATGGCCTTTGCTGCATCCTCTGGCTCCACTAAAAACGGCATTTCAAAGGTGTTTTTATCCGTTAAAGGGGTTTTGACAAATCCTGGGTTAATGATCTGCAGCTTGATTTGAGTTAAACGTAACTCAAAATAGAGTGCTTCACAGGCATGGATAATAGCCGCTTTGCTCGCCCCGTAGGCCGATGCCAGCGGTAAACCTTGATACCCAGCAACCGATGCAGTGACGGCAATATGGCCTGCGTTTCGAGCTTTAAATCGAGGGAGTAGAGCCTCAACACAATTTAACACCCCAAACACGTTGACTTCAAACAACTGCCGAAATGGGACAACCGAGAAATCATCTAAACCATTGGCAAAATGATCGCCTGCATTCAAAACCGCCAACTCAATCAACCCTTGGTTTTTTTCAATTTCATTAATACACTCAGCCACGGCCTGAGCATTTGTCACATCCAACACTTGATAATGGGCTCTAGGAAACTCCAAGCGAGCATTGATCGTTTGGCATGCTTTACTTAAACGCTGCGGATCGCGACCCGTAATAACGATCACACGCCCTTGTTCTGCCAACTGTTGTGCAAGGGCAAAGCCTATACCGCTGCCTCCACCCGTGATCCAAGTGCAATGCGTCGACTTCATCGATCCACCCCTATTTGGCGACTTAACACACGAATCCGTGAGCGATCACGAGCTGAAAATTCCATACCAAGCCAACGCCCATCTTCATCGTACCAAGTCTCTGTATCCTTCAAGTCACCACCCAAACGATAATGGGGAACGATCACACGCTCGTCGGCCCCTCTTGGAACCTCAATCTCGCCTATGCGCTCTACATTTAATGTACTGAGCCTGCCCGTCAGCGTATTAATGACCTGCTGCTGCGACAGAATGTCCACATTCCAATGATTTGTTGTTAAAAGTGTACCCTCAATTTCAATTTCGTGTGTTTTACCCTCCTGAGACACCCGCAATACATCGCCTTGACGTTGCATTTGAATCTCTGTTTCCTTGCCATCATCATTAACGCGCACCTCTAAAGACTGCAACTCACCCTTGTGCCAACGCTCCGTCGCTTGGTACAGATAACGGTAGTTAAACATACCTAGAAAGCGAATCTGCAGGTTCATTTCGGCATCCACCCTCAGTAGATCACCCTCTTCAGCAAAATGAAGTGTATGCGTACCAATGAGACGGTCATCTCGATACACATCATACAGCGCTGAACCAGCGTAGCGTGCCTGAAGAGCTTCATCAGTTGACGAATAAACAGGAAGTGCTATAAACAAATTGAGTAAGATAAACATTAACGATCTTTGCCATCGTCTCATACGTACACAGCGATTCATTGAGAACTCCTTTTCTTAGGTGTACGCACCGTCATTGGCGAATGGTTCAAGTGCATAGGTATTAAACTCAAGGTGGATACCCAACACACAAGCCTTCATTTAAGATCAAGATCAGATAAGAATTAGAATTTAACTTTGCTTTTCGGAGCACCTGTCCATGACCGCCCAACCTACTGCCTCACTCAGACTTTCCTTTGGCAAAAAACTGACACTAATGATTTTAGGGATTGTGATCACGTCGGTTTGCCTGATTGCCGCCACAGTTTTCAGCCAATACTACCGCTCTCACACACAAATGATCATCAATCAACTGGCAGGACAAGGCGAACGCTACGCGCAAAGTTTTATCGACTGGCTTGACGCACGGCAAGACGAAATGCGGTTTTTAGCGCGACTGACTCCCGTTATTGAAGGAGACTTCGATGCAACCAACCATTTACTGCAGCAAACAGCGCAAGTTCAGGGGTTTTATGACACCATTTTTGTTGTCTCGCCTCAAGGTTTAGGTACTTCAGGCGTTTCATATAGCCAAAACCGCGCCAATATCTTACCTCTGAGTGAAGCTCAAGCCTTTTCGGTTCCCGACCGCGATTGGTTTAAGCAAGCAATTTCCGGTCGAGACGTCTTTTCACAGCCCGTCATTTCAAGGGCTACAGGAAATCAGGTCAGCACCGTTGCGGTCCCCATCTATAAAAACAATCAAATTGTATCCGTCATGCGCGGAGCCGTAACGCTTGATACCTTGATCAACCGTGTGCGAGAACTCAACCAAGACCCTCAAGTGGATATTTATTTAATTAATACCGATGGACAACTGCTCACGCCCTCTCGATCCATGGCCGATACCAGTCGTGCCATTACGTCTCAAGCCAGCGAAGCCATAGCACAGATGATGGCGGGTTCTGGTCGCTATTTAAACGGGGCCAATGAGGAGGTGGTCGGCAGTTATATCCCGATTCCTGTCCTCGGCTGGGGATTAGTACTTGAGGTCAAGGCCAGCGAGGCAATGCGCCCTGTTCAAAAAACGGTTTGGATTTTGGTTTTTTTCTTTTTATTCATTGTCATCGCTGCAACCGCGATCGGCTTACTTATCGTCCGTTCAATTGTACAAACACTCGGGGGTGATCCAACCTTTGCTGCCAGTGTTGTCAGACGTGTCGCTCAAGGTGACTTAACCGTCACGATACCCATTTCAAAACACCAAGAGTCCAGCTTACTGGGTTCAATTGAAGCCATGCGCAAAAGCCTCTCTGGCACCATTGATCGTATCAAAACCAACTCGGAAACACTGGCGTCCTCTGCCACTGAGCTGAGCCAAATCAGCCAAGAAACCGACAGAGGGGTTAAGTACCAATCCTCTCAATTAGATAATGCCGCAACCGCCATTAATGAAATGGCGGCCACCGTTGAGGAAGTGGCTCGCAGCGCACAGTCAGCGGCAGATCAAATTGTTCACGCCAGTGAGAAAGCCAAAATCGGTAGCAATATTGTTTCATCCTCTGTTTCGTCCATGCATAAGCTTTCTGACGAAATTTCAAAAGCCGCCGAAATTATTCAAAACCTAAAATCCGACAGCGATACGATTGGTAGCGTGCTGCAGGTGATTCGTGATGTTGCCTCGCAAACCAACCTGCTTGCGCTCAACGCCTCCATTGAGGCCGCTCGGGCCGGCGATAGTGGACGTGGATTTGCCGTTGTAGCCGATGAGGTTCGTGGACTTGCAAGACGCACGGAAGAGTCCACCAATGAAATTCAATCCGTCATTAATCAACTGCAATCACGAGCTGAGCAGGCGGTGTCCGCGATCAACCAAAGTGTCGAGCACACTGAGTCGACACTCGAAAGTTCTGAAAAAGCCAACGTGGCTTTGGACGAAATTCTCGCCCTAGTGCATGCAGCTCATGATATGATTCAACACATTGCAACGGCCACGGAAGAACAGTCCGCCGTTGCAAAAGAAATTAACCAAAACATACACGGTATTAAAGACATTGCGGATCAATCGGCTGAGCATGTCGGACAATCAACAGAGGCAACCAATGCCCTGTCGCAACTGGCTGAACAACTGCACAGCGAAATGAACCGATTTAATGTATAAGGAATTAAGGTATTTTTACATGCGGAAGCTATTTTTTGCACTCTCAACCCTTTGTCTCGTGAGCTTTGCGTCTATTACCCAAGCGGACACACGGGTCCTTATGGAAACCAACAAAGGCGCAATCGAGATACAATTGTACGATGAACGTTCACCCTTAACCGTGGCCAATTTTTTGGCTTATGTCGATGCAGGTTATTACAACGGCCTCATTTTCCATCGAGTCATTCCTGGCTTTATGATTCAAGGCGGCGGTTTTAACGAGCAAATGCAGCAAAAAGCAACAAATGCCGCTGTGCAAAATGAGTCAGAAAATGGGATCGCCAACCAACGCGGGACCATTGCCATGGCTCGTACCAATGCACCGCACAGTGCCACGTCGCAGTTTTTTATTAATACCGCCAACAATCCAAACTTGAATGGCGCACCAGGTCGCTTTGGCTACGCGGTCTTTGGTGAGGTCGTAAAAGGCATGGACGTTGTGGATCAGATTGAGCGTGTTTCGACCCAGCGTAAAGGCATGCATCAGAATGTCCCGTCTGACAACATCGTGATTGAGCGGGTGACACGCGTCACCCCTTAAACTCAACAGCATTAAGTGGGCATGCGCGCCACGTAGGTTCCAATTAAACTCAGCGCGTGCCCCTTCGCATCGTAAATATCGACATCTAATGTCCACTTAGCTTTACCTTGATCACGAAGATCACGAATAAAGGCTTTGCAAACATCAGCACTGGGCAGGTTAACATTTGCCGTGAAGTGACTGGTCACCGGTGCAAGATAGCGTATATGACTTTCGGCAATCACCACCCCAGCCTGTAAATTGGCATCTCGGGCGTAAAGGCTGGTTAAACACCAACCGGACAAGGTTGCCAGAGCCGCTAAGGAACCGCCAAAGCCCGTGCCTTTATCATTAATATTCGGTGATAAGGGGGCATGCAGGCTCAACCCATGCCCGTCATACAGCAAATCTTGCAACTCCATGGCGTTGATTAACGGGATTTGCGCTTTAATTTCGTCAAAAAAAGCAGCGACTTGTTTATTATTCATGCATGCCCCCAACGTTGAACAAACTCTCCGGGTGAAGGACAAGGAACCACACGATGTTTCCGTGCTTTTCCCATATAAATAAACCCAATGATTTCTTCGTTCGCCTCAAGTCCCAAAAGACGATGCACATCGCGATTAAAGGCCATTGCCCCACTGCGCCATATTGAGTCGATCCCTTGAGCAAACGCGGCCAAAATCATACTGTGCGCCGCACAGCCTGCCGTAATTTGCTGCTCGATTAAGGGAACCTTCGGGTGATCTTGTAAACAGGCAATTGCCACTAGAATCATAGGCGCTCGCAAAGGATTCCCCGCCAACTTATCCAACTCAGCATCGGTAATTGCTGGATTCTCGACACGCGCCGCTTCAACGAACACCTTTCCTAAGCGCTCACGCCCCTGCCCTTCAATCTGCAAAAAACGATAGGGACGTAAACCACCGTGATCCGGTGCTCTAAACGCTGCACGAAAAATCAAATCCAGTTGTTCGGGTGTTGGCGCTGGCTCATCTAATACCGGCGAAGACACACGCGTTAACAGTAGATCGAGCGCTTGCATATACACCTCATCAATTATTGGCGCGATAAACGGCAGTTTCTTGGCAAACTGTCTAAGCTAGAACGGTAAGGATTAATATCCAGCCCTCCACGTCGCACATAACGTGCATACACGGTTAGCTTTTGTGGTTTGCACTGCTGCCATATATCCATAAATATAGTTTCAACACACTGCTCATGAAAGTCCCCTTTTTCACGATAGGAAATGAGGTAAGCGAGCAGACCTGCCCTGTCCAGCGCGGGGCCCTTATAACGAATTTGTATACTGGCCCAGTCAGGCTGCCCCGTGACCGGGCAGTTCGACTTCAATAGATGACTGTACAGGCTTTCATCGACAATGCGTGATCCGGCACGTAACAGCTGAGGGTTGGGTTGATAATGCGTGACCTCAACGTCAAGCTCATCTAAACACTCCCCTTGAAAGCGTTCAAAGGGCGGAGCAGCATCGAGCTTACTAAGCTGCACCTGCACGGTCGCGCCAGCAGCGGCAGATAAATCCCTGCGCATCAGCGCCACAACATCCGACTCAGAGGCAAAACACGTTAAATTGAATGAGTTCAAATACAACTTAAAGGATTTCGATTCAATGATATTGGGCGAATGCGACGGTATCCGAAACTCGGCAATCCTTACAATCGGCTTACCCTTAGGGTTTAACCAAGATACCTCGAATGCATTCCAAATATCCACGCCTCTGAAAGGTAAAGAGGCCCGATTCACGCCCTTTTCATCCCAACTGATTTGGCGCGAAATGGGGTAGAGTAAGCTAGGGTCATAGGTATTAACATAGGCCGTACCCTGCCCTAAAGGAGACTGCTTAATGATTTCATGATCGCTCATCAGTGACGAATCCCCTTACCCGTATTCAACAAATGCATCGCAAACGCAGCTAACACTAGAATAAAGCCAATAATCATCATAAAGGCAAAACCGATATTAATATCACTGACACCCAATAATCCATAGCGGAAACTGTTCACCATATAGAGTATAGGATTAAATTGAGAAACGGTCTGCCAGAAGCCAGGTAATAAGGCAATAGAGTAAAAAACACCCCCCAAATAGGTTAAGGGCGTTAGGATAAACGTCGGAACAATCGAAATATCATCAAATGTATTGGCATACACCGCATTAATAAAGCCGCCTAATGAAAAGACAATGGCCGTCAAGATAACGGTGCTGAGCGTAATAAAAAAGTGATGTATCGAGAGATTCGTAAAAAACAAGGATAGAAGCGTAACGATCACCCCCACTGCCAAACCACGGGCGGCTCCCCCTGCCACATAACCAGCCAAGATCACCCAATTGGGTATGGGCGCCACGAGCAGCTCTTCAATGTTCCGTTGAAATTTTGTACCAAAAAAGGATGACACAACATTGCCGTAGGAGTTGGTAATAACGGACATCATGATTAACCCCGGCGCGATGTACTCCATATAGGCAAAACCACCCATATCACCAATGCGCGAGCCAATCAGATTACCAAAAATAATAAAATACAAGGTCATTGTAATCGCAGGGGGGAGCAGAGTTTGCACCCATATTCGCGTAAAACGACGCACTTCTTTCGTCAGGATGGTCCAGAACGCAGTGAACAGCAACTGACCTCTCATGCGAGCTCCTTCATTTCTAAATTCTTTTCGACCAATGACACAAATAACTCTTCTAAACGATTGGATTTATTGCGCATACTCATCACTTCTACACCTTGATCGGCCAACTGCTGAAAAACACGATTTAACCCGGTGTTTTTATCAACATCGACCTCTATTGTGCGCGCATCTATCTGGCGCAACGCATAACCACTGATTGCCAAGGCATCGGGTAGCTCATCCTTCAGGTCCAGAATAAACGTCTCGGTGTTCAGCTTTAGCAGTAGGCTGCGCATGCTGGTGTTTTCAATGATGTTGCCTTTATCAATGATCGCAATGTTACGACACAAGGACTCGGCTTCTTCCAAATAATGAGTGGTCAAAATAATGGTGGTGCCCTGCGCATTAATTTCACGCAGGAACTCCCACATTGAGCGTCGCAGCTCAATATCAACGCCCGCCGTCGGCTCATCAAGAATCAGCAACTTAGGCTCATGAACCAAGGCTCGGGCAATCATTAAACGTCGCTTCATTCCCCCCGAGAGCATACGGGCACTTTGGTTTTTCTTTTCCCACAGACCCAGCTTTCGCAAATAGAACTCAGCACGCTCGGTGGCGATGCGCTTAGGGATGCCGTAAAAGCCTGCTTGAGTCACGACGATGTCGATGACCTTTTCAAAGGCATTAAAGTTAAATTCCTGCGGAACCACACCCAGCATTTTTTTGGCATCGGCGGTTTGCGTTTCTAAATCAAAACCAAAAATTTTGACGCGCCCAGAGGTTTTATTCACCAGGGATGAAACAATCCCCAGCGTTGTCGACTTGCCAGCACCGTTCGGCCCCAGCAGGGCAAAAAAGTCACCTTCTTTTACCTCAAGCGATATCCCTTTAAGGGCGACAAATCCATTTGCGTAAGTTTTGTTTAGATCTTCAAGTACTAATGCATTCGCCATAGGATATCCTTGATGAATAAAGTCTTTATAGTGGGTTCTAAAACCGATTTTTCAAGGACTCAGCTAAAACATATTGATCTAATACATCCACTGTAGCCATTGATGATAGAGCGGTATTCCCAAAATCACATTCATCGGAAAGGTCATGCCTAATGCCGCAAACATGGCCAAGCCCATATCGGCATCCGGTATAACATTACGAATAATGGCGGGTGCGGCAATATACGAGGCACTGGCAAACAAGCTAGCTATAATCAGCGTAGACCCTTCGGGTAGCTGTAAGGTTTTACCAACCAATACCCCTACGAATGCCAATGCAAAAGGGATTAACAGCGCAAACAGCGCCAAACGCCAAGAGGATTTTGGAAAGGGACGTAAGGATAAAGCGGCGGTAAGGCCCATGTCCAGCAAAAACAGTGCTAACACCACATGAAAGCCCTGAGTTAACAGACCGGTCACTGCAACGCCCTGCTCTGGCCCATAAAGATAGCCAATTAACAGACCGCCAACGAGTAAAACAACCCCTCGGTTTGCAAAGGCCTCATGCCATACACTGCTGCTCACTGCACCTTGGCTGGCTTGATTATGTCGACGGTATAAAAATACGGCAACCACTATCGCAGGCAACTCTAATGCGACTAGATAGAGGGTGACTTCAGCACCAACGGCGAGCTGATGTGTTTGAATATACGCCAATGCAACCGCAAACGTACCCGCACTCACGGAACCGTAGTGTGCCGACAAGCTGATCGCATTCGCCTTGGAAAGCTGAACAGCGAACCGAAGGATAGGCACTAAAACAAGGGGAATAAGACCGCCCACCACCATCAATAACAGCAGCTCAGGTAAGATGGATACGCGAAATTCACCGTAAAGGGCAAAGCCCCCTTTTAAGCCAATGGTGAGCATCAGCATTAGACTCAGCAAATCATAGGCGGCTTTGGGCACCACTAAGTCAGACTTGATGAGTCCAGCCACCAAGCCCAATACAAAAAACATCACGACGATATCCGGCACGACATTTTACTCCTAACTCGGGTTAAAGATGGCGCATTGTCGCTGACTAAAAATATTTATACTAATTAAAAAACCAATACCCTATTATAGATAATTATCTATACATGGATATTGAGCATGAATCTACGTCATCTTACTTTCCGGCTGCTTGAGGTCTATGTTGCGGTTGTACGTGCAGGCAACATCAGCGAAGCAGCACGCCGCCTCCACCTCACGCAACCCACGGTGTCCTTGCAGCTTAAGCGCCTTAATGAAACCGTCGGTGAGCCTTTACTTGTCAGTCACAAAGGCCAATTACAAATGACCGATGCAGGCCTTGCGCTCTACAATGCGTGCCAAGAACTGCTTGGACGTTTCCAAGAGCTGAATGACACGCTCAGTGAGTTACAACTTGGCCACCAAGGACGCTTAAGTATCGCCATGGTCAACACAGCACAATACGTGCTGCCCAAGCTGCTCGGCCCGTTCAGCCAATCCTTTCCAGACGTCGACATCACATTGGAAATCGGCAATCGCGCACAAATGCTGACACGCTTTAACCAACAACTGGACGATATCTATATTTTTAGCCACCCTCCATCACTGGAGCATGCCGCCGCCGCTCGCTTCTTACGCAATCCACTGGTGCTCATTGCTCCCACACATCATCCGTTTCATAAGCGTAGTCAAGTTTCGCTTAAAGAGCTGACTCAGGAACGATTTTTACTAAGAGAGCCTGGCTCAGCAACACGCATGCTATTCGACAGCTGGCTGCGCACCCAAGGTATTCAATTAACCAAAAGCATGCAAATTGCCAGTAATGATGCGATTCGGGTGGCCGTTGAAGCCTCAATGGGAGTGGCTGTGATCTCACAACACGTCATTCCTGAAGGCCAAAAAGGCATCGCAATTCTGCCTGTTGAATCCCTACCCATTGAAAGTCACTGGCACTTTATTGTTCGACGCGACCGCCGAATCAGCAAAACGGCTAAACTCTTTTTAACCTTTGTCGATGCGCATTTGGAGCGTTATTTAGAACCTGACTTTGCATGTCATGAAATTTCAGCTTTGTTGGATGAGGTGATCGGGTTTTAGATGTGTTTTGATTGACACAAATACATCTCCATTAACACTAGACGGGCAAAAGGCTTCACTAAGGAAGCCTTTGGGTTAAAACAAACACCAATCAATTGCACGTCTCAAGCAGAAGGGGATACCTGAGATCACGCCCGTGCAATCATCAAGTTTGCTTCACACATCAGTTTTCATCATTTGATTTCCAACCCAAATCAAATCATTAAAACTGCAAACGGTAGGTCAAATAGGCCGTGTCATTTCCGCCGACGATTGGGAATAATGCCCGCTCATCATTGTATTGCTTGTAACTGTTGGTATTGCTCACAGCGGCAGCATTGTAATTCACGTATCCAATGGCCAGAACGGCATTCCCAAGACGACGATGCAGCTCTACAGATGCGGAGCGCTCACGGTCGGCTTGATCCTGCTTAGTGGTAGCAAAACCAACGGAGGCACCATAGCCATTGAGTTCATAGCCCGCATTCAAGGCATAGCCTTTGTCGGTCAGATTACGAACTTTATCTTTCGACTGCTCGTATTTGGCCGCAAATCTAAAATTATTTAAACGGTAACGTGCAGCCACTCCCCATAAATTTGAGTCGACACCATACATACCCTGTGCGTCTTTTCCTGATTTTACGGCTCCATACGCGGTTGCAAGTGTTAAATCGCTTAGGGTGTATTTAACCCCCAAATTATACCCATCAATTTCATTGTCTTTTTGAGTGGATGCGGGACCGGCAAACACATTGCCCGAGGTTTCTCCTGCAAAGACGCCGACAATCATGGCTTCAAGGCCATTCAGATTAGGAGAAATGTACCCAATTGAGTTGGAGACACGACGATCAGCACGAAATCCCGTTCTGGGATCACTGCCATTTGCCACATAGCCAACATCCAGTCCTGTGGGTAAGGCAGACATTGCAAACTCATTCACATTCCCGACATACGCATAAGTGGGATGGTCAAACTTACCTCCCATCAACGTTCCCCAATCCCCTTTGGCTCCGACATGAGCATAACGCCCTCCCCCCAAAGCCCCTGTGTTCAGGCTTAAACCCTGCTCCCAATTGAAAATCCCTTTGGTATTGTCTAACCCTAAATCAACCGTGCCTCGAATGCCGATACGGCTAGCGTAGTCGTCTAGGACAGCGGAACGATCATCCGTTTTGAACATTCCTAAACGAAATGATCCATAAAGCGTTGCATCCGCATAACTCAAACTGGGAATAACTGCAGCCAAAGCGACCGTAAGACAGGATTTATGTATTGGTTTCATGTTAACTACCATCTTTTTTAGATTTATTGATCAGCATTTAAACGTAACTGGATAAGGTATTTATAGATCGATACGTTGATCGGCAATAGAACTCATCAGCAGTTGTTAAAATCTAACATACAGTAATGTATTTTACAAACACATCTGTATGTTATGTGATTAAAACCCTTATCATTAACAACCAATATCATGATTAAATTGTATTAATAAACAGATGGAAGAATATGCAAGCAAGCAATCCAACATACAGATAGGAACGTATTTCATTTTTCTTAAGACAGTTAACTTGACCGCACGCGAATGCTATGATGCTATGCAATATCAACTAGGACAGGTATCAGAAACATCGCTATGGCATCTCAAAGGCTTTCTCGTAACGACTGGATCAATGCGGCTATGAATGTGCTCTCCACAGGAGGGATCGACATGGTTCGTGTTGACAATCTTGCTAAAGAGTTAAAAATTACACGCGGTAGCTTTTATTATCATTTTGAAAGTCGCCAGGACTTACTCAAGGGCATACTTGACCGTTGGCGCCTTAAAGCCACGGAGGCCGTGATTGCGGGCCTTAAGAAGAAGTCACTCTCAAGCAAAGAGCAGCTTGTTGAGCTCATGTTGCTGCCACTCAAAGGGGACAAGTCTTTTGAAGCGGCCTCTATCGAGATTTCGTTACGTGCTTGGGCTCGACGAGACGATATGGCAAGAGCGGCCGTTGACGAAGTTGATCGCTATCGAATTGCCTTTATTGAGCAGTTGTTTGTGGATCTTGCCCACCCGGCAGAACAAGCAAACGACCTTGCCTACCTGGTCTACTCTTATATGATTGCCACGTCCTTGCTTCACCCAAACGACTCCCTGAGCAATCAGAATGCGCGCGCGAAACGACTGTCTGACTTTTTAAGCGACAACTGCCCTCTGCTGGATTGTCGTTTTCGTCCTCACGCGCATTAATCTTTACTGCACTAGCACTTCCTTATAAAAAAACCCGCATCAGCGGGTTAAAGGCAGGGCTAGAAGAACACTTAGATAAGCAGACTCACACTTACATGAGCTCAACCAAGAACAGAGACAAGCCCGGCACTAAGATAATCAGCGCTAAACGGAATATGTCCGCGATTAAAAATGGAAACACACCCTTAAAAATCACCTTAAGATCAACATCAGGAACAACGGACTTCAAGACAAAGACATTCAAGCCAACCGGCGGTGTAATTAAACTAATCTCAGTTGCAACCACCACAATAATGCCAAACCAAATGAGATCCATGCCCATTCCTGAAACAATTGGATAGAACACAGGCACAGTGAGCAGCAGCATTGAAATCGATTCCAGCACAGCACCTAAAATGAAGTAAATTAGAATAATGACTAAAATCACACCTAACAGGCTTAGGTTTAATCCTTCAATCCAACTGACGATGTAAAAAGGCAAATTCGATACATTCACAAGGTTTGCAAAAATCAATGATCCAATAAGGATCGCGACTAAAGCAACCGTCGTTGCAGCCGAATCCTCAACAGCATCACGAAGTTTTTTCCACGTAAAACGGCCACGGATCATGGTAATCGCTATCGCTCCGACCGAACCGACGCCTGCCGCTTCCGTTGGTGAAAAGAAGCCAAAATAAATCCCCCCCAACACGAGAATGATTAATAGCGAAAAGGCCCAAAGCTGCCTAAGCGCCAAAAGCTTTTCTCGAAACGGAACTTCCTCCGAACCTGCTGCACTGTCTTTTTTAACATGAACAACATACAAAACAGCCGCAATGTAAAATAAAACACCGAGAATGCCTGGAATTACACCAGCGACAAACAGCTTACCAATATCTGTTTCTGTGATGATTCCATAGAAGACCAGTGCAATAGAGGGCGGAATCAGGATTCCCAATGTGCCACCTGCCGCAATAGATCCGGTGGCCAAGCCATCACTGTAGCCATACTTTTTCATTGACGGGTAGGCAATACGTGTCATGGTTGCTGCTGTTGCAAAACTGGAACCGCAAAAGGTACTAAATCCACCAGAAGCACCAATCGTGGTGATCGCCAACCCGCCTTTAAAGTGTCCAACGAGTGCATGAGTCGCGTTATATAACTCTTCAGCCAACCCCGAACGGCTAATAATATTCCCCATCAAGATAAATAGTGGAATAACAGCAAACTCATAGGAAAGCACCGTTTCAGTTCCGATCATTCCCAATTGACTGAAGGCTGCACTCCAGCCCTGATAATAGGCCAACCCACATATACCCACCAATCCAGTGGCGATTGCAATGGGAATACGTAAGAACAGCATGACCAGTAACACAGCAAACGCGATTGACATCACCATTTGTTTTACCTCAATTCAAATAAACCAATTATTCTTTTACTTCACTCGGCGAGTCAGGAAAGGTGACCAATAAGCTTGTAAGTGCAATAGCCGACAAAACCGACATAACGGCTAAGACCGTCCATTTTTCAATTCCGAGAAACATAAATATTTCTCCGAAATTTTTAGATTCAATTGTTTGCTGATAAATCATGACAACTAAAGCCGTAAAAAATACGATTTCCACTAAGTAGGATAACCAAGAAATAAACTGTCCAGCTCTGCCATTAAATATTTTTTCTAACAGATCAATCCGAATATGCTTACGCTTTTTATGCACATGGTACAAGCCTGCATAAAATGAAATGGCAAGGCATATTCCAACGACTTCATAGGCAAAACCAAGAGGGCTGTTGAATACGACTCGACCAAATACATCAACGAAGGTAATACCTGCCATAATAATCAAGGCAAGTAATGAAATTTTGGCACACAAATACTCTAAAAAGCTTAAAAACGACATTTTCATGGTAACCTCAAACAGAAAAGACGTGCTCTACGAACGATAGAGCACGGAATAGGCTTAGTTTGAAAGCGCTTCAATCTGTTCTTCGTAGAATTGAATAAGTGCGCTGCCATCAAGACCCG
Source organism: Nitrincola alkalisediminis (assembly GCF_009821115.1). GTDB lineage: Bacteria > Pseudomonadota > Gammaproteobacteria > Pseudomonadales > Balneatricaceae > Nitrincola > Nitrincola alkalisediminis. The sequence goes on along the minus strand of NZ_VYTY01000001.1, from coordinate 449,228 downwards.
CTGCACTGGCTTTTTCTAACCAAGCTTCACGGATAGGCTCAAACGCAGCATCGATTGCTGTGTTAAGGTCATCACCTGAAACAATGTAGTTATCACCCAAATTCGCCTTTAACTGCTCTCGGGCTTTCAGATCATTTTCATGCCATAAGCTTCCCATGCGAACCGCCAAGGCTTCGCCTGAAATAGCCGTGATCGCCTCACGATCTCGTTCGCTAATCGCATTCCATTTATCTTTATTCATGATGATAAATGTACTGTTTGTAAAAATCCCGCCCGGTATTTGCGTGATGTGATTCACGTAATTATCGACCTTAAAGCCTGTTAAGAGCTCATCGGATAAAGTCGTTCCATCAATAATTCCGCGAGACAAGAACTCTCGTAGTTCCGACAAAGATCCCGAGATGGGCACAGCCCCTAGGGTACGAAGGGCATCACCAACAACGTTGGTTTGCACACGAATCTTTTTCCCACGTAAATCACCTGGTGTTTTGACGGAATCGCGACGCATGTGCAGATTACCACCTGACGTTACATGGACGGCCAAGGTGTGTACATCACTATGCATCCCCGCATCCGACAAATACTGCTCAAATAAGCGTTGATAGGCCGCCGAACTGATGCCCGCATTTTCGTTCATAAACGGAAATTCGACCATTTCAGTCAACGGGAAGGCACCAGGGTTATACCCGTGAGGTCCCCAAGCAATATCGGCAATGCCACTGACAACGGATTGATAGTTACGTGCTGGTGGCGCTAAAGGTTTAGCAGAGGCTTGAACCTTTACGCGCCCTTCGGTGACTTGCTCGATTTCTTCAAAATACTTGTACAAGCCTTCCGCTTGCGACCAGTGCTGTGATGGAAACCACTGATTGTAACGCAAGGTCACCGTGTCGGACGCGATGCTGCTTGTCGCAAAAAGGATGCCTGACAGAACCACACCCAGTTTAATCAGTTTGTTTTTTGGCTTATTCATCTGCTGAAACTCCACATGTTTATTATTATTACTGTTTTTAAAAATTAACATACACAACTGTACTTTACAATCATAAATCTGAATCGTTAACTGGTCTTTTGTCTAATAGTGCTTTGAAATATAGTCACTACAACAATCATTTTGTTTGAAAATGACGTCGTCATTCATTTCAATTTAAAATACACAACTAATAACAAACAGTTATGTATCTTAATGGCAAATTTTAGACAAAAGCATCTGCAAAAAAGGCATCCTGACTGAGCCCACACTGCTCAACAAAATCCTTCTTGGCCGATTCAATCACAATCGGTGCGCCACAGGCATAGACTTGATAGCCTGACAGATCCTGATAATCATCGAGCACGGCTCTATGCACGAACCCCCTTCGTCCGACCCAGTCACCGGACACCTCATCCGATAACACAGGCGTATAATCGAACCAAGGGTGTGCCGCTTGCCATTGCTGACAAAGTTCGTTGTGATAAAGATCCTGCAAACGCCGTCCTCCCCAATACAAATGGACTGGGCGCGTATTTTCTCGCTCAATCAATTGCTCCATTAGGGCTTTAATCGGTGCAAAGCCTGTTCCACTTGCCAGTAATATCATCGGGCTATCGGACTCCCTCAAATAAAAACTCCCAAATGGACCTTCCAACGTGACCCTGTTTTTAACCTGTAACTCATCAAAGATGTAAGGCGTTGCCTGTCCGTCGTTCACTCGTCGGATGTGAAGCTCAATACGACCGTCATCGGCCGAACGCTTAGCCATTGAATAACTGCGCGTCACGCCCGTTGCAAGGGTCAAATCCACATACTGACCCGGCAAGTAGTTAAATTGCGTGCCCGGTGCCAGCATACACTCCAAAATAACCACATCATCTGCAACTTGATCTTTGCCCATAATGCGTCCAATCACTTTTTGAATGCTAATGCCTTCAAACTCAGTGACTTCTGGTGCATCGATCACTAGATCTGTCGTTGCGCGTGCTTGGCACGTGAGCAGCGTTTCCCCATTTTGATCAGTACTGGACAGTTCAAGGCCGTCTGGATAGACAACTTGCCCTGAGATTAAGGGTGTGCGGCAGTCTCCACATCGACCATCCCGGCATCCGTGCTTGAGCATAATGCCTGCTTTTAAGGCGGCATCTAAAACACTTCCGGATGCGTCTGCTTCAAAGTGTTTTCCAACCGGCTGTATCTCAACATGATAGGTCATCGTCAGGCCTGCTTTGCTTTTGCCATGGTCAGTGCTAAATCTTCAATCATGTCTTCTTGCCCACCGACGGTGCCACGACGGCCAAGCTCCACCAGAATATCGCGTGCACTCACGCCATATTTCTTTTCAGCCCGCTGAGCAAAGAGCAAGAAGGAGCTATAAACTCCGGCATAACCAAGCGTTAAAGAATCACGGTCAACACGAATCGGTTGATCCATCATCGGGACGACTAAGTCTTCAGCCACATCCATAATTTTATAGAGATCGATACCGGTTTCAGCACCCATACGATTTAAGACAGCCACCAAAATTTCCAAAGGAGTATTGCCCGCCCCCGCACCCAGCCCCGCAACCGATCCATCAATGCGCACCGCACCCGCTTCTATCGCAGCTAAGGAGTTCGCAATCGCCATACCCATGTTGTGGTGACCATGAAAGCCGATTTCTATTTCAGAGGGTAACTCGGCTCGTAACAAACCAATTTTTGCACTCACTTCATCTGGGAGCATGTAACCTGCGGAGTCTGTGCAATAAATACAATTTGCACCGTAACTCACCATTAACTTAGCTTGCTCAAGCACTTTTTCGGGTGTAATCATGTGTGCCATCATTAAAAACCCGACGGTGTCCATGCCCATTTTCGCCGCCATGCCAATGTGCTGCTGAGAAACATCGGCTTCGGTGCAATGGGTCGCAACACGTATTGTGTGCACACCGCAATCGCGCGCCATTTTAAGGTGGTCAACGGTACCGATACCCGGTAAGAGCAAGGCCGAAATTTTGGCCTGCTTCATCTGAGGCACAACCGCCTTTAAATAGGCTTCATCTGTATGCGCTGGAAAACCGTAGTTCACCGACGCGCCACCAAGACCATCACCATGGGTCACTTCAATCAATGGCATCCCCGCCGCATCCATCGCAGAGGCAACAGCGACCATTTGCTCTAGGCTGATTTGGTGTCGTTTTGCATGCATGCCATCACGCAAACTCATATCGTGCAGGGTGACTTGCTTACCTTCTAAATTCATTTACTTTCTCCTGTTAACCGCGAGCGGGTAGTGTAATGCTGCCTTCAGCGGCTTCTTCAGCGAACATTTCCGCTGTACGCAGTGCTGCAGCCGTCATGATGTCTAAGTTGCCTGCATATTTAGGTAGGAAGTCACCCAAGCCCTCCACCTCCATAAACATGGACACACGATTTCCATCAAACACTGGCCCGTTAACCAATCGGTACCCCGGTACATATTTCTGCACCTCTTTAACCATCGCATGGACCGACTCGGTAATAGCGTCTTGATCTGGTTCGGATTCAGTCAAACAATGCACCGTGTCGCGCATCATTAAGGGTGGCTCAGCTGGGTTAATAATGATGATGGCTTTACCCTGTTTAGCACCGCCTACCTTTTCTACAGCCCCAGCCGTGGTACGTGTAAACTCATCAATGTTGACACGCGTCCCTGGCCCCACTGAACGTGAGGACACCGTCGCAATGATTTCGCCATATGTCACTGGCTGAACCTTTGAAACAGCGGCGACCATCGGGATCGTCGCTTGGCCACCGCAGGTCACCATATTGACGTTCATTTCCAAGTTTTTGGCATGATCCGTCAAGTTAACAGGTGGGATGCAAAACGGACCAATTGCCGCTGGCGTTAAATCGATCATAATCACGCCAAGCTCATTCAACTTACGACTGTTTTCAGCATGCACGTAGGCAGATGTGGCATCGAAAGCAACACGAATATCGTCTTCAACTATGTGCGACAAGATGCCATCCACCCCTTCTGCACAGACTTTAATGCCCATTTCTTTGGCGCGTTTCAGGCCTTCCGATTCAGGGTCTATACCGACCATCCAGACAGGTTCGATCCATTCTGAACGCTGCATTTTCATGAGTAGATCTGTGCCGATGTTGCCTGGACCTATGATCACCGCTTTAAGTTTATTGCTCATATTTCACTCACTTATTTACAAAAGACTAATCAGGCTTTCATGGCCCTTTTCATCGTATAGACGCTCAACATCCGCACTGCGGGTTTCTAAAAGTTTGCGCTGATTCAGATTCCCTTTATCCGTAATTTCGCCTAAATCAATAGACGGCGGTGCATCCAGCAGGCTTAATAAGCAGGCGCGTTGAGAAGAGCCTTTTGCGTGTTTGGCCATGCTATCCAGTGCGTCTTTTAGCGCCGAACGCACAGATGGGAGAGACATCAAATCGGTCCCCGTTAAACGGGATTGCGCGTCATCAGCTAAACGACGTAACGCCTCCCCTGGAAACGCGAGCAGGCCTATATGATCACGATCGTGTCCCGTGACAACCACGTCCGACACCAAAGCACCAAAGTGCTTATGCACCAAGTCACGAACCGATGCCACGCAGACCCAAGTTCCTGTACTTAATTTAAAGTCTTCTGAAACGCGTCCATCAAAAATAATCCCCTCTGATGGATTGTCAGGATTTGCCAACCGCCCCGCATCACCGATGCGGTAATAGCCAAGTTCATCGAAGGCTTGCTTGGTAATCTCAGGATCATCAAGGTACTCGGTAAAGACGATTGGGCCCTTGATTCTGAGCTCTAACTTCGAGCCGTTGGGCACAAATCGCATCGACATACCTGGCATCGGAATCCCAATATTGCCGGGCTTGTCGAGATACCAATGCACATTTGTAATGGCGGGTGCTGTTTCAGTCGCTCCCCACTCCGTTGTGAAGAACACCTCATGTCCAGTCTCTGCACACATAGACTTAAGCTCATCCCATACGGGCTTAGATAACGCAGCGCCAGCGTAAAACAGCATGGTTAAACTGGAGAAAAAGATATTTTTGAGCTCATCATCCTGACGCAAATGGTCGAGAATCGCTTCATAGCCTTTAGGAACATTAAAAAACAAATTGGGCTTAATCTCTTTGAAATTACGAAGCGTCGTTTCAATTAAACCCGACACTGGCTTGCCCGCATCAATATAGAGCGACCCGCCATTGCGCAGAACCAAATTAAAGTTGTGATTGGTACCAAAGGTATGACTCCAGGGCAGCCAATCCAGCACTCTGGGTATCTGTGTCTCAACAAAGGGCCAGCACTGAGCAATCATCTGCTGGTTTGAGCACATCATACGCTGGGTGTTCACCACCACTTTCGGATGGCCAGTTGAACCAGAGGTCAACATATACTTGGCATGCGTGTCTGGAGTGACCTTTGAAAAGCGTGTGTCCACTTCATCGCTTGGCGACAAATTAAGCAAACTTTCCAACAGGATCGTGTTCGACACTGCCTCCTGCCCACGCGATACAATTTTCACCGCAATACCGTCACAGGCATTCAGAGCGGCTTGAAATAACGCACCATCTTCTGCAAAAACCGCTACCGGCTTCAGACGCTCAACAATTCCAAGCAAACGGTCATGCGATTTGGACATTAATGAATAGGCCACAGAGACTGACGTCACTGGAATACCGATATACATCGCTGCCATTTTCATTAACGCATGATCAATTGAATTCCCTGAGATGATCATTAAGGGCCGCCCTTGCGGGAGATCAAGATCTATCAATCCTTGCGCAATTGAGCGCACGGCATTTCGAAACGCTTTGTAGCTTAGTGAGCGCCAGCCATCCCCTGCACGCTCAGCAATATAGAGTTGTTCAGGACGTTTTTTTGCCCATTTTTCAAGCCAATCGCCCACGCAGCGATCGAAAGGCAAAAGAGGATTTGCAGATTCAACGACAAAGGAGCCGTCGCCTAACTCACGCTTAATCGCAGATGGCGTAGGCATCTGAGCATAGACAGTTGTACCCATATCAATAACCTTTATTATTGTTGTCTTATGTTTTATTCAGCAACCAGTGTTAAAACATCCAAGCCTTTAAAGTCAAATCGAATTTCATCGCCTGGCTGAATCGCCACCATGGGTGCCATCGCTCCTGACAACACAAGTTGACCGGCTTTGATGGGCGTGCCCAATTCAGCCATCTTGCGAGCTAACCACCAAGCAGCATACAGAGGATTGCCAAGGCAGGCGGCACCAACGCCTTCAACGTCGCCGCTTGCGGTGTGAATCGTTAGACGTAATTCCGCAAAATTGACACCTCGGGGATCGAAGGTCTTTGCGCCTAACATGTACAAGGCGGAAGAAGCATTATCAGCAACGGTATCGACCAGCGTAATCTTCCAGTCCTTCACCACCGAATCGACAATTTCAATCACTGGCACGAAAAAATCGATGGCGGCCAATAACTCAGCAAAGGTTAAATCGGTCTGCAGCAGATCGCGTTTAAACACAAAACCGATCTCCCCTTCCGCTTTAGGCGAAATTAGCCCCTGAGTCATGACTCGATCCTGTCCACATAACTCCATATCCGAGAACAAGACGCCAAAATCAGGCTCATTGACTCCGAGCTGCTGCTGTACGGCTTTAGACGTGAGCCCTATTTTGTAGCCAACAAGGCGCTTTCCGCTGTTGATGTGATGTGCATTTACACGTGACTGTATGGCATAGGCATCGGCAACATTAAGTTCAGGGTAACGCGCTGAAAATGGAGAAACCGCGACGGCACGAGTGCGCGCATCCAGGATTTCAGTGGCTAATTGGTGATACAAAGCATCAGACATTTTTTAAGTACTCGCTAGAAAGGTCATTAAGTGTTTTCATGGCGCTGCGGTATTCATGGCACAGGGACTCGACAATGCTAGCGGTCGATTCAACCTGTACGATGCTCCCGGCCCCCTGACCTGCGGACCACACGTCTTTCCAAGCTTTATTCGCGGTTGAGATATTACCGGAGAAATCTATCTTGGCCGTGGATGCTGAACCTGGATCAATGTTGGCCATTTCGAGACTGCCTTTCATCCAATTCGCAGGTACACCACTGACGGATGTCGTCTCTATAATGTCTTCAATACGAGAGTCGACCAGCATGGCTTTATAGGCGTCACTGGCAAAACTTTCTTTTGCTGCGATAAAGCGCGTCCCCGCCACTACGAAGTCTGCACCTGCGACTTGCATGGCTAAAATATCGCGCCCATGCGAAATACAGCCAGCCACACCTAATGGGCCATCCCAGAATTCCCGCACTTCTTGAATGAATGCTAAGGGGTTGTATTTACCGGTATGACCACCGGCTCCACTCACGACCAGAATCAAACCGTCTACACCCGCCTTCACAGCTTTTTTAGCCAGTGCGGGAGAAATCACGTCAGCGATCACGTCACCACCGTAACTTTTCACAGCATCCATAACACGTGCAGGAGACCCTAAAGCGGTAGATACCACCGAGGGTTGGTATTTTTTCACCAGTTCGATTTCTGCATCAAAACGATCATAGGTTGAATGCACAATCATATTGAGCAACCAGGGTAATCGGTGTGGATTTAGACGCTCACTAATTTGCGCCAACCAGCCATCGAGTATCTCTGGATTACGCGCATTGGGCGCGGGCAAACTGCCTATCAGACCGCTTTCTGAACTTGCAATGACCAATTCAGGTGACGATACCAAAAACATGGGTGCAACAATCATTGGCAGTTTTATTGTTTTAATCACGTTCATTTCGACATTCCTCTAGCGGGCGATCCAGCCACCATCACTGTGAATGACACATCCGGTTGTCATAGGAGATTGTTCATTTGACGCTAGGAGCACGTAAAGCGATGTGTGATCGGCAGGGGCAGCAATGCGCTTTAAGGGCACTGCTTGCGCTGCTTTTTCATGGAAGCCGTCGATATGATTCAGGGGCTGAGACTTACGCGAAACGCCTTCAACCGACTTCATTTCAGTATCCGTAGCACCCGGTGACACACCATTGACACGAATATCCGGTGCTAACTCATAGGCCAACTGTTTAATCAGCCCCACCACAGCATGTTTTGACGTCACGTATAAAATACCGCCGCCCCCTGGATAAAAACCAGAGTTGGACACCGTCAATACTATATTTCCCTGACTGGCTTTTAAGGCGTCTAATGAGGCCTTCACACCGTTCATATACCCCAGCACGTTGACGCGGAATAGCCGATCAAAACTGCTGGCCAATTGCTCAGACTGAATGCGACTTAACGGGGCAAAGTAGTCAAAAATAGCAGCATTGCCAACAAAGGTATCCAGTCGACCAAAACGCTGCACAGCCAGCTCCACGACCTTTTGATTGTCCTCATAGGAGGTTACATCACCACAAACGGTACAGACTCGCTCCGGGTGTTGCACCTGAAGGGCTGCGAGCTTTTCTTGATTAATATCTAAGACCGCAACACGAGCCCCTTCTTGGATAAAGCGCTCGACAACAGCCAGCCCTATCCCATCAGCGCCCCCAGATACGAATGCAACTTTGGATTCCAATGCGCTCATAATTCACTCACAAGAAGGTATTGATGTTTTTACAACTGAGCGTTGCGTTCGGAATCAAGATCAGACGTTTTAAGAGCTTCAAACCTGACTCGGTTCTGATCAAGGTGTCGTAGCGACGCCCGTAAATCACATACTCTTCATCCAAGCCACGGCTGCGAATGCTGGTAAAGGTGGAATACACCTCATAGGTATTGGGCTCTTGCGCGATAAAAGCCTCAAGGTTATTGACCTGATGCACATTGCGCGTTGCAGGGTTTTCTGCCCAAGCCGAAGGTTGGCGAAAACGCGCCACCCGACGCTGTAAGTCGCGCAGGCTGTCATCAAAATACGCCATATGGTCTTTATCGTAGAAACCTTGCTTCAAGGGATTCTCGCGACGGCGATTTTCAATACCCGGCATCCAATAATGAATGTCCTCATGAATAAGCCCGAGCCACTCCTCAAAGCGCTCCTCATCCAAAAGGCGCGCTTCTTTATTCAGGAACGCCGCCACTTCAAAAAATACATCCTGCGATACGCTCTCTAACGCTGCTGATTGAGTAAACATTATTCAGCCTCCACCTTGCCTTTGTTTCTGTTGGGGACTTCAGACCAAGTGTGAGCACTTAAGAGATCATACCAATATTGATAGAAAGCTCTTGAGTTGGCTTCGTTAAGTTGCCCTTGGTAGACATTGCCCGGTAAGTGGGTATCTTCCATGAAGGTATCCATGCCCAATCCGACGTACAAATCTTGCTTAGCGGTGACTCGGCCTTTGGCTGTTTTCGTGCAATATTCCCAGTTTTCACCATCGTCCATTTCAAAGACGCCGGTTGGTGAAAAGGTCATCATGGCGCCTTTACGCCACATTTCTTTGATGTCGTCCGGGGCTGATTTATTGACAACAACCCAAGTAAACAACTCTATTTTATTAGGGCCTCTTGGCTGCCAAACACGAACCGTATTCTGACCCGGCAAGAAAGAGAAATTAGGGAAAATCGTGCAAGAGGAAACCGATGCAATCATGTTGGAGCGGAAGTCGCCCAAACGCTCTGCGACAGACGGTTTAATGGTGTGAATATAGCGATTCAGCTTACTCTCCCCTAGAACCGCGACATTGCCAACGGTATCCAACGCAAACTCGTAGCCATGGCCATTCCAGTTCACAGAGTAGGACTCTTCGAAATCACTCACTTTGGCAACGGCACCGCCGAGCATTGCTCTTGCGGCTGAGTCATGCGTCCAACCCGCATGCAGAATATCGCCTACGAAGTTTTCAGCTGCGATTTTCCAGTTGCACTCATACGTGGAACGTATGCAGCCGCCAACAAATTCAGTTCCGCCCTCTTGGTTATCAAATAAGGCATCCAAGTACCACGTCATAGGACCTAGGTATTCTTGTAAGCTCGGGCTTTCGGGATCAAAGGTCGCAAAAACCAAACCTTTATAGGTGTCTACTTTTGCAACTTCGCGCAGCCCCCATTTCGACTTATCAAACTCGCTGGCTTCATAAATGCCGGACTCATGCTGTCCAACCAGGTTTCCAGCGGTATCGAATGACCAACCGTGATAATTGCAAATAAATCCACGCGTTGTTCCAGACTCCGAAAAACACACTTTATTGCCACGATGAGGACATGCATTTAAAAAGACTTTAATGGAGCCATCTTTCTGGCGAACAACGATGACTTCATCTTCACCCATGGTGGTCGTGATGTAATCGCCTGTCTTAACCAATTGAGATTCATGGGCTACAAACAGCCAGCAGCGTGCAAAGATCTTTTCTAACTCCTGCTCGTATATGGATTGGCTGTAGAAAATCTCACCCGCGATGCGCCCTTCGTCCAGATCGCAAACCTGCTTTAAATTGTCTAAGCGTTCAGTGACATCTAAGGTTTTTATAATATTGCTCATTCAATCGCTCCTCAGCCTTTTGCAATCATATTGGCGTCGACTTCGACCAACGCATAAATCGCGTCATCGTCGATTTCAACGGGATAGGTGCGCAGATCTATCTCACAGGGAAACCCTTGCGCCTTTCCGGTAGGAATATGGAACTGCCCCCAATGAACGGGGCATACAATCATGTCGTCTTCGATATCCCCATCCGCTAAGGATGCGGTGGCATGTGTACACAGATCAGCCGTGGCATACACCTGCCCCCCAAGGTTATAGACCGCTATATCACCATGGGCTTTATTCTCGATTTTTTTCACTTGGTTCTCGGCCAACTCCGAGAACTTGCATAGATATACCTTTTCCATGTTTGCACTCACTCCACGCATAATTCTATAAAGCCCAAACCTGTCACCCATTGCGGCACAGGCTGGTATTCAATTAAATGACCACGCTTGGCATCGATTGCGGTCATCGCGCAGATAAAGTTGCGAATCTCCATGGCACCATTGCCGCCATTTTCTAACACCATGTCATCGGTTAAAGCGGCAAGCGCATCAACCTGCATCGAACAGCAGTGTTCAATCACTTGTCGATCAAATGCCTCATTCACACGACCGGACTCTTTAGTCCCCACCCAATGACTAATACCACCACTGCCGATAACAGCCACTTTCTCAGCATCTGGAAACTGTGTTATCGCAGAGTTCAAATGACGCCCTAATTCAATGCACCGCTCTTTTGTGATAAAGGGATCCACTGCACTGGCAATGTAAACAGGAATCGCTTTAATGGTTGTGCCTTTGATTTCAGATGCGCGCTTTACGATCAACTGATAGGGAATTGAAAAGGAATGATCTGTCGTAAAGGAGCGTGCTTCAGCCCAATCAAACCCTGATGCCTTGCCTTCGTTCGAAATATAGCGAGCCAAGGATTCGTTATTGGGTATTTCTTCTTTCTTTAAGCCTGGCAATTGATCCAAAGGCCCTTCGGTATGTCCTGTTGCAATGCAGTATTGCGGCAAACAGGTTGTTCCAAACAACATGTAATGATCATTACCGATAATAATGACGGTAGAGGCGTCCAGTTCGGCAAGGCGCTTTGCACAGGTTTCGTATGCATCCCAGACAGCTTTCGCTTGCTCAGCAGGAGGTGCATCGGGTGCAACAAACATCACCGGATCATGAGGGACAAGAAAGCCACCAACTATTTCTGCCATGGGATCACCCTTTAATTGAAGCGGAATACTGAGCATCTGAGCCCAGCTTTTTGTTATAAGAAGACATGCGACGATCAGGAGACATTTCGATCCAGTACCCCATCGTTAGCATCGGGTTCACACCCATTTCTTGCATTTTTTTCACATCAAAACTGAGGATCATTTCCACATCCTCAGGCGCGAGTGGAAATCGACTCAGGTACTTTTCTGGGTTCTCTTTAAACTTGGACTTGGAAAAACGGTCCACCGAGAGGCTCCACAAAATGCGCTCCAACACATCACGTTTCATAACATCACTCGCCAATAAAGTTAAAAACTTGCTGCAAAAACTTTGCGCGCTGCTCGGTTTGAACCCAATGACCACACTGTCCAAAGACAAACAAATCACTGTTGGGTATGTTCGCTAACAGCGTTAACCCGCATTGCATAGGCACAACACCATCTTCACGACCATGCAGAATCAACGTGGGTGCTTGAATATTCTTGAGTGCTTTTTCTGAGAAACCCTTAACCAGAGTCTCACCCTCTTCATTGGGCTTCGGCAGGAGTTTGCGTAGCGCATCTTGTGCACCGGGACGCGCACTGGCTTCATATCGTGACTGAACCAGTGCATCGGTAATTAACTCTTTGTTGTACGGAAACAATTCCATCAAGGCGCGCATATTGTCGACTGATGGCTCGTACAACCAAGCACCCGCCAAACCTTTTGTTTGTGTAAAGGTACCCGCAGGTGTTCCTAATAAAACCAATTTATCTAAACGTTCGGGGTTAAACAGCGCGAGCCCTATCCCCATCGCCCCACCGAATGAATTACCAACCAAAGAGGCCTTATCAATGCCAACCGCATCCATAAACTCGACCAAGTGGTTCACCCAGAATTTAATGTCGTAATGCGTGTCATCTTTAAACTCTGTAAAACCAAAGCCCGCAATATCAGGCACAACCACTCGATAGCGTGTTGCGAGCTCATCCATCACACCCGCCCAATTCGTCCACCCCGAAACGCCAGGCCCGGAACCGTGCAACAACAACAATGCAGGACCGGTACCCACTTCAAAGTAAGCCGTCGCGTGCCCTGCCGCTTGTACAAATTTACGATCTGACTCTTGCATTGCCTAAACCTCAAAAACATACAGTAGTGTATCTTTATTCTAGAGTTGATTCACAAGATCTGTCAATAGAAAAGGCTTAGTTTCTGTAGGCTGATATTCAATCTAAAAAACACACGTATAATTTTAAAAAATTATATATTTTTCAATATATTAATTACAAATAGATTATATGATTTATGAATTGAAATCGGATATGGGCATCTTGACACCTACTAGACTTTAGTCTAAAACTGATCGAACAACAAACAATCTATTACAAAACCATTCCAAAATAGATACACTTTTGTATCTTAATAAAAGGAAATAGCCATGACACAAGCCATCACGCAAACGCTAAACAACATCCAATTCTTCCACCAATACGTAAAAGCAAAGACTACGAGCAATTCAAAAACCCTTTTACTCTACCCAACTTGGGCAGGAATCACTGATTTCGAGCGCGAGATAGCTCAACGAATGTCTCACATGGGATGGAATGTTTGGATTATCGATGTATTTGGAGGAGGAACGGATCTATCTGACTTGGAGAAACGTCGTGATGCCATGAGCAGACTACTGAGCAATTACGAAGAGTTACGGAACACACTTCGCAACTTTGCCAAATTCGCCCTTGAGCAAGATGCGCACTCAGACACTGTCAGCGTGATGGGATATTGTCTAGGAGGGTTGTGCGCAATTCAGAGCACTTTGTGGGTAGAGGACGTCACACGAGGCGTGAGTTTACACGGCTTATTAAACTTCCCAAAAACACCTGCTTCTGTAGAGAATGCATCATTGCTCATCCTTAATGGTGCTTCCGATCCTATGGTCCCCATTGAGGATATTGAGCGCACGCGCGCCTACCTTAATACAATGAATATTGATTGGACATTTGTGGATTTGGGTCATGCGATGCATTCGTTTGCGATACCGGACGCACAATCCCCAGAACGCGGTGTTGCTTACCATGCATCAGCTGATCAGAAAAGCTGGAACTACCTTGTGTGCTTTCTAAATACAGAAAAATAGATCGAGTTTAAAACAAATCTAACCAAGGGAAAGTTCACATAAAGATGCAAAGCGAATAGCATTTAGTCTATGATCAATTTACTCCGTCATTCAGCTTCGATCAGCTGATTGCATATCTATGGATTTGTAAAACAATTATAAAGGTTTTTGTATGCCAAAAATTCGCTTAACCACTTTACTGGCCACTAGCTTTTCGGGTGTTGCAATCATACTGCTTATTGTAGGTTTCTTAGGAATACGTGCTGAACTCAGCATGAGTAAGGACATAACAAACATTGGGGAAGTCCGTCTTCAATCCGTGGCTTTGCTCAATCAACTGAATGTAGAACGGCTGCGTATTCGTACACAAACATTGGATGTACTTAGATACACTGTGTATTCTGATCAAGCTAAGACCACGCTTAAAGACGTCCTTGAGGTTCGCCAAGACTCTTGGAATACAATCAACAAACTCATCAGCCAATACGCCAGCATTCCCAAGAGCACACAACAGGAACAACAAAACTTCGAACAATTACAGCTATTGATTAGTGTCTGGCGACAGCACTACGAAACGCTGGAGACTGGTATGAAGTCTATGGTTTTAGCTAACTCACAACGTGACTACTTATCACCTTACTTAGAATACAGAGAAGCCTATAATGCGATGTTGCCAGCATCCAGAGCACTTGGCGATTTACTGGACAATTTATCAGATCAAAACCTGAGCATTGCCAATACAACTGTCGAGCAGGCAACCAGCAGCGCCAAAAACGCCATCATACTGACTTCGATTATTGTTGCCTTTGGCTTTATCATTGCATTGGTCGCAGGCCTTAGCATTACACGTTACGTTATGCGACTGATTGGAGGCGAACCCTCTGAAGTCAATGAAATTGTGCGCCGAGTTGCGGCAGGCGATCTAACTGTTAAAATCCAACTCAAATCTGGCGACAATACAAGCATATTGGCTGCCTTTTCATCCATGGTTATCACTTTGCGCAACATCATGAGTGAAATCACTCAAGCTGCCTTACACGTCACCGCTGCGGCGGAGGAGCTCTCTAGCTCAAGCGCTCAAACTAATGCACAGGTTCAACTCCAGCAATCAGAAATGACCCAAGTCGCAACGGCGATGAATGAAATGGCCGCCACGGTTGCCGATGTTGCCAAAAATGCAACCGCCGCGGCCAGCGCAGCGAATGCGTCTCGCAACGAGGCCGACAAAGGCATGAGGATTGTATCCGACGTAGTGAGCGCTATTAACACCCTAGCCACCAATATCGATCAAGCCTCGCAGAGCATGACTGGCTTGGTCAAAGACAGCGAACAAATTGGCAGTGTGCTGGAGGTCATTCAATCGATTGCTGAACAAACCAATCTCCTTGCACTGAATGCCGCCATTGAGGCCGCTCGCGCCGGCGATCAAGGGCGAGGGTTTGCGGTTGTTGCGGATGAAGTTAGATCCCTTGCCAGCCGCACCCAATCATCGACCGAAGACATTCACAAACGCATTGGTCAATTGCAACACAGCTCCAGTTCGGCTGCGACACTGATGCAAACCAGTAAGCACCAAGGCGAGCAAAGCGTTGTTCAGGCAAATCAAGCGGGAGAAGCCCTACAAGCCATCACAGCCGCCGTTATGACGATTGATAGCATGAATGCCCAAATCGCAACAGCGGCTGAGCAGCAGTCCTCCGTTGCCGAAGAAATCAACCAGAACATCAACAATGTTTCACAGTCGATTGAGGAAACAGCCTCTGCGGCTTCACAGGTCACCGCGGCCAGTCAAGAGCTGGCCAGCCTGTCTGCTCAGCTACAACAAAGCGTTCAGCAATTCAAATTGAGCTAGCATTAGCACATAAAAACCAAACAGAATCGATTGAGGGGGTCACCACCCTCTCAATCGATACACCGAACAACTGATAAGACTGATAAGACTGATAAGACTGATAAGACTGATAAGACTGATAAGACTGATAAGACTGATAACGCCATTTTTTTGAATTAATTATTCGAAGCAACAGACATTTGCATTTGAAATGCGTAATAGAATAAGAAACAGGACTGAATACATGAAGGATGAAATAGAAGTATAGAAGTAAATGGCGTCCCATAGGGGGTTCGAACCCCTGTTACCGCCGTGAAAGGGCGGTGTCCTAGGCCACTAGACGAATGGGACGTGACATGTTTACATCTAAAACTTTGGAGCGGGAAACGAGACTCGAACTCGCGACCCCGACCTTGGCAAGGTCGTGCTCTACCAACTGAGCTATTCCCGCATTATCTCAAGAGAGATGGCGTCCCATAGGGGGTTCGAACCCCTGTTACCGCCGTGAAAGGGCGGTGTCCTAGGCCACTAGACGAATGGGACGTGGCGCATTTACTTCTAAAACTTTGGAGCGGGAAACGAGACTCGAACTCGCGACCCCGACCTTGGCAAGGTCGTGCTCTACCAACTGAGCTATTCCCGCACTATCTCAAAAGAGATGGCGTCCCATAGGGGGTTCGAACCCCTGTTACCGCCGTGAAAGGGCGGTGTCCTAGGCCACTAGACGAATGGGACGCAGCCTGCACTTTCGTGCCACTTCAGCAAGTTAAGTTGCTTGCTGAAGTGGCGCATATATTACGTATAAGACCTTTTTACGTCAACCCTTATTTCTAAAAAAATTAATAAATTTTTCATTACATTAATGACTCCACTCTAGAGTAAGATTAAATCGTTAGCTACAACTGCGTAAGGTACTGGATGGGTCCCACTGAAACCACGGCTGTGATATTGATCGGCGTCGCCATTATGACAATTGCTGCGATTGCTGTTCAGCACGCAGAGGATGAACGTCGCGAACGACACATCAAAATCTTACACCTCCTCGACCAAACACGTGGAATAGAACACATTTTGCTCAACCTACCCGTCTTATTTCAGACTCCTGCGTTGCGCTTATGCCTAATTGGTGCATTAAAGCGCATTTGGCAAACGATTATTCAACTCGAAAGAAGTGAAAAGCATCGATACAAACTCGACGAATTAACCGCATTGGAAAGTGTTGAGCCATCGGATATTCCCTTATCGGCAAACAACATTACGTATTTCAGTGATAGGAACTCAGCCATGCAAGCCAGAGCGATGATCCGAGAGTCCGTTCAGATCCTTGCTCAATTACATCAAGCCCAGCAAGTTCAGCAGACAACGGCTTACGCGTTAGCAATGGACTTAAAACGGGGATTTAAGCGCTGCAGCGTCGATATTACGCTGCTAGAAGCATTGGAACAAACAGAGGATCATGGACCACGGGTTGCGTTGCACAAGTTCAGAGGTGCGCTTATGGTGCTTAAGCGTCTCAATAAAGATCACTCACTTTCCCAGCAAATGATGAATATCAGACAACTCATCGCAAAGCTTGAAACAGAAGCTCAGGCGTTGGCTCAAGTAAATGTTGAAAAAAAGAACCGCGGCTAAAACCTTAAGGCTCACGCCCCAACAATTTTAACTTTAAGGCCATGTTATTTTTCGAGTCGGCATTGTAAACAGCCTCATCATAGCTAATTTTACCGGCCTCGTAGAGTGCAAACAGAGAGTCTTCAAATGTAAACATAGAGCCATCCCCCCCCTGCTCAACAGCCTCTTTAATTTTCCCTAAATCACCACGGTTAATTAAGCTGGCAATGTAAGGTGAATTAATTAGCACTTCCGACGCCGGAACTAGCTGACCGTCTATCCCTTTCACCAAACGCAAGGAAACGATCGCTTTCAGGTTTTGAGCCAATTCAAGCTGCAACTTTCGCGCATCCGCCTCTGGAAAAAAACTTAAAATTCGCTCGATGGCTTGGGAGGAGTTATTTGCATGAAGGGTGGATATGCATAAATGCCCTGTCTCGGCATAACGAACAGCATGTGACATGGTTTCTTTATCGCGAATTTCTCCAATAACAATCATATCTGGAGCTTCACGTAATGCGTTCTTTAAGCCATGTGCGTAGGAGTGGGTGTCCATACCTACCTCTCGCTGACTGATCAGTGACTTTTGATTAGTGAACAAATACTCAACAGGATCCTCTATGGTTAATATATGCCCTGTTGTTCGTATGTTTCGACTTTGAACCATCGCGGCAAGAGACGTCGATTTACCTGACCCCGTCGCACCGACCAACAGCACAAGCCCCCTGCGCTCCATCACCAAGTCTTCCAATATAAGCGGTAAATTCAACTCACTAATGGACGGAATTTGATTACGAATATGACGGATGACAAAGGAGATATCGCCCCTTTGCTTAAACACATTAATGCGAAAGCGCCCAACACCGGCTAAAGAGTAGGCAAAATTCATCTCCCATTCGCGCTCAAACTCTTCGATCTGACGCTCTGTCATCAAACTATAAATAGCCTCTCGAACCGTGAGCGGAGACAGACGTTTTTCACCGACAGGACGCATCACTTCATTAATCTTGATTTGAATACGTGCGTAACTACTAAAAAAAATATCGGATGCATTCTTCTCAACCATGAGTTTCAAGTATCCGTGCAAATCCGCCATTCACATCACCGAGTTCAATATCAAAATAAGTTAAAGCATAGATCTAGCATCAACTAGACTGAATTGCAGTCAAAAACTGCGTGAATCACTAAAAGAGGCTCGCAGTCTTTAATCGAAGCGAATTATCTACAAAGTGAAGAGGGCATACAACAACTCTAGACAAGATGTGACAGTAGAACTAGGTGGATATATAGCAAAAGGGTCACCCTACTCCCAATAAAAAAGCACCAGGCATAGACATGGTCTAGCTGATGCTTTTGGACTTGACAATTTTGAAGTATCTACTGAGCCAGCACACCATCTCTGTAGTCTTGCAAGGCTTGCTCAATCTCAGCCGTCGTGTTCATCACAAACGGACCATATTGCACAATCGGTTCATTGATAGGCTTTGCCGCAATCAAGAGTAGGCGTACACCTTGATCACCTGCTTCTATACGAACCGTATCCCCCGCATCTAATTCATAGGCTGCATGCATTCTCAGTGCTTGATCGGCCACTTTCGCTCTACCTTCAAACACATAGATGAACCCAGAAAGCTCTGCTGACACAGGAACATCCAGTGTCGCGTTAGCGGTTAACGTCAGATCAACAAACAAAGGCGCGGTCACTATTCCTGCAACAGGCCCTTGGTAGTCCTTTCCATCCAAGGTCAGAGCACCTGCAACTAAATTCGCCGTACCACCTTCAAACGAAAAGCGAGTCACCTCTTCCGGGTCTATATTTTGATAGGCTGCGGGCTTCATTTTTTCAGCTGCAGGCAAATTCACCCACAACTGAAACCCACGCATTAACCCTTGATCTTGCTGAGGGCGCTCTTCATGAATAACACCTCGACCCGCTGTCATCCATTGCACGCCGCCAGAGCACAACAATCCTTCATTCCCCATATGATCTCTATGCAGCATTTTGCCTTCGAGCATATAAGTGACGGTTTCAAACCCACGATGAGGATGTGGAGGAAACCCCGCAATATAGTCATCAGGATTATCAGATGAAAACATATCCAACATCAAAAACGGATCGATCCGCATATTTTGACGCTGCCCAAGACTGCGTTTGAGTTTAACACCTGCACCGTCTTGGCTATCAATAGCATTGATAACCTTTTTGATTGAACGTAATTGCATATCGTTTCCTCCAACCTAGCGCTTAAACTGAAATGCTCGCAATGATCTCCTGAGCCTCAGCGAGAGAGGCTTCTTTTTCAGCCATGTTTAAGCCTTCAGCATAGATCACTTGAACACTTGTTAGCCCCAAAAATGCCAGAATTTGCTTCAACCAAGGTACTTGATGGTCCAATCCAGCATCTTTATACATTCCACCACGTGTAGCCAAAATGTAAACAGGCTTGTCTGCCAACAAACCAACAGGTCCATTTTCCGTGTATTTAAATGTCACACCATTACGTGCAATCATATCCACCCAAGCTTTAAGCTGAGATGGCACTGCAAAGTTGTACATAGGCGCCGAAATGATCAATGCATCGGCTGATGCAATTTCATTCACCAAGTCGTCAGAGAGCGCCACTACAGCACGCTGCTCATCTGTACGATCTGCTTCATCTGTCATGAGCGCTGAAATAACAGACATATCAAAATGCGGGATAGTGTCTGCCACCAGATCACGTACGACCACGGCGGATTCAGGGTATGCTGCTTTCCACTTTTCAATTAGGACAGCACCCAATTGTGCAGATTGCCCTTGATCACCAAAAATACTGCTTTTAACTTGAAGTAATGTTTTCATTAAGGTATCTCCTTGAGTTCAGTATGCGCATTATGTGATCTATAATATGAATAATAAACCCATAAAAACTGTTAAATATGATCGAAAAAACTGATAGGTTTACCCCATGAACGTCACGTTGGAGCAATGGCAAACGTTAATCGCAGTTGTCGATGAAGGTGGCTATGCACAAGCCGCTGAAGCACTTCGCAAAAGCCAATCAGCGGTTAGCTACGCTATTTCAAAGTTAGAATCAGCACTGGGCGTTGCCGTGTTTAAGATTGATGGCCGAAAAGCCGTCCTAACCGCTCCAGGTGAAGCCTTGCTAAGACATGCGCGGCAATTAGTGGAAAATGCTGAACGCATCGAAACACTCGCCAATTATTTTACACAAGGCTGGGAACCCGAAATTCGAATTGCCATGGACACTATTTTTCCTGAAGACTTGATGCTGTCCGTTCTAAATGCATTTGCGAGCGAACATCCGCAGATTCGCATCACCTTGGTGGAAAGCGCGCTGAGTGGCACAGATGAAGCACTGTTACGACATGAAGCTGACTTAGTCATTGGTGGGCACGTTCCACCTGGATTTACTGGACACTTTTTGTTGAATATTCAGTTTCTAGCGGTTGCACACCCCTCACACCCTCTTCATCACAATGACGCGCCCTTAACACTAGATGATTTAAAAAGTCATAGACAACTGGTTGTTAAGGATTCTGGCTCAAGACGGCTCGATGCAGGCTGGCTAGGCGCCCATCAACGCTGGACATTTAGCAGCGTTCACACATCCATTAAAAGTGCCTGCCAAGGATTAGGATTTGCATGGTACCCCACGCTTAAAATTGAACAGCCACTTAAAGCAGGAAACTTAAAAGCCCTTCCTTTGGTGAGCGGTGCTGTGCGGGAGGTCCCTATTTACTTAATTTTAAGTGACGGTGAATACGCTCACCCCGGTGTTAAGCGTTTAGCCACCCTTTTAAAGACAGTCATTCAAAACTGTTTACAGACAAAAGCACAATGAATCCAAAATGCCCATCCACCCGTAAATACCTTCAAGACTCTATGAGGTAAAGCCATGCCTACCATTAAATATATACTTTTAGGATGTATCATGTTGTTTTCGCAAACCTCTTCGGCACAACCAGCGTCTACGATTGATGCCCTTTTGAAGCACGATCTAAAACGATTACATTCCAGCGAGATTGTCCATCTTAAAGATCACTACCAAGGACAGCCCTTACTTTTTATTAATACGGCGAGCCACTGCGGTTTTACAGGGCAATTTGAAGCGCTCGAAGCGCTGCATCAGCGCTATAAAGACCGTGGGCTTATTTTGGCTGGATTTCCATCTAATAGTTTTTTACAAGAATCAAAAGATGAAGCCGATACAGCGCGTGTATGCTTCCAGAATTTTGGGGTGACATTTGATATGTTTACACATATCAATGTTCGAGGGTCCGATGTGCATCCAATTTTTGCAGAGCTTGCCAGACAAACCCACGCACCTAAATGGAATTTCTACAAATATCTGATTGATCGTGACGGTAAAGTTATTCAGGCGTTTCCTAGCACAACTCGACCAGACGCTCGTGAAGTAATCGAGGCGATTGAAGCGTTACTTTAAGTGGTTCTTATTCATACCAACCCCCGTCACATGGACTGACGGGGGCGCAAATCAATGAAGATTAGTGATTTGCTAAGCGGCCCAATGTGCTCTCGAGCGCGCTTTTCATTTTTTCGCATGCACCGCTAACCGCCTTACCGGTTGAGTCGGCGTGGTCAGATACCGCAATAGGCTGTAACCCTGATACACGTGCTTCTATATTGCAACGCTTATCATTGTCACCCGATTTATGGGCATTTTCATCGTGAAGATGAACTTCAATGCGGGTAACTTTTTCACTAAACCGCCCTAAAACTTTTTCGACAGTGGCTTGTACGTGGGCATTTAAGGCCTCATTGCCTTCGATACTGCTATCGGTATTGACTTGAATTATCATTTAAAGCTCCTTGTATGAACAGTACGTATTAAACGTACTTATATTATAACTGTTTTTAGAAAAAATTCCTGTGCATTAGCGCATCCAGTTTTAAGTGATAATAGTAACGTTTCGCACGTAAAACATCCATGCGAGAATATTTTTTGCAACAATTCATGGATTGATTTTTAACTGGTTCAATTTTCGAGTAAAATCTATGCAATTTAATTTTGCTCACTATTGGAGTTTTAGATGCACTTTCGGCACACTCTGTTAACACTCTCGCTTGCGTCTTTATTGGCGGCTTGTGCACCCGGGCACATGTACATCGAAGAAGGTGTTGTTGAAAGGATTGATACTAAGCTGGACGCTCAATCTGATCAGATTTCTTCATTATCTGAACAGCAAGAGCTTGCAGTCAGTCATATTCTATCGTCTTACGATGCCGTATCTGAGAGCATGATTGAACGGCTCACCAACACCATCAAAACCCATGTGGAACCACCTAAGTGCGCTCCCCAACCACGCTTGGTCTGCCCACCACAAGGCAGTTCAGGAACACTGGTGCTTGGCGGCCTCGAAAAACAAGTGGTCGGTGAAGCTGAACGCGTTTATTTGGCAAACCTGGACGTCGTACTACCTGCTCGAATCGATACAGGTGCAACAACCTCTTCAATTGATGCACGCAATATTAATTTTTTTGAACGCGATGGAAAGCGCTGGGTTCGCTTTGACTTTGTGCATCCCACCACGGGGGACGACGCCACATTTGAACGGCAAGTTGTTCGTGTAGTCCGCATCAGTCAGTCAATTACCGATGATTACGAGCGCAGACCCGTCATTGAGCTGCGCTTTACACTGGGTAACATTTCGCAAACGGCAGAGTTCACATTAACCGACCGTAGCCATCTGGACTTCCCTGTACTTATTGGACGCAATATTCTAAGAGACCTCATGGTGGTGGATGTGAGCAAACAACATATTGCACCACTGAACATTAATCAGACCACACCTTAAGCCTGAGCACCTCAGGCTTTTTAGACAGGTATCCGCATGGTATCCCGAGTTCCATTTTATACAATCGTTACGTTGTTAATTTTTACAGGGCTGTGCACAGCCCTACTTAGACACGTCCAACTTGGCATTCCGTTCCTACCCGGACAGCAAGAAAAAGTCTGGCTGATTGAAGCAAGGGTTGATTTTAATGCCCAAAACGCGCCGGTTCTTGCTAGCTTAGACTTACCGGACAATCCGCCCGGATATGCAATTCTAAACGAACTGGCCGCCTCCCCAGGCTATGGATTTTCAATTATCGAAAACGATGGAAGACGGCGCGGTGAATGGTCAAAAAACTCCGCTGATGGGGCGCAAACACTCTATTACAAAGCGCAGCTGATTCGATCTAAAAACCTAGACACTGAGCTTGTCGACGTCACCCCCAATCCCCAACCCGTTTTTTGGGACGGCCCCGAAGCCACCGCTGCCGAATACGTGATCGAAATGGCGCAGAGCAAATCCAGCTCGCCCGAGAGTTTCACTCGCGAGCTGATGCGTTTACTTCTCAACCCTGAGCCTGGACAAAACACAGGGCTTCTTTTAGCCAACCAACCGCCTGTGATTGTCATGGATAAACTCTTAAATCAAGCTGGCATTCCAGCACGCATTTCCATGGGGCTTCAACTTGAAGACGCTCGACGTCGGCAATCTCTCGTCCCTGTGATTGAAATTTTTGCAAAAGACCGCTGGCTCGTGTTCGACCCGAGCACTGGGCAACAAGGGCTCTCCGAAGACATTTTACTGTGGCAACGTGGCTCAAACTCGCTACTCGATGTGGTCGGAGGGGTAAACTCCAGAGTGAGCTTTTCGATGATAGAGCAGACTCTGCCTGCGCTAGAGCTCGCGCAAACTCAATTTGCAGGACAAGGATTTGCATGGCTAGGTGTTCACACGCTACCCATCGAAGAACAAAGCATGTTTAAACTCTTGTTCTTACTCCCCCTTGGCGCCATGGTTGTCGTCTTTATGCGCATTATTGTGGGCTTAAAGACATCTGGAACCTTTATGCCCATTCTGATTGCCTTGGCATTTTTACAAACATCCCTGGTACTGGGCTTAATTAGCTTTATTAGCATTGTCGCCATGGGGCTGGTCATACGTACCTACCTTTCACGCCTCAATCTACTGCTGGTATCCCGTATTGCAACACTGGTGGTATTGGTTGTATTTTTAGTCTCATTCTTAAGCCTAGTCGGTTACCAATTGGGCTTTAGCACTGGCATGACAATTACCTTCTTCCCAATGATCATTATCGCTTGGACCATTGAGCGCATGTCGATCCTCTGGGAAGAGGAAGGCCCTCGCGAAGTGGTCACGCAAGGCGGTGGCAGCCTGTTTGTCGCGGTACTTGCCTACCTACTCATGCAGTTGCCATTATCTGGCCACTTGAGCTTCAACTTCCCAGAACTCAATCTGATCATTCTGGCCATTATCATGCTGATGGGACAATATACCGGGTACAAGCTATCTGAACTGCGTCGCTTTAGAGCCATGATTGAGGAAGATAAAGCATGAACTGGGTCAGTCCATTCAGGCTCGCCAAAGCCGGCATTTTAGGCATGAACTGTCGCAATGTTGATTTTATCGGCCGCTACAATCTTCGCCGCTTTTACCCTTTGGTTGATGACAAACTGAAAACCAAACTGCTTGCCGAAGAGTACGGCGTAGCGACGCCAACACTGCGCTTTGTTGTGAAAACTCAGCATGAAATAGGTCACATAGAAGACCGACTTATGGATCTGAATGGTTTTGCCATCAAACCTTCACGCGGCTCTGGCGGCAAGGGCATACTGGTCATCATCGGCCGCAAGGGCAATCAGTTCATCAAATCCTCAGGCACCGAAGTTAGCATCGAAGATATACGTCGTCATCTGACCAACACACTAGCAGGCCTCTACTCACTGCGCGGAGCACCCGATGTTGCTATTATTGAGGATTTAATCGAGTTTGATGACACCTTCAAAGGTTACTCCCATGAAGGTGTACCCGACATCCGCATCATCGTTTTTAGAGGCTATCCGGTTATGGCAATGCTGAGGCTCGCCACACACGCATCCGATGGCAAAGCAAACCTGCACCAGGGCGCAGTCGGCGTTGGCTTGGACATCGCAACTGGCCAAGGACTCAAAGCAGTTCAATTTTCCAACCCAATCACCCTGCACCCAGATACAAAAATGCCCCTCGGCGACTTGAAAATTCCAGACTGGAAAAACATGCTATTACTGGCTTCGCGCTGTTACGAGATGAGCAATTTGGGCTATATAGGAACAGACATTGTTCTAGATAAAAGCCGAGGCGCTCAACTACTAGAGTTGAACGCCCGCCCCGGTTTATCTATCCAAGTTGCTAACGGAAAGGGGTTACTGCCTAGACTGCGTCACATCGAAAAAATCCGCAAGCCTCACCGCTTGGCTGACGATCGCGTTGAATATGCGATGGCAACCTTTCACAGCCAAGGCATCTAGGCAACTCCAACTTAAGACAGACTCGGTCTACCCTGCAGATAGGATGCTGCAGGGTTGACACAAAACATGCGCTTCAAGGCCTGCCGCCCTAATAACATCCTAAATAACATGTTGTCACGGCTGGTTAAGGACATTTCAACATCAAATCGATGCGAACCTATTAACAAAGGTGTCACTATAAAATAGCGCTCCGTCATATGCCCGCCGGAATCTGTGACCTGACGCACATCACTCACTGGCGCTTCACACCACACTTCAAGCTGTGTGTTTTTTTGCTGGGGATGCAAACCAAACCTCACCCAACGCTGACCGTCCTTTTTAAATTCATCAATATGGAACGTATGCAAGGCAGAGGTTCTCGCGCCCGTATCGACTTTACACTTCAAGCTTGATACACCAAGCTCAGGCAGTGCGACCCACTCTCGCCAACCTACCAACTCCAATCCAGATGCCTTCGCATCTGTATCAATCATGGTGGTGACCACCGACTCCATGTGCATGTCCATGTGCGATTTCATCATCTGAAGCAGCGCGAATATCTTCGATTTTAATATCGTAGGACAACGTCTGACCCGCCAAAGGATGATTGGTATCAACGGTAATCATAAAACGACCCATTTTAACAACCGTTACATGGCGACGACCCTGATCGGTTTCAACCAGCGCAATCATCCCAGGCTTCCAGGTTTTAGCGCCCTGCGGCAAGCCCTGCAGGTGCTTAACAGGCACTTTCATTTCCAACCCTTCTTCGCGCACGCCGTAACCCTCTTCAGGCGACAAGGTCACGGTAAATTCGTCCCCAACGGCATGACCTTCCATCGCGGCTTCCAGCCCAGGAATCATATTGTTGTGACCGTGCAAGTAGGCCATCGGCGTATGACCTTGATTTGATTCAAGCTCCTCACCCTGCTCATTTTTTAATGTATAATAAAAACTAACTACTGCATCTGACTGTATCGTTTGCATACAGAAACCAATCCTAATAAGTTAACATTTGATGCACAGCAAAGGCACCACACAAAATACGGAAAACCACTTTAAAAAGTTGTTACTACGCCAACGGCTGATGATAAGCTAACGCCGACAAAAAAGTAATAAGTGTATATAACTACAGGCTATTCACGCATGCAAGTGATTGACATTGAGGCATCAGGTCTCGATCCAGATTTATCCTACCCGATTGAGATCGGCGTGTATGACACCCAGCACCCAGAGACATCGATCAGCTTTCTAATCAAGCCCGATGCCTCTTGGGAGTACTGGGATAGTAATGCAGAATCGATTCATAACATCTCACGTAACCTGCTGGATAAAGAAGGCATCAGCCTCGAAGACGCATGTGACAGACTCAACCTAGGGATCGATCAAGTCGTCATTTCTGACGCACCCGACTTTGATTACATGTGGCTACAACGTTTGTTTGATAAAGCCTCTAAACCCATGCGTTTTAAAGTCAGCGGGTTTTACTCCTTTTTAACTCCCGAACAGCAAAGTCAGTTAAATCGCCACTTAGATATCCAAGAACGTCCGCACCGTGCATTAGCTGATGCACGAATGATCGGGCAGGCACTTAGACCCTTCCTTAACGAGTAGATGAATATGATTCGCAAAGGTTATAGACAAATACAATTACTTTAAGTAGAATACTACCTCTTTTCTGAGGCACTGCTGCTGATGTGTGCGGCCAGCCTCTTTGCTAAGCTAACTGAGCGGCACGTTTCACGAAACACCTCTCTTCTACCAGGTAAAAAATCACAGCATGTCGAATACTGATATTCGCCCCACCACTTTTGGTGACTTGGGCCTCTCTACACCTATTCTTGAAGCACTTAACGACGTGGGGTATGAAACCCCATCCCCAATCCAAGAAGGCTCTATTCCTCCTCTTTTGGAAGGACGCGACCTCTTAGGCCAAGCTCAAACAGGTACAGGTAAAACCGCGGCATTTGCACTCCCTTTGTTGCAACGCCTTGATCCATCTAAAACTCATCCGCAGTTGCTGATCCTAGCACCAACGCGTGAACTTGCACTTCAGGTTGCCACTGCGTGCGAGAAGTACTCAAAGCATTTAAACGGTATCCGCACCCTATCAATCTACGGTGGGCAAGGATACGATGAGCAGCTGCGTGGCCTTCGCCGCGGTGCGCATGTCGTCATTGGCACACCTGGCCGTGTCATGGACCATATCCGTCGTGGCACGCTGGCACTCGACAAACTGCAAACGCTGGTTCTAGACGAAGCCGACGAAATGCTGCGCATGGGCTTTATTGATGATGTGGAATGGATCCTTGAGCACACCCCTGCTCAACGCCAAATTGCACTCTTTTCAGCAACGATGCCACCTGCGATTCGTCGCATCGCGGATAACTACTTGACCAACCCAGCGGTCGTTAAGATTGCAAGTCAAACGGCTACCGCCAGCACCATTCGCCAACGCGTTTGGACGGTTCGTGGCATGACAAAAATCATGGCTCTAACTCGCTTACTCGAACTTCGCGAGCATGAAGGCGTACTGGTCTTCGTCAGAACCAAAAATGCGACTGAAGAAGTCGCAGAGCAATTAACGCGCGCAGGCTTTCCGGCATTTGCACTTCATGGCGATATCGCTCAAGCGCAGCGTGAGCGTGTTGTTGATAAACTGAAGCGTGGCGATTTAGATATCGTTATTGCAACAGACGTTGTGGCTCGTGGCTTAGACGTTGAGCGTATTACCCACGTTATCAACTTCGACATTCCCTACGATGCCGAGTCCTATATTCACCGTATTGGTCGTACAGGTCGTGCTGGTCGTAACGGAGATGCTGTACTGTTTGTTGCACCTCGCGAACAACGTCTGTTGCAACAAATTGAGCGCACAACACGCTCGCCTATTGAAATGCTGGAGCTACCAACAGCCAAGCAGATCAATGAGCTACGCGTTCAACGTTTGCAAAGCCAATTAATTGCTGCCGCTGAAAGCAACGAAGCAACTCAGTTTGCCTCAATAATTAAGACCTTAACTGAGTCAGGTGAGCTAACTCCAGAGCAAATTGCAGCCGCCGCACTGAAGCTTATGTATAACGATAAGCCTTTATTCATGGATGAGCGCGAGCCTGCTCCAGCACGCGAAAGACGTCCTCGCGAATCCCTTCGTGACGAAAAACCTCGTCGCGGCGCACCTCGTAATGATGCCCCTTCAGAAGGAATGCAGCGTTATTGGATTGGAGTTGGCTATCAGCACGGGGTTAAGCCAGGCAATATTGTTGGCGCCATCGCAAATGAAGCGGGTGTTGAAAGCCAACACATTGGACGTATCGACATTAGCGAGATGTTTAGCACCGTTGACTTACCTGCAGGTATCACAGTGGATACAATACAGACACTCAAGCGTGCACGCATTTGTGGCCAAGCCCTAAACATCCGCCCATGGGTTGAAGATGGAAAGGAAAGAGGCTCTGATCGCAACAGCGCACCGGGCAACAAAAGCAAGCGCCGCGCTCCAGCGAATGGAAAGCGTTCAAGCAATGCCTCAAGCTCTCGAGCACGCTAAAAACTCGAGGCAGAATTAGGGACATACGTCTGCCTTGATTGTACGGCATAGCTCATGGAGCTATGCCTTTTATTATGTCTAGGTTATTCGCTTGCGTCAGAAGTTAATTATCACCCTCACCACCGTGAGAGGGTCAAAACAGTACACCCTCAATCAGCTCGCTAAATACCTAGTGGGGCTTTTTCTTCTCCTCTCGGCCTTAAGCTTTTTTGTTTCAAACCTTCTTCTTGTAAAAACCCGAGATCACCTTAACGGACTCGCACAAGAAAAACTGATGCTTGAAGAGCAGTACATAGAAGCACTTGGGACTCAGCAATCTTATATGAAAAACCTGATTGAGCTGAGCGAGCTCTTCACTGAAACGTTTTATGAGAAGTATCAGCTGGAAAATGAAAAGTATCAGCTAGAAGAAGAAGTGATTCGCCTTGATGCCGATTTAAATGAAATGGAATCAATCCTTGGCATTATACCCTCACCCGAACAACCTGCCTCTCCTGAGGAACGCACAGACCTTCTAAAAGCAGCCGCCTTACAACGTTTATTTCTATTACACTCAATACCCAATGGCCTCCCCGTTAAAGGGGCTAAAATCAGTTCTGGCTTCGGTGAACGCGTACATCCAATTTCACGACGTCGCTCACAACACAACGGCATCGACTTCCCCTCACCGATTGGAACACCCATTTACGCCACGGCAGACGGTATTGTTGAGCGTGCAGGTTTGGAGTCTGGTTCAGGATTTGGTAATCTCATCATCTTGCAGCATAATTTCGGCTTTAAAACTTTTTATGCGCATTTAAATGAAATAAAGATCGCACAGGGACAATATGTCCATAAAGGCCAACTGATCGGGACCGTGGGTAAAACTGGGCGTGTCACAGGCCCTCATTTACACTATGAAGTGCGACACTTACTCACCCCTCTAGACCCTTATCCTTTTGCACGTTGGGGACTGAGTAATTTTGATTATATTTTTAACGCCGTAGAGGATATTCCGTGGGAATCATTAAGCGCCATATATCCGCTAAATCAGGCGGGTCCGCAGTAACCATCATTGCTGAAGGAAATCGCTTTTATGGTGACACTGTCATCAGCGGTAAAATGCATATTGACGGCACATTCGAAGGTAGCCTGCACTCTACCGATGATATTTCCATCGGTCGCAACGGTGTAGTTGCAGGACAAATTTTTGCGAAAACCATTTATGTGAACGGACGCTTAGAAGGTGAAATCATCTGCGACCACCTTCATATTGAGAAAGGCGGCACGGTCAATGGACGCCTATGTTGCGCGAAATTACAAATCGATAATGACGGACACTTTATCGGTGAGCGCACCTTACCTGATGCATTATCGGCAGCAGACGTATCTGAACGACCTAAGCCCACAGAGCACCACTCGACCTACTCATCTAGCGAGCTGATGATTGATAACGCCATGCAACTGATAGACTCGCTCCCTGATCGTATTACCCTAACAAAACAAGAGTAATTGACCTATGTGTGAACTATTAGGCATGAGTGCAAATGTACCTACAGACATCTGCTTCAGTTTTACCGGACTTATGCAACGCGGAGGAGGCACTGGGCCACACAAAGACGGCTGGGGTATCGCATTTTATGAAGGTAAAGGACTGAGAACCTTCCATGACCCTGCTCCCAGTGTTGATTCAAAAATTGCACGCTTAATCGCCGAGTATCCCATCAAAAGTTGTACTGTTATTAGTCACATACGGCAAGCCAACGTTGGCAATATTAGCCTAGAGAACACACACCCGTTTAGCCGCGAGCTATGGGGACGACAATGGTGCTTTGCACATAACGGTCAGCTTGACCCTGTCCTATTTTCATGGCCTTTGAATTACTATCAACCGGTTGGCACAACCGACAGCGAGTATGCATTTTGTTGGTTGCTTGGTGAGATTCGCCATCATTTCCCTACCCCTCCAGACACGATGGACGCGCTTATTCAGTTTGTCCATGCTCGCTGTGAAACCCTCAGAGCATTAGGCGTTTTCAACATGCTACTGAGTGAGTCAACGCATCTGTTTACTTACTGCACAAGTAAACTTTCCTGGATCACACGTCGCTCTCCTTTTGGAGAAGCCCGTCTGAGCGATTGCGAAATAGCGGTCAATTTTGAAGCGGTCACGACACCAAATGACATCGTCACGGTGATTGCAACCGAGCCCTTAACCAACAACGAACACTGGAATCGTTATAAAACCGGTGAAATGG
The DNA here is from genome assembly GCF_009821115.1 of Nitrincola alkalisediminis. GTDB lineage: Bacteria > Pseudomonadota > Gammaproteobacteria > Pseudomonadales > Balneatricaceae > Nitrincola > Nitrincola alkalisediminis. Next base: position 417,972 of record NZ_VYTY01000001.1, on the reverse strand, counting down.
TGATATTTATTGAGGGTATTCCTGTAAGGCATTTGCATAGTTTGACTTGAAGTACGACAATTGATGTAGCGATGGGAGAGGAAATCATGATAACAATAACCGATCAGCCTCAGACTCAATATCAAAACCTGAATCAAGTCATTGATCAAGTCGTATTGAGATTTTCCGAAAAACCTGCATTTTCTCATCTTGGGGCAGAGCTAAGCTTTACTGCACTCGACAATCTAGCCAGACGCTTTGCAGCATGGATACAGCAGCACACCCAACTTCAACCGGGTGATCGCATAGCCATTCAACTCCCCAATAGCATTCAGTATCCAGTGGTCTTATTTGGTGCCCTCAAAGCAGGTTTGGTTGTTGTGAACACCAATCCTTTGTACACATCAAACGAACTTGAAAACCAGTTGATTAACAGCGGAGCCAAAGCCCTCGTTGCGTTTACACCGCTGGCAAAAGATTTAAAGAGGATTTTGCCAAATACTCAAGTGAGATGGACGATCTTAACCGAACTTGCCGACCTGCATGCCTACCCAAAGCGTTTGCTCCTCAATGCCTACTTGAGGCATTTTAAACTACGCTATTGTACACCCGATTTGAGCAATGCAATTTCGCTGCCGGAGCTGTTGCAGAAGGCTCGAGCTGAAGACTTTACACCGATTGAAATCTCAAGCGATCAGCTCGCTCTATTACAATACACTGGAGGCACAACAGGTATTGCCAAAGGTGCCATGCTGACCCACGGCAATTTAATCGCGAATTTGGCTCAATTAAACGAACTGCTGCGACACTATACCCAGCAAGGACAAGAGCGACTAATACAACCTTTGCCTATCTACCATGTCTACGCATTTATGCTGACCTTGTCATTATTCAGCATCGGTTGTCGCACCGAACTTGTCCCCAACCCACGGGATATCTCAGGCTTAATCAAACTGTTTAAACGGCAAAGACCCACAATTTTTTCAGGGATTAATCCTCTATTTTCAGCACTACTCCAGCACTCGCATTTTAAAAAAGTCAATTTTAAGGCCTTACGCATCACTATTTCGGGTGGAATGGCCTTGACCCCAAGCCTCGCACAGCAATGGGAAGTCACCACAGGATGCCCTATCGCAGAGGGCTATGGACTCACAGAATGCTCACCTGTTGTCAGTGTCAATTTACCAGATCAAGTCCAGATTGGAACAGCTGGACCTTTGTTACCTCAGACGCAAGTGCGCGTTGTTGGTCCACTTGGCGAAATTCTCCCGCGCGGTGAGATAGGGGAAATTGAAGTGCGAGGCCCTCAGGTCATGGCCGGATACTGGCAACAACCGCAAGAAACGGCCAAAGTCATCACACGACACGGCTGGCTTGCAACGGGTGATATCGGCATGCTCAATGAGCAGAACGTGTTGCGCATTGTTGACCGAAGCAAAGAGGTTATTAATGTCTCAGGCTTTAAGGTCTATCCAACGGAAATTGAAAATATTGTTAAGGCCATGCCCGAGATTGAGGACTGTGCAGCGATTGGGTTACCTGATGAGCATACTGGCGAAAAAATTAAGCTATTCGTGATCAGCCGCCACCCCAAAATGGGCGGACAGCAAATCAGGGACTATTGCAAAGAGCGCTTAACCAGCTACAAAGTGCCTAAATCGATTGAGTTTTGCACAACGCTTCCTCGCAGCCCTGTCGGAAAAGTGTTGCGACGAGTGCTGCGTGAGCAAGCGTTAAACGATGCAAAGCAAAGCATGAGCAAAACTCAATGACGCCTTAAGCTCAGCTACGATGGGCCAAGGCAAAACAAGGCACGTAGTCTTCGTGATTAATTTTCATACGGCGCTGCTGAACAAATGCACTCAGCAACTCATTCAATGCATCCATAACCTGAGGATCTCCTGTCAATTGGAAGGGTCCAAACTCCTCTATGGCTTTGACGCCCGGCTCTTTGACATTGCCAGCCACAATACCCGACAAGGCACGTCGTAACTGGGCGGCCAACTCATAGTCAGGCTGATGCATCGACAAATTAAGATTCGCCATATTTTCATGGGTCGGCTCAAATGGCAACTGCAACTCATACGGAATCTTTAATTGCCAATTGAAATGGTAGGACTCACCATACGTGCGCCTATGAAGCGTCACTTCGTTTAAACCTTCACGCATACGTTGCGCAACTAAGTGAGCATCGTCGACTATAATTTCGTAAAACGAAGCGGCACGTTCACCGAGGGTCGTGCGAATAAATTTATCAACCGTATCGAAGTACGATTCACTGCCCGCCGGCCCAGTAAATATCAAAGGAAAAGGCATCGACGCGTTTTCTTCGCGTAACAAAATACCCAGAATATACAAAATTTCCTCTGCGGTACCTGCCCCACCCGGAAAGACAATAATCCCATGTCCGACACGAACAAATGCTTCAAGCCTCTTTTCGATATCCGGCATAATCAGCAATTCATTGACAATCGGGTTCGGTGATTCAGCTGCGATAATGCCCGGTTCGGTGATGCCAAGGTATCGACCTCGGTCCATACGCTGCTTGGCATGTGCAATGGTCGCACCTTTCATTGGCCCTTTCATGGCACCAGGACCACAGCCCGTGCAAATATTAAGCTTGCGCAGACCTAGCTCATAGCCGACTTTTTTCGTGTATTCGTACTCAAAACGACTAATCGAATGCCCGCCCCAACACACCACCATATCAGGCTTAATACGAGGACGAATTGCGCCAGCGTGCCGCAATATATGAAAAACATGATTGCTGATCGTTTCCGACTGACTCAATCCATCACAGCAACTCTCAATATCGTCTTGGATATAGAGCAAATCACGTAATACGGAAAACAAATGCTCCCGTATCCCTTGAATAATCTCACCATCGACAAACGCCGATGCAGGGGCATTGATGAGCTCCAACTGCAAATCACGATACTTCTGGCTGATATTAACGTCATAATTACGATAGCGCTCAAGTACTTGGCGCGTACTGTCCATTTCACTTCCAGTGTTCAACACAGCCAGCGTGCATTGACGAAATAACGCGTACAAGCCGTTATTACTGCGATCCTGCAGACGGGCAATTTCGAAAGGAGAAAGCGTATTTAAACTGTTAATAGGGGTAACATTAGCGTTTACAAACGTTTCGGTCATCATAATGACCTCCTTTTAACATCGGAAAAGTATGAATACTCAAAATAGAAAGCCCAACATCTTAGACTTTTTTGATACTGGTCACGGGCAATGTAATTTTTTGCTGTTGATGTAGCACATTTAATAAAATAACGACGCGCTCTTCACCATCAAATGACTCAAAGATGGCTTCAATTTCTTTAAAAGCGCCTTCAGTGATACGGATGGACTCCCCCTTCTCCAATGCCTGAGCCATTTGGATGGATGAACAACGGCGCTTCAGTTCAAAGATAATCCTCTGATCAACCGATAGAGGATATCCACCAAAGGACACCATTCTTGAAACACCTCGTGTTGAACGTATGGGCTGCCAGTTATCCATCGATTTATCGAGATAGATAAACAGATACCCAGGAAACAGAGGCTCTTGCAACACAACACGCTTACGGTTTCGAATTTTTTCGCATTCATGAAAGGGCAGATAACATTCGTACCCTTGGTTTTCTAAATTTTCTTGTGCTCTGAGGGTCTCCCCGGGCTTACACTGCACTAGATACCATTCTCGCCCGCTCATTTGACCTCTCCTGATCACTTGATCACTGAGTGACTGTCATCGCCAACATCTATGGCCTGATCACTCAGTTTTTCTCTACGAATATTCGATCTCTAAACAAGATGTTACCGCAAAGGGTATTGAAAAAAAACCTTTGCTATTCATCCTCATCCAGCCAGCGATACAGCGTTCTTCGACCAATTCCCAGCAATGCGGCTGCACGGCGTTTATTTCCATCCACTTCGTTGAGTACGTAATGAATATAACGCCGCTGCAACTCCTCTAATGTTGGCAAAACGGATCCAGATAAAAGCGACTGTTCTATACCTGCGTGATGGGAGCTCTCTTGCAAAGACGGCTGACTCGGCTTAAGGAGCCGTGTGGGTAGGTCATCAACTTGAATATAGGTGTGACGGCAAAAGGTCACCGCTCGCTCAATTACATTTTGCAATTCCCGGACATTGCCCGGAAATTCATAGGACTTGATCAACACCAAAGCTTCTTGGCTAAATCCCTGAATCGGCTTTTGCTGCGAGATCGTCAAGGTTTGCATAAAACGTGCTGCCAACGCCTCCAAGTCATCCTCACGCTCCCTTAATGCTGGCACCTTAAGACTGAAGGTTTCCAGCCGGTAATATAGATCCTCTCTGAAAGTGCCATCGCTGACTTTGGACTGTAAATCGCGATGAGTTGCAGCTAACACCCTGACATCCACATGCTCTTCTGTGTCTTGGCCCACGGGACGGATAGAACCATCCTGAAGGGCTCTAAGCAGTTTAGCTTGTAACGTCAGTGGCATTTCGCCTATCTCGTCTAACAATAAGGTACCGCCATTTGCCTCCTGCAACAGACCTTTGCGAGCGCCTTTTGCCCCCGTAAATGCACCCACCGCATGACCAAAAAACTCACTTTCCAATAAGTCCTGAGGAATTCCGGCGCAGTTCACCGCTAAAAAAGGCCCGTGAGCACGGTCACTTTCAGCATGAATCGCCTTTGCAACGAGCTCTTTACCTGTTCCGCTTTCACCAATAATCAAGACAGGCCCTTGCGCCTTAGCAATCACTTTGATCTGATTAAACAGATTTCGCATCACCTGACTGGAGCCAAACATACCGTGAAAGCCTGCATCTTTTGAGAGTTGTCGGTAACGCTGCAGTTCATCTTGTAGTTGTCGTGTTTGCAGGGTTTTATGAACACTCAATAAAAAGTGGTCCATGTCCAGAGGCTTGGTAATAAAGTCATCCGCACCTGCCTGTAACGCCTCAACCGCCTGCTTCACACTGCCAAATGCCGTAATCACAATGAGACCGGGTCGCTCACCCTCTGACCAACGCTCACTTACAAACCGTACTAGATCCATCCCTTTTCCGTCAGGTAGACGCAGATCAGTCACGATCAATGAAGGCGTATCATGGCTTAGGGCCTGCAGTGCATCTTGCAATCGATAATGAAGCAAGGGCGTGTATCCTTGTGCATCCAACTCATCTGCAATTAATGCCGCAAGGCCTTTGTCATCCTCCAAGACCAATACAGTGGCACCCACCTTGACTGCACTCATAAAACGTCTCCTTCGACTAACGTTGGCAAGGTTATTAAAAAACGCGCTCCCCCCAAAGCACTCTCACTGATGTCAATACAGCCCTGATGCTCCTTAATGACTCGATTCACTATCGCTAAGCCTAAACCACTGCCTTGTCCCGGAAGCTTTGTGGTCACAAACGGGTCAAAGAGTTGGCTTTTTATCGCCTCATCGACCCCTCCCCCCTCATCATCAACCCAAAGCGCTAAGGTTTTACCCTCATCCAATGACTGCCATGAAACCTGCACCCGCCCTTCAGGGCAGGCCTGTCGTGCATTTCTCAGCAAATTAATCAACACCTGCTCTAAGCCCAAAGGATCGCCCTGAATCGTGATATCCTCGGCATCGATCACCTCAACAGGATACCCCTCTTCTGCAACAATTGATTCGGCATGATGCACCCAAGAGCGGACAGACAGTCTCTGCTGTGAAGCACTCGAGGCGCGTCCAAAGGTTAATAACTGTTGAATAATGGAGGTCATACGCCCTGTTTGATGGCGGATATCCTCAAGTTCGCGTTGCTCATCCGGCGATTGTGCTCGTTTGAGCAAGCGCCGAGCACGACCGTCCACCACGGTTAAAGGGGCAGCCAATTCATGCGCCACCCCCGCCGATACTTGACCCAAAGACGCCATGTTTTCGCTTTGCCTGAGCCGATCTGACATTAATGCTTGTTCTTTTCGTTGTGCGATTTCACGCTCCTCGGCCGCCTTCATCGCATCCAACATTCCGTTTAAGCCATTTGCAAGTTGCCGAATCTCAGTAGGCCCCGTCAATTCGGCTCGATGAGACGCATCACCCTGCTCGACTTTTCGCATGCTGGTTAATAGTTTTTCAATGGGGCGCCCCACCGCACGCTGGTGCGCGTAAGTTAAAACACCCAAGATTAAGAGTGCAACGGCGGCAAAACCGCCCCAAGATGCGTATTGAATCGTCACCAGAGCCTGATCCATATCACTGCGTCGACGTGTCACCTGCAACAAACCACTCGGGGTTCCTCCCGCATCAAACAAAGGCAGAAAAAATGAATACACATTACGGCCACGAATCCGCTCATAATGGGCAAATTCTCCAACCAATGTTTTCTCTAATGCTGTCGTCGCCTGGCGCTTCGTCGGATTTACAGCACCAAAACTAATCAGCCGATTGCCTTCTGTATCAAATAAATACGCCCCGTAAACCTCGGTAATACCAAACACTGACGCTAAGCTCTCTTCAAGCTGTTCGAGATCTTGACGCTCCAATGCTTGATTGACGGGCAGATAAATAGCCCGTGCAACCAGTTGCAGGTCTCGCTGCATTCTCTCCTCAATAAACGATTCAATTACCATTTGCCCACCCGCTAAAATCACGCCGAGCATAATCAACACAGGTGCAACGACCTGCAGAATCAACACTCGCTTTAAACTTGAAAACATCAGCGGAAATCGCATGAAAACAACCCCTTCACAGCAGAACTTTATGACACATGAGCCATAATGACACACTATTCCGGTATTTTAAAGCCTTTCCAGACAGCCTAAAAATCAATCAAAAATAATTATAGTAATTTAAAATCAATTACTTACTTTACTTTTTAGCAAATTGGCACGGTTATCGCTTTATCTAGTGTGAAATCAACAAAAGGAGCGACATTATGAAAATTCTTAACGCTGGTCTTATCACTGCATTATTAAGCTTTGCGATGGTCCCTGCGGTATTGGCGGAAACTAGCTATCCGGCCAATGAAGAACCTCATATGACCCAGCATCAAGCATCTAATTTCACTGATGCTGATATTGAAAAATTCATTGCTGTTCAAAATGAACTGGATGGTATTCGTAGCGACTATGCGGATCGTTTAGCTGCTGCCGCCAATCCTGACGAGGCCGCTGAACTTCAGCAAGAAGCAGGCAGCAAAATGGTTGAAACGGTTGAGGCCGCCGGCTTATCTGTTGAACATTACAATGCCATCGCCATGGCCGTTCAAACCCAACCAGAACTCCGTGATCGCGTTGAACAGTCCATTAATTAATGAGCCGCCGGATCAACCGCTCTAGACCGTTAAATTAAACACACGTAAGGCTCCAATCATAAAGGCGAATCGTAAAGACGTTTTTATGCATTGGGGCCGACCATGAAAGCCAATCATCTCTTTTTATTTACCAATGACTTGCGAGTGGACGACAATCCAGCCCTGCTCAACGCCATCAAATCCTGTGATACTTTAGTATGCGTCTACTGTCTTGATCCCATCCTTTTTTCACCCGGCCATTATAGTCATCAGCCGATTGCGGCACCTCGATGGCAATTTTTAAAAGAATCAATCACCGCGCTAGCAAGCGCTTTAAGCCAGCTCGGACAGCAACTCCTGATCCACTTTGAATCACCAAAAGACACAATACCCAAGATGATTACTGAGTACGACATCACAGCCGTATATCGCAGTTTACAGGTTGGCTGGAACGAACAAGCCTATTGGCAGACACTCAAGCGGTCTTATCCGTATATAACATTTGAAGAGTATGCGTCCAATACCCTCTGGTCGCTTAATGAACTCCCCTTCTCACTTGAAGACTTACCCGACATTTTTTCCCAATTTAGAAAGCAGGTGGAAAAACGTACAATCCTGACACCTTACGATCGGCCAGCTCAGCTACCTAAAACGCCTCTTCACAAACGTGAATGGTCAAGCCATCTCCCCAATGTGCAAAACAGCCCTTCCCAGTTCAAGGGTGGTGAAACAGCTGGTTACCTCCACTTGCATCAATATTTTGCCTCTTCAGCCCCCTCAATCTACAAAGAAACACGCAATGCGTTAGATCAATGGGAACATTCAACCAAATTCTCACCTTGGTTAGCACAGGGCTGTATTTCGGTTAAACGTATTTACGAAACTCTTCGAGCCTATGAAAAAGTTAAGGGAGCTAACGATTCGACCTATTGGATTTTTTTCGAGCTTTTATGGCGTGAATATTTTCAATGGTATGCCCTCAAGCACGGCGCAAAGCTTTTCCACTTTAAAGGCATCAAGTCGCGCAAACCGCTCACCAGCTTTTATCCGCAACGCTTCAAATCATGGTGCGAGGGAACAACGGCTTTTCCACTCGTCAATGCCTGCATGAAGCAACTGCGTGCGACAGGCTATATGTCCAACCGAGGCCGCCAAATTGCCGCAAGCTGCTTAATTAACGAATTAGAAATCGACTGGCGCTACGGTGCAGACTGGTTCGAACAGCACTTGATTGACTATGACGCTGCATCAAATTGGGGAAACTGGCAATATTTGGCTGGTGTTGGAGCTGACCCTAGAGGTTTAAGGCGCTTCAATATCGATAAGCAAACTCAAACCTACGATCCTCAGCTTGTGTTCATCAAGCGCTGGCAAGGCAATACACACATGCTCCCCACGCACCAAGTAGATGCCGCTGACTGGCCAATTGAATAACGCTGTTGAATGCCATGACACCTTCAGCGCATGCTTAAATCCGACGTGCGCTGGAATCATTGCAATACTTTATCAATACGGCAAGAATAATTAATAAATCTTCATTGCAATTTATCCGATAAGCATTATCATTTGCATGTACTTTAACACTGAGGTTCAGTAGCCATGTATGTTTGTATTTGCAACAATGTGACTGATAGTGATATTCGCCAAGCACTCAGCGAAGGCATGTCCAGCATTAAGGATCTGAATAAGAACCTAAGCGTCGGCAATTGCTGTGGAAAATGCGTGTGCGTTGCTCGCGATGTCATTCGCAGCTACCAAACAGAGGGTCAATTCGATTTAGCTCAAGACGCTTCGCTTTAGGTCGGAGCGCCTCCCCTTTTCAAGAAAATCTAAAGACGTCGATACCTCCAGTGCGCCCAAATATTATAGCCTGCGTTTGCAATTGAATAGACAAGCGGCAAGCTGAGCAATTTAGCGGGCAAAGACAAGCCTGCCAAGCGCCAGTAGTAAAGCGTTGCATCCAAGCCAATTAAAAAATTCTGCCCGGTCCAGACATGAATTTTCTTCATCATCGCCTGCTTACTCACCCCGCCCCACCCTTCAAAACCCGCCTCACTGATATCAATCAGGGCAATCTTTCCTAACAACTTAGGGTTTAGATAACAGATCTCCTTTTCACACAGCGGACATTTTCCATCATAAAACAGCCTTGGCAGCTCATCCGTCATTGATCATCTCCTATGCTTTTTAACCTTTACGCAAAGTGTCAGTGTAAAGATCTCCTTCGTATAACTTCGCTCACGAATCGCTTAGAGGTAAGGCGGGGTGCATGCACTAATGATGACACAGACCTCCTTACCCGGGTTTCGAAAGCGATGTGGCTTGCGGCTGTCAAATAAATACGCATCCCCTTCTTTCAAAATCATTTTTTGGTCACCTACCGTCAACTCAATTGATCCAGAAATAACAATCCCACCCTCTTCAGACTCATGTTGAAGCATCGCACGCCCAGTATCGGCCCCCGGCGCATAGTGCTCATGCAGTATCTGCAAATTATGAAAACGCATATCGCCGACCTGACGATACTTTACTTCGCCTTGTGTAATCGGCATTAAGTCATTCGCTTTAAAAAAGACCCGACTCTCCTCAGGAGCCTCTAACGAGAAAAAATCTGTTAAAGAAATGGGTATCACCTCAAGGATCTTTTTCAAAGAGGATACGGAAGGGCTGCTCTGATTGTTTTCAATCAAGGAAATCGCCGCATTCGTTACACCTGCCCGCTTGGCCAACTCTCGCTGCGACAAACCTGCATTTTGGCGAACAAAACGAAGCTGAGCGCCTAAATCAAACTCGTCTTTACTACTTGGACTGCTCATTTACACCACCCATTTCATGCATTATTTTGGTTCATACTATTTCATTAAGCACCACACTTGTGCACATTTTCTTCTTGCAGAATAGACTCAAAATATGCGATAAATAAACTTAACACATGATTCGCAATACGTATCATGTATTGAAAGAAAACTGGCACAAATCATGCAAAGAAGCACGATAACTGACAGTTTCTTTCCTAATAAGAACAGGAAATACAATTATAATACCCACTCTTCACGTGGAGTGTTATTTTTCGTCCTCGCTGTCAATAATAATTAACAAGTTGGCTTCAACCAACGCAGTAGGAGAAGAATATGCAACTAACGACGGAAATGGAACCTTTGGTTCGTTTCTCAGGCGTACAGAAAACCTATGATGGCGAGCATCTAGTTGTCAAAGACCTCAACCTGAACATACAGAAAGGCGAGTTTGTTACCCTACTAGGCCCTTCTGGCTCAGGAAAAACGACTTGCCTAATGATGCTTGCGGGGTTTGAAACCCCAACCAGCGGTGACATTTTTCTGGGCCAAGAAAGATTAAACACCTTACCTCCGCACAAACGCAACATCGGCATGGTTTTCCAAAACTATGCGTTATTCCCCCATATGTCGGTAGAAGAAAATCTACTCTACCCTCTGAAAACGCGTAAAATTTCCAAAGCAATTGCTAAAGAAAAGGTCGACAAAATTCTCTCTAAGATCAAACTCAAAGAGTTTGCGCACCGTCGCCCTTCTCAGCTCTCCGGTGGTCAACAACAGCGTGTTGCGCTTGCACGTGCGCTCGTGTTTGAGCCACAACTGGTTTTAATGGATGAGCCCTTAGGGGCGCTGGATAAACAACTCAGAGAGCACATGCAGTTAGAAATAAAGCATTTGCACGAGCAGTTGGGCCTAACCGTTGTCTTTGTGACCCACGATCAATCTGAAGCGCTGACCATGTCAGACCGAGTAGCCGTATTTAACGATGGTGTCATTCAACAAATCGACACGCCCCACAACCTCTATGAATACCCTGCAAATTCCTTTGTTGCCCAGTTTATCGGTGAGAACAATACGCTTCCTGGCAAAATTCAATCGAAAGAGCAAAATACTTGCCAAGTCAGCTTTGGTGATGGATTTACAACCCGCGCGCTCGCAGGAAAGAACCTTAACAGCGGCGATAAAACACAACTCTCGATTCGTCCAGAGCGGGTCCGACTAAACTCAGGCCATCTGAATTTAGAAAACCAGTTTAATGCCACCTTACACGAGTTTATTTATTTAGGGGATCACTTGCGACTTCGATGTGAGTTGGCAGGTAACGATCAGTTTTATGTAAAAGTTCCTGTCAATGAGCTTTGCCCAAACTTGAAAGCGGGTGATCGCATTCAACTTGGATGGAGTGATCAGGATGTGCGCGCGTTGGATTACCTGTAAGTCACTCACTGTTAGATGCACTATTTAATTGTATGGAGAGTCAAATGAACATGAAAAATACCCTGCTCAACACACGTAAAACAGCCCTGGTCACAGGTCTTGCCATCGCAACGGCGTCTCTAGCACTCAGTGCTCAAGCCATGACGGTTATTTCGTTTGGTGGCTCCTCAGGGGACGCCATGCAAAAAGCCTATTATGCCCCCTTCGTAGAAAAAACTGGAAAAACCCTCACGCCCGGTGATTACAACGGTGAATTTGCCCGCATTCGTGCCATGGTCGAAACAGGCAATGTCAGCTGGGATGTGGTTGAAGTTGAATCTCCCGAACTGGTTCGTGGCTGCTTTGAAGGGCTGTTTCAACCCATCGACTGGGCCAAGCTAGGCATAGAAGATCAATTAATTCCTGAAGCAGTCACCGAGTGTGGCGTGGGTAGTTTCGTATGGTCAACAGTTTTAGCTTATGACGCCGACCGTCTTGAAGGCACACCGCTAAGCTGGGCAGACTTCTGGGACCTTGAAACCTTTCCAGGGAAACGCGGCTTACGTAGAGGGGCTAAGTACACGCTTGAGTTTGCACTGATGGCCGATGGAGTTTCAAGCAGTGATGTATACGATGTGCTTGCCACCGAAGAAGGTGTAGCGCGTGCATTTGCTAAACTGGATGAAATCAAAGAACACATTCAATGGTGGGAAGCGGGTGCCCAGCCTCCGCAATGGCTGGTTGCAGGTGATGTCGTGATGTCGTCTTCTTATAATGGCCGTATTGCGGCTGCGCAAGAAGAAGGACGCAACCTTGCCATTACTTGGAATGAAAGTCTCTACGACTTGGACTACTGGACCATTATCGAAGGCTCAACTCAAGTTGAAGATGCGTACGAATTTATCCGTTTTGCGAGCCAAGCGGACACTCAAGCCGTTTACTCAAGCAACATTCCATACGGCCCAGTAAATCCTGCTGCCATTGGTGCACTATCTGAAGCACAGGCTAAGCGTATGCCAACTCACGCAGATAATCTCATAGGAGCTATCGCAGTTAACACGGATTTTTGGGTTGATTTTGGTGAAGAGCTAGAGCAACGCTTTAATTCTTGGGCAACTCGCTAATCGTCTTAGCCACTGACCTGCTCTGTAACCAGAGCAGGTTCTTAAAACGCTTACTGTATCTACTGACGTGATTAAACAGGTCTGCAGCAGACCGGAGGACCGAATGACAAGTGCACTTGCAATGTCTCAACCCGCAATCTCGGAGAAAGTGCCGGGTTTAAAAGCACAACTCAGACGTGCTGAACGCTTGCGTAAATTAAAAGCAATTGCGCTCGTTGCCCCTTTGGCTATTTTTCTTGTGATTGCCTTCGTTATCCCCATTAGCAACATGCTGTGGCGCAGTGTCGATAACAGCGAAGTCATGCAGGTGATGCCAGAAACCGCTCGTTTACTTACAGAATGGGATGGAAAAGACCTCCCATCGGAGGCTGTGTTTAGCGTTTTCGCTCAAGAACTTCGTGATTCTAGAACGGGGGGTGGTTTAGGCCGCATAGGACGGCGTCTTAATTACGAAGACCCAACCTTTAGAACGCTGCTGACTCAGACGTTGCGCACATTACCTGCAACCACTGAGAAAACTTGGTCAGAGACCTTACAAAGCATTCATCCTCGCTGGAGCGAAACAGACACTTGGCTTGCCTTGCAGCGTGCTGCGCCCGCCACCACAGATCGTTACTTGTTAGCAGCACTTGATTTACAACGTGGAAGCGATGGCAGCATTGAACGTATTGATGAAAATCAACGCGTCTACCAACAAGTATTTGTGCGCACTTTGGTCATCGCTGGTGGTGTTACACTCATTTGCTTACTCATGGGATTTCCCTTGGCCTATCTATTGGCAACACTGCCAACCAGCCAAAGCAACCTATTGATGATTTTTGTTCTACTGCCTTTCTGGACATCCTTGTTGGTCAGAACGGCGGCTTGGATCGTGTTGCTGCAGTCCGGAGGATTGGTCAATACAACCCTCATGACACTTGGACTGATTGAGTCGCCTTTGCAACTGGTATTCAACCGTATTGGCGTATTCTTTGCCATGGTCCATATCTTATTGCCCTTTATGATTTTACCCCTATACAGCGTGATGAAAGGTATATCGCCTGTTTATCAACGTGCGGCAACATCGCTAGGCGCCCACCCGTTTGCCGCCTTCTGGCAGATCTATGTTCCTCAAACCCTCTCAGGTGTTGCGGCAGGTACCATTCTCGTCTTTATCATGGCGATTGGTTATTACATTACCCCAGCATTAGTCGGCGGCCCATCAGACCAGATGGTCAGTTACTTTGTTGCCTATTACACCAATACCACCAACAACTGGGGAATGGCTGCGGCACTGGGTACCTTCTTACTGATTGCCACCCTACTTCTGTATCTGGTTTACCACAAACTGGTCAATCAAAAGCAATTAATCAGGAACTAATACGATGAGCTTACAACCTTATTCATCTCCGATTGAACGCATCTGGTACTGGACATTCAGAGGATTCTGCGCACTGGTATTATTATTTTTAATGATTCCGGTATTGGTCATCATCCCTCTATCCTTCAGTAGTGGTAGTTTTCTCACCTACCCCTTACCTGGTTTTTCATTGCATTGGTACAAAACCATTTTCAGTGCAGGGCCTTGGCTGGACTCGTTAAAAAATAGCTTGATTGTTGCGCCTTTAGCAACCCTACTTGCAATGGCATTTGGCACTCTGGCAGCAGTTGGCTTGAATAAAGCCGACTTTCCCGGCAAGAGCTTTATCTTAGCCTTATTAATCTCCCCCATGATTGTACCTTTGGTCATCGTTGCTGTTGGCATGTACTTCTTTTTTGCCCAAATCGGCTTACTCAATAGTTATGCAGGTTTAGTGCTAGCCCATGCGGTCTTGGGTGTGCCTTTTGTGGTGATAACGGTAAACGCAACCTTACAAGGATTTGACTACAATCAAGTAAGGGCAGGTGCGAGTTTGGGAGCACACCCCCTTCGTGTCTTTTTTACGATTGTTCTTCCTCAAATTATTCCAGGGGTTGCATCCGGTGGACTCTTTGCCTTTGCAACCTCATTTGATGAAGTGGTTGTGGCCTTGTTCATTGCAAGCCCCACTGAGCGCACCCTTCCAATGCAAATGTTTTCCGGTATTCGAGAGAATATCAGCCCCGCAATCGCAGCCATGGCCACCATCATGATTTTGTTGTCGGTGCTATTGCTGCTGGTCATGGAGATGCTGCGTCGTCGTAGCGAAAAAATGCGTATCAATCGATAACCACTCGATTCATGACCTTTATTATAATTTGGAGTGCACCATGCAATTAAGCGATACCGCCTTGTTTAAACAAAAGGCATACATCAATGGACAATGGGTCGATGCGGATGACCAGCGTCATTACGACATCTATAACCCAGCGACCCAAGCGCTACTTGGTCAAGTACCCGCTATGACTGGCATAGAAACGCAGCGTGCAATTGAAGCAGCAGAAGCCGCCTTGCCAGCTTGGCGTGACCTAACTGCAAAGGAGCGCGCTGTCATCCTTCGCCGTTGGTTCGATCTCATCATGGTACACCAAGATGACCTTGGCCGACTCATGACCTTAGAACAAGGCAAGCCTTTAGCCGAAGCTAAAGGTGAAATTGCCTATGCAGCTTCTTTTATTGAATGGTTTGCTGAAGAAGCCAAACGCGTATACGGCGAAACCATTCCAGGGCATCAAACGGATAAGCGGATTGTTGTTATTCGTCAACCTGTTGGCGTTACGGCCGCCATCACCCCCTGGAACTTTCCATCGGCGATGATCACCCGCAAAGCCGCTCCTGCATTAGCAGCAGGATGCACAATGGTGCTGAAGCCCGCACCCGATACCCCCTTTTCGGCTTTAGCACTGGCGGAGCTCGCGCACCAAGCCGGTATCCCACCTGGCGTTTTTAATATTGTCACGGCCAATCTCGATGACTCAATCGGTGTAGGCAAGGTGCTTTGCGACAGTCCAATTGTGCGTAAATTATCCTTCACAGGATCAACGGGTGTTGGCATCAAACTCATGCAACAATGCGCCCCCACGCTCAAAAAACTGTCGTTGGAGCTCGGTGGTAATGCGCCTTTTATTGTCTTTGAAGATGCCGATTTAGATGCCGCTGTTCAAGGTGCGATGATTTCAAAATACCGCAATGCAGGCCAAACCTGTGTCTGTGCAAATCGTATTTACGTACAAGACAGCGTTTACGAAGCCTTTGCAGAAAAATTGGCAACGGCCGTGCAATCATTGAAAGTTGGCAATGGTCTTGATGAAGGAGTCACAACTGGACCCCTCATTGATGAAAAAGCCGTGCAAAAGGTTGAGCAGCACCTGAAAGATGCGCTCGATAAAGGTGGCAAACTGATCGCGGGTGGACAACGCCATGCCCTTGGTGGAACTTTCTTTGAACCCACACTCATTGCCAATGCAACGAAAGACATGCTCGTTGCGCGTGAAGAGACCTTCGGCCCCTTAGCACCTTTATTCCGTTTTAAGGATGAACAGGATGTCATTGAGCTTGCCAACGACACCGAATACGGATTGGCTGCGTATTTCTATGCACAAAACCTAAGCCGTGTTTGGCGCGTGGCTGAAGCATTGGAGTACGGCATGATTGGAATTAATACTGGGGTTATCTCGACTGAGGTCGCCCCCTTTGGTGGAGTGAAATCCTCCGGTTTAGGCCGCGAAGGTTCACGCCACGGAATCGAAGAATACCTCGAAATGAAATATCTCTGCATCAATATCTAATTTAGTCTCTGGAGAAAGAAATGAGTCAAACGAACGCAGCGTTAATCGAGCGTAAGAATCAAGCTGTTGCCAGAGGTGTAGGCCTTGCGCATCCGCATTTTATTGAATCTGCTAAAAATGCAACACTGATTGATGTCGAAGGTCGCGAGTTCATCGACTTTGCAGGCGGAATTGCTGTGTTAAACACAGGCCACTTACACCCAAGTGTGGTCGCGGCGGTTACTGAACAACTCGAAAAGCTCACTCATACCTGCTTTATGGTACTGGGTTACGAGCCATACGTGGAAGTGTGCGAGAAAATCAATGCACTGGCCCCTGGCGAATATGAGAAGAAAAGCGCCCTGTTTACAACCGGTGCAGAAGCAGTCGAAAATGCCATCAAAATCGCGCGTGCCCATACGGGCCGTACAGGTGTGATTGCATTTGGTGCCGGTTACCATGGACGCACCATGGCAACACTCGCACTCACAGGCAAAGTCGCGCCTTATAGTAGCGGAATGGGCTTAATGCCTGGGGATGTCTATCGCGCATTGTTCCCCTGCGAAATGCACGGCGTCAGCGTTGAAGATGCCCTAGCCTCGATACAGCGTATTTTTAAGTTCGATGCAGAACCTTGTGACATTGCCGCCATTATACTTGAGCCTGTTCAGGGTGAAGGCGGATTCTACGTAGCACCTAAGTCGTTCATGAAGGCCTTGCGCGACCTGTGCGATGAGCATGGCATCGTACTAATTGCCGATGAAGTTCAAACGGGTGCGGGTAGAACAGGCACCTTCTTTGCGATGGAGCAAATGGGTGTCAGTGCCGATATCACCACCTTCGCGAAATCAATTGCGGGCGGCTTCCCACTTTCGGGTATCGTTGGCAAAGCCTCAATCATGGATAAGATTAATCCAGGTGGTCTTGGTGGAACCTACGGTGGTAGCCCGATTGCCTGTGCCGCCGCCCTAGGCGTTCTTAAAGCCTTCGAGGAAGAAAAGCTGCTGGATCGCTCCAACCAACTGGGCCAAATGCTAACGGAGTCTCTCAATCAGTTGTCTGTAGACTACCCCGTCATTGCAGAGGTCCGTGGTTTAGGCGCCATGATCGCGATGGAATTAATGAAAGAAGGCAAGCCTGCTCCGGAGCTAACCGCTGCATTGGTTGCTAAAGCGCGTGAAAAAGGCTTAATTCTGATTTCGTGCGGACTCTACGGTAACGTTGTTCGTATTTTAGTTCCACTGACGATTCCAGACGCTCAATTGCAAGAAGGCATCCAAATCATTAAAGCCTGCTTCGCTGAACTGGTTTAATATTACTTTGACCAGTGGGAAACGACTTCCCACTGGTCTTATCCTGTTTCAATCCAGTACTTTACATTTTATTGCGCTAAGTCAAGCCTGTAATCCTCGGGTCTAAGGTGCTTCTTAGCTCCGTATTCTCTATAATACTAAAGAGTCATTTACACTGAGCAGGAGCTATTTTTCATGACAACTCAGCAATTTCCTACGCTTAAAGAAATGGGGTTTGATGACGTTTCAGAAATCGAACGTTTTTCATCTCGCATTGAAGGCGATACTGATATTCTTAAAATCTACTTTCACCGTGAGCAAGGCGACTGGTTTGGGCGCAGTAAAAAATTCAAATTTAAACGCCTAAATAAACGTATTCGAGTCAATGAGGGGCAAATTGCCTATCGGGACACAACGGAATCATCGCCCTACTTTTTAAGAGCAATGCAAGAGCTTGAGCAGCTTGTTTCCCAAGCTAACTCATCAAAAGACCGTAAAGAGCTGATTCTTGAAGAGATTGATCATCTTGAAAAAGTTGTTCAGCGTAAAATCGCCGATCTACGCAAGCAGATCGAAGACCTTTAATCAGACGGATCAGGCGTCGCTTTCTCTCTGTTTAAGCAACGCCTGATGATGTGCGTACCTCCTGCGATCTGCCTCATTTTTATTAATGAGGCACTTTACGCAATGATCTTCGCTTCTTTTAATTCTGCTAACTCAATGTCACTTAACCCCAACACGCCTTGTAAGACGTGAGAGGTGTGCTGTCCTAGCAAGGGCGGAGGCAGCGTGGCATTTAACGCTTCATGATTGAAACGAATAGGGTTACTCACCAAATCCACTTGTCCATCAACCGGGTGTGGCAGAGTAATTTTTAAGTGGCGATGCTGCACTTGCGGATCCGCAAACACACGATCAAGCGTGTTGATGGGCCCACAGGGAACCCCCACGACCTCTAGTTCAGCCAACCAGGTATCGGTGCTCTGTTTAACCATCTCACGCTTGATGAGCTCAACCAAAATCTGACGATTCTCTACCCTCAGTGCATTGGTTTTGAACCTAGGGTCGTCAATCCAATTGTCACATTTAGCCACTTCACAGAAGCGCTTGAATTGCGCATCGTTGCCGACTGCTAAAATAATAAACCCATCCGACGTTGGAAACGCTTGGTAAGGAACGATATTGGGATGCGCATTCCCTAAACGCTGTGGTACTTGATTGGACGTGAGGTAATTCAAGGCTTGATTCGCCAAGACCCCCACCTGAACATCCAATAAAGCCAAATCAATATAGGCTCCCTCTCCTGTTCGGCTTTTTTGCAACAGCGCCGCCATAATCGCATTCGCAGCGTACATACCGGTGAATATATCGGTAATCGCTACGCCCACTTTTACAGGGCCACCACCTAACTCGGAGTCAGGCAGCCCTGTCAAACTCATTAATCCACCCAACCCTTGAATCATGAAGTCGTAACCCGCACGATGCGCATAAGGCCCATCTTGGCCAAAGCCAGTGATGGAGCAATAGATGATATCGTTTTTAATGGCTTTTAAACTTTCATAATCCAAATGGTATTTTTTTAAACCACCGACTTTAAAGTTTTCAAGCACAACATCGCAGTGCTTAACCAACTCATGAATCAAGGCTTGTCCTTGTGCCTGCGCCATATCAATTGTCACCGACTGCTTACCTCGGTTTGCAGCCAAATAATACGCGGCTTCTTTTGACTCAGGCAACCAAGGAGGCCCCCAACGGCGAGTATCATCACCTTCGCTTGGGCGCTCGATCTTGATCACCTCAGCCCCTAAATCTGCCAATTGCTGACTGCACCATGGGCCTGCCAAAATTCGAGATAAATCAAGAATTCGATAGCCTTTCAAGGGTTGTGCGGACATAACTTCACCTCTTTACTCAATCATGATGAATCAGAAAAAGGCTTGTAGACCCGTTTGTGCACGACCAAGTATCAGAGCATGCACGTCGTGCGTCCCTTCATAGGTATTTACCGTTTCAAGATTGACCATATGGCGCATCACTCCGTACTCTTCTGAAATACCGTTACCGCCATGCATATCGCGTGCTATACGCGCAATATCCAGTGCCTTGCCGCAGTTATTACGCTTGATCAGAGACACCATTTCGGGTGCCCAGTTACCTTGATCCATTAAACGCCCAACTTGCAGTGCTGCCTGTAAACCCAAAGTGATTTCGGTTTGCATATTGGCTAACTTCAGCTGTACCAATTGCGTTTGTGCCAAAGGACGACCAAATTGTTTACGATCCAAGGTGTACTGACGCGCCGCATGCCAGCAGTACTCCGCCGCACCTAAAACCCCCCAGGCGATACCAAAGCGTGCTTTATTCAAGCACCCAAAAGGACCGGACAGACCGCTGGCACCCGGCAGTAGATTTTCTTCAGGCACAAATGCATTGTCTAAGACAATCTCACCCGTAATCGATGCACGCAGGGATAGTTTTCCGTTAATTTTTGGCGTTGAAAAACCAGGGGTACCGCGCTCTACGATAAATCCTTTGATTTTGCCGTCATGTGCATCGGATTTCGCCCAAACAACCGCCAAATCAGCAATGGGGCTATTGGTAATCCACATTTTCTGACCTGTCAGCAAATACCCTCCGTCCGTTTTACGGGCGCGTGTAATCATAGAGCCAGGGTCCGAACCGTGATCAGGCTCAGTCAAACCAAAACACCCAATCAACTCGGCTGTTGCCAGTTTTGGCAAGTACTTTTGCTTTTGTGCCTCGGTGCCATAGGCCTCAATGGGGTACATCACCAGCGAAGACTGAACACTCATTGCAGAACGATACCCAGAGTCAACACGTTCAACTTCACGTGCAATCAAACCATACGCGACATGGCCAACACCTGCACCGCCATAGGCTTCATCAACCGTTGGACCGAGCAGCCCCATTTCCCCCATTTCTTTCATAATCTCAGCGTCAAACCGCTCTTCTCTCGCAGCCGAAATAACACGAGGCTGAAGCTTTTCGCTGCAGTATGCGCGAGCAGCATCACGGATCTGACGCTCGTCTTCTGTTAATTGCTGTTCTAGCAGTAATGCATCATCCCACTGAAAAGATGTCATGGAAAACCTCGTGTTTGATTTAATGTTGTTGGGTACAGAATTTATTTGTTATATTTATTATAATAAATAGTATAAATCAAGTTTTTTCTATCGCATCAGGAAAAGAGTCATGATTCATGTGGCATAGGCATAAAAAACACACTGTTCGAAACCTCTGCCAAGCGTTAATATAGTCTAGACTTAAAAATCGATAGTGCTTAATAAGTCTTTACAATCACCTCAGCTCAACGAGAAACAGTCTAAATGGATACTCAGTTTTCCGGCATCAACTCAACGAAGCGTGTCAAACGTGCAGACCAAATTGTTGAATCGGTAAAACGCTGGGTTGTTGTCGAGGGGATTCAAGCTGGTGATAAACTCCCCAATGAAAAAGCTTTGATGGAGTTATTCGAATGTTCCAAAGGAACCGTGCGTGAAGCGTTAAAATCACTGGAAGTTCAGGGACTGATCACCGTCAAAACAGGCCCGAATGGAGGGGCTATTTTGGCTGAAGTCCCCTATGCACTTGCCTCTGATATGCTCCGCAATTTTTTCCACTTCCAACACCCAACAGGCCCGGACATCTACCAACTGCGCAAACTCGTTGAGCCTGAAATTGCAGTGCTTGCCAGCGCCCACCTCAGCGAAAGCGACTTGGACGAACTGTCCCGATTAACCGAGCTCTGCGCCGAACCCGCTCAGAATATTGAACAACGCTTGCAACAACGTATTGCAGAGCTGGATTTTCACAATCATCTTGCCGATCGTTGCGGCAACCCATTGCTGCGATTTGTGGGGCGCTTTTTGAATGACTTGATTAAGGATCTTGTCATTTTTAAAAAAGTACAACTGCCCGAGCAACGTGAATTTTCTAAAGCTAACCTTGAGTATCACCGAAAACTGCTAAGTGCATTTAAAGCTCAAGACACCGCAAAAATACACCAATTGATGGCGGAACACATGCGCAGTGCCGAGGCCTTTAACATTGAACTGGAAGCTCAGCTGAGCCAAGGCTTCTTAACCCGCCAAGAGTAAAGTGTGTACTCACGAAAAATCTCACGCATACCAAAAAAAACCACAAACACTATTGCAAACGATAATAATTTGCATTACATTAAAACCTCATTGACAGGTTGAACTCGTGCCCTCATCGCACATAAGTTCAAAGTGCTTATTCAGCACGTTAGGGCCGAAGCGTTCATATCGCTTCGGCTTTTTTTTAGTTTTAATCGCGCAAGACTTGCAATAATCACACTAGACTCTAAAGTCTTACTCATGAAACTACCTGATCGATTGACAGCATTTTTCACACCACCGCCTCACCCAAGTATGGTGCAGCCCTCTCATGATTCGGAGGTCAACTTACCGACCTTATGGTTATTGGGAAAAACAGGAGCCGGAAAATCGTCTCTGATTAGGGTTCTGACAGGCGAAAATCAGATTCAAATAGGTCGTGGCTTTAGACCCTGTACCCAGCATGCACATACCTATGCATTCCCTGCAGCCGACCCCTTATTCAGGTTCTTAGACACTCGAGGACTGGGGGAAGCGATGTACGATGCCACAGAGGACATTGCCCAGTGCCAAGGCTCAAGTCATGCAGTACTCCTACTGATGCGTGCTGATGATCCTGAACAAAGCGCCCTATTCGATGCACTCAAACAGATTCGCAATGATTCAAAATTAAAACACTTACTGTGCGTTCATACCCACAGTGCAGGGCCATCACCTTGCTCAGATCTGAATCAGGAGAACATTGAACAACGCTGGGGACACACCCTCCCTCAAGTGCATGTGGACTTAAATGAGGCGCAACCACTGGGCGTCGCATCCTTAAAGCTGGCCATTGCCAAGTTTTTACCCGCGGTCACTGAAGCCTTACACAATCAGAGTCATAAAGAGGCAGAAGCTCAAATTTTTGCAGATCATCGCAACGAAATTTTACGCTTTGCTGGCGTTGCCGCAGCCACCGACTGTGTTCCTGTCGTGGGCGCTATCACGGTGCCTGTCATCCAAAGCAAAATGCTGCAAGGCCTTGCTGCACGTTACAATCAACCCTGGTCTCGTCAACAGCTCACGCAATTGCTCGCGGCCTTAGGCGTCAGTATTAGCATTCACTATGCCTCGCAACTGGGCATTCGCCAATTATTGAAATTGATACCTGTGTATGGGCAGTCCGTCGGCGCCATCAGTGCTGCTGCTCTGAGCTTTGCCTCAACCTACGCGCTCGGACGTGTCGCATGCCAATATTGGTATAATCAACAGAAAGGACTCACCTCCTCTCCTGTTAAGCTGCAAGAAACCTACTGGCGAGCATTGAATGAAATCCGAGAGGTCGCAACACGTGAAACCTCAACCTAAGCCCCATGCTTCAGAGCACTCCTCTAAGACAACAACGCCCACTACTCGAAACATTGAACGCCTCCTGAGCTATCTACCTTGGTTAGCCAGCCTCTTTGCTCTTCCTATTCTAGGCTTGTCATTCGTCGGCCTATACCATATTTGGCAAGCGGGATGGGGGCTCTATTTTATGGGACTGGTCTTGCTTTGCAGCTGCCTGTTAGCCCTGCCCTTGGTGTATTTACGTTTCGCCAATGCACGATCCAAAGCACAACTAGAGCACGAGCCCCATACACTCGACTCAGGTCATTGGGTCAGTCCACAACAGGATTGGTCCGAATTTGATTTGGCGTGTTGGCACGCACTTAACCGAACACTAGAGGACTGTTTACAGCAAGATGCCAGTTGGGGACGTCTAAAGGAGCACGCCATTGTCCTCCTCACGGAGAGCGCTCAGGCTTATCGCGGTCAACATCATCGCAGTATCACTAAAATCACTCTGTTAGAGCTTTTGACCTTAACGGAAGTGGTCAGCCGTCGCTATCGGCATTTACTGAAAGAACACCTGCCGTATGCTGAAAAGATTGATATCGCATCATTGCAGTTGATTTATGAAAATAGAGATCGACATCAGCCCATCCTTAAGCTCTGGAATGTCTGGCGAGTGGTTCGTTTAGCCACTCCTTCAGGATGGCTGGCAGAAGCTCGCGGCCAACTCTATGATTATTTTTTTCAAGAAGTTAAAGCCGATCTGCAACATCGCCTTAAACAGGCTTTTTTGCAGGAAGTGGCTCGTGTTTCAATCGATCTTTACAGTGGGCGCTACCAAAATGATCTTGAAGAAGCATCGATTGCTGATGATCAAATCCCTTCCCCTCCTGAACCAAGCCCGTTGAAAATAGCCTGTGTTGGACAGATCAATGCTGGGAAATCGACGCTCATCAATGCGCTTTGCCGAGAGCTGGTAACCGAGGTATCCCCCTTACCCTCAACCTCGTCTGTAAACCGATACGTATGTCGACTTGAGACGGTCGAAGCCCTACACCTGATTGACCTACCTGGGCTCAATGGCGATGCCAGACAACTAAATGAAACGCTTGATATCCTGATGGCGTCTGATGTGATTTTGTGGGTGTTCAAAGCGGATCAACCCGCACGGGCTCTGGATTTGCAGGCATACCAAGCATGGCAAGCACGCTACGAACTTTCAAGCAACCGCACACGCAAAAAACCACCCGTGCTCGGTGTTCTAACACAGGTGGATCGACTTCATCTTCTTCAAGAATGGGCGCCTCCCTATCCTCACATCACATCTGCATCACCGACGGCTCACGAAAAGTGGACGCATATTCTGGACGCACAAACCTACCTTCAAACGCTATTTCCCATTAAAGAGATGGTGTGCCTTGCGTTACCCGAGAACAAGCCTGCCTTTAATTTAGAGAGCCTTGAAATTCTTATCAGTGAATATTACTCAGAAGGACTCATGACTCAACTCAATCGCCATCGCTTGACCCCTTTGCAGACCACCCGTACTAAGGACGAATTCAAGCGTGCGTATCGTATGGGTAAATCCCTTTTCCGGCAGTATGTGTCACCGTCAAATAGCCCTGACAAGCGAAAATGATAGAATTAAATGACTTCATCTAGCTCAATCCATTATGAAGTGGCACACTTAACGCCCCCAGCGGATAGCGGATGATAGATGGCTCGATTGCAGATGGATGCCGCTTAAACAATTTCAATATACAAATTAAAAAAACAGTACTTCTATGAATGACAATAATAAAGACACGCCTCATATTTTAATTGTTGACGACGATGCAGAAATCACAGATTTATTAAGCACCTACCTGAGTCGCAATCAATTTATGGTTTCGACGGCGCATAATGGACAAGGGTTAATGGAGTCCTTACGCGCAAATCCTGTCGATTTAATTGTGCTGGACATCATGATGCCGGGAGAGGATGGCTTCACCCTGTGCAAAAAAATTCGCACGACGTCTGATATACCAATCATCATGCTGACAGCCGGTTCCGATGAAACCGACCGAATTATTGGCTTAGAACTCGGCGCAGACGATTACATGAATAAACCCTTTAACCCACGTGAGCTATTGGCGCGAATTAAAGCGGTTCTGCGTCGTACGGAAGAGCGCAGCAACTCCACTGAAACTTCTACTGCACAAAAAATACAGTTTGGTCAATGGACGCTTGATTTAATGCAACGCAAGTTGATACATGAGTTAGGCGATAGCCTAGCCTTAAGCGGTGCTGACTTTGATTTATTACAGGTTTTCATTCAACACCCTGGTCAAATAATCAGTCGGGAGGCATTGTTTAAACGCTTGAAAGGCCGGGAACTGAGCCCCTATGATCGCAGCATCGATGTTCAAATCAGTCGATTGCGACAAAAACTCGAAACCGGTGACGATGCCAGTCAGTTAATCAAAACCGTTCGTGGACAGGGTTACCTTCTCAGTGCTGACATCCAATACCTCTAAGCCCAAAACTCGACGTCCGCGTTGGCTAACCAGCCTATTACCGCGTGCGTACTCATCGCTCTACAGTCGCTTACTATTGGTGATGGCACTGGCGGTCGGTGGATCTTTTTTTCTGGCGACCAGTATTTGGCTTGCCTCTATGCACAGTGAAAAAGAGTCTGACGCCCTCTTGAGTGTTGAAGACTTAGCCATTTCGATGGCACAGACGGTTCTCTATTTTGAAGGTCTGCCCAAAACCTACCAGCATATTATTTTAGATCAGCAGCGCAATCTGGGGGGAAGCCGTTTTTTCTTGAGTGTCAATGAAGAGAGGATTGAATATGAAACCATTGAAGACAATCCGCTGAAGACGCGGCTTATTAGCGCCTACGAAACAGCCTTTAGAGACCGTGTCGGTGTCCGTGTCCGTGCAATTGATGTCAATTTTGCCTATCCCGACAAACTACGCGTATTCAACAAAGACGTACTTTTCTCGGAGCTTCCCTCCCGTTGGGTGCAAAATAACTTGGTATTGAATCCGCCTGCCCCTCTGCTGGTCGCTCAGATGCAAATGAGCAATGGTGACTGGCTCTACTTGGCCAGCTTAATGCTCCCGGATCCCTATGTTGTTGAAGGCATTCCCCCTTTTACACATGAACAACTCGTGTTCACTTTAATTTTATCCTTTATTCTGATGCTGAGCAGTTGGTTTATTGTACGCTGGATGACGGCCCCTCTGCGACAGCTCTCAGAGGCGGCCAGCCTTCTGGGACGTGATATTCACCAAGTTCCGGTACCCGAGAAAGGCACCTTTGAAGTCCGCGAAACCGCTCGGGCGTTTAACTTAATGCAACGGCGCATCCTAGCCTTTATTAGTGAGCGCAACCTGCTGTTTTCGGCCATTTCCCACGACTTAAAAACCCCGATCACACGCCTGAGATTACGCTCAGAGCTTCTTGATGACCCAGAAGCACGAACCAAAATAAACCAAGATCTCAGTGAACTTGAGCATTTGGTTCAAGGAGCTCTGGAGTTGGCACGTGGTAGCGACTTGAACGAGCCAACATCGCGTATGGATGTGAATGCATTAGTCCATGCGATCCAAGAGGAGGTGGCCGTCTTAAATAAGACAGTCCATATAGATGCACCTGCGCAGGTGCAGTTGATCGGACGCCCCATCGCCTTTAAACGCTGCTTGTCGAATCTCATTCATAATGCGGTTTTTTATGGTTCAGAGGCATGGATCACGCTCAACGAAACCCCAGATGCATTTTTAATTACCATCCTCGATAATGGGCCGGGCGTCCCTGAAGAGGAATTGGCACATATCTTTGAACCCTTTGTCCGTTTGGAGACATCTCGCAATCGCAATACGGGCGGGCATGGTCTGGGAATGACAATTGCCCGCAATATTGTTCATACCCATGGAGGTTCGATTCAATTAAAGAATGAACCCGGCATGGGTTTGAAAGTCGACATTCAACTCGATAAAGCCTAAATACTAGACTTTAAACTGGCTCACCAACTGATTTAATTCCTTACCCAAACGGTCCATTTCCAGAGCCGACTGAGATGACCCTTCTGCCGACAAAGCAGACTCTTCCGCGATGTGTCGTATACGATCCACGCTGCGCGTAATTTCATGAGACACCAAGCTTTGCTCTTCAGCCGCACTGGCGATTTGAGTGGTCATATCCTTAATGGTTTGCACACGCGTCATGATCATGTTTAAGGCTTCATTTGCGGCGGCTACTTTTTCTACTGTAGATTCACTAGACGCTTTGCACTTATGCATTTTCAACACCACCAGTTCGGTGCCTTCTTGCACATTATCGACAAAAGACTGCACTTGCACCGTTGAATCCAGGGTTCGTTTTGCCAAGGTTCTCACTTCATCGGCAACCACTGCAAATCCACGTCCACTCTCACCCGCTCTCGCCGCCTCAATCGCTGCATTCAGTGCCAATAGATTCGTTTGATCGGAAATGCTTTTGATCACCTCTAACACCTGTCCGATGGACGCCGTATGGCTTCCTAACGACTCGATGCCATCCGCCATTTCTTTAAGCTGAGACGCTAAATCTTGGCTGCTGTTAATCATCTGATTAACCACTTGTTTGCCTTCATTTGCATCTTTGTCTGTTTGTTCAGACAACACCTGTGCTTCTGCGGCACTTCGTGCAATATCTGCAACGGTGCTCTCCATTTCTTCCATGGCTGTGGCCACTTCGATGGTTTCACTCTTTTGCTGATGGGTTCCCTCTTGGGTTTTCAATGCAACCTTTGTCAGCTTGCCAGAAGCAGACTGCAGTGTATCGGAACTCTCTCTGAACTGATTAACAACGGGCTGCAAGGTTGCTAAGAATTCGTTGATGTTTCGGGCTAGAACCCCAACCTCATCACGTGTTGTAACAGGCAAGCGCTGGTGTAAATCACAGTTTTTCGCCCTCAGACTTGTCACCAAATCCGATAATACACGGCTGGATGCAAGAAGCGGTTTGACGACACTTCGAGTGATAAAATAGGCAATTGCCGAGCCAATAATGGCTGCGATTGCCACCAGTAGCATCATGATTACACTGCTGGATTGAATCTGAGCTTGGGTCCGAGCGCCTTCTTGCTCTAAATGATTAAAAATATCGAGCTGTAAACCATATGCGGCATCGGTTAGCTGAGTTCCCTTAGGCAAGATGGAATCATTCAAAATGGCTTGATAACGCTCAGCGAGTTGAATCATCTGCGCGAAGGCTTCTTCATACTCAGACCAGGTACTGACCAACTCATCAATTAAGGCACGGGTATCCAATCCCGCAATCTCAGCATAGTCTTCAATGGTAAAGCGGGCATCTTCAATTAATAGCCCCGCTTCACGTTGAAAGGCTGGATCCATGGTAATGGAAAACAACCCCACTTGCGTACTGGCATTCAAAACACTGCCTTGTGCAGCCACAGCCACTCGAACCTCTGTCAGGCGACCACTGACCAATGCGGTTTCGACCAAGCGTTCTATTTCACGCCGTGCGGCAGGGCCCAGCTCACTTAATAGACGCACGCGCAACGCCATCATTTCTGTTTGCACAGGAACTAACTCTTGAGAAAAATGACGACCGAACGTTTCATGCTGTTGAGACAACGCTTGCAACATGGCACGGCGTTGAGGGTTTTTAAAGTAGACGTCCGCCTCTTGAAGCAAACGTTGGGTCTCTTTTTGTTCAGTATTGAAGATCCGCGCATCCTCAGGCGAACCACTGGCTCTAAAATTGTATAAGGCTAAGCGCTCATTAAAAATAGAACGCATGACTTCCGTTGCACGCCCCGTATTTGGAACCATATCATCGGTAATGATACGGGTTGTTTGGCTCACACTGCTTAAATTGTATACCGCATAAGCTCCCACCATTACCATAAAAAACAGTAAAAAAGCTGGGGCGATAAGTGATTTCAGCAATATGCCAAACGAGGTTGATTTCACGTTATTATTATTCATCTAATCTTGCCTTTTTTATAAAGAAGCCACTCAAAATCATGACTCAATGCTAAGAGTTTATAGCAATAACAGCGCCAAAAACAAAATAAATACAGGATATCAATCAGTTAAAAATAACAAGAATCGATTTTAAACACGCCCTCTTTAAAAATAGATGCAAATCCACCCATTTGCACATTCTGAATCAATATAAAATGGGTGAAAATCCACCACTCTTAAAAAAAGCCATCGAACATCCTTTCTTGACTACCATAAACCCTTAAATTTTTTATGTTATTTATTCAATAAAGCTGACAAAACACAACCTTCCTCACTTCGAGATTGAAGACATCAAGAGTTGCAAAAAACTAGACCAAAAAATCATTACAATATCGTTACAATAAACACAAAATGCAACATACGTGTTACATAATTAATGAAACCACATTTTGAAAAACTAATATTTTTTATATAAATCATTAATTTAGAACATATCTAATTTAGATAAAGATAGTTAATAACGTATTCATGTTACACTTAGTAACCTTATCTTACGTGTATTTGTCAGTTGGAAGCATTAGATTTGAAGCTGGGTTTGTTAGTTAGATTTTGTATAAGTCTTCATAGCACTCGATAACAAAAATAATGCAGAGGTTATTTCCATGAATTTTAGAAAATCCATGCTCACTGTCGCACTGACTTCAAGCGTTGCATTCACCGCTCAAGCAGGTGAAGTTGAAGTTCTACACTGGTGGACATCCGGTGGTGAAGCGGCAGCCGTCAGTGTACTCAAGTCAATGGTGGAAAAAGAAGGACATACCTGGAAGGACTTTGCGGTTGCTGGAGGCGGCGGTGAAAACACCATGACCGTTTTACGTGCACGCGCCGTATCAGGCAACCCACCATCTTCAGCTCAAATCAAAGGGCTTGAGATACACGAGTGGGCGGATCTGGGTTTTTTGAGTAGTCTCAACACGGTTGCCGAGTCCGAAGGTTGGAAGGATGTTTTACCTGAGATGGTGAGTAACATCATGCAATTCGACGGCGAGTTTGTTGCCGTGCCTGTGAACGTCCATCGTGTAAACTGGATGTGGGCAAATCCTGCCGCGTTTGAAAAAGCCGGTGTCGAACTGCCAACCTCTCTTGATGAGTTATGGGCAGCTGCGGATAAACTCAAAGCTGCGGGCATCATCCCCATTGCTCATGGCGGGCAAGCTTGGCAAGATGCAACAACATTTGAATCCATCGCACTGAGCTTAGGCGGACCCGAGTTCTTCGTTAAAGCCTTTGTTGAGCATGATCCTGCCGCTCTGCAAAGCGACACAATGATCGAAGCCTTTGAGCAATTCAGAAAAGTTCGTGAGTATTTAGATCCAGGCTTCCCTGGCCGCGAGTGGAACATTGCGACCTCGATGGTCATTCGTGGTGACGCCGCTATGCAGTTTATGGGGGATTGGGCGAAGGGCGAGTTCTCGGCCGCCAATATGCAGCCCGGAACAGACTATTTATGCCTACCCTTCCCAGGCACAGAGAATATGTTCACCTTTAACATAGACTCACTGGCCATGTTCAAGCAACGCAGTGCCGAAAATGTCGAGGCGCAAAACACCATGGCGCGTCTCGTATTGTCGCCTGAGTTCCAAGAAACCTTCAACATGAACAAAGGCTCAATTCCTGTTCGTCTTGATCAGGACATGAGTGGCTTTGATGCATGCGCACAAGCCTCAATGGATACTTTTAAATCAACATCTGCCTCCGGCGAAGGGCTTGTCCCATCGATGGCACACGGTATGTCGACGACATCCGCTGTACAGGGTGCTATCTACGATGTTACCACCACCTTTTTTAACAGTTCCATGACCGCTCAAGAAGCAACACGCCAACTGGCGTCCGCAATACGAGCGGCTCAATAAGGAACGTCAACTTCGCCTCTTTTACCCTTGGGTAAAAGAGGTCACTTTGCTTCACACTGCTCTAAACAGGTAATACATTATGTCTGAATCCAAGACTGCTGACTTAACATCAGTTGCGATGACGCCTAGGCGCAATTCACGTATGGGCGACACACTCGCCTACTGGATGCCCAAGTTGGTTTTATCGCCTACACTGATCATCGTTCTCGTATTTTTTTACGGGTTTATTCTTTGGACAGGCTACCTGTCTTTTACAAACTCCAGAATGTTACCCAGTTATGATTTTGTCGGATGGGCCAATTACGTTCGCTTATTTAATAACGAACGCTGGTTTGTGTCCTTACGTAATCTAGCCGTCTATTCCGTTCTATTTATTGTGATCTGTTTAGCGATTGGCTTGTCGTTGGCCATTCTACTGGATCAAAAAATTCGCGCTGAAGGGGCGTTACGCACCATTTACCTGTACCCAATGGCCCTGTCATTCATTGTCACCGGTACCGTGTGGAAATGGATGCTCAACCCTCAGGTGGGCATCGAACAGTTTGTACGCAGTTTAGGTTGGGAAACCTTCCGCTTTGATTGGTTGGTCGACCCGAACTTCTCAATTTACACCATTGTTGTCGCCGCCGTCTGGCAATCCTCAGGCTTTGTCATGGCCTTGTTCTTAGCTGGCTTACGCGGGGTGGATGACAGCATTATCAAAGCAGCCCAGATTGATGGCGCCAGCCGCTTTATGATCTACACCCGCATTATTATTCCAAGTTTACGCCCTGTGTTTTTTAGCGCCTTTGTCATGCTGGCGCACATTGCGATTAAATCCTTTGACCTTGCGCTAGCCCTTACTGGTGGTGGCCCAGGCGTGAGCTCTGATTTACCCGCCATTTTTATGTATCAAATGTCATTTACTCGTAACCAAATGGGCTTAGGTGCCGCATCTGCAATGATCATGCTACTGACGGTCGTTGCCATCTTAGTGCCTTACCTTTACTCCGAGCTGAGGACTAAAAAACATGAACACTAATCCAAATCGTCGATATGCCGACATTACAGGACGCGCTCTACTCTATGCCGCACTTGGGATTATGGCGATTTACTACCTGTTACCTTTGGCATTAATGATTGTGACGTCGTTTCGCTCAATGGATGAAATCCGTATGGGCCAGCTCATCGATTGGCCCACACAACTCAACCTGGATGCGTGGCGAATTGCCTGGAGTGAAGCTCAAATTGGTGCGCGCTCTGAGCGAGGACTGCAACCCTACTTTATAAACTCTATGCTTATTACCTTACCAGCGGTTGCCATCTCAACCCTCATCGGTGCTGTTAATGGTTATGTCCTCAGCTTCTGGCGTTTTCGAGGCAGCAATCTCTTTTTCGGGCTTTTGCTATTCGGGTGCTTCTTGCCCTTCCAAGCGATTTTACTCCCGCATGCCAATGTTCTAGGACGCATGGGCATCAGCGGCAGTATTACGGGTCTGATCTTCACTCACGTTGTCTATGGGCTTGCATTTACGACACTGTTTTTCCGCAACTATTACGTCACCCTCCCCGGTGAATTAATTAAAGCCGCCCAATTGGACGGTGCGGGATTCTGGCGTATTTTTTGGCGCATTATATTGCCTCTGTCAACTCCGATTCTAACCGTGTGCGTCATTTGGCAGTTCACTCAGGTCTGGAACGATTTCTTATTCGGCGTGACCTTTTCTGACCCGTCTTCTCAACCTGTCACCGTCGGTTTAAACAACCTAGTGAACAGTTCAACGGGGGAACGGCGTTATAACGTCGATATGGCGGGCGCCATCATTGCGGCATTACCCACTTTATTGGTGTATGTCATCGCCGGAAAATATTTTGTACGCGGCCTAACGGCTGGCAGTGTTAAGGGTTAGGAGCTTAGATTATGGCGAGTTTAAATATAACAAACGTTGAGAAGTCCTTCGGTCACACCCATATTCTCAAAGGCATTAACATGGACATTCAGGATGGCGAGTTCATTATCCTGGTTGGACCATCAGGGTGCGGTAAGTCAACGCTGATGAACTGTATCGCCGGGCTTGAAGACGTCACAGGTGGACAAATTTGCATTGAAGACCACGATATCACAGGGGTATTACCCAAGGATCGAGATATAGCCATGGTGTTTCAATCTTACGCCCTTTACCCCAATATGAATGTCCGTAAAAACATCTCCTTTGCGCTGGAAATTCGTAAGCTGCCGAAGGCAGAGATCGAGCGTGAAGTTGAGCGGGTTGCAAAGCTTTTACAAATTGAGCATTTGTTAGACCGTAAACCCGGACAGCTGTCAGGCGGACAACGCCAGCGTGTTGCCATGGGACGTGCCTTAGCTCGTCACCCAAAAATCTATTTATTTGATGAGCCTCTTTCAAACCTCGATGCAAAACTGCGTGTTGAAATGCGTACCGAAATTAAAAAACTACATCAACGCCTTGGCACCACAATCGTGTATGTCACGCATGATCAAATTGAAGCCATGACGTTGGCTGATCGTATCGCCGTCATGAAAGATGGACATATTCAGCAGTTTGGTACACCGCAAGAGGTCTATGATAACCCAGCCAATCGTTTTGTTGCAGGCTTTATGGGGTCCCCGTCCATGAACTTTATCGATACGGAGCTGGTGAATCACGAAGGTCAAGTCTGTGTTAAGCTCTTGGTCATGGATCAACTCCACTATTTACCGACGCCCAGCTCAGAACGTGGATTGCTAGAGCGCGTGGGTCAAAAGGTCGTATTGGGGATTCGTCCTGAACAAATCACGCATGTCATCCCCCACTACGCTTCCAACCCATCGACCTTCATTGTCAAGGCTAAAATTGACGTGATTGAGCCGACGGGGCCGGATACCTTGGTACTGGTTAAAATGAATGAGCAAGAGGTGAACTGTCGTGTGGAGCCTCATGAGGCAGGCAAACCAGGAGAAACGATGTCACTCATGATTAATATGAGTAAAACCGTTTTCTTTGACCCGATAACAGGTGAGCGCTTGTAAGCCTACTCCTCCACTGCAATAGCATGGCGATTCTGTATAAGAAGAACCAATGAGTAAAAAGCCAAGGTTTACGCCTTGGCTTTTTCTTTGGACGGCTGATAATAGCGTAAACTCGCTTGTCGGCGATAATCGGAAGGCGTCATTTCTTTTAAGCTAAAGAAACGCCGATTAAAATTGGCAATATTGTTAAAGCCCACTTTAAAACAAATATCCGTTATAGAATCCTCTGTTTCGATCAACTGCTCGCAGGCACGATTAATTCTGAGATTATTGACGAATTCAATAAATCCAATACCTGTGCTGCGCTTAAAAAACTTAGAGAAGTAATTCGGCTTCATTTTTAATTCGGCCGCAACGTCATCTAAGGACAGCCCAACTTGGTAGTGGCGCATAATATAATCTACCGCGATATTAACCCGATCAATCGCGTGCTCATCCAGCAGTGGATCAAACGACGTTGAAGACAACAATCGTATTTTTTTAGCCTGGATTAATTTCTCCATAATTGAGAAAAAAATAACCACTCGACTGAAACCGGATGCGTGCTCCGCACGGACCAATAAGGGCTCTATTTCCTGTGCTAAACTCTCCTCAAATAGAACACCGACACTGGCCTGTTTTAGCAACCGATCCAACTGTGAAAATTCGGGCATAATCCGTCGACACTGTTGGATAAAATCATCCGAGAATTGAATCACCCGATCTCGCACCGGTGGAACCTCTGCCTCTGGTTCAATAGCGCTTATCCAGTTATGCGGCAAGTGTGGTCCGGTTAAAACCAACTGCATAGGGCCAAAATTACCGATATAATCGCCAACAAATACTTTACCTGTCGTCGCTACAATTAAATGTAATTCGTATTCTTTATGACAGTGCCAACGAATAAGCGGGGAATCGGCACCGTGTTGTAAGTAGCGAATTGAACCGTGATAAAAGCTTTCAGGGAGCTCTAGCTCCAGCTTAAACGTCGTATCCAGCTGTGGATCGTGGCGGGTTCCCATACATACCTCGTTACACTTAGACATCGTTGTTTTTATTATGACTTGCCTAGCAGCCTGTTGGACTTAGCACTGATCTACTGCGGAAAAGTCCGACAGGCTGCTTACCCATCTTACAGCGTCAACTCAGGGAATTGGAATCGTAACCTATGTTGATAGGTCTGATACGCTTCATGGTAAGCCTCTCCTTTTTCTGAGCAGGGAACAACACGCGTGGACTCATCTAAAGCGACCAGACGAGCCGTCAACTCCGTTAAGTTCACTGGATCTCCTTGACGATGATGATCAGCCCATAAGGCTTGAATGGCCGCCCCTAGTGCAGCACCCTCAGCGGCGGCAGGACAGACTATTTCAACCCTCAACAAATCGGCCAATAGCTGTCGCCAAAATGTATTTTTAGCCCCTCCACCTGTCACACAAATTGATTGTGGCCTAAGCCCTGCCGCTAACAAACAGTCTAGGCCATATTTCAAACCGTAGGATATTCCTTCAAAGACCGCACGGCTCATATGAGCAGACGTGAGGTTAAGCGGCGTCATACCCAACAACTGCCCTTGTGCCTGAGGCAAATTTGGCACACGCTCACCATTCAAAAAGGGTAAAAGCGTCAAGCCAGAGGCACCAATCGGTGCAGACGCGGCCATATCCGTGAACTCTGTGATACTCAGGTTGAGCAGCTGTCGCATTTGCTCAACCACTCCTGTCAAATTCATCGTACAGATCAAGGGTAGCCAACCATTCGTCGATGAGCAAAAGTGAGCAATGGAAGGATGTAAACCATCGTAATGCGTATTCAAATGAGCACTTAAGGTCGCAGAGGTGCCTAGACTAAGGGTCATGCGCCCTTCTTGCACATTTCCTGTCCCAATCGCAGCCATCATATTGTCACCGCCACCAGATGACACCCATACATCGGCACTCAGACCTAGACGTTTCGCTACTTCTGGCCTCACCTTACCTAACATTTGCTGGTTATCAATCAGGTCCGGAAGTGCATTGCGTAAATGACTGGCATCTGGAATCAGTTCAAAGACGTCAGGGCACCAACCACGGCGACGCACATCAAAATACCCCGTACCCGAGGCGTCGCCTGCCTCCGTCATACATTGGCCCGTTAACCAGTAATTCAAAAAATCATGGGGTAGCAGCAGGTGCGCGATACGCTTAAAATCACTGGGGTGATACTGCTGCATCCAGGCTAACTTGGAGAGGGTATAACCCGTTGTAACCACCAACCCCAGCCTTTGCATCGAGCCGTCATCACCGCCAAGCGCCTGCAATAGTTCTGCATTTTGCGGTGCTGTCTCAGTATCACACCACAATTTTACGGGGCGAATCACCTGCCCTTGCGCATCTAACACCACTAAACCATGCTGCTGACCGGACACACCTATTGCACGTATCGACGATGGATTAATAGCGGCCTTATTGACCGCCTGCCAATAAGCCTGCTCAAGCGCCAAGATCCAGTCCTCAGGATTCTGCTCGCGCTTACCCTTTACATCACTGATCAACGAATGGGGTGCGTGCCCTTGTGCAATCACCTCTCCCTGTTCAGCATCTAGAATGACAACCTTGGTGCTTTGCGTACCACAATCTATGCCAAGGTACATAACGAACTCCTTTACCCTTTTACATCAAATAAACAGGACACATCCTCAGAACGAATCCATTCAAGACTTTTCAGCAATGATGCATGCTGATAATCCGCGATTGAAAACTGCTCTGGACGAGGATGATGGGGATCAGGAACCGCAATCGCACTCATGCTGGCGGCTTTTGCGGCAATCACACCATTGACGGAATCTTCCCATACCCAACACGCATGCACTGGGCTGGATAAGCGTTGCGCGGCCAGCTCAAAAACAGCCGGGTGCGGCTTTGATGCGGGTACCTCTGTGCCCGAGGTCATGCTGGTAATAGGCAGCTGGTGCTGTTTAACCACCGCCTCAATAAAAGCCATCGGTGAGGATGACGCAATGGCCATCGGCACCGATGTCTCTGCTAGATACTCAAGTAAATCACGCGCACCGGGCATGAGCGGTGCTGAACGGATATTGCTCTCCATGCGGGTCAATAACTGCTCTAATAGAGACTCAACCTTAAGATTGGCGTTGGCAAAACGCGCCACCATCCCTTCACAAAAAACGCGACTGCTGCGTCCTTGAAAACTCAGAAGGGTTTCATTCGATAACTCCTCCCCGACCAACTCCCAAATAAGCTCACGCTCTGTTCTCATCCACACGGGTTCAGAGTCGATTAATAAGCCATCCATATCAAAAATAATGGCGGGGGTTTGAGGTTGAGAGAATCTAACCGTTGACATAGGTAATTATCCGATCAGTTGTTTAAGCGTTGCTCTCACGCCTTGTGTTTGCAAGCGTGACAGTTGAGTTTGATAGGCCTCAACAAACGTGTTTGATGAGGGCAGATCGTCACCAAATATATCGTATATTTCAAGCATTTGTGTGACACACGTCTCTGGCTGAGCAATTGCACGCTGCAAAATTGCTAATTTCGGGTCCAAAATGGGATAGGTTTGACCTAATTCATTTTTTCCATGCAGATAGTGTGTCCAAGCTGCGACAATCAAAGCTACGCGCTCCAAAGGTTTATTTTCAGCAATCAATCCGCGCAATGTCGGAAACACAAACTTAGGGAACTTCGCGGCGGCATCGGAACAGATTCGTGTTAACTGATCGCAAATTGCAGGGTTGGAGAAACGCTCAATTAAGGTCTGCTTGTATTCCGTTAAATTAATGCCCGGCACCTCGGCCAATAAAGGGGTGACATCATGATCCATGTAATTTTCGACAAAACGACGAAGATCCTCATCCTCCATGGTTTGATGCGCAAACTCGTATCCTAATAGAGTTCCTAAAAACGTCATGGCGAGATGACTGCCATTGAGCAAACCAATTTTCATCGTCTCATACGGGGTGACGTCCTGTGTGAACTGCACACCCACCACTTCCCATTCAGGACGGCCATTGCAAAATTTATCTTCCACGACCCACTGTAAAAAAGGCTCGGCGACAACTGGCCATACATCCTCTACTCCGGTGCTGTCAAATAACTGCTGTTTATGTGCCTGACTTGTCATGGGAGTGATGCGATCCACCATGCCATTGGGGAAGGTGACATTGTCTGCAATCCAATTCATTAACTGGGTATCCAGCAAAGAGGCATAGCCTAAAACAGCCTTTCGAGCCACATCTCCGTTATGAGGCAGATTGTCGCAAGACATCACCGTAAAAGGTGGAATACCTGCTTGCATCCGACGCTTTAATCCTTGGCAGAGTAAACCCACTAGGGTTTTGGGGGCGTCAGGCTGGGCCAAGTCTGCCAAAATATCGGGATCCTGATCTTTAAACTTACCAGTGGTGTCGTCTGTAAAATAGCCACCTTCTGTCACCGTCAACGACACAATACGAATATCAGGATCGCTAAGGCGTTGAATAAATGCGTCTACTGAATCTTGCGCGAGTATAAATTCTGTAATAACGCCCACAACTTGCATCTTAACCTCATTGGTTGCGCCAAGCTCTATTAATGTATACAGGTAATCCTGAGACTCAAGAGCCTCTTTCATTGCGCGGTCGGACTCCCTAACGCCAGCACCGCAAATCCCCCAATGCAGGGCCAACCCTTGATTCAAGAGAGCTTCGGTGTAAATGGCTTGATGGGCACGATGAAAACCACCGACTCCGATGTGCAAAATACCCGCGCGACAAACCAAACGGTCATACGTAGGACTGATCATGCTGGCAGGTAAATCAGCAAGATGTTGTTGTGATAACTTCATATTAAATCCCTAATGTATCATCGAGTTAAAGAGGTGTTGTGATGCGAGCCAGCGTGCGATCTTGATCATCGAATAGATGACATTGCTGAACATCCAACTCCAATCCTATGTCTGAACCAAACTTCATCTGAAAATGGCCCGCAGCTCGGACTGTTAAAACCTCCTGATCGGCTGTCTCGACGTAACAAAAGGTGTCGGCACCGAGATGCTCTGATACGGTCAGCTTCGCTTTAAAAGTAGAATCACTGGCCGCCGTGATACGCAAGTGCTCGGGTCGAACACCCAGCGTTACACGACTGCCTCTTTGTAAATGCTCCCCCTTTACCGCAATCTCAACTTGATGGCCGCAAGACAATGAAACTAGAACACCACCTGCATTAACGGATTCCACCTTCGCCTTTAAAAATCCCATTTTAGGTGTGCCAATAAACCCAGCAACAAAGCGATTCACGGGGTGATGATAGAGCGTTAACGGACTGCCCACCTGCTCCACTCGCCCTGCATTTAAGACAACCACTTTATCCGCCAGCGTCATGGCTTCAACTTGATCATGTGTTACATAAATCATGGTCGCATTCAGCTCTTGATGCAGACGTGCCAATTCCAGACGCATTTGGACTCTAAGCGCCGCATCAAGATTGGATAAGGGTTCATCGAACAAAAAAATCTTAGGGTGGCGAACAATCGCACGCCCTATCGCGACCCGTTGACGCTGTCCCCCTGACAAGGCTTTCGGTTTACGTTCAAGCAAGGGCTCTAACTCCAGTATTCTGGCGGCCTCATTGACCTTAGCCTCCACCTCTTTTTTATCGATGCCAGCTAAGTCCAGTGCAAATGACATATTTTTACGGACCGTCATATGCGGATACAACGCATAGGTCTGAAACACCATCGCCAAATCACGCTTAGCGGGTGCTATGTCAGTAATCTCTTTATCGTCTAAGTAAATGTGACCGCTGGTCACCTCCTCAAGACCCGCGATTAAACGCAATAAGGTCGACTTACCACAGCCCGACGGCCCCACAAATACGACAAACTCGTGATCACGAATGTCGAGATCGATCCCTTTAATGATTTCGAGACCTTCAAACACTTTTTTTAGATTTTTTATTGTCAGATCAGACATACGTCACCTCAATTATTTGACCGCG
Organism: Nitrincola alkalisediminis; assembly: GCF_009821115.1. Lineage (GTDB taxonomy): Bacteria > Pseudomonadota > Gammaproteobacteria > Pseudomonadales > Balneatricaceae > Nitrincola > Nitrincola alkalisediminis. The sequence goes on along the minus strand of NZ_VYTY01000001.1, from coordinate 378,191 downwards.
CCAAACGATAAACCACGAACCAGTTGCTTTTGACTAAACCAGCCAAAAATGAGAATCGGCGCGCAGGCCAAGGTCGATACTGCAGATAGTTTCGCCCAGAACAAACCTTCTGGACTGGAGTAAGATGCAACTAATGCGGTTAAGGGGGCTGCAGACGATGCGGTTAAATTCAATGACCAGAAGGCTTCATTCCAACACAGAATCAACGACAGCAATAAAGTTGAAGCAATCCCACCTTTAGAGATAGGCAATAACACCCGCAGTATTTCTTGCATGGGTGTCGCACCATCAAGACGGGCAGCCTCTAGAATATCCTTGGGTATTTCCTTGAAGTAGGTGTACAGCATCCAGACCATGATCGGCAGATTGATCAAGGTGTAAATCAAAATCAGGCCCGTGCGTGTATCCAAAAGACCCACATCCTTAAAGATCAGGTAAATTGGAACCAGTACCCCGACCGGAGGCAGCATCTTGGTCGACAACATCCAAAGCAAGGTTCCTTTGGTACGCTTGGTTTCAAAAAAAGCCATGGAATACGCGGCAGGAATAGCCAAGAGCATGCCTAAAAAGGTCGCCCCAAAGGACACCACTACCGAGTTCATTGCGTAGTGAAAATAGTTACTGCGACTATCAACCTGAATATAGTTTTCGAAGGTTGGTGTAAAAAAGAGTTGTGGCGGCGATGAAAAGGCATCCAACTCGGTTTTAAAACTGGTCAGCAGCATCCAAAAAATTGGAAAGAAGACAAGGAGCGCGACAATCCACGCAAGACTGCCCAATAAGAAAGTGCGTAACTGACGGGTTTGTTTTAATGTAAGCATTGTTTTTTTCCCGCTATTAATGTTTTTCAGTCAGGCTTTTGCCAACGATTCGAATCAGCATAAAGGCGGCAATGTTGGCAATGACAACTGCAATCAGTCCACCTGCGGATGCCACACCTACATCAAACTCAAGTAAGGCTTGGGTGTAGATCAAAAACGCCAGATTGGTGGTTTCGTAACCCGGACCTCCACCCGTGGTGGTAAATATTTCGGCAAAGATCGCCAGCAGAAAAATAGTCTCAATCATGACGACCACAGCAATCGGGCGCATCAGGTGAGGCAAGGTAATGTGCCAGAAAATCGCGATAGGACCGGCCCCGTCTAAACGTGCGGCATCTTTTTGTTCTTGATCCAATGACTGCATGGCGGTCATCAACATCAGCACAGCAAATGGAACCCATTGCCACGAGACAATCATAATAATGGCGCCTAAGGGATAATGGGTGAACCAGTCAATCGGCGTTGCACCGAAGAAATTCCAAATGGCAGCAAACACACCCGAGACAGGATTTAATAAAAGATTTTTCCAAACCAAGGCCGAAACAGTCGGCATAATAAAAAAGGGGGAAATTAATAAAACTCGAACAATCCCTCTCCCCCAAAACATGTTATCGACCAAAATAGCAATGAGCACGCCCAACACCACACTGATCAACAACACAGAACCCACTAGCCACAAAGTGTTGGTTAAACCCGCGGTAAAACCCGCATCCGTCATAAAGTAATAATAGTTTTCTAAGCCAACAAACCCTTCATCACCTGGGTACAGGAGGTTATAACGAATAAATGAAAAATAGATTGTCATCGACAGAGGGATAATCATCCATGCAAGCAACACCACTACAGAGGGTGACACCATCGCTAGACTTATCTTGCTTTTACGACGACGTTGACTTTGGACTGACTGCGAAGACTCTTCAGCCTGGGCCGAATGTTCGACTGGCAAACTTGACGTATTCATACGGAGTGCTCTTTAGATTTCTTATTATAAAAGTGCCAGAGGCGACCCCTCTGGCACTTAAACAACTACTTGTGATAGCCAGCGCGCGCCATCGACCGCTGTGTGGCCGCTTGGGCACTGCTTAATGCGGCTGCAACGCTGCTTTGCCCCGCTAACGCACCTGCAAACATGCGTCCGACTTGAGTCCCTATCGCCTGAAACTCAGGAATAGCCACAAACTGAACACCTGTATAAGGCGACGGTTTTAGGGTTGAATTTACAGGGTCAGCCTTATTCATAGATTCAAGCGTGGTTGTGGCAAAGCTTGCCGCCTCCAAATAGGCGGGGTTTTCATAGGTTGATTGACGTGTGCCAGGCGGGATATTGGCAATCCCATAGCGCTCGGCCACCAAATCACTGTAGGCTTTAGACGTTGCCCAAGTAATAAAGGTTTGTGCTGCTTCTTTTACGTTAGAACTTACCGGAATCGCTAAACTCCAGGCCCATAACCAGCCTGCGCCCTGCTCAGTGACTTGCATTGGCGCTAATGCAAAACCTATGTGCTCATGCACGCTGCTTTGTGAAGGATCGGTCACAAACGAACCCGCGACAGTCGCATCGACCCACATGGCACACTTGCCCGAGTTAAACAGAGCAAGGTTTTCATTAAAGCCATTTGAAGATGCACCTGGCGGGCCATAGTTGCCCAGTAAATCAACATAAAAACTTAACGCATTTGTCCATTCCTCACCTTCAAATTCAGCCTGCCATTTTTCATCAAACCAACGGGCACCAAACGCATTTGCAACTGTGGATATTAAAGCCATGTTTTCGCCCCAGCCAGCTTTGCCACGCAGGCAAATACCATACTGCTCTTGCTGAGGTTTGTGCAGCGCAACAGCGTAGTCTCGGATTTGATGCCAAGTTGGGCGATCTGGCATGTTCAGCCCCGCCTCTTCAAACAGGTCTTGACGGTAATAGGTCATTGAACTTTCAGCATAGAAGGGCAAGGCATAAAGAGCGCCCTCATGCGATAAACCCTCCCTAACGGAGGGAAACAAATCATCCACATCATAATCATCAGGAAGGTTTTCAAGCGAAACCAGCCAGTTTTGCTTTCCCCAAATAGGGACTTCATAACTGCCAATCGTCATCACATCAAACTGACCACTGCCTGTGGCAATATCGGTAGTAAGCCGTTGACGCAATATGTTTTCTTCAAGTACAACCCACTGCAATTTAATATCAGGGTGCGCTGCTTCGAAAACAGGCGTGAGTTCTTGCATACGGATCATATCGCCATTGTTAACCGTACCAATAGTCACCGTCGTCATCGCTTGTGCTTGTAGGGTTGTGAAGGCAATTGAAGCTGCAAGTAATGTTGGAACAAAACTACGTTTCATGAGAAGTCTCTCCATTATCTGACGCAAGTCGTCAGTGGGTTTGTTATATTTTTTGTGTGTCTTCTGTGATGGCTTTGGCTACACCGAAGAGAGAGCTTAGGTATTACACTCTCTGCTCGAAAGATAAACAAATCTTTATTTCACCAATTATATGTACTTTTTTGCACAAGCTCATTTTACTCAACCCGAAAAACCCTTTTCAAAACAACCAAAAAAATAATTAATTATCAAACACATATGATTAAAAACCAATTAAACCCACCTAAAAAATAATATAAAAAGCCCTAGTACCTCATGAAAAAAGCTATCACATAGATTAAGCCTATTAAGAGGAATCCCCACCCCACCCAAACCTCATTGACAGATGTCGCACTCTTAAGAAAAGCAAAAAAGTATCGAAACCACTCACTTTCGCGCGTGGTTTAAACACCTATTTTTAGCCAAGATGTGTGAAGAGGTTTGAAAAGAGATTCGAAAAATCGATCATTAATTCGCACAGCGAATTAAGCCCACCACAATAAAAACAGACTCAGCGAAGGATACTATGGACGCTAATGCCACTCATGCTCACCCAACGGCCATTGATTTTCATGGAAAAACAATTGTGATTACCGGAGCTGCGGGAGATATAGGTTTTGCCACCGCGCAGTATTTAGGACACTTAGGGGCACGTATAGGCTTACTTGATCTAGACCCAGAAAAAACCCAAGCCGCTGCAAAGACGCTAACACAACAAGGGATCACAAACGCTTATTTTATTGCAGATGTAACGAATCCAGAGCAAGTCAAAAATGCCATAGATCACTTGAGCCATACACTGGGCCCTATCCATGGACTTTTTAATAATGCAGGTTATCAAGGGCATTTTTCGCCAACACACACCTACCCGCTAGACGACTTTAATAGAGTCATGCATATCAATGTAACGGGGGCATTTACCGTCATGAGTGCGATTGCACGACATATGATCACTCACGGAGGTGGCGCAATCGTAAATACAGCGAGCATGGCCGCTGTAGGGGGGCCACCCAATATGATCGCCTACGCAACTTCAAAAGCCGCATTAATCGGCATGACACAGACGGCCTCGAAAGACTTAGCACCCTACCAAATACGCGTGAATGCGATCTCACCTGCTTATATGGGGCCGGGGTTTATGTGGACACGTCAAGTGGAATTACAAGCCGCTGCGGGCAGTCAATATTTTGATGCTTGCCCTGATAACGTCGCAGAGCAAATGATTCAATCCATTCCCATGCGTCGATACGGTCATATTAATGAAATCGTGGGGGCGGTTGCGTTTTTATTGAGTGATACTTCAAGCTATATCACCGGAGTCAATCTGCCTATCTCCGGTGGTATTCTTTAGTGGTTCCTGAGTGGTTATAGACCCTGCTTTGGTAGAGCGAACAGCCATTACACGCAACACAAAGGATCAAGACACACCCGCGAACCTCTATATCCAGGTTCGCGGGTTCTCAAACATCAACCATCCGCATTGATTTTGACAATCATTTCCTGAAGCTTAGCTTGCGCTTCATCATTGCCCACTTGGCATGTTCCAGCATTGAGGTGCCCACCACCGCCGTAGGCAAGGCAGAGTTCGCCCACATTGGTTTTCGAGCTGCGATTTAGAATGGATTTCCCTACGGCAAACACCGTATTTTGTTGCTTCAATCCCCACATAACATGGATTGAAATATTGGTATCCGGATACATGGCGTAGAGTGTAAAGCGATTCGTCGCGTAAATCGTTTCTTCATCACGCAGATCGACGACGACCAGGTTCTGGTAAATCCTGCAGCAACGTGTCAGCTGCTCTCTGGCTTTTTCAGCATGGTCAAAGTAAAGATCCGTTCGCTCTTTCACATCCGGTAACGCTAAAATCTCGGTGATCGTATGGTTCCGGCAATAATCGATCAGTTGCATCATCAACTGATAGTTTGAAATTCGAAACTCTCTAAAACGCCCCAATCCTGTGCGGGCATCCATAATAAAGTTCAGCAACACCCAGTCTTGCGGATTCAACACTTCGTCTTCACTAAATTGAGCCGCATCGCCTTTGTCAACGGCCTCCATCATTTCATCCCAATGCACGGGAAACGCATCATGACCACCGTAGTATTTCCAAACCACGCGTGCTGCAGATGGAGCATCTGGATCAATAATATGTTGTTCAGCGCGATCTTTATTGCGCAGTGTTTCACTTAAATGGTGATCAAACGCCAAATGACAGCCAGGGACATAGGGTAAATTGGTGGTAATGTCCTTGCCCGTAATATCAATTTTACCGTCCTGCATATCTTTTGGATGGACAAAAAGAATGTCGTCAATCAAATCGAGATGTTTAAGCAGCGCAGCACACACCAGTCCATCGAAATCACTACGGGTTACAAGGCGGAATTTTTCTGACATTGGAAACGTCCTAAAGGCAAGGTTGAGTTCAGTCAAAATACTAGACGCAAACCCAGCACGGCTTGCCGAGTTTACGCCGTCTTGAAGGGTATTAACCTTATGCCAAATGCTGTCAACTAACAACTCCTTAAAGCGATTAAAACGCAGCTTCTTTAAGGAGATTCTCTCGATCCGTCCACCCTATTCATGGATACGAGCGCGTGTTGCCTTTGTGCTGCCTCCACCGTGTTCGACATAAGCATGGCAATGGTCATGGGGCCCACGCCACCAGGAACTGGCGTAATCGCTTCGACGCTATCCCACACGTCCGCATAGTCGACATCTCCTACCAAGCGTGTGCTGCCGTCTTTTTCGACACGATTAATACCGACATCGATAACAATGGCTCCTGGCTTAACCCAGTCTTGTTTGATCATTTCCGGACGCCCCACAGCCGCAACCAGAATATCCGCCATTTGACACAAAGACTGAATATCACGAGATTTTGAATGAACCAGCGTCACCGTACAGTTGGCTTGCAAAAGCAAAGCGGCCATAGGCTTACCCACTATATTGGAGCGCCCAACGACGACCGCATGCATTCCTGACATATCAGAACAAACATGCTTTAACAAACGCATACAACCGGATGGCGTACAGGGTTGTAACACGGATCGCCCTTGACTCAAGCCACCCACATTGGAGCTGTGAAACCCGTCCACATCTTTAATCGGCTTGATGGCTTCCAGCACTTTAATTTCATCAATCCCCTTAGGAAGCGGCAACTGCACAAGAATCCCCTGCACCTTTGCGTCCTCATTCAGGGACTCGATCAAGGATAACAACGTCTCCTCTGACGTGTGTTCCGGAAGATAATGCTCAACAGACAGAATGCCGACGTCGGCAGCACGCAGAAGTTTGTTTTTCACATAGACTTGGCTCGCGGGATCCTTCCCGACGAGCACCACGGCTAAGCATGGCTGAACACCCTGCGCTTGCAGCTGACTCACTTGCTCTGCCACCTCTGACAATACTTGTGCGGAGATGGCTTTTCCATCAATTCGTTTATCAGTAGCGAGAATGGCTTGTGTTTGACTGTTCACCGGAAAATCACCGTTTTATCTTGATTAAGGAATACGCGATACTGTAAGTGATATTTTACCGCTTTTGACAGAGCAACCGTTTCGGTATCGCGACCAATATTAACTAAATCTTCAGGTTTGTAGCCATGATCCACGCGCTGAACCTCTTGTTCAATAATTGGACCCTCATCTAGATCGGAGGTCACATAGTGCGCCGTTGCGCCAATCAATTTGACACCGCGATCAAAGGCTTGATGATACGGCTTTGCGCCTTTAAAGCCCGGTAAAAATGAATGGTGAATATTAATGGCTCGACCCGACAGTTTTTTACACAGATTGTCAGACAAGATTTGCATATACCTTGCCAGCACCACTAAGTCTGTCCGGCTTTCTTCAATAATTTTCATTAACTCCTCTTCTTGTTGGAGCTTGTTTTCTTTCGTCACTGGCAAGTAAATAAAACGAATGCCTTCCCTCTCCGCCATAGGGCGCAAATCCAGATGATTCGACACGATGGCCGTAATCGTCATATCCATTTCACCCTTATGGTATCGATACAATAAATCAGCCAAACAGTGGTCGAACTTACTGACCATTAACAGCACACGCATGGGTTGATCGCTGCTGTGCAACTCCCAACTCATACTAAACTTTTTAGCAACATCGACAAATCCTTGCTCAATGACGGCAATATCGCCTTCAAAGCCTTGATTAAAACGAAACACCGCGCGCATAAAAAAGGTGCCACTGAATTCATCGTCAAATTGTGACATTTCGCTGATGTAGCCATTATTTTCAGATAAAAAAGAGGCAACAGCTGCAACAATACCTGACGTGGCCGGGCAGCTAATCTTAAGAATGTAGTGATTTTGATCATGTTGCATGGTGAGCCCTCAATTGTAAGTCATCGCTAAATATAAAATTATCTACAGGAATAAAATATTCTTAAATTCACTTTATAGGTGATAGCAACCCTCCAGTCAATACTGATAGGAAATATATTATCCTTATGGGAATATTATAGAGATTGCTTCACGTCCATAATCATTCCTTCGATCCCTAACACTTCTCCGTTGTTTGCATAAATGCCACTGCCGCGCTCATGAACGGTTTTTAACTGCCCATTCGCACATATCAAGCGATAATTCACTTGAAAAGGAAGACGCTGATTCAATCCAATTTGAACGGCAGACCAGACAGCCTCTTGATCATCAGGGAAAATAAGCGAATCAAATGTCACCTCTTGGCTGTCGACCAACTGCTCTGGCCGAAAGCCGGTCAAATGAACGGCCCCCTCACTCACGTACTCCATGGTCCAATGCCGATTATTGCGACAGCGATAAATCATCATGGGCAAGCCATCCACTAAATTACGCAAGCTGCGATGACGTGCCGCCAATTGCTGCTGTTGATGAACCTGATGCGTTGCATCATCCAGGGACACCATAAAACCCTGTGGATTGCGTCTCAATTTTACTTCGAGCCATCTGCGCTCACCCGATGGCATTAAACCGCGTAGCTGCAGGTGTCGCCAACTGCCTTTAGGCTCTGAACGTAATTGCGACAAGGCTTCCTGCCAACGAGGGCGATCTTCAGGATGAAAAAAGCCCGCATGCGAGCGATAAATGCCATTGCGATAGGGATAACCCATGAGCTCCTCCCATCCTTTATTCAGCTCTTGTATCGCACCGTCTACATCCAACTTGGCTAAGGCCAAGGGCAGATACTCGAAATCCTGATTCAGCTGTGCATTCACTCTTCCGAACAAACTCGCCATTTTCTCGTACCCTTGGTCCAAGTGCGCCATTAGCTTTTTCATCCCACTTGCCTCTCTGACGAAATGCCCCTTTCCAAAAAACCGCATCGATGCGCCCAAGCCGCTAACTCCAGTCGAGAATGCAGATTCAGTTTGCTCAATAAATGTTTCACGTGAATTTTGACCGTGCCATCACTGATTCCTAAGGCACGTGCAATCAACTTATTGCTCATGCCCTCGGCGATCAACCTCAGGGTTTGACACTCGCGCTCGGTTAACTCCACCTGATCGACGCACTTTCCCGCCACTTGACTTAAAGATGCACGCCCCGAATCGTGCAGTTGCATCTTAGGGTCCAAGAGTAAGCACTGTTTAGAACAGCTCATTAATTGTTGGACCAGTGCTTCTGGCTCCGTGTGTTTTAATAGGTAGCCATCGGCTCCCATGCTTAACGCCATCAGCAAGTCCGCTTGTGCATCCGACGCTGTTAACACGATGATCAGAGCATCCGGCAAACAGGCTTTGAAACGCTTGAGTGCCTGCATGCCTCCCATCCCGGGCATATGCAAATCGAGTAACACAATATCCGGTATCAACGCCTCCGCTAGCGTCAAGCCCTCCTCTGCTGAGGCAGCCGTCCCCAGAACAACAAAACCTTCGACGGCATTCAATAATTCGGCCAACCCTTGGCGCATCAAGGCATGATCATCAATCAACAATAAGCTCAGGGGTCGGCTCATAACGCTCTCCAGAGTAACTTAACGCGTGTACCGCGTGTTGCCTTCGACTCGATACTGAGTTGAGCGGGTATTGTGTTGGCGCGCTCTCTCATCATTTTTAAGCCAAAATGACCTTCCTGCTTTTCGGCATCTTCAGATAAGCCGACACCATCATCTTCAACACACACCTCAAAACGCTGATCTTTAAGCATCATGAGCGTGATCAAAACATGCTGGGCATGTGAATGACGGACGACATTAACCAAGGCCTCGCGCAGGATATGCATCACTTGCAATTCGGTTTCGGCCCGCATACACCCCACGGGCAAGCGGTTATCCAATTCAAATACGCAGCGACTTTGGCGAGAAAATTCATCCACTGCCGCTTCTAACGCCATATGCAAACTTCGACCTTCTAAGGTTAACCGAGACAGGGAGATTAGCTCACGTACCTGTCGGTGTGCTCGTTGTACATTGTGCCGAAGATCCTTAAGCATATGGCTCGCCTCAGCGGCTTGCTCTGGGTTTTCGATCACGCTCGCCAGGCGACTCATGCGTATTTGCAAATAGCTAAGCTCTTGCGCCACAGAGTCATGCAGCTCTCGCGATAAAAGCGCCCGCTCTTCCATCAACGCCGCCTCACGACGCTGGCGCTCATCCAACACTAGACTGAGCGTCTCACTCAAAACCTTACCGACTTCCCGTAATTGTCGCTTTTGTGCCGTTCGTGGCGAATGCAAAAACTCCATCACCAGCACCCCCTGCCCACCGTGCCCATCTCGCACCCCACAGGCCAACCGATGCTTGCCCATACGTATGCAGGGAATGCAGGTATTCAACTCACCGACATCAGGCCAGTCACCTTGAGGCGACAGATAAGGACAGTTTAGGTGCGGATGACAAAGTCCCTCTCGTCCCACCTTAGTTAGCGTTTTTTCCGTTTGCAACATCAAGGTTGCTCCTGATGATTTCAGCTGCACCTCCAATCCTTCCAGCCAAACGGCGAGCGCTTCGTCTAAATTCACATGCCGCAAAAGACCCAGCGGTAAATCAACCAGCCAAGGATGCTGCGGCTTATCCTCGCTCTGACTTCGCCCCCAAGCAGACTTGATGACGTTCCACTTTGCGCTTATCTCAAATGGCATCCTGACCTCGACTCTGGGTTAAACAGTCACAGGTGGTAGCAATTTTTATGCCCTTACGCAGGCCGATTTAACTGAGATTTTAACGACCAACTCTAAACCATTAAGAAATTTAGTTTCTTTACAGTAAAAAACATATCCTCTCAGATTCCTCCTTTTTAAAGGTCAATTCTGTCGCACTTAAACGGAGCAATCCTGCCTTGGATGCCTTGAGATAGTGCCACAGGGCCATTTTTCAGGGCTATATCTCAAAAGAGATAGCCACAAGAGGAGAGTTTCAGCCGCCAAAGACGAGGTTAGGATCGAGCCTATGTTTGAAATCATCTAGAGTTTGGAGAGCAACATGAGTAAACGTGTCGCGATTATAGGCGCAGGCCCATGCGGTCTTGCACAACTACGAGCCTTTCAATCTGCTGCCAGTCAGGGCGCAGACATTCCAGAGCTAGTCTGTTTTGAAAAGCAGACGGATTGGGGCGGGATGTGGAACTACACCTGGCGAACAGGTGTTGATGAGAATGGCGAGCCTGTGCACGGCAGCATGTACCGCTATTTATGGTCAAACGGCCCGAAAGAATGCCTAGAGTTTGCCGATTACACTTTTGATGAGCATTTTGGCGGACCCATTGGCTCTTACCCCCCGCGTGAAGTCCTGTGGGACTATATCAAAGGCCGCGTCGAAAAAGCCGGTGTCCGAGACTATATACGTTTCAATACAGTTGTCAGACAGGTCACCTATGATGACACATCCAAAACCTTTACGCTGACTGCTCACGATCATACTGAGGATCGTGTGTATTCAGAAACCTTTGACTATGTCGTCAACGCCTGTGGCCATTTTTCAACGCCCAACGTCCCCTACTTTAAAGGGTTTGAAGCCTTTGGTGGCCGTATCCTGCATGCGCATGACTTTAGAGATGCGCTTGAGTTCAAAGATAAAGATATCTTGGTGGTTGGCAGCAGCTATTCAGCTGAAGACATCGGGTCTCAATGTTACAAATATGGCGCTCGCTCCATCACCAGTTGCTATCGCAGCGCGCCAATGGGTTATAAGTGGCCAGAAAACTGGGAAGAAAAACCCCTGATTGATCGGGTTGAAGGTCACCAGGTTTGGTTTAGCGATGGCAGTCATAAAACAATTGATGCCATCATTCTCTGCACGGGCTATAAGCACCATTTTCCATTTTTAGGGGATGACCTCAGCTTAAAAACCAACAATCGTCTCTGGCCGTTAAAGCTCTACAAGGGTATTTTTTGGGAAGACAACCCGCAGTTTCTCTATTTGGGCATGCAGGATCAATGGTACTCCTTCAATATGTTTGACGCGCAAGCCTGGTATGCGCGAGATGTCATCTTAGGGCGCATTACACTCCCCAGCAAAGAGGAAATGATCGCCGATAATTTAGCTTGGCGAGCCAAAGAAGAAACCTTGGAAACCGCGCAAGAAATGTTTGAGTTCCAAGGCAGCTACATTCAAGCCTTAATTGATGCCACCGACTATCCCAGCTTCGACATCTCAGCTGTCAACAAAACCTTTCTGCAGTGGAAGAAAGACAAATATGAAGACATCATGGGCTATAGAAATAAAACCTATCGCTCACTCATGACAGGCACTCAAGCCACGCCACACCATACACCTTGGCTAGAGGCACTGGATGATTCACTGGAGGCCTACCTAAAAACCGAGGCGGCTCCCTTAAAGTCGGCAAGCTAACCGACGTCAACGCTCTTCAACGCTGGCTTTGTCGTGGGATGGCTGATCCAGCCGACAAAGCCGCGTCATTGAAATCAGGATTTCAATATGAAAAAACCCCTTGCCACCCAATTGCATGAGCCCGCGCTTTTCGCAAGATCCACTCGGGTACACACCCAGAGCCTTGTTCCGGGCAAAACGCGTATTCTGTTACTGGAGGCCGGTGATCAGCTTACGGTTGTGAATGTTGAAGGTAACCAACAAGCCGAGATCCTAGCGTTGAATGAACAAGGCCTCTGTGCGCTAGAGAGTCTAGGGCTTTCAAACAACACTCCAAACAACACCTTACATCAAAGCCTTTCAACCCATACAGACTGTCCAGATGCATTCAAAACGCTCATCCAGCAATTGAACCCACTACCCTGCTCCGTCAATCTTTGGGATGAAGCTCTCCCAGCGGGTTACAGGCTTACATTAATTGCTTCTGACAAAATGTGGATTGTGCTAAGCATCCCTGACTGTAAAACCCCGGTTGACTCACAGGCACGTTCCAGCGAACTGGAACTCATATTGACGCGATTGGACGCACAGGCGCTGCCGACATTGCCTTCCCCCCTGGGTGAGGTGGTGAATGAATTTACGCTGCACCCCGGAACGGCAAGGGCCTACCCAGTCAAAGCGGGCGAATACATACAAGTCATCGATGTGGCTGGGCGTCAATGCTCGGACTTCGTTGCCTTTGATTTCACCGCCCTCAATCAAGGTCAATGCGTTGAGCTAGACCCTACTGTCACTCGAACACTCAACGGTCACGCTTACCCAGGGCCCGGACTTTTCAGTAAATTTTTTGATCAACAGATGCAACCCATGCTGGAAGTGATTCAAGACACCGTTGGACGCCACGACTCCTTTGCCCTTGCTTGCACAGCGCGCTATTACGAGAGTATGGGCTACATGGGACACGACAATTGCAGTGACAACATCAACCATGCCCTTCAGCCCTTTGGCATTCCATCTAAACCGGGCTGGCCAGCCATTAACTTTTTCTTCAACACCCAGATCAATGAACATCAACAAATGACGTTGGATGAACCCTGGTCCAGACCGGGTGATTATGTGCTGCTACGCGCACTTAAAGACCTGCTCTGTGTCAGCACTTCCTGTCCCGATGACATAGACCCTGCCAATGGCTGGATGCCGACGGACATTCACATTCGTCTTTACTCAGCACAGGAGCATTTTAGTCCCGCTATGAGCACTCGCACGCTACCCAATTCAGAACCCGTCCTCACTCGCAAGAGTGGTTTTTACCCTCACTTGTCTGCCCTGACACAACACTTTACTGAATACAGGGGCTGGTGGCTGCCCACCCACTTTAACGGCTATGGGAGCCTGCAAGAATACTACGGCTGCCGAGAGCGAGTCGCCGTGATGGATCTGTCCGCTTTACGCAAGTTTGATATTTTGGGACCCGATGCAGAAGCCTTGCTCAACTACTGCTTAACCCGTGATATTCGTAAACTTGCCGTGGGTCAGGTGGTGTATTCGGCCATGTGCTATGAACATGGAGGCATGCTGGATGATGGCACCCTCTTGCGTTTGGGCCCTGATAATTTTCGTTGGATTTGCGGTGAGGACTACGCTAGCATCTGGCTAAGGGAACAAGCGGCTAAACTCAACATGAAAGTCTGGATTAAATCGGCGACGGATCAAATTCATAATCTTGCCGTACAGGGTCCATTGAGCCGAGAACTCTTAACGCAACTGATTTGGACCCCTGCGACACAACCGTCGGTGACAGAGTTGGGCTGGTTTAGACTGACGATAGGACGTTTAAATGACTACAACGGCTGTCCCCTCATGGTCACCCGAACCGGTTATACGGGAGAGCTGGGGTATGAAATCTGGTGTCACCCCGATGATGCCACAGCCCTGTGGACTCAACTTTGGGAAAAAGGAAAACACCTAGGGCTTGTGCCGTTGGGCTTGGAGGCGTTGGACATGCTGCGCATTGAGGCCGGACTTGTATTCGCAGGTTATGAGTTTTGTGATCAAACCGACCCCTTTACAGCAGGCATAGGTTTTTGCGTCCCCTTAAAATCAAAGCAAGATGAATTTATTGGCCGAGAAGCCTTACTGGCGCGCCAAGCTCACCCTCAGCACAAACTGATGGGCTTGCGTATTTTGGGCAATGAAACGGCGCATCATGGTGACCGCGTCTATCAAGGGCGTGCACAGGTCGGTATTGTCACCAGTGCCACCCGCTCCCCAATCACAGGTCAAAATATCGCACTCTGCCGCCTTGATGTTCGATACTGCACACTTGGTACGCCTTTACAGTTAGGTAAGCTTGATGGGCACCAAAAACGCCTTGAGGTCGAGGTCTGTGCACCCATTTTTTACGATCCTGACAAAACACGTGTTCGCAGCTAGCCACAAATACGTGTTCATCTGTGAATACTCAATAGACAAGGACGTCTGCTGAGCCTCCTGTATGTATTTCAGTGATATGGCATATAACCTGCATAAATCTGAGCATTCAGATGGCTGGAGGGTCAACATGCCTTTATTCACGTTTCGGAAATCACCTTCAAACGATGCTGACGCATGGAAAACAGCCCTATTAACGGGTGATATAGAGAAAGCCCTGCAACTCGAAAATGGACAAATGCCAGCCTCTCTTTATGAACGTTTAACCCAGTCTCAAGCGCACATAAATACGGCATTGCCCCCAAATCCTGCACCAGATCTCCTTAAACGGCTGTCAGGTTTGCAGTCGCATGCACAAAAGGCCCTTGCTCAAATTGAAAATACCTTTTCTGAAATTGCATCAAGAACCCAAGAGCAACTGACCTTTTTATCCCATACACGCGGTTTTTTATTGGATAGCAGCAAAAGTGCAGACAATATCCGCATTGAAATGAAGCAAGAGCTGGATCAGACCCACCATTTTTTTACCAATGAGCTTTCCGAACTCATGGTGACAATACACGAACGAACGGAAGCGTCGCGCTCAGTAATTGATGACATCGACAGCATCGGTCGAACGGTTCAACTCCTGTCCCTGAATGCGGCTATCGAAGCGGCGCATGCTGGAGAGTCGGGCAAAGGCTTTGCCGTTGTCGCTCACGAAATCCGAAACCTTGCGCTGCGCACGCAAGAAAATGCACGACAAGCCTATGCCGAAATGGATTTGAGCCAATTGAGGGATCAACTGAGTCGACTGCTGACAAGTTCAGAATCTCGTCTAAATGAACTCAGCCAAGGGGTGGCACAATCCTTAACCACGCTGCATGAATTGTTTGATGCCATGAGCAACTATATAGGTGAAATTGAGGCCAACAACCGCATTATCGACAGCGGTCTTAGTATCGGAGTAGCCGCCGATAAACACTTACGCAACCGAGTTCAATGGAGCCAGGGTCTACTGAAAGACATGCAATCGGTTTATTCAAAAACGCAATTATCTCAACAACAGGCACTTTTTCAACGCTTACTGAATGAAGAGAAAATCCAAGCCGATCCCAAGTTTGATCGATTAGAATCCATTCTCAAAAAACGTGAGATACGCATCGCCATTGAGCCGCAATTTATAGGGGTGTCGTTTAGAGATGCTCCCGGCCAGCCTTTAAAAGGGTTGGATGCAGATTTAGCTCAAGCCTTTGCTAAATCCTTGGGGGTCAAATGTGTGTTCGTGGAGTATCCCTGGGATCGTTGCTTGGAGTTATTGGAAGCCGGTCCCAATAGACGGGAGGCAGAAGTGGATCTTGTGTGGAGCGCACTACCACCAATGCCCGGCTATGACAGTGTCGCCTTTTCCGATCCTTATGTATTTTTACCCTATGTGTTGGCCAAACGCACCGGCGATGATCGGATCAAGTCTCTACAAGACTTAAAGGGAAAAGTCTTAGGCTGTATTAATGACCCAGCGGCCATTTCGGTTCTGGAAGAGCAAGGCCTGCGCTGGCAAGCCAATCGCAACAAACCCGGTGGACGTATTGAGCTTTCAAACCTACTGGCCTACAACGACCAAAGCCTCATTCATGACTGCCTGGCCCAAGGTGTGGTCGATGCCTTTGCTGTTGACCTTCCTATCTACTACTGGGCCTGCAAAGGGGAAACCAGTCCATGGCGTGGAAAAATTGAAGTTATCCCGGGCAATATCAGCTCAGGACTCTGGTTTTATTGTGCAGCGGTTGCCAATCACCCCAGCAGTTACGCTTTACTCAAACGCATTAATCGCTTCATTGGAGATTACCGTCAAAGCAAAGACTATCAAGTGCTACTCAACACTTGGCTGGGACAAAGCTTTAACGATCCTAATTGGACATTCGACAAAGGCGTTAACCAATTAAAAGACCTTGAGCCGACAGGCTGAAGGTCTTCAATGGACACGAACGTTGATCAATGTGCTGGGGAAAAAAACTTCAGTCCAACAATGCCCATCGTAATCATAAGCAAGCAGAACATCTTGGCAAAAGTGGCAGCCTCGCCCAGCACAGTCATACCGTAAATCGCCGTGCCAATGGCCCCTATTCCGACCCAAACCGCATAGGCCGTCCCGATTGGAACCGTCCGAACCGATAAGGCCAATAAGTACATACTCAGGCAGATGAAGAAAATGCAATAAAGCGAAGGCCAAAGGCGTGTAAACCCTTCGGTTTTCGGAATTGCCGCGGCATAGCAAATCTCACTAATACCCGCCAATATTAAAAACCACCATCCGGTCATTTGACCTCCTATTGATTATCCAGCGCGCTCCAAACACACAAACCCCTTAGATAAGGGGTTAAAGATCCAGCGACGGCTTAGCCTTTTGCCGTTCGCTTCAGCTTTTCTGGATCATCAAAGGGTAAGGTGTGTGCGATGGCATTTGCATTCAAGCTCCCGCGAACTTCCAAGGGAACACCCTGCTCAGCATAAGGCACATGTAGACGTGCGATCGCCATCGACTGATCGGTTAAGCGCGAATACATGGCACAGGTAATAATCCCCACTTGCCGACCATCCGCCCACAGCGCATCACCTTCAGCCGCTGCAACCTTGGCATCCAGCAACACACCAAAGATTTTAAAGCGCTCTTTACCTTGCAAGCGCCTGTGCTCTGAGCCTCCCCGGAACTCACCCTTGGTGGGGGACACTGTAAAATCAAGACCCAGTTCCCAGAGCGTATCACCGGCAGGCTGATCAACAAATGGGTATTTTTCTGAATTATCGTAGGGATAAAACAATAAATAACTTTCAACACGCAACCAATCCAGTGCGGTGAATGCGCAGGGAACCACACCGTAGGCCGCGCCTTTCTCAAGCAGAGTGTCCCAAATCAATGGCGCATCGGTTGCTTTGCAAAAAATCTCATAGCCACGCTCACCAGTGTACCCTGTGCGTGAAATCATCACAGGGCAATCAAATAAGCGAGTTTGAATATGATGGAAATAAGGCAAGTCACGTATTCCTGGAACACACTCGGCCAATAACTCGACGGCTAAAGGCCCTTGTAAGGATAAATCATGGAGATCATCATCAAACAACACTGCCACTTGACGTCCTTGTGCAGAGCGAACCAACATTTCATGGCCGATGCCCGCACCGTGAACCACCATAAACGCATTTGGGCCTGTCCTATAGATCACACAGTCGTCAACAAACTTACCCGCTTCGTTTAAAAAGGTCGCGTAGACCGACTTTCCTGGGTACACCTTCGAAATATCGCGGCTCGTTGCATACTCCAACAGGGATTCTGCGTGAGGGCCGACATAATGTACCTTTTTCAGTCCCGATACATCCATCAATCCGGCACGTGTACGAATCGCTTCATGCGCATCTGCCAGATCCGTGTCATAGGTCCAGGCAGTGCCCATGCCATTCCAATCTTCTAACTTAGACCCCAGTGCTCTATGCCGATCGGCTAATGCCGACGTCCGCCAAGAATTTGCCATTGTTTAGACCTCAGTCATGTTTATGTGTAAGTAAGTCGTCTGTTTCAAAAACTCGTAATGCCCTACTTCAGCCATACGGCTTATTCGGCACAACAAGGACGTTCAGCCGGATCGTAGGATTTTAGCCAATCAACCACCATAGC
Organism: Nitrincola alkalisediminis; assembly: GCF_009821115.1. Lineage (GTDB taxonomy): Bacteria > Pseudomonadota > Gammaproteobacteria > Pseudomonadales > Balneatricaceae > Nitrincola > Nitrincola alkalisediminis. The sequence continues at coordinate 360,162 of NZ_VYTY01000001.1, read as the reverse complement.
CCGGTACTGACTGAGTCCCTTGTAATCCGCCAACTCGTCAGGAAGCTCTCTTAACACGCGATGCAAACGGCACGCCCACTCCGGCTGTGTTGCCAATTCATCTAAACGAATTAAATAGGTGCGGATACTGAACATCAGGGCATGACTGCGTGGTAAGCGCGCTAAAAACTGTAACTCAACACGTAAGTGAACCATCTGAGCCACATTGTCAGGGGTCACCAAGCTACGCTCATGCCCCCATTCGTGATAGGTTTCGGAGGAGGTATCAAGGCGTGGATTGACCGTCATTGTCCAGTTCAAGCGGCGAACAGGTCGATCCACCTGGATATTCATCAGGTATTTAAGTGCGCGATCAAACACGCCCATTTTATGAGCCATGGGGACAGGGGCATGCCACTGAGTAAAGTTCATGCCCGCATCAAACTTAATCGACCAATCGGCAGGACCTGTGACCATGCCTGCATCCATCCATAGGTTATTGTCGCGCTGGTCAAGAATCGCGAAGTCACCTTGCACCTGACGCGTAATGTACTCCAAGGGTTCGCAAGGCAAGGTTTCAGAATCACCATAGGTGAATGCCTGCCGCAGATTCAGCGCATGATTCACCCAAACCCATTGATCACCCGATTGATACAACTCAAACCATTCTGGATAATCACGGGCTAAATGCGTCATCAACAAGGCTAAGCTGTCCCAAGCAGCACACTCCATATGAGGCATGACTAGACAACGATCAGGATCCTTTTCTAAGACCTTCGCTCGCTCCGCCACCTCAGACAGATAATGTTCATCAATATCAAACCAATGTTCAAAGACACTTCCAGCCTCCCCTTTTAAGGCCGGTTCGATATTGACTGAATACATATACTGATCTTCAGGAAACGGGAAAGGGAAACGCTTAATTGCCTTCGATGTGTTCCGAAAGGTGAAATCGTCGCGGTAGGATTCGATGGGATTAAAAACGACAGACATAAAATTCTCCTAAAGGTCTAACACAAGTCGACTGCCACACCTGCCGCGTGACACACAGGGCATCAATTGCTGCGACTGATCGGCTTGAGATAAAAACGCATCACGATGCTCCACCTCCCCTTCCAGATAGGTCGTTACACACTGACCGCAGACACCCCCGCGACATAGATTTGGAATCTCAACGCCAGACGCTTCTAATGCCTCTAACAAACTTTCGTCTGCACTCACCTCCAAGGTTTTATTCAAGCGTGCCAACTCAACCTGAAACGCTTGACCCGGTTCAGCGCCTGCAAAGGCCTCCCAATGAATTCGTGACGGTGACCAAGCGTTTTTGGTCGCGGCCTCTTGCACCGCAAGGCGTAAACGCTCAGGCCCACAAACGTAGACGTGCGTCCCAACGGGTTGGTTAGACAACAGTTGATCTAAATCCAGGCGTTGCTCAAGATTGGAATCATAGGTGTGTAGTTTGGCTGAGAAGGCTTGACGAAGGTCCGTGACATAAGCATCCGTTACACCACCGCGATAGGCATAGTGCAACTCATACGACTTGGATTGACGTTGAAATTCTGCAAGATACGAGAGAAAGGGCGTGATGCCTATGCCACCTGCAATCATCAGGTGATGCCGAGCAAATGAGTTCGGTGCAAACAGATTCGCAGGGGGCGTGATGTGCAAATGATCCCCTTCCGAGAGCCTTTCATGCATAAAACGAGACCCACCCTTGGAATGCTCTTGCAAACGAACGGCAATGCGATAACTGGACGTATCCGCAGGATCACTCAAGAGTGAGTAGGCCTTTTTCAAGACTCGCACAGACGTTGGAAGATGAAGTTGGATATGACTTCCTGATGAAAAACCAGGCAAGCTCCCTGTCATCGGCGATAAGGTGAATTCACGGATAACATCGGTGATCTGTTTGACTTTTGTGACTTCGACTTCAATCATTGAACGCATCATTTAACCTCGCCTCCGTATGGCTGATTCGCATCGAGACACACCCCCATATAGGCACCCAGACGCTGAGAAAAATGATCTCTCACAAAGAGTTGTACCTGACAGGACTGACACTCCGCCTCGGTTTGAGTACTGATTGCTTGAATATGACCGCAGTGCACACAGTACAGATTTCGGACATCCTCGGTTTTTAGCAAGGTCATCTCATCGTTTAACCACCCCGCTTGACTTGCGACAGACCAGCACGCCCAGATAAAACGCTCATCCCCACATATGGCTAAGTGGGACCCCACAGAGGTGCTGTGTAAGGCATCACTTACCACAGGGTCTATCACACCCGCCTCCCATTGGATGTTTGTCAACACTTTGGACACGGGTAAGGCGTTAACCATCGATAAGAGTTCTATCGCTTTGGGGTGCTCTGCATCTTGGATCATCGAAATTAAAACGCGCGAGCTCAGCTTTGGTATGCTTTGCGCATAGCTTGGCTGACTCGGTAGACGGTTCTGACACTCTGTCTCCATGGGTATACTTCCTCCACTTGCTTTCACCAAGGTTAAACAAAAGCACTTCTGCAAAATTACCATGAAGAACTTTTTATTCTTAAAATGAAAGCACAGAGTATGCCAATCTAAGCAGGCCATTGATTTATATATCAACAACAGTAATCTTAAATTCCTATGAGGAATAATTTTAACCCTTTTTGCCCAATTGCAGGGCACAAAAGGTAAAATAGAGCGTAATAAATGCTCATAAATGCCACACATTTGAGGTAGGCTTTACCTCTTTCAAGTCTGGATTTAATGAACCTGCGTAGAAAAAATTGATCCTAATCGATACCAAGACATCAGGAGTTTGTCATGAAGTTAACGAGTTTAAGCCTTCAAGAAGGTCATGCTATTCCCGAGAAATTTGCGTTTGCTAAAATTGCATCAGATAGCCCAATCACCCTATCCGATAACGAAAATCCACATTTAGCATGGAGCGATGTGCCTGAAGGTACGCTCTCGTTTGCGATTATCTGTCATGATATTGATGTGCCTAGCCAAGGAGATCAGGTCAATAAAGAAGGTCAAACAGTGCCTAAGGATTTGCCCCGCGTCGATTTCTACCATTGGTTACTTTGGAATATTCCAGCTTCCACCTCAGAAATACAGGAAGGTACACATTGCCAAGGGGTTACGCCTCGTGGAAAACCCGGTCCAAACGCCCTTGAAGGCATGCATCATGGTTTGAATGACTATACCGCCTGGTTTGCAGGTGATGAACAAATGGAAGGTCAGTATTTTGGGTACGATGGCCCTTGCCCGCCGTGGAATGATGAGCGCCTGCATCATTATGTGTTTACCGTCTATGCCTTGAATACGGCGTCGATTGATCTGAAAGGGGCAGCAAAAGGTGCTGATCTCCTAGCCGCGATTCAGCCCCATATCATTGACTCCGCATCGATCACCTGCACATACAGCTTAAACCCGTCGGTTTTAGCATAATTTCCAAGCGGCAGGATGAGTTGTCATGATCAACAGCTCATCTTGCGCTGACTCCTTTATATGCGAATGGAGTTAAGATACTCGACAACCACTTTTGAAGCGGGACCATACATTCCCTCATCAAAGGTATGGCTTGTTTGCTCCATATTTAGCTCAACCGTATGAGCACCGGCAGTCTTCGCTACCGACATAAAGCCAGCGGCGGGATACACCTTGCCAGAGGTGCCAATAGAGATAAATACATCGGATTCACTTACGCATTCAAAGCACTCGTCCAAGCCATACGGCACCTCACCAAACCAAACGATATTAGGCCGCATGGCACTGGGAGGCTGGCAGCATGAGCAGCGATCCTGGCTCGTTAAGTCCTCAGTCCATGCCTGAGCTTTGCCCGAGGTTAAACACAACGCACTTTGCAATTCGCCATGCATCGTCAGTATATTTAAACTCCCGGCTCGCTGATGCAGGTTATCGACATTTTGCGTAATTAACGTAAAACGTCCTCCCATACTGACATGGCGTTGCTCAAACTCCGCCAATGCCAAGTGTGCTGCATTCGGCTTAATCTCGGCCTGCTTCAATTGGGCCCGACGCTGGTTATAAAACTGATACACCAACTCAGGATCGCGAGCAAAACCTTCTGGCGTTGCCACATCTTCAATACGATGCTCTTCCCAGAGCCCATTCGAATCGCGGAAGGTTTTAATGCCAGACTCTGCGGAAATACCCGCTCCCGTCAAAACAACAATATTCCTATACTGCATTAACGTATCTCGAAGCATGTAAAGGACTCATCCATCGCCTGTTGCCGTGCTTGAATGTCTGCAACATTTGCCAACTCTGGACCTTTACTCAACCAGGTTTCGACATGACGCACATTTTGCTCATCCCCACAGAGCAAGGCTTCGACGGAACCATCCGGCAAGTTTTTTACCCAGCCCGTCACATTATTAAGCTGGGCGTGTTCCTGCGTGAAACGCCGAAACCAGACACCTTGCACTCGGCCACTGATGATGAGATGTAAACAGAGTTTGCTCATAATCGCCCCTCTAAGACCTACAACTTGATTTTGCATAATGAATAATGTCATGAAACACGACAGGCGTCTCGCCTGAGTTGCGATACACATGAAACTGATCGCCTGCAAACTTCACTCTATCCCCTTGCTTCAGCCGAATCCAAGCGCCATCGATAAAGAGCTCCAATTCACCTTCCAAGATCATCAAATGTTCTAGAACACCCTCTTCATGGGGGTCAGATTGGGTTTGACTGCCTGGCTCCAATCGTAAATACATAACCTCGAAGCCAACCAATGGATCATAAGGAAACAAGGTGACGACGTCTATTCCCCTATCGTCAGAGATCACGCGATTTGATGCCTTAGGATTTGGCTCAGTAGAGGCAACTGATAAGTCCGTTACCAAGGCTGTAAAAGACAGATGAAACCCAGTTGCGATCTTCCAGAGTGTCGATAGGGTTGGGCTGGACTCTCCTCGTTCTATTTGACCCAACATGGCCTTACTAACTGTAGTGTGTTTAGCGGCCTCATCCAAGCTCCATTGCCGTTCTTGGCGCAGTTGTCGCAAGCGCTGGCCTAACTGCAATACTGGAGGCTCTGACATAAAAAATTCCTCATCCCGATTGTGCGCTATAGCGCACAGTGTTATGCTCACCGAATGAGCGTTATAGCGCACAATATAACAGATTCGTTTGGCATAGCGACCTTCAGCCCTTCAAAAAACAGGTGCCCTCGTGAAACTTCCCTATTTTCTAACTTCACAGTTGTTTAAAGATTTTTCATTATCCACCCTGACGTCCGGTTTTGTCGCCATTTTGGTGGGCTATACCAGCTCAGCGGTTATCATTTTTCAGGCCGCCTCTTCGGCTGGCGCCAGTACAGCCGAGATGACCTCATGGTTTTTTGCACTCGGCATCGGCATGGGCATTTCGACCCTAGGGCTGACGCTCTATTACAGAACACCAATCTTAACGGCTTGGTCGACCCCAGGCGCTGCACTTTTGGTGACGAGTTTAAATGGTGTCAGCCTACCTGAGGCCATTGCCGCGTTTATGTTTAGCGCCATTTTAATCACGCTGGCGGGCATCACGGGTTGGTTTGCCAAAATCATGCAGTACCTCCCCATTCCACTGGCAAATGCGATGCTTGCGGGTGTTCTGTTTCAGTTTGGTTTATCGATTTTCGAATCTGCACAATCTGAACTTGCCCTAGTAATGTTGATGCTCGCCATCTATCTTGTCGGTAAGCGTTACGCACCCCGCTATGCCATTTTGTTGGTGTTGGCAGGCGGTGTGATCATGGCCTGGGCGCAAGGCCTGATGACGATCAATCAGCTGGAATGGCAGATCGCACAACCTGTGTTCACAATGCCCAGTTTTTCGCTATCGGCGCTCATCAGCGTGGGCATTCCCTTGTTTATCGTCACGATGGCCTCGCAAAACATGCCAGGAATTGCGACCATCCGAGCGGCGGGCTATGAGCCACCCATATCGCCCTTGATTACTTGGACAGGTCTAACGACTTTAGTCCTCGCCCCTTTTGGTGCCTATGCACTGAACCTTGCCGCCATCACCGCCGCGATTTGCATGAGTGAAGATGCGCATCCTGATAAAAAACGACGCTATACAGCGGCTGTAGCGGCAGGATTCTTTTATCTTCTAACGGGTCTTTTAGCCGGATCGGTGGCGCTGTTATTGGCTTCCTTCCCTAAAGAGTTGGTACTGGCACTGGCAGGATTGGCTCTGCTTTCAACTATTGGCAATAGCTTATCGACGGCTCTGCAGGAGCAATCTCACCGTGAAGCCGCTTTAATCACTTTTTTAGTGACGGCATCAGGTATGACGCTCTTCTCTGTCGGCAGTGCGTTTTGGGGGCTGATTGCGGGGTATGTGGCTTGGCGGGTGTTTAAGGCATAAGACGATAAGCTTAATTGGCTATGCAACTCAAAGAGTTGCAAAAAAATTCCAAAAAGAGCTTCACACTGTAATTCGGTTCATGTAGTATTTGCGTCCTCTTGAAGGCAACGCCTGATGGAGAAATGAGTCGGGGCGTAGCGCAGCCTGGTAGCGCACTTGCATGGGGTGCAAGGGGTCGCAGGTTCAAATCCTGCCGTCCCGACCAATATTAAGCAGTAAAAATAAATCGTTAATTCTTTTCATAATCATCTAGTGACAATTTCGTGACGTTTTTTATTTCGCCTTATCTTTTTAGTGCATGTAACATTCACAGGCCGCAAAGATAAAAATGAGTGAAATAAAGCGGGGTTAATATTTGCCTACTCATATTAAACAAAGCTTGGCAATCCTCTAAAACTCTCCTTGAAAGCCCCATCCTATTTTCGCCTATCCTTTAGTATAATCCAGCGTAAACCCTCGTTAGAGTTGTGAGCAGTCACATTATGCAGGATGTAACCAGCTAACCAACAATACCTATTGCATATAAGCACACTTAACCTATAATAAGTATAGATTACTGCCAAAGAGGAAGGCGATGCAGGAAACAGCTAAACTGATAGAACTCCCGTTCATCAGTAGGGATAGTGTGCGTGACGAAATACGCCGCATTGCCGGATCAGAAACTGAAAGTTTGTCCCTTTTGGATCATGCATTAGAAAGAATGATACAAAGAGATATCTCTATGAGGCAAATTATTAATGTGCTGAAGAATGGTGAGCAAATTGGCGATATGCGCTGGTGCTCGGATAAAGAACGCGGTTGGCGTTATAAATTAAAAAGGGTGACCGCTGGAATAAATGTAACAGTGGTTGCAAAGCTTGTAAATCGAGAAAATACTACATGCCTTGTAGTGACAGTATGGGGTCAGGAGGAATAGTGATGTATCACTATAAAGCGTGCGGACTGAATAATATCCATCTTGCTAATGGCTACACAGTTACCGACACTGCGCATGGCACAGGTGTTGCTATTCATGATATTGATGGGCTGCATCGCGTGATTGCAAAAAGCCTAGTCTCTAAAGAAGGTTTACTTACAGGCCGCGAGTTTAGATTTCTCAGAGTTGAACTGGATCTTTCTCAGAAAGCTCTTGGTGGTTTGATGGACAAAACTGACCAAGCCATTGCAAAATGGGAGAAAGGTGAACAGAAGATTCATGTTCTTGCAGATAAAGCTTTGCGAGATCTTTATATGGAGTCCATTAACGAAGAGCCTATCGCGGGCTTACTTAGTAAGCTTGCCAACTTGGATCGACAAATTCATGAGTTGGAAATTGATTTGGAGGAAACTGATCAAGGATGGCAACCTACCCAAAAATGCGCGTAATCAAATCAAGCCCCTTTATGGGGCTTTTTTGCATCAGGCATAGCCAAATAGCTAGATCACTCTATTTGCACAAGCTACACACTCAACCAAATTAAGTGCTGACAAATTGACATCCTTCCCGCGCTAAAGCACGGGGATTCCCTCTACAGGGCGCCCATGCCCGAGCGCGAGAATATTCCTGGCCGCGTTAACGTCGCGGTCTTGAGTGACACCACACTCAGTGCAAGTCCATATAATTGGTCTATGAAAGAAAACAACCCTTACAGAACAGGCAGGCACTGCGTTTTTGATCTACATGCACATTTGGTATTTATCACAAAGTACCGTGGTGCGGTGTTCACTGATGAACATCTCAGGTCGCTGGAAAGTATCTTTCGCAGTGTGTGTGCGAACTTTGAAACAGAGTTAGTGGAGTTTAATGGCGAGAAGGACCATGTTCATCTTCTCGTAAACTTTCCGCCGAAAGTATCCATATCAAAACTGGTGAATAGCCTGAAAGGGGTGTCGAGTCGGAGGCTCAAGCAACTGCACCCTGAGTTAATTAAACCAGCGTATATGAAAAACGCACTCTGGAGTCCAAGCTACTACGCTGGTAGCGTTGGTGGTGCGCCCATCTCAGTCATTCGACAATATATTGAGCAGCAAACCCGACCACATTAAGGGAGGCTGCCGCCTCCCAGCGCTATCCTTCCCCACACTAAAAGTACGGGGCTTGTTGTGCTTTTTGGTCAGGGCGCGTGGTCAGGTAATACAGCCTTTACGCCCAAGCGAGTGAACAAAGGGCAGGTTTTGCTTAATCGTGAAGCGTACATGGAAAGTCAGCGGGAAGGGATTTTGCTATACAGACGAGAGGAATAGTGAGGGTGGATCGCCCCGCCGTTCCACCCCGCGCAGGCTCTTTGGGCGCACCTCGGAGTGCTATAGACCTGCAGCAATTAGAAGTATAGGAGCTAATCATGACCGGATCAAATAGCAGTATCCGCGTCGACTGCGACGACATAGAAGTTCAAGCGGCATTGGAAAGGCTTTTCAAGGCGGTTAAAAACACTCGACCTATGATGTCAGAGATTGCCGAGTACTTGCATGAGCGGACTCGAGAACACTTTGACAACGAAACTGATCCTGATGGTAATGCCTGGTTTCAATCCATGCGCCTGCGTGAGGCGCGACAGCCAAGGCTTCCCCGCCGTACGTACGACCGGAGTTTCAATCCACGCGCCTGCGTGAGGCGCGACCCGTTCACCACGCCCTCGGATTCCTCGCGAGACAGTTTCAATCCACGCGCCTGCGTGAGGCGCGACCGGTCGCGGGTATCGCCACGGGAGCGGCGGCTGGTTTCAATCCACGCGCCTGCGTGAGGCGCGACCGGCTTATTACGGCAATAAGCAGCAAGGCAAAAATGTTTCAATCCACGCGCCTGCGTGAGGCGCGACTGTTGAGCCACTGCCCTTCGTTCAATCTGCACAGTTTCAATCCACGCGCCTGCGTGAGGCGCGACTCTGTATAATTTACATTCAACAAGAGGTTTTTATGTTTCAATCCACGCGCCTGCGTGAGGCGCGACTTCACAATATGTAACGTGTGGATACGCAACATCTGTTTCAATCCACGCGCCTGCGTGAGGCGCGACGAGCTTAGTCGCGCAATGGCTGAGCAACTCATTGGCAGTTTCAATCCACGCGCCTGCGTGAGGCGCGACCGTTCCAAGGGTTTCTCAGATTGCGCATGTCTGGTTTCAATCCACGCGCCTGCGTGAGGCGCGACGCCGTTTGCTCAACCGAAACACCAGCCGCCGATGTTTCAATCCACGCGCCTGCGTGAGGCGCGACGGGCAGCCGAGCGATTATTCAACGGCGACGCCCAGTTTCAATCCACGCGCCTGCGTGAGGCGCGACTCGGTAGTGTTTACGTGATAGCCTTCCAGAGGTATGTTTCAATCCACGCGCCTGCGTGAGGCGCGACGCGCTCAGGATCGTGAAAAATACAGGATTAATTGTTTCAATCCACGCGCCTGCGTGAGGCGCGACACGACCTAGCCGTTGATAAATTTAGCTTAGAAATGTTTCAATCCACGCGCCTGCGTGAGGCGCGACACGACCTAGCCGTTGATAAATTTAGCTTAGAAATGTTTCAATCCACGCGCCTGCGTGAGGCGCGACGGCTATTTAAGTTATTTCTCGGACCCTGTTAACGGTTTCAATCCACGCGCCTGCGTGAGGCGCGACCCGCCGCCACCCTTACGCTTGCAACGTAAGCAAGTTTCAATCCACGCGCCTGCGTGAGGCGCGACTTTCAGAAAATGACGCGATCACAAACAATCCAATGTTTCAATCCACGCGCCTGCGTGAGGCGCGACTCACAGCAATCTTTCTGAAGATGATTCTACCGATGTTTCAATCCACGCGCCTGCGTGAGGCGCGACGGCGCAGTGCGTCAGGTAGGGTTTGCGGGATCTGGTTTCAATCCACGCGCCTGCGTGAGGCGCGACAGTAAGTGATGCCCGTGACTATTGTCAATCACATCGTTTCAATCCACGCGCCTGCGTGAGGCGCGACCTGCTCTGAGTTTACAGGGCTGAACAGGCCACACAGTTTCAATCCACGCGCCTGCGTGAGGCGCGACACTGGCGTTAAATCCAGACAAAGATCATGCGCGAGTTTCAATCCACGCGCCTGCGTGAGGCGCGACGAGAATCAAAGGCACGAAAAGATGAAACTCATTGTTTCAATCCACGCGCCTGCGTGAGGCGCGACGCATGATTGCGGCAGGTGCAAAGCGAGTTGAACTGTTTCAATCCACGCGCCTGCGTGAGGCGCGACGGGGCATCGCTGTACTTTGTCACCTCATCAGTAGGTTTCAATCCACGCGCCTGCGTGAGGCGCGACTTGCGCTGCCTTACCCAGTCATCCCAAATCTGCTGTGTTTCAATCCACGCGCCTGCGTGAGGCGCGACCGGATCGCTAGTTAGATGCACAGGAGCTGTACCGTTTCAATCCACGCGCCTGCGTGAGGCGCGACGGGCAACTCCTGATCGACCGCCCAAGTCATGGCTTGTTTCAATCCACGCGCCTGCGTGAGGCGCGACTCCGTTGGCAGCATCATAAATTTGCTGAGAACCACGGTTTCAATCCACGCGCCTGCGTGAGGCGCGACTGAGTATTTAGTAACTTCTAATTCAGTAAATCAAGATGTTTCAATCCACGCGCCTGCGTGAGGCGCGACGGCCTGAAAGGTTTTCTCAGCCAATCGCGCCTTGTTGTTTCAATCCACGCGCCTGCGTGAGGCGCGACTGCATCACGTCCGATCCGTGTACTGTTAGCTGATGTTTCAATCCACGCGCCTGCGTGAGGCGCGACACGGTGTTTCACGGCAAGCACCGCGCAATGAAAGAGTTTCAATCCACGCGCCTGCGTGAGGCGCGACTGCCTTCTCTCAAAGACACGTAAATCATATCCTATAGCGGATATTTACGCTAACACCAGTGAAGCTCTAATTAAGTTGATTAACAAAACACAGAAGGTCTAAAAAACACATAAATATCATATAATTAACTAAACGCTAACCTAGCGGCTAATTTATGAGAACTAGAGGTTAGCGCTTAAATAATTAAGGGGGACTTAAACAAATCAAGAGCAGCCTTCGCACCATGATGTTCGATTTTTCTACGCCAGTTTTTACCAAGCATATAAAAACGCAAACTATCCACTGCTTCATCGTAAGTATCCAGTAGTCGAGCTTTTAGTCTCACCCACTGATCAGGCTCTAAATCACACTCAAAAACAGAGTATTGGACTCGCGTACCGAAGTCTTCGCATATTTTGGCAATCCTTCTAAGCCTTGCTGGTCCATTTGGATCATCAAAGGATACATCATACGTAACCAACACCAACATTTTGAACTCCTTTAAATGTTTTATCGAGCCAGAAATGGCGGGTAATACTCTAAGTCACCACGCAAGTGTCTCGCAAGTAACAACGCTTGCGCGTGTGGCAGCAAGCCCAAGGGTATTTCCTCTTTTAGATATGGATGTATGATGGTTTTCTGCTTTCTTGCTTGGAACTCCTGAAGGACTACTTTTCGTGCGGTGTCCTTAAGCTTGACAGCACCGCTGGCCTCATAAATAAAATCGGCAGCTTTGATCTGTTGGCGATTGATTAAAGTCAAAACCAAACGATCAACAATGTAAGCTCGAAACTCTTCTAAGATATCTTGGGCCAAGCTATCTCTACCAGGTCGATCCCGATGAAGAAAACCAACTTGGGGATCAAGCCCTACCCCTTGTAAAGCCGCACTAATATCATTTCCCACAATAGCGTAGAAAAATGAGAGTAATGCATTAACGGGATCGGTTGGCGGCCTTCTTGTCCGCTGTATAAAGTTAAAGTCTCCTGATTTTTCAGTGATTAGATGGTTAAATACAGAAAAATAACGTGCAGCTGCATCCCCTTCTAAACCACGGATAATATCTAAATCCTTTGCAATTTTTAATCTTTCAACAGTACTTTTGAGCAAGGCAATAGTTTGGTTAACATCATCTTGCTTGCCATAATTTCTCTGATGACGTTGTAGTATTTGTCTTTGCGACTGAATTTTAGCTGCAACCAAAGTCCGTGCAATCTCAGTAGCTCTCGTATCAGCATATTTGTACTGTGAACGACGTAACAGCACATTACCAGTTTGCCGTCCCTGAACCCGAGCAAGAAAACGACCGTACTCAGTGAAAAAAGCTAAATTGACTCCACGCTCACCGCAAAAACCCATCACTTGAGGAGAAACCATCACATTACCGAAACAAAAGATTCCACTGATAGAATGAATAGGAAGCTGCAGTACCTTCTCTTTAGCAATATCAACCACCAGAGTTTCTCGCTCTTTATGAAGGTACGCGCCCTGTGTATTAATATAGAGGCTATTCTGGAGCCTTTTCATCCGGTAACTCCTCTGCGAATAGTTGCTCTATATACCGTCTGCTCGAGTCTTTTTGCAGGACTTTAGGATTACATAAATCAAATAGACTGCAGGCATCACACTTTTTTTCGTACTTTGCTGGTGGTGTTTGACCACTAGCAAATAATTGCGCAACAGCAGTAATAACTTCCATTGTTCGCTGCCGCAACTTATCGCTAATATGTACGGGATGACGATGCCTAGTTTGGTGATACCAAAGAGCTCCTTCCTTAACAACTTGCCCTGTCATTTCCTCTAAACAAAGCGCCTGGGCACAAAGTTGAATCTCATCCAAGTCAGTTGGCTTGGGTCTTCCGCGTTTATATTCAACAGGGGTGAGCTGCCCAGTTGAAGTATCTTTTTCTAGCAAATCCATCTTACCAATCAGACCCAAAGAGTGAGCAGCCACCTGCACGCCCCTCTCAAATCTCACACCTTTACGGGTTTCAGGTTCACCACTATCTACTCGGCTATGGAGTTGTTGTCCCTGAGCTGTGAGGAAGTTTTCAGCCCAGACCTGCTCATTATGAATCAAAGCACACTGGCGAGGGCAAAAAGCAAAGTGCTGTAAAGCTGATAGAGGTATGAGCTTGGTATCCTGCATGATTCTTTCATCCATCAGGCAGCAAACTGAATCACTTCAACTTCCTGATTATGCTTTAGTGCTTCTTCAGCCATAGCCATAACTTTTCTGGAGATGACATCACTAAGATAGTATTCACCGCAATTTTCACAAATGTCAGCGGGAACATTTTTAATCACCAGAGTGACTTCGCCCCGAGTGAGGGTAACGGTTGTCATTCCTGGTTGGGTTTCACCCTGTTTGCAAATGACACATTTCATTTTTGTCTCCTAGTTCTGAAATCTTCATGCCAGATTTCCGATGAAGGATAATAGGCAGTGATGACATAACATGAATTGTTTTCCGCATTTTTGGAAACAACCACATGAATGGTTTTATTGTTAACCCAACCAAGACGAAGTTGGCTGGGGTAAGGACTGTCATCAGGGTAGTCCTTGACGATCTCACCTGTTTGGATCACCGTAGATACTTCTTGTTCTGATAGACCACGATCAAACATTCGTCGGAGAGCATGACCCGTGTAAATTATAGATGAGCAAGCAAACATCCCTGTTTCACCTCATATTAGTCCAGTAGTTTAATCAACTCTACGCCTTGCGGTAGCTTATCCTGATCAACAATGACTTGATAATCTTTAAAACTTCTTGCTGGCCCCTCTGAGATCTTCTTAACTTCCACCAACTCAAAAAGCTTACGCGCAGGTGCGTTGCCCAATGGAGATTCATGCTTGAATACATATAGCGCACATGGGGACATTTCACCTCGACTGGCGGAACGGTCATGATCCAGCATATTGATCAATGCATCCCAGAATAGCTGAAGATCATCCTCGCTGAATCCCGTCTGCTTAGCTAGATTTGCTGATACATATCCATGGCAACGGTATAGGCCGTAGGGAACAGTAAATTTTCGGCCCATGGTTCGGTTGTCACCACTTTGCTGCTCAGCTTCTTTCTCCGTGGTGACAGCCATACGGGTAATGCTATGCTCAGCGCTCACAATTGGATCAATGCTGCGTGCAAAATTTATCTGGATAGGTCCACGTACCTGCCCGGTATTGATTTCGGTGGACATCACTGCACCAAAGGTGCGGATATCAAAAAAGTTCCGGCACATCCACTGAGTGACTTTTTTGGCATCTTCTTCTTTTTTGGGAAGCTTTTTTGACTCATGCTTTAACTCTAGAGCTTCATAAGCCCGCAAATTGTTCCTGTTCAGGACTGCCTTTTCTTTAATATATATTTCATAGGGAGGGGTTTCCTCTTTAACCAACCCTACATAATTACGTACCTTGCGTTTGAGACAAACGTCAGTTACTAACCCCTGACCAGTTTCGGCATCCACACGGGGTAAATTGCCCGCATCAGGATCACCATTGGGGTTGCCGTCTTTAACATCAAACAAAAAAATGAATTCATAACGATTATTCAGGCTCATGCATCAGCTCCTTCAGGTTGTTCCTTGGATAAGTCTATTTCTTTTTTAGTAAAAAGTGCCTGGCGTTGATGGTAATAGCCGATGGCAAACAGCCCCTGATTCTCAAGGTTCAGGTGAGCAGGAAAGTCATTAATATCGGCCATGATTTCGGCAATACGTTTTTCGGCATTCACCCGCTGACCCTGGTGTGGCAGTTTTTTGAGGTGATGGGAATGGAGGCGCATCAATGTGCCAAAAACGGATTTTGGAGTACAACTGGCACTGCTGTAATATCGATCACGGATGGTGGCATTAAGACCTGGATTAGCATCTGTTTGCAGTTTTTCCAGAACTGCAAACAAACAGCCCAGCCGATAGCCAATCCGCTTTTCTTCGGGGTTGTAAGCCATGGTAATTTCCTTGTTGCTGTATTGCTGATAGCGGTACAAACGGTTGAGGTAGCCTTTGATCAAACTGGCACGATAGAAGGTGATTTTGCCCTGCTCTGCCTTGATGCGTTTAATCACAGCTTGCATAAGACTAGCTGGAAGCGGTAACCCCATCAGAATACTGCGGATAGTTTCCCCGACCAGATGGGGTGGAAGATTTTCATCTTTGTGAAGAAGCGCTGTAGAACGTAGCAAAGGTTTCAAAGGTGGATAGTGAAAATCCCAAGCAGTAATTTCAATATCATTGAACCACTGCACTAAGCGCTCACTGAACTCTGCGACCGTGCCTACCTGCCAAAAACGTACTGCAATACGTGCCGCATTAGGTGAAAGACCCAACAGATAGAACCTTTCTTTGCCTTGGGTTTCATGAAAGGCGCCAGTATGCAAACTCTCAAAGAGCTGACGAACGGCACGTGAACCTTGCTCTGGGTCATCTTTCGATGTGTCATTGAAAAAGAATGGCAGGCTCTCTTCCAACAAATTTTCACCTGTTGACCACCAGATTACCGAGGTTTCATTCATCTGCATTCGTAAGGGGCTATGGGTACGCAGCAACTGATTTAGTGCTGTGGTGTATTTGAAAGCAACGTCTTCACCCACCGGAGCATTATTTCCTTTGTCCTTGCCCCATGAGTTAAAAGAGTCAATGTTGAAGGAGACAATATTTGCACCTGCCATTTGTGCACCCCAGACACCCTTAATGGAAGGGTGCAAACGGGCAATTTTGGTTGGCTCGCCGGTAACCAGACAAACTCCCGACTGATTTTCACTATCTAAGGGTTGTTCACTGATCCAATGCTGCACAAACTCAGACTGGCAGACTAAATCGTTTTCACTACTAAGCTGGAAGGTCATATTACAACCTGATATTTTCAAACATTCTTGAAACTCGGGTGCTTGTCTGACTTTTTCTTTTTCGGCTTCATTGTGCAAAAACGCGCGAACCGCCTGGACCCCTATATCATCTGAAATTTCATGACTAAGTCGATCTACCAGCTCAGTAAAGGCCTGATGTTGATTGATAGCCATCGTTATATCTTTTTCACTAGGCTGACTGCCGGGTTTACTCACCTTGGGCTGATTGAGCAGATAACCGTAATGATCCCATAGGCAGTATGCAGTTTCGTAGGACTTTGCTCCACTTCGTCCAGCACCTTTGGGAACGATAAATCTTCGGGCCTCTGGCTTGCCTTTATCCTGTATTTCGCGCGTATCCCGAAGCTGTACGAATCGACCCTCAGGCGATAGCACTATCACAAATGGGATGTCCTTCTCTTCAAAACCCAAAGGCGGCAATGGGTCACCAGCAGCTTCTTTGCGATCATAGTATTCACATAAGGCTTGTAAGATCATCCACGCACCTCCTGGCTGTCTCTGGACGGAACCATGACGCAACCATTTTTCATCTGGGCTCGAAAAAACAGAGGGCTAGGTGAGGCAGAGTCTGTGTAATCCAAATCATAGAGCATGAAACCCAGATCACGTGTTTCTTCAATGGGTTCAACAGCATCAGACTTATCACTTACCAATTCAAAATCACAGCTAAACTCACGACAACCTAAGTAGGGTTGATTAAAGCACTGCCCCTTTTCAGCTCTGCGACGAAACATGTCTGCAAATTTAGCAGCTGAGTCTTGCGGTCCTGCTTGGTCAGTCATACTAAACTGGGCATAAATACGATAACGAACATCTTTGAGTAACAAGCTGGCTCTTTGCTGTCGCTGTTCATCAACATAAATACCTAAATCACCCACACCTTCTTTCATGGCAGTCTGAGCCGTTCTTGCAGAAACAATCGACTCCACCTCATTGCGTCTAAGGTTCATCCACTTGATAGGGTTGAGCACATCAATCTGAGTCACCTGCCACTGAATAGCTGGTTTCCAAAGGATCGCTTCAAAAATAGATCTAGCAGCGGAAGGCGTGATGACATCGTAACTGACTCGCTCCACCTTCATTTCAGGTCGAGTGAAGCAGGCAAATTCTCCGCTAACTTCAAGGCAAAAACCCATAAATCCTCCTAAATAACACTGGACTCAGCAGAGAGCAGACTGTCAGGTGCCTGCACGCCCCAAATAGAATGATAGTGACTGGTTTCAACAACAAATTGTCCAGCCTGCTGATAGACTGCACCTACACTCAATAACGCTTTAGCCAAATTTTCCGGTAAAGTGACACTGTAGCGTTGCAATTTTCTATAAACCCACTTTTGAGAGGCATCCTTTTCCAATACCCCCAGCCAAGCATAAACAGGGCTTTCTTCATGCTCTTTAGAGCAAAAGGGCACTACCACAGCGATTCCTTGGTCATCAATCAGACGGAACTTTTCTGCTGCCTCTCTGAACTGAATTTCTAATGGAGCATCAGGTGAGCTTTTTGCTTTTAATAAATCACAAATATTGTGCTTATCACGACTTCCCTGCCCGTTGAGTTTAGTAAAGAACACCTTGATTGCTTCTGGACTTAAAGGATCTTTTAGCTGACCACTTTTCAATAATACCAATGTCGTCTGAGCCGCCTGACGCAAAAAACCCGGTGGAGGCAGGGTTTCAGGCTGGAAGACAACGACTCGACCAAGTTCAGTCATTTTGCCTTCACGGTTACAGCGTCCGGCTGCCTGTGCAATAGAGTCAAGACCCGCCATAGCCCGAAATACAACAGGGAAATCCACATCCACACCAGCCTCAATTAATTGGGTGCTGACGACTCTTAAAGGCGTTGAGTCACCCTCACGTCTTGCAGCCAATTGCTGTCGAATTTTATTAAGCACGCTTGATCGATGTTCAGCGCACATATTGGCCGACAGGTGAAAAGCATGACCATCATTCGGCAACAGTTCATAGACAGTTCTAGCATCCTGACGCTTATTCACGATGATCAGACAACAAGGCTCAGCTGCTATTTCTAAAGCCAACGCTTCCCAAGTTGATGGCTGATCAGGGTTATCAGGCAACTCAACCGTGACTCGCTTGAGCGTTTGTGCGAGCCCTTTTGGATCAGGCATTATTTCCTGAACATTTTTCAGACCGGCATGCAATATTCGTTTGAAAGCATCTTTCTGCTCGCCTAGCTCAGGTTGAGTGGCTGTGCAGAGCACCCAAGTAACACCAAAATAATCGCTCATCTGCTGCATAGCCTGAGTAATGGGAGCATGAAAATCCCGAGGAACCTGCTGAGCTTCATCTAGAATGATGATGCTGTTCACCAGATTATGCAGCTTTCGACAACGACTGGTACGACTGGCGAACAGAGACTCAAATAACTGCACATTAGTCGTCACTATTAGAGGCGCATCCCAGTTTTCAGTGGCGAGACGTGAAGCCGCACTTTCAGCACTGAGATCAAGATCCAAACTGCTGTGATGCTCCAGAACAACATCATCACCCAAAAAAGCCCTGAAAACATCCGCATTTTGTTCGATGATGCTGGTAAAAGGGATCGCGTAAATAATTCTGGATTTATTGTGGTGCTTGGCATGCTCTAGAGCAAAGCCTAGACTCGCTAGGGTTTTGCCGCCCCCGGTTGGCACTGTCAAGCTAAAAATCCCGGACGGCTCATTTGCCATCTGCTGACAGGCCTGAAAAATCGCTTTGCGGGTTGTATTTAATTCAGTGACATCAGCATTATTTTGAAGCTGCTGCATTTTTTCAAAAAATACCTGATGTAAATCGTTCAGATATGGATAGCAGCCACGATTAACCACCTTTTCAGGCGACATATAACTTTCAGTATCCAGAAAGTCAGCATCAACTAGACAGGAAAAAAGAACACGCATCCATAAAGCAATCGAATCTGAATTACGTGCAACCAAGGGTATTGAAGGTTGATCTACAGCCAAAAGTCGCTCAGGTATGGGAGCACCAAATGATTCAATATACTCCTGTTCCGCTTCAGCGAGACGAAATTGCAATGATCCACGAGCACCAAACCAATCAGGAAGACCAGCGTGGTGACCACTGATGAGGTAGGCCAACACATAACCGGGCACAGAAGGCCATTGATTAATCGCATGCACCGCTCCAGCTGTTGAGTGAGTCACTCTGCCCGGAGCCTGCTCAATGTGCGCATTTTCCTTATCAAAACCCGAGCGATCACGAATATAGGCTTGAAAACTACTTCCATATTTCCCTAAATCGTGCCACTGCCCAGAAGCTCTCCCCCACTCAGCCGACTCAAAAGGCTGGCTAAATGATGATGCCAGTGCTGCCACTTTAGTTAAATGATCTTCAAGTAAATGAGGTTCATCCCAGTCACCATTAGGCAATATTCTGGCATGCGCTATATACGTCATTAGTCACTTCCTCTTCGCAAATGAGCGAATCCTTTTAAATAAAACTAATAGGATCTCCTACTCCTCACAACCCCTGTTCAAATAACCAGTAAATTTCTTTTACACATTCACAGCCCAAACGTCTCCAACAGCAACTCAAACGCTAAAAAAGCCACTCGGATATGTCATGTTTATTGACTAGGACTAGCTGCTGCGCTTTAGGATCTGGATCCAGCATTTTGGTATTGACTTGCATTTCCTGGATCAAATACTGAATCAAACAGGCTCGGGTAGTGATGCGCAGTTCGCCGTTGTCCATCTGGTAATCCGTTTCGATCACGTCTTTTTGGGCGGGGGTTAGCCTTGAATCAGGGGTGAAGATCACCTCAACTAGGAGGTGCCAGGCGTAGTCATCTTCACCCGTTTTATCCGATACCTGCTCTAATTCAGGTACACCGCGAAAGCGGCTCAAAACAAAGTCACGGTATTCTTGGCTTTTTTCACACCAGGCTCTCAAGTGCCAGCGCAGGCCTGTTTTTACAAAGCTATGGGGGACAATGATTCGACCTTCTCGGTCGGGATTGGTAAGAGAGACATAATCCACTTCCAAGGCTCGGTGTTCACGAATTGCCTGCACCAACTGTCTCATTATTTCAGGCTGTATATGACGTGGAGGCAGAGGGACTGCGTCGTAAGGAAGGTGCATATTCAGGCCCAGAGTATTGGTATGGCGAGTTGCCCATTCTAGGTACTCCGCTACATCGCCATTGAGGTATAAAGGCTTGAAAGCGTCTGTCGGCTGATAGACTTTTTGATGAGTGTTGTAAGCAAGGCTACCAGGCTGAAAAGCCAAATACTGATTAATGCATTTACTGGCCGACTGGCGGGTGACTTGAAATTCTCGCACTAGATCCGAGGTATTTACCCGCCCTTCCCACCAAGCTAGCAGCTCAATCAACCAGAGTCGTTGTTGCTCCGAAGTATTCACAAAAACGTCCATATGTCCATGTGCTAAGAGCTTGAGTGTAATGCAACTTTCTAATAAATACGACCATACCTTTGGGTACTCATTACACCTCCGTCAGTAAAACAACTGTTACACGTATTAGTGATTAACTAGGCTTCCCCCTCAACCGGAAACCCCTCCCCAGCCCCCCACTCGGCCCAGGAGCCATCGTACAGACTCACCTGTTCTCTACCCGACACAATAGCC
Source organism: Nitrincola alkalisediminis (assembly GCF_009821115.1). Lineage (GTDB taxonomy): Bacteria > Pseudomonadota > Gammaproteobacteria > Pseudomonadales > Balneatricaceae > Nitrincola > Nitrincola alkalisediminis. The sequence continues at coordinate 339,566 of NZ_VYTY01000001.1, read as the reverse complement.
GCTACCAACAGAATACACGCGGTAATTCCCGAGCCACAGGAAAACGCAATCGGACGACTGGGTTCCAAGGCCAATGCTGCAAAAATCTGATCTAAGTCTTGAGGGGACTTGTACAGATGTCCATCTAAAACCTTTAGGAAAGGCAGATTGAGGGATTGGGGTATGTGCCCACTTCGCACTCCCGGGCGAGGCTCTGAAACGCGTCCCATAAAGCGATCTTCCGAACGGGCATCCACAACCTTAAATGAGGATGATTCAATGTTCGATAAAATCTCAGCACTGGATTTAAGATTAGCCGAATGTAACTGCAAGGCGTCATCGACCAAACAACCCGTTGACGTTGTATAAACGCTTGCAACGGCTCTCCCTTCTTGCAACCAATGGGGTAATCCACCATCCAGAATATACACTTTATCAAAGCCAAAGGTTTTGAAAATCCACCAAACTCTGGGGGCTGCATAGATGCCTTGGTTATCGTAAATCACCAATGTATGACGCTGGTTAATTCCCACACGCTTAAGTAACGAGCGCATTTGCTCAAGAGTGGGAAAGGCATGAACTGAGCTAGAGGTTAAATCCGACAAATCAGTTTCGATATCCAGTTTAATGGCATTGGGAATGCACACAGGTGAGTCATACTCAATCGGCTCTTTACCTATGACTTTACCAATACTGGCTTCGATGACAACAAGATCAGGGTCTTGCAGGTGCGTTTGTAACCATTCGGACGTTACTAAAGGGGATGCGTGCATAAAATGACCTTCGTATTTTGGCAACACTGTGAATTCGAGCGTCTCCTTCGATCATAGCAGGCAGCGGTAATGGACTCCATCAACACAGACAAAAAGGCTGCAATCTGTAGCCTGTAGACAGCCAAGACGGATACACACTATCCATCTTGGCAACAGAGTGAATGGGCTTAGCTATCCAAAAAAGCGGCCAAACGCACATCCGCGCCAAGGATAGCTACGATGCCTTTTTCAGGATGCCGAACAGGCACGCTGACCGTAAAACAGTAGTCATCGGTAGCCACAGAGCGATACACAGGGCTCACGTAAGGCCGCTCGTTTCGTATCGCCTCTTTAAACCATTTACGATCCGACCAGTTCCGGCCCTTGCCCGTTCCCTCATAGTTCACCACGACCCACTCAGGGTGAATATTGGCGCTGATTTGTCGCCCATTCGGATCAACCAAATACAAAAGCTCAAAGCGTCGACCACTGCGACCTAATGCCGCTCGCAAGGTTTGCTCAACGCGTTGCTCTTGATGCGGTTCGTTCAAACCAACATCTGAAGCCAATTTCTCGACGTCATCTCGTGCTGTACCATGCAGATCCAACTGATACACACCCAGTGCTTCCAGCAACTGATCACCATGCTGGCGAATACTTGTGCTCCCAGAACCCAGCTGAGCTGACGTTTCTAATAAGTGCTTCGAGGCATCGGCAATACCTTGAATATCACGTGTTACACTGCTAATGGCTGAACCTATCTGAGTGGTGCCTGATGCTACCTGACGGCTGCAATCTTCCAGCATTTGCATATCGGATCGACTTTTTTTAAGAAAATCTCGCATATTTCCAATAGCAGTGTAACCCGTCTCGACTCGAGCGCTGACCAACTCCCCTCCTTGGGTTAACTCTGTCACCTCGCCTCGGATCAGCCCTATGCGATTTTCGACTTCGCCGGTTGCATTCATCGTTCGATCAGCAAGGGCACGTACCTCGTCTGCAACCACCGAAAAGCCCCGGCCAGCATCCCCCGCCCGAGCGGCTTCAATCGCTGCATTCAAAGCTAAAAGATTGGTTTGACGTGAAATATCGGCAATCATCTCGACCAAACGCAGCATTTCTTCAGCTTGTTGATCCACCCGTTGAATGCGGGTCTGCAACGCCGACATTTCAGTTCGCATCGTTTCCATGAGTTCCCCCACCGACCGTCCTTGAACATCACATTCAGCCACTTGCCGTGAGGCATCAGCCGCCAACTGGTGCATTGTCTCAGCTGCAGGCCCCAACTCTTTGCTAATCGTGACACTGATTTCCTCACTTGCGCTGGCCAACTGTGCCGAGGCTTCACTTAATGTTGCCCCTTCTTTTTCAGCCAAATTAGCCGACTCGGCCAATAGTGGCGCTTGACCCGCAATCGCCACGGCATGACGCAAGCCTTCAGTAAAAGAGTCATGAAGACGAAGTGACAGCTGATCAAAGGCGTGTGCCAGAGGGTAATCAACACCACTGCGTGCACTCAAATCCCCTGTTTCAACTGTCGACTTTAGATGCAACGTGAATTGATGACGCGCCCGTGAAGCTGGAGTAATGTGTAGTTTCATACGCTGGTCTCAATCTAATATAGCCATTCACATACATTCAAAATGTTTAACATGCAAAACAAAGGCCATGGGTATCAAAGCCTTATATGCCCTATCTATGTGCAACCACTGCAACTTATTTGAGCACTTTCTCTTAAACTCGCACTAAAATCAAACAAAGATACCTTATTATTGATTCATTTTTTGATAACGGATCTTGTGAAAACCAATTCAGATGTTTTTTAGAGTTTTACTCAACTTTACTCGACAAGTTCAGTAGTATAAGGATAACAACGTCTTATCCCACCTGGCTGGAGGCTCACATATGAAGCGTTTACTGATCGACTTTGCGCACAGTCTTCCTAAAGCTGAATTGCATTTGCACCTTGAGGGCAGCCTAGAGCCTGAACGCATGTTTATGTTGGCTCAACGTAATCAGGTCACACTTCCGTACTCAAGCACCGATGAACTCAAAGCCGCCTACTCCTTTGGCAACCTGCAAGCCTTTCTAGATTTATATTATCAAGGTATGTCGGTGCTCATCACCGAGCAAGATTTTTATGACTTAACCTATGATTACTTAACGCGTATTCATCAGGACAATGTGATTCACACGGAAGTCTTTTTTGATCCGCAGGGTCACTTAGAGCGAGGCATCGACTTTGCCACACAAATCAACGGCATTTATCGAGCGTTGGAAGATGGACAAAGGCACTATGGGATTAGCTTTAAACTCATCATGTCCTTTCTACGCCATCTGAGCGAAGAAAGCGCATTCGAAACGCTTGAGTTAGCCCTACCCTATTTAGATAAAATCTCCGGTGTCGGACTCGATTCATCTGAGAAAGGACACCCGCCTGAGAAATTTGCGCGCGTATTTGCCCGTGCGAAAGCCTTGGGTTTAAAGGTAACGGTTCACGCGGGCGAAGAGGGGCCTCCTGAGTACGTTTGGCAAGCGCTCAACACGGTTAAAACAGACCGGGTGGATCATGGTAATCGCTCGTTGGAAGATCCTAAGCTGATCCAACATTTAGCTGAACATCGCTATACGCTCACCGTATGCCCATTATCAAACTTGAAGCTATGTGTCATTGGATCGATGGACGAACACCCGATTATCAGGATGCTGGATCAGGACTTACAGGCCACGTTAAATTCGGATGATCCGGCCTATTTTGGTGGATACGTGAATGACAACTTTACAGCTGTGATCAACGCACTCCCCCTGACCCACGCCCATATTCTAACCTTGGTCAAAAACAGTTTCACCGGAAGCTGGATGACAGATGAAGAGAAAGACGCTGCATTGCAGCGCCTAGAGAAAAAAGTTGATGAATGGCGCCATACGCGCTTTGATTAAACGGCCGATGAGATATTGGTAATGCCGTCGTAAATAAACTGTATTGCCAAGGCAGCCAAAATAACGCCTAAGAAACGCCGGAGAATCTCATCTCCGGTTTTTCCGATAACTTTTTTCACGTATTTTGAAAGCAACATCATCACCAGTGTTAGCACATAAATACTGATCACCGCTAAAAAGATCGAAACACTGGCCTTTTGATCACTACTGCCTGAAAAAACTAGAATAGATAGGGTTAAAGCACCTGGCCCCGCTAACAATGGAATGGACAGTGGAAAAACTGACACATCCGATTTTTCTTTTGACGCCGAAGGCATGCTGACTTCTCGTGTTACCAAATTGAATGCTGTGAAGAAGAGCAATAAGCCACCCGAAATTCTCAAGGCATTAATATTGATGCCCAACATATGAATAAAGGCTTCACCATAGTTACCAAACAACAGAATCAGCGCAATGCTAATCAGGGTAGCTTTAATCGCCGTTATCGCTCGGCTGCGATTATCGGCATCTGGCATCAGTGCATTAAAGATCAATGCCGTACCAATGGGATCGACAATAACAAAAAAACCCGTAAATGCATTTAAATAAGCCGTAATATCCATACATCTCTCTTAATCAATTAATGACGCTCTAACGCTTTAACATACCCTGGACGAGAGGCATACAAACCAAAACCCAGTTGGAAAACCTGCAATATCATCATCAGTAATAAAGCATATTGCCAGTCTACAGAGAAATCTCGAATGGCTCCCAGCATCACAGGGCCACTCGCCGCAATCATATACCCCACACTTTGAGCCATAGCCGATAATGCGGTGGCTTGTAAGGCATTTTGTGTCCGTAAAATAAACAACGTTAACGCCAAACTCAAAGAGCATCCAGCACCCACTCCCATTAAGGATGCCCAGAGATACGGCGCTGACGCGGCACTCCAATATAAACCCGCAATTCCACTAAAGGAGGCGATAAAAACAAGGAGCGCCAAGGGAACCTGACTGCGCATACGCGCCGCTAAGATCGGGATCATCAAATTAAAAGGAATACTCACCATGTTAATTAATGACGCAGCTGTACCCGCGCTTTCAGGGTCTAAGCCACTTTCCATAAAAATTTTTGGAAGCCAAGTCGCAATCGCATAAAAGTAAAATGACTGCAGCCCCATGTACAGCGTGATTGACCAAGCAATGGGGTCTTTCCATAGGGTAGCGCGTGCGGAGGCGGAGGCTTTGCCTGCTTTTTTCAACTTAAGCATCGGCAACCAAAATAACACACCGATCAAGGGCAAAATCGCCCAGATCATCACCGGAAAACGCCAGCTATCATAATAGGTCATGATGGGAACCGCGAGATATACCCCAAGTCCCGCCCCTAAACTCAGCATAATGGAGTAAAGACCTGTCATTAATCCAATACGTTTGGGAAAGAAGGTTTTAACCATACCTGGGATTAAAACATTCAATAAGGCGATTGCCGAACCCAAAATCACAGTACCCAGCAGTACAACCGGATAGGAGATCACCAGTCTTAAACACACACCCAGACTAATAAGTAACAGTCCAACGACCGCAAGTTGCTGAGTGGAGAAGGATCGGCTTAACCAAGGCACCAAGATAGACACCACACCAAAACAAATCAGAGGCAAGGTAGTCAGCATGCTGAACTCGCTCGCACTGATATTAAGCGCTGCCCGCACCTCCATGACTAGAGGGGCCACAACAACGATTCCACCTCTTAAATTCAAGGCAGCCATCATCAAAGCACAGATGGCAATAACCTGAAAAAAGCGCGAGAGATCAGACGAAGGGGGAGAGTTTTGCAGATTCATCTAGCTTCCAAATCATCTTTATTGGGAAGCTAGATTGTACCTTGTAAACTAAGAGCCTGATAGCAGCTCAGACCAGAAGGCGGCCCAGAGAAATGACAGCCCCTAATTGGACATTAACGTTGACACGGATTTCGACACGTTTTCGGCACCCTCTTTGATTTCTCGCATCACCGAAGAGACTTCAATGATTTGACCGTTACTGGCAATTGCGCTTTCTTTCACATTTGACATTTGCTCGGTGGCCGCTTGCGCTAACTTTCTGTTTTGAATAACAACGTTCTGTATTTCAGACGTGGATTGACTGGTCCGAGAGGCAAGCTGACGAACTTCATCGGCAACCACTGCAAAGCCTCGACCTTGCTCTCCTGCTCTAGCAGCCTCAATTGCAGCATTGAGCGCCAGCAGGTTGGTTTGATCCGCGATCCCACTGATGGTTGAGACAATTTTTTCAATATTCACAGATTGTTCATTTAAGTCATTAATGCTGGATGCCGCCTGCTCAACCATCTCTAAAATTTGCTCAGACATGGCAACAGATCTCGATAGAAGCTTGGCCCCATGATCTGCAATTTGCGATGTTTCTTCAGCGGTCGCTGAAGACAGTTGTGCAACTTCCATTACAGCGTGGTTTTCTTTGACACGTACAGTTATATCTGTCGCCAATTTGATGACTTTTACCACGCGCCCTGTTTCGTCAAGTACCGGGTTATAGGTTGCCTCAATCCAAATGGACTCACCTGTGGAGGTTTTACGTTCAAACTGACCACTAAAGTAACGCCCTTTCTGCAAGTCTTGCCAAAAGCGCGGGTTATCTTGGTAAAAACGGTCATAGCAAAAGATACGATGATGCCGCCCAACAATTTCATTTAATTGATATTTCACCGTGCTTAAAAAATTCTTATTGGCTGCAAGGATGGTGCCGTCCGGCTCAAACTCAATGATCGCCATGGATCTGTCTAGGGCAGTCTCCAATGCTTTTTGTCTCGATATTTCTGCATGAGTTGAAGTGACATCTGATGCAATTTTGAAGTAGCCCGTCAAGCTATGCGTGTCATCGTAAATAGGAAAATACGTCGCTTCGAGCATTAAAAGACTTCCATCCTTTTTCACACGTCGGAAGGTGCCTGCTTGTGGCTTACCTTCAGACAAGGTTTTCCAAAAGTTCTGATAGGCAGCTGAACGGACATACTCCTCTTCACAGAACATCCTGTGATGCTTACCTTGCACTTCAGAAAGACTGTAACCAACAGTTCTTAAAAATAAATCATTGGCTGTTTTAACGACCCCCTCCGGCGTAAACTCTATAAGTGCGATATTTTTGTTGATTGCAATTGCGCGTTGCTCCAATGTTTTTTTATCTTGAGTGAGTTTATTCAAATCTACATTTTGCTTACGAAAAAACATTGAAGTACACCTTTGAGACGGGTTAAGTCCACCCATAGTATAGGGTTTTATTTTCTATACAATTGCCATAAATCATTTTTTTTTACGAAAAGTATTCGACTTTAGATCTATCTGTTACAACTGTTTTTTTAGTCATTTGATCTTAGACGCTTTTTATCCTATAACTGGGTAATTTGGTTTAAGCATTAACGCACGCCTTTGTACTCTAACCCTGCTCAAGGAACACACTATGTTAAAACCTACCCTTCTATGTTCTGCACTCGTCACTGCATTGGGCTTAGGAAGCTTCGCTCATGCTGAAGTCAAACTAGGCTTTATTGGAGGATTTACAGGCCCTATTGAAAGTTTAGCGCCTCCTATCTTTTCTGGGGCACAGCTGGCGGTTCAGCAAATTAATCAGCAAGGCGGCATCCTTAATGGCCAGACACTCACCCTTTTGTCTGCAGACACCACCTGCACAGATGCCTCTGCCGCCATTAACGCGGCCGACAGAATGATCAACACTGAAAAAGTCACCGCGATTGTGGGTGCACTGTGTTCTGGTGCCACGATTGCAGCGGCCAACAATGTTGCAGTACCGGCTGGGGTTGTAATGGTCTCCCCGGCATCGACATCACCCGCCATTGCTGAAATCAACGATAATGATCTCGTTTTCCGGACAACCCCATCAGATTCATACCAAGGCGAGGTGCTCGCCAACCTTCTCCTCTCAAAAGGCATTAACGAAATAGTCGTGACCTTCGTGAATAACGATTACGGCCAAGGCCTATCAAATGCCTTTTCCAGTGTCTTTGAAGCTGGCGGCGGTAGCATTGCTGCTAACCTCGCACACGAGGACGGCAAAGCCGATTATCGTTCAGAACTGGGGTCGCTTGCCTCCAGTGGCGTCGACACGTTGTTAGTCTTAGCCTATGCCGATACCTCTGGCGAGACGATTCTACGTCAGGCCTATGAAAGCGGTAATTTTACACAGTACATTGGTGCCGATGGCATGGTGGGTGATCGCTTGGTCGGCGCTGTTGGCGCAGATGTCCTCGAAGGCATGATTGCTACACGTCCAGGTAAGCCGGACATTCCAGGCAGTGAGCTTTTCTCTGAAGCCGCAGCTGCCGCGGGCTTTGACCCTAACTCAGTGTTTGCCAGCCAAGCCTATGATGCGGCTTTCCTTCTTGCATTGGCCATCGAAAAAAATGGCAGCGCAGATCGTGAAGGTTTAAGCGCTGCGCTACGCTCAGTTGCGTTACCACCAGGCGAAGTGATTTTACCCGGCGAATGGGAAAAAGCCGTTGAATTGCTCAAAGCGGGCCAAGATATCAACTATGAAGGTGCCGCAGGGTCACAAGACTTTGATGAGCGCGGTAACGTGCCGGGCATTATTGAAGAAATGGTCGTGCGTGACGGAGCCTTCACAACCGTTGGTCTGATCGAGTAACACCTATAACGCCCGCGCTATTGAAAGCAGCGGGCGTTATATTTAAATGACGCTATGAATACTGCTGCACTTTTTCAGGGAACAAGCCTTTAGGGGCAAAACGCAACACTAGGGTGATAATCAACCCTATGGTAAACACACGAGCTTGCAAGGCTCGACTGGCAAAATCCGAAGGCGCCTCCCACGCAAACCAGAGATTTCCCAAATAGCTCACTGTATTTAAAATAAACAGCGCCACGGGTTCTGACATAACCCAAATAACATAGACAAACACCGCACCAAACACGGTGCCTAAATTGTTACCTGGGCCACCTAAAATGACCATCACCCAAATTAGAAACGTGTGGTTCAAAGGCAAATAGCCGTTTGGATCAAAAATACCATTAAAGGTAGCCAGACCTGCCCCACCTACCCCCATCAAAACACAGCCCAAAACGAAAACCTCAAGACGGCGCTGATTCACATCCTTCCCCATGGCCGCTGATGACAACTCATTATCGCGTATCGCTCGCATCATCCGCCCCCAAGGGCCTCTGTACGCGGCATGCAACAGATAAAAAATAATCACAATCAGAACCGCCGTCACAGAAAGGTACAATGCACGTGCGGTAATAAAACCAATCTCTCCAGCCCCAGGAACCGGCCAAGGCAGTGGCGACACAGTTAATGTTCCGCGCGTGAGCCATTCTGAGTTTTTCAAGAAGGCTTTAATAATCTCAGCAACACCCAGTGTGGCGATCGCCAAATAATCACTGCGCAAGCCTAAGCAGATATGCCCAATAAAATAGGCCACCGTGCCAGCCAGAATACCGCCAACTAACCAACCGACCCACACCGGCATTCCGAAGCCGCCGATAAAGCCATGTTGAGAGACGATCGCCTGAGTCACAGGTGCAAACCCATTCACAACCCACAAATAGGCCACGGCGAGCGTTATCAATAACAAAGGTAAGCGAATGCTCCTTGGCACCGACAATCGGCGCAACTGAACCACGGCCCAGACAATGACCACCGCACCCAGTAATTTCAAGAATGCCTGCCCCAAATCTGAGGCCTGATCTGAAGACCAAAAGCCCTGATTAACAGGGAACGTCAGCAGCATCGCTGAAAAGCCACCAATGGCCACAAATCCCATGATGCCCGCATTAAATAATCCAGCGTATCCCCACTGAATGGTCAACCCCAGGGCGATGATTGCATAACAACTCGCTTCGACCAACACGCGTATTCCGTAAGCGCTGCCCATAAACACCATCAGCAATAGAATTGAAACGGCCAAGGCCATACACAATCCAAACTCTTTTGTCCGCCATTGCATATTCATTATAAGACCTTCCCTTTAAACAGACCGGTCGGACGCCATACCAAAATGGCCAACAAAATAAAGAAAGGTACGGTGATTTTGTATTCGGTTGGCACAAAGGCAAGATTCGCGGGCAACTCAAACCATAACTGATCTCTAAAAGGCCGTAGTAACACCGCCCAGTTAAAGACGGATAAGGTTTCTGCAAACCCTATAACAAACCCACCCGCCAGTGCGCCGTATGGATGCCCGACTCCCCCCACAATCGCTGCCGCAAAGATGGGCAGCAGTAACATAAAGCTTAAATCCGGCTTAAGCGACACATCCAACGACAGTAAAGTCCCTGCAGCCGCCGCAAGCGAGCCTGCGATAATCCAAGTAACGGTCACGACCTTTTGAGTATTAATACCTGATACTCTCGCCAAATCTGGGTTGTCCGACATGGCTCTCATGGCTTTGCCCAGTTTTGAGCGCGTTAAAAACAGATGCAGGGCGATCACCGCCACGACCAAAAACAGTATCAGGAGGATCTGAGGATCGGTAATCACAATCGGACGATTGGCCAGCTCAAATGGCACATCAATACGATGGATGCCTTTGCGATCATCGATGTAAAGAGAACGGCTACTCGTCCCCATAAACATGCGAATAAGTCCCTGGAGCATCAAGGTAACGCCCAGAGACGCCATAACCAATACGATTGGCTTCACCCCTTGCGCACGCAAAGGCTTATAAAAGGCTTTGTCCAAATACACGGCGGTCAGGGCTGTTAATCCCATGGCCAACGGCAGCATGACGAAGGCTGTAGGCAAGCCTAAAGCAGGGCCAATCGCGGGAAATAACGCCGTTAAGAAAAATGCAAAGAATGCACCCAATGTCATTAAGTCAGCGTGTGCAAAGTGAGCAAAACGCAGAATACTAAAAATCAGCGTAATTCCCACGGCCCCCAAGGCATAGATCGATCCGATCACCGCACCTGAAATAAGGACATTATTAATAAAGAAAACAAGTTCGTTCAAAGGTTCACCTCAGCCTTTCAGCCACCTAAAAAAGCTTTAGCCACTTCAGGATTATTAATCAAGTTCATGCCAGTGTCAGTAAATCGATTTTGTCCAGCGACAAGGACAAAGCCTTTATGGGCGATTTTTAAGGCTTGCTTTGCATGTTGTTCCACCATTAACACGCCCACACCTGCCGCATTGATGGTCACGATGCGCTCAAAAATATCCGCCATGTACAAGGGGGATAAACCCGCCGTCGGCTCATCCAATAAAATAAGACTCGGCTCAATCATCAACGCCCGTCCCATCGCCACCATTTGCCGCTGGCCACCCGATAACTCACCGGCGGGTTGAGCACGCTTGTCGGCTAAAGGGGGAAAGAAATGGTAGACCTGCTCAAGGATGTGCTGATAATTGTCTCGTCGACTGTAAGCACCCATTTCAAGGTTTTCTTGAACGGTCAAGGATGGAAATATGTTTTTCTCTTGGGGCACAAAGGCCATTTTTTTCAAAACCAACTCACCAGGGTCGGCATTTGTAATAGGCTCACCACGAAGCTCAATACTGCCTTCGGTGACGCGCAACAAGCCAAAAATGGCTTTTAATAAGGTCGACTTCCCTGCCCCATTGGGGCCAACAATGACGCCGATTTCGTCCGCGTTAATGGCCAAATCCACACCATTGAGAATGTTCATCCCGCCATAGCCGCCATGAACATTCTTTGCTTCAAGTAAATGCATTCACAAACCTCTAAACTTCGGATCAGTGTGCATCATTACCAAAATAGGCTTCGATGACAGACTTATCTTCTTGTATTTCTTGTATTGTCCCTTCCATCATCACGCTGCCTTGCGCCAACACGATCACCGGATCACACAGCTGTGCGATCATGTCCATATCATGCTCAATCACGAGAAAGGTATAGCCTCTTTCGGTATTCAAACGCTGAATATTGCGAATCAAATCCTGCAACAGCGTGCGGTTAACGCCGGCTGCGATTTCATCTAACAACACGACCTTGGCATCCACCATCATGGTGCGGCCCAGCTCGAGCAGTTTCTTTTGACCGCCGGATAAATTACCCGCCAACTCATTTTTAACATGCGCCAAACCGACAAACTCAATCACCTCTAGCGCTTTTTCGCGCACTTCGGCTTCTTGAGCACGCACGTCGGATGGACGAAACCAAGTATTAAAAAGGCTTTCCCCTTTTTGTGGCGGCACCATCATCAGATTTTCTAAAGCGCTCATGTGAGAGAACTCTTGTGCAATCTGAAAGGTTCTTAACAAGCCGCGATGAAAAAGCTGATTGGCAGGAATAGACGTTATGTCTTGGCCTTGATACCAAATACTCCCGCTGTCTGGGGCAAAGGTTCCAGCGATCAAATTAAACAACGTCGACTTTCCCGCGCCATTTGGGCCAATCAACCCCGTTATTGATCCTTGCTCAACCTGTATCGAACAATCATTAATGACATTTAGACTGCCGAAGGCCTTTGACACCTGACGAACTTCAATAATGGCTGACATGCACACTCCCAATCAGGACAAGTCTCACAGCAATACCCCGTGTTAAAAAGGATTTCGAGTCATTATGATGAATAGATCATACGCTCTGCAATAGCAAAATACGTCAGCTAAACGCCGCTAAACATACTGCCCTGCACAATAACCACTCGACCAAGCCCATTGAAAATTATAGCCACCTAGCCATCCGGTCACATCGATGACCTCACCGATAAAATACAGCCCCGGCACCTGCTTCGCTTCAAAGGTTTTAGACGAAAGCTCGTCCGTTGACACACCACCGCGTGTGACTTCAGCCGTTTTGTAGCCTTCCGTTCCCGAGGGCGTAATACGCCAGTGGTGAAAATAACGAACCAAAACCTCAATATCACTTTTGCTGAGCTGTGCAATGGCTTTATTGGCAATCGAGTTCGCCAACTCGGGAAAGTCCAACCAATGGCTCACCAACCGCTTTGGCAAGATGCGGCTTAATAGAGTTTTCAGCTCAGATTTTGCGCCCTCTCGTTGCCATTGAGTCACGAGAGTGGCTAGATCTTGATCGGGCAATAAATCGATTTCAACTTCATCGCCAAAGTACCAATAATTGGTGATTTGCAAAACGGCAGGACCGCTCAGCCCCTTGTGGGTAAACAGCATAGCTTCTTTGAAGGTTTGCCCACGACAGCTAATACTCACTGGCAAGGCAACGCCAGCCAGCGCTTGAGCTAAGGATAAGGCATCGTTTTTTAACGTAAAGGGCACCAAGGAGGCTTGGCGCTCAGTCACTCGTAAACCAAACTGTTGGGCTACGTCGTATCCAAACCCAGTCGCCCCCAAGGTTGGAATGGACGGGCCACCTGTGGCAATCACTAAAGACTCGCAGGCCATCGGGCCTAAGCTCGTTGTGAGTTCAAAGCCACCTTCAGTTTTTTCAATTGTATGAATTTGACAGCGTGTTTCGATGGTCACGCCCGCTTGCTCACATTCAGCCAATAGAATATTCAAAATATCCTTAGCTCGATTATTGCAAAACAACTGGCCAAGCGTTTTTTCATGGTATTCAAGCTGGTATTTGTTTACCAACTCTAAAAAATCCTGTTGTGTGTAGCGACGTAAAGCAGAGATACAAAAATGGGCATTTTCGGACAAGTAATGGCGTGGCTCCACATTGTAATTGGTAAAGTTACAACGTCCTCCACCCGACATCAGGATCTTTTTACCGACTTTATTCGAATGATCTAAAACCGCGACCTGACGGCCTCGCTGTCCAGCGGTTGCCGCACACATCAAACCTGCCGCACCGGCGCCTATAACGATAGAATCAAAGTAACGCACTGGACTTGCCACCCAAAAGCATCAGTATACCACGCTCAATCAAGCCTAAAAAATAGATCTCAAACGAGGTCGTAGTATTTAACCCAACATCAAACACTTATAAATGTCATATAAGCTCACGTTTTAAAAAACATTTTTACACTCAATCAATTCAAAATTATATGTTTTCCGCTACAATTCAAACTTACAAGGATGAGGAAACACTCAGACATAACCCATCGCACGGTATTTTGAAGTATGGCACTAACATTAAACTCACGTATTGGACGCCTAGTGACCTCATGTTGTTTCATATTTTTGATCGCGATGTGTTGCTGGGTGCCGACTGCAACCTCCGCCACGGTCTCACTGGATCGGGATTGGAGTTACCGTTGGGGTGATTCTCCCTTTAATGAGCATGGAACGCCCCTCTGGTCTCAAGAGCCGTTCGATTCACCTGAATGGCAATCCATTGACTTCCCTTCCAACCCACCCGAGCGCAAGGGCCAAACCAATGTTTGGTACAAAACCTTACTGCCGCAAGGACAATGGACCGATCCCGTTTTATATATCTACAGTGTGGACTTGCTTGTTCAGGTCTACTTTGATGGAAACAAAATATACGAATTCGGACAATTTGATGAAGCGGGTCGCGGTGCGTTTGCAGGCTGGCCTTGGCACAGCATCAAACTGCCCGAAGGTTTTCAAGGTAAGCCTATCTACTTCCGAATCTTTTCGGATTACAGTGATATTGGCTTATGGGGTGAAGTTAAGGTGATGGAGAAGCCCGACTTAATTCTATTTATCTTGTCGAGTTCATTAAAAGAACGCATCATTTTTGCTTTTTGCGTGTTAATCGGTATTTTGGCGTTTATTTTTTCTCTTTTTCAATCACACAAGCAAACCTACTTGTACCTCACACTCTTCTCGTTTGCTTCGGCAGGAATGATTATCGGTGAAAGCCAAGCCTCGCAACTCATCTACAATGCACCGATGCTCTGGCGATACTTGGCAGCCACGTCTTACTTTACACTGCCTATTGCGATCTCGGGTCTTCTCTATTACTGGCTTGCGAACACCTCTCCGCTGTTCCGTATGCTGAGATGGATACGGAATATCCATATTGTTTTTTTGGTCGTCGCTTTAGGTTTATCCTTAACTGAAATCATTCGACTGGCACATTTTTACCCTGTGTTTGATGCCTTATTTGTTTTAACGCTCATCAGCATGCTGGTGCTTATTGTGCCGCAACACACCAAACTCGATACCACGCAAAAACTAATCGTCTGTGCGTATGCCGTATACTCGGTTTTTCTCCTGATCGACATGGCTGTTGCGCATGGATTGATCGCTTGGTGGCGTTTTCCTGTATCCGTGGGAGCCTTACTTTTCTCCATGACCTTGGTTGTTATCTCTATAGTGCACTTCAACCAAACCCAAAAAGCACTGGTCGACTTGACCCTCTCGCTAGAGCAAAAAGTCATTGAGCGCACCGAAAAAATTCAACGCTATGCCCTCAGAGAAAAAGAGCGCGCCCGTCTACTCGCTCTCGAAAACAAAAAAATGCGAGCACTTGAGCAGTTAGTCGAACAATTGCACAAATGCACAGAGTTACAAGAAGCCTTGCAACTCCTGTTCAAACGCCTACCCGCGTTGCTTAAGCCTTTACCGGCAACGGTTCGCTTTAACTCTGTTCGAGACCGTATGCTGCCGTCGACCCTAACGCCTCAATCCATTCTCAGCTTTTCAATCAAGGTGGATGATGCAACCGATAAAAGCTATGTGTGTGCTGTCATTGAAATCGACGAAAGCCCTTTGATCCATGATGATACGATCAATGCCATTTCACTCTTTATTTCAAGGGCGGCCGATCGGATTGGCATCACACTTTCGAGTATTAAGCTGCAAGAGGAGCTGCAACAATTATCCTATGAAGATGCACTCACAGGCTTAAAAAACCGTCGGTTCTTTGACGAGCTTTTAAAACGAGAATCCATGGTTGCGTTACGCCAAGGCACGCCTTTATCCCTGCTCATCTGTGATATTGACCACTTTAAACAGTTTAACGACCGATTTGGCCATGAAGCCGGCGACATGGCATTAAAAACCCTCGCTGAATGTTTGTTAACGCACTTTCGAGAAACCGATATTTCCTGCCGTTACGGTGGCGAGGAGTTTGTGGTGGTGATGCCTGCCGCCTCCAATGAACATGCCGTCAGACGAGCGCAGCAGCTCATCCTTGACGTCGAAAAAACACCGATTGAATACTTAGGGCAGTCAATCGGTACGATTACGCTCTCCATCGGCATTGCCACTTGGCCAGAAACTGTGGATTCACCCTCACTGCTTCTAAAACACGCCGATACCGCGCTTTATCAAGCCAAGCAAAAAGGGCGTAACCGTGTGGAACATGAAATTTGTCTATAAGGTTAGTATTATATTTCACATTCACTTCTACGACTTTGTGGTAATATTGCCTGCTATTTTTCAGCCACAAGGTTAATTTTTTTGTGATTCAGTTTAAACACGTACACAAAGCCTATAAGGTCGGTGGGCGTGAGATTACCGCGCTGGAGCCTTGCGATCTACAGATCCCAGAGGGCCAAATCTTCGGTCTTATCGGTCACTCTGGAGCCGGTAAAAGTACTCTCTTACGCCTTATTAACCGTCTAGAAGAACCGACGTCTGGAAGCATTCTTGTTAAGGATCAAGATATTACGGCACTAGATGCAGCGGCTTTACGTCGTTTTCGACAAGGCGTCGGGATGATTTTTCAACATTTTAATCTACTGTCGTCAAAAACAGTGGCTGACAATGTCGCTATGCCCTTGAAGCTTGCAAACGAGCTGTCCAAGTCACAAATTAGAGCACGCGTTCACCAATTACTCGAACGTGTCGGTTTGACCGACCATGCCCAAAAATACCCTGCGCAATTATCCGGTGGACAGAAGCAACGCGTGGGCATCGCTCGCGCATTGTCGACCAATCCCAGTATTCTTCTGTGCGATGAGGCAACCAGCGCTCTTGATCCGCAAACAACGGGTCAAGTATTGCAATTGTTGAATGAAATAAACCGAGAGCTAAACCTAACCATCGTGCTTATTACGCACGAGATGGATGTGATTCGTCGCATCTGTGATCAGGTTGCCGTGATGGATGCGGGCCGAATTGTTGAACAAGGCAGTGTGTCGGAGGTCTTTTTGCATCCTCAACATCCTACTACGCGCCGCTTTGTCTACGAAGACGAACACCTTGATGAACAAGAGCAACTCAAACGCTTTGCTCAAATCACAGGCTGCATCATCAAACTAACCTTTCAAGGCGAGTCCACCTATTCGCCTCTGTTGGGTGAGGTGGCACGCCACAGCGGTGTTGACTACAGCATTCTAAATGGCCGTATCGATTACATTCGTGACACGCCTTATGGTCAATTAACCCTTTCTTTAATTGGAGGCAACACGGCAGCTGCGTTGGATGCCTTCCGTGCAGCCGATGTGATGGTGGAGATCCTTCGCCCATGAGTTCATTTTTTAACAACGTCGATTGGTATGATATCTGGCTCGCCACGCTCGACACCTTGATGATGCTCGGTGGCTCCATGCTATTCACCGTGCTTTTTGGCTTACCTCTAGGCGTCATTTTGTTTTTAACGGCTCCGAAGCAAATGTTTGAACAAAAAGCGCTCTATGGGATTCTTTCATTTTTTGTCAACGTGTTGCGCTCTTTGCCCTTTATCATTCTGTTGATTGTGATGATTCCTTTAACCTTGTTGATTACGGGTACGTCACTTGGTGTCGCGGGTGCAATTCCCCCCTTAGTTGCGGGCGCAACCCCCTTCTTTGCACGTCTGGTCGAAACAGCCCTGCGTGAAGTGGATAAAGGCATCATTGAAGCCACACAAGCCATGGGAGCGAGCACTTGGCAGATTATTACCCAAGCCTTGCTCCCAGAAGCAAGACCCGGGATTATCGCGGCCTCTACCGTCACCGCCATTACACTCGTTTCCTATACCGCCATGGCGGGGGTCGTGGGCGCCGGAGGCCTAGGTGACTTGGCCATACGCTTTGGTTATCAACGCTTTCAAACCGACGTCATGGTTGTGACCGTCGTTCTGTTACTGATTTTGGTACAACTATTACAGAGTCTAGGAGACCGCTTAGTCATTCACTTTTCACGTAAATGAAACCTGTCTTATTTTGTTAGCCCCTTGGAGATATTGAATGAAAAAATTACTCGTGACCTTAGCTGCTTTAACCGCTTTTTCAGCACATGCAGCAAGTTTACAAGTCGCCGCCACCGCCGTTCCACATGCTGAAATTTTAGAGTTTGTGAAGCCGACCCTGGCTGAAAAAGGCATTGAACTGAACGTGCGTGTATTTACCGATTACGTCCAACCCAATGTGCAGGTGTCGGAAAAGCGCCTTGATGCCAACTTTTTCCAACACCAGCCGTACCTAGATAACTTTAACAGCACGCGTGGGACTGATTTGGTTACCCTAGCCGGTATTCACGTTGAGCCCTTTGGCGCTTACTCGGTTAAGCACACCGATCTTGAACAATTGCCTGAACGCGCTCAAGTGGCCATTCCCAATGATGCTACCAATGGTGGTCGTGCATTATTATTGTTACAAACGGCTGGCTTAATCACGCTAAACCCAGAAGCAGGCATCACAGCAGGTGTCCGTGACATTCAAGACAACCCTAAGCAGCTGCGTATCCGTGAAATTGAAGCGGCGACCCTTCCACGTGTTCTGAATCAAGTTGATCTTGCACTCATTAACACCAACTACGCTTTAGAAGCCGGTTTAAACCCAGCCGATGATGCGTTGTTTATTGAAGGCAGCGAATCACCGTACGTCAATATTTTGGTCACACATGCGGATAACCAAGACGCTGAATCCTTGAAAACCTTGGTAGACGTGCTTAAAACCGATGAAGTGAAAGCCTTCATTCTCGAAAAATACGAAGGTGCGGTCGTACCTGCGTTCTAAATAGGTATAAAGAGTCCTCTTAGGTTTTCACTGTCTGAGAGGCTCACCTCATCTGGGAACCTCTGACCTCAGTATTCAACATTTAAACACACGTCAACCTTCCCGCTCACTGACTATACGAAACAACCAAACTCACGGCCACAGCGAGTAAAATCATCCCCATACCCGCATCAAACACCCGCCAATGGGTAGGTGAACTGAGGTGTTTTTTCAGCAAAGGCGCACAACTCGTCAAAATTGAAAACCAAACAAACGAAGCAAAGCAAGCCCCCACCACAAACCATAGCTTGTCCGTCTGTTGCGCACCCACACTGCCAATCAAAACCAACGTATCCAAGTATACGTGTGGATTCAAAAGGGTTATGGCCAACGCCGTGATGGCCACTTTCACTGCACTCGGCTGGTTAATCACATCGGACACCTGCAATCCCTCTCCTCCTTTGGCCGCACGCATTAAGGATTTAAAGGCTAAACTCAACAATAGCGCCACACCCAGTACCGTTAAAATCGGCACTAAAGGTGGAATCAATGACTGAATGTGTTGAATTGCATAGACACCGATGATGATTAAAATCGAATCACAGAGAATGCAAACACTGGCAATCACACTCCGATGGTAACCGCGCATCGCATTGCTTAACACCCAAGCATTTTGAGCACCTATGGCCACAATCAACCCTAAAGACACTACAAAACCTGTCGCAAATACCCACATCACAGCCTCCACTGGCTTCATTGAATGATTGGCAGAGACTAATCCATGCGTTATCATTAATCTAACAAATAATTTTTATGCATCATAAGTATTTCTAATGATTGATTATCGACTCCTACAAGCACTCGCTGCTGTGTTTGAACAAGGTGGTTTTGAAAAAGCCGCGCAAGCGTTGCATCTCACCCAATCGGCGGTGAGTCAACGGATCAAGCAACTTGAAAGCCAATTAGGGCAGCCACTTTTATTTAGAAGCACCCCACCTAAGCCCACCTTAATGGGGGAGCGTTTACTTAATCACCTGCAACAGGTTAAGCAGATGGAGGCAAGCTTAGGTTTAGCCATTGACCCAGAGGATTTGATTATTCGAATTACAGTCAATGCAGACTCTTTAGCCACTTGGCTGCCAGAGGCCTTAGTAATTGATCAATACCCTCAGTTGCGTTTTGATATATCGGTCGAAGATCAAGCCGTTGGACTAAGGCGCATGAAACAAGGCGAAGTCATGGCTTGCTTATGTGACAGTGCTGTACCCGTGAATGGGGGAGCCTGTATCGCTTTAGGCACAATGCGTTACCGAGCTCTCGCTAGCCCCCACTTCATTAAGCGCCTACATCTAGAGACATTTGACGCTCACCGACTGCTCTACGCTCCTTGCCTCGTCTACAGTCGTGACGATGCATTACAACACCAGTTTATGACAGCCATGGCAGGAGCCGAGCCTAAAACCATACATCTGATCCCATCCTCTGAAGGATTTGTCAAAGCGGCATTGGCAGGGCTAGGGTTTGGAATGATGCCAGAGCTGCAAGTGAAAGGTTTGATTGAGAGTCAGCAACTCGTAGACGTTGTTCCTGGATATGTGCAAGACATTCCCTTGTACTGGCACTTTTGGCAAGCCGAAAGCCCTGTCATGGCGCAAGTTCGTCAATCTGTGATTAAGGCGGCAAAACAACACCTGTACAATCCGCAAGAAGTTGCAAAGTAACTCTATTGAAATAATCCAACACGTATTAAAATTAGCGGTAATTTCACCCTTTTTAAGGATCGTCCATGACTTTATCGGCCAGCCCGTCCACTCCTGTTGTCGTGAGCAACACTTCAGACAACCCCTTTGCCATTGATGTTGCTTATGCCATGGGGCAACGAGAAGATATTGCTGACCTAATTAGCATGAAGCAATTCATGAACTCCGAGTTTTGTCCTAGGTTTATATCGGACGAAACCGACTTTGATAATATTGGACGCACACTCAAAGGCCGCCCAGTCATCATCGTCAGTACAACAAGTCATACTAAGAGCCGACAAGAGTTGGCGATGAATAATTTAATTATTGCACGTGCAGCCAAGGAAAACGGTGCCGAACGCGTCATTCTGGTCGAACCGGATCTTTTCTATAGTGCACAAGATCGTGGCCCCCATAAAGATTTAGGGCAAACGCATTTTGAACGTGACATCAATGACATCAAAAAGTTTGATGGACAACCCTTCACCGCTAAACTCTACGCTCAACTCTTAAAGTTTTCGGGCGTGGACACTGTGATGACCATTCACAATCACTCTGAATCCGTTCAGAAGATTTTTTCGGATGTGTTTGATGGTGACTTCCATAACCTTATTCCCTACGGGATTTATGCCCATTACTTACTCAATTCAAACATTTTGAGTTATGGCGAGGACGGCGATGGTTTGGTTCTGTGCGCTCCAGATAAAGGAGCGCGCGACTTCGTTAAACAAATGTTTACAACTCTTGGTCTAAGCAAAGCCAAATTCATTATGCTCGACAAGGAACGAACGGCTGAGCGAAAAGTTGAGATCACATTGCATAAAGAAAGTGAGCATACTTTTGATGGATTAGAAGGATCCAGCATCGTTCTGTTCGATGACATGGTGCGTACAGGGTCGACCGTGGTCAAGTCCTGCCAATTTTTACAGCAGATCAACCCTCAACGCATGGTGTTTGCTGTCTCACATTTTTATGCCAGTGATGAAGGGCGTGAACGTATGGCGCACCCAGCGATTGGCGAAATACTCACATTGAACACACTGCCCACAATCTTAAACCGTGATGAACAAGGTCGTTTGCGTAAGAAGATGGTGGTTTTGAAAGTTGAAAAATGGCTAGCGCAGGAGCTGTGTAATCTGCTTAATCTGCCACAGACTCAAGAAGCCAATCCCTATAAAATCGATATGTCCTCTAAAAACCCTCGTTTTAGACGCAAAATTTGGTTTAGTGAAGAACTCTCTGAATTAAAGTAAATCTTAGGCCCAACGCAGTGCGTTGGGCCCATCTCCGACGCAAAAAGCCTGTCGGACTTAGCGCTCCAAACCTGCTAAAATGGTTTTTTAATCTTCACTCGGTATACATCCTCTTATGTCGTTTATTTCCTTGGGTCTGTCTGATTTTTTCCAACGCTCACTTGATACATTGGGTTACGAAACCCCTACAGCTGTTCAGAGCCAAGCGATACCTGCGGTTCTGGAAGGACGTGACGTTTTGGCGGCGGCGGAAACAGGCTCAGGAAAAACGGCGGCGTTTGTATTGCCACTGCTAGAAAAGCTACTCAACCACCCTGGGCTCAGAAGCAATCAGGTGGCCGCCTTAGTGCTCGTTCCCACCCGTGAACTGGCCGTACAAGTTGAACAGGCAATTCAAGCATTCAGCGCGTATTACCCAAGACGTATTAAAAGCCTTGCAGTCTACGGCGGTGTCTCGATTAACACCCAAATGCAGGCCATGCGCGGCGGTTGTGATTTTATGGTCGCAACCCCAGGCCGTCTGCTGGATTTGATCGAAAAAAATGCCATCAATCTAAATCAAGTGCTGCATCTGGTGTTGGATGAAGCGGACCGCCTGCTGGATTTGGGTTTTGCTGATGAATTGCAGCAGATCATCAACCTGTTGCCAGCACAGCGACAAAACCTGCTGTTTTCGGCCACCTTCCCGCAAGAGGTCGATGCCTTAATCGATCAACTCTTATTTCATCCAGTTTGCATCGAGATTGAACGACAAAACAAGTTGCCGGACAGCCTCACTCAACGTCCGATTGAAGTGGACAAAGCACAGCGCACC
This sequence comes from Nitrincola alkalisediminis, assembly GCF_009821115.1. Classification (GTDB taxonomy): domain Bacteria; phylum Pseudomonadota; class Gammaproteobacteria; order Pseudomonadales; family Balneatricaceae; genus Nitrincola; species Nitrincola alkalisediminis. Next base: position 317,334 of record NZ_VYTY01000001.1, on the reverse strand, counting down.
ACGCTCCTGCGCCACCTGCTCACCGAGTACCCCGGTGCACAGTTTTTGGTGTTTGTCGCGAGCAAGCGCACGGCTGAGAATGTAGCTGACAAGCTCTACAAATACGATTTTAACGTCGAAACACTGCACGGAGACAAGTCGCAAACAGAGCGCAGCTCCACCTTGGCTGCATTCAAAACTGGCAAAATTCGGGTGTTGATTGCAACCGATCTGGCGGCACGCGGCCTTGATATTCCCTTACTGCCGTATGTGGTGAATTACGACTTGCCGCGTGCACCGGCCGATTACATCCACCGCATTGGCCGTACCGCAAGGGCCGGTGAAGCAGGCACCGCTTTCTCCTTTATCGACCCTGACAGTGATGCTCACTTCAAACTGATTGTAAAACGCAACCAGCTTGACGTGACACTCGAACAGATTCAAGGGTTTGAGCCTAGCCCAACACCAACGCAGGCATCACCGCAAAACACTCAAGGTAAAGCGCCCGTTAAAGGCAAACGAAAAAGCAAAAAGGATAAATTGCGCGAAGCGGCTGCCCGAGAACAATAGCTCCGGCAGCATCTATTCCCGTTGCTTATGACTGAAACTTGGCACCCGCAGCAGCGGTAAATGCAATTTCGACCAAGTAATCTGGATCCGCCAATTCTGCTTTCACACAGGCACGACTTGGCGCGGTACCTTCTGGAAACCATTCATCCCAAACCTCGTTCAGCGCTGGCAGATTGGCAAAATCTGTAATGTAGATGGTGGCAGATAAAATCCGGCTTTTGTCACTATCAATCTTTGCCAGCGAAGCTTGCGCCTGTTCCAATATCTGAGCCAACTGGCCTTGGATATCGGCACTTAGATCCGATTCCGGCACCTCCACAAAGTAAGCGATGCCATTAAAAACCGTTACATCTGACCAGCGCTTGCAAGGATTGATACGATGAATCGTCATGAACACACCTCAAATCAAATAAAAAACGAGTGGCCATAGTAGCAGATTTATCCTTGCGCGGGCAGGCAGGCTCTGATCAGCCTTCGCCGGTTTAGTTGGTTTAGGCGCCAGACCAAGTCCGCAACATAACGGACTTAATCTGAGGGTAAACACAATGGGGCTAGCATTATTCTTGTGTTTACCCTTACGGTACAGGCATTCTAAAAATGCGTCACCACGGTCACACCCGGCGGGTTATGTGTATCCATCGTGGTGAGCGCTGCGATGGACTCTTCTAAGCTGATGGTGCGTCCCAGCAGCTTATCAGGACGCAGCTTGCCCGATTTAATCATGGCGAGCATGGCATCATACCGAAATGCCTGCATGCCATGACTGCCAATAATTTCCAGCTCATGCGCTATCACAAGATTCATCGGAATTGGCGGTGTCGCGTGATCCGCCAATAACAAACCGACCTGAACATGTTTACCCAGTTTTTTCAAACTTTTGATCGAATTAATACAGGTTGTCGGGTGACCTAGGGCATCAAGTGAAACATGCACGCCACCACGCGTGATCTCTTTAATCGCCTCGGCAACATCAGGAACCTGCAAGGCGTTAATCGTTGCATAAGCCCCCAGGGATTTAGCGAGCGCTAGCTTGTCCTCTGTTACATCAACCGCAATAACATTGGCACCAATGCTGTTCGCAATCATAATGGCTGAAAGCCCAACCCCCCCGCAACCATACACAGCCACCCACTGCCCTGCACTCACTTTGCCTTGGTCAACCACGGCTCTGAAGGATGTAACAAAACGGCATCCAAGGCTAGCAGCAGTGGCGAAGTCCATGGCTTCCGGTAGTGTCACCAGATTAACATCGGCATGGTGGATAGTGACATATTCTGCAAACGATCCCCAATGCGTGAATCCAGGCTGAGTTTGGTTGCCGCAGACTTGATGATTTCCACCGTGGCACTCAGGACAAGCGCCGCATGCGCTGACAAATGGCACCGTGACTCGATCACCCACTTTAAAAGACTTAACATCTTTCCCGACGGCTTCAATGACTCCAGCAAACTCGTGCCCAGGAACATGAGGGAGTTCTATGTCCGGATCGTGCCCCATCCAACCGTGCCAGTCACTTCGACACACACCTGTCGCCTCAACCTTGATCACCACACCATGGGCCTCAGGTGTTGGGTCCTGTACACTCATTATCTTTGGTGCCTTCGCAAACTGCTCATACACAACGGCTTTCATGCTTCCCCCCTCAGGTGATCAATTGGTTGAGCTAACAGACTACTGAATTCACCAGAAATTACCTTGCTTTTTATCGTATAAATCCATCAGACTTTGGAATATTATTTCTTAAAATGGATTTATTTTAGAGGAGTCTTTCAATGATCAGCTTAGACAAGGTAGATACTGATATTCTTCGACGTATGCAGCAAGACGGCCGTTTGTCGAATGCGAAGTTGGCGACTGAATTGTCATTGAGCGAAACACCCTGCTGGCGCCGCCTGAAACGCCTAGAAGAAGAGAACATCATTACCGACTACCAAGCCAATCTTGATCGCCGTAAACTGGGCTTTGGTGTGCTCGCTTTTGTACAGCTCACCTGCAACCAACACGATGAAGAGACTACACAGCGCTTTGAACAGGTGATTCAGCGTTGTGACAATGTTTTGTCGTGCCATAACACAACCGGAGCCGCCGATTTTCTACTGCAAGTGGTCGCTAAGGATTTGGACGATTACAGCCGCTTCGTGGATCAGGTACTCAGAAAACTGCCTGGAGTATCGGCGATTGCATCTAACATTTCCTTGCGAGAACTCAAAGCATCGACACGCTTGCCAATATGAATCTATCCATGCTTTTTTCACCATCAAAATTCTAGACACAGACCATACCCCACCGGAGTCGCAAAGGCGTCTTCAAGGGGGAGGTGTTTCACAAAATGCAGGGCCGCGCGAATAACGCCAGCATGGGTGATGACGATGGCCTCACTTGGAAGGTCATCGAGTAAGACTTGAACTCTGGCTAAAAATTCAGGGATCGACTCCCCTTCTGGAAAGGAGTAGGCATAAGGCTGTTCGGCCCAAGCATCGAGTTCAGCTCGGCTGATTTTATCCCACTCGACCCCCTCCCACTGACCAAAATGAATTTCTCGCAGTGCATCAAGGCAATGTAAAGATTGCTTACCTTCGGCCAAGGCTTCAGCCAATAAACGGCATCGCTGCAAAGGACTGGTGTAAATGGGCAGATGGATTGGCAAGCTGGGCAGCTGGGTAAGGGTCTCTTGCACAGGCACCGCCAAAGGTACATCAAGCCAACCGTAACACAGATGGCTTGATAACAAGGGTCGATCATGCCTGATCCAGTAACGCATACTCAGCGTCCAATCAGCAGCAAGAGCAAAAAGACCAGCTCAGAGATAATCACACTGGCCCCCAGTGTATCCCCTGTGTATCCCCCTAAGTTCCGATGCAGACTGTATCCCCAGTACAACAGCGTGATCGCAATGGCAAGAAGGGTTATCCAAAACACCTGGGCAATAAGCGCCACCAGCAGCACACCAAGGATGGCGAAAGCCAAGCGTCCTAAACTCATAGAGTCAGCAACAGGCTTGGTTTTGCTTTGCTCGGATGCGGTGACATAGGGCATAAAATGCATTAAAAACAGCGGCGTTAAGCGGGCAATCGCAGGCGCCATTAACAGCGCGATTGCTAAGTTGTCTAGCTCAACCCAAATGGCCCACTTTAATGCCAGCACACAAAACAGGGCAACGGAGCCATAGGTGCCTATACGGCTGTCCTTCATAATCTCTAAGCGCTTCTCGCGGGTGTAGCCGCCGCCAAACGCATCAAGGCTGTCGGCCAAACCATCTTCATGAAAGGCACCCGTTATCCATAAGTGCAATACCAGCAATAGCAGCAAAGTGACCGTAAGTGGCAACAGACTGATCAGCAGACTGTACGCAAGCAGATTCAACACCCCCAGTAACAAGCCCACCAGCGGAAAATAAAGACTGGATAGGTTCATTAGGCGCTGGGAGTAATCAATCTTGACCCAAACTGGAATACGCGTCAGGAAGCTCATCGCCAACCAAAACGCTTGCCACTCTTGGCGGACCAGACTTGTCTTGGGCGTACTCATGCGGACTGGCTCACCCCTGCATCATCAAAGGAGGCCATTTCATTCAAAAAAGCAGTCGCTAAACGAATCAGCGGAATCGCCGCAATGGCACCCGTCCCTTCCCCTAAACGCAAATCGAGTGTCAACAGGGGCACGATTCCCAGCTGAGACAGAATAGGCTGATGACCTTGCTCATGACTTTGATGCGCAAAGACCGTGTAGTCACGAATGTGCGGGCAGAGCTGGTACGCCACCATCCACGCGCTGGTGGCAATAAAACCATCGACCACGAGCAATTTTTTAAGGGCAGCTCCGCGCAAAAAAGCTCCAGTCATCATGGCAATTTCCAGTCCACCCACGGATTGCAAAATCTCTAGAGGCGATAGTTGATGCGTCTGGTGGTGTTCAAGTGCTGCTTGAATGACCTGTGCTTTATGCACTTGCATCTCGGGGCTTGCCCCCGTTCCGGCCCCGACAATATCCCGTGCGGGTATATTGAGTAACGCAGCCAAGACAGCGGCAGCAGTAGTGGTATTGCCAATTCCCATTTCACCCAAGCTTAACACCTGCGCATCTGCAGCCCAGCAATCGACCATCTCTGCTCCTGTTTGCAGACACTGCGCCAGTTCGCCAGCCGACATGGCTGCCTCTTGCGCAAAGTTACGAGTGCCCGATGCAACCGGACAGGACACCAAATCAGGATGCTCAGGCAAAGACGTTTTAACGCCCGCATCAATGACCTTAAGACCGACGTTATTGTGGCGACAAAAGACATTAATGGCCGCACCACCTTGCAGGAAATTCAGTACCATTTGCGCCGTCACTTCTTGAGGAAAAGGGCTTACCCCTTCTTCACACACACCATGATCAGCGGCAAACACCAAGTGCATGGCCGTGTCGGTACAAGGTGATAACGTGTGTTGTAGGCGCGCAATCTGAGCCGCTAAACTTTCTAAACGACCCAGTGATCCTTGGGGTTTGGTTTTCATGTCGATTTTGTGTTGAATCTCGGCATCCAACTCATTTGAAAGCAGTGGGATGTTGAACACCCCCTTCTCAACCATCTGACTCACCTTGGCTCCTTGAACATCGACTCGAATCATTCAAAACGCGAAGGTTACCACAGCTCAATAGCAAACGGTGAACATGCCTTGATGAAAGCTGCACCAACACATCGTGTTTTTGCTATGATAGCCAACTTCATTACCCCTTGTTCACAACCGATGGTCATGGCGCTTTCATGCTGCTTTCAAGCTTAAGTTTAGGTTTACTCTGCGTTATTTTGATGGCTATTCTTTTGGATCTAGTCGTGGGAGACCCCAAACGTCTTCCACACCCAGTGCAACTGATAGGCGCATTCATCAGCAGACTTGATGCACGTTGGAACCGTGGCGACCACCGCACACAACGTATCAATGGCTTTTTATTAACCGCTAGCGTTGTGATGAGCACCTTTGCGATCACCTATGGCTGCTTAGCGCTCGCCTATGCACTTCATACGGTATTCGGCCTGCTGCTGGAAATCCTGTTGCTGTCGTCTTGTTTTGCCATCAAAGGATTAAAGGATGCGGCGCTCGCCGTTGCTCGACCCCTAGGCCAAGGCGACCTCATGCTGGCACGTACCTATTTATCCCATGTTGTTGGGCGCGACACCCACTCATTGGATGAAGCCGAAATCACTCGTGGCACGGTGGAAACCCTGGCCGAAAATACCGTCGATGGCATCACCGCTCCCCTGTTCTGGGCCTTTTTAGGTGGCGCCCCCTTGGCCATGAGTTACAAAGCCATCAACACCCTGGACTCGATGGTCGGCTATAAAAACGAACGCTATGCCGACTTTGGCTATGCCTCTGCGAAGCTGGATGATATAGCCAATTGGCTGCCTGCTCGTTTGACAGCCGCTTGTTTTTGGATCGCGGCCATCCTGCTGCAAGGTGTTCGTACAACGGATGCACTGCGACACACGTGGCAGCAAGCCCCTCTGCATCCAAGCCCCAATGCCGGATGGCCGGAGGCCATGGTGGCGAATTTGCTGGGTGTGCAACTTGGTGGAACCAATTATTACCAAGGCATCGCCTCTCACCGAGCCATTCTGGGTTCAAACAACCAGCCACTGCAAACCGCGCATATAGGCCAAAGTATTCGCCTGATGCATGGTGCTTGGATCGTTTTCACCCTATTTTTTGCCTTAATCAGCTTGCTGGGATGGGTTCTGCAATGAATCATTCAAGCACAGCACCCTGGCCTTCGCATGGTGGTCAGTCAGAATCAATTCTGGCCTATTATGGCTTCCCCAAAGAACATAAGGTTATTGATTTTAGTACCAACCTCAACCCTTTGGGGCCACCCGCTTGGTTGGGTCCGTTTATTCAATCGCAATTGGACACCCTAACGCGCTATCCAGACCCCAAGTATACGGATGCCATCCATGCCATTGCGCAGGCCGAAGGCGTGCAACCTGAGCAGGTCTGCTTAACCAATGGCGGCAGTGAGGCCATCTTTTTGGCAACCTCCCTGTTCGCAGGCAAGCGCTGTTTGATTTTGGAGCCAACCTTTGCGGAATACCGTCGAGCCTGCGATCACTACGGCCTAACATCCAGCATCAAACAACTTTCTACACCTGACTTCCACTTGCCTAAGCAGGCTATTTTTGCCGAAATGGCGGCGCAGGATGTGGTGTTTATCGCCCGCCCCAATAACCCGACAGGCATCCTTATTGGCATGGAGGAAATGGAAGAATGGGTCGATCAGGCAAAAAAAACCAACTGTACACTGATCGTTGATGAGGCATTTATCGACTTTGCCCCTCATGAACAAAACCAATTGCCACGCTGTCTGAATAAAAACACACCCTTGATTCTGTTACGCTCCTTAACCAAGATGTTCACCTTACCGGGGCTCAGAATCGGCTATATTCTGGCCAACACCGAATGCATCGCACAGCTTAAAAAACGACAAATTCCGTGGAGTGTGAATACCTTTGCCGCCAATATCGTGCCGCATCTGCTGCAGGACCGTGAATTTTTAACCGCGACCCACGATTGGTTAGCACAAGAACACGCCTGGCTGTTACCGCAACTGCGCGAGTGTCACTATTCGATTCCCCCGACCCAAGCCAATTTTTTTCTATTGCAGCCCCCATCAGCCGAACGCGACTCAAATGCCTTGCTGCCTTTCCTACTGCAACGCGGTTTACTCGCTCGTCACACTCACAACTTTGCAGGGTTAAATGGCTCAGCGCTACGATTTGCCATACGTTCGCGCGCTGACAATCAGCGGCTGTTAATGGCTTTGCAGGAATGGGGGCGTTTGTCATGCTGACCTTTATTTCAGGAGGGGTGCGCTCAGGAAAAAGTCGATTGGCAGAGCAACTTGCCGAGCAGGATGCTGAGACACGAGGGGGGGCGCTTTTTTATTTAGCAACAGCCGCGACGCCGCAAGAATCTGAGATGCAAGCTCGTATTCGTTGGCATCAACAGGATAGAGGGAAGGCTTGGATTACACTGGAAGAGCCCATAGATTTAAACGCAGTCCTGCCTCGCTTGCAAGCCAACAGCACGCTATTGCTGGATTGCCTGACCCTTTGGAGCAGCCAAGTGATGTTTGCCAGCGACTTTAGCCCTAAAGAGGCTATCGAAGAGCTCGATGCCTTCATCCAGGCCCTTACAGACCAACAGATCCATTTAATTATCGTCTCTAATGATATCAATGAGTGTTTGCCTCCAAACACCCCAGAATTGCTCAACTATGTGCGTTTTTTACAGTGCCTGCATCAATGCCTGACGGCTCAGGCGGATCACGTCATCCAAATGCTTGGCGGATGTGCGTACGATTGGAAAGGAGGTTAATGTGAAACTGATTATCGGTGGGTACTGCTCAGGAAAACGCCGTTTTGCTCGTCAGCTCTACCCCAATGGCTATTGGCTTTCAGCCTATGAAGGCAAATACCTGAAGGATTGGCCAACCGAATCCAGCGCCCCATCCCCTCTCATCATTGAGGGCTGGGAGCGTTGGATTGAGGCAGACTTAATGGGGAACTATGATGTTAAGCAGCTTCGTACTGAGTATGCAAACCAACTCGACACCTATCTGGCACATGAGCAGGCTTCGCAACAGCCCATTTGCTTGATCTTGCTGGAGATTGGACGAGGTATAGTGCCGATCGAAGCCAAACAACGCGCCCTTCGCGACCTCAACGGCTGGTTAAGCCAAGATGCAGCTGAGCGCTGCGATGAGGTGTTTTATGCGTGGAATGGATTGGTCCGACCGATCAAGACGATCGGTTAAACAGTGAAAGGGGTCCTTGGTTTAAGCAACCTCACTCTGCCTTCACTTATTCCGCTGGATTCGTCCTTAAAGCACTGCTCACACTGCTCCCTTAACTTGTGAAAAATCACTCAAAATGCTAGTCTTTGGCGCTTCACAGGTTCTGTAGATTCGCTCTCGGATTAATAGGGAAGTCAGTGCTTCAATCTGACGCTGCCCCCGCAACGGTGATCAAGTTAAGGTGCCTCAATAACCACTGTACGTCGGTATGGGAAGGTGAGCCACCCCTTAAGACATAGGTTTTTTAAACATAGGTTTTTAAAAAACCGAGTCTTTTGCTTGTCAGCCCGGAGACCTGCCCGTGATGTTATGCCTGATTGCGGTGGGCGATCATTGGGCAGGGTCTTGTTTTGTCCCTCCTATCTCCTCCCACTGACAGTAGTTCCCCGATAATTAGTTGTGCGGGTGTGCACACTTGACGAGACCTTGTCACATGAACAAACCGGTTTTTGCAATCAAGCCTTTGGCGTTGCTTTGCCTATCGAGCCTTTCCGCTCCTCTCTTCGCTCAGCCGATCTCCTCCTTGGATTCTGCAGACACACGTTTTAATCCAATTATTGTGACAGCCACCCTGTCCGCAAAAACAGCGGATGAAACGCTGGCATCTGTCACGGTTATAGATGAAGAGCAAATTCGTCTACAACAACCTAAAGACATCATTGACCTTCTGAAAGGTCAGCCTGGTGTTGATTTCAGTTCGAATGGGGGATTCGGTAAAACGACCAGTGTCTACACTCGCGGCGCCGCTTCGGATTCGACCGTTTTGTTAGTGGACGGTATTCGTCTTCAGTCCGCCACCTCTGGCGGTGCGTCTTGGCAGTTTTTAACACCCAATCTGTTTGAACGCTTTGAAATTGTGAGAGGGCCACGCGGGGGGCTTTACGGTGCTGATGCGGCGGGCGGTGTTATACAAGGCTTTTTAGCCAACTCTCAAGCACAAAGAATGAATGTGTCTGTCGGTGGTGGATCCTTTGGTTCCTACCAAGTCAATGCAGGGGTTTCGGGTCAACACAACTCAACTCGATACCAGCTGGTTGCCAATCAATTTACAACCGATGGCATCGAGATTAAAGAAGGTGAAGGACGTAGGGGCTATGACAATACATCGGTCCTTGCCCGTCTCGGTCAGGGCTTTGACTCAGGTGCAGATCTAAGTCTATTGGTGATGCACACCCAAGGGAATACCGAGTTTGTCGGTGGTAACACGGATTACCGACTTCAAGTACTAGGGCTAACGGCCAGCATTCCAGTCACGGAGCATTGGCTGTCTCGCGTGCAACTCAGTGAAGCAAGGGATGAGAACACAAGCTATCAAGGCACTCGTTCTAATTTTGATACCAAAACGCACAAACTGCGTTGGGAAAACACGCTTTGGATGGATGCCCATGAGTTTATTTTGGGTGCAGACACACTTAAGGATAGCGTCGAAACCTCAAGCTATGCTGGAGAATCTCGTAAAAACCATGCGGTCTTCGCACAAGGTTTATTTGACTTCAATCCTTTAAGTCTGCAAACCAATCTACGCGTTGATGACAACCAAGTCTATGGTGATAAGGTGACGGGTGGCCTTGCCCTGGGTTACGCCATCAACCCCGAGCACACACTCAGAGGCAGCTACGGAACCGCCTTTAGAGCGCCCACGTTCAATGATCTTTACTGGCCTGGCAGCGGTAATCTTGATCTAGCACCGGAAACCTCCCATACCACTGAGATAGGGCTTCGTGGTCAATACCCAACGTTTTTCTGGGATGTCGCCGTTTACGAAGCGCAGTATAAAAACCTGATCAATTGGGCTCCCCTGCCTTCCGGTTTATGGGCACCCCAAAATATTGATCGTGCGCGTATTCGTGGCATTGAGTTCAGCCTTGGTGCTGAGGTCGCCGACTGGATGCTAAAAGCCGCCTTGACAGGAACTGATCCGATCGATCGTGCCGACGATACTCGTCTACAACGCCGCACCACTAAAAGCGTTCGCTTTGATGCGGATCGCAGCTGGGGAGACTGGTCGGTCGGCGGTACTTTAATTGCGCAAGGTAGCCGTTACAATGCACGCCGTGAGTCTGACAAGATGCCGGGATACGGCCTTGTTAACCTCAGAAGCCGCTGGAACTTTGCACCTGAATGGTCTGCAACCGTCACTGTCGACAACCTGTTTGATAAAGACTATGTCACGACACGTGGCTTCGGTGGTTGGGACTATAAGAATCCTGGACGCAGTGCATTTTTAACTCTAAGTTATAGCGGACTCTAATCAGAAGGCGACCTTATCATGCTACATAAATGGATCTTAGCCGCGTTCGTGAGTTTGTTGGGAACATCCAGCTTACTGGCGGATGAGACCACTCAAGCACGCTGTGTGGTTGATGATAAGCGTCGCCAAATCTGTTTGGATCACCCGGCTCAACGCATTGCCACTTTGTCACCCGGTGCCACTGAGCTGATGTTTGCAGCGGGCGGCGGTGATCAAGTGGTGGCAGTTGTCACCTTTAGTGACTACCCCCCCGAGGCACAAGCGATAGAGTCACTCGGTAGCCTCACCCGTTTGGACATGGAAAAGCTCATTTCATTGCAACCCGATTTAGTGATTGCCTGGGTAACGGGCAATCCCGCTGAACAAATGGAACGACTAGAAGCATTGGGCCTCAAGGTTTTTTACTTAGAACCACGCCGTTTTGCCGATGTTTCTAGCACTTTACTCCGTTTAGCCCATTTAGCAGGAAGCGATGACGTCGGGCAACAAGTTGCTCAAGCGTTTGAAGAGGGCATAAACAACTTACAGCAGCGCTATCAAAACGCATCACCCGTTCGCGTTTTTTACCAGGTTTGGAATGACCCAATCATGTCGGTCAACCATGAACATCTCATTCACCAAGTCATTGAACTCTGCGGGGGCGACAATGTGTTTGCCGATTTACCGCGTATGATTCCGCGTTTAGATACCGAATCCATCTTAAGTGCCAATCCCGAAGCAATATTGGCTGGCGGAATGGGCGAGGAAAACCAAGCCTGGCTCGACCACTGGCAACAATACCCCCATTTACACGCAACAGCCGATCAGAATCTATACTTTATTCCCCCCTCTTTGATTCAAAGGCCAACCCCGCGCCTTTTACAAGGGGCAGAACGTTTCTGCCAAGCATTGGATGAAGCCCGTGCCAAACGTCAGTAAACGACCCATCGCAGGCTCCATACATACGCGCTATCTGATTCCTTTGTTGAGCTTAGCACTGCTCTCGGCAATGGCCCTCGTATTCTCAGTCACACAGGGCAGCTCCGGACTGCCCCTTCGCGACGTGATGAACGTGCTGATTGGACAGGGTGATCCCTTGCAACGCACCTTGATCTTGGACTTACGCCTACCTAGAACCCTATCGGCCTTTTCTACAGGTGGTTTGCTGGCTGTGGCCGGAGCCTTAATGCAAATTCTGTTGCGCAATCCCTTGGCCGACCCCTATATCCTAGGACTCTCGGGTGGGGCGGCTGTTGGCGCTTTGGGAGCAATGCTCTTGGGACTGGGTGCTCTATTGGTCTCTGGGTCAGCATTATTAGGGGCTCTAATCGCAACCCTTCTCGTATTTGGGCTGGCCCATGGTTCAGGCAGTTGGACACCCTCTCGTCTATTGCTCACGGGCGTTGTGGTCGCATCGGGATGGGGTGCCATCATCACCTTGATGTTAGCCTTGAGTCCACCGCAGCGCCTACCCGGTATGCTCTATTGGTTGATGGGAGATCTGTCCTATGCTCAAACACCCTGGCCAGCCTTAGTCCTACTGATCAGCATTTGTGTTGTTTTAACCCCGTTTGGACGCAGTTTAAACGTGTTAGCACGTGGCCCTTTGCAAGCGGCGGCCTTAGGCGTTGCGGTCAAACCCTTAGAAGCTGGCATTTTTTTTCTAGCCAGCCTGCTCACGGCGATTGCCGTCACCACTGCAGGTAGCATCGGGTTTATCGGTTTGATAGTGCCGCACATGCTGCGTTTGGTATTGGGCAATGATCAACGGCTGATCCTACCCGCTTCGGCCCTTGCCGGCGGCGCGCTACTGACGGTTGCTGACACCTTCGCTCGCACCTTAATTGCCCCCGAGCAGCTTCCAGTTGGGGTGTTAACGGCCTTACTCGGAGTGCCTATGTTTCTCTATCTATTGCATAGGACACGTTGATGGCCAGCCTTGAACTTAAAGCCATGGCCATCGACGTGCCGGGCAGAGCTCAGGGGGATGCCCTGTCTTTTTGTCTAGAGCCAGGGCAAATATGGGGCATACTGGGGCCCAATGGCGCTGGCAAAACCACATTTCTACAGACACTTGCTGGGCTGCGTGCGCCTCGCTCAGGACAGATTCACCTCAATCAACGCCCACTCCACAGCTATAAACGCCGTGCCATTGCCCAACTGCTGGGTCTTGTTTTTCAAGAACGACACGATGATTTTCCGGCAACCGTGATGGAAACCGCGTTAATGGGACGCCATGCCTTTCTATCGGCTTGGCAGATGGAGTCAGCTAACGACATAGCACTCACACAAGCGGCATTGGTGGCACTGGATATTGATCACCTTGCAGATAGGTTAGTGAGCACCTTATCTGGGGGGGAAAGACAACGGGTTGCCATTGCCACCTTGATGACACAAAACCCCGCGATTTGGCTGGCCGACGAGCCCACTAATCACCTAGACCTTCATCACCAAGTGGCAACGCTTGAGTTGATGGCCCAGCAAGCCAAACAGGGAAAAACACTGGTGATGTGCTTGCATGACCTGAATTTAGCGGCACGCTGGTGTACCCATATTCTATTACTTTACCCCGATGGTCAGGCTTGTTGGGGAGACGCTGAGTCCATGCTGCAACCCACTGCATTAGAAACGCTGTTTAATCAACGTCTCCAAACGGCTTGGATTGATGGCAAACCTTTTTTTATTCCAGCGAGATAACGCATGCATAATCAATTCTTAACCCTTAATCGTCCCGCTGCCTTAATTACCGCACCTGGCTCAGGTCAGGGAAAATCCATGATTACGGCGGCCTTAGCACGGTTGCATCGCAATGCAGGACGTAAAGTTAGAGTATTTAAACACGGGCCGGATTATCTTGATCCCATGTTGCAGGAGTTGGCATCCGGTCAGCCTGTTTACCAGTTGCATCCTTGGATGACAGGAGAAGAAGAGTGCCGTTGGCGCTTAGTTGAAGCGGCCATGGACGCCGATGTTATTCTGGTTGAAGGCTCTATGGGATTATTTGACGGCGCACCTTCGAGCGCCGACCTTGCCAAACTGGCAGGCATCCCTGCCCTGCCAGTGATTGATGCCTGGGGCATGGCGCAAACCTTTGCAGCCGTCGCACAAGGCCTCGCTCAGTTTGACCCAGAGCTCCCCATTTACGATGTGATTGCCAACCGAGTTGGCAGCCAACGCCATACGGACATTTTGAAATCAGCTTTGCCCTCTAACCTGCGTTTACTGGGTGCAGTGCCTCGACATGAGGCTATGTCCATTCCTGATCGTCACCTAGGCATCGTTCAAGCCTCTGAGCTTAATAATTTAGATGCACAACTGGACAAAGCCGCCCAGCTTTTAAAGGAGCAAGGCCTTGATCGCTTACCGCAAAGCGTGACCTTATCCGGTTACCGTCCAACGCCTCTGCCCCGCTATTTAGAAGGAACACGCATTGCCATTGCTCGTGATACAGCCTTTGCCTTTATTTATCGCGCCAATCTCGACGCACTCAAGGAAATGGGTGCCGAGCTCAGTTTCTTCTCACCGCTCACTGACACAGAATTGCCAGACGCCGATGCACTTTGGTTACCGGGTGGCTACCCTGAACTACACGCTGCCCGTTTAGCTGAAAACACCCAGATGCGTGATGCGATATGGGCTCATCACCAAGCCAACAAACCCATTTTGGCCGAGTGCGGAGGGCTTATGTATTGTGCGTCTCAATTGAGAGACATCGAAGGTGACAACCATGCCTTGCTGGATCTCCTCAAGGGACAAGCGTTAATGCAACCCAAACTACAAGCCATTGGCTTGCAATCGGTGCAAACTTCACTAGGCGAGCTGCGGGGTCACACCTATCACCACTCAATCTTTGACACACACTTACAGCCCGTGTGCCGAGCTCGTATTCAAGCGGGGACTGAAGCAGAACCCGTCTATCGACAGGGCTCATTAATCGCCAGTTACTTTCACGGCTACTTTCCATCGGCGCCCGCGCTGGTTGCCGATATCTTTACTCAACAGACGTGTTTTTAGTCTACATTGGGAGATGCCTTCATGACCACTTTATTACGAGATCCCGAACGTCATGCCAAACGCATGGCGCGAAAACAAGAATTGATGCGAGCCCGCATTGCCAATGCCCAAAATGAACAGGGTCTGCTGTTGGTGCTCACAGGCCCCGGAAAAGGCAAAAGCAGCTCAGGTTTTGGCATGCTGGCCAGAGCGCTAGGCCACGGCATGAAAACCGGTGTTGTTCAATTTATTAAAGGCGCTTTTCAAACAGGCGAAGAGGCGTTTTTTCGTCAACAGGTTGGCGTTGACTATCACGTAATGGGCGAAGGCTATACTTGGGAAACGAAAAGTCTGGAGCGCGACATTGCCGCCGCAGAAGCCGCCTGGACAATCACTCAGTCGATGCTACGTGATCCAACCTATGAATTTATTCTACTGGATGAGCTGAACATTGCCCTGCGTTATAACTATTTGGATCTTGAGCAGGTGCTCGACGATATACACAATCGCCCCAGCCACCAGCATGTGATTGTCACAGGTCGCAACGCGCCTACGGCTTTGATCGAACTTGCCGATACCGTAACAGAGATGACCGTAGTGAAGCATGCCTTTAAAGACCAAGGGATCAAAGCACAAAAAGGCATCGAACTCTGATGACCACTTTGATGATCCAAGGCACTACGTCTGATGCAGGCAAGAGCACGGTGGTGGCCGCGTTGTGTCGCTGGTTGGCACGTCAAGGCGTCAATGTTGCCCCATTTAAGCCGCAGAACATGGCATTAAACAGTGCCGTTACCTGTGATGGTGGTGAAATCGGACGCTCCACTGCACTGCAAGCCTTGGCCTGCGGTCTCGTACCACACAGCGATATGAACCCCGTGTTGCTAAAGCCACAGAGTGATCGAGGAGCCCAGGTTATTTTACGAGGACAGGTCTATGGCAATATGGACGCGATGGATTATCACGCCTTTAAACGTACGGCCAAAGACGTCGTGCTCGCGGCTTGGGAGGCATTAACTCAACGGCACGATATTGTGATTGCTGAAGGTGCTGGCAGCCCTGCCGAAATTAATCTTCGCGCAGGTGATATTGCCAATATGGGGTTTGCTGAAGCCATCGACTGTCCGGTGATTTTAGTCGGCGATATTGATCGAGGCGGTGTTTTTGCACAGCTGGTGGGTACCCTCGCCTTGCTTTCGCCGTCTGAACAAGCACGCACCCAAGGGTTTATCATTAATCGCTTTCGCGGAGACCCTCAACTCTTAACATCGGGAACCGACTGGCTGCAGCAATATAGCCAAAAGCCTGTTTACGGCGTGTTACCTTACTTGCAAGGCCTGCTTCTTGATGCAGAAGACAGTGTCGCTCATGCAGGAGAGCACCAGGCAGGCGCGCTTAAAATTGTGGTTCCACGCTTGCCCAGAATGAGCAATCATAATGACTTCGATCCTCTGCGCTTACACCCCCAAGTTGAATTGATCTTTGTCGGTAAAGACGAGCCTATCCCTGCTGCCGATGTCATTATTCTGCCCGGTACCAAAAATACTCGCCAGGATTTAGCTTGGCTAATCGAACACAACTGGCCTGAGCACCTGCAAAAGCATCTGCGTTATGGCGGCAAAGTCATGGGGATCTGCGGTGGCTTTCAAATGTTAGGGTCTAGCATCCATGATCCAGAGGGTCTTGAGGGGCAACCCGGTAGCAGCCACGGCCTGAATCTATTGCCTTTTACCACACACTTAGAGGCTCAAAAAGTACTGCGCAAACAACGCGGACAGATGCATGACCTAAATGGAACAGGAAAAACCTCCACTTTTAGCGGATATGAAATCCACATGGGCAGGAGTGAAGGTCACGCGCTTTCTAGGCCGTTGACTCATTCAGACGGTGGACCTGACGGCGCAATAAGTGACGATGGACTGATACTCGGCACCTATATGCACGGAATCTTTGAACAGGCAGAAGCCTTAAACACATTGCTCACCTATTTTGGCCTAGCAGCTCCTCAAACAACCACCAATTACACCCATCACCGCGAAGCCTCGTTAGATCGACTCGCCGATATGATCGAGAGCCACCTCGACACACGTGCGTTATTGCGCCATTTGAAGTTGCTTTAGAGACAATCTAGTGAAAAATTGACCTCTCGTGCTATAGTGATAACTAATAAATACATCACAAATACCTATATTCATTAAAGGTATTTATGCACGAAAGGCTCGTATTCATTTGAAAAGCATCAAAGGCTATATTGCTCTCACCTCAGTTGTGTTCGCATTATTTCTGATCAGTGTATTGGGCTTGTATCGTTTTTATATTGAGCATCCAAAAGAAATAGAGATCGCAGAACAACTTCAGCTCCAAGAATTAAATAGCCTGTCAAAAATCTTACGCCTGAAAAAAGCAACACTTGCCAGCATTACGCTGGACTGGGCTCATTGGGACGATAGCTACCAGTTCCTGACCGAACCTACTCAATTTGAGCGTTTTGTTCAAAGTAATTTTACGCCAAGTTCGTTTATCACCAACAAACTCTTGGGCGTTGTGTATTTAACAAATGACGTCCATGTTCATTACAGTCAAGGCTATGATCTTTCCAACGAAACATTGGTCGATCTCAGTCAGATATCAAATATTGACTGGGCGTTAATTACCCATCGCTTTAATCAAGTCGATAGTGACGTTCTTGGTGGCTGGTTGCTCACTCGATCCGGGCCTGCTATCTACGCGATAGCCAATGTCACTGACTCCTTGAGCGAGAAAGATCCCGCTGGCTATCTTATGTTTATTCAACTCTTGTCAGAGAGTGAAATTGAATTTATCGAATCGATTACTCGACTCAAGCTCAACTTCACTACCCCCACCACCGAAGACGAACTCGCATTTGCGAATACCATCCCCAACTTAGCGCCAGTTACACTTGAGGAAGGCTTTCAAACTGAACGTGATCGAATTATTCGCGATGATACCAACACGCCGATGGTAACCATTCACATTACCCATACACCTATACACTCCCCCAATTTACTGGATGGCTTTCCATTCGTTTTTGCCATCACAGGGTTGGTAGCTCTCCTACTCATGGCGCTGTTGGAACGGATTGTTCACCGCCCCATGAAGAAGCACATTCAAGCAATTGAGCAAATGGTATCGGAGCAAAACTTAACCCCTCTTACTGAACGATTTCGTATTAATGAGTTCGAAAAATTCAGGTCTGTGTTTAATCTCGCCGTTGATTTGGTTCAGCAGCAAAAATTAGCACTGCTTGAACTCTCGACTAAGGATGCACTCACCGCCATTCCGAACCGCCGTGCCTACGACACATTCGCGCCCACTGCGTGGAAACATGCCAAACGTCACAATACAACCTTCTGCTTCGCCATTTTGGACATTGACTATTTTAAACAGTTTAATGACAGTCAAGGTCATCAAGCGGGGGATGTTGCCCTGAAACAGCTAGGGGCTTTATTTTCTCAACATTTTTGTCGCGAAGATGACTTTTATGCGCGCATTGGCGGTGAGGAGTTTGTTGTAATTCTTCGCTCATCTCATGATGATTTTTTACCGCATCTTGAAGCCTTTCGACAGGGATTTGAGGACTTAAACATTCCTCACACAAGCCGTCCCGACGCGCTTAAGGTATTAACCATTAGCATCGGCGCTGTCATTGTCAAACACCCCAACCAACTTTCAATAGAGTCCGGGCTCACACGACTTTACTCACTTGCTGATCAAACACTTTACACCGCTAAGCAGCAGGGCCGAAATCAAATTGGGGTTAGGTATATTAACCATGAAAAAGGCTAATTAAGGCACGACTCTCGGGCAGGTTTCACCCATCAGCATATCGGTGGGTAGAATCACATTCTGCCTGGGTGCGAGTCCCAAGAACATATTCCCCGCCATTTGCCCTTTGAGTTCATTATATTGCTGGACGGTAGTTAAAGTAGGATGCGTAAATTGGCTCTCGGCAATACCATCAAATCCAACAATTTTAAGATCATTGGGAACCGATATTTGTTGCTGCAATGCCACCTGCAAGGCACCCAGCGCCATTCGGTCACTCATGCAGATAATGACATCAGGGCGTTCGTCTTGATTCAGCAACATAAAGGCCGCCAGACAGGCATTCCGATGGGTATTCACAGGCACATCCACCACGCTTAATTGTTCCAGTGGATAGTTATATTCTTGCAATGCCTGCATATAACCAAGCCAACGCGATCGAGACACCGAGGCTGGACTGGCATAGCATGCATCACAGGTTGCCCAAGACACAGTCGAGACAGGTGTTAAGCGTAACGAAATAATCGCAACTTTTTGGGGACGATGATCAAGTGCCAAACAGGCAGAACGGTAAGCTCCGTCCTGATTATCGATATTCACCGTGATAAAATCCGTCGTATCCACGTCCACCGCTATAATCGGTTTGGATTGTTGCAGTAGCCTCTGAAAACGTTTAGACGGATGCAGCCCACCATAGACGATATACCCATCCACCATGGACTCCATTTGTCTTGATTTGTAGGATGTCGACTCATCCTGTCCGGGTAGCAACAGCATATTGCATTGGCGTTGATCGAGGACATCCGCAAGTCCTGCCAAAAATTGACTCGCAACAGGGTCTGAGATGCAATAGCTCAGGCTATCTGCAAGCAGCACACCCACGATACCACTAACCCCGGTACGCAAACTGCGTGCGGCCGCATTCGGTCCTTCATACCCTAAACGCTGACAGTCCTCAATGATACGTAGACGCAAAGACTCAGAGAGTTGATCAGGCCGATTAAATGCATTGGAAATGGTCGCCGTGGACACATTCAACGCTTTCGCCATATCTTTGATTGTCAGCTTTTTTTTATATTCGATCATCTAAACCACTTCACTGCCTGTACCCACATCCGTTAGGTTCGCTTAAATGCCCGTCCTTTATCATCAAACAAATGTGCCGCGTTTGGGGCGATAGAGACCTGCACTTTATCACCAACCTTATACGTCGTATAGGCAGAGACTCTCGCCACTAGCGGCACCTCTTCCTTGCCAATTTGCAGATATACAAACGATTCATTGCCGAGATATTCGACGTTGACAATCTCAAGACCCGTCTCCGATGCTTGAATTTCCAAATGCTCTGGACGTACACCCAGCACAACTTTTTCGCCGATCTGGGCGGTTTGGCTGTTGATCTTAACGTCCAGTGTACCCAGCTCTGGAATGTCCAAGGCCGTTATCGATTCACCCGGTTGGTGAAGATGACACTTAATCACATTCATATTGGGGGAGCCAATAAAACCCGCAACAAACAAAGTGGCCGGGTTTTCATACAAATCGAAGGGCGACCCCACCTGCTCGATGCCTCCAGCATTTAGCACGACAATTTTATCGGCCAATGTCATTGCTTCGACTTGATCATGGGTCACGTAGATCATTGTCGACTTTAAGCGGTCATGAAGCTTGGCAATCTCGCTGCGCATTTGAATGCGCAAGGACGCATCCAGATTGGACAAGGGTTCATCAAACAACATGATTTTAGGCTCACGCGCCATGGCACGCCCAATCGCGACACGTTGACGCTGACCACCGGACATTTCCTTCGGTTTACGCTGCAACAAGGGCCCTAACTGTAATATATCGGCGGTTTTCTTAACTTTATCGTCTATCGTGCCCTTATCTTGCTTAGCGAGCTTCAAACCAAAGGCAATATTCTCGGCCACAGTCATATGCGGATAGAGTGCGTAGGACTGAAAAACCATGCCGACACCGCGTTCCTTAGGTGACAGGTGATTCACTCGCTCGCTTCCGATCAGTAAATCACCGTCACTGATTTCCTCTAACCCGGCAATCATTCTCAGCAAGGTCGATTTACCACAGCCGGAGGGGCCAACAAAGACAACAAACTCACCTTCCTTGATGTCTAAATCGATGTCTCTGAGTACATTCACCGAATGGTAGGTCTTACTTATTTTTTTTAGTGTTACACTGGCCATGAAACCTCACTCACCGAAGGTATCCCTTCGGCATTTCTGTCAACTCAATCAATTTCAGCGAAAAAAGCCTGATACGGCGGAAGCTCTAGCACTTGGTCTTGTAATAAGGCCTCAAAACCATGTCCCTCTAGCACAGCCGTCACATCACAGGGTAACGGATAATGCTGTGTTTGCCCTGTCATATTAAAGACGGCTAAAAGCGTTTGAGATTCGTCATTCCGAATCCAGCTTAAGAGACCGCTCGGCGCATCCAACAACTCAAGCGCACCACGTTTCAAGGCAGGTTGTTGTTGACGCCAATGAATAAAGCGACGCACAGCATTTAACATCGATGACGTGTCTGCATCCTGTTCTGCAACAGCATAGGGCAAATGAGCAAGGTCGACTGGCAACCAAGGCTCCTTGCTGGAAAAGCCGCCTTGTTCCCCAGAGGTCCAAACCATCGGCGTGCGACAGCCATCGCGCCCTTTAAACTCTGGCCAAAAAGGTAACCCATACGGATCTTGAATTCGCTCAAAAGGAACCTCGGCTTCGGGAAGGCCAAGCTCCTCACCTTGATATAAACACACACTGCCACGCAGAGACATCAGCATTGCTAACGCCACCCGAGGATAACCAGAGCCTTCGTTCTCCCCCCAACGCGTTGCGCTGCGCACGACATCATGGTTCGATAACGCCCAGCAAGGCCAAGCCTCTTGTGCCATCGCATTAAAGTTCTGAATCACACTGCGAATATGCTCTGCCGAATTGGGCTTATTGAGCAAATCAAAGGTATAGGCCATGTGCAGCTTATCGCCACCTGAGCAATACTCTGCCATCCGCTCCAAGGGATGATCATCGCCAATTTCCCCAACAGTTGTAGTGCCTGGGTATTCATCCAATAAGGCTCTTAACTCTTTAAGAAAAGCCAAATTTTCTGGCTGGCTTAAATCATAGACATGCTGCTGCCAAGTGTACGGGTTAGTGGCTGGCGCACCGTAGGTTTTAGCCGCTCCCGCTGGCAAGGGTGGATTATCCCTTAACTGTTGATCATGAAAGTAAAAATTCACTGTATCCAATCGGAAACCATCCACCCCCAACTCCAGCCAAAAACGCATATTGTCTAACTGCGCCTGCTGCACATCGGGATTATGAAAGTTTAAATCCGGCTGACTTGTCAAAAAGTTATGCAAATAATACTGCTGACGACGACTCTCAAACGTCCAAGCACTGCCGCCAAAAATCGACAGCCAGTTGTTGGGTGGAGTGCCATCGGGCTTAGGATCTGCCCATACATACCAATCAGCTTTCGCATTGTCCTTATTTTGTCGGCTCTCGGTAAACCAAGGGTGCACATCAGAGGTGTGGCTAATCACTTGATCTATCGTTACCCTTAGACCTAAGGCATGCGCCTTCTCAATCAGTGCTTTAAAGTCGTCAAGCGAGCCAAACATGGGATCAACATTACGATAGTCTGAAACATCATACCCAAAGTCTTTCATCGGTGATGTAAAAAAGGGTGACAGCCAAATCCCATCCACACCTAATGACGCGACGTACTCCAGCTTGGAAGTAATGCCTGGCAAATCACCAATCCCATCCCCATTTGAATCCATAAAACTCCGAGGGTAAATCTGGTAGATGACTCCACCCTTCCACCACTCTTGATTGGTCAACACATTCATAGTTTCTCCTCGGATTAGCCTTTAACAGCACCAGCTGTCAAACCAGATACAATACGTCGTTGAAAAATAAGGACTAAAATTACCAATGGCACCGTCACCACGACGGACGCCGCCATAATAATGCCCCAGGGCAATTCATACGCAGACCCACCACTGATCAACGCAATGGCGACAGGCACGGTGCGTTGGTCATCGGTCAGCGTGAAGGTCAGTGCAAATAGAAACTCATTCCAAGCCGCAATGAATGCCAATAAACCGGTTGTCACCATGGCAGGCCACATCAACGGCATGAACACTTGAAACAGGGTCACGATTGGCGATGCACCATCCACTATTGCCGCCTCCTCCAACTCTTTCGGCAGTTGACGCATAAAGGTGGTCAAAACCCAAACAGTAAAGGGCAAGGTGAAAATGGTGTAAGAAAACACAAGCGCAAGTGGATTGTTGTATAGATTAAGCCAACGTATTACCTCAAATAACCCAGATAAAACAGCAACCTGAGGGAACATGGACACCCCTAGCACCATCAGTAACACCGCTCCGCGCCCTCTAAACTCAACACGTCCTAAGGCGTAGGCCGCAGTCAAGCCAAACAACAAGGAGATGACGACGGTGAGCGTCGAAACGAACAACGAATTCCCTAGGCTTCGAATAAACGACGCCTGATTCAGCACCGTTTGATAATTGCCAAAATGAACACTCGTTAAAATATAATCGATGGAAAACAACTGCTCGCTGGTTTTCAAGGACGTCAAAATCGCGTAGTAAAATGGAAAGGTTGAAAACACGATAATGGCTAGAATCAACATCCAGAATGCAACGCGCAAGAGGAGTTTAGAGAGTGATTTAGTCAACATATTAGTAGCTCTCCATGCGTTTTTTGCCTAAATAAAGGTACGCAAGCGTGCAAAGGGCGATGACAAAAAAGAGCAGTGTTGAGGCAGCAGAGCCATAACCAACATCCTGAAACTCAACCAATTGTTGGCGCGCATAGACCGACATGGACATGGTATCGGCACTGTTGGAGGTGAGCACGAAAATCAAATCGAACACACGCAATGCATCCAAAACCCTAAAGATCACGGCCACCATCAAGGCAGGTGCAATCAATGGCAAAGTCACTTTAAAGAACACACGCACGGGATGGATGCCATCCACCTTGGCTGCTTCATAACAATCTGACGGCAGCATTTGCAAAGCCGCGAGCGTCAGCAAGGCCATAAAAGGCGTGGTTTTCCAAACATCCACCATGATGACCGCCCACATCGACAAATTCGCATCGGCGGTCCAAGCCACTGGCTCCGCAATAAAGCCCAGCGTCATGAAAATATCATTTAAAATCCCAAACTGATCATGCAGCATCCAACCCCACATCCGAGCTGATACTATGGTTGGGATCGCCCAAGGAATCAGAATGGCGGCTCGTACCAAGGCACGTCCTTTAAACTGGGCATTGAGCGTGAGCGCAACAATAATGCCTAAAAACGTTTCGGCAGAGACGGACACCAGGGTAAAAAACAAGGTGTTTTTCACTGCTCGCCACCAAAGGGGATCGGCTAAAACGCCGTACCACTCTCCTGCCTCGTACACCAAGTAGTTCTCAAAACCAATAAACTGGTAATCATGTAAATTACCCAGATTGGCATCGGTAAAACTAAAACCGATGGTTCTGAGTAGGGGCCAGCCCGCCACGGCCAGTAGAACTAACATCATCGGTGACAGAAACAACCAGGCCATGCGCTTGCGCTGTGTCAATAAAGACAAGCGGTTGGACGCTGGCATTGATTGCGCTATATCGGATTTAGTAGACATCTGTTGACTCCGCTCTTGTCGATCTATCGGTGATCAAGCACCCTGCCCGATCACCGACCCCGCTTACCAGCCGCGACGACTCATACGGTTGAGTTGACTTTCTAACTCTTGCACAGCTTTTTCAGCACTTTGCGAGCCGGATAAAACACTGTGAACAGCATTAAAGGTGGCATTACTCACACGTCCGTAACTGTTTCCAGTCACTGAGGACGGACGCGGTACACCATTGAGGAAGGTTTCATACAACTCGCCAAAGAATGGAACGAGATCAAGTACCTCGGTATCTTCGTACAGCGCAGGCAGTGTTGGGTTGTAGGAGCCGATCAAGGCTCGACGCTTTTGCTCATCATAACTGGTCAAAAAGCGCACGAGATCCACGGCCAGCTCGGCATTTTCAGAGTATTGAGAAACGGCTAACTGCCATCCCCCTAGCGTTCCCGCAGGACGCCCGTCTTCACCGCCCTTCGGTAACGCCGTTACGCCGATTTTGCCACGGATAGGACTTCCGTCAGATTGGCCTAAAGACCAAGCATAGGGCCAGTTGCGCATAAACAATGCATTACCTGACTGAAACACCCCACGAGATTCTTCTTCGGCATAGCTTAAAACGCCCGGTGGTGAAATGGTATTCACCCAGCTAGCAGCCATTTCCAATGCGGATATAGCGCCTGGATTGTTGATGGTGACCTTTCCATCTGCATCAACAATCGTGCCGCCGTTATAGCTGTAGATCCACTCAAGTGCATCACAGGTGAGCCCTTCATATGCACGTCCCTGCCATACAAATCCCCAAAATTGTGCCTGCCCCGCGGCGCGCTCTTGTTCCTGAACATGCTGGGCTGTCTGGGTGAGTTCTTCCCAAGTGCTCGGTACCTCTAACTGGTATTTTTCCAAAAGATCGGAGCGGTAATACAATACACCCGCATCGGTAAACCATGGCATGGCCACCAAACGACCGTCAACGGTATTATTGGTAATGAGGGATTCAAAATGCTGGGATTCAAGCGCTTCAAAATGCGGTTTTAAATCCAACAAATGCGGCGCCAGTAAGCCAGGCCAAACGACATCGATCTGAAATACATCGATATCCTTTGATCGAGCCGACAAGAGTTGCTGGTACAAAGACAAACGCTCTGTGGACGAGTTGGGTGTTGAAACCAACTCAACTTTATGGCCTGTTTTTTCGCTCCACAGCTTTGTGCCTTCTTCACAGAGTTGTAACTCAGACCCTACAGCTCCACAAGAGATCGTCAAGGTCGCAGCGTGAACGGCGCCGGCGAGTAAGCCAGCTGCAAATACAGTGATTCCAAGCCCTGATGCTTTATTAATATGCATACCTATACCTTTTATTGTTTTTATAGGAACATTAACTTAATCGTTTAAGTTATGACTGCATATTAATCCAAATCAGGATGACTTCAACTGTAAACCCGGCTTAATTTTGACTTAATTTTTTTGCACTGCAATACGAACTTAGCGATCGTTATGGCCTAAATCGCGGCTTGGCCACACTAAATCACGCACACGCTGCTTAAGGACTTTTGCTTCTGGAAAGCCACCATCCGCTTTGCGCTCCCATAAGCGTTGTCCTTGACAGGTAATCTCAAACACCCCGCCTGTCGCAGGCTCCAGTGTAACGGACGCCAAATCATCACTAAAGGTTGACAGCAGCTCTTGTGCTAACCAAGCCGCTCGTAACAACCACTGACACTGGGTGCAATAACGAATCGTAATGCTCGGTTTTTCTGTCACGCTGGAATTAAGATCGCTCATGATGACTCTCTTTAAAATCACACCAATCACTTGGCCGATAAGGTATAGGACGAATGAAAGCTTAACTGAACCCTACATCCGTGTCTCGATTGAACGCCACTTTATTCTCCTTTTGATTTGACGAATATCAACAACACATCCCCTCACTTTCGGATAATCAACTGTTACACTTAGGATCTTTGTCACTCGCAAAACAGGCAAGACTCAATGGCAGCAGAGATTGAAACAGGTTTTATGATTGTGCAAAGCAACCGCCTGGAAGCTTTACGTGAGTTAACCGTTGAATGGTTAAAACGCCACCCTTTGCCCCCGCTGGAAAATGAAGTGTTGCTGGTGCAGAGCAATGGGATAGCGCAATGGTTAAAACTCGCACTGGCCGAAGACGAAGCGGACGTCGGTGGAGGCTGTGACATCGCAACCGCCTTAAACATTAGCTTGCCCGCGAGTTATGTCTGGCAAGTCTATCGTTCGGTATTGGGCGATCTCCCCATCAACTCGGCCTATGATAAACACCCCTTAACCTGGCGCTTGCTAAGATTGCTGCCTTCATTGATGGATCGACCTGAGTTCCAACCACTATCACGCTTTTTAAAGGATGATCATCAGCAACGTAAACGCTTTCAATTGGCACAGCGCCTTGCCGATCTTTATGACCAGTATCAGGTGTATCGTGCTGATTGGTTAGAGGACTGGTCAAAGCATGTTGATTGCATGACACAAAAGGGCGACAAGATCCCACTGCCTGAGGGTCAACTCTGGCAAGCGGAACTTTGGCGACAGATCATTGCGGATATGTCAGAGGTGGACCGCCATACCAGCCGTGCACAAGTGCATCAACGTTTTTTGAAAACCTCAATCACTCCCGAAATGTCACTAAACCTTCCTAAACGTGTAGTGGTGTTTGGCATCTCGTCATTACCCAAACAAACCGTGCAAGTTCTGGAGCGCGTCTCACAGGTGACTCAAGTGTTACTCTGTGTCTCTAATCCCTGTCAGTATTTCTGGGGGGATATTATTGATCCGGTTCAATCTCGTCGTTTGTTTACCGAACGCTTTAAACGCCATCCTCTTAAATGGCAAACGGATATCTCCGATGAACATCTTTATCTTCATGCCAATCCCTTGCTCGGATCTTGGGGCAAACAAGGACGCGATTACATTCGGCTGTTAGATGAGTTTGACCAAAAAGACAGCTACGAAGAACACTTCCAGCAACAAAAGCTCTCCATCGACTTATTTGAAGAACCGGGTGAGGACTCGCTGCTGAAGCAATTGCAAAGCGATATTTTATCCTTGCGCAGCCTTGATGAAAGCAAAGCACGCACACGCCCAATTGACTCATCGGACCAAAGCCTAACCTTCCACATTGCCCACAGCGCGCAACGTGAGGTTGAGATTTTACAAGATTATGTATTAGGGCTCTTTGCTCAACATCCGGACCTTCGTCCCCGTGATATTTTGGTCATGGTACCGGATATCAATCAGTACGCACCTCATATTCGTGCGGTTTTTGGACGCATCGGCTTTGACGATACGCGTTACATCCCTTTTACCCTGTCAGATCAAGGACAACGACACCAAGCGCCCCTATTAATTGCACTGGAGAGTTTGCTGAACCTTCCGGGTTCGCGCTTCAGTGTCAGTGAAATCCTCGATCTTTTAGATGTCCCTGCCCTACAGGCCAAATTTGCCATTACCGCTTTAGACAAGCCTTTGCTGCACCATTGGATTGAGGACTCAGGGATTCGCTGGGGATTGGATGCAACCCATCGCGAGAGCTTTGGTCTGCCACCCGATCAAGAGCAAAACACCTGGCGTTTTGGATTAAAACGCATGCTGCTCGGGTACACCCTCGGTCAAGAAGAGGCTTGGCAGGGCATCGAACCGTATGCAGAAGTTGGCGGCTTAAGCGCCACGCTGGCAGGTGCTCTGGTCCGTTTTATTGAAACACTGGATCACTATTGGCTTAAACTGCAAGCGCCCTTAGCCCCCTCAGAATGGGTATCGCTCTTGCGCACACTGTGCCAAGACTTTTTTATTGCACAAGACAGCCGTGATGAGCTATTGCTGACACGCATCGAGTTAGGTCTTCAAACTTGGCAAGAGCACTGTGAACATGCCGCCTTTTCGGACCCTTTACCTTTGCACATGGTCCGAGACACGATTTTAGGACAGATAGATCAAACAGGACTGAATCAACGCTTCATGGCCGGTGCTGTCAATTTCGCAACGCTGATGCCAATGAGGGCCGTGCCTTTTCGTCATATCTGCTTACTCGGCATGAATGAAAGCGACTACCCACGCCAGGTCATGCAACCTGACTTTGATTTAATGCCATTGGATTACCGTGCAGGTGATCGCTCGCGCCGAGAGGATGACCGCTATTTATTTCTTGAAGCGCTACTCTCCGCGCGGGACGGACTCTATATCAGTTGGGTTGGACGCAATATCAGGGACAACACAGAACGCCCCCCTTCAGTTCTCATTGGGCAACTCCGTGACCACATCCTTAACGTTTCAAGCGCCGAACAGCTGAAACAGATCACCTTTGAATACCCTTTGCAACCGTTTAGTCAGGCGTATTTTTCGGAAGATTCGCCCCACAAAACCTATGCGAAGGAGTGGCAAGAGATTCACCTAGCCCCTTCTATCGCAGCATCTGACATGTTTGAACTGCCTCCCTTAAGCACGGATGCACCGCCGCCAATTTCACTCGCACATTTGGGGCAGTTACTGAAAGTCCCTGCACAAGCATTTTTTGCAGAACGTTTAGGGGTTGTGTTCAATGATCCTGACCCAACCGGAGAAGACCACGAGGCCTTCGCGATTTCGGGGCTTGACGCTTGGGCACAACGGCAACAACTGCTTGAGTCGATCTTACATCAGTTGCAAACGGAGCCCGAACTCAATGTAGGCCAGAAATTACAGCAGGCGGTTCTAAAACAACAACGCCGAGGTCAGCTGCCATTAGCGCCCTTTGGGCATCTTTATGCTGATGAACTGATTGCTCCATTAATCAACCCTCTGGGTGTGTATCAAGAGCGTGCGGCAGACTTTCCCTACGCTACCTCGCATTCTGAGGCCGTGTTACTTGAGCAGGGCATGATCGTTTTAGACGACGTTCTACTGGATATTCGGATCAATTCGGTGGGAGAGCGCCGTCGCTTACTGATCCTACCCAGCCAAGTTTGGCAGGGCAAGGCACTTAAATGGCATCACCTTGTGCGCCAATGGCCTTATCACTTGGCAGCTCAATTGAAAGGGGAAACCTTCACTGAAATACTCGCGCCCGACACCCAGCTTTTTTTAACGCCTTTAGAGGCTCAAAAGGCGACTGAGCTTTTGCAGCAGCTCATGACAAGTTGGTCTGACAATTTGCAGTCCCCTCTCCCTTTTTCAGCCAAAACCAGCGGGGCCTTTATTAAACCGAGTAAAGAGGGTTCCGAATTGATTGAGGCTCAGGATGCTTACCAGGGCAACTATCAACTCATGGGTGAAGTGCAGCAGAACCTTGCCTTGCAACGACTCTGGCCTCGTTTCGAGGACTTCATTCGGGACGGCCGCTTTATGGAACTCAGCAACCGCTTGTTTCAGCCAATACTCGATCATCTCATTTTGAATACATTAAAGTAGATAAAACTATGCATCGTCCTTTAACACATTGGGGCTTACTTGTTCTATTAGCGATGATTTGGGGCGTTTCATTTGCCTTTACGTCTATAGCCGTGAAAGAACTCAGTCCCGCCACCCTTGTATTCTTGCGCAACCTATTGGCCTGTTCTTTGTTGTTTCCGCTTGCATTGTTATTCCGACGTCAAATGCCTCGTGGTGCTCGAGTTTGGGCGTATATTTTAACCATGTCCCTCATCGGCAACCTGATTCCCTTTTCATTAATTAGTTGGGGGCAGCAATACATTGACAGTGCGTTAGCAGGCATTTTGATGGCGGTAATGCCCTTGGTTACCATTGTGTTGGCGCATTTTTTTATACAGGGTGAAACGCTCACACGCGCGAAACTCGTTGGTTTCAGCTTGGGTTTTATAGGCATTCTAGTACTGATCGGTCCCCAAGCGCTGCAACACCTGAGCTTTAACAGCCAAGCATTGCTCGGACAATTTGCCGTTCTGACCGCCGCCATCTGTTATGGCTGCAATACCATTATTGCTCGACGCAAGCCCGCTAGTGACCCTTGGTCCACGTCGGCCTCTATACTGGCCATGGGGGCGATGATGACCTTCCCGATTGCCAGTATGACCAGTGGCTTTGGCCATGCTGGCACACTGTATCCCGGTATTCCCACTTTTAGCACCATCGGACAACTGTCTGAATCGGTGTTAATTGCTGTCGCCGTATTAGGGCTGATGTGCACCGGAATTGCGACTGTGATCTACATGAAACTGGTGTACATGGCGGGTCCCAGCTTTGTCTCCTTAATTAACTATATGATTCCGGTGTGGGCGGTGATTGTCGGTATCGTTTTTATGGGTGAACAACTTCAGATTAATCACTTTGTTGCATTGGCGTTGATCTTGGTGGGAGTGGGTGTGTCTCAACGGACATAATCTAGATTGGCGGCGGCGTTGTCTTTAGTCACCGCCGTCATCGCCGTCGTTATTCCCTCCATCGCAGCTACAGCCCATCTAAACGCACCTATTGTGCGTTTATTTTTTCGCTTATGTTCGTATTTTCATAAATATTTCACTTTTATGGAATATGGTCTAACCTTGATGAACATCCAAGTTATTTATTTAAGATCAGGAATACGCCATGACCGTCTCACGTCGCCAATTTTTGAAAGGAGCTGCTGCGGCTGGAACACTTGCCGTCAGTCCATTTTTTATTAACAGTACACTGGCCTCCAGCCGTGAACTGCGGATCTATGCCTGGGCAGGCTACATCACGGATGAAATGCTCGCCGATTTCAAAGCAAAAACAGGCATTAATGCCACCTTCACCCCCTACGGTACCAATGATGAACTGATGAACTCACTGCGTGCTACCGACGGCAGCGGTTTCGATATTATTATGCCAACCGTGGACCGTGTGCCGGGTTATGTCGAGTTTGATCTGGTACAACCGCTGGACACCCGCCGCATTAACTGGGACGGTGCCTTGGAAAGCGCGATAGAAGGCTCTGAAGTGGGTGGCATTGTCGATGGCAAACGTTACTTTGCCCCTTCCGACTGGGGTACGGAAGCCATCTGCTACAACAAAGAGCTGGCCAAAGTGGACCGTAACAACCTCAGCTACGGTGACTTGTGGCTTCCTGAGCACGCAGATGGTGTCACGGTACGTGGCCATTCGGCTCTGGTCGGTATCGGTCTGTGGCTGGAAAAAGCAGGGAAATTACCCTTCCCACTGCTGGACTCCTACAAGAACGAGCAGGCTATGCGTGCTAACTTTGATGTCATTTTGAAAGTGGCCACCGAGCACAAGCACATGATCGCCCAGTTCTGGTCCACTGAAAATGAAGCACAAGGAGCATTCTTGGCCAATGGTGCAATCATCGGACAAACCTGGGACAGCACAGCCTTCAACCTGATTAAAGACGGTGAGCCCATGGCCTACGCGGCACCCAAAGAGGGTGCGATGGCTTGGATGGAGGGCTTTGTTATTCCCAAAAATGCGAACAATGTCGATGCAGTGTACGAGTTTATTAACTGGTATTACACCCCTGAAGCTGGCGCAATGTTTGTTAAAGCAACGGGGTATAACTCCACTTCTAAAGGGGCTGCAGAGCTGTTACCAGAAGAAACCAAGCAGTTCTTCATTGATTCTTATACAGAAGATGACCTGAAAAACCTCTGGTGGTGGCCAATTCAGGAGCCTTGGTATGTCGCCCTGCGTAACGAATACCAAGACCGTTACCTATCTGCTTGATTGAGTTTGGAATGCCCTCTGCATGACCCTAATCTCAGGGTCATGCTTCACCGACGCTATGTGAGACGTTATGGATAGTAGTGTTCATCTTGATAATGTCATGATGCGGTTCGACAATTTTGTTGCCGTTCAACAAACCGATTTAAAAATAGAATCGGGCGAGTTCTTCAGTTTTTTGGGACCTTCTGGATGTGGCAAAACCACCTTGCTGAATATTATCAGTGGCTTCCTTGACCCTACTGAGGGCACAGTCCGGATTGGTGGGCAGGATATGCGCCAAGTACCTGCCAACAAACGTCCTACCTCAATGATTTTCCAGAATTTAGCGCTCTTTCCACTCATGACCGTCGCCGAGAATATTGAGTTTGGTCTGGAAGTTCGCGGTGTCCGCAAAGCGGAACGTCGCAAAGTTTCTGAGCGTTTGCTCAATCTCGTAGCGCTGCCTGAGTGCCGAGATAAGCGAATCAGTGACCTGTCAGGTGGACAGAAACAACGCATTGCGATTGCTCGCGCCCTAGCAGTTGAACCTCGAGTATTGCTCTTAGATGAACCCCTCTCCGCCTTGGATCTGAAGCTGCGCCAACATATGCGCACAGAACTGAAAGACATCCAGCGCAAAACCGGAATCACCTTTATTTATATCACCCATGACCAAGGTGAAGCGCTGACTATGTCGGACCGAGTGGCGGTCATGTCGGCAGGCAAGTTACAACAGGTTGCCGATCCGATGACACTTTACCGAACCCCTGCAACCCCATTTGCGGCCTCTTTTGTGGGCGAAAACAATCGCATTGAGGGCCAGGTCGTTGCGATTGATGGCACTCGGGTCACCTTGGATTGTGGCGATCTGGGTCGCCTAAGCGGTCATACACACGACACATTTCGTCTCGGCGACAAGGCTCTGCTCTTTATTCGTCCCGAATTACTGACTCGCCGGACGTCCATGAGTGACAATTGCTTTACAGCTCAAATTCGGGAGCTGAATTTTGAGGGTGCATATCTGATGATGGAAGCAACGCCTTTAAAGAGTCAACACCGTCTGCGAATTCAACTTTTGAGCGATATGAACCTAGGTGATGTTGCCCCCGGAAATCTGATCATTTTTGGTTTCGCCGCCGAAGATGCCATGATCATGTCAGGGGCTCGCGATGTTTAAACAACTCTCCGAACGCTTTGGCCCTTGGGTCTCTCTAGGCATTTTTTTGCTGATGTTTTTGTGGCTGGTGATGCTGGTGATTCTGCCGCAAATCCTAATGATTGATTACTCCCTGAGGCCAAACCTGCCTCCCAGCCAAATCGGTGGCCCGGACGATCAGTACACACTGAAGAACTACGCAACCTTGGCCAACAACGCCATTCATCAGAGTATTTTCTTTAAAACCATCTGGTCAAGCGTACTGGTTACCGTCTGTACACTGGTGGTCTGCTATCCCTTGGCGTATTACCTCGCAAAAGTTGCCACTCCCCGGCAGGCCGCCCTGTGCGTGCTGCTGCTGATCATCCCCTTTTGGATAAACGAGATACTGCGCACGTTTTCATGGTTTATCATCCTGTCTTACCGAGGGCCGCTCAATGCCTTGTTACTCAGCTTAGGATTTATTGATCGACCCATTCGCTTTTTATCCGGCGACGGTGGTGTCATCGTCGGTATGGTCTACGCCTATATCCTGTTCATGATTTTCCCACTGTACAATGCCATCGAAAGCCTCGACAGCAATCAGATAAAAGCCGCACGCAACCTTGGATCAGGCTGGATACGCACTCACTATCGCATCATCATCCCACATGCAAAGCCCGGCATCGCCACCGGCTGTATCATGGTGTTCATGCTCTCGGCTGGCAGTTATGCCGTCCCTGCCCTGCTAGGCTCACCTGGCAGTCGCTGGTTTACACAAATCATCTATAACTGGTTTTTTGAGGGCGGTGACTGGAATCAGGGTGCCGCCTATGCCTTCATTTTGCTGTTGCTTTGTATTGGCTTTATTGTGCTGATGATGCGCCTGTTTAAAGTAGGTCTGGGAGATATTGCCAGATGAGTTCACACAGCATCTTGAAATGGGGCATACGCTTTTACATTACATTGTTCTTTTTGTATCTGTTTACCCCACTGATTATCATGTCAGCTGCAACCTTCAACGACAGCCGTTTTCCAACCATATCCCCTTGGCGCGGCACCACACTCAAGTGGTTTGAGGAGCTATGGCAAGACTCTGGCATGTGGCAAGCGTTAGGGAACAGTGCCATTATCGCTGCGGGTGTGTTGTTGATCGCCGTGCCAATTGGCGTAGCTTGTGCGCTCTTTCTTTCGACGTACCGTGGCAACGGCAAAAACTTCCTCTACGGGCTAATGCTGTCTCCTTTGCTGACACCCGGAGTCATTATTGGGATTTCCACACTGATTTTTTGGCGCAGCCTCGGTGTGAGTGGTGGGATTTATTTGACCATGATTGCCCAGACAACGTTTATTGCCGCCTACGTCATGCTGATGATACTGGCCCGTCTGCAACGTTTTGACCGGACTCTGGAAAATGCCGCCTTCAGCCTAGGTGCTTCGCACTTTCAGGTCTTCCGTCGTATACTCCTGCCCTACTTGATGCCCGCCATCCTGTCAGCGGCTGTGATTGCATTTCTGCAATCCTTCGAAAACTACAATACCACGTTGTTTGTGAAGGGGCATGACACTACATTGACTATTTATATTGCCTCAAAAGTGCGCACAGGACTAACACCGGCGGTGAATGCACTGGGGCTAATATTAATCTTGATCACGATTCTGTTTGCCGCCGCTTATGAAGTAAAGCGTCGACATGAAGCGCGACAAGCTCAGATCAACCCAGAAACTGATTCAGAATCGATAGCAGGTAAACAATGATCGCAAACCGTTTGATTGCACACAGAGGCTGCGCACAGCTGGCACCAGAGAACACCTTAGGTGCCATGCGCCTTACTCAACGTTTGGGAATTGATTGGGTCGAGATTGATGCCAATCTGGTGGGTGACGGAACCGTGGTGATTTTTCACGATGACGAGCTATCGCGACTGAGCAAAGACCAGGGCCGGTTAATGTCTCTAACCTATGCTGATCTGGCGCATGTGGATGTGGGCAGTCATTTTTCAGCCGAATACAGCGCTGAACGGATTCCGACCTTGGACGAAATGCTGGTATTTTTATCACAACATCAATTCGGATTGAATCTCGAAATCAAACGTTACGAACATTTCAGCGCCGAGCAGATCGTTGAGCCAAGTATTAGAGCGTTGGAGCAGAATTGGCAGGCATTTGATCGACTGATTATCTCAAGTTTTGATACGGAAATTCTGCAATTGATACAGCAGCGCAAGCCCGAGTGGCCACTAGGACAACTCTGGGAAGCGTTACCGGATAATTGGCAATCCATTGCTGAATCGCTTGGTGCTGTCAGCATCCATTTGGATTACAGCCAATTGACCACCGATCAGGCCAGAGCCATTAAACAAGCGGGCTATGATCTATATGTGTACACAGTGAATGATCCGAACGCCGCCAAGTGTCTGTTTGAAATGGGTGTGGACGGTATTTTTACTGATAATCCAACGCTTTTTGACTGATACACCCTGCATAAATACGTAACCAGGTGTTGTTTATCATTATTCATTTGTATCCTTACTGACAAACCAATCCCAAGCTTTCAAGGCAAGCAATCGCTCTTTGCATCGTTTTGGTGTTCGCATCAGCATCAAGCGTCAGCCAAGCTGTCGCATGCGAATCATACGCTGTAAGAACAACCTTGCCTTGAAAATCAGAAACAAAGATCTCAAGCAATGGGTATTCTTCGTCGGTTTGTATGTGATCATGAATACCAAGGTCTTCTAGCGCTTTTGCTACCGTTTCGAACTGCCCGGGACCTACAAACTTAAGACTTCGGCGTTGTTGCCATGATTCAAAGCTATCGAATGTGATGGGATCAGTTAATTGACCCGATTTACAAAGCCAGTCCACAGCAGCAGGAAAACCCTTTCCCGCCACAAAGACAGTGTCATGATAACGCGGCAAAACAAACAAGCAATTGGGTTGTGCCGGATGGAAAATCAATTCATCACCCTGCACTGTATCGGCGACAATGAATGACTCGACAATCTGTTCCTTAGTAAGAACCTCATGTCCCTTGTCCCAAAAGAAATACTGCTTCCAACGATCTTGGAATTCACGATGCTCCTCAACAATCCGAGAAGGCAAATAAACGCGAACGAAATTCGAATAGCTTCCCTCGCCCAATCGTGTAACGAAATCAGAGTAACCATCGGGAAACTTGAAGCCGAGCGTATCCTCGGCACTCGCGACTTGTTCAGGCGTCACAGTATTCAAGCGACTCGTTACTAAATAAACATGTTCAAAAGCCATCGAAAAAATTCCTTTGAATTAAGGAGCCATCGTATGGCTCCAGTGATAACTCTACCGACTGCATCTGTTCAAGCATTTATGCAAGGAGCTATACAGAATATGGCTTCTAGCCTATTACAGAACACCCAAGCAGAGGTTATTCGGTAATACCGAGAGCGCTTAGTACGACTAAAATCAATAATATAAACGCGGGACCCATGGTACAAATCCACACCATACGAGCAAACACACGATCAAAGCGGGTTGTGTGTTTAAACAGTAAGTCATGGTTTGCATATAAACTGCTCAGAGGTGAGGCCTCTAAGCGAGTTCTTATCCATTTTGGAGTTGAAAACACACCCGCCACATTAAAAATGTCATAGCCGCTATATAACTCCATTCCAAGTGCACGCTTTGTATCAGGGTTTTTTCTGAGCTTACGTACTGTAACTTGACCGAAGATTACAAATAGAATCAATCCGACAAACATAATCGAAAATGCAACTCCGAAAACAATTTCTTCAAGCATCATCTGATCCTTAACGTATTCAAAATAGAATCATAAAAACGCCCAGCATTGTTTTTAACCAAATAATTCATGCCCAGTGAAGCACCAGCTGCGGTACCAGCCACTGCAGCCCCGCCAACAATTAATCCAACCCAACCAACGGGAGTCGCAACCATAAGAAACGCAAGACCTGCGAGACCTGCTTTTGCAATACCAGTCCCAACGACTGCACTTGCAGCAAAACTACTCGACTCAATAAAAAGATCACGCTCCCACTCACCACCTGCTTCGTAACTGTTGTGTATATGACCAACCCTACTGGTAAAGTCGATGACAGTCAGTCCATTTCCAAGAAACTTGGCATACTGAGTAAATCGAACTAAGTTATCCGCCTCAATTCGTGAGTTCAAATTAAGACTTGCGACATTGCGGCTGCTTCGCGCAATATTCGTTCCACGTGTTGAACTCGTTAACGGCGTACTTCGCCGGCTTGCTCGGGAACGTGAATTGACCTTACTGAGCTCATGGCGGTAGCTAACCTGCATCCGATCAAAGCTACGTTCGGCACGATGTTTTGCAGTCATTTTGGACAGAGGGGTTGCACCTGAGCGCATAGTATCACGATACGTTAACAGGGCGTCCTGATACTCTTTGACGGCTTGACCAAACTCACCCATTCGACTCACGTAAACATTTGTTGAAGCACCAATCAAACCAATATTGTATTCATTTAGCCTATTCGAAACATCGGCAATCGCCAGTATGTTCTTTTCACCATAGGACAAACTAAGGTTTGTTAACTCTCTTGATACATTCGGCGCGGACAGACATGAGAGGATATGCTGATCTTGTGGGGTAAAATCTTCACAAGCCGCATAGGGAGTAAAACGTGCAAGAGTTTCAGGCTGAGTGCCCTGTCTAGCGTAGAGAAGGTTGCTTTCAATCCCACAAGTGTTGCTTAAAATATCACCACGTAAAGATTGATTACATAAAATAATATTGGTCATTTATACATCCTTATAAATAAGCTTACCTGCTTAAAACCTTAAATCGTCAACAATCTAAAATGCTTGGCCTACTACTGCAGTTATTAATTGAGGGGTGTTTATATACTATTTTTTATGGCGTGTCACCAATTGAAAGTGTTAACGCACTGCATAAACCTTGGCCCAAACGTATTGGATACACCGCTTGCAAAAAGACCGAATCACACTCCTGAAACAGACAAAACCCTTTGATAGCATCGATAAATGCTTTCACTATCTGATCCTCATCTAAGCCCTGTTGCTCAAAATACAGTGACTTAATTTTGAGCCTCCTGTCCTTCCTATGCGCCTTGCAATCCATGCGCCCAACAAATGCATCTCTGTAAAGCAGTGGTAAGCAAAAATAGCCGTATTGACGCCTGGCTGCGGGCACATAACACTCTATTTGATAATCATAATCAAAAAGGACTTTGAGTCTTTCTCGTTGAATAACACTGTTGTCAAATGGAGACAAGATAACCATACGATTATTCAGCCGAGGCAGCGGGTGTTCGAGCGCCCCCGCTTTCACGATAAAAACTTCGCCTCTGGTCAGTTTGATCTGCTCTAAACTACCCTGTGCCAGTTTATCGTTCACCAAGGTTTTGACGGCTCTTCGTAGCTCAGCATTGCGGCGTTGATAGGTCACGCCCTTGAGCGAAAAAACGCCATGACAGCGCAATTGCTGATCTAAATAGTATCGACTTGCACATAACCGAGATGGTTAATCGCTTTCCGTGCTCCCGACAATCACGTCCAAAGGGCTGAGCGTGCATCAACCCTTGAGCAACCAAAGCTAAACAACGTAAACGCGCCAATTCTTGTGAACCTTTGACTCCAATCGTGGCCATGTCAGCCTCTCTCCTATTTAGGCTTTATCCCGTGGGGAGCTGTAATCACCTAGATATGCAGGGACATCAATCCTGAATGGACGACTGTCCGCTTCATACAGCATTATTCTAATCGAAGTCGCTGCAGCACTACCTTATCGCTTTCATCTCAATCGATTTTTTAAAAGCATCGGCATTTTCGAGCCTCTCCAGCATGTCTGAATCTGGTAAACAACTTTCATCGACAAAGCGCATTATCTCTGGAGCTGGATCGCAAAACAGTATGTCGAGAGACTGACGATTCATACCATACACTCCTCGATGAATCATGTTCGCAC
The DNA here is from genome assembly GCF_009821115.1 of Nitrincola alkalisediminis. GTDB lineage: Bacteria > Pseudomonadota > Gammaproteobacteria > Pseudomonadales > Balneatricaceae > Nitrincola > Nitrincola alkalisediminis. The sequence continues at coordinate 278,552 of NZ_VYTY01000001.1, read as the reverse complement.
TAAACACCAGCAGGTCTCCAGCATTTAGCGTAACGCGTGCACCTGTCGCCAGATCTTCATAATTCTTACGTCCATTTCTCTCCAAACGCACATCCAGTTCATCGTCACTATCCCAGCGCCGATGGCTCCCTGGTATTAGTTCCATACCAGGCTCATCAACCAGAGGAATGCGAAAGTGAACAACATTTGGACCCAACAGTGCCTGTTTCTGCTCATCTATGGTCATATGGTACTGTGGATCTCTGTGCCAGTAGTTTTTCTGTCCCTCATTCACGGGGTCGAAGAACAACTGGGTATTCATAAATGCCGGACGAGCACCAATAACAGAAGTCACAACCTCCATGAGCTTAGCAGATCCGATAAACGTAAATAACGATTGTCTTTCAGTATTTTTCAGATGTTTTTTAGCTGTCAAATATGCTGAGTTTATCGCTTTATCAGCGTAGAACTGCGCATTTTCTAACATCCACGACTGATGAAATTGGGCGATCACTTCCCGGAGCTTATGAAGCTCGCTCTCGCTAAAAAAACCTCTAAAAACGAGATATCCGTTTTCTTCGTACTCTTTAATAACAAACTTAGTTAACAAATCTACCCGCCCCACCAATGTCCAACCTTAAGAATACCGCGCCAAAGCCCTCCAAGAATAGATGGAAATAGTTGCGGAAACAGTAATGCCATTATGGCAAAGATGATAATACAGGCGAACAAGTAAGTACTGCTGAGAAATCCGCCCCAATATGCCAACCCTTTGTTGACACCAAGCCAAATGAAAGCCGCTGTGGGGACAGAGAAAAATAAAGATGCAAAAAGGCTTATCAATCTTGATTCCATTGGCCCACCTTGGCTGTGATTCCTTGCAATATTCAGACACTACCATCAGTTTCAACAACTAGCACTCTTACAGCACCTCTAGGTGCACACCAAGTATGATCAGCTTTAAACTCTTTGCTTCTCACTACTTTCACTTACCACCTCGGCAAGGTTGAGGACTATCCCAAACTTATAGCCTTCATTCTATTTGCTACATTATTCGACAAGATAAACCTTTAAACCGCAAGCCTGATAATTCCTTAACGCATTGGGATGATCTAGGGTACATGTATGAACCCACACTCTTTTTGCACCACAATCTTGCCATGCAGACTTAATTGCCCTTGAAAGTAGATAGCCACCGTAACCTTTTCCGATAAACTTGGGGGCCAAACCAAAATAGGCAATTTCAACATTAAATTCTGAATCGGAATTGAGTTCAAAATACCCTACTATGGAGCCTCTGTAATAGGCAACCCAAGTACGTAGATTGTCTGACTCTGCGTACTCTTCCCACTCAGCATCACTTAAAGCGAGTTTGTCGGTCCAATGCCATAGCTCACCGACCAGACCATAGAGGTAGCGATTAAATCTAAAATCTTTAATCTCAACCTCCACTATCGTCAATTCCTTTGAGTCAGGTTTTTCAATGAACTCGCTTGGTGAATTCATTTCTAGATACGTGGTAATCACATTGCTCAAATTCAATTTCCTCGCTAACGCCTAAGCACATGAGCGGCCAATACTGGACGTCACCAGCCGCCAATGGTGACGAAGTGCTTCGACGGGTTATAGTTAAAAGGTTGCATCTGCAACAGCATACATTTTCCAGCCATCGTCTGTCTTTGTAAAAGCATAGAACCCATGCACGCTCTCAATTTTTGAGCCATCTGCTCTGCATCTGACAGCCGAAGCTACTGCATGTGCTTCAAGATTATTGGCAGCTGTTACCTCAAATCTCCAATCAATAGAGTGATCCCATCCTTTTTCTTCCTTGAGACTTTTCGGATCTATGGGGTACGAATCACACAGGGTAACTGAACCATTTTTAATGTATGCGATAGGATACTGGACCATTTTATCGATCAGTGAAACGTCGTTTTCTTTAAATCCTGCAACGTAGTATTTCATGTATGTTTCATGGACTTCAGATCGCAAATCTTCGAATGTCATATCATCTCCAATGTATGGCTAATCGAGGTAAAACGACTCATTATTGAGCCGCTTTTCACCTTAGCTTGGCCCCAATGTAAGGCGCAAAGAGCGTTGCTGCGAGAACGATAGGCCAAATATTCCCGCCCTTAAATGTGTAAGCTTCAAGTAACACGGACCATGATTTTCCTTGCCAGAGCCCGAAAGAAAGCTCAAAGGCGACCATCGGATAATCTCTTCAGGAATAGAATGAAGTTACCCATCACAGCGGCAACAATAAATCGAGGATCAGCAAATGCCTGGCGAATATGAGCCAGTGGAACTTGAGTAAAGGTTGTGTACAGTAATACCCCTAGAACAGGCCAAAGCAACAGCTCCAAAACACCCACTTGGGTTGGCAAAAAAGCGCCAAGTGCCAGACCACACACAATGGCTATCAAATAGACAATCACTTGATACTTTTCCAATAGCTCACGCTTCAACGATGGAATACCTCAGTCGTGGTCAACGTTAGGCACAATAGCATTTAAGGATGCAGTCGAGCTTCAAATTTACCCACTAAATCAAACACCCTTAACCTCAATAAACCATCTAGGCTGCATTTCATCAAAGTCTGTTCGAATATTAGAAGGCAGATAACTGGCTGAGTCTAAAACAAACGCCTTCCCTTCTAAGCGCTTAAATACAACCCAGTGCCAAAAGTCTTTGCCGTTTTCTTGATGGTGTTTGATGGCTAACAACGCTAAATCAGGCAGAGCGCTCCAAGACTCAAAGGGTGTTTCATCTACCGAAGTCTCAACGCCTGCATGGCCGAGCAGCCGTCTCACATATCGGGTATCAGACCAGAGCAATTCATCCTCAGCATAAATATCCATTGCGTTTGCTATGGCTTTCATCTCTTGATACGTCTTTCCCAGAATATTGGCAGCCGACGCAATTCCACATCCTGAGACTTCTTCCTGTATCACGGGCTTGAACATAAACACGATCCTTACTGTATTTTATAAACATACAGCATAAGGGATTTTTCCTCCGAGAGGACAACCAACAACATGACCCAACAAATGTTAGCGCTAACATTTTTATAGAAAACCTATTGACGACGCCAAACTAAAGCGATAACTTTACCAACATAGTCCAACGCTAATCTTAAACCTCTAAATGTTAGCGCTATCAATAAAAATAAATGAGTTGTGTTCAATGACTAAAATCACGCCTGAGAAGCCCCGCGCTTCTCTCCTTCGCCATGCAGCGGAAGGGATGTTAGCCCTCAGCATGTTCGGTATGGTCTGTGCTGTCTTCTTAAACGTAGTGCTTCGATACCTGTTCAACACGGGCATTTCCGGCTATGAAGAAATCGCACGCTTACTTTTTGTTTGGTTGGTCTGCGTCGGTTCAATATTAGCCACAGTCGATCGTGAGCATTTGGTGTTTGATCTACTGATCAACCGCTTACCCCGTAAACTTCAATATATCTGTCGCTGGATAGGCCGTGGCTTGATTGCATGGATTCTAGTCCTCTTGATCCTAGGTGCTTGGGAACAAATTCAAGTTGGCATCTACAGTCGCAGCCCCGTGCTGGGCTATCCGCTGGGCTTAACAGCCGCTGCGATTCTGCTCATGGCAGCCTGCATGCTGATATTACTGATTGTTGAATGTTGGAAGGATCTACGTGGGATTGCACCCACTTCTCCAACATCCCACCCTTCTGAATAAGGTATCATCGAATGGCAATTGCAATTTTTTTAGTGGTCCTGTTCAGCGCCATGAGCATAGGTGTCCCAATCGCCTATGCCTTGATGTTAACCGCGGTTGCGTTAATGTATCACTTGGACTTTTTTAATGCCCAGTTATTGGCACAAAATGTCCAAGCCGGCTTTGATAATTTCCCTTTATTGGCTGTCCCCTTTTTCGTGCTAGCAGGAGAGTTGATGACAGCCGGCGGCTTGTCTCAACGAATCGTTGACTTGGCGCGCGCCTTCTTTGGGCATGTCCGTGGTGGTTTAGGGTACGTTGCCATCGGCGCATCCGTTCTTCTAGCCTCGATGAGTGGCTCTGCAATTGCCGATACCGCGGCTTTAGCAACCTTATTGCTGCCGATGATGAAACGCCAAGGCTATCCACATGGCAGCAGTGCTGGACTCATCGCTTCTGGCGGTATTATCGGTCCAATTATTCCACCCTCTATGCCATTTATTATCTATGGCGTTACCACCAACACGTCCATCAGCCAGCTGTTTATTGCGGGTATTGTACCGGGCATTCTCATGGCCGTTGCGATTGCAATCGCTTGGGGTTGGGTCGCAAAAGGTAAGGATTTACCTGTTGCCGAAAAAGAGTCTTGGGGCACACGTTTACAGGTGCTAAGACGCAGCATTTGGGCCTTGCTATTACCCATCATCATTATTGGTGGCTTGCGTGGGGGGATCTTCACGCCCACCGAAGCCGCTGTGGTGGCGGCGGTCTACGCCTTAATCATCACGACCTTGGTGTACCGTGAGCTCAATTTAGCTGCACTCTATCAAGTGCTAGTGAGAGCGTCTAAAACTACATCGGTTGTGATGTTTTTAGCAGGAGCTGCGATGGCGTCTTCTTATATGATCACCCTCGCTGATCTACCCAACCAGTTAATCGAGCTCTTCGCACCTATATTGGATAAGCCGATGCTGTTCATGTTGGCCGCCGTTCTCTTCCTATTGATTATCGGCATGGTGATGGACTTAACGCCCTCCATTTTGATTCTGGCACCGGTCTTGGCACCGATGGCTGCCGCAGCGGGCGTGGACCCTGTTTACTTCGGTTTAATGTTCATCATGGCGGGTTGTATCGGGCTGATTACGCCTCCAGTTGGCACGGTTCTCAACGTAGTGTCGGGGGTCGGAAAAATGCCGATGGAATCGGTGGTCAAAGGTGTGTTGCCCTTTATTACCGCGTACATCCTTTTACTCGGCGTGTTGATTCTGTTTCCACAAATTGTGACCTGGCCTCTTAAATGGCTGTCATGATGTTTTTGCTCTAGGCTTTAAACCAGCCTTACATAATCGTAAATGAGGATAGACCAATGAAAATAAAAACGTTATTACTCTCATGCCTGATTGGGGCCTCCATCGTCTCCCATGCTGTTGCCGATGTCCAAACACGGCAGATTCGCTTTGGGTATGGTTTGAATGAAAACTCAAACCAAGGCCGTGCCACCAAAGTGTTTGCCGATGAAGTGTCACGCCTTTCGGATGGAAAATTACGGATTCGTGCTTTTGGTGGCGCAACACTGGGGTCTGACATTCAGATGCAACAAGCCCTCTTAGGCGGTGCTCAAGAGATGATGGTCGGCTCCACCGCAACACTTGTCGGCATTGCGTCAGAAATGGCCATTTGGGACACTCCTTTCTTATTCAACAGCGCTGAAGAAGCCGATGTGATTCTGGATGGCCCCGTTGGCCAAAAAGTGATGGATAAGCTCGAAGAAAAAGGACTGATCGGTTTAGTCTATTGGGAAAATGGCTTTCGTAACCTCACCAACAGCCGTCGCCCTGTCGAATCGTTGGAAGATCTAGACGGCATACGTTTACGCGTGATGCAAAACAACGTGTTTTTGGATAGTTTTAGAAATCTAGGGGCCAATGCCGTGCCCATGGCTTTTTCTGAGCTGTTTACAGCGCTTGAAACCAAAACAGTTGATGGTCAAGAAAACCCCTTCAACACGATTTTGTCGAGCAAATTCTACGAGGTTCAAGAGTATTTGACCGTAACCAACCATGTTTACAGCCCATGGATTGTTCTGGTCAGCAAGCGTTTTTGGGATCGACTCTCGGCAACTGAACGCGACATTCTTCTTGAAGCCGCAAAAACCGCTCGCGATTTTGAGCGTGAAGATACACGCAAAGAGGCTGCAATGGCACTTGCGGAACTGCAAGAAAAAGGCATGAAGGTCAATGAACTTAGTCTAGAAGAAGTTGAGCGCATGCGTTCAAGACTGGTGGACGTCAATCAAACCATTGCACAAGGCGTTGGGCAAGACCTCTGGGATGAGCTTCAAGCCGCGCTGAGTGAACTCCGCTCAAATCCGTAGCTCTGTTCTCTGTTTTTTCACACCATGTTTGGCCCTGAATTCCATTTCAGGGTCTTTTTTCGGAACACGTAATAGATGAAACCATACAAAATTGTTGTGATGGGTGTGTGCGGTTGCGGCAAAAGCACCCTCGCTAAGCGTCTTGCCGAGCAACTGAATGGCACGTTTTTAGAGGGTGATGCCTTCCACACCCCCGAAAATATTGCCAAAATGAGCTCAGGCATTCCACTGACCGATGCCGATAGACATCCTTGGCTCGTAAGCCTCGGCACTGAAATTCGCCAACACGCGCATTCTGGAGCGGTTGTTCTGGCCTGTTCAAGCTTAAAGCGACGCTACCGCGACGTACTGCGTGAACAAGGGGGAGAGTTGTTTTTTGTCTATTTAGACGGATCAGCAGACCTGCTCACTGCTCGACTTTCAGCAAGGCAAGGTCATTATATGCGCTCCAGTTTATTGCAAAGTCAGCTAAAGGACTTAGAAGTCCCGAGTGCTGATGAGGCCGCACTGACATTATCCATCCAAGAACACCCTGATCAGCTCTTGGCGCAGGTTTTGGAGCACTTGTCAGCTGCGAAAATTGAACCCAAATAAAGCCTCTGGATTGAATTTGCTAAGTAACTGAAATATAAATACTGTTCTAAACGCATTGAAAGAGAGTTTACACAATGAAGTCTGCGGGAAAATCGGGCCACCGAGGCAAGGGTCGCATTACGCTAGACGATGTCGCCCGTAGAGTTGGGGTCAGTGCGATCACTGTTTCGCGCGCACTCAACAACCCCGATAAAGTATCCGAGGCGCTAAAAGAGCGTATTCAGCAGGCTGTGTTAGAAACCGGCTATGTACCCAATCGAGCTGCCAGATCCTTAGCCAGCAATGCGAGCAAGACACTGGCGGTCATTATTCCGTCGGTCTCAAATGCCGTGTTCAGCAATGTGATTAAAGGCATTTATGATGTGTGTACGCCGCTTAATTACGAGATGATTATTGGCAACACCTACTACTCACTCAAACAAGAAAGCAATTTAATTGAGAAGTTTTTGACGCACATGCCTGATGGGTTTATCACCACTGGCCTGGATATGAGCGATGATACTCGTCAACGGTTAGAGCAAAGCGGCATCCCAGTTGTGCAAATGATGGAAACTGGCACACGCGAACCCATTGATATGTGCGTAGGCATTTCGCATCTTGCCGCAGGTCGAGAAATGGCTGAGTACTTTATTCGAAAAGGCTATCAGCGCATTGGTGTCATCGCCTCTCAGCTTGACCAACGAACGCGCAATCGTGTCCAAGGATTTCTTTCCTGTGTTCGCGAGCATGCGCCGACTCAACCGGATCGAGTCATCGCCGATCCCCGCCCCTCTTCTGTGCACTTAGGGGGAGCGCTTTTTTCGGAACTCTTAGCGCAATTTCCAGATACAGATGCCATCTTTTGCTGTAACGACGATTTGGCTTATGGCGCTATTTATGAGTGTCAACGACGACACCTGAGAATTCCACAACAGATTGCCATTGCCGGATTTAATGACCTAGAACAATCCGCCTGTATCAATCCATCACTGACATCCATAGCCATTCCCCTGTATTCTATTGGCAAAACCGCCGCAGAAATGATGCTGAACCGCTTAAAAGGACAGCCAACGCCCACACCCGTGATGGATTTGGGGTTTAGGCTGATTGAGCGAGAAAGCGCCTAGTCACCAAGGTCGTGCCATGAGCAGTCAAGAGTTAGAGATAGGATCATTCCCCTTATACGGGAGCCAATTAATTGAAGCGAGTGCGGGTACTGGGAAAACCTTTACCCTCGCATTGTTGTATACACGCTTAATCCTACAACAGGGAGGTGAAGCCGCTTTTTCACAAGCACTAACCCCTGAGCAAATCCTGGTTGTGACCTTTACCGATGCGGCCACTCAAGAGCTGAAAGAGCGTATCCGCCAGCGCCTGGTCGAAGCAGCAGAATGCTTCGGGCGCACGGATGATGCCGCAGACCTGGTGAGCAGTGACCCCCTGATACAATTGCGCAGCAGCATTCCTAAAGAGGCATGGCTTCTCTGCCAACGTCGTTTATTGATCGCAGCTGAATCCATGGACCAAGCGGCCATTTCGACCATTCACGGCTGGTGCTATCGCATGCTGAAAGAGCACGCCTTTGACAGTGGCAGCCTCTTTAATCAGACCTTAATTTCAGACCAAAAACATCTGATTCATGAGTTGGTAAACGATTATTGGCGCATCCATTTCTACGGCATGGACCCTCACGAAGCCGAAATAGTCAAAGACTTATTGAAAAGCCCTGAGCATCTTTACAAGGATATCCGCTTTTTAATCCCAAAGCATGACACTCCAATCAGTTTTCAAGGTCAAGCCATTGCGTTTGAACATCAGATTCGGCAACACTTGACGAGCATTGCACAACAGAACATTCAAAAAAAGACAGCCGAGAATCAAGCACGCTTGCGTTGGGCCGAGTCTCGTGATGATCTTGCGGCTCTTTTAAGGGACTTGCAGCCCAATTTACACAAGGCTAAGTTCGGTATTAAGAGCGAAGAAGACCTCCTGCTTTTTTTGTCGAATGCCGATGCTTGGGCAGCAGGCCAACCAGCTCCCAAAGGCTTACACTATTTACAAGAAGGTGAGATCCCACTCACGGGTGGTAAAAAGGCACCCGCACAACCCATGCACCCTGCCTTTGCTGCCATTAAAACCTGGCAAGCGCTCGAAAGCGGTGATGACTCAGCCCTCGCGTTAAAAGCCCACATGCTTGCTCACGCAACCTACTGGGTGCGCTCAGAGTTGAAGCAACTCTTATTAGAGCGAGCGGAGTTAGGCTTTGATGATTTACTCGTGCAACTGGACACAGCGCTTCAAGGCCAGCAAGGCGATGCATTGCGACAGACCATCAAGACGCAATACCCAGTCGCGATGATTGATGAGTTCCAAGATACAGATCCCTTGCAGTACCGAATTTTTGATCGTATTTACGACATCGAAGCGAACTCGCCCAGCACGGCGATTATTATGATTGGCGATCCAAAACAGGCGATTTACTCCTTCCGCGGAGCCGACATACACACCTATTTAAAAGCTCGGTACGCCACGCATTCACGTCATTACCACTTACGCAAAAACTATCGATCCACACAAAACGTGGTGTCGGCGGTGAACACGTTATTTGCTCAAGGCGAGCGGCTGAGTAAAGGAGCATTTCATTTTAAGGAGTCGGATGACAATCCCGTGCCCTTCCTTAAAGTTGAAGCCCAGGGACGGCCTGAGCAGTTGCAACTTGAAGGTGAAGTCACGCCTGCCATGAATATATGGTATCTCAAAGGCCTTCCTTCTACTGGCACAGAAAGCAATTCAGATAGCAACTCAGATGAAGAGTCAGATGGCGAATCCCCTGATGCACTTATCTCTATTGGTGCATTTCGGGAACACATGGCAAAAGGCTGTGCCAGCCAGATCGTGCGCTGGCTCAGCACGCCGGAAACCTCTGGCTTCTTCACTCAAGACGCTTGGACGCCCCTTAAACCCAATGACATCGCCATTCTCGTGCGCAGCCGAACCGAGGCGGATTTAATTCGTACAGAACTGAGAAACCGAGGTTTAAGCAGTGTTTACTTATCGGATAGAGAGTCCGTATTTCAATCGTCAGAAGCACGCGATCTGCTCATGTGGTTGCAGGCCTGTGCCGATCCTCGCAACGATCGCAAAATACGTGCAGCGCTTGCAACACCCACACTCAACGTTAACCTTGCGCGCCTAGAGGCATTGTATCGTGATGAGTTGCTCTGGGAGCAAGAAACCGAACACTTCCGATACTTTCATAGCTTATGGAGTCGTCAGGGCGTTTTACCTATGCTGCGTGAGTTCATGCAGCGCTATGAGTTGGCCAAACGCGTGCTGTACCAAAACGAAGGAGAACGCATCCTCACCAACGTGCTGCATCTCGCCGAGTGGCTGCAACAGGCCAGCGCGCAGTTTGAAGGTGAACAGGGATTGATTCGTCACTTTGCTGAGCAAATTGACGATCCAAGTGAAGAGCAAATTTTGCGTCTTGAGAGCGATGCTGACTTAATTCGAGTCATTACCATTCACAAGTCCAAAGGACTGGAATACCCGCTGGTACTTCTTCCCTTTATCAGCAGTTGGAAAGAGGTGAATCATTTACAAACTTCGGTCAGCCTATCCTCCGATGACTCTCGCTCTCTTGAAATTGCAGGCTCCAAGCATTTTCCCGAGGCTTGGGAGCAGGCCGACGCCGAACGGCATGCTGAAGACATGCGTTTGTTGTACGTGGCCTTAACACGTGCGCGTCATGCATTATGGTTGGGTATTGCCGCGTTAAAATCAGGAACCGCTAAGCAGTCTAAGATGCATAAAAGTGCATTGGGCTATCTTTTAGTCGATCAAGAAACGCTAACCCCTGGAAATCTTACGCAATCACTGAATGCATTACAGAATAGCGATCAAAACATTCGTGTGCTTAATGCGCCCGCTATCGAGTCTTCACAGTACACATCGGCACAGACATTTCAGTTCCGCGCCGCTGAAACGTCCCTGAGAAGCCCGAAGGAATACTGGTGGATTGCCAGTTACTCTGCCTTAAAAACGGGAGATAGGCAGCAGGATACTGACAAGGCTTGGCTGGATGCAGCGCCCGACTCCGCGCTTGAGGAAACACAATCCGAAGAACAGGTGCCAGAAATGGATCAAGCGACGCGCCACTTACCGAGCGCCGAATTCCATGAGTTGCACCGATTTATACGTGGCCCCAATGCCGGTACCTTTTTACACGGACTGTTGGAATGGGCAGCCGAGCAGGGCTTTGAATCCGCTTTTCAAGCCACCGATGCACGTCGTGGGATGCTGGAAAAACGCTGCCAAATTCGTGGCTGGACGGACTGGGTCGATATTTTGGATCATTGGTTGCACAGTTTCTTAAGCACACAATTTCAACTACCCAACACATCGGTTCTCGCGCTGCATCAACTGCAACGCTATCAAGCTGAGATGGAGTTTATGTTTGCCGCGCACAGAGTCGACACCCATGCCTTGGACACTCTTTGCCAAACCTATTTGATGCCAGGTCAAGCACGACCCAGACTTCAACCGATTGAACTCAATGGCATGCTCAAAGGGTTTATCGATTTGGTGTTTGAATTTGAGGGCCACTATTATATTGCCGACTGGAAATCGAATTATCTGGGTGACCAAGATGCGGATTATGCCTTACCGGCGTTAGAAAAGGCGCTGCTTGAAAAACGCTATGACGTACAATACGCCTTATACTTACTGGCACTCCACCGGCATTTACGTAAGCGAATCCCTGAGTACCAATACACACGCGATGTTGGCGGGGCTTTGTATTTTTTCCTGCGGGGCAACCAACATCCTGAAACACGCGGATTGATAGCCGACCGACCGCCGCTGGCGTTTATTGAAGCGCTCGATGCATTATTTCGGTCTGTTTAAGGGAGCTTTTGGGAATCCATCATGTTGTTGATTGCACTTTTTTCAAAACGCGCTTGTAGAGACGCGGCCCAACCGACAAACACAAGGACCTTGCCATGAAATCAATTGATGCATTGCAGGACTCAACCTTCCTCATTCAACTGCTGGAAAGCTGGGCTGAGGCCGGGTGGCTGCGCTGGCTGGATGTTGAAGTGGCACGTTTTTTTCAGGAAATGACGGAGGATGCCTCGCCTTTGTTGATACTCGCCATTGCGTTAACCAGTCATCAAAATGGCCGAGGACATGTGTGCTTTGATCTTAAACATGCGCTTGATGCTCCAGAGAGTGCCTTGCTGCTTCCCCCTGAAAACGCGCAAAGCACACCGCAGTATCTACCCCAAACACTGTTTGCCCATATTTCATTAGATCAATGGTTTTCGGCCCTTCAACATCCCAGACTTGTCAGCGAAGGATCGGGCAACTCACCCTTGGTATTGGGCGGAACACAAGCGCGCCCGCTACTCTATTTACGACGCTTTTGGCAGCACGAGCAGTCCATCAAGCAAGCGATAGAGTCACGTTTATCGACACAGTATGATCTGCCAATATCGCTGCTCAGTGACAGTTTGAACCGATTATTCCCTCAGGCAGATGTTAACCCTGACTGGCAGAAAATTGCCTGCGCCCTCGCTGCACGCCAAGGTTTCTCTATCATTACAGGCGGCCCTGGAACAGGTAAAACAACAACGGTTGTTAAGTTGTTGGCCTTGTTGCAACAGGTATCCTTAACGCAACAAGGGCGACCACTGAGCATTCGTTTGGCCGCACCGACGGGCAAAGCCGCAGCACGGCTAAACGCCTCGATTGCTAGCCAAGTGAAAGGACTGGACTTATCCAGCTTTACGAACGAAGCCCAAATTCGTCAAGACATTCCAACGGAGGTTACAACACTGCATCGATTGCTTGGGCCTTTACGTAACAGTCGCTTTTTTCGGCATCATCGTGGCAACCCCCTGCGCGTCGACTTGGTGGTCGTGGATGAGGCCTCAATGATTGATGTTGAACTCATGGCACAACTGTTAGACGCCCTTCCCGCAGAGGCACGCTTAATTTTACTGGGGGATAAAGACCAGTTGGCTTCGGTGGAGGCAGGTGCTGTTCTGGGGAACCTATGCCATCGGGCGGAGGCTGGACACTACACACCCGACACTCAAGCTTGGCTAGCCAACGTCACTCAACAAACCTTGCCCGATGCATTCTTAGACGCCAACGGCACTAGAAAAGACCAAGCGATCACCATGTTAAGGCACAGTTATCGCTTTGGTGACACCTCGGGAATCGGTCAGTTGGCCCGTCGTGTCAATCAAGCAGAGCAACCGAATACGAGTTCACCGATCCATTCTTTATTTGATCAATTCCCTGACATCCAACGCATCCTGCTAAACTCAACCGACACCCCCGCGTTGAACCAATTGTTATGCACTGGCTATGGTGCGTATCTCAATGCTTTGCATGCAACCCCCATGACCGAGCCCATGACAGCAAGCGCACGAGACCATTGGGCATTGGGTATTTTGGAAGAGCACAGCCAGTTCCAACTCTTATGTGCGCTTCGCAAAGGCGAACAGGGCGTCGACGCAATGAACGCGTATATTGAGCAATTGCTGTTCAAACAGGGCTTGATCAAAGAAACAGGCACCTGGTACGCGGGTCGACCAGTTATGATTACCCAAAATGACTATAGTTTAAACCTCATGAATGGGGATATTGGCGTGACCTTGCCCTATCACTACCGAGAAGATGGGCAGGCTCGTCTCGGCCTGCGAGTTGCGTTTTTATCCGGGGACGGTAGCCAACAGATTCGATGGATCTTACCAAGCCGACTTCAAGCACATGAAACAGTTTTTGCCATGACGGTCCACAAGTCGCAAGGGTCCGAATTCACGCATACCGCACTCATGTTGCCCGCTTATGACAATCCGATTCTCACCCGAGAGTTAATCTATACAGGGATCACGCGGGCTAAGCGTCAATTCACGTTGATTGATCGCTCTAACCATATTTTGAATAATGCGGTTAAGGCGAGAGTCTATCGGGTGAGTGGATTGTGAGTGTTTGGATTTGCGATATTCTTAGGGATTTAACACAATAGTGTGATGGCTACATTCAAAACATGCAGAGTGATGATTGAGCGGGAAGCATCACGCTCAATCACTTTTTAAAATAAGTAGGAAGCGTTCATGGCGTCAAAAGCAAAAGGACTCAATCAAAAGCTTACGCACTTTAAAGAGCAGTTTAAACGCTATTATGCCCAAGGCCAGTTTAATAAAGCCCTAGGGCAGGCGCTCTCAGCGCATAAACTGGTGCCTAAGCATCCGAAACCCCTATCGGATGCGGCGGTTTGTTGCGTGTATATGACACGTTGGCAGGACGCCATCGCCTATGCCGACAAGTGCTTAACGCTCGACCCAAATGATATCCCTGCCTTGGACGCCGCCTCACACGCTTGGTCAGCCTTACATGAGTTTGAGCGGGCTGCGCCCTACGGAGCCAAAGCCATTGCAATAAGAGATGCATCGATCCCCGAACTCGGTACAGATCAACAGCACATATCCGTCGGCCCTTCTGGGCAACGCCGGATCATTGCCTTCTCGTTATTTGGTGACTCCCCCAAGTACTGCGAAACAGCCTATTTAAATGCCTTGGCGCAACCGCAATTCTTCCCCGACTGGCAATGCCGTTTTTACGTGGACGCAAGTGTGCCTGAGGGTGTGAAACAACGCCTTGCTTCAGCTGGCGCTGAAGTCATCGACGTTGAGGCACCGGAAGTGAATTGGTATGGCACCTTCTGGCGTTTTCTGGCAGCAGATGACCCCAACGCAGAATGGATTGTGTTTCGGGACGCTGACTCCTTAATCAGCCAATACGAGGCTGAAGCGGTCAAGGCTTGGATTCAAGAAGACAAACCCTTTCACATCATGCGAGACTGGGGTTCACACACTGAGCTGATGTTAGCGGGTATGTGGGGGGTAAAAAGTGGCGCACTGCCCAACATGAAAACAATGATCACTGAGTTTTTAGACACCTACCAAGGCCGAATGCACTTTGCTGATCAGATGTTTCTACGCCATAAAATCTGGCCCTACGCAAGGCGCTCAAACCTGCACCATGATTCACTGTTCCACACACCCGGCTCACAACCCTTCCCTGTCGCTCGCCAAGCGGATGAGCCACATCTAGGCAGTAACCTCGTAGCAGGTTTTTTTGAATCTGCCGTCTCCCCGGCCTCAGCGACAGTTGCACAATGGGCTCTGTTCGATAAGCAAGGCGAGTGTTACTGCCAATACACAGCGCCAGTTGTCGAGGGCAAAATCAAAGTGGGCCTACCCAAGCCTTTATTGATTCGTTTGCAAGATAAAGAGTTAACTTTGCGCATTCTCAGCACGAAATAGACTGAACACCTGCGTTAAAGCCAAAGTGCATCGATAGGCGTATCTGGGCTGAATCGATGCGCTATTTGCGCCAACAATAACTCGGCTGTGGCCAAGGCATCGGTTAGGGCATGATGCTGCTGATAATACGGGAGATTGTAACGCGCTCGGCTGTCCACCAAACGAATAGAAGCGGGCTCTTTATTTAATAGCTTATCCATTAGATTCATAGGCTTGGCGCGGTGAAGGCGTGCCTCTAATTCCATAGTGTCGATCACGGGAAACGCGATTCCTTCGTGAATTCGCTTACGCAACGCTGCATCTAAAAAAGGACGCTCGATGCCACGGTGATGCACGACCACTACCTTCCCTGCCAACGCAGCCAAGAGGTGATCGACAATGCGCATAAAATCAGGCGCTGATTGAACATCGGAATGGGTGATGCCGTGAATTGCGACCGAAGCATGATCCAGTTGCGCCCTAGGGCGAACCACCCAATACTTAGCGCTAGCACAGTGAATACGTCGCAATGTAAAAGGCACCAACCCTATGCTCAAAATTCCGTTTCGTTTAGGGTCAAAGCCAGTTGTTTCAAAGTCGAGCGCCACAAAATCGATACGCTCTAAGGGTGTCTTTCCATGGGGCAAAGACTCAGAATAAAAGGCTTTTAAACGGACATCTTTCGCCGATAGCGCCGAGTCGTCATAAAACTGGGGCCAGTCAACGGCCGTATCCTCACGTTGGCTGGAGGATGTATTCGACTTACCTAAATACAGCATATGTCTGCACTCGACTAGCGGTTAGACTGATAACAGAATTTCAAATACTTCTGGGCATTGCTTAAAATCTGAAAGGCATCTTTTAAATTTTTTCGCTCAAAATCCGATAGATGTTCAGGCGCTATATTGTTGTTGGGTTCTTCACCCTTTTCCAAAGCCAAGGCTTGATGACGAATTCTCACCAAGGCGATTAATTCTAATGCATCACGTAGATCTTGTCCTCGCCCGCGCGGCAGAATGTCTGTCTCCAAAATATCGCGCAACCGATCAAATGAGTTACGCGCCTGTGAGCCAATGGCCAGTGCATGCACTCGAATTAAATCGGCCAAGGGAGCTGTGCCTCTGCGCTTCATATTGATGGTGTTGTTTTGTCGGCCATCCTGCTCCATAACAAAGTCTTTGAAAAAACCCAAAGGCGGTGTCCGATTCAACGCGTTTCGTGCCATACAGGCTAAAAATAACGGGCTCTTCTTCGCACGTCGTGCAATCAATTGGTTCAACTGCGTAGCCCACTTTAACTCGCCCCAAACACCGTCCAGGTCGAAAAAAATCGAGCTGTTCAATAAGGACTCTGGCGTTGGGTTGTCGATCCACTCTTTGAAATACCCTTCCCATACCTCCAACGGCTGACGCCAACGTGAATTGGTCGCCATAATATCGCCCTTACAGTGGGTATAACCACAAGCCGCTAAACCGTCACAGACAAACTCAGCCAACGCTTTAAAATAACCATCATGTATTTCTGGGTCAAAACGATTGTCCAGAATCATGGCATTGTCTTGATCGGTGATGATCAATTGCTCATCTCGTGCCATTGAGCCCAAGGCTAAGAAACAATAGGGAACAGGTGGGGGACCTAATTTAGCTTCGCCCAATTCCAATAAACGTTGCTTAAAACTACGGCCTATAACGGCCATCGCACTGCCAATCATGCGCGAATTTGCATCTTCGTTAACCATTCGGATAAAGCAGGCTTTCACCTCTGGCAATAAAGCGCTGAGCTCTTCAACACTGTTCTGACGGAAGATGCTGCCCACCAAATAGAGGCTGTTTCGTGATTCATAGCGAATAATATCGGAGATCGCAATCACGCCCACAGGACGGTGATAAGAGACAACAGGTAAATGATGCAGGTTATAGCGCAACATAGTCATCATCGCTTCAAACACATACTGGCTTGACTCAATGGTGATCACATCCGTCGACATGATGTCCGCAACTGGGGTTGTGTAATCCAAGCCCTTCGCGACTAATCGTGTACGCAGGTCTCGATCAGTAATAATACCCACCATCTTCGGTAACCCATAATCCGTATCCGACACAGGTGACTGCATGATTAATAAGGATGAAATCGATTCGGCCGACATTAAAATGGCGGCATCTTTAACACTGGCCTGCGCTTCAATGCAGACAGGTGGTCGCGTAATTAAATTTTTGACCTCCGAGGCCATCAATTGATTCGCTTGTTCATGTCTTGAAACCGCATTGCGCAAACGCGCACTGTCTTCGATCTCAACAAAGTCTGCGAAGGATTCAAATGACTCAAACAACTCAGCAAAGATAGGCTCGGGAATAAAGTAGATTAACGAGTCTTCAAGTGCTTTGGCTGGAAAACGAATTTGCCGATTTCTCAGCAAACCGTACTCGCCAAAAATACCGCCCTCACTCATTCGATTGTACAGATCACCGTTGCGGCGAAAGACTTCCACCGCCCCGCTTCTGACTACATGCAATGCGTCAATCTCTTGACCAAACTCCAAAATCTGCGTTCCTGCTTTAAAGTACCCCACTTCAATATTGTCGGCCACCCAATGCAGGGTGTCATCAGGCAAGGTACTAAACGGCGGATAACGCTTTAAAAAATTCTGAACCTCAATCAACTCGGCTTTCATTGCATACTACTCATGTCCCGAACCCTTCTTTTTAAGACTTAAACCGCTTTAGGCTCAGTGGCTAAACCTTTAAACAAGGCAATACACGAAGCCAATAAAACTAAGGTAAATGGAAACCCCGTTGAAACCGCCATCGCCTGCAAGGCTACTAGACCGCCCCCTAGCAACAGAGCCACCGCGATTAACCCCTCGAATGTGCACCAAAACACACGTTGTGGTGTTGGCGCATTCACCTTACCTCCCGCCGCAATGGTATCAATTACGAGCGATCCCGAATCGGATGATGTCACAAAAAACACCACAACCAGAATAATAGCGATAAACGAGGTTATCTGCGCGAAAGGCAAAATATCCAACATACTAAACAGCTGCAGGGGTAAGGCTGCCTCGGCCGCCGCGGCATAACCTGACAAATATTGATGAATGGCCGTACTGCCAAACACTGTCATCCACAGTACGCAAGCCGCTGACGGAATCAGTAAAACAGAGATCATAAATTCGCGCACGGTACGTCCTCTAGAAACTCGCGCGATGAACATCCCCACAAATGGCGACCAGGAAATCCACCATGCCCAGTAAAAGGCCGTCCACCCTGATGCAAAGTTAGTATCTTCTCGACCTATTGGATTCGATAAGGCAGGTAAATACTGCAAATACGCCGCTAAATTAGAGAAAAAGCCCGTAATAATGGCCAAGGTTGGCCCAACAACAATGACAAAAAGCATTAACAATACAGCCAGTGTCATGTTGATTTCAGACAGACGCTTCACACCGGCTTCTAAACCCGCGACTACCGACACCAACGCAATCAATGTAATGCCGAACACCAACAGCACTTGTGTGGTTGTTCCATCTGGAATACCAAATAGGTAATTAAGGCCTGCCGCCGCTTGTGAGGCACCCAACCCCAAGGACGTTGCCAATCCAAAAAGCGTCGCAAACACCGCAAGAATATCAATAATATGACCCGGCCAGCCCCAGATTCTCTCCCCTAAAAGCGGGTAAAAAACTGATCGAATTGTCAGAGGCAAGCCCTTATTAAATGAAAATAACGCCAAGCCCAGTGCCAACACGGCATAAATGGCCCAGGGGTGCAGGGCCCAGTGATAAATAGTGGCCGCCATGGCTAAGCGCTCTGCCGAAGAGGCATCCCCAGCTGCGGCACCCAATGGTGCCCAATCGGTTCGAGCGCCAACATCTCCTGATGTACCGCCCATGGACGAGGCAAAATGCGATAAGGGTTCCGAAACACCGTAAAACATTAAGCCAATCCCCATACCCGCGGCAAATAGCATGGAAAACCAACCGATGTAACTAAAATCCGGCTTGGCTTCCGTACCGCCAAGGCGTACACGCCCTAGGGGCGAAAAAATCAGGTAAAGGCAAATGAGAACGAAAATATTACCGGCACTGATAAAAAACCAGTCCAGATTTGATGTTAACCAGCCTCTCATACTTCCAAACATGGGGCCGACTTGGTTTTGAAATGCCAGCGTTAGCACGACAAATGCAATGACCGATATCCCTGAGATCAGGAAAACGCGGTTGTGGATGTCCAAACCAAAAGGACCAATTTTAACAGCAATGTTATCTTGACCGATCTGGTAGTCGGTATCGATTGGGTTCACCTCTCCATCTGGAGACATGGGATCATTCACTTTATTGTGTTCGCTCATCTGGGCACACACTCCCTGAAGTGTTTAGTTCAATAAATGGTTAGCTATCGCCACAACTCTGACCTAGCCACAGCATACACACAAAAAATACTTTGATTTGCATCATCAAATTAACAGCTGACCATGACCAGAACTATCGAGAAAAAGACTCATATCTATCTAATTACGACAAATCGATGAAATTAAAGTACTCTTTGTGATCATTTACAGAATAACACAAAACGCTATTTATTTTGCAATGCAATACAAATTAATAAATTACACGCCCTAAACACAACTCAGTGAATGACCGAAACTACCCCCCCATACCATACTGTTAAAATGAACACCACCCTGTAACTTTTAGAAAAAATTACTAAAATGATTGAACTATTGTCGTAAACAATGAGTCCCTATTCTGAATGTTGCGAAGGATATGCCCTTATAAATCAACTAGAAGGTAGTGAAGAGACTATGCAATTAGCCGTCTTACTCATCTTTATACTTGCCGCCTGTGTGCCTTGGCTATACGGCAAACATAAGGACCGCACAAGCAAACTCTTGGCCTTGTTACCGGCAGGGTTAACACTTTGGTTTGCACAATTTATTCCCGAGATTGCATCTGGGAACACCATCATCCATGAACATGCTTGGATTCCGGGGCTCGACATTTCCTTCACCATGATGCTGGATGGGCTGTCGCTGATGTTCGCGTTGCTGATTTGCTTTATTGGTACATTCATACTGATATATGCGGGCAACTACCTTAAAGGGCATCCTTCTTTACCTCGATTCTTAGTGATTTTAATGTCGTTTATGGGCTCTATGCTGGGTCTCGTGCTCTCCGACAATTTGATTACACTCTTCGTATTCTGGGAGCTGACCAGCATCACCTCCTATTTACTAATCGGTTTTAATCACCACCAAGCGGATGTGCGTAAAGCCGCCTTACAAGGGTTGATCGTGACCGTTGCTGGTGGCTTAGCCTTACTGGCTGGCTTAGTCATGCTGGCTTATGTATCAGGCAGTTACTCGCTTCAAGAAATATTCAACAGCAATCAAGTGCTGACAGAGCACCCCCTTTATGCAGGCATGCTCATTTGCCTTTTGCTCGGTGCGTTCACCAAGTCCGCACAATTTCCCTTCCATTTTTGGTTGCCCAATGCCATGGCAGCCCCCACGCCAGTCAGTGCGTATCTTCACTCAGCCACGATGGTGAAAGCGGGTATTTATTTGATGGCGAGACTTCAACCGGAGCTTGGAGGCACAGCATTGTGGATGACGCTACTGACAAGTTTTGGTGCCTTCACGATGTTTACGGGTGCTTTTTTAGCCATTCGCAGCACCGATCTAAAGAAACTGCTGGCCTATTCAACGGTCATGGCACTGGGAACCCTGACCCTTCTTCTTGGCATAGGCACCGAACTGGCCATGATGGCCTTTGCCGCCTATTTAGTGGGCCACTCCCTGTATAAGGGTGCGTTGTTCATGTTAGCTGGGATTGTCGATCACGAAACAGGAACACGTGACGTTACCCAACTCGGCGGACTTCGCTACCTGATGCCCATCACCGCCATCTGTACTCTCGTCGCGGCCTTTTCCCTGGCAGGCCTACCGCCTTTATTTGGCTTTGTTGCAAAGGAACTTATGCTGGATGCGCTGGTTCAATCAAGCCTTAGCAAGTGGATACTGTTATTGGTCATTGCCTCATCTGTGTTAGTTGTGGCCGTTGCCGCGATTATTGCGATCAAACCCTTCTTTGGAACCTTGCAAAGCACGCCTAAGAAAGCGCATGAAGCCCCACTTGAACTCTTGGCAGGGCCAGTTGTATTGACGTCTTTATCATTGCTCATGGGATTAATGCCCGGTTTGGCGGGTCAATGGTTCGTACTACCTGCGGCGGCTAGCGTGTGGTCTCAACCCATTGATGGCTATCTGTCCTTATGGCATGGTTTTAATTGGGCGCTTTTGATTTCCTTCATCAGCTTGGGACTCGGTATCTTGGTCTTTAAGCGTTGGGAGTCGGTACGTTCAATTCTCAGCTTACTGAATCCGCTGATACAACGCGGCCCAGAAGCAGGCTATTTCCGCTTTATGGATGGCATTGTCTACATTGCGCAATGGCAAACCTCCCTCTTACAAAATGGCTCTATGCGCAGTTACCTTAGAACCATCATTCTCACCTTTGTGCTACTCACGGGTTACACCCTCACCCAACGCTATCAGCTACATTGGAACTGGGATGTCAGCGTGTATTTGCATGAAATCATTGTCGCTCTGCTGCTGGTCACGGCGGCCGTCACAGCGTGCATTACCCACTCACGTTTGGGCGCCGTAGCGGCAATGGGCGTCGTTGGTTATGCTGTTGCACTGTTCTTCACACTTTTCAGCGCACCCGATCTCGCCATTACACAGATATTGGTTGAAACCTTAACAGTTATTCTATTGGTGTTGGTGCTATTCAGACTGCCCGGATTTGGCAATATTTCCACCACAGCCGAACGTGGGCGTGATGCCGCCGTCGCCATTTTAACGGGGATACTCATTACATTGCTGATTATGGTCACGATTGACATTCAACTCTTCCCACCCATTTCAGACTACATGATCGAAAATAGCCAACCCTTGGCTTATGGACGCAATATCGTGAATGTCATCTTGGTGGACTATCGAGCACTGGATACACTGGGTGAAATTTTTGTACTGGCGCTGGCAGCCATGGGCGTTTATGCCATGATCAAATTCCGTCCTGATACCGCTCCCGGTGCAAATCATTATGCAGGCACCTTAATCCTGCCACCAAAGAACACCTTTACATCAGAGAACGACGACGTTACTCCCTTAACCGATCCAGACCAATTCTCTTCGCCATCGGCGCAGCTGAACAAGCACAAACAGGAGGACGTGTAATATGATGAAGCCAGGTACACTGATTTTACATGTTGCTGCACGTTTCTTGGTGCCCTTACAACTGGTGTTTTCGGTTTTTCTTTTGCTGAGAGGTCACAACGAACCGGGTGGAGGCTTTATCGCAGGATTGGTCGCATCCGGTGCGTTCGCCTTGTATTTATTCACCTTTGGCGCCGCTGTCACACGAGATCTCATGCGAGTTGATCCTCGTAACTTCATCGGCGTGGGTTTATTGATTGCGATGCTTTCGGCCTTCCCGGCCTGGTTTCATGGGCAGGCCTTTTTAACCGCGCAATGGTGGCCAATTTTATTGCCAGGTGGCACGGAAATTAAGCTTTCAACCCCTTTGTTTTTTGATATTGGTGTGTATCTAACCGTTTTGGGTTCAGTCATGACCATGCTGGTCGCCCTCACTGAAACTGAAGAGCGTTAAGGAGATTTCTATGGAACCCATTATGGCCATCGTTACGGGTTGCCTGTATGCGTCTGCAATCTACATGATGCTACGGCGCAGTATCGTTAAGCTTGTGATTGGACTTATGCTACTGTCCAATGCCGCAAACTTGTTGATTTTCACGTCAGCCGGTATGACACGTGGAGCCCCACCTCTTATTCCGTTGGGTGCAATGCAACCCGATGGCATTATTGCCGACCCTTTGCCTCAAGCCTTGATTTTGACAGCGATTGTCATTGCCTTTGGCGTATTGGCCTTTGCGGTTGTTTTAATCCATCGTGCCTATAACATCATTCATACTGACAACCTCGATGAAATGAAGGATACCGACACGTGAGAGCTGAAGTTGCGTTACCCATTTTAGTTCCTTTATTGTTTGGAGCTTTGTCGCTGATTGCGTGGCGTTCAAATCTAATGCAACGCGTACTCGGCATTATTGGTTCGGTGACCCTGCTGATTTGCAGTATCTGGCTGCTCATCAGTGTTCTGGATCATGGGCATGTTGTTATGCATATGGGTGGCTGGATGGCGCCCTACGGCATCACGCTGGTGGCCGACTTGCTCAGTGCCATCATGGTGGTTTTAACGGGGATGATGGCCGTCGCTATCGCGATTTACTCTCTCTCGTCAGCCTCTCCAAGCCATGAAAAGTTCGGCTACTACCCACTCATGCACTTGCTGCTGGCCGGTGTTGCTGGGTCGTTTTTAACAGGCGATATTTTTAACCTGTACGTCTGGTTTGAAGTCATGCTCATTGCCTCATTTGCCTTGTTAATTCTGGGTGGTGAACGTGCGCAAATGGAGGGAGCAATCAAGTATGTCACGCTCAACCTATTATCCTCCGCCATTTTCTTAAGTGCGATTGGCTTGCTCTACGGCTTGGTCGGCACACTGAACATGGCGGACATTGCGGTAAAACTCTCGCAAACCGAACACACAGGACTTGTGGATGTCATTGCGGTGATGTTTATGATCGCCTTTGGCATTAAAGCGGCTGCCTTCCCACTCTTCTTTTGGCTACCAGCCTCTTACCACACAGGACCGGTCGCTGTGTCCGCGCTGTTCGCAGGGCTTTTAACCAAAGTCGGCGTGTATGCACTGTTCAGAGTGTTTACCTTGATCTTCAACCAAAGCCCTGAGTTTACACATCAACTATTGCTTTGGGGTGCAGCCTTTACCATGCTGACGGGCGTATTAGGTGCCGCCGCACAGTTTGAGTTTAGGCGAATTTTGTCGTTTCACATTGTCAGCCAGATTGGCTATATGCTGCTAGGTTTGGCCTTGTTTACGCCATTAGCTCTGGTAGGTGGTGTGTTCTACATCATGCATCACATCATTGTGAAGACCAATCTGTTCCTTATCAGCGGTATCGTTCACCGATTATTGGGAACCTATGATTTAAAGAAATTAGGCGGTGTATACAAGGATAGGCCCTATCTCAGTATATTATTTTTAATTCCTGCACTCTCACTGGCAGGTCTACCCCCTCTGTCTGGCTTTTTTGCCAAGTTCATTATCATACGTGCAGGTATTGAAGCGGAAGCTTGGGTCGTCACAGCCATTGCATTAATTGTCGGCTTACTCACGCTCTACTCGATGATCAAAATCTGGGCTGAGGTCTTTTGGAAGCCCTTACCAGAGAATCACTCTAGCGTCGATAGCAGCCCATCGGCTACGCCTTCAAGCCTTGCGTTTCTCTACATTCCGGTGGTTTTGCTGGGTGCATGCACCTTGTTTATAGGTCTTAACGGTCAACCCATCTATGAGATAGCAGAGGCATCCGCCAAACAACTGCTAAATCCGGCGTTGTACATTGAAGCGGTTTTGGGAGAAACACCATGATTGCATTTATGTGGAATCTACTCTTAGCTCTGATTTGGGTCGTTTTGACAGGCGATCTCAGTGGCTACAACCTGCTTGCAGGCATGATCGTTGGCTACTTAGTCTTGGGATTAATGCAACGCCAAATCCCAGTTCTTAGGGGATATACAAGCCGCCTCCCCAGACTGTTTCGATTCATCTGCTTTTTTATTAAAGAGCTGATCATGGCCAACTTAAAAGTTGGCTTTGATATCGTCACACCTATCTGGCATATGAAACCTGGCGTTATCGCGATGCCTCTGGATGCAAAAACAGACATGGAGATAACCATGGTGGCCAATCTTATTTCATTAACCCCTGGCACTCTTAGCCTAGACGTTTCGGATGATCGTCGTGTTTTGTTTATCCACGCCATGTTTCTCGATGATGAGCCTGCGCTTAGAGCCAGCTTAAAAGAGATGGAACGTCGGGCTTTAGAAATTTTACGCTAGGCGCAGGAGGTTATTGTGCAATTTGTCATTTACTTAACATTTATCATCTTTAGTATTTCGATGGTATTGGTGTTTATTCGATTAATTATTGGACCTACCCTGCCTGACCGAGTGGTGGCTCTGGAATTATTGGCATCTATTATTGTTGGGATGATCGGGGCGTATGCGATTTATACGGACACGTCGAGCTTCATTGATGTTGCCATTGTTGCCGCTTTAACCGCATTTTTAGCGGCCATTGGCTTCGCCCGCTTTTTAGAACGAGGAGGTCCGCGTAATGATTGATTGGATTATAAAACTACTGATGCTATCGAGCGCGATTTTTACCTTACTGGCGGCAATTGGCATTATTCGATTACCCGACCTGCTCACTCGAATGCACGCCACAACCAAGGCTGGTGCTTTAGGGATCGCATTGATGATGGTCGCAGCAATGTTCCATTTTTTTGATGCCGTGGTATCTGCCAAAGGGCTTGCTGTTATCATTTTCATTTTAATTACGGCCCCAATTGCAGCTCATGCCATTGGTCGTGCGGGGTATTTTGTTGGCATCCCCGTTTGGGATCGAACCATCAAAGATGAATTGGTGAATTGTTACGATGAAGACAGCCACCGACTGCTCAGCGGCTTGGAGACCGAAGAAGAGCTTGAGATTTATCGACAAAACCTCGATTTAAAACCCCGCATCCGCATTAAACAAAAAAGCGACTAAGTGATCTATTCACTCAGTCGCAACTCTCTTTTCCGGTGTCTTACAGAGCCTTCCTTGCATTGAAGCTCTGTAAGATCTGATACAGGTAGAAAGCATCCTTCACCCCAGCCATTTCGCGGATGGAGTGCATGGCAAACTGAGGCACGCCAACATCAACAGTGGCAATGCCTGTTTCCGTCGCGGTGATGGGTCCGATGGTACTGCCACATGCCATATCGCTGCGTACCACAAAGCATTGCACAGGTACCTGAATGGATTCAGCTAAGTTACGAAAAATAGCACTGGTCTCACTGTTGGTCGCATAGCGTTGATTTGAATTGATTTTCACCACAGGACCCGCATTTAATTTCGGCCCATGATTCTCATCGTGTCGGTCGGCAAAGTTCGGATGTATGCCATGTGCATTATCAGCAGAGACAAACAAAGACCGAGCCAAAATAGACCAACGCTCGTCCGTTTTCGGCAGCACGCGCTCTAACCATTGACTTAGCATCGGCCCTTGAGCGCCACAAGCACTGGCACTTCCAACCTCTTCATGATCATTACAAATCAATAACTGACAGGGGCCGGGCGCTGCTTCAATCAAGGCCTGCATACCAATAAAACAACTCAAAAGATTATCCAGTCGAGCAGATGTAATGAACTCATCGGACAATCCAACGGTATTTGCGGGATTTACATCGTAGAACGACAGCTCATAATCCAATACCTTATCGATTGATACAGATGCATTGGACTCGATATAGGTTTTTAAAAATTCACGAAAATCCGTTTTTTCTTGTGTTTGACCGAGAATAGGCGGCAAATAGGTCTGAGCATTGATACTGCGTGACGCATTGGCCTCACGATCCAAATGTATCGCCAAGCTTGGAATCACCGCAATCGGTTTTTTAAAATCGATCAATTGGCTGTTTAACGCCCCTGTCGATGTACGAAAGGTCACACGCCCCGCCAGAGAAAGGTCGCGATCAAACCAAGGATTCAATAACGCGCCACCATAGACCTCGACACCCAACTGACTGTATCCATGCCGATGCATTTCCGGTTGCGGCTTCACACGCAAACAGGGCGAATCGGTGTGCGCTCCCGTCATGCGCATCCCTGCGGCAAAGCCAACCGACTCAGTGGGTTGACGCCACGCTAGGATAGAGGACCCATTTTTAAGTGTGAAATACCCTTGCCCCGGCGTTAACACCCAGGAAGCAGACTCAGACAGCTCGACAAAGCCCGCAGTTTCAAAACGATGTTTGAGTTGCTGAACAGCATGGAAGGGGGTCGGTGATGCATCCAAAAACAGTTTTAAATCATGAATAAACACTGACGGTTGCATGAAAACTCCTTAGTGGGAAGCGGGATGAGAGATGGACTCCGATTGGAGCAGCTCAACAATAAAAATCAAAGCCGAATTTGCAGGAATATCCGGTGATGGGCTACGTGCCCCATAGGCTAAGTCTGCAGGAATATAGACCTCTCGAATCTCACCTGGACGCATTTGCACTAGAATTTCGGACCATCCGGGAATCAAAGCATCTACAGGAAAGGTAGAGGGCGCTCCTCTTGCATAGCTACTGTCAAAGACATGACCGTCAATACGACGCCCTTCATAGTGCACCGTCACGCGATCCCTTCTTCCCGGCGGGCTCGCTTGGGGGTCATCAGCGACTTGTAACTGGCGAAACTGAACACCACTGTTCAACACCACAACGCCTTCATTTTGGCGATTTTGTGCTAAAAACGCATCACCCTGTTGCCGAGTTTCATCATTTAACGCCTTATCGATTAAGGTCTGACGAAAAGCATCCCTGTCTGCATCTTCAGAGCAGCCCTGAGTCATCAGACAAATGCAAATGAAGGTAGCAATCAAAGCGAATCTAAAGCACAATCTATACGACACTTTTCTCTCCAAGACACGACATAGAGAATATTTTACATTAGCATTGTTGAACACTACATAGGATTCTGCAGAATTGTATGCTTAGCGCTCTGTTTTTAAGGAACTTGCGTATAGGTTATCAAGTCTCATGCTTAAGACGATAAAGTCAGGAATACGTTTGATATGACCAGAAGATTGAAACACCCGATACTGCTCAGCCTTTTATTTGGGCTGTTGTTGCTGATCAATACTGCTCATGCTCGATTCAATCCTCAACCTGAACATGAGCAGGCGCTACGGGATGTAATTTCAGCACTCCAGCAAAATCATTACAGTGGAAAACAGCTTGATCCCGAGTTGTCATCCAATATCTTTGATCGTTTTTTTAAAGATCTGGATCCCTCTCGAATCTACTTCTACGAAGAAGACATTGCCAACTTTGAGCCCGTTCGATACACGCTCGGTTTAGAAATTTATGAAGGTAAGAGCCAAACAGGCTTCGATATTTACAACGTTTTTCATAAACGTAACTTAGACCGAATTGATTTCTTACTGTCTTTATTATCCGATGATCAGCATATTTTTGATTTTAACAATGATCATGAACTTGAAACGGATCGAAGCGAAGCACCTTGGATTAACTCAAGCGAAGCCATGAACGCCTTATGGTATAAGCGCTTAAAAAATGCCTTGATCAGTCTAAAACTTTCTGATCAAACATTGGGTGAAGCAAAGCAAACCCTAATCAAGCGTTATGAAAGCCAAAGAGCAAGACTTGAACAAACCAATCATGAAGATGTGTTTGAGCGTTTTGCAAACGCCATTGCCCATGAATTTGATCCACATAGCCAGTACCTTTCGCCTAGAAATCAAGAGAATTTCCAGATCAATATGAGTCTGTCGCTTGAAGGCATAGGTGCTGTGCTACAGGGTGAAGATGAATACACCAAAATTGTTCGTTTGGTGCCAGCTGGACCTGCTGATAAGAGTGGGCAACTTCGCCCTTCTGATTTGATCGTAGGGGTTGGCCAAGGCGAAGAAGGCCCCATTGAGGATGTTGTAGGCTGGCGTTTGGACGATGTTGTTAAACTTATTCGTGGCCCTCAATCGAGCACGGTTCGTTTGCAAATCATACCCGCTGATTCCATCGATCGTACCGCACGCCGAGTCGTCACCATTATTCGCGACAAGGTTCGCCTCGAAGAACAAGCCGCTCAGAAAAAAGTGCTTGAAATAGATCGCAATAATCAGACATTTAAGGTCGGGGTTATCGAAATACCCGCTTTTTACATTGACTTTGCCGCGATGCAAGCCGGTGACCCTGAGTACAAAAGTACGACCCGTGATGTTGAACGCCTGATCGCACAACTTAAACAAGAAGACGACATCGATGCGTTAATCATCGATCTCCGCAACAATGGTGGTGGCTCTCTTAGAGAGGCGAACGAGCTAACAGGATTGTTTATAACTCGCGGCCCCACTGTGCAAATTCGAGATGCAAATGGGCGAGTGGATATTCTAGGTGACTTTGATCCTAAAGTAGCATGGAGTGGTCCGTTAACGGTCATGGTGAATCGATTGAGCGCCTCTGCGTCTGAAATCTTTGCCGGAGCCATTCAAGATTACAACCGAGGCATCATTGTCGGAGGTCGTACCTTTGGTAAAGGCACGGTTCAAACCCTGCTGCCGCTTGATCACGGCCAACTTAAGTTAACGCATGCAAAATTCTATCGAATTTCAGGCGAGAGCACACAAAACAAAGGGGTTGTTCCAGATATTGAGTTCCCTACCCTCTTTGACGAAAGCCAAATCGGTGAAAGTGCTCTTGAAGGAGCGTTGCCTTGGGACACCGTCAACCCGGTGAGATACGGTCGTTTTCCCAGTTTGACACCCTACATCAGTGAATTGAGCCATTTGCATCTTGTCAGATCAGAGCTCAATCCAGATTTCATCTTCATGCGTCGTCATGTTGAACGCAGCAAAGAGCAGCGTGATCAAACAAAAGTCCCTCTTAACATTTCACGTGTAAGAGAGCAGCGAGATGAAATTGAGCAATGGCAGATTACGACTGAAAATCAGCGTCGCATGGCGAAAGGTGAACCACCCATCAAAGTGTTGTCGGAGCTTGACGACCTGCTACCGAAAGACAGTCAGGGCCGGATCATAAATCCTGAATCAGAGTCTGCATTAATTGAATCAGCCGAGATCACTATTGACTTTATTGATTTAAATTTACGCCACACAGCGCAAAACAATGGTCGTGTTAGTAACCCTAGGCAGTAACAAGCATGTCAGCTAAAAACACAGCAATTATAGGCGTTGTATTATTACTTGTGCTCGGTGGCGTGGGTTTCTTCATTTATCTAACAATGATGTCACAACACGAACGCAACACCGTTGATCTTGAAAAATTCGGTTTTGATTTAACAGGCGCCCCAAGGACCGACGAAGTCTCTGTCGGTACGTTGGGCGTAACCCAACTGCCCTCCACCTTTGGCTCGGGACAGCTAACACCTGGGGAGCGTGTTGTGCACGGGTTGGTTAGGGATCGAAACTTGATGATTACTGAAAATCAGGTTTTGCAAAAAGAAATCGAAGCGCTAAAAGCACAAGTGGCTCGGCTTGAAGAATCACTCAAAATTAACGAGCACTTCGCGCCTGAAAGCTTCAACCAAGAGCTTTCGAGAGTTGGCAGCATGTTGCAAATTTACTTGCAACAGTCTCCCGATGTTGCCCGCTTCAGTCCATTCAGACAAGAAACCATGGCCGCTGCGGGTCTTATGGAGTACAAACGTTTTGTTGAGACCAATCATCTGATGCTGGATTCCGCTCAGCGCACACGTTTAGTATTGGAATATCTGCCTGCTTATATGTTTTGTGTAGGTGATGCGGTGCAGCTTGCTGCGAACAACATGCGTGAGGAGCAATTGATTCGCGCCTATTTTAATGCTCCCGACACAACACTCCTGCCAGAGGAGCTACAGGAGGATTTAGAAACCGTACTTCCACCTTGCCAGCAAGAGCTTCGCACACAATTTCAAAATGAGCTCCCCAATCTACGTTAGACTCACGGCAGATATATTGCTCAAATACTGTTCAGCGGCCTTCAGTCGCTGTATAATTCGTTCTCTTTTTTGAAAGCAGGTATCATCGCCAGCATAGGTGCCTGTTGTTCATATTAACGATAACCGACCCTGTATAACTGGCGTTACAGGCTGGAAGCTGCAATTCTGCAGCGAACTATAGGACAATTTCATGAGCGAAAGCTTTGCTGATCTGTTTGAAGAATCCCTACTTTCTCTGGATATGACTCCAGGCACCTTGGTGATGGGCGAAGTCGTTGATATCGACAGCGACTGGGTTACCGTTAACGCGGGTTTAAAATCTGAAGCCATCATTCCTCGTTCACAGTTCCTGAACGACAACAATGAACTGGAAATCAAAATTGGCGATACCGTTAAAGTCGCACTCGAAGCCGTTGAAGATGGCTTTGGTGAAACGCGTCTTTCTCGTGAAAAAGCTAAGCGTTCAGAGGCGTGGGAAGTTCTGCAGAGCAAATTTGACGCTGAAGAAACCGTTAAAGGTTACATCTCTGGCAAAGTCAAAGGTGGCTTTACGGTTAGCATCAATAACATTCAAGGTTTCTTACCAGGTTCATTGGTTGATGTTCGCCCTGTTCGCGACGTTGATCACCTTGAAGGAAAAGAGCTTGAATTCAAACTCATCAAGCTTGATCCAAAGCGTAACAACATCGTTGTTTCTCGTCGTGCCGTTATGCAAGAAGCTAACAGTGCTCAACGCGATGAGTTGCTTGCAACTCTGGATGAAGGCCAAGTGGTTAAAGGTTTTGTTAAGAACCTGACTAACTACGGTGCGTTCATCGACTTAGGTGGTGTTGACGGTCTATTGCACATCACAGACATGGCGTGGAAGCGCATTTCTCACCCAAGCGAAATGCTGAACCCAGGTGATGAAATCTCTGTTCGCATCATCAAGTTTGACAAAGATTCTGGCCGCATCTCTTTAGGTCTGAAGCAACTGTCTGAAGATCCATGGGAAGCGATCAAAAACCGTTACCCTGCTGGCAGCAAAACCGCTGCTCGTGTTACCAATCTGACTGATTACGGCTGCTTCGCATCTATCGAAGACGGTGTAGAAGGTTTGGTTCACGTGTCTGAAATGTCTTGGACAAACAAAAACATTCACCCATCTAAGATCGTTCAGATCGGTGATGAAGTTGAAGTGATGATCCTTGATGTTGATGAAGAGCGTCGCCGTATCTCCTTAGGTATCAAGCAGTGCACAGCAAATCCATGGGTGACCTTCTCTGAGCAGTACGCTGCAGGTGACAAGGTTCGTGGAACCATCAAGACAATCACTGACTTCGGTATCTTCGTGGGTCTAGACAACGATCTTGACGGTCTGGTTCACATGTCTGACATTTCTTGGGAAGCCGATGCTGAAACAGCTCTGCGTCAATTCAAGAAAGGCGATGAAGTTGAAGCCGTTATCCTGTCTATCGATGCTGAGAAAGAGCGCATTTCTTTAGGCGTTAAGCAACTAGAAAGCGATCCATTCGCTGAATTCGTTGCAAGCCATGAGAAAGGTGCGATTGTTAACGGTGTTGTGAAGAGCGTTGACGCTAAAGCCGCTGTTATCGAATTACTCGAAGGCGTTGAAGCTCAACTAAAAGTGTCTGAAATTTCATCTGACCGCATCGAAGATGCGACAACAGCTCTGAAAGAAGGCGACAAAGTTGAAGCTAAAATCATCAACATCGATCGTCGCAACCGCGCAATCAGCTTGTCAATCAAAGCGAAAGACCAAGCTGAAGAGAAAGCTGCGATCAGCGCTGTTCGCAATCAAGAAGTTGACGTTGCAGGTCCAACCACTATCGGTGATTTGATCAAGCAACAATTAGCTAACCAAAACAGCTAATCTTTAACATCCGATCCCTCTGGATCAATAAAAAGGAGCCATTCGGCTCCTTTTTTGTTTTTAATGCTCAATACAATAAAGACTCAGATGCACTTATCGACTGCGGAAGAAAACGGCCTCTTCAATCACATAATCAACCAAATCATCCTCATCGATCTCATTATCTTTGACTTCATACACACTTAAAACGGAAGCATGTGCGTCGATCACACTGTCTGGAGAGCCCGTTAACAATGGATGCCAATGAGGTAAATCCTTACCCTCATGAATCAAACGATATGAACATGTGGGTGGTAACCAATGAAAAGCTTCAACGTCTTCTGGTTTTAATTGCACACAAATCGGAACCAATTGCGTCCGTTCAGCATAGCGGGTGCACTGACAGGTTTCATCATTCAACAAATGGCACACGACTGTGGTGTAAAACACCTCATCGGTGTCTTCATCTTCAACCTTATGCAAACAGCACAAGGCACACCCATCGCATAAGGATTCCCACTCAGTCGGACTCATCTCAGCCAGCGTCTTACGGCGCCAAAATACCTCTTGCGCCACGCTTATCTAACCCCTGTTTCAGGGCGGTCCGGAAACAAATCCAGCAGGTAATCCTCTTTAGGAGGAGGCATTTGCAAGAAAAACCCTTTGTCCTGAATCGAGCTTAAAACATCGTTAACATCTACCCTAGCCAGCTGACGCTGAGTTGTCATCGGCATATCCATCACATGCTGGGCTTTTCCAAACTTATCCAGCAGCACTTCAGGTACTTTTTTTAAACCATCGCGCTTGTCCACATACAAATACATTTCATCTTTACGCGAACTACGGTAGATCGAACAGATCAACATTTTCAATCACTCTCATTATCAAAACTTTGCAGACGACTTAGCATCAAATCACCGACGAGTGCTTTACGCCAACCCACCAAAGTGCGGGGCAATCGATACGCCCCCTCTTCACTCTGCGAATTAATTAATTTTTCTACATCTTTACGCCGAGCGATGAGCTCCGGCAGAATGTTTTCGCGCTTTGCCACTTCGCGCGCAAGACTCAACAACTTCTTTAGCTCTTTGCTTCGATATACATGAGCTGGCAAATGGATTGGCTTCGGTGGATTTGCTTCAGCCGAAACCTTTGCGTCTTTCAAAATCGCCAAAATAGCCTGACCATCTTCTTGCACGGCACTTCTGCGCATATCCTTAATTGCACTCAACTCCTCCAATGTCGATGGCCATTGCTGGATAATGTCCAAGATGACCTCATTACGCAGAACTTTTGGCCGACAAAGGTTACGTGCTCGGCAAGCCTGCTCACGCCAGGCAGCAAGATCACGACAAGCGGCCAAGGCTTCGTCCGAGTTAACGTTCAGTTGTGTAAAGCGTCGGTAATACTCCTGACCCGATGGGTCTGCATCACGAGAAGAGTCCGCTAACAACGCGCTCTCTTCGAGCACCCAATCCAAACGCCCCAACTGCTGTAACTCATGCATTAAACGGACTGCAATATTGCCCAAGTAAGCAACATCTAAGGCCGCATAATGCACCTGCTCCGGCGTTAAGGGACGCTGCAACCAATCCGAGGTTGTTTGCGCTTTACCCAAGTCAATGTTGAGAGCATGCTTAACCAAACGCTGCAGCCCCATACTAAATCCCCAATTCGCAAATGCTGCCGCAATTTGC
The DNA here is from genome assembly GCF_009821115.1 of Nitrincola alkalisediminis. Taxonomy (GTDB): domain Bacteria; phylum Pseudomonadota; class Gammaproteobacteria; order Pseudomonadales; family Balneatricaceae; genus Nitrincola; species Nitrincola alkalisediminis. The sequence goes on along the minus strand of NZ_VYTY01000001.1, from coordinate 244,429 downwards.
GTATCAAATAAAGGCGCAGGAACAACACCGTAACTGTTGCGAAAGAGCTCTAAGTCCTCGCTGCAGGCATGAAAAACCTTCAACACAGCGGGATTCACCAGCAATGCAATCAAGGCACTCATATCGTCGATTGCTAAAGGATCAATCAAATAGCAATGCTGACGATCGGCCAATTGAATCAGGCCCGGTACAGGGTAAAACGTATCAAAACGAATAAACTCTGTATCGATTGTCAACAAAGGTTCTTGTGACCACTGTTCACAAAGCTCAACCAATGCTCGCTGATCTGTAACCCAAATAGGCTGAGCAGCGCCAGCATCAAGCAAAGGATACGGCTGTTCGACAGGTTCTATTGTCATTTAATATCTCGTTGTAATGTACGTCGCCCTGCTAATGCATGCGCCAGTGTTCCGCCATCCACAAATTCTAACTCGCCGCCCACAGGAACACCGTGAGCAATACGGCTCACTCTGACATTTGCATCACGTATTTGGGCAGCAATAAAGTGTGCCGTTGCCTCTCCCTCAACATTGGGATTGGTTGCCAAGATTAATTCCTTAACCCCTTCATTGGCCACTCGCTCCAACAAATGCCCAATACCTAAGTCATCAGGTCCTATGCCATCAATAGGCGACAAATGGCCTTTCAGGACAAAGTAGATGCCTCGGAAGCCACCTGTTTGCTCAATTGCAATCAAATCGACAGGCGATTCAAGAACGCACATAACTTGTTTATCACGCGTATCATCCGCGCAAATATCGCACACAGGCGTTTCAGATAGGGTGTGACAGACTTGACACTCACCTATTTTTTCAACGGCTTCATGCAATGCATTTGCCAAATGACGCGCACTGTCTCTTTCACGCTCTAACAAGTGCAAGGCCATGCGCTGGGCCGATTTTGGCCCAACCCCAGGCAAGCATCGCAATGCCGTGATCAACTGCTGTAATAAGGGACTAAACGACATATTTAGAACGGCATTTTAAATCCAGGTGGAATTCCCATACCACCTGTGACTTTCGCCATACGCTCCTGCGTGCTCTGTTCAACTTTTCTGACGGCATCATTCACCGCCGCTGCGATCAGGTCTTCCAGTATTTCTTTGTCTTCTTCCATCAAACTATCATCAATGCTCACGCTTTTAACATCGTGACGGCCATTCATGACAATACTTACAAGACCTGCCCCTGACTCACCTTTGACCTCAGCTTTTGCAATTTCTTCCTGAGCTCGCTGCATTTCTTCTTGCATTTTTTGGGCCTGCTTCATCAGGTTCCCCATATTCTTCATCATGCTTTTTTCCTCACTCGTTTGGCTCGATCGGCACCACCGATGATTCATCTAGGTAAGCCGAAAATTGCTGTAAAATTGTTTTGACCATAGGGTCGTCTTGTAATGATTTGACGGCTAATGCTTGACGCTCAGCGCGCTTGCGTAAACGGTATTGTGCAGGGGTTTCTAAGGTTTGCGCAGCCTGAACAAACTGCACGCCCACCCCTGTTCCAAAATACGCAGCAAGGGCATCTGTAATACGCCCTTGCTGCGTTGGATTTAACAATGCAGCCTGTTCCGGCGGATAATGAAAGCAAAGCTGATCATTTTCAACCCGCTCTAGGGATAAATTTCGGCAAATACTTTCAGTCATCCCCGTCAAACCAATGGATGCACACACGTGCACCCAGTCATTGGGACGCAATTCTGCAAGTGTATACGTCTGCCCCATTGGCTGCGGTGCAGCCTCTTCTATAGGAGCAGCCTCTTGCTCTTGCTCTTCCACACTAGGACGTCCCTCAGCTCGAACGGCGCTCTCCAATGGCTGACTCACCAATATGCGCTCATCCTCTTGGGGCGCGGCTGGCCTATCTTGAGCTAAGGGTTCAGACTTTTTTTGAGTGGACTCAACCTCGTACTCTGCATTGGACTCAGACGATGCGATCTCGGGAACATCTTCCCAAGGCGGTACATCCTCTTGCATGGGCCTGTTAAGTTCAGGCACCACACGGCTCACTGCGACCTGATCTGGCTGAGCCTGAACACTTGGCAGGGGCGCCGGACTTGAGGCTGCGGAAACCGGAGAGGCCTCATTCATCGCCACTCCATCTGACCGCCCCTTATCAACCGTGCCCAGTGGCTGAGCAGCCAGTGTCACAGGTCTTGCAGCCACACTCGCAGGCCTGAATGCCAGCATTCGCAACAAGACCATTTCTAAACCTTCTTTCAAATCTGGAGCATAGGGCATGTCTTTACGCCCCATTAAGCCGATCTGATAAAAAAGCTGAACATCTTCTGCGCTCATCAACTGAGCTAATTCCAGCACTTGCTGTTGATCACCCAAACTGTTGTCAATCGCATCTGGCAGCATCTGTGCCAACGCAACTCGATGCAACAAGCTGACTAAGTCCCCCAATAAGGTGAAATAGTCCGGTGTAAACTGCGACAACGACTGCAAAGTACCGATCACTTGGCGCACATCTTGTTGCGCGATAAATGCTAAAAGTTGATAGACCAAGCGATGATCAATCGTACCAAGCATCGACCTGACATCTGCCTCGCCTACCACCCCAGAACCAAATGCAATCGCCTGATCCGTTAAGCTCAGAGCATCACGCATCGACCCTTCGGCACTGCGCGCAAGCAACCACAAGGCCGTTTCATCGAAGCTTATGGACTCTTGATTTAGGACGTAGTTCAGATGTTCAACAATACGTTGAGGACTGAGGTTTTTTAAATTAAATTGCAAACAACGCGACAGCACCGTGACCGGTAACTTTTGCGGGTCTGTCGTCGCTAACAGGAACTTAACATGCTCCGGTGGCTCTTCAAGCGTTTTTAAAAGCGCATTGAACGAGCTATTCGACAACATGTGCACCTCGTCGATGAGATACACTTTAAAGCGACCATGACTAGGGGCGTATTGTACGTTTTCCAGCAATTCGCGCGTGTCTTCAACCTTCGTTCGTGAAGCTGCATCAACCTCTATCAAATCGACGAAGCGCCCTTCTGCTATTTCTCGACAGGATGTACACACTCCACATGGCTCAGAAGACACCCCCTGCTCACAATTCAGCGCTTTTGCGAATAAACGAGCAATCGACGTTTTACCAACCCCACGGGTCCCTGTGAAAAGATAGGCATGGTGGAGCCGATCATTGTCCAACGCATTGATTAATGCCTTAAGAACATGCTCTTGCCCCACCATTTCTTTGAATTGTTTTGGCCGCCATTTGCGTGCCAGTACCTGATAGCTCATTGTGTGGATTTACACTCTCGCAAGTCACCTGAATCAAGGTGATATACTACCATGCTCCTCCACCCAAGTCTTACTTCAGCGGAGATTGACCTCCGCTTGATGCATTAGAACACGCTGAACAGTTCTTTATTTAACCAAAGATGCACAAGTATGCTGGCCACATAACCCAGCAGAATGACGGGCATCCAGCGTAAATGTCCCATAAAGGTATAAATACCGCGAGCCTGCCCCATTAAAGCCACCCCTGCCGCAGAACCGACTGACAGCAAACTGCCACCAACACCTGCCGTTAGGGTAATGAGTAACCAATGTCCATGAGACATATCTGGCTGCATAGTAATAACAGCAAACATTACCGGAATGTTATCAATCACGGCTGAAATGACGCCCAAAGCAATGTTGGCATAGGTTGCATCCCATTGGAGGTAGAGAATATCGGACATCATCGCTAAATACCCCATAAAACCTAACCCACCAACGCACATAATAATGCCGTAGAAGAATAACAAGGTATCCCATTCAGCTCGCGCTACACGACTAAAGACATCAAATGGCACCACGCTGCCTAAACGCTCAAGACGCTTTTTATCACCTGCGTGCTCCGCCAACAAACGTTTTTTGGCTAAAGAACTCGGCAGCGTCATACGCAAGAAATAGCCAAAGAATTGCAAGTAACCAAGACCTACCATCATCCCCAGTACTGGCGGAAGGTGCAGCAATGTGTGACAGCTAACAGCCGTGGCAATTGTAAGTAAGAATAGCGCCAGTATCCGCCTTGCTCCACGCTTAAGCTCCACTTCTTCATCAGACGCCGTAGGCTTTTGGCTCTCAACAAACAAGCTCATGATGACCGCAGGAATTAAAAAGTTAACCATAGAGGGTAAGAACAAGGCAAAAAACTCGCTGAACTTAACAAGCCCTGCTTGCCATACCATCAAGGTTGTAATATCGCCAAAAGGACTAAATGCGCCACCAGCATTGGCCGCCACCACGATATTGATACAACATAAGTTAATAAATCGGTTGTGTCCTTCCGCCACTTTCATTACAACGGCACACATCAGCAATGCTGTGGTTAAGTTGTCCGCAATTGGTGAGATAAAAAACGACAAAAATCCTGTTAACCAGAATAAAGTTCTAAAACTGAACCCTTTACGCACCATCCAAGAACGCAAAGCATCAAATACTCTTCGCTCTTCAAGGGCATTAATATAGGTCATCGCCACCAATAAAAAGAGCATCAACTCCGAAAACTCTAATAACGTATGGCGAAAAGCATCCTCAGGAACACCCACTAGGCCCTCTTTCAGATATACCCAACCAATCACCGCCCAAATAATACCGGCTGCAATTAATACTGGTTTAGATTTACGCATGTGGATTTTTTCTTCGCACATGACCACGGCATAGGCCAAGAAAAAAATCACTAACGTAAAGATACCCGCGCGAGTCGCGGTAAGATCTAATGGCCCAGCAGCAGCGTAAACGCCTCCGCTTAGGCATAAAGCAATAACAAGAATGAGCGCTTGTTTAAGACGTAGTTGAGTCATAATAGACCACTTTAAGTTTATTTTTGGAAAGGAAAAAGTTGTGGGGCGCTCCCCCGAATGGTTGGCCATTATAGGCCTCATAGTGGATGCTTTATAGTCGACAAAGGCGCTATAAACTTAAGACTATAAGACTATTTTCTTCTATAGAAAGGACATTTAATACTTAAAAAACAGATATATAGAAACACCTACTTTTCTTAAACACTCTTAATTAACGAGATATTGTCCAGCACCACTTATATAATAGAAAAATACTCTTAAATAAATACCAATTACGACAAGAAAACCTAAAAAAACACACCTAAATGAAGACCGACTAACCCTTTGTTGAAACTAAGAAATTTCCTCGAACCTCATCACTCGTCAGCACCAAATCTTCCGTTCTATCTTTTAACTGCACGCCGGATAAACCTTGCCTGCGCGCTTCGTTGAGCAAATACAACGCCTTTCGATTCGCCTCTTCATAACTCAGCCCCGCCTCTCGGATATTGGAAATACAGTTTCGGTAGGCATCGGTTAATCCCGCCTTTGGAGACCAAGTGAGATATAACCCCATACTGTCTGGCGAGCTCAAACCTGGGCGCTCGCCCACTAACAGCATCACGCACTTAGCGCGCAGTATTTCACCGACAGGATCACCAACGGCCACCCGCCCCTGCTCAACAATACACACAGGCCCAATACGCCAAGGTATAGGTCCTCGCGCCAATTGCGGCAACAAGAGCTGTAGAAAAGGAGTCGCATTTTCTTGAATAGCTAAAGCTGACAATCCATCTGCCAACACAACCACTAAATCATAGGACTGAGATGTCGTGTTTCGATAATCCAATAAGACCTGTTCAGAGTCAGGGTGGAGTAAACGCCCATAATCAGGACGCTGTAAATACACACTTCGACTCTCTGCACGGCTTCGTAACGATAGAGGTGGCTGAGCACAGTCACTCTTTATTGCGCTTAAATCCTTGATCAGCTGGCCAATATTCAATGGAGTGTGCACCGCATCTTGTGCTTTGGCATGCGCTAACTGAAAAGCCAATAATTCTTGAGTGGGAATACTCACCCCTGCACGCCCAAGACCGATTCTAGCGTCGGTAAAACGACGCAAATCTCGCCAAGGATTCGACACCAAGAGTTCATCTGCACCTTGGTCAACAGAAGCAAGCATGTGATTCATAGTTCGTTTCATTAAGTTAATGTCCTAACAATCGACCAAGAGAAGAACGGAAAGCACTTGGCATCTGCGAGCTTAAACGGCCCGTTTGCGCATCGACAATGTCCACCCGCTTAAGCCACGCATCATATTCAGGCGCAGGTTTCAGCCCCAACACTTGACGGATATACAGTGCATCATGGAAAGACGTGGTTTGATAATTCAGCATAATATCGTCCGACCCTGGAATCCCCATCACAAAGGTACAGCCTGCAACGGACAGCAGGGTTAACAAATTATCCATATCATTTTGATCGGCTTGCGCATGGTTGGTGTAACAAATATCGCACCCCATAGGCAAACCCAACAGTTTTCCACAAAAATGATCTTCCAACCCCGCTCGAATAATTTGCTTACCATCAAACAAATACTCTGGACCAATAAAGCCGACCACCGTGTTGACTAAAAGCGGGCTAAAGCATCGAGCAACGGCATAAGCTCTTGCCTCGCAGGTTTGCTGATCCAATTGAAAGTGGGCATTGGCGGACAAAGCACTGCCTTGCCCCGTCTCAAAGTACATAACATTGTTGCCAACATTGCCTCGCTGCAAGGATAAAGCCGCGGCCTGTGCTTCAGCCAAGGTTGCGAGATTAAACCCAAAACTATCGTTGGTGGCTTGAGTACCTCCTATAGATTGAAAGACCAAATCAACCGGAGCGCCCTGTTCAATTGCCTCTATCGTATTGGTCACATGCGTCAAAACACAGGACTGGGTCGGAATTTCATAGTGCTGAATCACCTCATCCATCATGCGCATCAACCGGCAGGCTTGTGCGACATTATCGGTGGCGGGGTTAATCCCAATAACCGCATCACCACTGCCGTACATCAGGCCATCCAAAATACTGGCGGCAATTCCCGTTAAATCATCGGTTGGATGATTGGGCTGTAAACGTGTGGACAAACGCCCTGGCAGCCCCAAGGTATTTCGAAAACCAGTGCTCACTTGGCACTTTTTAGACACCAGTATCAAATCTTGATTGCGCATGATCTTACTGACAGCGGCGGCCATTTCGGGAGTAATCCCTAAGCGCACTTGCTCAAGCCGTTCTGATGTTGCGTAATCACTTAGGAGCCATTCACGGAAGCCACCTACGGTTAGGTGTGATATTGGCTGGAATGCCTCTAAATCATGACTGTCGACAATTAATCGTGTGATTTCATCCTCTTCATATGGAATCAACAGATCCTCTAAAAACATTTTTAGAGGCACATCAGCCAATGTCATTTGGGCAATGGCACGCTCTTCAGCCGATTGTGCGGCGACCCCTGCTAGGTAATCGCCCGAGCGTGCAGGCGTTGCTTTAGCCATCAACTCCCCAAGACTCTTAAAACCATAGGTGTTAGATCCGACCACCTGACGAAAGCGATACATATTTTTACCTTTGTTATTTACAACTAAAACCCTAGACGTCTTGACTCATAAATACAAAGTCTTGTTTCTAACGCCTACTGAGTATCTTAATGACCCCATTGTGAGAAAAAAGCCTAGGCAGGAGTTATCGAATTTTGGCAAAAAACACTCTTTATAACTTTCTTCAAGTACAGCTCCACTCACTCCAGTAAATTGAGATAGCTCAAGTAAATAAAGCGTAACTTCGAGTTAGTTTTGAGCTAAAAACAAAGCCATGCTACAGTAGAAGCCACGTTATCCCCTTAACAAACCTTTGATCTCGGACATAAGAATTGTCCACTAGAATCAATTGAGTACCCACAATGACCTTAATGCATACGCTCCCTGATTTACCTGAAAAAGCCCAATGGATTGATGAGCCTGAACCGGTAAAAGTCAGCACTCAGCGCAATTGGGGACATTACATCTGGATGGTTCTCGCTGGCCGCACCAATCTTTTATCCATGTGGCCAGATAGCGCGTATCAAATGAAAATCTTTACGGCACGCTTATTACGCCAACATTATTTTGTCTGCAATAGCCCTGACACCGTTCGTCAGGTATTTCTCGATCAGCACGATAACTATGATCAAAAAGGCCCGCAAATGCGCAGCGCGCTGGAGCCCTTACTGGGTGATGGCTTATTTGTAAGCGATGGTGATCTTTGGAAAGAACGACGCGCCTATTGCAGCCCAGCATTTGAAAATGAATTACTCCCCTATTATGCCAACATCATGACCGAATGTTGTAAAGAAGTGTCTGAGCGCTGGTCAAGCCTCCCGCCCAACACTGAAGTGGACATGCTCAATGAAATGGCGCGACTTACCGCACGCATCATTGGTCGAACCGTATTTGGTGATGAAACCAGCGATGAGGAAGCCGCCCAAGTTGTCCAAGGCTTTTCTGAGTATCAACACAATATTGAACAATTGGGCCTAGCCGATACCTTTGGCCTGCCCTTTTTACGCAAGCTTACCAATCCAATCAAACGTTATCACTGCAAAACTTCAGGCAAACGTGTTCATGAGGTCATTGACACAATTATTGCCCGACAAGAAGCCCAAACCTCCTCTAAAAAATTCTCCTTAATTTCGCTGTTTGTCGATGGACACAAAGGGCGCGATGGCACTGTACAAGGTTGCCCGCTAAGTCGTCTCGCGGCTCGTAATGAAGCAATTGTTATGTTTATGGCTGGACATGAAACCACAGCCAATGTACTGGCTTGGACTTGGTATTTACTGGATCACAACCCTCGGGTGGCGGCAAAACTTCATGCTGAATTAGACAGCGTTTTAGGTGGTCGTACTCCAACCCTCGATGATGTTCCCAACTTACCGTACACACGCGCCGTTTTTGAAGAAACCATGCGTTTATATCCTCCCGTTCCTTTATTAAGCCGACAAGCACGGGCTGAAGACCAAATCAGGCGACGACCCATTGAGAAAAACTCGATTATTCTGGTTATTCCCTGGCTACTGCATCGTCATGTCGACTTTTGGGAAGCACCCAATCACTTCATCCCAGAGCGATTTTTACCAGGCAACCCTCGACCGGATAAATTCATTTATCTTCCCTTTAGCGTGGGTCGCCGTGTCTGCTTGGGGATGCGCTTTGGCTTAACGGAGGGCATTCTATGCATCGCAACACTTGCTCAAGCGTTTCAAGCACACGTAAAGCCTAACCACGAGGTTAAGATTGAGTGCCGCTTAACGCTTCGCCCGAAGGGCGGGCTGCCTATGCAGTTAACACGGAGATAAACATGCAGGCATTTAGACACTGGACCACCGCGCAAAAAGCCGAATACCTCATGGCAAAGTGCCTAGCCCTTCTGCCAGTGAATTGGACATCTGACATTGGGGCCTACTTGGGTAATAAAGAAGCCCAAAAAGCCATTAAAGCAAAACGTTTGTGGATAGATCGATTAAGGAAAAACTTAGAGCACTTGTGTGACATTCAAGATGCCGAAGAACGTGAACGACACCTTATCGCATTTATTTCGCGAATAGGTCGTATCTATGCCGAATTCATGGTGCAACAAAAGATTATTAAAAAGAATCAAATCGAAATATCGGGAGGGGAGATCCTAGACTCAATCGATAAACCCGTGATCGTGGTGAGCTGCCATTTATCAAACTGGGAACTTATTGGTCATGTTGCCGCCTTACTTCAACGTCCTTGCTGTGATCTTTACTTACCGCCCGATAACCCAGTTAGAGAGCATTTGGCTTTAAAAGCACGCCATAAATGGCCAATACCTCTTGAACTCGTTCCAACGTCTCCATCCTGCATGCGCCAAATTAGCAAAGCACTCAGTAATGGCAGCAATTCAGTGCTCTTTATCGACGAAATGCGTGACGGTTATGTTTCAGCACCCAGCCTAGGACGAAACATTCCGTATGCCGGCAATCGATGGTTTGCAGCGAGGCTCGCTATCAAACATGAGCTGGATATTTTACCCGCCTATATTTTACCTAACGGCAAAGGCCACTACCGAGCAATTGTTGAGCCACTCATTCAACCGTCAACGTTTGAAGGGTCAAAGGAAGAAAAAGCAAAGAAGATCGCTGATAAACTTGATGAAACCATAAATTCCTGGGTTTCGGAGAATTTAGAGCATTGGTACTGGTTACCCTATTATGAGCCACAACGAGGGTTTCCAGCCGTTAAGAAATGAACATCGAAGACTCTGTAAGCGGTTACTCCTGCGCGTAAACCGAATACACACCACTCACCGCAGGCGTGCGCTGCGGTAAGTGATCAAACCAAATGATTTACACCAATTCAGCTTCGGTCAGCAAGGTTTTCATCTTTTGAGCGGCAACCTCACTGCCATCATCTCGCTGCCATTCGATGTATTTTGAGCAGAAGGCAGCCACTTCAGCAGTCCCCGTTAAAGCTTTCAAATCATCGGCTGAACGAATACCAAAGCCGATGGCTAAGGGCAGATCGGTATACCGACGGATACGCGCAACATAGGCACGGAAGTCATCATCCCAATGTGTCTGCTTGCCCGTCACTCCCATGCGTGAAACCACGTACACCATGCCGCGTGCACTCTGAGCAATACGAGCAACACGCTCGTCTGGAGTATTCGGCGTCACCATCAAGATCGGAGCCAAGCCCAGCTCATCAAGCAGCGGCATGTGTGGTTCAAACTGCTCCACTGGCATATCAGGGATAATCATCCCTTTAAAACCAGCCGCCGCGGCATCACGAAATAACCGCTCAAGTCCATAACGATAAAGCGGGTTCAGATAACTCATCAGAATAAAGCTGGCGTCGGGATGCTGCTTAGAGACCTTCGCGCATAAGTCCAAGGTCGCACGCACTGAGCCTCCGTTTTTTAGCGCATGGTAACAGGCATTCACCAGTGTATGCCCATCTGCCACCGGATCACTAAAAGGAACCTGAAGTTCGATTAGGTTCACTCCACTGGCGACCAAGCCAGCAATGGCTTTTTCATTTTCATCGAGTGTCGGGAACCCCACCACAGCGTGAGACATCACTTGAAGTCTGTCATTCTGTTTCGGAAACATCAGTTACTCTCCTTCGCAGCATCAACCTGCTTCTGACAACGAGCAGCTTCGCGTTTTAGAAACTCCGGCCACTCCGGCTGAGGAAAGGCTCGAGCAATATTAAAAATATCCTTATCACCACGACCGCTGAGGTTGATGACCAAGTGTTGATCAGGTCTCATCGACTTAGCGCGCTTAAATCCACCCGCTAATGCATGTGAACTTTCTAGAGCGGGAATGATGCCTTCGGTCTTCATCAGAAGACTAAAGGCGTCTGTAACTTCTTTGTCCGTCGCACTTTCAGGAATCACACGACCTGTTTGCGACAGGTGCGCCAGAATAGGCGAAACACCCACATAATCAAGCCCTGCGGCTATAGAGTGTGTATCCCCCAACTGGCCATCTTCATCTTGAAGGAATAAGGTTTTGTAGCCCTGAGCAATACCGGGCTCAGCTGTATCAGGGAGCATGCGAATTGAATGCTCACCCTTTTCAAAGCTTATCCCGCCCGCTTCTACACCCACCAACGCGACGTCTTTATCATCAAAAAAGGCAGAGAATGCACCCAGTGCATTTGAGCCGCCACCAACGCAGGCCACGACTTCATCTGGTAATCGACCAATCTGCTTTAAGGCCTGCTCCCGCATCTCTTGCGAAATCACGCTTTGGAAATAGGTTACAAGCTCTGGGAAAGGCGCCGGACCGCAAGCAGTACCCAGCACATAATGGGTCGTTTCAACGGTTGCAGCCCAATCACGCAGGGCCTCATCAAGCGCTTCTTTCAAGGTGCGCGCACCTGTTTCGACACCAACCACTTCGGCACCTAACTGGCGCATCCAGAATACATTGGAATACTGCCGCTCGATGTCATCGGCACCCATGTAGATGGTCGCCTGTAGTCCCATACGTGCAGCAACGATCGCCGTCGCCAAGCCATGCTGACCCGCGCCCGTTTCTGCAATAATACGCTTTTTACCCATACGCTTGACCAACAGCCCTTGCCCCAGCGCATTATTCACCTTGTGGGCGCCTGAGTGATTTAGGTCTTCGCGTTTTAACCAAATTTGAGCGCCACCTAACTCTTGCGACAAGCGACGCAGAGGCGTAAGCGGTGTTGGACGACCGCTGAATTCTTGGCAGAGGCTGACGTACTCCTGCCAAAAGGTTGGATCATCACGCAGCTCATTAAACATGTTTTCCAGCTCAGTTAATGCTGGAAGCAAAATCTCAGGAACATAACGTCCCCCAAACTCGCCAAAATAGCCATTTTCACTGCGTATCATAGATACCTCTCTTGAATTTCAAACGGGTCAACTCGGTAGAAGCCCAGAGGTCTGAGAGACCTAGACTTTAACTAAACGGTTTAGTATAGTTTCAATCAATTAATCAGAGAATTCAAGTCCTAACCATGGCACAAAACTCAAAAAAAGATCAAATAGCGCAAGCGGCCCTGCCTTTGTTCCTTGAGCATGGCATCAAAGGGACCTCTGTCGATATGGTGGTCAAAGCATCAGGTGTGTCCAAACCCACTGTCTATAATCACTTTCAGGATAAAAGCTATCTATTGGCATACGTCATAGACTGTTGGTTACAGGCACAACCCACTCCCGCCTTCCAAGCGAGGACAGAAAAGGATCTTATATTAGAAATGGACCAACACTGGCTTTCAGCTGAGGCTTGTCGCCTCTACGGTCTTTGCCTTGGTGAAGGAGAACGCGCCCCAGGTGCGGTGCAAATATTTTTGGAAGGCTATGACCAACCTTGGCGAGCAGCTCTTGAAGAACAAGGCCGCAAGCTAAACCTATCGACAGATTGGCTTCAGGCCAGTGCAAGTCATCGACTTTTAAGAAGACTCACCGCAAGATGCACTCCATATTCTAAACCCCATTAAAGCCTTCAGGTCCAGAATCTTTTTCTATCCTTAAATCATTACACCATGGTAGGATTCATTAAGTCGAAAAATGACAAGGACGCATAATGGCATTTTCAATTTATCAGTTAAAATCCCGTTTCCAAGACCTTCTGAGGCCTACTGTCAGCCTCCTGTATGAGCGGGGTGTGACGGCAAATCAAGTCACTCTATTGGCTGCGCTTATATCTGTTGCTTTTGGCACCCTGCTTTTTTTCAACATCGACACTCCCTTGCTTTTTGCATTCCTACCCCTGCTCATGCTCTTTCGCATGGGCTTAAATGCCATTGATGGCATGCTAGCACGCGAATTCAAGCAAGCGAGCCATCTAGGTGCCTACCTCAATGAACTGGCCGATCTCATCTCTGATGCAGCGCTTTACCTACCCTTTGCCTTATTGCTGGGCGTTCACTCTGAACTGGTACTGGCGATCATTTTTATGGCGCTACTCAGTGAATATGCAGGTGTTCTCGGCCCTATGATTGGCGGAACACGTCGCTACGATGGCCCAATGGGCAAAAGTGATCGCGCATTTGTTTTCGGCTGCTTAGGATTGGGGTATGCCTTGGGCTTTTTTTCCGCAGGATTTATCAATCTAGTTTTATTAATAACACTGCTTCTGTTGCTACTCACACTGTTCAACCGCATCCGCAAAGGCATTGAAGACGCTAACAAATCAGAATAACGAGGTTGCTAAAACATGCTTGCCACTTTATTACGCTGTTTGATTCTCGGGTTAGCGAAGTTTATTACAGGTGCCCGAGCGCACGGAGAATTTTCATTTGAACAACACTCCAAGCCCACCCTTTATTATGCAAACCACACCAGTCATGGTGATTTTGTACTGCTTTGGGCAACCCTTCCTGCACACATTAGACAAAAAACACGACCCGTTGCTGGCGCAGACTATTGGGATAAAACACCACTCAGACGTTTTCTTATCCATCAGGTATTCAATGGCGTATTGATTTCTCGCGAGGGTAACACCCTTGGCGAAAACCCTTTAGCACCGCTGTTCGAAGCCTTAAACCAAGGTGATTCACTGATATTTTTTCCTGAGGGAACACGCAACCTAACAGATGCGAACTTACTCCCATTCAAGTCCGGTCTTTACTATTTAACCCAGCAACATCCGAGCCTTATTCTTCAACCCGTTTGGATCACCAATCTGAACCGTGCAATGCCGAAAGGCTACCCACTTCCTTTGCCTCTCCTGTGCACATTGAACTTTGGCCCCCGGTTTTGTGTTGCACCAAAAACAAGCAAAGCAACCACTTTAGAGTTTGCCACGACAGCGCTTACCGCTCTACAACAGGACATACCGACATGAATCAAACGACGCTGTTACTTTTTGTAGGACTGGGTGCTTTTTTACTCTTGGCGACATTAATTGGCCAGTTTCTTGTTTGGAAACAAGGCAAGACTGCCGTCATCGACAATCTGAATCAACGCATCTACGCCTGGTGGTTAATGGTACTCGTTCTGGGCGTTGCATTTGCAGCCGGAAAATACGCAGTCATTTTACTTTTCCTAGGCATTTCGTTTTATGCTTTGCGTGAGTTCTTAACACTTTTACCCACACGACGTGGGGACTATTGGGCCTTACTCGTCGCATTCTATCTCGCCCTGCCCCTACAATATTTTTTAATCGCTATAGATTGGTATGGTCTCTTTTCGATTTTCATTCCAGTGTATGTGTTTTTGCTTCTGCCAATACTGGCTTCGATTGGTGGTGACACGCATCACTTTCTGGAGCGCACAGCCAAGGTTCAATGGGGCTTGATGATTGCTGTCTACTGCATCTCTTCTGTACCTGCACTTTTAACACTTGAGATAGCTGGCTACGAAGGACGCAATTTACTGTTAATCGCTTGGCTAATTTTAGTGGTTCAACTCTCTGATGTTTTCCAATATGTTTGCGGAAAACTTCTGGGAAAACACAAAGTCGCACCAAGCCTATCGCCCTCCAAAACCCTTGAAGGTCTCGTAGGTGGTGTGTTTTTAGCAACCTTAGTGGGCGGCGCTTTGTATTGGATAACGCCGTTTAGCTTCAGCGAAGCCCTTATCATTGCATTAATAGTCAATGCCCTTGGCTTTGCTGGCGGCCTTGTTATGTCAGCCATTAAGCGAGACAGAGGTGTCAAAGATTGGGGCGCGATGATTCAAGGACATGGTGGCATGCTTGATCGCATTGATTCAGTTTGCTTTGCTGCACCTGTTTATTTTCATATTATTCGGTATTTTTGGACGTAATAAAGCGCGCCGCGTACTTAAAACAATCGGAATCATTAGGGCTCAGACAGACTTGTCCGATACGTATTTGGCATCAAGGCTCATACGCGGTAACCATTGCTTTCTACATAAAATAGACAGGGTATAAAACAGGAAGTTAAATCGGAAACAACTAAAGAAGGAAGGTGTTGGAGGCAGCTCCACCAGCCACATTTCGGCACACGAGATCGCCGCTGTGGCTGCTCCCTTCCGGGCCTGACCAGGTTCACGGTTTATCGTTGCGAAAGGACCGGCAGAGCTACCATTGCGTAGCTGCTAATCTCAATTAACAGGCGCGAAGTATAAGCAGGAAAAAGGCTTTTTGCAAATTTTATCACAGGTTTATTGACCCAACTCTTACATCCTCTCCCTCTCTCAATGAAGTCAGCTTGTGACGCTTACCCTCTTTTACATCTATGTTATAGTAAGCGTTTACTGTATGAATTGTTTTGGAATTCGACTATGGCAGGATCTTTAAAAGATCAACTTCTGAAAGCAGGCGTTGCATCAAAAAAACAAGCAAAACAGGTTGAGTTAGATCAGCGCAAGCAAAAAAAACAGAAAAAAGCGCCCAGTGATCAAGCAACCGCTCAACACCTTGAAGCCGCTAGACTAGAGAAAATTGAAAAAGACCGTCTGTTGAATGAACAGCGCAAAAAAGAACAAGACCGGAAAGCGGCGCTTGCTGAAATCAAGCAACTGGCTCAACAACACCAGGTTCGACTGCCTTCGCAGGCGGATGTGCGCTATAACTTTATCTATGACAGCAAAGTCAAACACATTTGGATCGACAGCGCACTGCAAAAGCAGTTAGCGCTTAAACAACTCACGCTTGTGGCCGTCGAGGCCAAGTTTGTTTTGGTTCCAACAGAGATTGCTAAGCGCATTATTCAGCGTGATCCGCTTGCGGTTGTCCAAGATGAAGAGGAACGGAAGAAACAAATCGCAGCAGAAGAGGCAGAATACGCTGATTATGCAATACCCGATGATTTAGATTGGTAAATTGTGAAATAAACCTTTATTGTTCAATGACTCACTCTGTGTAAAAGGAGTCTCATATGCGAACGTTGTCCGCATCGCAGCTGAATGTTTTACTGGCTGAACCTTCAGCCGTTCAACGCAAAATAATTACTCAACAGCTGACTGATGAAGGCGTAACCTCAATCGACGGTGTTCGATCCATAAAAGATGCATTGGCATCGATTTCGAGCATCCGACCCGATTTGATTATCAGCGCTCTTCATTTTTCGGATGGAAATGCTGATGATTTTCTAGAGGCGCTAAGAGCTGACCCTAGTTGGATAGACATTCCCTTTATGCTCATTTCCAGCGAGACACGTCACGAACAGCTAGACACCTTCAAGCAATCCGGCGTGATCGCTATTTTACCCAAGCCCTTTACGCGAGAAGGCATCCGCTCAGCCATAAACGCCACTCTGGATTTACTCAGTACCAGCGAACTCGATCTTCAATGCTATGACCCAGATACGCTTAAAGTATTGGTTGTCGACGATAGCAAAATGGCACGTAAAATGATCACGCGCGTGCTGAAAAATCTCGGCATTGAAAACATCACCCACGCGGAGGATGGTGCGGCTGCGATTGAAATCCTGCACGACGAGACGTTTGACCTAATCGTCACTGACTACAACATGCCTGAAATCAATGGGCTGCAGCTTGCCGAGTATATACGTGACAATGCATTACTAACGCACATCCCCGTTTTGATGGTGACCTCGGAAGCGAGTCATACGCATCTCAGCAATGTTGCCCAAAGCGGGGTAAACGCTATGCTAGACAAGCCATTTGAACCAGAGTTGGTGAAAAAGCTCTTGAACCGCTTACTTGAATAAATGTGAAAAAGAGTAAGGGAGGGATACCCCTCCCTCTTGAGAACTATTGATCTTTGTAGATGCGCTTGACTCGACGCGTCAGGCCACTGAGTAGAGTATATGGAATGGTGTTGCAGTATTTAGCCACTTCATTAATGCTCAACTGCTCTCCCCATAACTCCACCGAATCACCCACTTGAACATCAGCGTGATGGGTTAAGTCAATCGTGATCATATCCATGGAAACACGTCCCACAATCCGAGTACGCTGCCCATTAACCACTACTGGCGTTCCAGCAGGCGCATGTCGGGAATAGCCATCGGCATATCCCACCGCTAAGGTACCAATGCGCATAGGCACATCACAAACAAAGCTGGCACCATAGCCGACAGCATCTCCAGCCGGTACCTCACGTATGGCGATGACCTGTGTTGTCAATGTCATGGCAGGTTGTTGGCTCGCTTCCAACGCATGCCCATCCGCAAAGGGGCTTGCGCCGTAAAGCATAATGCCCGGCCGCAGCCAATCGTAATGCGCTTGCGGCCAGTGCATGACACCGGCTGAATTTGATAAGCTGACCTTCGCATCAACCCCTTCTAAGCAGCGAGACATTGCCTCAATCTGCTTGTACGTGTCTTGACGCTCTGGCTCATCGGCACAGGCAAAATGGCTCATGACCACTAGCTCTGCAACTTCGCTGCGCGCCTGCAAACGTGACCAGGCCTGATTAAAATCGGCTGGATGAATACCCAATCGATGCATTCCAGAGTCGACTTTCAACCAAAGGCACAAGCCTTCGGTTGGATGAGCGTCTAGGAACGCCTCTAATCGATCGATCTGTTCAAGGCTATGAATGGCCGACCATAAACGATGCTGAATAATCAGCTTAAGCTCGTCGGTTTCGAAAAAACCTTCAAGCAATAAAATCGGCTCCTCAATACCTGCCTCTCTGAGCTCCAGCGCTTCCTCAATCGCCGCGACACCAAAAGCATCTGCTACTCCAGACAAGCTCTTAGCCACCTGAACAGCCCCGTGTCCGTATGCATCTGCTTTGATAATCGCAACCGCTTTCGCCATTTTAGCTTGAGATTTAGCCAACTGATAATTATGACGGATCGCCGCCAAATTAACTTCAGCTCGAAGATTTCGTGCCATTCATCCTGCTCCTGAACTTGCTGTCGATTAACCTAAGTACATGACACCTTCGACTTCAACATCGGCACCTTTTGGCAAGGCTTTTACCGCATACGCCGCACGCGCAGGGTAAGGTGCTGTGAAGTAACGAGACATGATTTCGTTCACAGCGGCAAAGTTGTCTAGATCAGTCAACAAAATGGTTAATTTGACGCAATCATTCAATGATCCGCCGGCTGCTTCCGCAACCGCTTTCAAGTTTTCGAACACGCGCACAGCCTGAGCCTCAAAGCTTTCAGTGACCATTTCCATAGTGGCTGGATCTAAAGGGATTTGACCCGACAAATAGACAGTGTCACCGGCTTTAACCGCTTGAGAGTATGGACCGATTGCCGCTGGCGCGTTTTCAGTTGAAATAATGCTTTTATTAGACATCTGTTTATTTCCTTA
This sequence comes from Nitrincola alkalisediminis, assembly GCF_009821115.1. Taxonomy (GTDB): domain Bacteria; phylum Pseudomonadota; class Gammaproteobacteria; order Pseudomonadales; family Balneatricaceae; genus Nitrincola; species Nitrincola alkalisediminis. The sequence goes on along the minus strand of NZ_VYTY01000001.1, from coordinate 225,913 downwards.
ACCTGTAGATTTATGTAGATTTAAAGCCTTCGTTTACCAGCCCTTTTCGGCTAGGCAACGCCTATTGTAAACAACCCGACAAAGACTGCCTCTCTCTAGATCATTTTTTATTTCGGCCATAGATTTATTTCTTATTTTAAGACAGAATTAGCAGAAACATTATTTATAATTACTCACGAATCCAGTAATTCTTCTGAAAAACTTATAAAAACAGGAAAATTCAGATGGAAAAGCCCTCAAACAACAATCTTAAAAAGTTAGATCGTATTGATCGCCACATTCTCAATGTATTGCAAAAGGAAGGCCGTATTTCGTATACCGAGTTAGCTGATCGCGTAGGATTATCCACAACCCCCTGCATGGAGCGCGTAAAGAGGCTTGAGCGCAATAAATTCATTATGGGCTACCACGCACATGTCAATCCAACCCTCTTGGGGTATGACATGCTGGTGTTTGTCGAGATTTCGCTATCCTATCAATCCGCTGATGCGTTCGAGCGCTTTAGTAAAGCCGTTATGGAGTTACCCTACATTCTTGAGTGCCATTTGGTCTCAGGTGATGCGGACTACCTGGTCAAAGCCCGTTTAGAAGACATTTCGCACTACCGTGAATTGCTCGGCGATATGCTATTGAAGCTACCTGGAGTCAAAAACTCTAAAAGCTATATCGTGATGGAAAGCGTGAAAGAAAGCCTTGAGCTACCGATCAATCGTGTGTAGGCGCTCCGCATGTACCTGTAAACGCAAAGCTACCTCATTAAAGGAGATCGATAATCAGTTTTACAATGATGATCGCAATAACCGCTAGGGTGAAACGCTGAATCCATTTGGCACCGTCAGGACTTAAGGTTACCCTGGCGGCCATCCAAGCGCCTAACATGCTCCCCACAGCCAAGACCAAACCATAGCTCCAAGCCACATGACCTGAGTAAATAAAAACGCCAAGTGCCGGCACCATATACACCAGCACAATCAAAACCTTGAGGATATTGACCTGAACCAAGTCAATTTTCAGGAGTCGGTACAACATGACAATAAACAAGATGCCAACTGCCACTTGAATAAACCCACCATAAAAACCAATGACCAGCATTGCCAAATAGACCGCTGGGGTTAAATGGCTGTCGTTAAGCGGCTCAGTACGAATATTCTTAGGCTGTGGCATTACCATCAGGATTGAACAGCCCACCATTACGACAATCAAAATCCATTGAAATAACGCATCCCCAACCTGGGTGGCAAGCCATGCGCCAAACAAAGAGCCTAACACAGCCGGAATCGACAATTTCAAGGCAAGCCGCACATCCTTGTGCCCTGCTTTTCTGAAGCGCGTTACAGCGGTTGCATTTTGTAAAACGATCCCGACTCGGTTCGTCCCATTCGCAGTTGCACTATCCAACCCCATAAACATGAGCACTGGCAAGGTAATCATAGACCCGCCTGCCGATATCACATTCATAAAACCGGTTAATCCACCAACGGCAACCAATATAATCGCTTCAATTAACGTCATACCGATTAAGCCGCCTGCAACTTAGGTGGATTGGTTTTGTAACTCCAAGCAAACATTGCAATAAACGCAATCAAGCCCGCGACATCGACCAGAAGCATGCCATGTGGCCACAGCATGGAGAGTCCAATCACGGCTAATACGGCTCGTAGAAACAGATTCAATGGATGCTCCAAATAGCCTTCCATCGCTGCAACCAGCGCATAGACACCAAACAAAGCAAAGAAGAATATTTTAAGTATTTCGATGTTACTGCCGCCAATGAAGCTGGTGTAGGCAAATAACACCGGAATAATGTATAAGCCTTTTGAAATTTTCCAAGCTGTAAAGCCTGTCGCCATAGGAGGGGTTTTCGCAATGGCGGCAGCAGCAAACGCCGTCAGACATACTGGTGGCGTCACGTTTGAGTCTTGTGACAACCAGAAAATAATCATATGTGCGGACAAGAGTGCCATCCCCAATGCATGCGGAGACAGTGCTTGCTGTAACAGGGTTGTTTTAAAATCTGGCGGAACAGCAGCCAACAAAGACTGGGCAGTTTCCGTATCCATTGGCGCACTTAATAGACTCATAGCATCCGGTGCCGCGAGCATAAAGATGGCTTGAGCCTGCTGCGGTAGTTGGCCCGACATTAATAAAGACAGCAACTGACTTTCAGCAATTAATACATAAAGTGCGGGTGCCGATAAAGTTGCCAGCACGATATAAGCTGCAGTAACCGGTAACCCCATGCCTAAAATCAAAGACGCTAACGCAATGAGCACGATGGTAATGAACAAACTACCGCCTGCCCAATCCGTGACTAACAATGAAAAGGTGTTGCCTATACCCGTCGTTGAAACGACATTGACAATCAAGCCGACCGTTAGCAACAGAATCGCGGTGGTCACCATGTTGCGCGTACCCAAGACCAACGAATCCATCACGTCCTTCAATTTCATTGGGTTACTTGATAACCAGGAGGCGACAATCACCGATATGATTGCAATACCCGCTGAATACGTGGGTGTAAATCCATAAATCAGTGCTGCCACCAATACGGCGATAGGTAATAAGCAATGCCATCCCTTCTTGAAGACATCAATCACCTTTGGCGGGTTTTCTTCCACTTTTTGCACACCTGAGCGACGCGCTTCAACGCGAACGAACATTGCAACCGATAAAAAGTACAGCAAAGCAGGCAGAGCCGCATAGGCGATAATCGTGAGGTAAGGCAGCTGGGTGTAAGATGCCATAATAAACGCACCGGCCCCCATAATCGGCGGCATTAACTGACCACCCGTTGATGCGGCGGCCTCAACACCTGCTGCAAATTTTGGTGGAAAACCTGCCTTACGCATTAATGGAATGGTAATCACCCCGGTTGATACCGTATTGGCTACAGATGAGCCCGAAACCGATCCCATTAAGCCAGAACTAAACACAGCAACCAAACCTGGTCCACCAATAAAGCGTCCAGCCACAGCCTTGGCAATATCAATAATAAAGTCCCCCGCACCCGACTTAATTAAAAAGGCACCAAAGAGAATAAACATAAATACGAACGACCAGGAAATATTGGCAATAGACCCCAACATCCCTTCGCCAGCAAAGAAACTACGGTACAGTGTGGTTTCCCAAGTCAGCCCTGGAAAGTGAAACATACCACTGACCCAAGCACCCCAAACGGGAACATAGGTTAGTGCAACAAAGGCCAAAGTTGGAATAAACCATCCTGTTGCTCGTCGAGCAAACTCTAGAATCAACGCCACGGCTAAAATTGAGAAAAACCAATCCCATCCATTAAACACCACGCCTCGCGCATAGAGATTGTTCTCAAACAACATCAGATACAGCGCGCACGAAACAGCTGCCAAACCCAAAAGGATGTCCACAGCCAATACAACTCGCCCCATACGTTGCTGGGTGGTCTTAATAGCGGGAATTGTCAGCGCAGCCAACAAACCAAAAGCCGCAAAATGTATCACGCTATTCCAAAGCTCTGAGACAGTGCCAAGGGTATTGGTATAAATGTGCCATAGCGCAGTAATAATGGCTAAGCCGTAAAAAACTTTGGACAGTATAGGATGCTGCTCGCGTTCGTTGGAAACAGGAGCATCCTCATCACGAATGGATGATAAGTCTGAAGGTGTGTTCATGAGCGTCTCGCTTGTTTTTATATCATCAAGGACTGCTTCGGAGCCTTAACCCCGAAGCAGCTATGCCAGTATTAGTCCACTAGCAAACGAGCAGGAATGTCGATACCTTGCTCTGTCAAGTAACGAGCTGCACCCTTGTGCAAAGGTAAAGGTAGGCCTTCTATCGCTTTTTCAATCGCCATATCCCGTGTGGCTGGGTGAATATTGTTTAGGAAGGGTAAATTTTCGTACATCGCTTTCGTGATTTGGTAAACATGCTCTTCAGGAACATCGGCATTAACCGCTAGAATATTCGGTTGAGAAACCGTGTTGATATCTTCGGTTTGTCCTGGGTAGGTGCCTGCTGGGATAACAAAGCGTGTCCAAAGCTCAAAGTCGGAGTTAACCTGCTGAATTTGCTCATCGGTAAAGTCCAGCACCTTGATATCGCGTGCCATATTGGCAAAAGCACTCGTTACAGCCGCCGCTGGAGCGCCTGCAGGAATATTCATCGCGCGAATCGTTCCATTCTGCATGCCTTCTGCTGAAGGACCGTAGCCCATGTAGGCCAAATTCAGCGAATCAGGATCAATGCCCACACCCTTCAGAATCTGACGACCTGACCCTTCTGTACCGGAGTTACGAGCGCCAATAGAGAAACCGCTGTTGCCCAAATTTCCGATGTCCGTAATCGTGCCAGTCGTTACATGGCGATTGTGGATTACGAAATGTTCAACGTTCTGCCACAACATACTGACAGAGCGAATGTTTTCGTACTGCTTAGGTACATCACCTGTTCCCGTCCAAGCCCAACCACCATAAAGCCCCTGGAGGATTGAAAACTGAACTTGATTTTCATCCATTAGCTTAAGGTTTTCGCCTGATCCTGCAGAGCTGATGGCTGAAACACTGATGCCCATCGTTGGCTCAAGTTTCACTTTAACGAGCGTGGCCAATGCAACACCGACAGGGTAGTAAGTACCACCCGTTGTTGCCGTTGCCATGATGTAGGAAGCACCACCCGTTTGTGCGGAGGCAGTTGCAGAGAAACCTACGGTAGTGGCTAACGCTAAGGACAAAGCAGATTTTAGAAGTGTACGCTTAGACAGTTTCATTATCTTTATTCCTCATCTGCATAAACCGAATATTATTGTTTTGAGAATGAGGGCATTCCCAATGTGCAGACACAAGGGAGCAACACATCGGTCTTAGTTAAAGCAGAAAATGTGCCAACATCATCTAATCTATTGTTTTGTATAAACAAGACCTTCTATTTTGAGCAGATAGCACTTCGATTAGGTGTATTCTAGGCAACAAATGGCTTACCTGCGCAATCAGCATCGGCCATTTATTGCTTATGGGTTTCAAGAAAAGGAACCATCATCCGAACACACCGCCTCTCTGCGCAATCCGTGGCGCAACATTTTTTGATTTAATGTTCGTCGCGGCAACTTTAGCTCGTCCATAACGGCCTGGATATTACCCTGATGCCGAACCAAGGACTGACTGATTAAAATACGCTCGTAGGCGGCAACCAAATCGGCCAATCCACCTTCCTCACCTTGAGCGACTTCATCTTGATGATACAGCCCTAGTGCAAATCGCATTGCAACATTTCGTAACTCGCGCACATTGCCACGCCAAACATTCTGCAGCAATTGACGCACATAAGCCGAATCTGGCTCATGAAGTTCAACCCCATGCACATCACAGGTCTGGCGAACAAAATGCCTGAACAGCAACATAATATCCTCTTTACGATCTCGCAAAGGAGGAATGGACAACTCGGCAATGGCCAAACGATAGTACAAATCTTCCCTAAAGGCACCTTTGGCCGACAACTCCAACAAATCCACCTTAGTCGCGGCAACAATGCGTAAATCAACCTGTATCAAGGTATTGCTACCTACACGCTCTAACTGCTGCTCCTGAATGACTCGAAGCAACTTGATCTGAGCGTCCATCGGCATTGACTCAATTTCGTCCAAAAAAAGCGTCCCACCACTGGCCAGCTCTAACTTGCCTTCACGCTTTTCGATGGCACCGGTAAATGCTCCCTTCTGATGGCCAAACAACTCAGATTCAATTAAATCTTTTGCCAAGGCCCCACAATTAATGGCAACAAAGGGTTTTTCACGTCTTGTGCTTGCTTCATGGATACAACGCGCCACCACTTCTTTACCTGCCCCTGTTTCCCCCCGAATCAACACGTGGGTCTGCGTACAGGCTAAGCGACGTATGTGATGACGCAATTGCTGAATCGATCCACTATTGCCCATGAGGATTCTAGCTAGCGAGTCTTCTGTTTGCTCCTTAAGCGCTGCATTCTCAAGTTGCAATTGACGCGTCATCAAGGCTCGACGTATGACCTCTTCCAAGCGCTCTGGGTCAAAGGGCTTCTCGATAAAGTCCCAAGCTCCCCGTCGCATTGCATCGACCGCCATCGGGATATCCCCTTGACCTGTCAGCAAAATTACAGGCAGTTGTGGACTCTTTTTATGCAACGCGTCCATAAAACTCAGCCCATCCATGTTGGGCATACGAATATCGCTGACAACAACGCCAGGATACTGATCGTCTATCTCTAGCAATGCCTTAGCTGGATCTGACCAAGCATTGACAGTAAGCCCCGATAACTCTAACCATTGAGTGGTCGCCTCCAGCACAGCCGGATCATCATCCACCATTGCGATTTTTAATGTATCTACTGTCATCAGGATATCTCACATTTTAAACTATCGATTGCAGGCAATTTAACTTCAAAGGCAGCACCACCCATGTGCGCACGTTCAACGCGAATATGTCCACCCATATCTTGGATCAACCCGTAGCATATGAAGAGACCCAACCCCATGCCCTCTCCGGCTGCTTTTGTGCTGTAAAAGGGATCGAACAGTCGATCAATCCGTGCTTCATCGAAGTGTTCACCATTGTCAGCCAGACTGAGTATCCAGTGCTCATCCTGACGCCATAATTGAATTTCAATTTTCGCATGACCCAAAGTCGCCGTTGCATCTAAGGCATTGCTGAGTAGGTTTAATAAAATTTGCTCTATCCGCGTGGCATCGGCTCTAATCCAAGCTTCATTCGGCAACCTAAGCACCACTTCAACCGCCTGAGTGTCGATTCGTGCACTCAGCATATCTAAGACAAAATGCAATCGATCCACCCAATTCACAGGCTGTAACTGCTGAGGAGATTCTCGAACAAAGACTTTCATTTGTGTAATAATCTGACTCATGCGATCGATCAGCGTGAATACCTTATCCAGCGTGGGCGCAACGGATGCATAGCGCTCAGTATCGAGAAGCTTTTTGGCCGTAGCCGTGTAGGTTCGAATAGCCGTAATCGGCTGATTAAGTTCATGTGCTATCCCGGCAGATAAGGTGCCTAAGGCCGCCAACTTACCCGCTTGCACCAGTTCGCGTTGAGCATTCTGCAATTCAAGACTGCGAGCATTCAGCTCAGCGGTTCGCTCTTGCACCTGAAACTCCAAGGTATCATTTGCTTCTCTAAGCGCTTTTTCTGCAACCAGAGCCGCTTGCGTTCGTCGACTGCGCTCCCTTAGCCATAAACCTCCCATTAAAAGGAGCACATAGAGCACCAGAACAAGACTTGTCACCAAGGCTGACACCTTATAAAGCGATTGAACTGGAACCATGTAGACAATTGTCCAGCCTAACCGAGTTAATGGATATTCAGCCATCACATAATCCGCATCCCGCTCATCACCAACCGACACTCGATAATGACTGTCGTATTCGCGCCCTAGAGGTTGCAACTCCACATCAAAGAACTGACGTCCCTGCTGAATCCAAAGCGCCTGCTCTTCAGACAACTCCGCGAGCATTTTGTACTTCCAACCTGGATGGCTCGACAACACTACAACCTGATTCGCATCGATCACCAAAACATGCTCAGCTGCCAAGGTCCAGTCCGCTTGTAAAGGCTCTAGATCGACTTTGACGACAGCAACTCCTAACAGTCGCCCTGCGGCATTGACAACCTGCTGTGATAAGAAATAACCCGGCAACCCTGTTGTTGTTCCAATCGCAAAGAACTCACCCCGACCGTGATTCACTGCATCTAAGTAGTAGGGCCGATAAGCGTAATTATTGCCAACGAAGCTACCCTCTTCCAAATAATTACTGGAAGCCAACGTAAGCCCTTCAGTGTCCAATAAATAGAGTGTGTCTGCACCGGACGCGTCTCGGGCACTCACCAAAAAATCTTGAATACGTTCGATATGTTCGTGATTTTCCATATCGGTTAGCAGGTTTTGCACCCTAGGTTGTTTGGCCAACATCCAGGGTAAGTAATCAAATTTTTCAATGGCTCCTTCAAAGCTACTGGCGTACAAGCTCAACCGCTCTTGGGCTCTTGCCAAGGCCTCTTCTTTTGCAAAATGGTAGGCCTGCCAAGCTGTTAACACCATTAAAATGGGCAACAGCAGCAAACCAAAAAACCAAAAACGTCGGTACTCAAAAAATGAACGACGAGCCAAACTCATAGGCTAATTTCCTGACAGTCCACAAAATAACACTCTATAATACCCACCAATCAATTTAAATCACGGCCTTTAAGCCATCATAGGTGTTGGATGTGACTCAGCCCATTAAAGTAACCTATCAACTGACCCCTGATGACCAAGGCATCCTCGCCATTGATCTTCTCAGTCGACTCACGAACTTACCAAAGCTTCGACTCAAAGATGCGATGAGTAAAGGTGCTGTTTGGTTAAAACGCAAAAAACAACTGCGCTTGAGGCGAATCAAAGAACCCCTGAGAAGCGGCGATGTACTGTCAATTTACTATGACGACGCTTTGTTGAGCTTGGCACTGCCTGACGGGATACACTGCCTAGAACAAAACCGCTTTTACAGCGTTTGGTTTAAGCCCGCAGGCGTTATGTCACAGGGCACACAATTTGGCGACCATTTATCTCTGCTGCGATACGTAGAAGTCGCCACACAACGCCCCGTATTTCTTATCCATCGCTTAGACAAAGAAACGCAAGGAATAATGCTCATTGCCCACCAACCCAAAAGTGCCGCGGCATTAACCTCACTGTTTACCGAGCATAAAATACGCAAAATTTACACGGCCGAAGTGCTTGGCAAAGTCGATAGTAAAGGAGAAATGGCATTTCCTATAGACGAAAAGCCTGCACACACTTTATACGAATGCATGGCCTATGATGACACCTTAAATATCAGCCATGTAAGAATAGAACTAAAAACGGGGCGAACGCATCAGATACGCCGTCATTTCGATATGATTGGCCACCCTGTCATAGGAGACCCTCGCTATGGAAAAGGGAATAAAAACACCCAAGGGTTAAAGCTAACCGCATCGGAGCTGATATTTACCTGTCCATTTACCCATGAAGAAAAGCATTTCGCTTAAACAAAAAAACCGCCCTAAAACTAGGGCGGCTAACCTGGATGGTTAAAAAGTTACGTCAGTCAGCTTGACGACGTAAAAAAGCAGGTATATCTAGAAACTCCATATCGTCCGTGCCAGTTCTCTTAGTGGGCTCTGAGCTGGCGCTTTTTTCTTCGGCTCTTTTGACTTGAAAACGCTCTTCGCGACGAGCAGGTCTCATTCCGCTGGGCATCTCAACCTGTGTCGAAACGGATGCACTTCTGACTGCACGCATGCGCATACCGCTGTTCACCACTTGCTTGACTTCTTGAGCCTTGCATAGACCGGTTGCTACAACAGTGACCTTAATTTCATCACTCATTTCAGGGTCAATAACCGTACCTATTACAATGGTAGCGGTATCTGAAGCGTATTCTTCGATGATGTTACCCACTTCAGTAAACTCACCCAGACTGAGATCCAGCCCTGCGGTAATGTTCACTAAGATGCCACTTGCCCCTTTTAAATCCACGTCTTCAAGCAATGGGCTGTTGATTGCAGCCTCTGTTGCAATCGTGGATCGAGCATCACCGCGACCAACACCCGTTCCCATCATGGCCATGCCCATCGATGACATCACGGTGCGCACGTCCGCAAAGTCAACGTTAATCATGCCTGGACGAATAATCAGATCAGCTATCCCTTGAACAGCGCCTCTTAAGACATCATTCGCGATCTTAAATGCTTCGATCAAACTGGTATTACGACCCAGTACTGGCAGCAATTTTTCGTTTGGAATGATGATTAGTGAGTCAACGCTTTCTTGCAATTCACGGATGCCATCTTCAGCAATCTTCATCCGCTTACGCCCTTCAAATGGGAAAGGCTTAGTAACAACGGCAACGGTCAAAATGCCCATTTCCTTCGCCACCTGAGCCACGATTGGCGCAGCACCTGTCCCCGTGCCACCGCCCATGCCTGCCGTAATAAACACCATATCAGCACCCGACAAAGACTGAGCAATACGATCACGATCCTCTTGTGCTGCAAGGCGTCCAACATCTGGGTTTGCACCGGCACCCAATCCCTTGGTCAACTCACTGCCAATGTGCAAAGCCGTTCGCGTCGCTGATTTAGCAAGCGCTTGAGCATCGGTGTTTGCACAAATAAACTCAACACCTTCTACCTCAGAGATCAACATGTGCTCAACAGCGTTGCCGCCACCGCCGCCCACTCCGATCACTTTGATCACCGCGCTCTGCGGCACGCTATCCAACAGTTCAAACATTTATTACCTCCAGGTTTTTTCCCACTCTATTGGTGGGTGTAAATCATTAAAAATTGCCTTGAAACCATGTCTTGATTTTTTGCATCATTTTTTTCTTCGGGGGTATTTCAACCGGATGCCGAGCTGTTTCAGGCACCGTTAGACCTGACTCATTCACCGTGCCTTGAGACAACCTTGCATAGTGCAGCAAGCCAATACTGGTGGCATACGCAGGATTATGCAGTAAGCTCTCCATCCCGCGAACGCCATCAGGCACGGCCAAACGCACAGGCATATGAAAAATTTCTTCCGCAAGTTCAACAGCACCTTCCATGCGAGATGTGCCACCCGTTAATACGATTCCTGCCGCCACCATATCTTCATAACCGGAACGACGAAGTTCGGTCAAAACCAGATTGAAGAGTTCTTCATAACGCGGCTCAACCACTTCGGCCAATGACTGACGTGATAAGTTACGTGAAGGACGATCCCCAACACTGGGCACTTGTATGGTTTCGTCTGCTTGAGCTAGCTGTGATAAAGCACAAGCATACTTAATTTTAATTTTTTCGGCATGCTGAGTCGGGGTGCGCAGTGCCATTGCAATATCGTTGGTCACCTGATCACCAGCGATTGGAATCACCGCCGTATGACGAATAGCACCCGCTGTGAACACGGCTATATCGGTCGTACCTGCGCCAATATCAACCATGCAAACGCCTAGATCTTTTTCATCTTCGGTCAGCACTGAATAACCTGACGCCAACTGTTGCAAAACGATGGCATCAACTTCTAAATCACAGCGACGAATGCATTTTTCAATATTCTGAATCGCGTTCGTTGCACCGGTTACCAGATGCACTTTCGCTTCTAAGCGAACACCAGACATTCCCAGAGGCTCTTTAATGCCCTCTTGGTTATCGATCATGTACTCTTGTGGAAGAATATGAATGATTTTTTGGTCAGCCGGAATAGCAACCGCCCGGGCGGCATCAATCACTCGTTCCAGGTCTTGCTCTGTTACCTCACGGTCACGCACAGCCACAATGCCATGTGAATTGAGACTATTGATATGGCTGCCTGCAATCCCAGCCGTGACGGAGTGAATTTTACAACCCGCCATCAACTCAGCTTCTTCAACGGCTCGTTGAATAGCACTGACGGTGGATTCAATATTGACAACGACGCCCCGTTTTAACCCTGTCGATGGGTGGGTGCCAACGCCAACTGTTTCAATAGTGCCATCCGGGCGTAGTTCACCCACAAGACATACCACTTTAGATGTCCCGATATCGAGGGCGACAATCATGTTGTTAACAGTCAACATAGTTTTGATAGGTTCTCAAGGTCAAAGCCTGTATCTAACGGCCGTTTATTATTCACACGCAAATTACAGGCCAACTTTAATTAGCACAGGATAAAAACTTTCCAATGCTAATTATCACCGAGTCTGCCGCCTATATTCAACTTTTTTTTAGCCTATAAAAACGGCAAAAATTTGCCGCTCTATACGGCAAACCTTTGTGTTTTCAATAAACTAGCTCCTTTAGACATGAACAAGGTTGCCGATCAAAAAATATCCAATCTAAAATAATTCATTCATCAAGAAATATTTTCAATCAAGATCTCTTTTTGAATAATCGGCAAAAAATCAAATTTTAATCTTGATAAATCAAAGTAAAATCAAAATTAAATTTTGATTTTTCAAGAAAAATTATGAGCATGTCTGGATTTTTTTCAGTCCATTTTTCAATCAGCAAAAAACACAGGCTTCACCACATGACATAAAGTACAGGGATTGAAATCAACGCCGCCGCACCAGAAATGAACACATTACGCAGGTCTCCAAGCTTATGCAGCACCAAAAAGTGCGCGACTGGAAAAGAAACAAACACGCTGCTTAAAGGAATCCACCAGTCTAAACGCGAAAAACCATAGGCCAATGCACCGATTAATGTCAGTGCAGATACATTTCCTAATACCATCACAAACACCAACCCTTGTTGCGACTGTAACAACTTAGGCTTTTGCTCTTCGGGTAGTTTGTTCAATGCGCCCGCACTGAGTGCAGCTGACATAGAAAACACACCGGCTAACAAAAAAATAAAGACGGGATCCACTTTTACACTCCTCTTTTAGATACTCGCCCGCCATTGTACGACAAAGCCGCTCCTATCACGTAATTAATGATACAATCTTCTGCTTAAGACATCCTTTGCTGCCTTTGGTGACCCATGCCCGACTATCTCGTTGATGAAGCCGTAGAAGATTACGCATTTATTAGCACTCAAAAAGAACCCGAACTGCTCCAAGAGCTCATTGACACCACCAATGCTCAAATGGGGTGGCCCCAGAAGCTGTCTGGGCGTTTGGTTGGCCGCACACTCAAGCTTCTATCGTCATTAGTGCAACCGACACACGCGCTCGAAATTGGCATGTTCACAGGCTATTCTGCCTTATCGATTGCCGAAGGCATGCCGGATCATGGACGTTTACTCTGTTGTGAAACCAATCCACGCGCAATTGACATGGCCAAATCATTTTTCGCACGAAGCGAACACGGCCATAAAATCGATGTCGCATTCGGGCGCGCCCTGGAAACGCTCAATACCATTGATTACGAACTGGACTTTACGTTTATTGATGCCGATAAACGCAGCTACCTTGAATACTACGAAGAAGTCAAAAAACGCACGCGCTCCGGCGGCTTGATTATACTCGACAACGTCCTCTGGTCGGGCAAAGTTTTGCAGCCCGAGTCAGAATTAGACGATATACTGGTAGAAACCAACCATCGAATCGCGAACGACCCTGACGTTGAGAATGTGTTTTTAACCGTCCGCGATGGGCTCAACGTTGTCCGTAAACGCTAATGATCTAAATTCAGCAGGAGCAGATGAATGAAAACGTTGATGTATCTATGTCTCTGTTTGCTGCTCCTGATTCTGGCACTTGTTACCTCTAGCCTGTTTTTTCTCCCTCAAATAACCCGGTACGCCTTACCCTTATGGCTTGAAAAACAGGGATTTGAGAAGATTCACTTTGAAATGTCGCCAGTTGCGATGGACCGGATTCATCTTAACCAGCTCTGTTTTTCGCAAACAGACGTCACCCAAACACTTCACATTTGTCTAGACAACAGCCTGCTGTCCTTTAACCTTAAGCCGCTTCTTCAACAACAAAGCTTGCCTAGCCTCCATATCGAGCATGCATCCATTCAAATAGAGCAACACGTCCTGTCCGAGCAGGAAACACAGTTCGATCTCTGGCTATCTGAGTTTATTAACACGGAGCGACTGCCTCTGCTCCCACTAGAGCATCTTGAGATAGAAAAGCTGACCTTTGAATGGCAAAACCCGAATCAGCATTATGAAATTGAAGGCCGCCTTAGCCTTAATGATGAACGCTGGTACAGTAACCTTCATGTGCGACAACAAGGCCAGTCACTGATTGATGCTGAGATTAAAGTTACCCAGTCGCTTGAAACCTACTTGCTGTTGAATTACGAAGACCGCCCTTTGTATGAAATGAGCGGACATTTGGCACATCAAGAAGACCATTGGCTACTAAACTTGGGTCACATATTGCATGCAGATGTTGCCATAAACTGGCTTCAAACTCAGCATGAAATTACGATAGATCTGCCTGAGTTTAAACAGGCTCAACTGATCGGGAGCACTCATATTCTACTGCCCGATTACTGGCAAGGCAGCCTTATCGAGAGCTTAAGCCAGATTCAAATCGATGCGTCCCTGGGAGTTCACTTAGATCTTTCGACACCTCATCTGCAGAGTCAAACAGCACAACTCATGTTAAATGCCACGGCAAGGCTTGAGTCTGGGCAATTGAAAGCCCAACTCATTGAGGGAGCTTCCATTCACTTAAATGAACTCACCTTTGGTGATTTTTACACGCCCTCACTCTACCTGCAGCTTTTATCAAATCTAGAGCTTGAATTCGATCTGCTGCATGGCGAGCCTTGGCGATATGGACCGAGCCGATGGATTATGAACGGTCAACAGCCCCAACTGAAGGCGTTGGATGACCTGCAAGCGCTGCCTCTACTCCTAAGCCTGGAAGCCGGTAATGCCAACACGGGCGTTAAAGGGCGTGCAAGCATTCCATCGTTGCGTATATCGCCACCTGGAAGAACACTGCCTATTTTAAGCATTGAGGGGCCATTTCAACTCAACAAGACACGTGACTCAATTACAGGCAGAGCATCTGTTAAAACTCAAGATCTCCCCTTACAGTTGGATGCCAATTACCAGTACAACACTCAGGGGGCTGGTTTTCTGAACTGGACTCTGGCGCGTTACGCGTTGCAAGGCCAGACACCCGTACTGAAACGCTTTTTACCTGAGCTGCCCGCCAAACTTGATTTGGCACAAGGCAATCTAACGCACAACGCGAGTCTCCGGTTTAGTGCAAACCGCTGGTCGCTGCAAGCGAACACCGAACTCACCTCTGGAGTGGTCAACTACGGCGAAATCTATGCTCAGAACGTTGATTGGAAAAGCCAGTTTAGTCTCGATTCAACTGGCCAGTTTCAAGATCAGGGCAATCTATTACTGGAGTATGCCAACATTGGACTGCCGATCACATCCTCAGGTATTCACTATCAATACCGAGGCAATACGAGCAATACTAACACCCACCAGTTACGCCTTGAGTCACAGAAACTGTTTTTACTCGGGGGAGAAATTTATCTACCCGCCATACAAGTTAATCCTTTAAACCCCAATAGTATTTTTCTAGTCAGCATCCGCGACATTCAACTATCATCCATTCTTGAACTTTATGCGCAACAAGGACTCTATGGTGAAGGGACGATTGATGGACAACTTCCCATACAGATTACCCCCTTGGGCATTAGCATTACGCGCGGTAATTTAGGTAGCGTTATACCGGGAGTCATTCGTTACACACCCAGTCATGGGGTAGGAGCAGCAGCCAGCAGCAATATTGGCCTGCGTTTGGCGTTAGATGCGCTAACTGATCTGAGATATACCCTATTGGATTTAGAAGTAAACTACCAACCCTCGGGGGATGCACACTTAATCGCACGCCTGCAGGGCAATAATCCAAACTGGCAACAAGGACGTCCTATCGACCTCACACTGAGTGTTGAAGAGAATATTCTAGACCTTCTAACGGCCTTGCAAATCAGCAACCGAATCACCGATTCACTGGATCGACGATTTAGGCGGTGAAAAACATCTCTGTTTAGTATAGGTTAAGCATGCATCCCTTAGTCTAACCGTAAGAGGATTTAACATTGGAGAAGATGATGATGAAAACGCAGTTGCTTACAGCAAGCACGCTTACCTTGCTGCTTATGATGGTAGGCTGCACACCTACCGTGCAGGTTGCTGCGCCGACTGACCCAATTACGATCAATCTGAATGTTAAAATCCAGCATGAAATTTTAGTAAAAGTTGATCGTGAGATTGATGCATTACTTGAACAAAACAGCGACCTTTTCTGAGGACAATGATGATGTCTAAATCGATTAAAACATTTTTTGCCATAGCGGCCCTTCTCATCGTTGCTTTTCCCGCTTGGGCACTGTCTTTAGAACAAGCAAAAAGCCAGGGTTTAGTTGGAGAGCAACTCAATGGCTATCTAGGTGCAGTTGGAAACTCGCCCTCGGCTGAGGTTCGAAACCTGGTTAACTCCATCAACCAACAACGTAACGAACTCTACAAACAACGCGCGCGCGAGTCGTCTGTGACATTGGATGTTTTCGAAGCACGTGCAGGTGAACGACTGAGAGAACGCGCCAACAGTGGCGAATTCATCCAAGACTCAAACGGACAATGGCGTCGTAAATAATTCACGACTCGTATAAGGAGGTTGTTTTGTTCAGTTACCGCCAACTCAATTTTTTAGGGCTTGTATTGTGCGTCGGCGCAATGGCCTTCGCCCTACTTTTTCTTCAAAACCACTTAGGTCTCGAACCCTGCCCGTTATGCATTGTGACACGCATCATCGTCATCAGCCTCGCCGTGGTGTTTTTACTCGCCTTCTTACACAATCCTAACAGCGGTGGCCAGAAGTTCTATGCGGGGCTCAACCTGATAATCGCAATCACCGGACTTGGCGTTCAGCTGCGCCACGTTTGGCTGCAAAACCTGCCCGCCGATGAGGTACCCGCTTGCGGCCCGGGATTGGAATACCTTATGGATACCTTACCCCTGGTCTCTGTCCTTAAACATGTTTTCAGTGGCTCGGGGGAATGCGCTGAAATTGATTGGACATTTATGGGACTGAGCATTCCAGCCCAAACCGCACTCTTGTTTGTTGTATTGCTTGCGTTAATTTTGACAATTTTAAAGAAAAAGACCAAGCGCCCCTTATTCGGTTAACCCCATGAATTCGGCGTTTTTACAGCAACTCAAAGTCCAGCAAGTTCGCGACCTGTACTGTGCCATTAATGGCCCCTCGGTCGCCGACTTGCCAGGTTTGACTCACTGGCAAGATGACAGCCCGGATTTTCATCAACGCTTGCTCGCCTTAGATGCCAACCCGACCCCCTTACTTCAACATCTATCGGATCACCCGCAATCTCGCCTAGGCTTGTATTTTGAAACACTTTGGCACTTTTACTTTGATCAGCATCCAAGATTTGAACGGCTTGCAAGTAACCTGCAGATTCAACCGGATAGGCAAACAACATTAGGCGAGTTAGATCTCATTGTTCAGGATCATATAGGCAACCAAAGCCTTCATATCGAACTGGCCATTAAGTTTTATCTGAACCCTTGGAATCACCAAACTCAACCTTTACGCCACTGGGTTGGCCCTGAGCTGCGGGATCGATTTGATTTCAAATATGAAAAAACCCTCACACAACAACTACCCCTATCTCAGCATCCCTGCACGCACGAAATACTGTTGGAACAAAACCTTAGCATCGATAAATCGATTGCCATCATGAAAGGCACCCTCTTCTCACAGGGAGCGACCGCTCAACAACGCAATGTATGGATGACACAAGAGCAACTCTTGCAAACGTGGCCCAATCAGAAAGCACGTTATTTACCTAAGCGCCTGTGGCTCAGCCCTTTACACCCTGATGAGCACTCGGGCATCGCTCAGTTACCGTCTCTATTGGAGGCAAACGCTGACAACAACCCTTATCAAATTGCACTGTTATCGGATCAAAATGACGAAATCGGTCGCTGCTTTGTCGTCAATGCATGCTGGCAACAACGCGCACAAGCCTTTACTCAACTCTCAGCCAAAAAGCGCTTAACGAGCTCAATAGACTCTGATTGGACAAGTGTTGGGGCATGACCCACCCCTGACAACTCGATCAGTTGAGCCTGCGGCTTGGATTCCAACATTTTCTCCGCCAACTCGGGCAATAAAACATCGGACATTTCACCTCGGATAATCCATACATTCGCCGCAAGCCCAGACCATTCGTCCCATAAATCCTGACTCCCCTGTTCTTGAAAGGGGATCACTAAACGAGGATCGTAGTGCAGCGTGAGATGCCCTTCATTCGTGCGACGAGCAGAGGTAATCGCCATACGTTGCCAGAAAACGTCAGTATTGCAACCAAACGATACATACACCTGACGAAACCAAGCCTCGAGCTCATTGAATGTCCTGAAGGTCGGCAGCAATGACACATAGGTGCGTATTCGCTCCACCGCCAAGGCTGGCACTTCTGGCGCAACATCGTTAACAAGTAAGGAGGCAATCCGGGCCGGATAATGATGCGCAACATAGATACCAATCAACCCGCCCATGGATGTGCCAACCCACTTGCACTGGCGAACACCAAAGTACTGAATCAATTCGTTAGCAATTTGAGCATAGAAGGGGATTGTATACTGTTGTTCTGGGTGCTCGCACCACTGAGACAGTCCCCGACCCGGAGTATCAGGACACAGAACAAAGTAATCGAGACTTAACGCTTGCGCAAGCTCATCAAAGTCGCGCCCGGTTCGAGTCAGCCCGTGCCACAGCACAACGCAGGGGGAGGACGGATTGCCCCAAGTGGTCACATGAACTTCTAGACCCAAGCATTCGATAAAATGATGTACCGGACTCATAGCGACTCTCCTTGTTAACAGAACCTATCCGATATTAATCCAAACAATTCACGTCAATCAACGCTTTCACCCAGATATCAAACTGCTGGATAATGCCAAGGTCGGACTTGCAGGACACAGGCATCTTCTCTAACGTATAGAATCCTCTTAAAAAATTAATTACAAGAAAAAAGGATTCACCATGCGAGGCTATTCGATCTCATTGCTGAAAGGTGACATTTTTGGAGGTCTCACTGCAGGTGTCGTCGCCTTACCTTTAGCCTTGGCGTTCGGTGTCGCCTCTGGAGCAGGTGCTGCAGCCGGTTTATACGGTGCGATTGTCTTAGGATTGGTCGCCGCATGTTTAGGGGGAACGCGGGTTCAAATATCCGGCCCAACAGGCCCAATGACGGTCGTGTTTGCTTCTGCGCTTGCCGCCTTTGGAGGCAGCTTTGAAATGGCTTTGGCCGTTGTCTTAGTGGGTGGAATTCTACAAATCGGTTTAGGTCTGCTTAAAACCGGAGGACTGGTTCGCTATATTCCCTATCCGGTCATCTCAGGCTTTATGAGCGGTATCGGATTTATCATCATTCTTTTACAAACCGCCCCCTTACTGGGTGCTCCGGCATCAGCCTCCCCGCTTGAAGCAATCCTTAAGCTCCCTGCGAACTTAGGACTGATTAACGTGAGCGCGCTCGCTATGGGTTTACTAACACTCGCCATCGTTTTTTTAACACCCATTAAAATCAGTCGCTTTATTCCCTCTCCCCTACTCGCACTGGTTTTATGCACGATCATCAGTGTTGCGCTTGATTTACATTTACCCATTATTGGTGACATTCCAACGGGCCTACCCGAGTTTCATCTACCCACGTTTACACTGAGCCAATGGAGTCTAATTTTCAGCCTTGGCTTAACATTGGCACTGTTAGGGAGTATTGACAGTTTATTGACCTCGATTGTCGCCGACTCAGTCACGCAAACACGTCACCAGCCGAACCGAGAACTTATCGGCCAAGGCATCGGCAATATTCTTTGCTCATTTGTAGGAGGACTGCCAGGAGCTGGAGCCACGATGAGAACCGTCGTTAACATTAATTCAGGCGGGAAAACACGAGTGAGTGGCGTCATTCACTCGTTATTTTTATTAACCCTGTTGCTCGGTCTTGCGCCTTTAGCCGCACAAATCCCTTTAGCTGTTTTGGCTGGCATTCTGATTAAGGTCGGTATTGATATTCTTGATTACCGCTTGTTAAAACTTCTAAAACAAGCACCAAAACCTGAATCCTTAATTATGGCTTCGGTCTTTGCATTAACGGTTTTAGTGGATCTAGTGATGGCGGTCGGCGTGGGGGTTGTTTTGGCCATGGGACTGTTAACCTGGCGTGTTGCAAAAGAGGCGGATATCACGTTTGACACAAGCAACACTCGTTATCCCTATTTGGACAAAGCCAATCCGGGGACTCGAATTGTGCAAGTGAAGGGGCCGTTATTCTTCGGCTCGACCAGCCATATGCTTGATCGCATAGAAACCGTTGATAAGGTGGTTGGCACTCAACAAATCATCTTTGATTGTCGCAAGGTCGACTTTTTGGATTTAACGGCCATTTTTACGCTTGATGATATGGTTGCACGCCTCCATCAGCGTAAGATTCGACCCAAAGTGGTCGCCACCCAAGAAATACGTCAACAGCTGTTGCAGATGAACACACCCAACTTGACCGAGTCGATTATTTTTGCGGATATGAAGGAGGCCATGGGGCAATAGGCTTTTTCAACAAGGCGCTTTAGTGTTAGTGCGCCTTGGAAGTTGGCTTTTTATGCCATTAAACTCAGTCAATACCTCAAGGGGCAACTGCAAAATACCGATCAAAAATAGCCAGCATATTACGAACATAAGCAATACGTTGCTCAACACTTGCGGACAACGGACGGATGCCTATTTTCGCACCCAACACCAGCAGTTGCTCCGCTGAATCCACCGCCGCTAAGCACTGACAAATGGCTTGTTCAGTCATCCAACTACCCGGCTCGCCATGCAACACCTGCTCACTAAGACGTGGCGGTTGATGGCTGTCACACCAGGCACCATATTCACTGTTTTGGTCCGACACTCCAGAAAACATAACACCACTTAATACGCCTGCGGCTTGCGCTGCATTGATATGCTCAAGCGCACCCTCAACCCGACGTGTCTCAATGACCGAGCGGCCCCAGTTAATGACCATGCCCAAATGCTGCTCAGCAGGCAGGTGAATGTTTAACTGCGTTAGCACCTCAAGCTCATCAGCCAATGCCAAAAAGCCTTTAGATGGCGTATGGCCGTCAACATACGCATCGCAATGTTCGATCACCAAACGAGCCCCCTGCCAGTCCCAGCTCATCAGTGTTTGAAGCGACGTTTGCAACGCGGCCTTAGAAGACGGCGCATTGTGTCGTGCTGGCGCTGTTTGTATTTGTATCGCCTGAACCGCTGGCCTGCCCAAATGGGCATTCAACTGACCAACGGCTGTGCAGGCCTGCTGCATAAAGTCCAACGCCGCCAAACGGCCAGACTCGTCTACAGACGCCAGACCAAACTGCGGGTTCTGCCCCAACGCATTCATAATGCCGGGAATACAGGTCAACACATAATCCCAAGCTGGGTCAATATTCGCTAAAAACCAGCGATCATCATAGGGATGCAGGTGGCTCCCCAAAAATGGATGCTCTAATCCTTTCACATTTGGCAGGGCTTTTAATTCATCATAAAAAGCCGTTTCCAGTTGTGCGTTCCAACCGTTTTGGTTAGGTGAAGCCGCATACGCACCCAGGTAATATTTCATCGTATTAAGTATCCATTTCCGAGTTGACGAACAATGATGAATCAGCATTCAAACAGCACCTTTAGGAGTGTAGAATAACATAGACTTCTCAAAGGAATTTAGAATGACACTCTATAAAAACATACTGCATCCCTGCCGTTCAGTCCTACTCAGCGCAAGTTTGATATTGCCTTTCACCCTTATTTCGGCCTGTGCTGCAACGCAATCAGAGACGGCCCCCATCGTGGCATCTAACACCCCACAGGTGGCACCACAGACACCACCGCAGACAACAGAGCCAACTCGTCAGGCACAAGCTCAACAACCCAAAGCTTATGCGAACTTTGACGCTTGGCTTGAGGCATTCCGTCGTGATGCTGCGGCTCAAGGCATTAGCCCACGAGCGCTATCCGCGCTCGATAATGTGCGCTATTTGGAACGAGTGATCGAACTCGACCGATTCCAGCCTGAATTTGTTCGACCGATATGGGAATACTTAGAGGGTGCCGTATCCTCTGCTCGAATTAACAACGGTCGAATTAAGCTGGCCGAGCATCGACAGACAGCAATGCAGATGGAGCAGCGCTATGGAGTTCCAGCAGAAGTTATCGTCGCCATTTGGGGCATTGAAAGCAGTTATGGCAGCAACTTCGGCAGCTTTTCAGCCTTGAGTGCGTTTGCAACCCTAGCCTACGACGGTCGACGCAGTGAGTTTGCCCGCGGCGAGTTACTAGCGGCACTGCGCATTATCGACAGTGGTGATATTGCTGCAGAAAATATGATTGGCTCTTGGGCAGGAGCCATGGGACACACCCAGTTTATTCCTTCAAGCTTTGAAACCTTTGCCAAGGATGGCGATGGCGATGGCCGCCGCGATATCTGGGGCAGCATTCCCGATGTCATGGCATCAACCGCCAATTACTTGGCCCGTTCGGGTTGGCAGACAGGTCAGCCTTGGGGTGTAGAAGTCAGGTTACCCTCTGGTTTTGATTATAGCCAAACCGAGCAACGTAGCAGTGCCGAGTGGGCCGCTCAAGGGGTGCAAGCCTTGAATGGCTCCCTACCGTCTTTCTCCAGCGCAAGCGTGATCGTCCCAGCGGGTGCTCAGGGACCGGCCTTTTTAGTTGGACCGAATTTCCGAGCGATTCTGCGCTACAACAACGCCACAAGCTATGCCCTAGCCGTGGCCACGTTGAGCGATGCCATTGCCGGACGCGCAGGCATTCAGCAGTCCTGGCCTCGTGATCAGCTACCCCTCACCCGTGCACAAGTACGTGAGCTTCAGCAAGCGCTGAATGCCATGGGGTATAACGTCGGCGAGCCTGATGGGATTCAGGGACCAAATACACGCAGAGGCTTGAGTGCTTACCAGCGAGATCAAGGGCTGGTTCCGGACGGCTTTGCTACCCAGGCGTTATTGGAGCGGATCAAGCGGCGTTAAAACAAAGCCCAACACACATAAGACACTCATGATGAGGGTGTGTTGGGCGTCAATCCAAGCGCGAATGTGAAACACTATTCAGTTCCGAAAATGGCTAGTATCGTAAAAATTTATGCATACACTGGGTGTATAAAAACTGCATAAGGCGCGTGATACCCATGCCATCCTGGTTGGAACTTGATCGAGAACAATGTCAAAAAGCTCGCATGAGCCGTGATCCGCGCTTTGATGGCCGATTTTATGTCGCTGTCAAAACAACGGGGATATTTTGTCGCCCGATATGCCCAGCTCCCCTGCCCAAAGAAGAAAATGTAGAATACTTCTCGAACTCCGCACTCGCTCTACAAGCGGGTTATCGGCCATGCTTACGCTGCCGCCCAGATAGCGCCCCTCATTCTTGGGCCTGGAAAGGCGTTGAGACAACCTTCCTACGCGCCATCCAGCTCATCGAACAAGGTGAATTGCAATCGAGCAACCTGACTCAATTTTCCGAACGTTTGGGTATTAGCGACCGCTACCTACGGCAACTCTTCCAAACCCATTTAGGAGTATCCCCCAAGCAATATGCGCAATACCATCAGTTGATGTTCGCTAAACAGTTGCTGCACTCCAGCGCCATGTCGATTACTGATATTGGATTTGCGTGTGGGTTCAATAGTACACGACGCTTTAACGATGCCTTTATCAAAACACTCAAACTCACACCCAGCCAAGTACGCCAGTCGAAAACGTCACGGATGCCAACAAACCTCTTAACCTTACCCTTTCGCGGTCCTTTTGACTGGCAACACCTGTTAAATTTCTACCGATTACGTGCAATAGACGCCATTGAGCAAGTGGGGGATTACACCTATCAACGCACATTCAACTTACAGAATACGACAGGTTGGTTTCGTGCCAGCCTCACCTCGCCCGGCCATTTGAACGTTGAGTTTGAGTTAGAGGACATTACCAAGCTGCGTCAACTAGTGGCAACGCTACGCCGTGTTTTTGACCTCGACGCGGATATCAACCAGATCGAAACCCATTTGGAACACTGTGCACCGGGCTTAGTCACTCACTCGGGTATACGTATCCCCGGCGTTTGGAACTGTTGGGAGGCTGGAGTTAGGGCCATTTTAGGGCAGCAAGTATCAGTAAAAGCGGCAATTGGGCAACTCAACCTGCTCGTCAACACGCTTAGTAACCATACGACTTCGGCCACTTACTTTCCTACACCCGAGCAAATCACACAACTCGACTTAAGCTTTTTAAGAATGCCGACAAGCCGAAAAGAGACCTTAAAACGCTTTGCAGAATTCATTCACCGCACCCCTAAAGCCGATGTCGACTCCTGGCTAGCACTAAAAGGCATTGGACCTTGGACCGCTAACTACGCTAGGTTAAGAGGCCAATCGAACTCGGATTGCTTTTTAGATACTGATTTAATGGTGAAAAAAGCCTTGCTTCGTTTCCCTGAACTGAACGCCACCAACGCATCTCCTTGGGGGAGTTACGCCACCTTTCATTGCTGGAATCAATAAGATGAACACCTTCACCCATTACCACAGCCCCTTAGGGATCATGACGTTACAAGCCTGCGAGCAAGGCTTACTTGGCGCTTGGTTTGAAACAGAAACTACGATGCCTAAAAACTTAGGAGAAAAATCTGAAAACAACCCTATACTTATTAATACAATCAAACAGTTAGATGAGTATTTTACCGGTAAACGCACGTCATTTACGCTGCCCTTAGCCGCAAAAGGCACTGCATTTCAACAATCAGTATGGCAAGTATTATGCGAAATCCCGTATGGTGAAACCTGGAGCTATCAACAGATTGCAGATGCCATAGGCAATCCAAAAGCAGTCAGAGCCGTCGGATTGGCCAATGGAAAAAATCCAATTTCGATTATCGTCCCTTGTCATCGAGTCATTGGCAAAAGTGGCAAACTCACGGGTTATGCGGGTGGGTTAAGCCGCAAAGCAAGCTTATTGGAACTTGAGAAAATGAAAAGCCTTGTCAAATAAATCGGTAACGTACAGGAACAATAAACGCCTATTCTGATAATGCGAAATGCCTTGCGCATTTAGCAAAAACTCGCATAAACCCTCGCCCGATGGGGCGGGGAGCATTCACATAGTATGACAACAAAATATGGCTGCAGCTCTTCCCTATCCGAGTCACTTCGTCTCAAAGCGTGTGATACCTTGCCAGTCCGGTTCCGGTGGAGATTCTAGATACTGCTGACAGCGATCACAGTATATGGAATACAACTGACATGACCATGCAAGCGCCAAGCTTTGGAACTCCTCTAACGCTTGTGCAAACTCACCTGCTCGGTAGTGCTCCAATGCGCGTTGGTGCTGTTGCAAAAGCGCAACACTGGTCTCTCCAATCAAGGGCTCAAAAATTGAAACGGCATTTCGCTTCCCTTTCACCATCACTCGATCAATTTCACGGTAGGTGATTTCCAGTGACTGCTCACGGGTATATTCACTGACCAATATCGACACCCCATAATATCGAGTCAACGACTCCAAACGGGATGCTAAATTAACATTATCGCCAATAACACTGTAATTCAGGCGATTCGTTGATCCCATATTACCCGCCACAACTCTTCCCGTATTGATGCCAATGCCTACCTGCAATACATCCTCACGGCCCTGCATAGTGGTTATGATTGCCATGGCGGCTCGAACAGCTCGACTCGCCGCATCAGGCTGTTCAACAGGAGCTCCGAATAATGCCATCACCGCATCACCTATGTACTTATCGACAACCCCGGATTCGTTTTCAATAACATGAGTCAACTTAGTCAAAGTATGATTAAGCTGCTCCAACACCTCTTGCGGAGCGCGGCTCTCTGAGAATGCAGTAAAGCCATGGCAGTCGGTAAACATGATGGTGACATCTCGATCCTCCCCTCCTAGCGTAGCATCACGACTCAGAAGCCTATGGGCGATTTCGGGCGACACAACTTTGCCAAGCAAATCACGCACCTTGTCTCTTTCGGCTAACCCCTTTGCCATGTGATTAAAGGCGTGGGTTAACTGCCCTAACTCATCTTTTCTATCTGACGAAATATGTTGCTGATAATCACCTGCTGCAATTCGCTCTGTGCTTAAAGCAAGTTTACGTAAGGGTCCCGCAATGCCTTTTGCCAAGATGGCGACACCAAGCCCCGTTGCAATAACACCCGCTACAAACAACAAAGCCAAGATGTGTTGTAATTGACGATAGGGAGCCAATATGGCTTCCATATCACGTTGAATCAAAGCAAAAAGGGGGATGTTATTCTCAGCATTCAACTGGATGGCAAGGCTTAAATACGGATCGCCTTGGATCGAAATTCTTTGAGGTATTTGATTGTCAAAAGAGTGTGTTTTTAAACTGTCTTGCAGTGCAACCTGCTTATCTGACTCCAATGTACTCACATAAACAGCTGGGGGTGTCGTATCCATTCGGACAATGGAGAGGTCGGCTCGGACGAATGACTGTAACTGATGCACTAATCGATGATCCAATTCAAAGCCAATCAGAATCCACGCCTCATGAAAGGGCGACATCAGCGGCAGAATAATAACCTGAAACAAACGATCATGAATAAAAAGAATACCGGATGCTTCGCCCCCCTCACTCTCAAAAGCCTCGTCAATCAGTGCTGAATGAGTAAACCTTTGTCCTACGCTGTCCAATTGAAGCGTATCGGCCACCAACACATCGTCTAAATCGACAAAGGCCATCCAATCCGCACCAAGTCGGTTACGATGATTATTGAGCATCGAGAGTAACGTTGGTGTATCGCGCGTTGACCACGCACTTTTAAAGGCAAAGTCACCTGCAAGCAAACGACCTGCTTCTAATAAGCGTGTATTTCTGTCAACCAACTGCTGCTCTAATACTCCCCCTGCGATTGCTAACGACTCGGTAACACGTAAATGTGCATCCCGCTCACTCAACTGACGGGTAACAACAAAACCCAACAATTGAATCAACGTAAATAAGCCAAGAAAGAAGAGCAAAAGTTGACTATGGAACCGTCGAAATTGCCACTTCATACTGAAATGCTCATCAACATACTAATGGGAATGAGACGATAGCGTGCGTCGAATCAGTCGCCGCGAATCAAGCAGCGGTGGTTCGAGTGTCACGACCAAGGCTTGCAATTGATCCGCGGTATACTGCGCGTCAACACCCGACACATTGGCACCTAAACTCGGATGCCAAACACGTAACCTATAATCCGACGCGTCAGGTACAGTTAGCATAGCATGACCTGATGCATTGGTGACTGCGAACCATGGGCTGTCAGTAACATACACAAAACCCAACATCTGATCATGAATATTGCACGCTAACGTAACGATTCCGGCCTTATCGAAGACAACAGGTGCCGCTTCTGCTCCCTGATACAGTGGCAACTCAAACCGCTTAGCCTCGGAAAATGAATAGACATGATGGCGAACATCATCATGATTAGGAAAGCTCACAGAAGTATGCGTCTGAACCACCTGAACATGAGGTGCAAACGCTCGATCAATCTGGGCAACCTGAGCCGTCGCATCAAAGGTATTGTTCAGTGGATGATCTCGTGGCTCTATAACAATCACAGCATTAATAAGTGGTTGTTGTGACTCACTTACAACCAAAATCTGGACATCCGCTGCCCTGATATCAACGCAAAACAGCAATGTAATCATACTCATCACGCATAATATGGACGGTAATGAGGCTTTACGTACAGCAGCAAGAGTATACATAGGCTGGCCAATAAAATTAAAAAGAATGAGCAAACTTCAGTTCATTCAGTGTGATATAAAGAAAGGCATGAGGCAAATTGTATTTAGTCACCCGTCATTTGTAGGAAGTGTCGTTGTCCCGATTTCGAAAATCCTATTCGACCATTTTTTCCGCACATTACGACTAAAAGCGGGTAGAATGTGCGGCTTAATTTTTGTTATCCGATCGCGGCACGCCAGCGGTCAAGCCATTTTTTGCGGGATTACAGTATAATGAGCGAGCAGCTTTCCTCTTTGCATACACTTGAACACCATGACGCGTTTATTGAGCGCCATATTGGTCCC
Organism: Nitrincola alkalisediminis; assembly: GCF_009821115.1. GTDB lineage: Bacteria > Pseudomonadota > Gammaproteobacteria > Pseudomonadales > Balneatricaceae > Nitrincola > Nitrincola alkalisediminis. The sequence continues at coordinate 198,296 of NZ_VYTY01000001.1, read as the reverse complement.
TCCCCTGAAGAGCAACAAGACATGCTGTCGGCTCTTGGGCTCGAATCACTCGATTCGTTGATTGAAGAAACCGTCCCAGCCACTATACGAACCGATATCCCCAAGGGCTTAGGGCAACCGCAAACAGAAGTTGAGGCACTGACCCGACTCAAGTCGATCATGGGGCAAAACCAAATTAAACGCTCTATGATTGGCATGGGCTTCACAGATGTCATTGTCCCCAATGTCATTTTGCGAAACGTCCTTGAGAATCCGGGCTGGTATACCGCTTACACCCCTTATCAACCGGAAATTTCACAAGGTCGTCTGGAAGGTTTGCTGACCTTCCAACAAATGATCATGGACTTGACGGGTCTTGAACTGGCCAACGCTTCCTTATTAGACGAAGCCACAGCCGCAGCTGAAGCCATGACCCTTTGCAAGCGCATGTCTAAAGCAAAAAAAGCCAATACATTTATTGTGGATGAGCACCTGCACCCACAAAACATCAGTGTTATTCTAACGCGTGCGGCGCCCTTGGGCATTAACGTCGTCATTGGCGATGTCGCGCAACTGATGGATGAGCACGACTACTTTGGTGTGGTGGTACAGTACCCGAACACAACGGGCAACATTATTGATCATACTGACCTGATTAAAAAAGCCCATGCCCAAAAAGCACTTTTCTGTGCGGCGGCCGATATCATGGCATTGGTTCTGCTCAAGTCTCCGGGCGAGCTGGGTGCCGATGTTGTCTTTGGTTCTTCACAGCGCTTTGGTGTCCCCATGGGCTATGGTGGCCCATCAGCCGCTTACTTTGCGACGCGTGATGAGTTCAAGCGCTCTGTTCCTGGCCGTATTATTGGTGTGTCGGTGGACAGTCGCGGTAAGCCCGCATTACGCATGGCCATGCAAACCCGAGAGCAACATATTCGACGCGAAAAAGCCATGTCGAATATTTGTACTGCACAAGCGTTACTCGCCAATATGGCTGCCTTCTATGCGGTCTATCATGGTCCACAAGGCTTAACAATCATTGCCGAGCGTATCCACAGACTCACCGATATTTTTGCACGCGGACTGATTCAAAAAGGCATTCGTATTACGCATGAACACTGGTTCGATACCCTGACATTGGAGTTAGGAGACCAGCGTGACGAGGCTTTTGCTCGCGCCGCAGCAATGGGCATTAACCTAAGAAAGCTTGATCAGACTAAGTTAGGCATCACCTGTGATGAGCGTACAACAAGGGCTGAAATCAACACGCTTTGGACAGCCATTCTCGGCGAGGATCATGGCCTTGAAATCGACGTGCTGGATCAAGCGCTTTTAGCTGATGGATCTACGTCGATTCCTGCAACGTTAAGACGCGATCACGCCATTCTCACGCATCCCGTTTTTAACACGCACCACAGCGAAACCGAAATGCTACGCTACCTGAAACGTCTTGAGAATAAAGACATTTCCTTAGCACATAGTATGATCGCTCTCGGCTCCTGCACCATGAAGCTAAATGCCACAGCGGAAATGATTCCCGTCACCTGGCCTGAACTGTCCAATATGCACCCCTTTGCGCCCATAGAGCAAGCTAAGGGTTATCAGCAAATGATCGATGAGTTAGATCAGATGTTGCGTGCTATTACAGGCTTTGATGCCATCTGCATGCAGCCGAACTCCGGTGCACAGGGCGAATACGCAGGCTTGTTAGCCATTCGTAATTACCTGCGCTCACAAGGTCAAGGTCATCGCAATATTTGCTTAATCCCTACCTCAGCACACGGTACCAACCCTGCTACGGCAGCGATGGTCGACATGCAGGTTCTGCTGGTCGATTGTGATAAAAAAGGCAACGTTGATGTCAACGACCTGCGCGAAAAGGCCTTGGCACATAAAGACGATCTCGCTTGCCTCATGATTACTTACCCATCGACCCATGGTGTCTTTGAAGAAGAAATCAAAGAAATCTGCCAGATCATTCATGATTGCGGTGGCCAGGTTTACATGGACGGTGCCAACTTGAACGCGCAAGTCTGTGTCAGTCAGCCCGCTGAAATCGGCGCGGATGTGTCACACATGAACCTGCATAAAACCTTTTGTATCCCACATGGCGGTGGTGGTCCTGGCATGGGACCCATCGGTGTGAAAGCACATTTGGTTCCGCATCTGGCAAACCATCCGGTCATTGCTGTTAACAACGACGACAATGTCACCAATACTGCTGTTTCGGCAGCTCCTTGGGGCAGCGCCAGCATCCTTGCAATTAGCTGGGTCTATATTGCACTGATGGGGGGACGAGGTCTGCGTCAAGCAACGGAGGTTGCCATTCTCAATGCAAACTACATCGCTGAGCGTCTGAGTGCACACTACCCTGTGCTCTACACAGGCGTCAAAGGCCGCGTTGCTCATGAGTGCATTATCGATATCCGTCCGCTCAAAGAAAAGACCGGAATAACGGAAGAAGATGTTGCGAAGCGCTTAATGGACTTTGGCTTCCATGCACCCACCATGTCCTTCCCGGTACCGGGCACTTTAATGATCGAGCCTACAGAATCAGAGCCGAAAGCGGAGCTTGATCGCTTTATTGAAGCGATGATTACGATTCGCGAGGAGATTTCGGCGGTTGAAGCGGGAACCTGGGCGGCTGAAGAGAGCCCACTCAGAAACGCTCCCCATACCCAAGCCGACTTGATGGATGCAGAATGGAATCGCCCGTACACCCGTGAAAAAGGCGCGTTCCCTGCACATTGGTTGAAAGAAGCCAAGATCTGGCCATCGGTTAACCGTGTTGATAACGTCTACGGTGATCGTAACCTCTTCTGCGCCTGTATCCCTGTTGAGGATTATCGTTAAACCTCAAGCAATCAAAATGCCTAGGCGAGACATCCTAGGCATTTGGGTTCTTGCACGCTTAATGTGATTTGCAACGTGCCCCCTAGTATTAGGGGGACTTATGCAAGAGTTGCGCTGAATAAAGCGTCTTTTAAGCAAAGCACCTTTAAGGTTTCTTAGTCTTTGAGCCAGACGCTTCATCTACATTCGATGCTTCATCTGTTTTCGGCATATCGTCCACAATAGAGGCTTGACTCAAGCTAGGTGCTTCATCCGTCAGTTTGACCTTAGGTTCATCCGTTGGATTGATCCGCTCGGATTCCGCCAGTCGCTCCTCCTCCCATTGCTCAATAAAGCTTTTTTCCTCTACGTTAGGCTCAGATTCAACAGGGTCTATTGGTGTCTCATCAGAGACGGCGATATCGGCTTGAGTTGCATCCGCTTCATCAACCGATATTGGATCAACCGGCTTATCCACTGAGTCGCCTGAATCATAGAGCGCTTCAGGTACTGGGGACGAATCATCTTGTGCAGCGTGGAAAAGCTCTTCAACCGGGAACTGGACCGAAGGCTGAGGCACAAACTCCATTTTCTCACGCTGTAAGCCAGCCACGCTGGACTGGTACAATGCAAACAACATCATAACCAATAAATTCAACGCAATGTACGCAAATAAGGCCGCAGGGCCAAATGCAGACATTAAAGATGAGCTTAATAGTGGCCCAAAGATCGCACCACTGCCATAGCCTATTAACAAGCCTGAGGACGTTTGCATTAACTGACCAGGATCACTCCAGTCATTCACATGCGCAGCCGAGAGCGGATAAATAACAAAGGCCAACGAGCCATAACAGAACACATTGATCAGCAACAGATAAAAAGGCAGCTGGAAGAAGCTTTGCACCACCATTAACAGGCTAAAAACCAGCCCTCCAAGACAAACACCCGCCAGCACCTTACGACGCTCAATACGGTCAGACAGTTTACCCAGCGGAATTTGCAAGACTAAGCCAGAAAAAACCCCGGCCATCATAAAAAAGGATATTTCTTGCACACTAAAGGACAGGTTCTGAGCGTAAATAGGCGCCATCGCAAAGAAAGCCGCATTTACCGAGCCTGCGCACACAGCTCCCCAGAAGCCAGCTGGAGCAACGCTTAACAGAGGTCGAATGGCAAATCCGGTGACGGGATTCGGAATGGGAGCCTCTGTCCGCGTCATCATCAAAGGCATCAGAGATAACGAGAAGCAAATCGAGGCCACAGCAAAGGCCTCAAACGTATCCGGCGAGGTGAAGATCAAAAACAACTGCCCTAGACCGGATGCTAAATAGTTCACCACCATGTAAATGGCCAGAATACTGCCTCGGGTTTTATTATCCGAGCGTGCATTCAACCAACTCTCTGTAATGATAAACAAACCCGCTAAACAAAAGCCGTCGATCAAGCGTAATACGGCCCACACCCATGGGTCAATAAATAACACATGCAGTAAAGGCGACAGAGACATGAATGATGCAAAGGCCGCAAAGGCACGAATATGCCCTCCACGTTGGATCACGTAGGACGTATAGCGCGCCCCTAAGAACATCCCTAAGAAGTACCCGGCCATAATCAAACCAATGGTTTGTACCGTAAATCCTTCTAAGTCTGCCCGTAAACTGGTGAGTGTGGTAAAAAGCGCATTCGCCAGTACCAGCAAACCATAGCTGGTATAAAGCGAAAGGAGGGTTCTGGCTGTTCGTAACATAAAAACCTTTAAAGTTATTCGTTGGTAGCGGGCGCTTCATTGCCCAACATGATCGCGATCCAGCGAGTGCTCTGATTTTGTTCCAGCGCTATTTTGACAATCATGGTCAGAGGAATGGATAAAAACATTCCCACAGGGCCAAATAGCCAACCCCAGAGAATCAATGACAGAAACACCACAAGTGGCGAAAGTCCTAGCCCCTTACCCATAAAGCGGGGTTCAATCAGATTTCCCATGATGATATTAATCACAAGGTATCCTGAAGCAACAAAGATTGCATCACTCACGCCAAGCTGCACGAGCGATAACAGAACAGCCGGAACCGCCGCAATTAAAGACCCTACGTTAGGAATATAATTCATTAACATGGCAATGAGTCCCCAAAGCACGGGGAAATCAACATCGAGCCACCACAGCCATAAGGTAACAAGCACCCCTGTCACGAGGCTAATGGTTGTCTTAATCACCAAGTATTGATTCACTTGACGCATAAACCCAGATGCATTTTGCAATGAGTGCTCAGCATTGGGTAAAGCGGCTTTTAGCTTATCGGAAAAAGTTGCCTCTTCGAGCAACAGAAAGATCACAATAAACACCACCAAAAACAGGTTGGTCAACAACGAGCCTATACTCGATAAGGTTGAGCCAATTAAACCCATCATTTGACTTGGGTTCAGGTGTGTCATGATCACATCCCGATCCACTGGGATGTCCCAGCGCTCTAAATACGGCAAAAAATCCACGACCACCGTTTGCAAACGCGCTTGATAAGCAGGCATGCGCGTCATAAAGGTATCAATCGACTGACTGACCACCATCACTAAAACACTGCCAACAGAAATTAAAACTGAAAGTGCAATAATAACAGAGAGGTAGGCAGGAATACCCTTTTTTGTCATCAAGCGCACAAAGGGTGTACTAATGATTGCCACAAATAATGCAAGCATGATTGGAATCACGATTGCTTCCGCTGCCTTTAATCCCGCAAGAATCACAATAACTCCTGCAATACCGAGCAACCACTTCAATCCATGAGATTCAGACATAGCACCCCTCTCGTTACTGTGCACTAAAATGGAATTGTAACCTGTTGAACAGCCTTTCCCAATCATAAGACTTGTGTTGTACAGAAATAATTTAAGGAGGCCCGTGAACAACGAAGCCGAACTTAAAATCAAAAAACGTCTATCCAGCTGTTACATAATTATACTGATCAGTCTAAAATAGCATTTTTTCTTTTCCCGAGACACCCCATGACGACAACTAATCAAAAAGTTATCCCTGGCTTAGTCTGGATGCTAGCCGCATTAACCGCGCTGGCTCCCTTATCCATTGATGCCTATCTACCGGCCTTTCCACTCATGGCTGAAGATCTTCATGTTTCCGTACATGACATCGAATTAACGCTTAGCGTATTCCTAGGCGGATTTGCATTGGGTCAGTTGACCGGCGGCCCCATTTCCGACCATTGGGGACGAAGAGCAGCAATCGTCTGCGGATTGAGTATTTTTAGCCTTGGTTCGATTGGAATTATTTTAAGTGACTCTATTGGCGTTTTATGGGGCAGCCGCTTTCTACAAGCACTCGGTGGCGGAATAAGCGTCGTCAACTCCGCCGCCATTGTCCGAGATCTATATCGAGGAGCAGACAGTGCCAGAGCCATGTCACGTATCGCCGCCATCATGATGGTCGCACCGATGCTTGCGCCTGCACTTGGCAGCTTGCTGTTAATGGTAACGGGCTGGCGCAGTATTTTTATTCTCCTTCAAGTGTATTGTTTGATTTTACTTTGGGTTTTGTGGGTCCACCTTCCTGAAACACGTCGCCATGACCCAAACCGCCTCCCCTTAACCCTCGCGCAACGCTACCGAGAGATTATCCTGCACAAAAAAGCCATGGGTTACTTACTTTCCGTCGCATTTGGTAATGGCGGCATGTTTGCATTTATTACTGGATCAGCGACCGTTTACCTAACCTATTACTCCGTCAGCACTGCAATGTACCCGCTATTATTTGGTGCAAATGTTCTAATGATCCTCGTCTGCAATCAAATTAATGCGCGTATTGTCCATATTTTTGGCCCTCAAAAAATTCTACTCACGGCCCAAGCTGCACAAGTGATCATCGGCATTATCACGCTCTTATGCATTTTATTAACGCCTCATCCTCTATCACTACTCATCCCACTCATCATCATGTTTATGGGCTTGCAAGGATTTGTCATGTCCAATGGTATGTCCTGTACAGTAGAGTTTTTTCCTCACAGTGCCGCCTCCGCAACGGCCCTCACTGGTGCGGCAGGTTTTACCTTAGGTGCTTTTGCAGGAGCCGCTGTCGGATTACTGGGAGATGGAACTCCCCTCCCTATGGTGTCGGTGATGACGGGCGCGGTAGGGCTGGGTCTGAGCACTCGATACTTTCTACATCGAACGCCATAAAACTCAGAATACGGAATACCTTTGCCCCGCATTAAACTGATTGTATGAGGTTACCGTATGAGAAAGGGCATGCATATTAAATACCCGTAACATCTGTTCATGAGCGATTAAGTGTGTATAAGATACGCTCTGTTTGCATCAAGGTAACACAAAGTAGGCTCAAAAATAAGGAACTCGTTTCCTTTACCTTGGTCAGACAGAAGAGTTTTGATTTGGATCATTGCAGCTTTAATAAAATAAAGTTCTAATATATCCAACAACTCCAAGACCCTCGACCTGATCGCAGAATCGGGCACGGGTTCAACCGTCAATGAAATAAGGATTTAAAAATGGCTAATTCAACTCGCCGTGGTTTCCTGAAAAAAGGCATGTTTGGTCTTGCCGCTCTACCACTTGGCATGGGCGTTTTAACGTCTAAGTCGTTTGCAGCTAGCTTACCGCCTCTGAGCGAAGATGCACCGAATGCTAAAGCACTTAACTACAAAAAAGTGGCCGCTGATGCGTCTAGCCACCCTGCCTTTAAAGAAGGCAGCTATTGCGATAACTGCATGTTCTGGCAACCCGATACTGAAGGCTGTACCTTGTTCCAAGGTTTCTCTGTGGAAGCCAAAGGCTGGTGTCAATCTTGGGTACAACGCCCAGGTAGTTAATCCACCCAGTCAATATTCAATATTGATGCCTAATAACCCCGTTTATTCGGGGTTATTTGTAAATGCCCACTGTTCTACCGCCGACAATTCATTATACTAATTCCAATGTCAATCCGTGCAGACCACCCTCATACTCGAAGGGTATTCGATGAATATCAAACATCTGACACTTTATAAGTTTTTTGCGCCTATCCTTGTCGGTGTCATTGTGATCGTTTTATTCTTCTCTATGTCAAACTTATACAAGAACACGGCCATTGAACAAGAAAGAGCCACTCATATCGAGCGCCTAGCCGAGATACGTGCCAAAATTGAAGGTTCACTCAATGGCGCGACCAATTTGACGATGGGATTAATTGCGCACATTCGCGTCACAGGAAATATAGAGCCGTCCTTATTTGAAAACCTATCCAATGAGTTACTGATTGAGAATCCTCTTATTCGCAATATCACACTCGCCCCACAAAATGTAATTCAATACGTATTCCCTCTGGAGAATAATGAGGCCGCCTTAGGGTTGGATCTTTTAAATCATCCCTTTCAAGGTGCCGCAACGCGAACCATGCTTGAAACCCAGCAACCCATTCTTGCGGGTCCCTTCGACTTAGCACAAGGTGGCGTTGCTGTGATACACCGAGTTCCTATTTACATTCAAGAGGCTTCGGAAAAGCGCTACTGGGGATTAATGAGCACCCCGATTGATTTTAGTGAGCTTATTGAAAAAGCGGGACTAAACGATCCTCAATTAGACCTTAGAGTCAGTATGCGCTCCACGGCAGATCCATCCAAAGTCTTTTATGGTCAAGCCAGTCTTTTTTCGGAACCTGACGTTTTTACTACACAAGTGAGTATTTTAAATGGCTCTTGGGATATAGCGGCTGTGCCTAAAGCACCTTATGGTCACTCTGCCAGCAACCTTGTATTGGGCGCCAAAATAGCCGGGCTGGTGTTAGGACTGCTCACCGGGTTTCTAACCTTTCAACTGATTGCGACAACCGAAAAACTTCATCATTCGCAGCAACGCTATCAGAATCTTGCTCAACATGACGGTCTTACGGGGCTGCCGAATCGCTCAATGTTTCAAGAACTCTATCGTTCGGCCATTGCTCGCGCTCAACGCAAACAATATCGAGTGGCATTATTGTTTATGGATTTAAATAAATTTAAACAAGTGAATGACGAATTTGGCCACCAAGTCGGTGACGTGGTGTTAAAAGAAGTCGCCAATCGCTTTCGTCAAGCCACCCGTGGCTCGGATGCCGTTATGCGAATTGGTGGAGATGAGTTCATTTTATTGTTAGAGGACATCAAAGAACGCTCTGGGGTGCAGTGTGTGGCTGAAAAAATCATTGAAAGCCTGCGCGAGCCTATAGAGATTGAGGGCTATAAACATTACGTGGGTGTCAGCATTGGTATAGCCCTCTATCCACAGGATGGGCAGAGCTTTCAAGAGCTTATCTCTGCAGGTGATAAAGCCATGTATACAGCCAAACGCGAAGGAAAAACAGATATTTATTGGTATAGCGATAGCAGTCATGGACGTTCGTGATTACTTGGAATTGGGTAACGTTAGATGGTATTGAAAACCCTTTTTCTCCCATCTTGAAAAGACGGTTTGACCTTTTAAATACTGGTTTAGTAATCGATAAATATCCAGATCAAATACGATCGACTCCAAAGAACCGGGCTGTGAGGCGTCACCCAAATAGCACCATTGTTGAATGAGATGAGACTGAGAGCGGCCATTTTTTACATTTGTCTCTGTCAGAACAACTGTATCTGGAAAAGGCCAAGCTTGGACTTTTAACCTTTCCAATGCGACACGAAGGCGCTGCGCATGAGCTACCCGTGTTTCCTGATTAATGCAGGCTCCATGGCAACGCCCCAGCTGATATCCAAAACAACAGCCTTTTCCTCGTTCCAGACCCAGTACTTTTAAACAAAGCGCATACTTGTCAGACAGCTTACGTAACGCCTGCTCGGCGTTAATCCGGTTGCGAAACAGACCAAACAAATGCTCAGACTTCAAGGGCTGATCTGTTGACAGTATGACAGTTTCAGGTGCATGAGAAGGCTCACCGGTCCAACATACACTGTACAACTGATTCAGACGTCTCAAACGACGATTATACAAAGGACGCAGTTGCTTTACGTGTTGAGCTTCAAGTAAAAGAGCACTAAGCTCTCCTGCACACTCAGTAAACTCAATCGAACACACTTGCCGTGACATCTCCATCTCTCGATTTTCTCGATGGTCATCGGAAAAATGAGATAAAACTCGTGTACGGATTTGAATGCTTTTACCCACGTACAATAAACGGCGTTGATCGCCATAAAAGTAATACACGCCTGGGCTATCTGGCAACCGCTGAATATCCTGTAAGGCTATATTTGGCGGCAAGGATTGGTAGCGCAGTTGCTCGACTAGCGCCTCCTCGAATCGATCATGACCCACCTCTTTTTTAATCCACACTAGTTCCATGAGTAAATCTTGGGCTGTCAGTTGAGATGCGCGTAGATGTCCTTCTTTCCTCAGAGAAAAAACATTTATCAAACGCGAAAGACAAATCACCTTAAAGCGTTGATCACTGCCAATTCGCTTTAACTCATTACGTAGCATGGCAGAGACAAACCGCATATTACGTCCAACCAAAACACGCCCAGTCAACCTAACAAGCAGCTGACTGGCGATTTTAGCAAAGGCCGGATTCGCCTCTGCGGGCGCCAAATTAGGCACTGGAATCTCTACCGACCATTCTGAAACGACCTGATTGCCGTCCTTCAATACCAGATCAATGCCTCGAATACGATCAGTCGTAGGACGAACACCTGTTACCCTAAGTCGAATAAACGCATAGCGACTGTCTGATGGGGATGTACGATCTGTATTTTGCGTATTAATCTTAACCGACACAATCCTAACCCATCGCCCCGAATCATTGTTAAAATTATAACCTTAAGATGCGGGCTTACGTTGCTTAACCGGCTAACGGTTTTCTTTTTTGGATGCTTCTTTTAATACAGTATCCATCCAACGCGTCGGTAAAATACGTTTTAAATAACCCAATAGGTAGGTGGCTTTCGTCACATAATACCGTGGGCGTGGGCGCTCACTTTCCAATGCGTGAAGCAATACATGATAGACAGCTTCGGGCGTTAATGTAAAAGGAGTTGAGTCTTCATCTGTGGACGCAAGGCGTGACAAGACACTTTTATACACTTTTGTATGAACGCTCGACTCTATGTCGATGTTCGCTTGAAATGCACGTAAGGCATTCTTGCGAAAATCACTGACAATTGGACCCGGTTCAATCAAAGACACGCCGATACCGCTGCCACTTAACTCCAATCGATAGGTGTCTGTAATGCCCTCCAGTGCAAACTTCGACGCATTGTAAGCACCACGGTACTTCATGGCGACCAATCCTAGTACCGATGAGTTCATGACAATGCGTCCCTGCTTTTGCTGGCGCATAATCGGAATGATTGCATTTGTTAATTCAACCCAACCAAAGAGGTTCGTTTCAAATTGAGCTCTTAAAACATCTCGACTCAAATCCTCTACCGCGCCAGGCTGACCGTATGCGCCATTGTTAAACAAGGCGTCCAAACGTCCATTTGTGAGCGCCAATGTTCGTTCAACACCTGCATGAATAGATTCTGACGAGGCCAAATCCAGAACAAAGGACTCTAATCCTTGCGCTTGAAGGGCTTGAACATCTTCTTCTTTACGTGCCGTTGCAATGACTTGGTAGCCGGACGCGTTTAATTTCAACGCGCAATAAAGGCCGATTCCTGTTGAACAACCCGTTATTAATATGGATTTTTTCACACTGTCTCCTGAACGTGATAAAGATCTCGCATGACCTGTACGCTATCTGTTAATCTCCATGTGATGATCAACCGACATACGTCTGCGTTAACTCACATCCTAATCAAAGATTACACTTCATACCACCAACCCTAACGCTCGAACGTTAAAAAGAGAATGAGAAGCCCTACCCCATGACCGAAAAAGAAAAAATGCTCGCCGGTTTGCACTTTAACCCCTTTGATTCAGAATTGGTGGCGCTTCGACTTGAAGCGCGTTTGAAGACCGAAAGGCTAAATCAAACCAGTATGGCACATCGAAAGCAACGTACGGCAATCTTAAAGTCTTTGTTCGGTTCAACGGGGAAAAACGTCTATATTGAGTCGTCCTTTAACTGCGATTATGGAATCAATATTCACGTGGGTGAAAACTTTTACGCCAATTTTGGTTGTGTCATTCTTGATGTGGCTGAGGTGCGTATTGGCGATAATTGCCTGATTGCCCCTCAAGTTGGTATTTACACGGCCACTCATCCGATTGATCCAACCGAAAGAGCACAGGGAATCGAGTACGCCAAACCGATTCATATTGGCCATAATTGCTGGATCGGAGGGCATGCAACCCTCAATCCAGGTGTGCATTTAGGTGACAATGTGGTGGTGGCCTCTGGAGCGGTCGTCACCAAGAGCTTTGGCGATAATGTCGTGCTGGCAGGCAATCCAGCACGCGTTATTCGAACCTGTTGAGCCTTCTTTCTGTCCTAAACAATCCTAATAAAAAGAACTCTGATGGCAAACGCACAAACCAAAGACACTTAATCGATGCGTAGATCTAAAACAGATAGAAACTGGCTTTTTTATTTAGGATTCTAACCTCAATGACGTCCTCACAAGGGCGTCCAGCCGCTCCGTAGCATACATGCAAAGGCAATAAATGCTCCTCTCTCGGATGACAAAAACGTGCGTAAGGGGCTTTATCCCATTCAATCAGCCGCTGCTCTCGATCGACTTCTGCCAACGCCCTATTCGAACAGGTGTCAATCAACCAAGCTTCAAATGCCTCATTCCTCATTTTAATGTCAGCCGTCTCTTGAGCAAAAAAAGCACTCATATTGTGAAATGAAAATCCTGAGCCTAAGATCAACAAATCATCAATCTCCAGTGATGTTAATGCCCGACCCAACTCAATGTGCTGTTTTGCATCCAACCCTTTCAGCAAAGACAACTGCAAGCAAGGAATGTCAGCCTCAGGGTACATGATTTTTAAAGGCACAAACACACCATGGTCCAAGCCACGGCGACTGTCTAGTTCAACATGAATCTGAGCGTCGGCCAATGCGCTTTGTATCTGTACAGCCAAATCATTGGCCCCAGGACAGGGGTACTGTATATGGTAAGCTTCTTCAGGAAACCCATAATAATCGTACAGTAATGATGGATGCTCTGATGATGTCAAGGTTGGAGTTGCGGCCTCCCAATGCGCACTCACCACTAAGATGGCTTTAGGCCGTTTTATACGTTGAGCCAGGTCTTTTAAGCTATCAATCATCGCCTGATGACTGGCATCGCCCAGCAAAGGTAAAGGCCCTCCGCCATGGGAAATATACAAAACCTGTGTGCTGCATGTCATGGCCGGCTCCCAATCAAACATACTCGTTGATGATCTTAGTAATAACTGTAAGCGATGATATATTGTAATCTATGCGTTATGCAGGTAGCCCACAAAAAAACATTAGCAACTCAGTATATAGTCTTCACGTGGAAAGGCATGATTGAACCTTGTCATCCTGAACCCAGTGACTACCCTATTCAGTGCACAAAAACTAAAAAGAAAGCTTGCGGATCCGAACAATTTCCTCATCCGCGATCCCCAAGGATTCAAGAAAGTCTTGGTGTGCCTCAGGGAAGCTCTTTTCAAACTCTGCATGCCACTGACTCATTCCATCGTCAGTCATTCCTGTCGAGGCTAGCAATGACACCCATTGCTCCTTTGTTAATGAGCGGCTTCCTCGCAATAACTCTGCGTTACCTAACAGATCGCCTATAAGATGTTGTTGATGTCGCAGCTTTGCAATTTCACAACTCAATTCTTGGAGATGGCGCTCCAGTACCGCAGGAACCGCATCGCCATCCTCACACAACAATCCACCGATGGCCTCCAAAGAAAGCCCAGCTTCACGATAGATTTTTATTCTTTCCATTCGTCGAACATCGTCATCTGAATAGAGACGGTAGTTGGATGCACTGCGTGCTGACGGCGAAAGAATTCCCACCTCATCGTAATAAAGAAGCGTGCTACGCGAAAGACCAAACATTTTGGCGAGTTGCCCTACTGTGTACATGGCAATACTTCCTTGAAAGGGAATCCCAGCGCCTATCCACTGGGATTCCCGGTTCATTAATGACCTTGCGACTCTTTCCTGATCGCTAGGATAGCGTCGGATGACAAATTGAGCCACTTCAAGAAAGACTCATGCTCCTTCGGATAGCGATGCTCAAACTCACGATGCCACCGATGCATCATTTCTTCATCCAGCCCTGTTTCGCGGAATACTTCTACCCATTGATCAACGTTCATTTGAAAACCTCCTAAGCTCAATATCTGGCAGCACCACACCACCAGAAACTCACTTTGAAGTATCAAGTGATAGACAGGTCAAGGGCTTAATGTTTTCATTGCTGACATTACAATTCTACAACCGTATAACATCGCTCAATTATATGGTCCACAAGCGTTGCCTATTCGGTGTCTAGGATATATGCAGCACCACCCCCAACATTTCTCACAGTTTGAGATTTTAATAAAAAACAATTAAGCTCTTTTAAATAGTGCAGCTGGGACAATTTTAAGCACCTGCCATCAATCATTTTTACGCCTAGCTGAAGCTGGCTTGTTCAAAATACGTGGGTTCTTGTATATGAGGCTAGAGCAGAAACATGTATAGGGTAGATATGCGTCAAATTAAGCTGAAACCATGGAATGATGCCATCTCCGACGTTTTAAAATTCGGTTTCTCAGACGAGTCAATTAGTAATCTTATACATCAGCTGGCGTCACTACTTGATAGCAAGATAAGCACTCTGATACTTTTCTATAAAAGCAACAAGCCCTATTGGCCTCTTAAACGCCAAATGAGTGAACGAGAATGGAAGTCTCTTTCACTACCTTACCGAGATGGAGCCTATCTGCTAGATCCCTTCTACCACCTTTCGAAGAATGGATCTGAAGGTGTTTTTTCCCTACAGGATATCGTACCCGATAATTTTAATGAAACTCAGTTCTACCATATTTTTTACGAGAAAATCGCTGTACATGATGAAATGTGTGCAATTTTCCAACTGTCTGAGGATGTATCAGCAATAGTATCAGTTTGCCGAGTTGATACAGAAAAAAATTATGAAGCTTGGGCATTCAACTCCTTTTTCAGCTGCTTTTCAATTCTCGAAACCGTGATCAAAAAATGGTGGAGCATTAAGCAGCAATACCCTTTATCAGAAGCAACATCGCTAGGGCCTCGTTTAGATGATGCATTGGAAAATTTTGGAGCTTCTCTTTTGACCCCGCGAGAAAGAGAAGTAGCGAGGCTTTCCCTTGAAGGCCACTCCGTAAAAGCCCAAGCGCTCAAACTTAGACTGAGTACTGAAACAGTCAAGGGCTATAAAAAAAATATCTACCAAAAACTAGATATCACATCCCAAGCAGAACTTTTCAATCTATTCATAGACTCACTCAAAACGTATAACCCCGAAAACTCACTGGATCCACTCTCCGGTTATTTATAAGCCCCCCCACAATTAGGGGGGAGGCGTAACACAGCTGGGGGATACACATTAAACACCATAGATCTCAATATAAGGGCATCAAAACTTGATCCCAAACAATGAGGTCCCTAATGATCAATATTGAAAATGCAGTAAACAGACTTCAATCCCTGTTTCGAGCAGGCGATGTCGATAGACTACAAGCTGAATGTTTCTCACCAAATGCGATGATCTGTGGTGAGTCTGCTCCCGCTATTGCTAATGGCGAGGCTGCAATTCGTGATGTGCTTGATTACGTTATTAAGCAGACTCCAAACCTGACAATCTCGGCTACCGAGGTTCAAGAGCTCAGTGATTCAGTCGTTACAACCTGGCTACAGTGGAGCTGTCCAAGTGAAGAAGGCCCTATCGAGTTCAGATCACTTACAGTCTGGCAGAAAATCAATGACCAGTGGAAAGTAACTTCAGATATGTACGGTATAGGTCGTTTCGAAGCGTAATTTTGAAAAGGCAAGTGATCACTTGCCTCTCATCCCATAATAATTGCAGGAAGTCCTGCAACTACTAGATACGATAATAATAAAATTGATTGGAGTAATTATGACTCTTGAAAACCCATCGACCTATTACACAATGACTCGCAAATATGATCTGCACTATCCTGATCTAGAAGGGGATATTGAAGCAGATGTCGTTATTATTGGCGGTGGATTTACTGGCATAAACACAGCCTTAGAACTGGCTGAACGCGGTATCAAAGACGTGGTTGTATTGGAAAACAATTATCTAGGCTTTGGCGGATCAGGCCGAAATGGTGGCCATGTAATGGCGGGTATTGGACACGATTTAGATAAAATTGCCCGAGATGTAGGACCTGATGGACTTGAAGCCATACTTAAGATCAGTGATATTGGTGCCTCCATCATCAAACGGCGTATTGAAAAATACAATATTGATGCAGACTTCCAGCACGGATACGGCTACATGGGCTGGAACAAACGTCAAGCAAAAACACTGCAGTCTTGGCAACGGATCTTTTCACAACTGAACCCTGATCAAGAAATCACTTACCTTGAAGGCCGCGAGGTTCATGAAATCGTTGGTTCAGATAAATACACCTGCGGCCTAAAACATATGGGTAACGGCCATGTGCATGTTCTGAACCTGTTGCTCGGTGCAGCTAAAGCCTTTACAGAGGTACATGGTGGAAGAATCTACGAGAACACCCCGGCTCTCGAAGTAAGATACGGAAAACAGATTACCGTACGAACAGCTAAAGGCTCAGTAAAAGCAAATAAGATGCTTTGGGCTTGTGGTGCTTTCCTAGATAAATTAGAACCAGAACTGCACAAAACCACCATTAATGTCTATGCCTTCAACTCAGTGACCGAACCCCTACCAGAGGAGCTGATCAATCAAATAAGCGCTATTCGAGGCGCTTTCAGTGATATTTCACCGATCATTGATTACTACCGCGTAACCAACGAAAATCGTCTGTTGTACGGAACCTGCGGCTTACTTTTGGAATATGTTCCGAACGATTTGAAGGCTTTTCTGCATACGAAGTTGATAGGCGTATTCCCATACCTGAAAAATGTAAAACTTGATCTTGCCTGGGGTGGCCCTATGGAGTGCACGCTTAACTTTTTTCCGCAGATTGGTACGTTGACTGAACACGGCAATGTATTCTTTGTTCAGGGCTACTCGGGATTTGGCGTAACCCCAAGTCATGTTATTGCTCAAGTTATTGCCGACGGCATGGACAAAGGCTCAAAAGCATGGGATGCGATGAGTTCAGTCCCACGTAAAACCGTCTATGGCAAAGATAACTTCAGATCCATCATCTGCACACTGGGTAAGATCACCCAACAGCTTGATGCGTATAGAATAGGAAGAAGATAACGCAAAATGAAGACTTCTTCATTAGAGCGTAATTTTTTCAGGTGAAAACCGGAAAAAGGTGACAGCATTGACACTATCAACTCATTACACATAGTAACTTCATGAGCTCGGCCAGAGTGCTTGAGCTGATACACATCTGTCCGGCATGGCGGTTAAATACAGCCAAAACTTCAACTGGTCATCGCTTGATTACGTAGATAACAATATTGGTATTCAACATGCCGCTGACTACACACCATACACATAAATTATTGACAAGAGTGTGTACCATGTGTATTTTTCACTTAGTGCATCTACAGAGGACAGACTGATGAACAGTCGTGATCTACTGAAGATGCTAGAAAACGATGGGTGGTACATACACAAGTTGAAGCACCCCTTAAAAGCAGGCAAGGTAACCTTGCCTCACCCTAAAAAAGATCTACCATCCAAAACTGTTGCCAGTATCTTGAAGCAAGCCGGGCTTAAATAGTCCGATAGCCTTCAAGGCCGGAAAGTAAGCCCGAAGGCAATCAATGACTAAATAAGGTGAAGAAAATGCTGTATCCCGTGGTGATTCATCAAGAGGGAGATAACGCATACGGTGTGACTGTGCCGGATCTCCCAGGTTGTTTTTCAGCAGGAGATACTTTGGAGGAAACTATCGGTAATGTAGCCGAAGCTATCGACCTACAGCTGGAAAGCATGGTCGAGGACGGGGAGGACATTCCCCATGCCAGTCGACTGGACGAGCTTACCCATAAGGAGGAGTACAGTGGGGGTGTATGGTTTATAATCGATGTTGATTTAACCAAATATATGGGCCAAGTAGACCGGCTCAATATTACACTGCCCCACTTACTTGTAACTAGAATAGACAAAGTAGTGAGTGAAAATAAGTTGTTTAAAAGCCGATCTCAGTTCTTATCTGAAGCTGCACTAAGGCTACTATCTGTAGCACGGTAATAAAAAGCCCCCAATAATTAGAATGTCAAATGAATGGGGGCCTCTTTATTTAGGATTTTTATTATCGAGGCGTTTTGCCACTGAACTCGTAAACCCTACATTTTACTTTTTTATGCTTTATGGCACTTCCACAGATTTGTAAATCGAATGTCCAGCCTTTGCTGATTTGTCATAACGTGCTCGGCCAATTGGTAGTGATGGAAATGAAAATAACTTACCAAGGCTAAACCCTATAAACAGTAGGTAATTTTTAAAGGGTATTATTGGTTTCGATAAAATAAGACGATGCTGATATTCACAGCATGATAGAAAAGAATTTTTTACTGGCGGTCAGGGAGGGATTCGAACCCTCGATACGTTTCCGTATACACACTTTCCAGGCGTGCTCCTTCGGCCACTCGGACACCTGACCTTTTGCAAAACAAAACGCTTAATATGCGCTTGCGTGGACTTAAGACCCACTTACAGACATCTGCGTTTTGAGGTCGCAAATTCTATCAGATTGAAAATAAAGCACAAGGGAATTATCCATCAAATTTCATTTAAACAATCAAGTGAGCCAAAATTAGGCCCTGCCTCTTTAAACATAACCCTCAAGCCACTTTGAAGCCTAACAACAACACGTTAAGATAGCGCCTCGCAATTCCAACTATTTAGGGGTTCTCTCCATGTTACTCGCTTTAGGCGCTGTTATCGGCGGTCTAGTTTTATTGGTTTGGAGTGCCGATCGTTTTGTCGACGGTGCAGCCGCTACGGCTCGTTATGCAGGCATGTCCACTCTGCTAATTGGCATGGTCATCATAGGCTTTGGTACCTCGGCACCAGAGCTGTTCATCTCAGCCATTGCAGCTGCTCAAGGAAACCCTGGTCTAGCACTCGGGAATGGGTATGGATCTAACATCGCCAATATTGGTTTGATACTGGGTTTAACGGCCCTTATCAGTCCAATTGCCGTGAAATCGGTCGTTCTCAAAAAAGAAATTCCAATCTTAATAGGTATCACTCTTTTATCCGGAGCTCTACTTCTGAATGGTCAAATATCCCGGCTCGACGCAACGATTATGCTCGTTGTATTCGCTGGGGTAATGGCATGGACCATTTTGCAAGGACTCAAGCAAAAAGCAAACAACACTGGCGAGTTGAATGATGAAATTCCGGAGATGACATTAGGAAAAGCCTGCATGTGGCTAGCAATCGGGTTGTTGCTACTGATTGTTAGCTCTCGTCTGTTGGTTTGGGGAGCCGTTGACATTGCCAGCTCATTAGGTATTAGTGATCTAGTGATTGGGTTGACAGTGGTGGCGATTGGCACTTCTCTTCCAGAACTGGCCGCAGCCTTCGCTGCTATCCGGAAAGGTGAACATGATTTAGCGCTCGGCAACGTCCTTGGTTCTAACTTATTTAACACCTTAGCTGTTGTGGGCTTGGCCGGAGTCATTCAACCACTTGACGTTGCCCCGGAAGTACTGACACGTGATTGGCCCGTCATGGCGTTATTGACCTTTTCACTTTTAATCACAGGCTATGGCTTCAAAGGTCCAGACTTAGGGCGCATCAACCGATTCGAAGGTGCGGCAATGCTGCTGACGTTTGTTGCCTACCTGACGTACTTGGTTTATACCTTAACTCAAGTAGTCTGACTTAATTCTTATACGCTTCCGTTTGTTGCAACAAGCTCATCTGGAAGCGTTAACTCATCAGAAGCAACGGGATATCCCAGTAAATACCCTTGCACGCTGTCGCAGCCGTGATGCTTTAAAAACAAATACTGCTCTTGCGTTTCCACACCTTCAGCTAAGACTTCTATGTTCAAGCTCTTCCCAAGCGCGATGACCGTTAAAATAATCGCCTCGTCTTTGGGATCCTTACCTATATCTCGGGTAAAACTATAATCAATCTTCAGTCGATCAAGCGGAATTTGTTTAAGACGGCTTAACGACGAATAGCCCGTCCCGAAATCGTCTAATGCTAGACGGTAACCCGCCGCTTGCAGAGTGTTCAGTCGCTGTATGGCATTCTCTGGATCTTGTAAAATCAAGCTTTCTGTAATTTCCAATTCAATTTGTTCGTGCGCGATACCATACTTACCCAATAGCTCATTAAGGTGCTGTAAAAAATCCGCTTCCATCAACTGTTTTGGAGAGATGTTCACCGCAACAGGAGGTACCATGAACCCCTGCTCTTGCCAGCTCAATATCTGCTGGCACGTTTTTTCAACTACCCTCCACCCCAATGGAATAATCAGATTGGTTTCCTCTGCCAAAGGTATAAACTGACCAGGTGGCATCATACCTTTTTCAGGATGTTGCCAGCGAATCAACACCTCAAGACCACAAATAGATTGATTGTTCAGGCTAAACTGTGGCTGGAAATGTAAGAGGAACTGATCCTCTATCAATGCAACTCGCAAATCTTGCTCCATCTGAAACGCATGCAGTGTTTCTTCTGTTTGCAAGGGATTATAGAGTTC
This sequence comes from Nitrincola alkalisediminis, assembly GCF_009821115.1. Classification (GTDB taxonomy): domain Bacteria; phylum Pseudomonadota; class Gammaproteobacteria; order Pseudomonadales; family Balneatricaceae; genus Nitrincola; species Nitrincola alkalisediminis. The sequence continues at coordinate 177,764 of NZ_VYTY01000001.1, read as the reverse complement.
ATAGCAATTTTTACCCTGAGCTTTAGCACGATACATCGCAGTATCCGCATGCTTAATCAGCGTATCTAAATCGGCGCCATGCTCCGGAAATACACTCACACCTATACTTGCGGTCAGCTGAAAATGATGGCCATCTATCGAATGAGGTAAGGTGCATAAACCCAGAAAGCGTTCGGCTTCCAGCTTCGCTCGACTGAGCTCCCCCCCAACAATCAAGATAAATTCATCCCCGCCTGTTCGAAAAAGCTCACAATCACCGACCAAATGCGACTGGAGATGCGATGATAAGGCTTGCAGTAATTGATCTCCAGCTTGATGACCTAAGCTGTCATTCACGACCTTAAAACGATCCAAATCTATAAAGAGCAAACTAAACACTTGTTCTCGATCATCAGCAATACGCTGTGAAACACGGTTTTGTAAGTGATAGCGATTAGGTAAACCCGTTAATACATCATGTCGCGCTTGATGGGCAAGACTCTCGGTTTGACGTTGAACCTGTTGAATGAGCAGTCGCTCCCGATCGTTCATATGCAAAATCAAGAAGGTCCCCATACACCCGAGAATAACCAATAAAGACTGCATTAGATTCGCATTACTAAATGGGTGCATCGCAATATAATCCGGGCCCGCTTCAGCTTCGACCCTCCAGCGGTTCTGCGCAATTTCTAACGTAAACTCACGTGTAAGACCATGGGGATTTTGTAGAGAAAGAGCTGTTTGGTAAAAAGGGATTTTTTCATCTAACTCATAAAGTTTAAAATGAATATGCTGGACGCCCGCATCTTTTAGAGTACTGTTAAACATACGCTCGACAGTAAAAACACCAGCCATAAAGCCTGCCAAGCGCTTATTCCTCGTCAGAAATGACGCCTCATCAACAGAGACATATACAGGGTGCAAAATCAGTAAACCCGGTTCGTTCGGCGCTTGAGTAAGATTTATGATTTGCGTGGCGACAGGACGGCCCGTTTTTTGCGACTTGAGTACCCACTCGCGGCGATCTTCTAGGGATAATAAGTTAAAACCCAGTGCGGCAGTATTTGATTCCAAAGGTTCTACAAATTGGACGGGGATCAGTGGGTCTGACTCCCCCAAGGACTCACCCCGCACCCGATAATCAGGGCGATTCAATAAATGGGCGGTCAGCTGTTCAAACTCCGTACGCTGATGCTGAGGAATGATAGGGTCCCAAGAATACGCAAGCACTGAAGCATTATTCGTTTGGATATCCAAAACCCGCTCTCTGAATAATTCAGGCTCAGTGAGATGACCGGCTGTCAGAACCCCCTCCAGCATTGCCAAATCAGCAAAGTTTTGCTGGATCGTTGCCTGCAGTTGTGCATCAAGGATTTTCACATCTTGCTCAAAACCGCGACGCACTTGTTGGTCTAGGTGATTTAAGAAGATTTTATTCAAAATCAAAATAGACGCGACCAACACAGCTAACTGAGCCAAAATAAACACACGCCGCTGAAAGTTATCAATCTGACTAGAGCTCAATAGACATAGTAATAGTGGTGTTACGACAATTGAACCAAAGGTATCCCCCATCCACCAGCTTAACCAATCCAATACGAAACCTGAGTTCCCTGAGCTATCAGCAAAGAAATAGATTGCACTGGTTCCAATCGTCGCATTTACCGTGCAGGTTACAAAACCTGCCCACAACATAAACTTGAATAAGCCACGATAGCTACTAGGCTGAATCGGATGAGCGCCAAAACGCTTAATCAAGAAAGCACCCAGTAGGGTTTGCAGTGTTGCGCCCGAGGCAATAATAATGGCAGTTGCTATGTAACTTAGGTCGTAATCGGCGAGGGATGTACTCTGAAGAGTCGAATTGAACGCAAATGAGCCCAAAAAAACACCAGGCACCATCTTTGTTCCGAAATGAATAACAGCCGCAAGGCCAACACCTGCGGGAATCCACAAGGGAATAATTTGAGAATGCAAGCCTGAATCACTAACAAGGTGAGCAGCAGCAAAATAACATAGCGCTAATAAAAATAATGAGCTGATATACTGTAATGTTTTCAACTTTCTGCCTTAAAATCACCATCTGTAAAACAAGCATTTAAAACCATTAATAGACATTAATTTTTCATACTATTAATCTTCCGATTTTTTCAAATCCCGTAAATGAGCCCCTTTATAGCCTATTTAGGTATGAAACATCAATTAGGAATCGTATCAATAATCCATTAATTTTTTCATGGACTTTCTTCAGTTATATGTGCCTTAGTGGCATAGACAACTCATTGAATTATTGTAACTATGGAACATGTCAATCCAATAGAGGTAATCAGATTATGTCATCAGAACACTTTCGTGCATTCGTCTTAGACACAACTGAAGCGGGACTGAGTCGTGGTATTCAAACGCTGTCTCGGCAGGATTTGCCTGATGGGGATGTGCTGGTTGCCATTGACTATTCTGGATTAAATTATAAAGATGGGTTGGCCATCACAGGCACTGGCAAAATTGTATTAACCTGGCCCATGGTGCCTGGAATTGATTTTGTAGGCCGTGTGGTTGAGTCCTCATCGGATCGATTTAAGAATGGCGACTCAGTCATTTGTACAGGTTGGGCAGTTGGCGAAAAATACTGGGGGGGCTACAGCCAATTCCAGCGTGTTAAATCTGACTGGTTGGTTCCCCTTCCCTCTTCCTTGACGGCTCGGGATGCAATGCTTCTAGGAACAGCAGGATTAACAGCCATGCTATGCGTGTCTGCGCTAGAAGATGGAGGCGTCTTACCTGAACAAGGCCCTGTCATCGTAACAGGTGCGGCTGGCGGTGTCGGCAGTATTGCAATCTCTTTACTCGCACAGCGAGGTTACTCCGTCACAGCCGTCACGGGCCGATTGGAAGAAGAGGCCTATCTTCGCTCTCTAGGCGCAACAGACATTATCTCACGCGATGAAATGTCAGAACCCGCAAGGCCACTAGAGAAACAACGCTGGGCGGGGGGTATTGATACCGTTGGAGGAAATATTTTAGCTCGCATACTGGCTGAAGCACAGTATGGAGCCACCCTAGCCGCGTGCGGGCTTGCCGCAAGCCATACACTCCCGACAACCGTCATGCCATTTATTCTTCGAAATGTACGTTTACAAGGCATTGATTCTGTTAACTGTCCGACCCCAACACGCATTGCTGCCTGGACGGCTCTAGCATCCAATCTTCCATCCAACCTTGAGCAAACACTGCACAAAACCATAGGACTTGAAGAGCTTGAACTCAGCGCCCACGCCATTATTAACGGAGTCGTTAGAGGTCGAATTCTGGTGAACCCAAACCTCTAAACCCTTAACAACCTAAGCAATCCGATGCGCTAACCATTCAATCGTTGCTGTAATTGTGGAATAAGCTGATCCACGGCAGCCTGAAAGTCTGCATATGCCTCATTGAGACCACTGCCACTTTTAGCTGCCTTTTCCAAGGCCTGCGCTGCAGACGTTGCAGGATCCGCGCAGAATGTCGATAGCAACCCTTTCATGGTATGTGCCGAACGAATCAAACTCTCCATATCCTGTGCAAGAATGGCCGCTTCAATAGCATTCATATACTCAGGTGTTTCTTCCAGAAACATTTCAAGAACTGACTTAAGAAGCTCATCCTCTCCACCTATCATTTCAACGGCTTGTTCCCAGTTGTAAAGCACTTCGTCAGACATTAAGCCCCCATATAGTTCATCAATTTTTGTGGCACCCGAGATTTCTTGATCAAGCGCTTTATTGTCAATCTTAGAAATCCATTCATCAAGTATTCGATCAGCGCCTCGATTCGGTGCTGATGTAATACGGCCCTCTGAATCTGGCTCAAACGCTAGTACTCTCATAATCTCGGAATACAGCTCCGTCGGTTTAACGGGTTTAGCAACATAGCCCTGCATACCCGCTCGAAAGCAGCGCTCACGATCACCTTGCATCGCATTTGCCGTCATTGCGATAATTGGGATAGGGTGTGCAATATGGTTTCTCGTTTCATGTTCACGAATCAAGCACGTCGCCTCCAAACCATCCATTTCCGGCATCATTACATCCATTAAAACTAAATTAAAGCTTTGCGATAGATATAACTCAAAAGCCTCTCGACCATTTGTCGCGAGTGTCACAAGAACCCCTTTTTTCTCCAACAACTTAATCGCTAAGCGTTGATTGACTAAGTTATCTTCTGCTAGCAATATTTGAAGCCCATGTAGGCCATTATGAGAGTCGAATAGATTGGATTGTGTTTGGATATTGACGTAGCCTAACTGCTCTTGTAACGCTCCTTTTAATTCAACCAACGTTAAGGGCTTTGTTAAGTAACCCGACATCCCTAAGGCTTGACACCGAAGCGCATCGCCTGCAATGGCAGATGATGTTAAAATAAGCACTCGTGTAGACACGGAGTTTGGCAAGGACAAAATTTTTTCAGCTGTCGTGTAACCGTCATACCCTGGCATAATGGCATCCATTAATACCAAACTGAATGGATTAGCGTCTCGTTGCGCTTGCTGAACACTAAATAATGCTTCAGGGCCCGATCTTGCCACCTCAAACGGAACACCTAAAAGCGTTAACATCGATGAGATAACATGAATATTGACGGGTTCATCATCCACAAGTAAAACACGATGCTGGCTGAAGTCAGTGACTAAGTCAGGCAGTCCTTCTGGCTCATCGGCTAAGAGCAGCGGAATTTCAAAACTAAAAACAGAGCCTTGTCCTAGCTCACTCTCAGCATAAATATTACCATGCATCAACTCAACCAGCTGACGACAAATCGATAAACCTAAGCCCGACCCTTCATACCTGCGATTCGTCGCAGCATCCACTTGTTCAAACGGGTGAAAAATCGACTCTAGTTTCTCTTTCGGTATGCCAATTCCCGAATCCGTGACTTTAAACACGTACCAAGGCCGATCATCATCCTGCTTGTTTAGAGGAAGAACTTCCAGTTTGATGTGCCCATGTTCGGTAAACTTAATCGCATTCCCTAATAAATTAATTAAAATCTGACGCAAACGAGAGGCATCCACCATAACAAATCTTGGCAAGGACTCCTCAAAATCATAACTCAGATGCACACCTCGACTTGTCGCTCTTGCCAACATTGACTTAACCGACTGACCAATCAACTCAACAAGATCGACGGATTCGGGTTGCAAATCCAATTTCCCTGCTTCAATTTTAGAGATATCCAGTATATGGTTGATGATATCAAGTAAATGAACAGCGGACATTTTTGCAAGCCCTAAATGCTCTTTTTGCTCCTTCAACAAGTCCGTTTCGAGGACCAAATCAAGCATTCCTAATATACCATTCATCGGTGTACGTATTTCATGGCTCATGTTCGCTAAGAAGTGACTCTTGGCTAAACTGGCCTTTTTGGCGGCTTCGATTTGACTGCGTAACTCCGCTTCATACAAGCAAGCTCTTGCCGATAACGCGAGTTTACTCATGAGCTTATCTAAGGACATTAACATGTTCTCAGAAAAAGCGGCCCCGTTCTTTTGCAACGCAAGCAAACCAAACTGTTCCAAAGCAAAAACGTATATATGATGTGACCCCTTCTGAACATGCAAAGGGCAATAGTGTTTAAACTCAGTGCATTTGTTCGCATATTTAGGAAGGTCCAATGTTTGATAGACCGATAGCCATTCAGAGCTTAGGTAAAAACGTTTTGGATAGGAAACACAATTTGACCATTCAAGAAGACACGATGGGCCTTCATCTACGCGCACCGCTTGCTCAACAAGCACAGCACTGGCATTGAGTACTCTAAGCATCGTAGTGAGCGTTTCTTTTAGCATTGGCTTTAAGTCTAGACTTGAGCCAATCGATAACGAAATCTCAAAAAGAAGTTCAATTTCTTCTGCGGTTGTCACGAACAGACCCTTTTCGCTTTTTTAACGTCATTTGCCAACATCGGAATTCTCAGACATCAAACACACGACCGCTGTCTTATTATAAAATTCTAAATAATCCTGTCCGGTATTCGCAATTTCACCGAGTGTTAAAGCACCTACGACAGCCCCTTCCGAAGAAATGACATTGAGCTCATCCTCTATACTTTTTTCAAGAAACAGTACACGCGATATACAATCAATAAACAATGTTAACGCCGGTGGCTTTTCAGATACTCGGTCATAACTTATTTTGGCCTTATTAGACGCCTCACGGGCAGCTGAGATTAAACTCTCTTTTGTGCCCGTCAGCACTTTAACAAATGCATCCTGAGGCACATCGCCCACACACACAATGTCTTGAGCATCATTCAGCATTAACGGATCCCTAACCACCATTTCCGCATCAAGCTTACTGATTCCGAAAGGGTAAGATTTAGCGATATCAAAAAAATTCTGATCATTAAAAGCGGAACCACTGTGCGCCTCGACGATTTTCCGATACTCATCAAATGCAGGTTTCCAATCCAATGAAATCACACGATTTTGTTCTGAATGCGTGACTTTCATGGGCTCAGAAATTGGCTGCCAACCATGCGAGACACCCAAACCACTTAATGCTTTCAAACGAACAATTAATGCACAGTCTTTTTTAATACCTTCAGGTGTAATAACACAGGGCTTTTGTTCAAAACTCAAAGAGCCGGCACCACCACCAATAAAGTTATGCTCCAAACCAAAATTAAAAAATAAACTTTCAATCAATTTAGCGATTGATTTTGCCAAGCCATCAACCACTAAAAATAGCGTCACATCCCCGGAAAGCGTTTCCCATTCAACAGATACATTTTCAACCTGCAAACTGATATCATCGGATTCTGGTTGACTTAATCCTTCAATCACCTGCCAATCAGGTACATCATGAAAACCAACTAGAATAAATCCTGTTTCGTAATTGGATTGTTTATAAATAATTTGAGGAAAAACACCACCAAAAACAGGGACTGATGACGATTTTAGAATAGAATTAACATCATCGATATTCCAAGCATTGGCATCACAACCGAGTAACATAAACGAGCGCAGAGAAGGATCTTCTATCAACAAGCCATCAATCGTATCTTTTAACTGATTTACATCCGCACTCGGCTGAAAGTAACTCTTCATACACGCCCCCTACCTCTTCAGATGGATTGGTTATTTTGATTTTTTTTGAAATCAGCTATAAATTGAATGAGCTCATTCGACTCCAAAGGCTTAGAAATTAAATACCCTTGTATTTCAGTCGCACCCAATGCATCCAAATAATCTCGCTGCCGCTGTGTTTCTACACCTTCTGCGATCGTGGTTAAGCCAAGTCCCTGACACAGAGATGTTAAGGCTCTTACAATTGCACAATCGCTACGTCCGCGGGTAATATCTTTAATAAAGGCACGATCTATTTTGAGTGTATCCAACGGAAATCTCAGTAAATATTCTAGAGAGGAGAAACCAATACCAAAATCATCAATGGCAATTTTAAACCCTTCTTCACGTAAAGACTTCAACATCCGAATGGTGGTTTCTGGGCTGTGCATAGCCAAGCTTTCCGTTATTTCTAGCTCTATATCGCTAAACTTAGCCCCTGTTTCCGCAATAAGACGCATAATTTTATCGGGCAAATCCATTTGTTCGAATTGAACAGGTGACAAATTTATGGCCATCCTTAACGATACTCCCTTCTTTTTCCATGCCACTTGCTGCTTAGCGGCGTGCTGAACAATCCAATCGCCAAGTTGCTGTATAAGTCCCATTTCTTCCAGAACAGGAATAAATTGATCGGGGGGAACGACACCAATATCAGGACGTCGCCACCGTATAAGCGCTTCCACGCCAACAACATCCCCTGAGGTCAAATTCACCTGCGGCTGATACACCAAATAAAACTCTTCTTGCTCAATTGCTTTGCGCAGTGCCATTTCCAGCATTAAACGCTTTTGCAAACTATCTTCTTGCTCACCCTCATAGATACCAATACTGATGTTACCGGAGGGTTTAATACCCCTGTGCGCACGATGCGCCTTACGGATTAGAAGGCTGGCATCATCACCATGGCGCGGCACTAAGCTAACACCTGCAATAAAATTCAGAAAGACCTCTTTATCCGCCACCACCCAAGATCGATCCAATACACTTAGCCAACGCTCTATCGCCGAATAAATTTTGCCTTCATTCCACTGTGCATTTAAGGGCAGCTTCAACGCGAAACTGCCACCGTCCAATCGCGCCAAAAACGCATCTCTTGGCATCGCTGTTTTCAATTGACTGGCCATTAAACTGAGTAACTGATCGGACACTTCAGAGCCATACGCATCGTGTATCTGATGAAAACGTGCCACATCAAGAACAATAATCGCAAAGTTAAGATCTGTATGATGAAGTTGAGTTAGGACATCTTCTAAATCACGTTGGAATAGCTTTCGATTTGGCAAACCCGTTACAGAATCATGGAAGTTTAGAAAATTCGCTTGCTGCTCTAAGCGACGCTGCGCGGTAATATCCTGAAAGGCTCCAATTAAGCGTTTTTGTTCGCCGTCTCTCTGACCAACAATTTTTAACAAATATTCTTGTTTATTGTTGACTGAACGAACTTCAAGATCAAACTTACCTCCCATGATCAAGGTATCCTCGAAGACCGCAAAAAGACGCTTGCGGTCATTTGGGTGAACGATCTGCCCCATCGATTCTAGGGTTTCAGGCAAGAATTTAACCCAATGCAATATTTCACTGGCATCTTCCGACCAAGTATATTGCTCAAGCGTTTGGTTGTACTCCCAAAAACCCAGTCCGGCTAACGCCCTCGCATTGTCTTGCAATCCTTTCGCTTTACGCAACGCTTGCTCTCTGTCTGCATCACGAAGCGCATAACGGATACGTTGCTCAAGCAATGGCAAATTAATGGGTTTCGTTATAAAGTCATTAGCACCCACTTCAAAGGCCGTCTGAATCGAATGAAGATCGTCAGAGCCCGTCAGCATTAAAATGGGGGTAACGGTGTCCTCTTCATGCTGGCGAATGTTTCTGCATGCATCAAACCCATCCATGATCGGCATGTTGACGTCCATCAAAACCAAATCCGGCTTCTCTGAAATAAACAACTCGACGCCCTTTTGGCCGTCTGCCGCCTCCAATACACGATAGCCTGATCGACCTAAGCCTTGGGTTAAAAGTAAGCGTACTGGGCGAGAGTCTTCTACTACAAGCAATGTAGGTGTTGTTTTAATCATATTGTTTCGCTGCACCGATCAAATTACTGGCATTGAAAAATCATCCACAACTCTCCTTTGATCATACTTAAGGGGCTATAAAAACCAACACTCAAAGGCACTAACGCGGTCTGTGCATTCAATTGATCATCGAGTTCTGATTGAATACTGGGCACTCTTTAATGAATATTAGCTAAAGATTAAGCAAGAATCTCTAACAATTTCTAAATTTTCCATTTTTCATCGCCATCACCGTGGCTCAGTGATCTCCCTAGCCGCTTATTGGACTTGGTGGATAGTAACGAGAGAAAAGCGTGCCGTGTCAGTAAATCACTGCCAATCGATAGACGGCTAGACCCTGAAACCCTTTTGAATCTCAATTACGCCAGTTTTCGATCCAATAGGCTGCAGGCTCTGGTCTCCCAAAAAGATACCCTTGATACAGAATATCGGCTCTAGCCTGTAAGAAATCGGCTTGAGCTTGAGTCTCAACCCCTTCTGCAACCACTTTTAGATTCATATGCTTAGCGACCGATAAAAGGGTTTCAACCAACACAGCATCACTATGATTAAAGGGTGCTTCTTGCACAAACGCTTTATCAATTTTTAATTCATGGATCGGCAAACGTTTCAAATAAACCAGGGATGAGTATCCCGTACCAAAATCGTCTATAGAAAAGCGGAAGCCGCGTTCCACTAAGGCTTGCATATTCACAACAACTGTATCGAAATCTTTAATGAAAAGATTCTCAGTAATTTCAAGCACAACCCAGTTTGGATCAACACCGGTTTCACTGACAATATGATCTATCCACTCAACAAAGTTCTTTTTTGTGAAGTGTTTAGGACTAATATTGATGGATAGAGGTAGCACACGCCCATTCGAGTATTCCGATACCATGAGACGGCAAGATTCCCTGAATACCCACTTACCCAGATCCACAATCAAATCCGACTCTTCTGCGATTGGAATAAAGGCGCCTGGATACAATAACCCTCGGGAAGGATGCTGCCAGCGCACTAATACCTCTGCGGCTTCGATTTGACGTGCGTAATTAAACTGTGGCTGTAAATACAAACACAATTCATTGTTCTGAATACCTGAACGAAGTTCTTGCTCAGTTCTAAAGCTACTGGATGCCGCTTCCCCCATACTGGTTTCAAAGAATGCCGTCTGATTGCCACCGCTGGATTTAGCGCGATGCAAAGCGGTTTCCGCTCGTCGAAACACAGTTCCCGAAAGAGTATCTTGATCATCGGGAAACGTGGTAATACCTATACTAACCGTCAGCGCAAATGCCTCGCCCTGCACATCGAAGGTCGCACGTAGAGCCGCATGTATTTTTTCGGCCACCACAAGTGCATGTCGGCTGGCTCGGCCCGCTTGTTGGTTTATATCCGGCAACAAAACAGCAAACTCATCCCCTGCCGTGCGCGCCACAGTATCGCCAACTCGAAGTAGGTTAACCAGTCGCAAACTGACCACTTTCAAAAGCTCATCGCCAAAGCCGATACCATGAGCATCATTAATCATTTTAAATCGATCAATATTGATGAGCAGTAACGCCTCTTGATGCTGCAAGCGTGCCGTTGAGGTTAAGGCTTGCGACAAACGTTCAAACAGTAAACTGCGATTGGCCAAACCTGTTAAACTATCAAAAAACGCCAGCTGATGAATTTTCTCATCCGCCATTTTTTGCTCAGTGATATCACGCTTTATCGCTAAATAATTGATGACAACACCCGCTTTATCCCTCACCGGAGCAATGGTTGCGAGCTCGGTATACTCTTTGCCATTTTTTCGTTGATTCACAAACTCGCCACGCCAAATACGCCCATCGATGAGCGTCTCCCACATGTCTTTGTATACCTGTGCATCTGTTTTACCTGAGTGCAAAAAGCGCGGGTTTTGCCCGACAGTTTCACGAAAACTATAACCACTTTTCTCTTCGAATGCAGAGTTAACGTATTCTATATTACCTTTAAGGTCCGTGATCACAATGCTGTCCGGACTTTGCTCGACCGCCATCGTCAATTTTTGCAGCTGGTTTTCTGCCTCTTGTCGACGGCGTATACTCAGATAGAGTCCCAATATGACTAAGGACTGGAAAAACAACGCAAGCCAAATAATATGTTTTTGAATACTTTGGCTGGTTTCAAGCTGCTCAGTTCGTTCCTGAACTAAACGTTCGAGTGTTTCTTTGTGATCAGTAAAGACCCGTTCAGGGATGGACTTGTCGGTGACATCCAACACAATCGATAAAAGGTAAGGTCTACCCACTAGCTCGATGGGTGAGGAATAGACCTCAACCGCTCGGACAGATTGATCCGCAAGCCGATGGTAAAAAACGAAGTAATTACGCTGTTCGGAAGCCGCACGCGCAATTTCTTGACGAATGGCATCCTCATCCAAAACATTAAAATCTTGAATTTTATATTTTTTCAGACGGTCCAATGATAGGCCATAAAAGCGGGAGGCCGATTGATTGGCATCTACGATCTGACCGCTTTCGGGATCAATTAGAAGAATGGGGGCGGAGTGTCGACTTAAAACACTTGAGGCGAGATCAGCATTCGCATGTAAGTGGCCTGAATAAAAAACGCACATTAAAAGAATAATATTGAATGGATGACGCAGAAAACCCGATGGAATCGTCCAGAGATTAAAACGCATCGGGTTACCTAAAAATCTCGTATAGACTAAACTATAGGTACTTCTCATGAGATCTGATTTTATCAAAACAGGAACCATCCAATGCCGTTACTTGACAGCTTTCGCGTTGACCACACCCGTATGCATGCACCTGCTGTTCGTGTCGCTAAAAACATGCAAACGCCTTCTGGCGATATTATCACAGTCTTTGACTTGCGCTTCTGCATTCCTAACCGCGAAATGCTATCTGAAAAGGGCATACACACGCTAGAACACCTTTTTGCTGGCTTTATGCGCGATCACCTTAACGGTGATAACGTCGAAATTATCGATATATCTCCAATGGGCTGTCGCACTGGCTTTTATATGAGTTTAATTGGCGCTCCTAGCGAACAACAAGTAGCTAATGCTTGGCTAGCTGCAATGCAAGACGTTATTCGCGTTAAGTCCAAAGAAGACATTCCTGAACTGAACGAATACCAATGCGGCACCTATGAAATGCACTCATTAGAGGAAGCTCAACAAATCGCTCAAGACATCATCAAACGTGGAGTTTCAGTCAATCACAACGATGAGCTTTACCTAAGCGATGACTTTCTAAACGCTTAAAATTCTTAAGGGCTGTGCTACGCTAAAACTCGCTAACACAGCCTAACTTAAAGCAGAAGCATGACGCGTTTGAAATTTCCAACCAAGACTTTTTTACACGTATACTTTACATGTGATTAGATTACCAAAATACAGAAAAGACAGAAACACCTATTGCAATTTTTTATGCCAAAACTGCGCGATACCAAACTGATCATCTAAACGATATGGCTCGTATCCGAAGGCACGATAAGCGCGCTGTGCTGCTTCATTTTTTTCCAAGACCTCAAGCGTTAATTTACAACAGCCCATGCCTCTTGCAAACTCATCAGCGGCTTCGAACAATCGCCTCGAAACTCCCTGCCCTCGATAGCCCCCCTTTACAATCACATCATGGATATTCAACAAGGGTTTCGCAGAAAACGTCGAAAAACCTTCGACCAAGTTAATAAGGCCAATGGCGCAGGATGACTCCAGCGCTATAAACGTATGAAGGTGTGGGCGCTTGCGCATTTCGCTCACTAAGTTTTCTTTCACAAAATCCGTAAGCGCCTCTCCACCCCCCATCTCGTCTTGTGCATAGTCGTTCATCAGTTCAACTATAAACCCTGAATGTAAGGTATTATCATAATCTGCTTTGATAATGTGCAGCATAGTATTCCTATCAGTAAATTCAGATTAGCCCTATGGGGCCGCGTTGGGAGCATTTGTGTGTTGGCTCAAAAAATAACCTTGCGAGACTATCAACAACAGGCCGTTGAGTCGACTTTAAAACATTTTCGTCAATCATCAAAATCCGCTGTCATCGTGTTACCCACTGGTGCAGGGAAAAGCTTAGTGATTGCCGAACTCTCTCGTTTAGCAAAGCATCGCATTTTAGTCATCACGCATGTAAAAGAATTAGTTGAACAAAATCACTCAAAACTTTTAGCCCTAGGTGTTCAGGCAGGCATTTTTTCCGCAGGTCTTAGATCAAAAGACCATCAACACCAAATTATTTTTGCCAGTGTGCAATCCTTAGCCCGAAACCTTGAGTCGTTTAAGGATCATTTTTCACTGGTGATTATTGATGAATGCCATCGCGTCAGCCTCGACCCTGACAGTCAGTACCAAACGATCATCAATCACCTCCGCCGCTTCAATCCTCAATTAAAGCTGCTAGGACTGACGGCAACACCCTACCGACTTGGGCAGGGCTGGATATATAAAGAGGACTATCGAGGCTTTTTTAGAGATACCGATTCAGCCATTTTTGACAAATGTATTTTTGAGCAACCGCTGGCACTTATGATTAAACGTGGCTACCTCACCCCACCGCTCAAAATTGATGCGGCGATTGCTGGCTATGATTTTTCATCCCTGACACCCTCTTCTTCTGGTGAATACAGTGAACGTGCGGTGAATCACCTGTTAGGACGATACCGCCGTGTCACCAAAAGCATCTGTGAAGAGATTCAAAAACTCAGTCAACATCGCTTAGGCGTGATGGTGTTTGCCGCCACGGTCAAGCACGCTCAGGAAATCACTGAATACTTACCATCATCCACGACAGGTTTGATTACAGGCGAGACAGCGAGTGATGAACGTGATCAGATCATCGCGTTATTTAAAGCACAGAAGCTTAAGTATTTAGTCAATGTATCGGTTCTAACGACAGGATTTGATGCCCCCCATGTCGACTTAATCGCTCTTCTACGCCCAACCCAATCGGTCAGCTTGTATCAACAAATGGTTGGGCGGGGATTGCGTTTATTTCCCGGCAAAGATAACTGCTTAGTGATGGACTATGCAGGCAATGGATTTGACCTTTTCCAACCCGAAATTGGCACACCTAAACCCGATAGCGATTCTGAAGTCGTTCAAGTTTTTTGCCCAAGTTGCGGCTTCGCCAATTCGTTTTGGGGCCATAAAGACGTCACAGGACAAGTGCTTGATCACTTTGGTCGACGCTGCCAAGGCCTCGTTGAGGCCGAGGATGATGAATCACATCAATGTGACTTTCGATTCAAATTTAAAGAGTGCCCTCACTGTCATGCCGAAAACGACATTGCCGCACGAACATGCCATAGCTGCCAAGGCACCTTGATTGATCCAGACGACCTTCTCAAGCGCGCTTTAAGCTTAAAAGATGCCAAGGTGCTGCGTTGCTCTGGGATTACCTTTACTGAACACAAGGGAGGATTAAAAATCACCTACCATGACGAGCAGGGTGAGACATTAAATGAAACACTCTACTTAACCAATCCTCATGCGTGGGATGATTTTAATCAACAGTTCGTCAGACGCTCACAAGAAAACAAACAGCTAACTTATAAAGACCTATCTAATATAATTAAATCCCAACACCTATATCCTGCGCCAGATTTTGTCATCGCTCGTAAAGTCAATCATATCTGGAAGATCAGCCAACGCATTTTTGACTACCAAGGACGTTATCGAAAAGCAAACCAGCTTTATTAATTGAGCATCAGGTGTTTCCCTAAAGACGAAAGCACGAACTCAATAGTGTTTGTTTTTTTCGCATTAATACAGATTTTCATTCAAAAATGCGGTAGATTAAGGTTCTTTTGCCACTAATAATTCAAATAATAGCGCGTATTCATGTTGAGACAAAAAAACAATTTATTTTTAGCCCTTTTAACCTTGTTCTTCCTAGCAGGGATTATACTTTGGGTACCCTCTCAGTTCTCCGA
Organism: Nitrincola alkalisediminis; assembly: GCF_009821115.1. Lineage (GTDB taxonomy): Bacteria > Pseudomonadota > Gammaproteobacteria > Pseudomonadales > Balneatricaceae > Nitrincola > Nitrincola alkalisediminis. The sequence continues at coordinate 162,689 of NZ_VYTY01000001.1, read as the reverse complement.
TCATCGTCAAATCGCAGACTATCATTTTTTAATGGGCCGATTGTATCAAGACACAATACAAATCGAAAAAAACATTACAGAGCAATTACTTAATGCTTATTCACAGGACTCTTTTTCAAAACAGGATAGGTCCATTCAAGCGCCCATGCTCCTTAAACCACGCGATTATTCTTCACTTATCTCGAACAATGATCCTAAGCTGATCAAACTTTTGGACAACTTTTCGCATATCGCTCACCAAAAACAATTAACCGCCGAGCATATAAAGCATATAACCCAACGACTCATTCAAAGCCATCTTGGTATTGCAGATTACTTTGCTATGACCTATCAACTTGACACATTAAAAGCTGAGTTCTACGAGTTAGACTTAACACATGCCCTCAACAGTATTGATCAACATATTCTTGATCAGCATCAAAAAATAATGAGGACCAACAAACTCTTGTATTTAGGTTTTGTGGGTTTATTAACCTCCATTTTCTCTGCTCTCTTTTTAATGCAGCGACGCCAGCTTACAACAGCACCCTTGAATACCTCAGATCCAGAACAATCCTTAATTGATGCGCGTGAACCGCTCGAATCTGTTTTCAAACACCAAGCTTACTATGACAGCTTAACGGAGCTGCCCAACCGCACTCTGCTAATGGATCGGTTGGATGTAGCCATACGCACTGCAGAGAGAGACTATCAAACAATTGCTGTCATGTTCATTGACCTTGATCGTTTTAAAAACGTAAACGACTCTCTTGGCCATGGCACAGGCGATGAATTACTCAGCATGGTTAGTAAACGCTTAAAAAACTGTGTGAGGGAAAGCGATACCATCGCACGTTTCGGCGGCGATGAATTTGTGATGCTCTTACATAATATTAGCTCTGAAAGCGATGCCGCACATGTCGCGGATAAAGTCATCCACACCCTCTCAGCACCCTTTCAGTTAAGTGGCCGCGAAATCGTGATTGGTGCCAGTATTGGAATCGCGCTTTACCCTAACGATGATGACTCACCTGACAACCTCTTACGAGATGCGGACCTCGCAATGTATCGTGCCAAACAATCAGGCCGAAATCAGTTTATGTTCTTCACTAAAAGCTTACAAGAACATGCCGCTGAACTTATGGAGACAGAACAACACCTTCGAAATGCCCTAGAGCTCAACCAACTCTCACTGCACTTCCAACCCTTGGTAAGGTCTCGAACAGGGCGAGTGACAGGATTCGAAGCCCTCTTACGCTGGCATCACCCAACGCTCGGTAATATTCCACCGGACAAATTTATTCCAGTGGCTGAAGAGTCTGGCTTAATCGGCTCCATCGGAGAGTGGGTTCTCGACACGGCCCTCATGCATGCAAAAAATTGGCACAATCAGGGCCAAAAACTTTATATCTCAGTAAACCTATCTCGACGACAACTTGATCTGGGGATGAATGACAAAAAATTAAGCGCCTTGTTGTCCAAGCATCAATTTGATCCTAGCTATCTTGTGCTCGAAATTACCGAAAGTCTTTTACTCGATAACAGCGACACAACCGTTATCCGTTTGGAGTCTATCAAAGATTTAGGCGTCCATTTAGCTATAGATGATTTTGGAACGGGCTATTCGTCATTAAGCTACTTAAAACGCTTTCCTATTGACAGCCTCAAAATAGACAAGGAGTTTGTTCGCGACCTCACGTCAGATTCAGACGACGTTGAGCTTGTCACAGCCATTATTGCCATGGCACGCAGTTTAAAACTTCGCTTAATCGCGGAAGGTGTGGAAACGGAAGAGCAGCGAAAAATTCTATTACGGCTGGGTTGTGAGTTTCTTCAAGGCTATTATTTCGCTAAACCCATGCCAGCATCTGAGGTGCAAACGTGGCTCACTCATTATGAACCCGAGTATTTAAGCGCGCATGCTTAAGGCTCATCGGGAATGAGCAACCGAGTTCACAAGCACTAACGCCTCTTCCAACGTCGGTGAAAACTGCACCCCAGGTGCAGGCTTAATGCCGGCTCTTGCCATTGTCCTCAACGGTTGGAATTGCAAGTCTGCCGTTATCACGTGAATGTTGTTCTTCTCACAAAACACCGTAAAACGTTCAAATCCATGCAGGCCACCCGCATCGAGTAATGGAACCCCATCCATATACAAGACAACACCCTGCTGATCTTGAATATACGCGGCAAGTTCATCAAAGACACGCTCTGCAGCCGCAAAAAACAAGGGACCGGATACCTTCAAAACCTTCCAGCCCTCAGGAACACCATTCGGGACATGCTTACGCTGTTGCGTGATGTCATTGAAACGTGTCATACCAGCCAAATCTCGCATGAACAGCAAAGACGCCATTACGATGCCCGCTGAAATAGCCAACACCATGTCAAATAATACGGTTAACGACAAACAGGTTAACAGTACAATAATATCCCCTTTTGGCGCGCGCTTTAAGAGTGCCACGACCTTAGGTGTCTCGCTCATATTCCACGCCACCATCACCAACAGTGCTGCCATACTGGCCATGGGCAGCCAAGACAACATAGGTGCCAAAACCAATAATCCGGCCAGCACCACTAAAGCATGAATCATGCTTGAAATGGGTGACTTAGCGCCTGCTTTATAATTCGTTGCCGAACGAGCGATCGCAGCTGTTGCGGTAATACCACCAAAGAACGGAGCCGCTAAATTACCAAGCCCTTGCCCTAACAGTTCACCATTGGCATGGTGACGGCGCCCACTCATACCATCCAGCACAACTGCACATAGCAAAGACTCAATCGCACCCAGCATCGCAATCGAAAAGGCAGCCGGCAGTAACGCCCGTATTGTCGACCAACTCCATTCTAACGGCTCACCATTGGGACCAGGGCGCATCCATGGCCACTCAAATGAAGGCAAAAAAGGTGGGATACCACTGCCCATTTGCCCATCAGGCAACTCGTAACTGAACCGACTTCCAATCGTGTCCACACTCCAGCCCATATGTATAAAAGCCGCCGCGAGGAGTGCACCAAGAATAATCGCAGGTAAATGCCCAGGAATAGGAAGTTTCAATTTTGGCCAAACAATTAAAATACCTAACGTTAAAGCGGCAACACAGGTATTGGCCAAATTTAATCCTGGTAAAGCCGCAATCAAATCGATTAAACGCTCAATAAATGCCTCTGAAGACGCCTCTACGTCCAAGCCGAAAAAGTCTTTGAGCTGTAAAACAGCAATCACGATCGCAATGCCCGATGTAAAGCCCAAGGTAACTGACTCAGGAATGTATTCAATTAGACGCCCTAAGCGCGCAACAGCCAATGCCACTAAAATCATTCCAGCCATCAACGTGGCCACTAAAAGACCTGCCAAACCGAATGCTTGAGTCACTGGGTAAAGGATCACAACAAATGCAGCTGTCGGGCCGGATATGCTGTAGCGAGAGCCTCCACTGAGCGCAATCAGGAATCCTGCAATAATCGCGGTATATAAACCGTACTCTGGAGAAACACCACTGGCTATCGCCAATGCCATTGCCAATGGAATTGCAATAATGCCGACCGTCACACCTGCCACTAAGTCTCGAAGAAAATCATGACGAGAATAACCTTCCCTGAAAGTCTCACGAAGCGCACTGGCAAATCCTAATGAGTGCAATCGCGCGCGTTTAGAATGGGGCATACCTTCGCCTTTAACGGATATGGGAATGAAGTGTCATTCATAATAAACGCCAACAACACAGGTATTCAATCCCAAACACTACGCCATTAGTCGAGCGATTGACACTATAGCCCTAATAAAGAGGCCTGTTTAAGCTCTAGATTAATGCGTAGAATAAAGCTTTTACCATTTTTAGAGGAACCCTAGATGCGTCTTGCTGAAGTAGAAGCCATTGCGTTAAACATTGGATTATTAGTATTTGCTGGCTTTATTTTTTTTATTATTTATGACTTGGCCAAAAAATCCAAAGCAGGAAAGTTTGGAACGTTTATTTTATTTCTAGCACTGGGACTTGGATTAGCAGCCTTTCTAATTAAGAACATCATTGTATTCGTAATGGATAGCAATGGAGGCTTGTAGGTACTTTTAGTCCTATAGTTGTGTACTCCCCAACACTTGAGAGCTCCTTCAATGACACAAGACCTCTTTCGCCCTGGACTTATCATCGGCCCTGAACGACATAGGTTTAGGATCGCTTCGGTGGTGGCAAACCTCCCCTATGGCGAGATATGGCAAGCAGAAGATCTGACAGCCGCAGGGCATCCTAATGTATCCATTTTGATTCTAACGCCCATGCTCACTCGACAAGAAGGCTTTATTGAGACACTTCGTCAGGAGCTGATTTTACTGCGTAAAGTGACACATAAGCATGCTCTCGATATTTATGGGTTATTTAGTTATCAGAATGCCTATTTCATCGCATTTGAATATGTTGATGGAATGCGCCTTACCGATTTAATCAACGATCAACAACTCAAACATCTAACACCCTCACAGAAGCAAGGGCTTGTAGTGCAAACGGGAAAGGCCCTTGAGGCCTACCACAGTAAAATGCACAAAGCGTTTCAGACCCTTGGCCCTGATTTAATTTTTCTTAACCGTAATCAGGGGGTTAAACTCTTACTGATTAACTGGAAAGCCTTAGCCAACCCTTATAAGGACTTTCTTCCAGAAGTACCTTTGTACACTCAATATCAAGCGGCAGAAGGCTTTCAATCGACAGCCTCTAATATTCAAAGCGATGTCTTTGCGTTAGCAGCGTTAACCTATGAAATCTATGCACAAAAACCTTTGTTTAGGTTAGAAGATGACGAGCGTGCACGCTACCAAAGAGAGCCGAAAGCCCCCCCTATTCTGAACGAAGCCCAGTGGAAATACTTACAAGCGTCTCTAGTCCCTGAAGCAGATGATCGCCACACTGGCACTCTGCCCTTACTGTTTGACCTTTATGAAGTTTCTCAGACTCCGGACTCTTCTGAGTCAACTCCCGACGCAACGTTAAGCTCACTAGACGAAAATGAGCACTCCCCCCCTCCTAACGAGCCTCTTCAACCTTTACTGATTGGGAAGAAGAAGAGAGCCCATTCCTTTGCTCTTAAGCCTTGGATAAAGGGGTTGTTCTTGCTAACAGTAGGCGGTGTGGGTGGTTTTATGCTCGGCTTATTTATCAATGTATCGGATCTTAATCGTCTTCAAAACGAGATATCTCAACTCAAAGAGCTGTTGTCCAGCCAAAATGCGGTTCCACAGACTCAAAACGACGCCAATGAACAGACAACACAGGAAATGCTCCCCCCTGTCTTAGAATTAGAGGCTGAACGTGCTTCTCTTGATTCACCTTCCGTACAGGTTTCTGAAGGTATCTTGCAAGATCGAGTGAGTGATACCGACATGGGACCAGAAATGATTCGTATCCCAAAAGGGATTTTTTTAATGGGTGACTTAACCAGTATCGGCGACGATAACGAGCGCCCTGTGCGTGAGGTGTCAATTCTGCAGGATTTTGCGCTGTCACGTTACGAAGTGACCTTTGCTGAGTATGATCTATTTGCAAGGGCTACAGGGCGTGCACTACCCGATGATGGAGGATGGGGGCGTGAAACTCGTCCAGTCATTAACGTCAGCTGGTTTGATGCGAAAGCCTACACCCAATGGCTGAGCGAAGTGACTGGAAAACCCTACCGCCTCCCCAGTGAAGCCGAATGGGAATATTCCGCTAGAGCCGGAAGCAGCTCCAACTTCTGGTGGGGGAACCAAATGCAACCCGGCATGTCTGTGTGTGATGGCTGTGGATCTGAATGGGACGCCCAACAAACGGCCCCCGTCGGGCAACTGCAAGCAAACCCTTGGGGGCTATACGATATGAATGGCAACGTGGAAGAATGGGTAGAAGATTGCTACAGCGATACCTATGCGATTGCACCCAATGACGGTCGTCCTCTCACTCAGCCGAACTGTCACTTTCGAGTATTGCGAGGAGGATCTTGGTTTGATATTGATCGTGTAACACGCTCATCCAGCCGTTATCGACACCCAGCGGATACTCAAGACTCAACACGTGGATTCCGTGTCGCGCTTGACCTCACGCCCTAATGTTTAATTATTCAGGACAGACGTATGAACGCAACTTTATCTCGTTTAGCTCTTTTATCACTCCTCTGTGCGCCTTTTGCAACTTTAGCCCACGCTCAACTATCGCTAAACAGCGAACCCGAGAGCATCACTCTCACGCTGTACCATCAAGACTTGGCACATATTCAAGACCAACGTGCCATTCCCGCACTGGATGCAAATCAGTCGGTTTATATTGAAGGGGTCAGTCCACAACTTTTGACTGAAACACTTCGAATCCAAGGTGCCGGACAAGTCCTGGAGCAAAGTTTAATACCCGCTCAACTCAACTATGATCGTCTGCTCGAAACCCACGTCGGTAAACCTGTGACACTCGCGTATCGCAATCCAGTGAATGGCGAGGAAACACTGAGCCGCGTCACCCTGTTAAGTTTAGAAGGAGTGCGCGCACTGATCCGACAAGAGAATGGTCGAGTTGAGCCGATTGATCTCTACGACAATGCATGGCGTTTTCTGTTTGAAGAGGTGCCCGCTCAGTTGAATGCCCAGCCTGTATTGGGGTTTCGAACCCAAGGAACAGAGACACCTGGCTTACTCACCCTAAGTTACCTGAGCCATGGTCTTGGCTGGTCGATGGACTACAGAATCAATCTTGCGCAAAATGGTCGCTCACTGTCGCTAGAGGGGCTGGCCAGCCTTCATAACCTATCCGGTACCGATTTTAACAATGCGTCTTTGCGCTTGATGGCCGGTGATGTCAAGCAAGGTGATCCAGAACCGCATCGAATCATGCGTGCCATGGCGATGGCGGACAGCTATGAATCGGCAGCGCCTGTGCAACCCAGCAGCCTTCAGGGATACTATATTTATCGCTGGCCGACTGAAATCACGTTGAAAAATCAGGAGCACAAACTGATTCCACTTATTTCCGCACAAGATCTACCTGCTGTCTTAAGCTACCAACATAGCTTTCCAATCATCCCCATCTTGGACAACCAGCGCTATGATGCACAACCGAATATTCAACTGAGATTCAACCTCCCAAACATTATGGACAGCAGCAGCCCAGCACCCGCAGGCAATATTCGAGTGTTTAGACCGGATACCGAGGGTGAAATGCAGTTTATTGGAGCGGGATCCATTGGAAACCTCGGCAGTGGCGAAGAGGCCAGCGTGACCCTCGGTCAAGCCATGGACCTTAGCATACAACGCAGACAAGTCATGTTTACAGATAACGAGGACAACTTGCTGATTCAGTACGAAGTCACCGCTAGCAACAGTGCACGGGAAAGTCGTCAAGTGGATCTGTCTGCTCAATTCCAACAAGCTTGGACGCTGACAGAGAGCACTCACGTTATGCAAGAAGACAACGCGGGCAAACTCAGCTGGACAATGAACTTGCCAGCAATGGGCGCTGAAACCATTCGGTTTACGGTTGAGTTGAAAAAGCGTCTACCTCGTAATTAAACAAAACCGCCAATATCCAGTCGATAGACGGGATATTGGCGGTATAAGGCCATGTAACCAAAGGGATAACGGCCTTACTTAGATTAAGCAAGCCATTGAGCCAGTTCGTCGCGCAAGACATCAAGTTCGTTTTGTGCTTTCTGGCGCGCTTTCTTTTTAAGCCCTTCAACTTCCATTTCTTTTTGCTGAATCAACTCTTCTGCCGCTTGACGGGGGTTCTCTGCACTCTTCACCCCATCAATCAAATGCTGCACTTGCATTAGAACCGCACGCTTTCGTCCCGCCTCAGCCCGCTCAAGCGCTTCTTCTGACACCTCTTTTTTAACTGACAGGTTTTCACGTACGGGCGCCACATAGGTCAAAGGGCGAATCCCCACTGCTATCCGCATCCGATCCAGCATCGGCGCTGCGAATTCACGGGCTTTAATTGCCCCTTTTTGCAGTTCGCTTTCAACAAATGCCATATCTTGCATGAGCTCCGTGTAGCGCTGACGAGGTGCACTCAGATGCTGATCGATATACTCAAACAACTCTTTTTTTGCATCACCCCAAGCAATCCCGTTAAGAAACTTTTCACGCATAGCATGCGTATCTGATGGCGTTGCAAAACAGTTATAGAGTTGGAACAGGGTACTGGTATCCGGATCCTTCGGTTCACCTGGGCCTTTTGAATCCGTTTTGATTTGTTTAATCAGGCTGTACAGAGTATCGCTATCCGAAAACAAAGGGATGGTATTGTCGTAACTCTTCGACATTTTCCGCCCGTCCAATCCAGGTATCAGCTGCGTCTGTTCATCGACTTTGGCTTCAGGTAGATTTAACAAGGGTTCATAATGATGATTGATACGAGCGGCAATATCCCTGGCCATCTCAATATGCTGAATTTGGTCTTTTCCAACCGGGATAATGTCTGCATTGAACATTAAAATATCAGCCGCCATGAGGATGGGATAGCTAAATAGCCCCATGGTTACGCCATCATCAAGATCCTCCTTACCGGCATCTCGGTTGACATCGACCGATGCTTTATAGGCATGCGCTCGGTTCATCAACCCTTTAGACGTCATGCAGGTTAGTATCCATGCCAACTCGGGTATCTCATGAATGTCAGTTTGCCGATAAAACGTGGCCTTATCAGTATCTAAACCTAACGCCAGCCAAGTGGCTGCGATGGCACGGGTGGATTCCGCAACCCGCTCAGGGTCATGACACTTAATCAGTGCGTGATAATCGGCCAAGAAGAAGAAACTATTGAACGCGGGATCTTCACTGGCTTGAATTGCAGGTGAAATGGCGCCAAGATAATTCCCTATATGAGGAATACCGGTTGTGGTAATACCGGTTAATACCGTTTTTTTACTCATCTGATACTCATTCAGGTTGGATTTGCAAACGATGGACTATACTACATTCGGTGCAAATGCAGTAAGGTTTCACTGTCTAGACTCAGGTTATTCATGCTAACGTCTTTTTCGGTGATCAACAAATCTAATCTTTTGACAAACCTCTCTTTTTCTTTAACACTCAATGTACGCAAACACAACGTTCTGGAGCTTACAATGGATACGTCAAAACATACGATGAAAGCCTTGTTCCAACAACTAGGATTGCCAGCCAGTGACACTGAAATACAGACCTTCGTTCGCAATCACAAATTATTTAGTGCAAGTGTTAAACTAGAAGACGCAACCTTTTGGACTGAAGCCCAAGCCAGTTTTCTGAAAGATGCGCTGATGGACGATTCGGATTGGGCTGAAATCGTCGATGAACTCAATAATCTGCTCAGGGGCTAACCCCCTCACTTCAGCGAGTAATAACTGTTTATGTTGATTTTGATATCACCTGCAAAAACCTTGGATTACGAATCACCGCTTGTAACCCAAAAATTTTCTCAACCCTTATTTGTAGAGTCGGCTCAATCCTTAATTGAACACATGCGCGGATACTCTGTTCAAGACATAGCGGAACTGATGTCGCTGAGTGACAAGCTTGCCAGTTTAAACGTTGCTCGTTATGAGAGCTGGCATCCCATCCATGACACCCACAATGCTCGCCCTGCTCTACTGGCGTTCAAAGGTGATGTGTACACAGGTTTAGAGGCAGCGAGTTTCCGCGAAGAGGAATTTGAGTACGCGCAATCGCACCTGCGCATTCTGTCCGGACTCTATGGTGTATTACGCCCATTAGATCTGCTGCAACCCTACCGGCTGGAAATGGGCACCAAATTTACGAAAGGTGATTATAAAAACCTGTATACGTTCTGGGGAGATCGTTTGACCGAGTATCTGAATCAAGAGCTCTTAGCACACCCGGCCCCAATCACGCTCAACCTTGCATCCAACGAGTACTTTAAATCCGTACAGGCGAAGCGGTTAACGGGTCAACTGATTTCACCCGAGTTTAAAGATCTCAAAAATGGTCAGTATAAAATTATTAGTTTTTACGCGAAAAAGGCGAGAGGTTTGATGGCGAGATTCGTTATTCAAAATAAAATAGAAGACCCATCTCAGCTCAAAGAGTTTGATCTTGAAGGCTATTATTTTTCAGAGAAAGATTCGACTGACGCGAAGCCTGTGTTTTTAAGAGATCACTAACAACACACTAGCCACGAAGCCATCAGACTCCGTGGCTATTTCGATCAGCGCAGTTGCTGCATTAAGACTGCTCAATACCCACAATCAGCCAATCACCGGGCTGCTCACCCATCTGACGATTGAGATGCCATACTTCGCTGAACTCTGTTGCATCGCTATCCTGCGTTTCACGTAGCCATCCATAAAAATGAACACTGGCAACCACATGATCATCTTCTTGGATGAAATTAACCAGCTCAGCCATCACCGACACGACTTCGGTGAACTGTTCAGCCGTTTCTGTGGGTTGTGATTGCAACCAAGCCAGCATTTCAGGGCTAGTATAGGTTGAAATCTCATCCCAGTTCTTTTCATCCCAAGCGCGCTGTAGGTGTTTAAAATGTCCCGTAGCACCCGACAAAAATGCGCTCTTATCAAACCACTCAGGCAAGCTCAACTCAGCATCAGAAAAGCCGGAACCAAAGTTGGTCACCAAGGGTTCTGGTTGACTAACAGGGGCAACGGGTTCAAATTGACGAGGGGCTTCCGTACGCACCTGTGCAGGCCCAGCATACGCTGGCTGTTGCTGTGATTGAGCTTGACCTCTAAACATGCCAAACAACTTCCAAGCGGCAAAACCAAGCAAGGCAATCAACAAAATATCCATGAACTGAATACCATCAAAAGCTCCGCCCATAAAGAGCGCGGCCAAAAGCCCGCCGGCCAGCAAGCCTCCTAGCATTCCCCCCATACCTGCACGCCCCGCCGTTTGAGCTGCGCCGGGTTGTTGGTTTTGATCTTGACGCTGCTGACGCTGTTGAGCTGGAGCGGGTGCTTGACGTTGTGGTGTGGAGTAAGATTTACCCCCACTGAGCCCACCACCAAAGCGCTTAGCTTCAGCCTCTATAGGTATCAAGAACAACCCTAGTAATAAGGTCAACAAAGGCAATGACAGTTTACTCATGAACACTCCTATCGTGTGATTTTTTAAAAAAAATTATTTTTACATGCTAGAATAGTCAACCACTAAATATAGGCGGTCTTGCCGCGAATTGATAGCATACCCTCCCATTTAGTCCCGAAAACCCAATCGATCACACGCACATTTTTGGACAGGAACTTCCCCGCATTGGCCGAGTCAGACTAAGTCAATGAAAGCAGTTCGGTTCTAACAGGTAGATTATGTTATACACATCACGGATAGCTCCCTTTTTAGTTTACACACTACTCATTTTTTCTCTAACACCTGCATTGGCGAATGACATCATCAAAAGTTCGTATGATTCTCGCGCCTATGAACAGTTTGAACTTCCCAACCGCCTAAAAGTTCTATTGGTTTCAGATCCCGAGGCTGAAAAAGCAGCGGCGTCCATGGACGTTCTCGTTGGCTCGAATGCAAATCCGATTGATAGACCGGGTCTTGCGCACTTTTTAGAACATATGCTTTTTTTAGGAACAGCGACTTACCCAGAAGCGGACAGCTATCAAGCCTTTATCAGCTCGAACGGCGGCTCACACAATGCCTTTACCGCCTATGAAAACACCAACTATTTTTTCGATATTCATCCAGACGCTCTGCCAGAAGCACTCGACCGCTTCTCTCGCTTTTTTATAGACCCACTTTTTAGCACAGAGTATGTTGATCGTGAACGTCACGCAGTAGAATCTGAGTTCCAATCACGCCGCCGCGATGACCGTCGCCGCGAGCATGAGGTCACCAAACAGGTCATGAACCCCGAGCATGCTTGGAGCCGATTTGCTGTCGGTGATTTACATTCACTCTCTGATCGAGAAGGGAGCAATATTCAAGACGAGCTGATTGATTTTTATAACCAGTATTACTCCGCTAACTTAATGAGTTTAGTGGTGATTGGCCCTCAATCGATTCCAGAACTCAAGGATCTTGTCACCGAACGCTTCACTGAGATTCGTGATTTTGATGCTTCAGCCTATGTAGATACCGCTCCGCTCTTCGTTGAAAACAGCTTACCTAAAAAACTTGAAATTCAAACCCTGCGCCAAATGCGCCAACTTTCTTTAAGTTTTCCTGTTCCTTCATTACGCGATCATTGGCGAGACAAGCCGCTTTATTACATTGCCAGCCTGCTAGGATATGAAGGAGAAGGCAGCCTTTTGTCGTATTTGAAGTCAGAAAACCTCGCTACCGAGCTCGGTGCCTTTACTGCGATTGACTTAGACAATGAAGGTCTTTTTCAGGTTTCAATTGCCTTAACTGAAGAGGGTATGAAGGACTATTCCCAAGTCGTTACGCATTTTTTTGAATTCGTAAACGCTCTTGCCGAGACGGGTATTAATGAATCGCTGTATGCTGAAGAGCGCAACATGGCCGAATTGCAGTTTTTATTTGCCGACAGACGCCAGCCGATTCATGACGCCATGATGATGGCGCAAATGCAACAGCGCTACCCGACTGAAGAAATACTGCGTGCGAACTTTTTGTTAGAAACCTTTGATGAGAATACCCTCAAAGAATTTTTAAGCTTTCTAAACCCTGACAATATGCTGTTAACGCTCATGGCTCAAGAGCTGAAGACCGATCAATCGGAACGTCGCTATAATGCGCCCTTTAAGGTGTCTGACGTTTTGGACTCTAATCTGGAATCTTGGCGCTCTGCGGCAAGAAATGACTTATTATTTGTCAGATCGCTCAATCCGTTTATTCCAGAAGATCTATCCTTGGTTGATCGAGAAGACAGCTCAGACGTTCCCATGCAACTGCTCAACTCTCCAGGAATAAGCCTTTGGCACCAACAAGACCAAACGTTTGAGCGTCCAAGAGCTGACTTTTTTGTGGCCCTCATGACGCATCAAGCGATGGCCAGTGCCAACAATGCAGTGATGATTGATCTTTACACACGCATGGTCAATGACCAGCTGAATGAAGTGCTATACGACGCCTCATTGGCTGGACTGTCGCTATCTGTCTACCCTCACATGCGTGGCTTATCTCTACAGCTTTCAGGTTACAATGATAAGCAAATCACGTTACTAACCAAAGTCCTTCCACTTTTACGTCATCCAGAAATGGACAACCGGCGTTTTATGCAGGTAAAACGGCAACTGCAAGAGCGCCTGATTAATCTTCAGCAAGAAACACCTTATCAGCTGTCCTTGCAACATTTGTTCACGTCTTTAATGTCGAGATGGAGCACCGATGACAAACTGGAAGCTCTTGATCGCCTTTCGCTGGAGGAGTTAGAACACTTTATCAGCGAACTCTATACCGAATTAGATGTTCGCATGCTCGCGCATGGCAACCTGACCGCCGACACCAGCCTAGCATTAGCTGAGTTGGTTAAAGAAGCCCTGCTAACCAAAACGCGTGCAATCCCAGCTATTCAGGTTCCCGTTGTAAAACTGCCGACATCCGAGGACTTAAGAGCCACCCTGAAGCTCAACCATCACGATGCGGTGTTAACGCAGTTTCTTCAAGGTAAAGACAACTCATCACAGAGTCGAGCGGCCGTTGCCTTATTAAATGAAATCATTTCAACACCCTTCTACTCAGAAATGCGCACCGAAAAACAATTCGGCTATATCGTCTTTTCGAATTATGTACCAATGGGGGATGTCCCTGGCTTAGCCTTGATTGTCCAATCCAGCGTTGCAGACCCTATTACACTGGAATCCCATTTCCATGACTTCTTAGACCGTATGCAAGAAGAATTGGCTAGGATGGAGCCCGAGGACATTCAACGCTTCCAAACCAGTTTGGTATCGCGTCTGCTTCAGCCTGATACCTCTATCGGGGCTCGGTCTCAACGCTACTGGCGTGAGTTAGACAGAGATGGCTCCTTCAGCAGTCACCAACAAGTGGCCGAATCGGTTCAAAGAATTCAAAAGGGCGACCTTGAACAAACACTATCAGAGTTGCGTCAAAGCCAATTCTTCTTGCGCAGCTTTGGTAAGTTCGAAACTGATCCGGAAGCCTTGATTTCAGACAATGCAGATTCAAAAATTCAATCACTTAGGGAGCAACGTGCGTTTTTCCAATTGAATTGATGATCAACGCTTGTCTAACGCCGGACTTTAATCAAATAAACGATCAAAGTCTGGCGTAAACCCCTCTTCAAGCGCTTGGAATCGCTCCAGCACATCCTGCTCCTCCTGTTCGCTATTGATCGGCAACACAGGAGCCGACGGTGTCGCTGCAGGCTCATCACCCACGGTTAAATCTCCCTGAAACCCCAGCAACGGATCACACGCCTCTCCTTCAGGAACCAAGGCACAGGCTTGCTCATAAAGATCATCGAGTATCTCCTGATAGACAAGATCTTCTCCTTCTAAGGGGGTAACCACCTCGACGTCATCCACTAAAATCTCATTAATCTCTTCTGGCTCTGAATACATAATCACTTGTACACTGGGCGTTGGCCGATCCTCAACATCATTGTACAACTCTGGCATAGACTCAGGATCAAAAGCGCCCCAGTCCCGTCCCTCAAAAACGTCTCGACCATGATGAGTTCCCGTCGAAAACCCTTCGGGATAGACGACCTGGTAGGGAATAGGTGCTAATGGCTGAGCAACGCACGGAATCGCCATCAGCACCACCACCAGACCCGCCCCCCCTTCTTTTAACACGCTAAAACTCCATTGGGTAAACAGATTCGATGTACGAAGCCAAGTCTTCCAAAATGCTCATCTCACGCGCCGACAACTCTGTCTCCGTCGCGATTCTATTCATTTCGTCAAATGCTTGGGTCAAGGTTAAACATCCCTCATTCTCAGGCCCTAATAAGCGCTGGCTTCGATGCTCTTCCCAACGCTGCTGCTCATTAGAGTCCAAGGTATAAGGGTAGTTTCGCGCCTTATATCGTAACAGCATTTCCTCTAAACGCGGGTCCTGAAAAGGCAACTGTAAACCGATCAGTTCATCTGCACTGAACTGGCGGATTTTATCCATTAAATGACGATCATGCGGACTGAAAAAGCCACCGGAATAGAGCATATGATCCGGATCTTTTTCGGGGACAAATGTATTGATCTCATAAAGAGCCTTGAGCTTCGGCTGAATCTGCGGGGCTTGACGTAAAATGGATAAATGACGACGACACACGGCCCCCTCTATGCCATAGCGCTGGGCCTCCTCTGCGTTTAACATACCTGCGGGTGCGACAATCGGACATTTATTCAAGTGAACAAGCTTAAGGCCAATCACGCGCTCTTCTGAGGTCTCTCTAGGTGAGTAGAGTAACCGATGCAATTCATCAACGTCCAAATCCAATAAGGGAGTAGGATCACAACGAAGATCCCAGGTAATCACGGCATTGGATTGAATGGGGTGGTAGGCCAAGGGCGCAACAATCGCTAGATTTCCCAGATTCGTGGGATATCGAGAGGACACATGGAGAAATGGCTTCATATTCGCCACATCCAAGCTCTTTTGCAGGGTCTGCTTGGAACGATTCTGAAAGACAAAATCAAATAAACGCGGCTGCTTTTCTTTTAGCAACTTCGCCATGGCGATTGTTGCATACACGTCAGATAAAGCATCATGCGCGTGATCGTGACCGATACCATTTGCTTGAGTCAGGTCCTCTAAACGTAAACTCGGCGAACCGTCGGCATAGGTTGGCCAAACAATACCATCAGGACGCAAGGCTCTTGCAAGCCTCAAACTGTCGATAATGTCCCAGCGAGAACAATTGTTTTGCCACTCGCGAGCATAGGGATCGAAAAAATTCCGATAGAGTGTATTGCGCGTGACTTCGTCGTCAAAGCGTATGCTATTGTATCCCAGTGCACAGGTTCCAGGACGTGCCATTTCCGCATGAATACGCGCAATAAATTCTGCCTCACATACGCCTTCCTCTAAAGTTTTTTGAGGTGTAATACCCGTAATCAAGCAGGCTTTTGGGTGAGGAATATAGTCATCACATATTTTTGCATAGAGCATAATGGGCTCTTCAATAATATTGAAATGCTCATCTGTGCGAATAGCCGCAAACTGCAAAGGTCGATCGCGTTTGGGGTCCACACCGCCCGTTTCGTAGTCATGAAACAGGAAGGTTAGAGGTTCTGTTATAGCCATAACGTCTACTTAATTTGAATGCCCGTAAGATGTATCTGGATTTATCGTCGTGTTAATCTGTGTAGATTACCAGTTAACCGACATAGGATCATCCTCATGATGCAAGATCAAAACAATACTGAACAAGCCTGTCCTTGCCAGTCGGGAAAACCCTTTATGATGTGCTGTGCACCCGCCATTAATGGCTATCGTCCAGCTAAAACCGCCGAAGCGTTAATGCGTTCACGGTATACGGCCTTTAGCATTGGAGCGGTTGATTACCTCATTCACACAACTGCGCCTGAAAAACGCCAACCCGAAGATCAAGAGGTTTTGAACGAGCAAACGCAAATCACGGTTTGGACAAAGCTGGAGATTTTATCGACACAACAGGGAAAAATCGGAGACTCAGAGGGAACTGTAGAGTTTAAAGCCTCTTTTGAAACGCCCGAAGACTCAGGTACGCTGCACGAGATCTCGCGCTTTCGTTTTGATGACAATCAGTGGTTCTATGTCGACGGTGAGCTCAATTTTATCATTGACTAATACTCTAGATCTCGACTCTTTTTAAAATAGCTGCTTTAGGTTTACACGATTTGGCCGATACAGACTTCATGAACGAAGACAGCCCTTTGAAATAAACATCCCAATAGGATGAGGAGCGGTTTATGCGTATTGAAGCCAGTCAGATCAATATGAAGTCTGGTCATGCCAGTCAAACTCGCTATGAGCGTGCCGAAACACTCACGACTGAGCGCAGACAAACCAATGCCCAAGGGGAAGAGTCGACTCAACGTATCAGTATCACTCGGTCTATCAACTTCACTAGCAAAGAACTGATTACCTATTCCGATCTTCGCAAGCGTTTCGGAGAAAGTGAACTGGAACCCAACAATCAAGTTCCTGCCAACATCCAGAATCAGTCGACGGCGAATACAACAAATACAGGCAATGTGTCAGCCGATGCGCCTTTTCGCTTAGAGTTGTCGTCAGATGATCGTGTTCGTCTGCTCCTGATTCAGCAACTGATGAAAACACTAACGGGAAAAGAGTTTAAAATGCAGCTCTTTGATGCTCGACCTTTCAAATCTGATATTGAACTGCCATTCCAACCCTTACCTACGACACCACCTCAAGTCGAAACGGTCAGTTTTCAGTATCAACGCCACGAAACCTTCTATCAAGCCGAAAACACCCATTTCAATGCAACAGGCATTGTGAAAACAGCAGATGGACGCAGCATTGATATCAGCCTAGAACTCAACTTAAGCCGAGAACTCGTGCAGCACAATTCATTTATGCTGCGCGTTGGACAAAATCTAATCGACCCCTTGGTGATTAACTTTAACGGCCACTCTGCCGAGTTAACTGAAACGCGCTTTGAGTTTGATTTAACATTGGATGGACGCCCCGATTTAATCCCAAGCCTGGGCGCGAATAGCGCATTTTTAGCGCTTGATAAAAACAATGATGGTATCATCAACGATGGCAGTGAACTGTTTGGAGCCATCACAGGGGATGGATTTAATGAATTAGCCGCCTATGACGATGATAATAACGGCTGGATAGACGAAAATGATGAGATATTCCAGCATTTAAAACTCTGGGTACATCCGGGAAACTCAGACTCACAGCAGTTAATGACACTATCTGAAGCGGGGATTGGAGCGATTTATCTAGGAAACGCAAAAACACCCTTTTCACTTTTCCAGTCAGGCGATTCAAATCTGTTGGGTATGATCCAATCGACGGGTATTTACTTATCAGAAGACGGTCGGGTTGGTACAATACAACATGTTGACTTGACGGTTTAAGCCCTAGAAGACACACTATCCCCTCGGAAAAGAGCCTTGTATTAAACTTAATTTTGTTTGCATGGGCTTCAGGGCTTTTATGCAGCACCTGCCACCGTTAGAATACCGTCCCTTCGCTTTAACTTTTTATGGACTGTCGGTATCCCCATACCGGCTGGGGTAATTGATGTTTTTAAATCTGTTTAGGCCCAAATGGCGACACTCTGATGCAAGCGTCAGATCACGTGCAGTCAATCAGCTCAACGCTCAAAATGCTGATGAATTTGAAACACTCGTCAATCTTGCACAGCAAGACCCCTCCGCTGAGGTTAGGAAATCGGCTATCTCCAAAATAGACAGCCTCTCCGTCTTCGCCAAACTTCTGTTATCCGAAACGGATACAGATGTCATGGCGTTACTGCTGACGCGATTAAGTCAAACACTTGTGACATCAGGGCAAATTAAGGGGGCTAAATATCAGCTAACACCTGAAACTCACGATTTGCTGGTCACACTTCTGCTTGAAAGCCAGGCACCCGCCGTCCATGACACCTTATTTAAATACGTTGCTCATCAATCTTCACTGGCAACACTGGCTCTCAAATCACCGCTCGCATCGACTCGCCAGCAAGCGGCATCGGCACTGACGGGTCTTCCTGAACTTGAGGAAGTGAACAAGCAGTCAAAAGGTCACGACAAGGTTGTCTTCAGAATCACAAAAGACGCGCTTAATGCACATGCAGAAGCCCTGATGGCGGCACAGGCCAAGCAACACAAACAACAGGAGCTGTTAAAAAGCTTCTCAAACCTTGTCGATGGGCAAGATAAACTACACTTTTCCACGCGGCTCAAGTCTTTAACCGATGAGTGGACCCATCTTAATTTAGATACTCGCAATGACGAGTATCAGGCCCTGATCTCTAAAGCAGATGCGTACTTAGCCACACTGCAGGAGGAAGAGGCCGCCATACAAGAAAACAAACGCCAATCAGATCAATTGAGAACCTCTTGTGAAGCGCACTTGCATGCACTCAGTGCACTGGTTGCAAATTTAACAGATGAACTTCAATTAGAAGCAGGTCCGTTATCAGAATGCAAAATCCAGCAAAACGAGCTGAATAAAGTATTGAGAATTCTGACCTACAAACAGGATATTCCTGAACTCCTTGAGTGCTCTCAGCAACAGCTGGATTTACTGGTACGCTATCAACAGCACACCTCCGATCTTGACGGGTTATTGGCCCTGCCAGAAAGTGATGCTGAACAGGAAAAACAACTCAAACAGATTCAAAAAACCATTAAGTTGATTGCATGGCCATCTAATTTGCCTTTACCACGTCTGCTTCAGCAGCTGGAGCAAATGCAATCGACATTGAAGCAAGCCCTCGAACAAATCCAAAGCAAAAACAGCGAAGCACTCGCGCATGCCAGTGAAAAACTCAATCTGTTAACGAGTTGTATCAATGCGGGTGAAACACTGAATGCCCAAAGCATCATTGATGAACTGACACCTTATTTGCATGATCCGATTGTGTCTGCTCATATTGAAAAGACCTTCAAAGCCGAAATTGCAAGGCTTAATGAGTTGCTAGAATGGCAGTCTTTTGCAACGCAAGCCAAGAAAGAACAACTTTGCTTGCAAATGGAAGCCTTAGCTGAAAGCCCAAACCAAGAACCCTCGGCGTTAGCAGAGCGTATTAAAACGCTTCAAAAAGAATGGAAGCAGTTAGATCAACAAGGTGCTCAACATTCACGCGAGCTTTGGCAACGTTTCCATCAGGCCTCCCAAGAAGCGTATAAGCCGTGTGATGAACACTTTAAGCGCTTGAGTCAGGAACGTGCGTGGAATCTATCGCAGCGAAAAGCCATTTGTGAATACTTGAGTGACTATTTCCAGCATTTAGACTGGGCTGCCCCTGATTGGAAAGCGATTGACCAAATCGCACATACCGCAAAACAAGAGTGGAAACGCTTCACACCAGTTGATCGCTCTCCAGGAAAACTGGTTCAACAACAATTCAATGAACTCATTTCGCAAATTGATCACAAAATTAATGCTCATAAAGAATCCTGTGCTGAGATGAAAAAAAGCCTACTGGCGCAAGCACGAACCCTTCTCGAGCTGGAAGATAAGCGCGACGCAGCAGAACAGATCAAACGTTTGCAACAGGAATGGAAAACCGTTGGTACTACCTTCCATAGTTTAGAACGACGTTTATGGCTTGAGTTACGTGAAATTAGTGATGAGGTTTTCGCACATTTAAAACAGACTCAACGTCAAGACAATGAAAAAGCAAAACAAGTTGCCAATCATCGCCAAAAACAGCAGCAACAACATTTACAATTGCTAAAACGCATGTCAGCTCTTTGTGAGAATGTGGAAGTCCTCTATGCGGAAAGCACCTTAACGCCTGAGCTGTGCCTAGAAGCACTCAATACGCTTAAGAGCACTTCACTCCCCGCACCTGTGATCGAAGGCTTTATAGGAAGAATTAAGCGTGTAGAAAGTCTGCTAGACAATCCTGATACTCTAGATGCTTTACTGACCCGCGCCCAAGAAGAGGCCAGACTCGTTTGTATTCGTTTGGAAATATTAAAGCAACAGCCTTCGCCGGAAGAAGATGAAACGCTTCGTATGGCTTATCAAATGCAACGTTTGCAAGACTCTTTAGATTCAGCGTCTAACCTTTCTCATGATGCCGATGTTACTGATTTAATCACCGAGTGGTCGTTTGTAAGCTTTTCATGGCAGTTTAATGAGATTGAAGAAAGGTTCTATGAGCTAACTCAAGAACATTCATTAACTGAAACACATCACTAATCGTCTCGTCAGACACAATTAAGCCCGGAAATCCGGGCTTAATGCTTAATGCTTAGCTGTTCGACGTCGTCGAATTAGCTCATATGCAATCCGCCGTTAATCGACAAGTCAGATCCTGTGATATAACCTGAACTTTCATCCGCAATAAAGGCAATCGCACGAGCAATCTCTTCAGGCGTACCGAAACGACCAACTGGAATCGTTGAACAAATCTTTTGTTGAACCTCCTCCGCAATTTTAGCCACCATTGGCGTCATAATATAACCAGGAGAGACAGTATTCACTGTGATGCCTTTGGCTGCCACTTCTTGTGCAAGTGCTTTCGTGAAACCGTGAATACCCGCTTTTGCAGCCGAATAGTTACACTGACCAAACTGGCCTTTTTGAGCATTTACAGACGATATATTGATAATCCGACCAAAGCCTTTGTCTAACATAGGATTAATCACAAGGCGCGTCATGTGGAACATACTGTCGAGGTTTGCACTGAGCACCTCGTTCCACTGCTCCCAGCTCATCTTCTTGAACATACCGTCACGCGTAATACCTGCATTGTTCACTAAGACATCAACACTCCCTCCTGTCAATTCTTTTACGGTCTCAACACAGGCTGCACAAGACTCAGCATCGGTGACATCGCCATACGCTACGTCAATTTCATATCCGTCTTTACGTTGCTCTTCTTGCCACTCTTTTGCTTTGTCATGATTACCGCCACTGTTGTATCCCGCAACAACGCGAAAACCAGCATCAACCAGCGCTCTACAAATTGCTGTTCCGATGCCACCTGTACCACCTGTTACCAAAGCTACTCTTTTTGTCATATTTCACATCCCATTGTAAATTTTTGTCTTTTAGTATTACTCGATCAATAAGAACACGCTTAGTCAGATATTTAAAGGCGTATACCATCTTATTTGCTCTTCCTAAGCATAGTACCAGTCGAATTATTACTCTAGCGTGACTTTAGTGTTAACTGCAAAAGTTTTTATACATAAGTCGTAGATACGCGTTATTTAATTGACTCCCCACACACATGCACCTACTCTAGCCAACTTAAACCGGACAAATTGGTAATACCAATTTACAAAATAAACATTAATGAACGGGAATTAAGCATGAGTCAAACATGGCTTTCTCTCTTAGCCTTTGCCCCGCTGATCGTAGCAGCCATTCTTTTGGTCGGCTTACATTGGCCCGCAAAGCGTGCAATGCCTGTTGTTTTCTTAATGACAGCAGCAATTGCACTCACCGCTTGGGATATGACGTTGAATCGTGTCCTCGCCTCCACGCTCCAAGGGTTAATCCTGACAGGATCGATTCTTTGGATTATTTTTGGGGCCATTCTGTTACTCAATACACTAAAGCACTCGGGTGCCATCACCGCCATTCGCGGGGGCTTTTCCGATATTAGCCCAGACCGAAGAGTACAGGTGATTATTGTTGCCTGGTTATTTGGTTGCTTCATTGAAGGGGCTTCAGGTTTTGGAACGCCCGCTGCTGTTGCCGCTCCCTTGTTAGTGGCGCTAGGTTTTCCAGCACTGGCTGCCGTTATGATCGGGATGATGATTCAATCCACACCTGTATCTTTTGGCGCTGTTGGCACCCCGATTGTGGTGGGTGTATCGGGTGGACTTGATAGAGCAAGCATTACCGAAACGCTGATCGCTCAAGGTTCAGATTGGGATACTTTTTATCGGCTCATCACATCGGAAGTCGCCATCATTCACGCTGTCATTGGTATTTTGATGCCGCTATTCATGTGTATCATGCTGACCCGTTTCTTTGGTGAAAAACGTTCTTGGAAAGAAGGGCTAACAATTGCTCCCTTTGCTATTTTTGCAGGGCTTGCTTTCGTGATTCCCTACGCAGCGGCTGGCGTTTTCCTTGGCCCTGAATTCCCATCCATGATTGGTGCATTGGTTGGACTTCTCATTGTTGTTCCAGCCGCAAAAGCCGGATTTTTAATTCCAAAACAAGGCTGGGATTTTGCAGAGGCGAAACACTGGCCTGTAGGCTGGATGGGAAATATCGAAATTAAGCTTGATAGCTTAACGGCAAAACGTCCAATGAACCTTTGGTTGGCCTGGCTTCCCTATCTTTTACTCGCCGCACTGCTCGTTCTGTCACGCGTCAATAGCGATGTAAAAGCCTTTTTTACTCAGAACCTAGTCTTAGGGTGGTCTAATATTCTGGGAGAAGCGGGCGTGTCGGGAAGTATTCAGTTCCTGTACTTACCTGGCGGTATCATGGTGCTCATCGTCCTTGCGACCTTTTTACTGCACAGAATGCGCTTGCCTGAGTTGGGATCTGCAATTAGTGAGTCATCCAAAACGCTATTAGGTGCAGGGTTCGTTTTAATCTTCACCATTCCCATGGTTCGTATTCTGATCAACTCCGGCGTGAATATGGCTGACTTACCCTCAATGCCAAGAGCCATGGCTGAATTCGTTGCTCATAGTGTCGGAGATGTATACCCCTTCTTCGCCGCAAGCGTAGGGGCATTAGGCGCATTCATCGCAGGATCCAATACGGTTTCTAACTTGATGATGGCGCAATTCCAATTTGATACAGCACATCTTATTGGAGTCTCCAGCGCGCTGTTAATCGCTGCGCAAGCCGTGGGTGCTGCGGCTGGAAATATGATCGCGATACACAACATCGTCGCCGCTTCAGCAACCGTAGGACTTCTGGGACGCGAAGGTCAAACCATTCGCATGACGATTATCCCAACAGTCTATTACTTAGTGATGGCGGGCATTCTCACCCTAATGGCGATTCACGTATTTAATGTAAGCGATCCTTTGCTGTCTTAACCCTTATTGAACCTATGACACCCCTATCAAGCTCGCCTTAGATAGGGGTGTCTACACGGGCTGCATTAAACTCTGTAAATGATGCCTCACCCAATACCAAGCCAGCATAGCCGTTAATACATTGGCCAAAACCAGCGCAGCAAACATCCCCTCTAACCCACCGACATAATTTCCAAGCCACCCCAAGGGCAGATACAACAAAAATAAGCGAATTAAACTGATCCATAGTGCTTTAAGCGGCTGATGCAACGCGTTAAATGTCGAGGCACTAAGAAAAGTTGTCGCCTGAAAACCAAAACCCACCGGAACGATCAATATCCAGATTTTGATCCAATAAGCCACATCTGGATCTGAGGTAAACCAGTTCGAAACAGGATCAGCGATGAGAATGAAAACAAGATAAAGGCCTAGTTGCCAACACAATGCAAAACGAATCACACTCGAATAGGCTTTCTTAACACGAGTTATTTGACCTGCACCGTAATTTTGAGAAATCAGTGGAGGCAAGGTCATGGATAGGGCTAAACACACCAATAAAGACAAAGACTCTAAACGATTACCCACTCCAAAAGCAGCCACAGCCGCCGCACCATGACTGGCAACCAAGGCTGTTAACACACCATTTGCGATAGGCGTCGTTATATTGGATAACGCCGCAGGAATACTGATGGATAAGACTTCCCCCCAATGCCTAAAGATTGCATGAATGGAGGCAAGTGGACGCCACTTGAGTTGACGGCGCCGAACTAAAATACTGATCACGATGGCCGTAGTGATCGCCCAAGCCAACACGCTGGCCAATGCGGCCCCCTGAATCCCCAACCCCGGAATCGGACCTAACCCAAAGATTAAGATAGGATCGAATATCAAATTCAGAGCAGACGCAATGAGCATCACCATCGCCGAGCGCCGCGTGTCCCCTCGCGCGCGGAAAATGCTGTTGCAGACCATGTTCATCACCATGAAAACCGAGCCTGCAAACCAAATCTGCATGTAATCATGAATCAGTGGCCGTAAAGCTTCATCAGCCCCCATGAGCACAAAAACAGGATCAATCGCCCACTGCCCCAGAATGCCAACAAATAGCATAAGGATAAAAGTCATTAACAATGTATCGGTCGCCATGGCTGCAGCGGTATCGGTCTCTCCACGGCCAATACGACGTGCTAGAGTCGCTGACATGCCAATCCCAAGACCTATCGCCAAGCTAACAATGGCAAACGAGACAGGGAAGGTAAACGCAAGCGCTGCCATAGGTTCAGTGCCCAGCAAGCCTACAAACCAAATGTCCACCAAGTTAAAGAGCATTAAACTGACAATACCAAACATCATCGGTACCGTCATTTGCACTAACACAGGACGCAGCGGACCCTTTAATAGATCAGGTGGATTACTCATGAGCTCCCATTAAACCCAAAAGAACAAAATTCTACCACCTAACCCTTAGGTTATACATGCAGTGATGATACTCAGCAAAAATTGAGGTAATATTGGCTCAGTCTGTAGAATGAAAGGAATATCATGAACTGGGTTGTAGGACTCACGGGTGGCATTGGGAGTGGGAAAACCGCCGCTTCCGATTATTTGGAAACACTCGGAGTTTCAATTATTGATGCCGATAAAGTGGCTCGCAGTGTTGTTGCGCCAGGCTCGTTTGCGCTTGCTCAAATTGCAGAGCACTTCGGCGAGCAATCTATCAATCAAGATGGACACCTCAATAGACGCTATCTAAGGAGTGTTATTTTTGATCAACCCGAAGAAAAAGACTGGCTTGAGGCGCTATTGCACCCTATGATTCGCAGCCAGATTTTAATGGACCTTCAAGCCCCAAGTTCATCTCCTTATGTTGTGTTAGTGTCTCCCCTTTTACTTGAAACCGATCAATGGACACTCGCTGATAAGATTGTCATCATTGACGTTCCCGAAGCACTCCAACTTGCTCGCAGCGCATCACGCGATCAGGCATCCATTGAGTCCATACAAAAAATCATGAGCCAACAGCTAAGCCGCGTAGATCGTCTCAACCGTGCCGATTTTATCATTGATAACAGCCAGACATTGACAGAGCTGCATCAACAGTTGGCGAACCTTCATAGCACCTTACAAGAACAAACATTATCAAAGACTGTGCAACAACTATCCAGAGATACCCGTGAAACAGATTAAATGCCCACAATGTCAAACGCCCACTCTATATGACGCCAGCAATCCTTGGCGCCCCTTTTGCAGTGAGCGCTGCAAACTCATAGACCTAGGAGAATGGGCCAGTGAAGGTTATCAAATCCCAGTATCTCCAGAGTCTGACCTCTGGAGTGATGAATTAACAGACGATGGATCATCCAAACGACCACATTAAACAATTAAGGATATAAGCAGATGTTAAGTAAAGTTGTGATTCCCGTGGCAGGTTTAGGAACCCGCGTACTGCCAGCCAGCAAGGCCATTCCAAAAGAAATGCTGACGGTTGTGGATAAACCTGTTATCCAGTACGTGGTCGAAGAAGCAATTGCTGCCGGATTCAAAGAGATTGTTCTGGTCACTCGCAGCGGCAAAAATGCGATTGAGGATCACTTTGATCATAACTATGAACTTGAAGCCGAATTAGAACGGAAGCAAAAGGTTGATCTACTGAATAGCGTTCGCCATATTTTACCTGCTGGGGTTTCGGTCATCAGTGTGCGTCAACCCAAAGCACTCGGCTTAGGTCATGCGGTATTGTGTGCGGCCAGTGTTATTGGCAAGGACGATTTTGCGGTGATGCTTCCAGATATGTTGATTGATAACAGCCAAACGACAGGGGACATGACCTCAATGGTAGCGGCTTACCAAGGATCGGGACTGGGTCAAATCATGGTCGAAGGCGTCCCTGAAGAACAGGTTGAGCGCTATGGTATTGTTGATTGCGCGGGCATTAGCATCCAGCCTGGCGAATCGACCGATATCATCGGTATGATCGAAAAACCTAAGGCCGCTGAAGCTCCTTCTAACCTCGCCATTGTTGGGCGCTATATACTGCCCGCTCGTGTGATGGAAATTTTACAGCACACTACACCTGGGGCAGGTGGTGAAATTCAACTGACGGATGCATTAGAAGCCTTATTGCAAGAGTCTAAGCTGCAGGCCTATTCTATGCGTGGCAATCTCTATGACTGCGGTAATAAAGCCGGACTCATACAGGCCAATATTGCATTTGGGCTTCAACATCCAGAAACCAAAGATGCGGTGCAATCCTTCCTGAAGTCTCTCTAAACCGAGAGTGGAGTAATAGGACTATGACGACAGAAAACGCTTGGCGACGACTCAGCGAGCACGCTGAGGAAGTGAAATCGCTCCATTTGAAAGAGTTACTCAAGGATGAGGCACGCATTGACTCATTGAAGCACCGTCATGACCATTTATTGTTAGATTTTTCAAAACAGCGGATCGTGCCTGAAACCTTCAAACGCCTTGCACAACTGGCTGAGGCGTCTGATTTAACCAAGCATATTGAACGTTTATTCGAAGGCGATATCGTCAACCAATCCGAGCAACGCCCAGCATTGCATACGGCTTTACGTGCCCCCAAATCGACTCAAATCGAGTATGAGGGTCGGAATGTAATTGATGAAGTCTATGAAAGCTTAGGCCGCATGGATGAAATCGTGACTCAAATTCATGCTGGACAATGGCGTGGATTCTCAGGTGAGCCGATTACCACTATCGTAAACATTGGTGTTGGCGGATCGGATCTAGGGCCAATGATGGCCTGTAAAGCCTTGGCCGAGTTTAGAGCTCCAACAGAACAAAAACTGGAGTTTATTTTTGTTTCCTCCATGGATGGAAGTCAACTGGCAGAAGTACTCGACCATCTCAACCCTGCTAACACGCTCTTTATTTTGGCATCCAAATCCTTTACAACCATTGACACCTTAGCCAATGGAGCCACCGCTAGAGAGTGGCTGTGCAATGCCAGTGGTCTTGATGATGCCCTATTGATGAAACGCCACTTTATCGGTGTGACAGCCGTTCCTGATAAAGCCAATGAGTGGGGAATCCCTTGCGAGAATCAGCTCCACTTTGCACAGTGGGTCGGCGGACGTTATTCACTCTGGTCTGCGATTGGGTTGCCCATCGCCCTCAAAATTGGGATGACAGGCTTCCGTCAGCTTTTGGATGGTGCCCACAGCATGGACCAGCACTTCAGACATACGCCTTTTGAGCGCAATCTACCTGTCTTGCTCGCGTTAACGGAAATCTGGAACATTAATTTTCTAGACATTCATGCACATGCCATCCTTCCGTATGATGGTCGCTTGGCACATTTGCCGGCGTATTTAGAACAGCTTGAAATGGAAAGTAACGGCAAATCCGTTACGCAATCCGGTGAACCTGTAACACGACGCACCTGCCCTGTTTTATGGGGTGAAGTGGGTCCAAATGCGCAACACGCGTTTTACCAACTTCTGCATCAGGGAACAGAAAGAGTCATGTGCGACTTTATTCTGCCTGCACGACGATACGATGACCACAGCGATGAGTTGAAAAAACAACATCGCCTTGCCCTGGCAAATTGTTTAGCGCAATCACGTACACTGGCACTGGGTGACGATGTTATTAAACACGCGGAAAATGCGCCAGCCCACAAGCGCTATCCCGGTAACCAACCCAGCACAACCTTTTTACTTGATGAACTCAACCCTTATAATTTTGGAGCGCTTATTGCTCTTTACGAGCATAAGGTCTATACCCAAGCGGTCATCTGGAATATTAATCCTTTTGATCAATGGGGTGTGGAGCTCGGAAAAGTGATGGCAAATGAGTTGCTAGAAAGTATAGAAAACCAAGAGACGGGCAATTTTGATGGAGCAACCAATGCATTGCTCACAGAAATCCATGCACTGAACCAGTTTTGCCAATACAAGGATCAGGATACAACATCATGAAAATTGCAATATGGGGAGACGAACTAGCCGCATGGGTCAGCGCTGTCAGCCTTGCCGAAAAAGGCAATCATATCTATATGGTGCGCGAAACCCATAACACCGCGCTCATTCCCAAAGATACTAGCATTTGCAATGAGCCTGGCTTAATGGCAGCCATTCAAACACAACGGGACAAAAAGCAACTCTTTGCATGCTCATTTGAAGAAGGTTGTGCATTTGAAACTCATTGGATGGCGATGGCCCCCTCGGAGTTCAATCAAGCCCAGACCATCATTGACACATTAACAACTCGCAACAAGCGCTTGTTAGTCATAAACCAAAGCAATTTTGGTATTGGCGCAAGTGAAAAGCTTCGCAGTTTTTTAATCGACCCCGCACATCAGAGTATCGCTTACATCCCTGACACGCTCCAACAGGGATTGGCTTTGTATCAATTTAACAATCCTGACGTACTCATCATTGGCAGTGATACGGATCGAACCCTACCCCTGCTAAAAGCCATTTTCCGGCCATTTAGCGGTGGTTTGGAACAAATTCAATTCATGAGTCCGCAGGAAGCTGAGTTCACCAAGTTTGCAATAAACGGCATGCTTGCACTTCGCTTAGGCTATATCAATGAATTAGCCAATCTGGCCGATCAACTTCACGTGGATATCGATTTGGTCATACAGGGCATGAGTGCCGATGTTCGAGTTGGCAAACACTATCTTCAGCCCGGCTGTGGATTTGGTGGCCAGCATTTTACACACAGCATCAAAAGCTTGGCCGACCTTCTCAGCCACAAACAAAGATCAACACTACTGGAAATGGTGCTAAGCGAAAACGAAAAACAAAAGGAATTGCCATTTCGTAAGCTATGGCAACACTATCAGTGTGATATTCGCGATAAGGTAATAAGTATCTGGGGAGTGGCATTCAAACCCGGCATCGCCAGCATTGAAAATGCACCCGCTGTCCGTGTGATTAAAGCCTTGTTGGCCCAAGGTGCAGTGATCAAAGTGCATGATCCAGCTGCAATGTTGGAGCTGCATACCTACTTTGGTGCCAATAGCCAGATTATTTATTGTGAAACGGCGATTGAGGCGACGCTAAACAGCGATGCACTGTTGTTGATAACGGAATGGAATGAGTATGCATCACCTGATTTTGATCAACTTAAAGCCAATATGAAAACCCCCCTCATTATTGATGGCCGCAACATTTGGGAACCTCAATATTTAAGAGAACTTGGATTTACCTATTACGGCGTTGGTCGGTGATCAATGTGTAAATGAATCAATCAGCTGCAGTCATACAATACTGCAGCTGATTGATTCAAACGTTAGGCCTTTTGATGAGCGATGATGTCCTTCCATTTAGCAGGACCTGTGTTGTGAACAGACTCCCCTTTAACATCAACCGCAACTGTCACAGGCATATCCTTTACTTCAAACTCGTAAATCGCTTCCATCCCCAGCTCTGGGAAAGCAATCACCTTAGCACCGACAATCGCCTTTGATACCAAGTAAGCAGCACCACCAACGGCCATCAAGTAAACGGCTTTACTGTCACGTATGGCGTCGATTGCAACCGGCCCACGCTCCGACTTACCAATCATCCCCAACAGCCCCGTTGTTTCGAGAATCTGGCGAGTGAACTTATCCATACGCGTAGACGTTGTCGGGCCAGCAGGACCCACCACTTCATCACGAACAGGGTCAACAGGTCCAACGTAGTAAATGAAACGGCCTTTCAGATCGACAGGCAAGGTTTCGCCGTTGTTCAACATTTCGATCATTTTCTTGTGGGCAGCATCACGTCCAGTCAGCATTTTACCATTCAATAAAACGGTTTCGCCGACCTGCCAAGTTGCGACTTCTTCAGGTGTTACATCATCCAGGTTAACACGGCGGGTATTGCTGCCCACTTCAAACGTCACTTCTGGCCAGTCTTCCAAACTCGGTGGTGTCAATACAGCTGGGCCAGAACCATCAAGTGTGAAATGGGCATGGCGCGTAGCAGCACAGTTCGGAATCATACAGACAGGCAAAGACGCCGCGTGAGTCGGATAGTCTTTGATTTTGATATCCAGTACCGTTGTTAAACCGCCCAGACCTTGAGCACCAATGCCTAGAGCATTGACCTTATCCATGATTTCTAAACGCAACTCCTCCACTCGATTTTGAGGACCACGCTCACGAATTTCATGAATATCGATAGGATCCATCAAGGACTCCTTCGCCATCACAGCCGCCTTCTCTGCGGTGCCACCAATGCCTATTCCGAGCATTCCAGGAGGACACCAACCCGCTCCCATGGTTGGAACTGTTTTCACAATCCAATCAACGATACTGTCTGAAGGATTCAGCATGGCCATTTTGGACTTGTTTTCAGAACCACCGCCTTTTGCAGCGACATGAACTTCAACCTCATCACCGTCAACGATCTCATAATGGATGACGGCAGGCGTATTGTCTTTAGTGTTCTGACGCTTTCCTGCTGGATCAGCTAATATCGAAGCACGCAAGACATTATCAGGATTCAAGTAAGCACGACGGACGCCTTCATTGACCATATCGGTCACATTCATTTTGGCATCCCACTGAACGTTCATACCCACTTTAAGAAAAACCGTCACGATTCCCGTATCTTGACAGATAGGGCGTTTACCTTCAGCACACATGCGGGAGTTAATTAAAATCTGTGCCATTGCATCTTTAGCGGCAGGATTTTCTTCGCGCTGATACGCTTCATGCACTGCTTTTACAAAATCAATCGGGTGATAGTAGGATATAAACTGCAGTGCATCAGCAATGCTATTAATGAAATCGTCTTGACGGATAACGCTCATTGGGAGTCTCCAATCGGGCTGTTACATTAAATTGACAGGTGGTTCTTCGACAGATGCGCAGAATATCGACGCGTCATAGGGACGTGATTATACCCTAAAATCGAACAACTGCCTGTCAGGTATTAGTATAAAACGTATAGAAAACGCCAATCAGGATAGGCTGTACTAAGGTCAGGGCAAAGCACAGGCCAAATAATAACAAAAACCGAGCTGTAGCGGGCGTTAGAGCCATACGTGCAGCAGGCTCAGCACTGAGCAATCGGAAAGGTTTGATCAGAAACGGCAGACTCAAGATCAGCCAATAAGGTGTAGGTAATAGTCCAAATAGCCATAATGCCAAACTGACCAATACCGACATCACCAGCAATCCGATATACAGCCACTGCGCTTTTTCGTAGCCAATCTTAACAGTAAGTGTTGTGATGTGTTGCGCCGCATCAACCTCATAATCGCGCAACTCGTTACTCAACAATAGCAGAGACACTAAACAACTGATCGGCAACGACATTAAGACGACTTGCAGGTTGAAGTTGGCCCCTAAGGCTAAATAGCTTCCCTTCACCATTAGGACGCCCATCAACCAGAAGACCAAGACAACACCCAATCCACGGTGCTTAAAAGACAAGGGTGGCAAGGTATAGCCCAAACAGCCAACAAAGCCAATCACACAAATCCACAACAGGAGTGGATCTGATTGGATAACCAAATAAAAACCGATGACAGCCGCTAATAGAATCGCCAACAGCCCTAGCTGAAAGTTACGAACAATCTGACGAGCCGCCAAGAGACTGGACGCCTTTTTGTTGTTAAGCTGCGGGTGCGTTGTCAGGTCGGCGTAGTCATTAATTAAATTAACACCGGCTTGAAGCAGGATACCTGCGACAAGAATCAACCCAGCTTTTGATGGACTCCAGACACCATCCAAAAAGGCCATCAAAATACCCAAACCACAGGTAATCAGTGCAACTGGAAATGAAAAGGGCCTTACAGCCCTTATGAAATCATACGATTTTGCCATTGGGTTCTTAATTTTTAGCAGGGGCGTTTGGAAGGTCTCGCATTAAAAGTGCGTAGGTCATATCGCCCTCTAAATTCATGGGAAACATAACGCGATGACCAGAGCCTGGGGCCGCTTCAATCCTGGCACCCGTTGTGGATAAAAGCTCATCTAAACGGAAACGATGATTACCGGCTGGCGTCATCAATTCTAGCGCGTCTCCACACTCAAAACGATTTTTTACATCAATCACTAAACGTCCATTTTGAGTATCCTGTTCTACAATTTCACCAACAAACTGCTGGTGCACGCCCACAGAGTTACCTGTCTCATAGTTCTGATACTGGTCATGAACGTGGCGGCGATAAAAGCCTTCGGTGTAGCCACGGTTTGCCAGGTTTTCCAACACATCCATCAGCTCCATATCAAAGGGCTTTCCGGCAACCGCATCATCAATGGCACGACGATAGGCTTGCGCAGTTCTGGCAACATAATAGTGTGATTTAGTGCGACCTTCGATCTTCAGCGAATCAACGCCCATGGAAGCAAGTCGATGCACATGCTGTATAGCCCTAAGATCCTTTGAGTTCATGATATAGGTTCCATGTTCATCCTCAAATGCAGGCATATAATCGTTCGGACGTGACTGCTCCTGTAGCAAGAATATTTGCTCACTTGGCTTTTGTTCTGGCTCAAACTGCTGAACCGGAACAATATCTCCTGAATCATCTTGCTTTGCCTCATGTGCATCGTACTTCCAACGGCACGCATTCGTGCAAGTCCCTTGGTTTGGATCTCGATGATTGATATAGCCTGACAGCAAGCAACGACCTGAATAAGCAATACATAATGAACCGTGAACGAAAACCTCTATTTCCATTTCAGGACAGCGTTGACGTATTTCTTCAACTTCATCAAGCGACAGCTCTCGAGACAGGATCACTCGCTCAACGCCCATACGATGCCAGAACTTAACGCTTGCCCAGTTCATTGTATTGGCTTGAACGGACAAATGGATTGGCACTTCAGGGAAGCGATCTTTAACCATCATGATCAAACCTGGATCTGACATAATCAACGCGTCTGGCCCCATTTCGATAACGGGCGTGATGTCATCCATGTAGGTTTTGAGCTTCGAGTTGTGGGGCAATATATTGCTCGCAACAAAAAACTTCTTACCCAACTGATGAGCAATCGAAATACCTTGAGCCAAGTGGTCATGATTAAAATCATTATTGCGCACACGCAGGCTATAACGCGGCTGACCTGCATATACGGCATCCGCACCATATGCGAAGGCATATTTCATGTTTTTGAGTGTCCCCGCTGGAGACAAAAGCTCTGGCTGTCGTATCATTTATCTACTCATCACTTTAAATACGTTTACATTGGGTCAAAACCCAAGTGTCTGCTAAAAGCATTTATTCCGTTAATTCATTTGCTCTAATCGTAATTGTATACGATTGACCTGCTCTCGTAGCTGTAAAATATCACGACTTATCTGAATTCTTGAACCATCAATGGCTTGAATAGCGATCTCGTGCTGATTCACCTTTGTCTCCAAGCCTACAGGAACGGAAGGCGCAGGGTTATTCAGCCCTGCCAAACGTTGATCCGTTCTACGCTGATCGTTTTGCAGCTGTGTTATTTGAGAGGCTATCTGAGCTTCTTGGGTTTGCAACTGACGAGCGATCTCATCAAGGCGGCGAGAGATAGGCTCAACATCGATCGCTTCGCTTACATCTGCGGCTGCAGTTAATTGATCCAGCCTGTCGTTCATATCACTCACTTGCGCGACGCTCGGCAACTGCTCCAGCGTTACCGTTATTGCAATCACTTGGTCACGAAGCTGGTTTACAACCTCATCGATTGGATTTTGAGTAAAACGCTCTTCTAATCTATCAACGGCATTGCTTAATACAGCAACCTCTTCATTGCTTGACTGCAATTGCTGAATGGCCTGATTAATCGCGTCTAACGCCACTTCTTGCTGTATTAAAGACGCTTGCATATGCCCAATATCTTCAGGACGAAGCCGTAACATTTGATCCCATATTTTGATGATCTCTGAATTCAAATAGCCATAATTTTCAGCCGACTCCGCTTCGACACTGGCCAGCATATCCGCAAAAGACGCCTCTGTTACATCAACCACCTGCTGATTCTCAGACATGTTTCGATCCAGCCTCTGCAACTGCGCTTCCAAATCGGCTTGTGTTGATGCGAGCACCGCTTGCTGTCGATCAAGCAGGTCATTTAATTCAATCAGTTTCCAACCCAGCCCCCCTACAGCTACTAACAACAGCAGGATAAGCAGTCGAAAAAAAATACTAACGCCACGCTTTTGCTGCTGTTTAATCAATTGGACATCTGCGCGCAAAATACTGATCGCATCTTCTGAGCGATCTTTCAGCCGTTCGATATTAAGTTGAGGTTCTTGCCGTGTACTCATGAACACCAAACTCCCATTGCCAAACAGTGACCATTGTTAGGTGAAGCTATAATGCAAAAAGCTCCGCACCTGATAAAGATACTAAGGCGTATCAGATTATCAGATGCAGAGCTTTTTTTCAGTTAGAAAAGACTAACTAGGGCGATATTACATCATGCCGCCCATGCCGCCCATTCCACCCATGCCGCCCATATCAGGCATAGAAGGCTTGTCTTCTGGCAAATCTGCTATCATAGCTTCAGTGGTGATCATCAAGCCTGCGATAGACGCAGCGGCTTGAAGCGCTGCACGTGTAACTTTAGCAGGATCGATGATACCCATTTCTAGCATATCGCCATACTCTTCTGTCGCCGCATTAAAACCGAAAGATCCACTGCCTTCACGGATTTTAGATACCACTACAGAGCCTTCGCCACCAGCATTGGTAACGATTTGACGAATCGGTGCTTCAAGCGCACGGAAAGCCAACTCGATACCGATCGTTTGATCATGGTTATCGCCTTGCAACTTACCGACGTTATCAAGTGCACGAATTAATGCAACACCACCGCCAGGTACAACACCTTCTTCAACGGCTGCGCGTGTAGCATGAAGAGCATCATCGACGCGTGCTTTCTTCTCTTTCATTTCAACTTCGGTGCCTGCACCGACTTTGATAACAGCAACACCGCCTGCTAATTTAGCAACGCGCTCTTGCAGTTTTTCACGGTCGTAATCAGACGATGTTTCTTCGATTTGAACACGAATTTGCGCAACACGTGCTTCAATGTCAGCTTGTGAACCCGCACCATCAACAATAGTTGTATTTTCTTTGGTAATGCTAACACGCTTAGCCGTTCCCAAATGATCAAGGCCTGCCTGCTCTAGAGACAAACCGATCTCTTCAGAGATGACTTGTCCACCGGTCAGAACAGCAATGTCTTGCAGCATGGCTTTACGACGATCACCAAATCCAGGGGCTTTAACAGCCGCCACCTTAACAATACCACGCATGTTGTTAACCACAAGCGTTGCTAAGGCTTCACCTTCAACATCTTCAGACACGATCAGTAACGGACGTGAGGATTTAGCAACCTGCTCTAGAACAGGCAGAAGTTCACGAATGTTAGAAACTTTCTTATCAACCAACAGAATGAACGGATCGTCTAGCTCAGCTGACATGGTTTCTTGGTTGTTGATGAAGTAAGGTGACAGGTATCCACGATCAAACTGCATGCCTTCAACAACATCTAGCTCATTATCAAAACCAGAGCCTTCTTCAACGGTGATAACGCCTTCTTTACCAACTTTTTCCATCGCTTCTGCAATGATACGACCGACTTCAGCGTCAGAGTTTGCAGAGATAGTACCTACCTGTGCAATTGCCTTATAGTCAGTGCAAGGAACTGCCATTTTGCGCAATTCTTCAACAACGGCTGCAGCCGCTTTGTCGATACCGCGCTTAAGGTCCATCGGATTCATACCCGCGGCAACTGACTTGAGGCCTTCATTAACGATCGCTTGTGCCAGAACAGTCGCCGTTGTTGTACCGTCACCTGCAACATCATTGGCTTTAGACGCAACTTCTTTAACCATCTGCGCGCCCATGTTCTCGAACTTGTCTTTCAGTTCGATCTCTTTAGCAACAGACACACCATCTTTGGTGATGGTTGGAGAGCCAAACGATTTTTCAAGAACAACGTTACGACCCTTAGGGCCTAAGGTGGTCTTTACTGCATCAGCAAGAATATTTACACCAGCGAGCATACGCTGACGAGCATCATTACCAAAACGTACTTCTTTAGCAGCCATTATTTAGAATCCTATAATAAATTCGGTGTCAGATAAAAAACGCTACGTGATATAGAGAGAGTTATTACTTTTCAACCACTGCGAAAATTTCACTTTCTTGAAGAATCATCAGTTCTTCGCCATCGACTTTTACTACATTTGAACGGGCATATTGACCGAATAATACTGTATCGCCAACTTTGACAGAGGATGCTTGGATTTCTCCATTATTCAATGTACGACCTGGTCCAACGGCAAGAACTTCTCCGCGATTTGGCTTTTCAGCTGCAGAACCTGGCAATACGATGCCACCTGCAGTGGTTTTTTCCTCTTCGCTGCGACGTACAACGACATTATCGTGAAGTGGACGAATGTTCATCTGGTATATCTCCTGGTAGTTAGGATCTAAAGCGATGTTATTTGGTTTAATGTCAAAGAATGACAGTTTCCATTAATGGATGCCTGATACATATGGCCAGACATCTTTTTTTCAATGGTTGAAGTCAAAAAAATTTAACTTCACTGTCCGTCTTAAGCTCTGGTGGGGTATATGGGGGGAGGCAAACTCATTTTCAATGGTTCATCAAAAAATTATTCTTTACGGGTATACTCACCATCGATCACATCACCCGGAGCCGCATGGGATGCATGAGAGGATTTAACATGGGTTTCGGTATAACGAGCATGAACGGTCTTGTGCGACGCGATAAGCTGAAATCGCTGGCTAATAAAGCGAACAATGGCCGAACGCGTCCAAGGTATAAGACAGCAAAACCCCACAACATCCGTGACAAACCCCGGCGTCACTAACAAAGCACCGCCAACAGCCAGCACAACACCTTCAGCCATTTCTTTTCCAGGAATTTCACCTTGATTCACCCGCTCCTGAGCCTTCATCAGAGTGCTAAGACTTTGAACGCGTAACATATTGACGCCAATAAATGCCGATAGCAGCACTAACCCTATCGTGTACATAATTCCAATCATCTGGCCGACGTTAATCAGCAAGGTGATTTCAATGATTGGGACAATAATGAAGAGTAAAAATATATAGCGCATAGGTAACCTCTTTGCATGAATCCAATGCAGTGGATCACATTCGCAAGTGTGAATCAAGCAATGATAGAACGAAGCTCAATTCATAACCGACCTACACCCATATATAGGTATTTTCCCTTATTTCAAATTCGACCAAAAGATGAGCAACTTATAACAGAATATTTGTTGCGCTGCAGCATTTTGCGTCGCACAATAGAGACATGTTCAACCAACTAGGTACATTATTATGGATCTGCAAGATAAAGTGATCGTCATCACCGGTGGCGGACGTGGTTTAGGGCGCGCGATGGCGCTTGAACTGGCCAGCAAAGGCGCTAAATTGGCTCTGGCCGATTTGAACCAGCAAGATCTGGACGAAACCATCGGACTCTGCGCCGAATTGGGCTCAGAAGCGCGTGGCTACATTGCCAACGTATCTGTAGAAGCGGATGTCGAGAAACTGTTTGATGATGTTGTCAGCGATTTTGGCACACTGCATGGACTCGTCAACAATGCGGGCATCACTCGCGATGGTCTATTCATCAAAGTCAAAGATGGAAAAGTAGCGGCTAAAATGACAATGGACCAGTGGAACCTAGTCATGGATGTCAATTTAACAGGCACGTTCCTTTGTGGTCGTGAAGCCGCTTGCAAAATGATTGAGCTTGGCACATCTGGCTGCATCGTGAATATTTCGTCTGTGTCTCGCTCTGGCAACATGGGCCAAACCAACTACACGGCGACAAAAGCCGGCGTTCAAGCAATGGCGGTTACTTGGGCAAAAGAACTGTCTCGCTACGGTATCCGTGCGGCGTCAATTGCACCGGGTTATATTGGCACTGAAATGGTCATGAGCATGAAGCCTGAAGCGCTCGAAAAAATCGCGGCAGGTATTCCAGCAAAACGTTTAGGCAAGCCTGAAGAAATTGCGTCAACCGTAACCTTCATTCTTGAGAATGACTATGTAAATGGACGTTGCTTCGAAGTGGATGGCGGTTTGCGTATCTAATCCTGCTAACAAAGTATCTCAACATACCCGAGCCTGGGCATGTTGAGATACTCCACGATGAACTCACAAAGCAATCAATCTCTGAAGTTATTAAACTGCACAGGCAGCTCAAGATTGGATTCTCTGAGCAAAGCCATCGCCTCTTGTAGATCATCACGTTTTTTACCTGTGATGCGCACCTTCTCGCCCTGAACTTGAGCCTGTACTTTCATTTTAGTGTCTTTTACCAATTTGGTAATTTTCTTACACAAGGCTTGATCAAGCCCTTGGCGCAGAATGACTTGCTGACGCGCCTTAACCCCACTCAAATCGGGCTCTTTTACTTCCATACAACGTATATCAATCTTACGTGCTGTTAGCTTGTTGCGTAAAACATCCATCATCTGCTGCAATTGAAAATCTACTTCGGCTGTCATGTTGACCGTATCATCTTGCAACTCAAAGTCAGCTTTCACACCTTTGAAATCATAGCGACTTTGAATTTCACGATTTGCTTGATCTACCGCGTTGGTCACTTCATGGGAATCCAGCTCGGAAACCACATCAAATGAAGGCATAATTTATCTCCTTTGTGTTAAGGTATACGATAGGTTAAATTATTGGGAAGTGTAATGAACCAGCCCATTCTTGGCATTAGGACAACTCATCGTCCTTAAGCCTGCGAATGTACAAAGCTGACTAAACATAACCTTGGTCAATCGCACTGTGCAAACGCTCTATGATCAGTGAATCAAGGCCAAAACACAATAAATTTGGACGGTTTCACTTGAAGAAGCCGAGCATTGGAATTTAGAGACGCCCATGAATATGAGCGCTTGTCTAACAAACTGGACACACCCTTCTCTAAATTGGAATCGCGACCAACAAACAAGAGCGAAGTATGAACTACCCTTATGCTAATAAACTCTCGCGTAAAGAGTATGAAAAAGAAAAAAAAGCACTTCAAATAGAACTTTTGAAAGTGCAGAGCTGGGTTAGAGAAACGGGACAGCGTGTCGTAATCATTTTTGAAGGGCGTGATGCGGCAGGCAAAGGAGGCACGATAAAGCGCTTCATGGAGCACTTAAACCCTCGGCACGCCCGAATCATTGCTCTTGAAAAACCCTCTAATGTCGAATCTGGACAATGGTATTTCCAACGCTACATTAAACAACTGCCCACATCAGGCGAAATGTTGTTATTCGACCGTTCGTGGTACAACCGCGCAGGTGTAGAGCGTGTCATGGGGTTTTGCAGCCCATCAGAATATCTGGAGTTTATGCGAGACACCCCTGATCTAGAACGCATGCTGGTCCGTAGTGGAATTCGATTATTTAAACTCTGGTTCGAAGTCAGCCGCGATGAGCAGTTCCAACGTTTCCAATCACGTAAAACAGATCCACTTAAACAATGGAAACTTTCACCGATTGATATGGCTTCGTTGGACAAATGGGACGCCTATACCGATGCAAAAGAAGCCATGTTTCGACATACAGATACAGCCGACTCCCCATGGATCACACTTTTATCCGACGATAAAAAGCGTGCGAGACTCAATGCCATGCGCTATATCCTAAACAATCTACCCTATCCAAACAAAAACCCATCGTTGAACTTAACGCCCGATCCACAGATATGCATCCCTGCACGTACGCTACTTTAATAGACACCAAGGAGAGCAAACAATGGCTGATCGCTTAACTCGGATTTACACCCGCAGTGGTGATAAAGGCACTACTGGACTGGCTAACGGTTCCCGCGTACCAAAGTATCATCCCAGAATTGAAGCACTGGGTGATGTCGATGAACTTAACAGTTTAATTGGCCTGCTAATTAGTGAATTAGAAAGCTCTCACCCCTTATTAAGCAATCTGCAAACCGTCCAAAACGATCTCTTTGACTTAGGAGGTGAGCTTGCAATAGCCGACAAGAGCTACACTGTCATTCAACTGGAAACCGTCAATCGCTTAGAGCACTGGCTGGATATCTTAAATGACGAGCTTCCTCCTTTGAAAGAGTTTATTTTACCCGGTGGAAATCGAGCCGCTGCCACAGCCCATCTTGCTCGCACGGTTTGTCGTCGGTCCGAACGCCGTATGGTTGAATTGGCCAGTATAGAAGATGAGACCATCAATCCGATGGGCGCGGCTTATCTCAATCGATTATCCGATTACCTTTTTGTTACGGCACGTTTTTTAGCAAGAGAAAAAGGAGGGCGCGAGGTTCTTTGGCAGCCGTCATCGGCACGCGAAAACTAAGATCCTCTCAGAAAATTTCGCTTCATTACTTGATTAGGCACAACACTTGAGTGTTGAATCTGATATTATGCTTTTTATTGAATTTAACGACGACTCTCCGAAGAGGAACTTCTAGTGGAACAGGAAACTATCTGGATAATCACTCTTATTGCCCTAGTTATTGGCGCCATGATTGGCTATATGCTTGGCTTTTCGAAAGGAAGCAGCAAACAAAAAATTGAGACAGCCAACGAAATCAAGCAAACCAAAACCGAACTGCACCGATACAAGCAGGAAGTCACGTCTCACTTCGAAACGACAGCTGAGCTCGTCAACAACTTGACTGAGCAATATCGTAAAGTTCATGAGCATCTGGCATCTGGAGCACAGACACTCTGTCCAAATCAAGCCGCGGGTAACTCTCTTCATGCATCGTTACAACCAAAGCAGGTTGAAGCCTTGATACCCGACGTACAAACTGAAGACGTTAAGCCACCTCAAGACTCAAACTTAGAAGATCAAACAAACGTCATCGAACCTCCTCGTGATTATGCACCCAAGGCACCGAATGAAGAAGGCACTCTTTCGAGCAGTTACGGCTTAAAAAAGAAAGATGAAATCACACCTCCGCCTCAACCAGATCCAGGCCTCAACGACGAAGGCAATGAAACTAAGCGTTAAACTGGATTATCTATATCAACAAACCTGTGCTCAATCTCCCAACGGTCAGCCAAGTGCTGGCCTAGGGCTTGAATCCCGTATCGCTCGGTAGCATGATGCCCTGCTGCAATGTAATGTATACCCGCCTCTCGTGCAAAGTGAACAACAGGCTCAGAAATCTCTCCACTGATGTAGGTATCTGCACCCAACGCATACGCACTTTCAATCATTTTGTCAGCCGCTCCCGTGCACCAAGCAATCTTACCCACCGGATGCGCCCCACCTGCAATCACCTGAGGCACTCGTTGCAACACCCTCTCCAAATGCTGAGAGAATAAACTTAATTCAAGAGGCTCTGCGAGAGCACCAATATTTCCAATTGCAAAAGGATTGTTCGGTTCCATCGTTGACTGAACCACAAACCCTAGTCTATCCGCAAGCTGAACATTGTTGCCCAACTCAGGATGAGCATCCAAAGGCAGATGATAAGCAACCAGGTTAATATCATTGGCAAGCAAGGTTTTCAGACGCTGGTACTTAATGCCGGTAATGACTTCAGATTCACCTTTCCAAAAATACCCATGGTGAACCAATAGCATATCAGCTCCCCACGCCACAGCCTCATCAATGAGCGCTTGGCATGCTGTTACCCCCGTCATGATTTTGCGTATATCCGAACGACCCTGAACCTGTAAGCCATTAGGACAATAATCCTTGAAGCGATCCACCTTTAACAATTCATGGCAGTACTTCAACAATGCCTCTCGTTCAATTACCGGATTATTCATGGCCTAGACGTCCCAATTTAGTTAAACAACTCGTATAATGTAACAAATTCATACGCAGATAAGGAACGATGAAAAAGTTTAGTTTCCTCGGTTGGCCAATTCTAACAGGTATCCTTGCTGCCCTGTTGATCTTACAGTTCCTACCTAATTTCAATGTGCAAGAAGTGAATAAAGTTGAAATTCGAGAAACCTTTATTCCAGAGCAAACCCATAGTATCAAGCGTATTTCCTATGCCGATGCTGTTGATCGTGCGTCGCCTGCTGTAGTCAATATTTTTACGCAAACTGTCGTTCGTGAAAACAACAATCCTTTAATTGCAGACCCATTTTTTCGTCAATTCTTTAATCAAGATCGCCTCCCTCAACAGCAAGAGCGAATCCAATCCAGTTTAGGGTCAGGCGTTATCATCAGTCGCCAAGGGTATGTGGTTACCAACAATCATGTCATCAGCGGTGCTGACACGATCATTGTATCGCTGCAGGATGGACGAGAGTCCATTGCAACTGTCATAGGTAGTGACCCTGAAACAGACCTAGCCGTCTTAAAAATTAACCTAACCGACCTCCCCAGCATCACACTGAGCACATCGGATGCCCATTTAAGAGTCGGTGATGTGGTATTAGCGATTGGAAACCCTTTCGGTGTAGGCCAAACTGTCACAATGGGGATCATCAGCGCGATAGGTCGTAACAGTATTGGCTTAAACACTTACGAAAACTTCATTCAAACCGATGCAGCCATCAACCCAGGGAACTCAGGGGGGGCGCTAATCGACCCGGACGGTAATTTACTGGGCATTAATACCGCCATTTTTTCCCAATCCGGTGGCTCACATGGCATAGGCTTTGCAATTCCAGCGTCAGTCGCTCGAAAGGTCATGCAAGACTTAATTGAGCACGGTCGTGTCATTCGTGGCTGGCTTGGCATAGAGGTTCAAGAGCTGACTCCAATTCTAGCAGAGTCCTTTGGTGTAACGGACCGTCAAGGGCTGATTATTGCGGGCATTTTTCGCAATGGTCCGGCGCATCAAGCAGGTCTTCAGCCCGGTGATATTTTACTGGCCTTAAATGGAGAACCACCGTCAACGGCGCGTTTGACCATGAGCCGCATAGCCAGAATACGCCCCGGTGAGAAAGCAAGGATGGAGATTTTGCGCGATGGACGCGAAATGTCGTTGATCGCCACTATTGGAGAAAGACCTCAGATTCGTTGACCAAATCTGAGGGCCTTAATCCTAGATACCGCTAATCCAGTATACGATACTCAGCTGAGCGTGCATGCGCCGTCAAGCTCTCTCCACGGGCCAAAACAGACGCGACTTTACCCATTTCAGATGCACCTTCAGGCGAAAACATAATTAACGATGAACGCTTCTGAAAGTCATACACACCCAGAGGTGAAGAAAAGCGTGCAGTACCTGACGTGGGAAGAACGTGGTTCGGGCCTGCGCAATAATCGCCAAGCGCTTCAGCCGTGTAACGCCCCATAAAAATAGCACCCGCATGACGAATCGCAGGCAACAAGGCTTCTGGATCTTCAACTGAAAGCTCCAAGTGCTCCGGAGCAATGCGATTACTGATTTGCGCAGCCTCTGCCAAGTCCGCCACTAAAATCAATGCAGCACGCGTTTCAAGCGACGTTTTAATAATCGCTTGACGCTCCATTGTCGGTAGTAGTTTTTCGATACTAGCCTGAACGTCATTCAGATAATCAGCATCTGGACATAACAAAATGGATTGCGCGTCTTCATCATGCTCAGCCTGAGAGAACAAGTCCATTGCAATCCAATCAGGGTTTGTTTTTCCATCACAAATAACAAGAATTTCGGATGGCCCTGCGATCATATCGA
This sequence comes from Nitrincola alkalisediminis, assembly GCF_009821115.1. GTDB lineage: Bacteria > Pseudomonadota > Gammaproteobacteria > Pseudomonadales > Balneatricaceae > Nitrincola > Nitrincola alkalisediminis. The sequence goes on along the minus strand of NZ_VYTY01000001.1, from coordinate 118,616 downwards.
TACCAACAGCACCAAAGACTGCTCGCTTTGCCGTGGCAACATAAATATTGCCAGGACCCACAATCTTATCCACTTTAGGAACGGTGGCTGTACCATAGGCTAAAGCAGCAACGGCTTGCGCTCCTCCAATGGTAAAGACTCGATTAACGCCCGCAAGAGCCGCCGCTGCCAACACCAACTCATTGACAACGCCGTCTGGTGTAGGAACCACCATAATAATTTCTTTCACACCTGCCACTTTTGCTGGCAATGCATTCATTAATACAGACGATGGGTATGCCGCTTTACCACCAGGTACATAAATACCTACCCGATCCATTGGTGTTACTTGCTGCCCCAGATGCGTTCCGTCCGCTTCCATATAACGCCAAGAATCACTTTTCTGACGTTCATGGTATTGGCTGATACGTGTCGCCGCTGTTTCAAGTGCCGCACGCTGCTCTGCTGGCAAATCATGCAATGCCTTAGCTAGACGCTCAGGCGAAAGCTCTAACTCAGCCATACTCTGAGCCTGCATGCGATCAAACTGATTGGTATACTCAACCAATGCTTGATCACCTCTAGCTTTGACTTGTGCAATGACGTCATCAACTACTTGATTAACACGCTTATCAGACACAGACTCCCACGCCAACAATGCATCTAGCTGCTGCGCAAAATCGCTTTGGGAGGAGGACAAACGTTTGATAGACACTTGCGTCATTTATAAACCCTCTCGTTTAGCAATTACGGCCGCTCTCATTTGCTCAATGATCGGCTGAATCAGTTCATACTTCATTTTCATTGCAGGCTGTCCAACAACCAGACGAGAGCTAATATCAGCAATATGCTCCATCGCTTCCAAGCCGTTGGCTCTGAGTGTATTGCCAGTATCAACGATATCCACGATTCGATCCGCCAGCCCCATCACTGGCGCAAGCTCCATTGCCCCATAGAGCTTTATGATATCAACCTGCGTTCCTAACCGGGCATAATACTCTCGAGTCACATTAACAAACTTTGTTGCTACACGCATCCGCCCCTCGACACGTCCCGCGTTTTTAAGGCCTGCAACCATTAACTTACAGCGAGAGATTTCTAGATCTAAGGGTTCATACAGTCCCTGCCCCCCATGCTCCATGAGCACATCCTTACCTGAAACCCCCATGTCTGCACCACCGTACTCTACATAAGTGGGAACGTCGGTTGCGCGAATAACCATTAAACGTATATGAGGATGGTTTGTATCAAAAATCAGCTTACGACTGCGTGATATATCCTCAGCCGGAAAAATGTCAGCAGCCGCCAATAACGGTAGGGTTTCGTCTAAGATCCTGCCTTTTGACAGGGCAATCGTAAGCTGTTGCGTCATAACTTTCTCTCTTAAGCTTTAATACGCCGTATGCCTGCACCCAGTGCACGGAATTTTTCTTCAATCGCTTCGTAGCCACGATCAATATGGTAGATGCGATCAATTAAGGTATCACCTTCGGCCACCAAGCCCGCTATGACCAAGCTGGCCGATGCACGAAGATCGGTTGCCATGACCGGTGCCGCCTTTAAGCGCTTAACACCCTCAATGATGGCTGACTTGCCATCAATGGTAATATCCGCACCTAATCGAATCATCTCTTGCATATGCATAAAGCGATTTTCAAAGATGGTCTCCTTGATGATACCAACGCCAATTGCGACAGCATTCATTGCAGCAAACTGAGCTTGCATGTCAGTAGGAAACCCTGGATAAGGTGCTGTTGTTATATTCACAGCCTTGGGTCGACGTCCTTGCATATCCAACTCAATCCAATCATCGCCCACTGTCACATGCGCACCCGCCTCTTCCAGCTTTTGCAATACTGCGTCAAGCGTATCAGGGCGTGTATGCAAAGTCTTAACTCGACCGCCAGTGGCCGCTGCGGCTACAAGAAAGGTTCCGGTCTCAATACGATCCGCCATAACGGGGTAACGACACCCTTTCAAGGACTTAACGCCCCTCACGGTAATCATGTCCGTTCCTGCACCCGTGATATCCGCGCCCATCGCATTTAAACAATTTGCCAAATCAACGATTTCAGGTTCACGTGCCGCGTTTTCGATCAGGGTTTGCCCCTCTGCTAGGGTCGCCGCCATTAAAATGTTTTCAGTCCCAGTAACGGTCACTGTATCAAAAAAGACTCGCCCCCCTTTTAAGGGTCCATTACAACTCGCTCGAATATAACCACCGTCCACTTCGATTTTTGCACCCATGGCTTCCAAGCCACGCAGATGAAGGTCGACTGGACGACTGCCAATTGCACACCCACCGGGTAAAGACACCTCGGCTTTACCATACCGCGCCAACAGAGGCCCAAGCACTAAAATAGAGGCTCTCATCGTTTTGACGAGCTCATAAGGAGCTATGACCGAGTTGAGCGAGCCTGTATTGATTACAACACTAAACTTTTCATCTCGACTGATTTCTGCCCCCATCTTACGCAATAGCTCAAGCATCGTTGAGATATCATGCAAATCAGGAAGATTGGTAATATTGATGGGCTCATCTGACAGAATTGAAGCTGCAAGAATAGGCAATGCCGAGTTTTTGGCACCCGAAATCCAAACCTCGCCATTCAGACAGGCACCGCCTTCAATTAATAACTTATCCATTTAGAATCCTGTTTAATCGCTTAACCTGCGATATCGGCCCATTGCTCTGGGGTATAGGTTTTAATGGTGATGGCGTGTATTGCCCCACTTGCGATTTCTTTATTTAAACAACCGTAAACCAGTTGTTGTTTTTTAACAGGAGACAGTCCAGAAAAAACAGAACCTACCACAGTAATTTGAAAGTCACAGCCTTCACCTGCAGTATACACCTGACAACCATCTAACTGACGTTCAATAATTTTTTTTACTTCATCGGCATGCATAGAAAACTCCGGTACAGTGTAGAGCCGCGCTGAACAAGGTGGACATCATAACGAAAAAGGGCCAAAAAGGCGACCTAGCCTTTTTGGCCCTACTGACTCAAATCAATGGGCTGTCATTTCAAGCCCGACCAACTCAGCAATTGATCGCAAATCCGCAGGTATAGACAGCGGGGACAGCTGAATATTTTGATTTTTTGCTGCACGAAGACCGCACAACCACAGGGACAACGCTGAACTATCTACTCTACCCACCCCTGAAAAATCAACACTCAACTTCGCATCACGCGCCTGAGTATTCATCAATTTAACAAAGGCATCACGCATATCGACTACGGTAGCGAAGACAATATCACCCGACAAGTATAGGGTCGATTCCTTTAACTCAACCTTCGACATCTTTCACTACCTGCGCAATTGTACTCGCAACGCGCTCTTCCCAACCATCAATCACACCAGAGACAGAACGAGCCCTTTGATACATATCGGCAAACTGATTTTGAAAGGTAAGACGCAAATTAATACCTTCAACCATAACATTGACCAACATCCAACGACCTTCATCTTTTCTCATATAGTAGAGAATGTTAAAGGTTTGGCCTGCTGATGACGTCATCACAACATTGACAACCTGCAGCTCAGGTCGGGGACTTGGCGCCCTCGGAGGGACAATTCGGTAGCTCGCTACAGAGAAATCGCTGACGGCAATCGAATAGGTTCTCACCAACGTCGTTTTCAAAATTCCTGCAAATCGTTGCAGCTCTTCTTCAGTTGCTGTGCGTGCGAAACGCCCCATGACTCCGCGACCAAAACCATAAAAGTCGATAACCGGTGTCACGATATTTTGAATCTCAGTTTCTAAGCGGTCCTTGTTACTTGCACTCAGAAGCGATTTATCGCTCATCAACACCAGCATTTTTTCCGTTGTTTCTTCAACAACCACTTTTGCTTCTTCCCAATCTTTGTCGATTGCAAGAGCCTGTGCCGACGCTGTTAACACTAACAACGCCAAAAACGGACGCCAAAACAATTGTCTCAACATAACATTCACTCACTCACCTGATTCATCAAAAACTTACCCACTAGATCTTCAAGAACCAATGCAGATTGGGTGTTATAAATAAACTCTCCAGGCGCGAGTACGTCGACATCTCCCCCAGGAATAATACCAATGTACTGCTGCCCCAAAAGGCCAGAGGTTAAAATCATGGCGGAACTGTCGGTGCTCAAAAAATCGACGTCTGGATAAATTTCCATTTCAACCTCGGCCATCAACATTTGCGGATCCAAACGAATGCGCGTCACTTCACCGATCTGCACACCTGACATTGATACTTTGGCACGAGTTGTTAAACCACCAATATTCTCAAAGTTGGCATAAATTTTATATCCCGTCCCTTTAGATGCTAAATTTAAGCCGCTGACATTAAGTGCCAAGACCACCAACGCTAAGAAGCCAATAAGCATAAAAAAACCTACACTTATTTCCATTGTACGCATACGCATAATTACAGATCTCCAAACATCAAAGCAGTCAAAATAAAATCGAGGCCCAGCACCGCCAGTGATGAATAAACCACTGTTCGGGTTGTTGCTTGGCTAATCCCTTCGGAAGTCGGTACACAGTCATAACCTTGGTATACAGCTATCCAGGTCACCACAAAGCCAAAGACCACTGCTTTGATCAGACCATTGACAACATCGCTCATAAAATCAACCGACTGTTGCATGTTGGCCCAATATGAACCACTGTAAATCCCCAGCCAGTCAACAGCCACTAGTGCCGCACCCCAAACACCGACAACTGCAAAAATCATACTCAGCAAAGGCATGCAAATAAAACCAGCGTATAAGCGTGGCGCTATAATGCGTCTCAACGGATCAACGCCAATCATCTCTAAGCTTGCCAATTGCTCCGTCGCTTTCATCAACCCAATTTCGGCCGTCAAAGCGGACCCTGCTCGACCGGCAAAAAGCAATGCGGTGACCACTGGCGCCAACTCACGAACGAGACTCAACGCAACCATCTGCCCAACAGCCTGTTCAGAGCCATAATCAACCAGGATAGTATACCCCTGAAGCCCCAAAACCATTCCGATAAACAGTCCAGAGACGACAATAATGATAAGAGACAACACCCCGACAAAGTAGATTTGCTTAATCAACAATGGAAACATCATCACTGGTGCTGGCTTAGCCACCACTGACTGAAACAAGATTTGCCCTGATCGGCCGAAAGCAGCCAATTTAGACAAGGTCCGATGACCGAGTTTTTGCATAAAATCAATCAACGACTTACTCCCTTATGCATTAACTGCTCTACGAAATCAGGGGCTGGATAGTGAAAAGGCACTGGACCGTCTGGCAAGCCTTCCACAAACTGACGCACCTGTTCTGATTCAATGGTTTTAAGTTGCTCTGGCGTCCCATGCGCAATGACCTTACCATCCGCAATTAGATACAGATAATCTGCAATCGATAGCGTTTCTTGAATATCATGAGATACGATGATGCTTGTATGGCCCAAGGCTTGGTTGAGGCGTCGAATTAAGTTCACCAACACCCCCATCGCAATTGGATCTTGGCCGGTAAAAGGCTCATCGTACATAACGATGTTAGGATCCAATGATATTGCTCGCGCTAACGCAACACGCCTTGCCATTCCTCCTGACAACTCACTGGGCATCAAGGCATACGCTCCTCTAAGCCCAACCGCCTGAAGCTTCATTAATACGATATCCCGTATCATTTCTTCAGGCAGTTGTGTGTGAACTCGGATCGGAAACGCCACGTTATCAAAGACGTTCATGTCCGTAAAAAGCGCGCCACTTTGAAACAACATCCCCATTTTTTCGCGAATAACAAATAAATCTCTGCGCCCTAGAGAGGGCACACTGCTGCCTTCAACAACGATATCACCGCTGTCTGGGCGCAATTGTCCGCCAATGAGTTTCAACAAGGTGGTTTTACCCGTCCCCGAAGGTCCCATTATGGCCGTCACTTTTCCCCGGGGTATTTTGATATCGACGCCTTTGAAAATAGGCCGATCACCCCTGGAAAAGGTCAAATCTTTAATTTCAACGATGACATCCTCAAGCATGCTTGAAGCACTTCCTGTCGTCGGACTCACTGCTTCCATCCCGTTAGTGCCCTATCTTAAAAACGAACGTGTATTTGACATGCAAAATCACAAAAAGATCTACTATAACACTACCTAAGTCGACTTAAAATGACTCTATCAGAATCACGGTCGTTTACGTATTCTCTCCTGATGAAATGCAAGATATCCGCTTCAACAGATGCTTAGCAATCTAAGCTGAGTTAAACTATGACCTATTACAGTATTCACCTTTAAACTAATGGCAAAATAATGGCTATTGATTATCTGAAAACAGCAAAGCGCACCATTGAGATAGAGCGAGAGACATTAAGCGCTTTGCTTGAGCATCTAGACTCCAGTTTAAACGATGCTTGTTCAATCATGATGACATGCAAAGGCCGTATCATCGTGACAGGAATGGGAAAATCTGGACATATCGGCAACAAAATTGCAGCAACGCTGGCTAGTACAGGTACACCTTCATTCTTTGTGCACCCAGCCGAGGCGAGCCACGGTGATTTGGGCATGTTCACCCCGCAAGATGTCGTTCTTGCCCTGTCCAACTCAGGTGAAACCAATGAAGTGATTACGATTTTACCGCTAATCAAGCGTATGCATGTTCCATTAATTAGCATCACGGCCAACCCCAACTCTACCCTCTCTCGCTTCGCTGACGTCAATCTCCATATCCCCGTCACGCGCGAAGCATGCCCCCTAAATCTAGCGCCAACCTCGAGCACTACAGCACAACTCGTTCTTGGTGATGCATTAGCGATCGCTTTGCTCGAAGCTCGGGGATTTAGCGCCGAAGACTTTGCCTTTTCTCATCCAGGGGGCAGCTTAGGTCGACGCTTACTCCTCAAAGTTGATGACATTATGCACTCAGGTGACGATATCCCCTTAGTATCACTCAACACGCCCATTCATGAATCACTCTTGGTCATGACACGCAAACGACTTGGGATGACTGCGATCATTAACGATGCTGGGCAGTTGCAAGGCATTTACACAGACGGTGACTTACGCCGAACACTTGATTTAGAAACCAATTTAAAAACCACACCAATTTCTGAAGTTATGACGCATGGATGCACAACAATACAAGCCGGATCTCTTGCAGCAGAAGCACTCCAAATCATGCAAGAACGAAAAATAAACGCCCTACTCGTTACTGATAAAGAAGGAAAAGTCACGGGCGCCTTAAACATGCATGACCTACTTAAAGCAGGAGTCATTTAATGGGTAACTCTCTTTCAGCACAACTGACCGAACGTCTAAGACCTGTAAAACTGGTTGTTTTTGACGTGGATGGTATTTTAACGAATGGCCAATTAAATTTTTTGCCTGACGGACAAGAGATCAAATCCTTTCATACACTGGATGGCTTAGGCATCAAACTGCTGCACAAGGCAGGTATTGAAACCGCCATCATCACGGGCCGAAGCTCACCACAGGTCGAACAACGAGCCAAAGCACTCGGCATCCATTACCTAATGCAAGGCCGTGAAGACAAACTCGTTGCGCTCGAAGAGCTATGGAAGCAACACCATCATAGCGCCGCAACCACGGCTTATATTGGTGACGATCTACCCGACTTAGCGGCCATTATTACCGTCGCCTTTGGTGCATCCGTCCCGAATGGACACCCTCTTGTTCGTGCCGAAGCGGATTGGTGCACAAGCCGCAAAGGCGGAGAAGGTGCCGCTCGTGAATTCTGTGAGGTGATTTTATCTGCACAAGGAAAACTCAACGCACTGATTGATGAGTTTCGCTAATGCGTTGGACTCGCCATTTCGCACTTGCCGTCGTTATTTTATTAACCCTGATTCCTGTTTTATACTGGGGCTGGATGGGTATTAACCGACCAGTCCTTGAGGTCAGCGAACCAAATGAAGACAGAGTCGATTTTTTCATTTTAGACGGCCACCTTAAACGCTATAGTCAATCAGGTGAACTTGTCCATCAACTTTCATCACCGCTTATCGAGCATTTACCGGGTCCATCGATCACTCAGGTGACGCAACCCAAGGTAATACTCATCGGAACAGGTGATAAAGAAACGCACATTAAAGCCGACAAAGGCACGATGACGGATGACGAAAGCAAGATTGAGCTTGCAGGGAACGTCCGTGTTATTGATAATTCATCTTTTGATGCACCTAGAGAGCTAAGAACAGAAACAATGACGTTATTTCCTTCGTCACAGTACGCTGAAACCGCAGACCCTGTCATGGTTGTACAGGCATTCAGTCAGCTATCAGCCATTGGCATGCAAGCCTGGCTGGGTGAACAACGGATCGAATTGCTTTCTGAGGTACGAGGATACTATGCAAAAAGTGAGTAAACTGATAGGCCTGTTGGGAATGGTGGTTCTGAGCAGCTTAGCCTTTGCACTTCCTGAAGATCGAAACCAGCCTATTCATGTTAGCGCTGATCAGGCCAGTTTAAATGAGGCTACAGGTGTTTCTGTCTATTCGGGCAATGTTGAAATCAAACAAGGCAGCATGATCCTCAAAGGCAGTCGTGTCGAACTTCATCGTGACAACCAAGGAAGCATTGCTCGGATCGTATCCTCTGGCAATCCAGCGGAGTTTCAACAGCAATCTGTAGCAAGCCAACCTGTAACACGCGCCTATGGCAATCAAATGGACTATCGTATCCCCACACAACTCATTACCATCACGGGCAATGCTCAAGTTCAACAAGCCAATGACCGCTTTACAGGACAGCGTATTGTTTACAACATGGATAAATCGATTGTAGATGCATTCGGTAGCGAGCAACCTGGTGGTCAACGCGTCGAAATGATCATTCAACCTAGGTCCAACAATTGATATGATCACGCTTGAAGCACAACATTTAGCTAAGTCGTATAAACGTCGACAGGTCGTGCGCGATGTGTCCTTACATCTTAAGCAAGGTGAAATTGTAGGACTCCTTGGCCCTAACGGTGCTGGAAAAACAACCTGCTTTTATATGATTGTTGGTTTGATCAACGCAGATCAAGGCGCTATTTTAATTGATGAAAAAGATATTACCCGTTTACCGATGCACGGGCGCGCACGCCTTGGCTTGGGCTACTTGCCACAAGAAGCCTCCGTATTCAGGAAACTATCGGTTGCTGAAAACATCTTGGCTGTTTTACAAACGCGAAAAGATCTTAACTCATCTCAGCGCAAGGCAATGCTTGAAAGCTTGCTAGAAGAGTTTAGTATTACGCATATACGTGACAGTTTAGGCATGTCCCTATCTGGTGGAGAGCGTCGACGTGTTGAAATCGCGCGAGCGTTGGCAACCGAACCTGCGTTTATTTTGCTTGATGAACCCTTTGCGGGTGTTGATCCAATCTCGGTTAGCGATATAAAGCAAACGATCAAGCATCTACAATCTAAAAATATCGGCGTGTTAATCACGGACCACAATGTCCGTGAAACACTTGATATATGTGAACGAGCATACATTGTTTCGGAAGGTCATATCCTTGCAGAAGGCCACCCATCTGACATAATGGCAAATGAACAGGTTCGACAAGCCTATCTTGGCGAGCAGTTCAGGCTCTAAACATTAATCCGTATCCTTCAACTGAGTGATATATCTGGCATATGAAGCAAGCCTTACATTTAAAAATCGGCCAGCACCTCACCATGACGCCGCAATTGCAGCAGGCTATTCGCTTATTGCAATTATCGACGTTGGACCTACAACAAGAGATACAACAAGCGCTGGAAAGCAATCCGCTGCTTGAAATCAGCGAAGATGATACGGATACGGATATCCCAGTCCATTTAAGTTCGGACAACCAACGAGAGCTGAGCACAGAACCCTCCTCAAATGACCGTGAAGAGGTGGTTGAGCATGAAGCGGAAGCTGAGCACGATTGGAACGATCAAATACCTGAAGACCTCCCCACAGACAGCAGCTGGGAAGATACCTTTCAGCATCAAAGTTCAGGGAGCAGTTCTGACAGCGAATGGGCCGACAATGAAAACGACTCTCGTGAAGACACGCTGCTTGATCATTTAAATTGGCAGTTAAATTTAACACCTATGTCCGATGCGGATCGCCTGATTGCTGAAGCGATAATTGAGGCCATTGACCCTGATGGATATCTGCAGGTTAGTGTTGATGAACTCATGGAGCAATTCGTTGCTCAATTCCCCGATATCTTCAGTGATATTGACCTTGATGAAGTCATCGCCGTGTTACACAGGGTTCAACAATTTGACCCCCCTGGCGTTGCGGCACGTGATTTGAGCGAGTGTTTAAGCATTCAGATTAAACAATTACCAGACACTCTGCCTTGGAGAGAAACGGCTTTAAAGTTAGCGAATGAACATCTCCAACTCTTAGGGAATCATGACTACAAAGCGCTAATGCGCAAGCTGCGCTTGAACGAAGAAAACTTGTCGTCGGTCATCGAGATCATTCAGTCACTCAATCCAAAGCCCGGTGCCAGCATTGCTTCCAGTCAATCTGAATATGTCATACCTGATGTTGTCGTTCGCAAAGTCCAAGATCAATGGATTGTCTCGCTAAGCCCAGAGACATCACCGAAGCTTCAGATTAATACACAATATGCCGATTTAATTCGACGAGCCGACAACAGTGCTGACAACACCTATTTGAAAAACCACCTACAAGAAGCTCGCTGGTTTCTAAAGAGCCTAATGAGTCGAAACGAGACCTTATTAAAAGTCGCAACAGAAATCGTCGAGCGCCAAAAAGACTTCTTAGAAATGGGTGAAGAGGGCATGAAACCGATGGTCCTTCATGATATTGCTGAGGCCGTCTCTATGCATGAATCCACCATTTCACGTGTCACCACTCAAAAATTCATTCATACTCCTCGAGGTATTTTTGAATTGAAATATTTTTTCTCAAGCCAGGTGAACACGGCTGATGGAGAAGGCGCATCTTCAACAGCTATCCGAGCTCTGATTAAAAAGCTTGTTACAAGTGAGAATACCGCCAAGCCTTTAAGCGATAATAAAATTGCACAACTCTTAATGGAGCAAGGTATCAATGTTGCCCGTCGAACCGTAGCAAAATATCGTGAAGCTTTAGGTATTCCACCTTCTAATGAGCGTAAGCGTCTGCTTTAATTATAATAGATAGGTACGAGCCATTTCGTACCCTTACCAAGGAGACAACCCATGCAGATCAATATTACTGGCCACCATGTAGAATTGACTGAATCCCTAAATGACTACGTTCACACTAAATTTGAGCGTCTTGAACGTCATTTTGATAACATTACCAATGTTCAAGTCACACTGAGTATTGAAAAACAACGCCAGAAAGCGGAAGCTACAATGCACCTCGCCGGTGGTGAAGTGTTTGCGCAGTCCGAAAATGAAGATATGTATGCGGCGATTGATGCTTTGGTCGATAAACTTGACCGACAAGTTATTAAGCATAAAGAAAAAATGAAATCCCATAAATAAAGACGATTTAGTAATTATCATGCCTATTTCCGAGCTACTGACCGAATCAAGAACCCTTTGTCATATTGACGCCATCAGCAAAAAAAGGGTTCTTGAACTTGCCAGCCAAACCCTAGCTGAGCAAGCAAGCGGATTAGATGCTGAAGACATCTTCAGCGGTCTTTTAAACAGAGAGCGTCTCGGTAGCACTGGCATCGGCGACGGTGTGGCTATTCCACACTGTCGCTTGGCAGGTTGCACAGAGGCCTTAGCACTGCTCATGACCCTCCAATCAGCTGTCGATTTCGACGCCATCGATAACCGACCCGTTGATATTATTTGCTGCTTACTGGTTCCGGAAGATGCTGCCAGCGAACACTTACAAACCTTGGCAACTTTAGCGGAATTGTTCAGCCAATCCAACGTGCGTGAATTGCTGAGAAGCAGTGAAGACAAACAAACCCTCTTTCAGAATGTTATTCAGTCACTTGGGGAGTCGACTGAGTGAAGTTAGTCATTCTGAGTGGGCGTTCGGGCTCCGGAAAAAGTACAGCACTTCAAGCACTGGAAGACATTGGTTTCTATTGCATTGATAACCTTCCAGCACTTTTGCTGCCCGAGCTCATTCAACAAATGCTCATTGCACCGGATCGCCCCGATAAGCTTTCCGTCAGCATTGATGCACGTAATTTGATTAGCAATCTTTCACAAGTTCCCACAGTGCTCAACACACTTGCCGGGATGGACGATCTTGTCTATGAGATCATTTACTTAGATGCATCCGAAACGACCTTACTGAAGCGTTTTAGCGCTACCCGTCGTAAACATCCCCTAACCAACTCACACGCTGGTTTACAAGAAGCGCTTTATCAGGAGCAGCGTTTACTCGAACCTATTGCAACCTTAGCGGACATTCGTATCGATACAACCCGACTCAGCCTCTACGAACTGAGGGACAGTATTAAACTGCGGGTTGCCAATCGCAAAGAACAAACATTATCCTTACAGTTTGAATCCTTTGGCTTTAAACACGGACTGCCCTTAGATCTAGACTTCACATTTGATGTGCGCTCCCTACCCAATCCTTACTGGGTACCTGAGCTACGCCAATACACAGGTAATGACCCGCAAGTTATCCAATTTCTTGAGCAGTCTCCTGATGCTATCGATATGATCCATGATATTGTATATTTTCTGGAGCGATGGCTACCCAAAATTAAGCAGGATAACCGCAGCTACTTAACTGTCGGTATAGGTTGCACGGGGGGGCAACATCGATCTGTCTTTATTGCTGAACGATTGGCTAGCCATTTTAATCAGCTTATGGATAATGTAAGTGTACGCCACCGGGAGTTGAGTTAACTCCTTTGATCTCTGGCGCGAATGATCGGAATGTTTCTATGATAAAAGCACCTGTTACGATAGTAAATAAACTTGGCCTACATGCACGTGCAGCGGCAAAACTCTCGGCTAAAGCAAACGAATTTAATAGTCAAATCCAAGTTGAAAAAGCAGGTCGCGTGGTCGATTGTAAGAGCATCATGTCCGTTATGATGCTGGCGGCAAGTAAAGGCACCGAGCTAATACTCCACATAGATGGAGACGATGCGCAGGACGCGCACCTTGCATTAGAATTGTTAATTCAGAATCGCTTTGACGAACCCGAATAACACACCATTAATCCTTCAAGGTAATTTTCCTCATGAGTAAAACAGACAGACTGATATCTTTACAAGAAGGCACAGAGAGTGAAGAGATCAGCCGTTCTGAAGTCAAACGCCAAATGGAAGCTCTTCAAGAATTGGGCAAACGCATCACTGAACTACGTCCAGATCAACAGGCACTAGTTCCAATGGACGATATACTCCGCAAGGCAATTGAAGAAACACGAAAAATCAGTGCAAATGGTGCTTTACGTCGTCACTTCCAATACATTGGCAAGTTGATGCGCAAAGCGGATGCCGATGCAATTAAAATAGCCCTCAATCAGTTTGACACGTCTCGCAATGAACACAATCAAAAGTTCCATGCTTTGGAAGTTTGGCGTGATCGCTTGCTGACGGATACGGATAAAAGCCTAACAGACTATATCCGTGAGTTTCCTGAAGCCGACATACAAAAGTTAAGACAACTTATTCGGAATACGCTCAAGGAACAAGCAATGGGAGCCGCTCCGGCCAACTATCGCAAACTGTTCAAATTTATTCGTGAAACGGCTGAAGCTCAAGACAACGCTTAAGCCTATTCATCAGATGTTGAAGATGCCTGCCCCACAAGCTGAATAACGGGATCATCTAAGGTTCCCGTTAGACGGTAACGTATCCGAGTCATTTTTTCGATCTGATCTCCCATGATTCGATCAACCAAAAAAATGGCGCCAGCCACTTGAGGTGCGCCTAACAGCACAGCCCCTAGTGTCAGATTACTGCCCAAGGGGATGTTTACTTCGATCATCTTATCAAATTGATCGTTGTGAAAGTTTAACGAACCGCTAATCGTCATGGTCGCTGACGGCCCCGTCAGCTTTAGAGGGTCCATTGTACTGGCAAGTCCCTGCTTCAGAGAATAGGCGGCGGCCATCGTATCAAACACCAATCCTTTTTTAAGCAGGTCACTAAAATCAAGTTTCAAGCGTCTAGACAGTGTATTCAAATTGAGTATGCCAAACACTCTTAGGAAGTTAGCCCCCATACCCGACTCCACAATACGCCCCTGTTCTGCCGAGAAGGCAAAACGGCCGTCTAGAGCAGACAGTTTGAATGCTTCTGCTCCTCCCAACCACGTGAAATCCGCTATGGCATCAATACTCTTTGCCTCAATGGCCGACTCATCACTCCAAGACTTCAGAATATTTTGCAACTCTGACCCCATAAGCCTTAGCTGCAAACGACTATTTTGAGCTGGGTCCACAAACCAGTCTAACTGCCCAGTTAAACTCATTTGCATTAAACTGGCATCAATCTGATGCACTTTTAGATGATCCGATGCTGGCATCAACTCAAAGCGCCAATGCCCAATATTTTTTTCATTGAGCTCAAGTCGCTCAATATCCACGTTTAAAATCGGCATACGCTGCAAGAGTGACTGGGTTAAAAGCGGTTCGACGCTCCCTAGGCTAGCCTCTGTTTTGCGCTGTGGTTTAAACGTCAAAGCAAGCTCATTCAAGGATAAACTCCAAGGTTGATTGGCATTATCCTGAGTTAGCACCCCCGTCGCTTGATCACTGCTTAACTGAAAATGCAGCGAAGGTTCTGTTAGTAAACGACGCATCGCCACTTGGATATTACTAAACGTCTGCCCTGCCATCACTGCCTCGGCAACACGAATGGAAAGACGAGTCACTGGAAAGCTGGATACACCCTCTTCTCTACTCGACACATGTGACACTTTAGGTATGTGAAACGCTATCCAACTCGACCACTCATCTAGAATGTCTGCATCCAGGTAGGAAAGTCGCCCTTCAATTTCCAACCCCGGCAATTCGGGTAGGTTAACCTCTCCACTGCCAATTCGAAGCATTCCACGAGGTGAAGTGCCGTAATTGTAGACTGCCGCAAACTGATCATGATAATCCACACGGAACTGCGTGTTTTCAGGCTGTATTTCGACACGCAAAGGACGCACATCGGCGGCTGATTTATGCAGTCCCTTAGGTCCTTGGATAGAAACCCCTTCAAGATTGGATTCGAAGGATACCTTTGGGCAATCTGTATCACCGCACAAGACAACGGAGGCCCGATAGTCCGTTTGCCCCGACAGACTATCATTAAGTGTATCCATCGCCATCCAACGAGTAAGCTGCGGCATCTCCACCCGACTTGCAAGATCGATCAATGTTTTATTAGTGTTGGTTTCGACCGAGGCTTGAAAAGGCTGTCCCCAAAACTGACCACTTAACCTTGGCGCGCTAAATCCTGTGTCGGTGGAGTAAGAAAGTTCGCCTGTGATTTTTTCTAACAACAAATCAAGCGCGTCTGAAGCCACGGCTGCCGAATGTAAAGTCCCTTTGAAATCCACCTTAACTGAGTCTTGATCATTTAGAGGAACCACCAACTGCAATGCAGTGCTCGCTTGGCCTGAAAAATGCCAGTCAGCTACTTCGTGCGCAAGCCCTAAAGGCCCCTTTAGTAACTGAGTGATATCAGATAAATCCCCTTCAAGTGGTGCACCCACGTACAAGCGCTGCGCGTCAGGAGGCATGTAAACCCAAGCATTGTTGACCTTGGTGTCCATTAACCGCCCCTGTGCGATATCGACACGCAGCTCAGTATCACGCAGATGCAAAAAGAACTTTGCGTCTTCGATGGCTGGCCACTCAGGCAAAAAGGCAAAACGAGCATCATCAACATCAAAAAACAACTGAACACTCAACGGCAAAGAGGGCGCCTCGGATCTCAGTCCTGCATGAATCACTAAGCCAGCACGATTAACAGCCCCCCCTTTAATCGCCCCCATTAACCACGCATGCAACTCATCACCAATAACAGGTGGCGTGTAAAACTCAGCCTGAAGAGCCTGTGAGTTAGCCATACCGATCATCAAGCTCAGCTCTACCTGCTCCGCCTTGTCAAAAGGACGGTACAAACTAAACCGCCCCTTAGCATCCACCTGATCGTTCTTAAGCGCCAACACATTGCTACCGATTTTCATCGCGTCATCGTTCCAGGACCAATCGATCTCACCCGACGCATGGGTGTAAGACCAGCCCTGATCAAACAGTTGTGGAAAGTTCAAATAGAACTCGCCGCTCTCTAGAACAACTCGCCCTACTTGCCAAGATGCTTCCAAACGCCCAACCACCCCACGTGCTTCTGGCGCTTCATCCCATGCCGACACAGAAACCTGATCAAGCTCAGCGCTAAATATAAAGCTCTTCCAGTCCGCGAGATCAGCGAAATAAAGTTGTAATTGGCGTAACTGCCCAGCCGGAGATAGATCGCTTAGCAAAGGACCTACGTCCTCTGGCAGCTCACGCGCAAATGAGATCAGCTTATTAAGCTCTCCCAAGTCTAATGCATCGAATTGTAGAAGACGCAATGCCCAATTTGCATCCGAATCCAGGGCAAAATTCATATTGAGCTGCTCTAAACGTAAAGCAGCATCAGGAAGCTGGAGATCAGCTGACATCAGCTGAATACGTGCTTCATTCTCGGCAACAGTGCCTTGAAAATAGGCGGTGGCCTGCAATGGCTCGGCCAAAAAATGCGGTTGCCAATCCGAGACACTTAAAGACCCTTGAGCATCAATCAACTGCCCCGACTCAATTGACAGCCATACCTGTGTTGAGAGCCTTGCTGGCAAATCCTTGATATCCAGTGCTGGCAATAAAAATCCAACACGCTCAAGCTCTAAATCCTCAACATTGACATAGAGTTGAAACTCACTTGCCAGTGTTGCTAGTTCACCCACATTCGGAAGATGTACGCCAAACTCAACGATGGAGTCATCTGAAATCAAGCGAGGCAAACGCAAACGCCCCTGCATCGCCAAGCCCTTTTCACTAGGCCCCGCACTCAAATGCAACACATCAATCTGACGCTGTTCATTCTCATGCTTCACATTCAATGCTAGGTTTTCAATTGCCAGTGAGGAATGAATCAAGCCCGCTAAGAATCGAGGTGTAGAAGCAGACGTTGCTTCGTCATGACTGACATCGTCCGAGTCACGATCTGTAATCGTGAAATCAACCGAGGCCCCCTGCAAGACAAGCGTTTTAAATACAAGGCTTCGGTGCCACAAACTGCTTAAAAGATCGATTTCGGCGGAAATCGAATCAACGTTTAAACGTTGTAAGTGGGCAGTTTCATCTGTGGCCATCCAGTCCAACTGAGATAAGGATAGCTGGGGATGGCGACGCCAAACCGATACCTCAAGATCACCGCTGTGAACTTCTCCCCTTAGATAAGGTGACGCATGTGTCAAAACAAGTGCTTCGTTGTTCGCTACCAGGGTTAACGCCAAACGCGCCAACAAGGTCAATAAACACAGTGTGAAAATCAGCCATAACAGGATACGAGCACTGATGCGAACAAGGTTTTTCATGCGCATGTGTTAGCGTAAAACAACGTCAAAGAGCTCTGGGCCGTACAAAGGCTCCACCTGAAAACGAATCGTTTTACCGATAAAGGATTCAAGTTCGGCAACATGATCCGATGCCTCATCCATCAAATAATGAACCACAGACGTTGCCGCAAGCACCAAATAGCTGTCGGTATCGTACGCCCGATGCTGACGTAGAATCTCCCTAAATATTTCATAACTGACTGTTTCAGGGGTCTTGACCGTTCCACGACCTTGGCACATAGGACAGGGTTCACATAAAACCTGCTCTAAACTTTCGCGAGTTCGCTTGCGAGTCATCTCAACCAAACCCAATTCAGAAACTCCGGTTACTTTACACTTGGCATGGTCTTTTTCGAGCACACGGTCTAAGGTCCGTTGCACTTGACGTTGATGATCAACATCGGTCATATCAATGAAATCAATAATAATGATTCCACCTAAATTGCGCAGGCGTAACTGACGACCTATCGCGGTTGCCGCTTCTAAGTTCGTTTTAAAAATGGTTTCTTCTAAATTACGATGACCAACAAATGCACCCGTATTAATATCAACTGTCGTCATCGCTTCTGTTTGATCGAAAATCAAATACCCCCCCGACTTCAACTCAATTCGCCGCCCTAGGGCACGCTCCATCTCTTCCTCTACACTAAACATGTCAAAGAGTGGACGTTCACCTGGGTAGTATTCGAGCTTTTCGACAATTTCAGGTACAAGCGATTGTGCGAACTCAACGGATCGCTGATAGGTTTCCCGCGAATCAATGCGTATACGCTCAACACCGCTATGAGCCATATCGCGCAATGCACGCATATGCAATGGTAAATCTTCATAGACAACGGACGGAGCCGGCAGCTTTGCTATTTTCTCATTCAGACGCGACCAGAGCCTCAGCAAAAAATTTAAATCCGAACGCAACTCGGTTTCACTGACCCCTTCCGCAACCGTGCGCAGAATAAAGCCACTGTCCCCGCCTTTATAATCGGGGTTTTCAACACTGGATAGGTCCTCCATTATTTGGCGCAAACGCTCACGTTCCTCAGCGTCATCGATACGCTGTGATATGCCGATATGAGGATTACCAGGCATCAACACCAAATAACGCGAAGGGATGGATAAATGTGTGGTTAAACGCGCACCCTTCGTACCGATTGGATCTTTGGTCACCTGAACTAACAGAGTGTCCCCTTCTTTTATAACATCGGCAATTGAAATATTGTGGCGAACTCCCGGGGTTCCACTAGCAGCATCAATCACCTCATCTACAGGGATAAACGCCGCTCGCTCAAGCCCAATATCCACAAAAGCTGCCTGCATTCCTGGTAAGACACGCACTACTTTGCCTTTGTAAATATTGCCAACAATTCCACGACGACTGGCACGCTCCACATAAATTTCTTGTGGCATGCCATTTTCAATGACCGCCACACGTGTTTCCATGGGCGTAAAGTTGATGAGTATTTCTTCAGCCATTTAAGGCCTCCATCAGAGTGCTGTCTGCCATGTATGGAGATGATAACGTTTTAGCAAAGCAGCCGTTTCGAATAAGGGCAATCCAACAACAGCAGAATAACTGCCTCTGAGTTGGCGTACAAACACACCACCAAGCCCTTGTATACCATAAGCTCCCGCCTTATCAGCTGGCTCTCCTGTTCGCCAATAGGCTTGGCAAGTGTCATAACTTAATTCAGCAAACTCAACCTCGGTCACAACGGAACACACTTCACGCCCTTCGGGGTGCACCAATGCAATTGACGTGATCACCTCGTGTGTTTGTCCTGACAAGGCAAGCAGCATTTGCACAGCGTCTTCTTCATTAGCGGGTTTACCCAGTATAGTCCCATTCAAGGTCACTGTGGTGTCGGCCCCTAATACGGGCAATCGACCAGAAACCGCATTAAACACCTGCTCCGCTTTGGTCATTGCAAGACGTTGCGTATACAGCAAGGGGTGCTCATCAGACTCAGGGTCTTCACAAATATCTGCACTGATGACTTCGTGAGGTACCCCTAACTGAGCAAGTAACTGTGTTCGTCTAGGAGAAGCTGAGGCTAAGATCACAGTTGCTGTCGTCATAAAGGTTACTCTATTCTGAAGGTGCGTCGTACACCGTGTAAAATGACATAAACCCATGGCCAGAGAATGGCGCTGATCAATGATGGCAATAAAAAAATCAGCCCTGTTGCAGAAGTTCCGGTAATGCCCTGCATCCAGAAAAACAACAATTGATTAATACCCACTAACACCATGATCATCATCGATTGCTGCCATAAAGGAAACATACGAATACGCTTGTACAAAAGCAAGACCAAATAGGTAATGATCAACAATGACAAAGCATTTAGCCCCATCACACTGCCTCGAATAAGATCAAGCAGAACACCCATCATGAATGCGCTCCCCAACCCTACCCTGTGCGGTAACACCATCACCCAGTAAATTAAAACCAAGGCCACCCATTCAGGTCTTGCCCATATCATGATGCCCGGCAATGGAATTTGGCTAAGCACTAATCCCACTAAAAAAGTTGCAAAGATGATCAGCGAGCCTCCTTGAGACTGTTCACTCATCGACGGACTCCACAGGCTCTTCAGTGGTCACGGACTCAACTGGAGTTTGACGTTCTCGCGTAATACGATTTTCAGGTCCTGAATTCCGATAATCCACGAGCAGCAATTGTCGACTTCGATCCAAGCGTGCTGCTGGGGTGGCTTTAACAAGCGTAAAGGGACGTCCAGGATCGCGTATGACTTCACTCACGACGGCAACAGGATAGCCGCGCGGGAAACGACCACCCAAACCGGACGTCACCAGCATGTCGCCCTCCTGAATATCGGCCGTATCGGGCACATGACTGAGTTCGAGCTCACCTAATGCCCCCTTACCTAAGGCTATACTTCTGAAACCGTTGCGAACGACCTCAACAGGCACAGCGGTGCGTGCATCCGTGATCAACATGACTCGACTGGTGTAATGTGCCAAGGACAAGACTTGCCCCATGATTCCACCTGCATCTATGACGGGCTGTCCAATATACAAACCGTCTTCAAAACCTCGGTTCAAAATAATTTCATGCAGAAATGGGTCGGGATTGACGCCAATCAACTCAGCCGCCATCACATCGGCTTCAAGCCGCTCGGTGGCATTTAAGAGATCGCGTAGCTGACGATTTTCCTCTAAAAGAGCCGCCATTAATTGAGATTTACGATGAAGCTCAAGCGCTTCAGAACGAAGATGTTCATTGTCTCGAATCAATGTCGCCCGATCAACAAACAAATCGGACAGACGGTCAGCACCACGCGATGGCAGGTCAACCAACCACTGAAGAGGCGTAATCAGGAGCGACAAATACACCCGGCCTTCTTTCATTTTTGAACTGTTTAAATCAGCTACAATGATGCCTAGCGCAAGCACCAACAAAAAAATGAAAAGAGCAAGTGGGTTCTTGCCACGAAATATAGGGTTAATGAGTAACCTCCTGCTGCATCACAAGCGATTACTCACAATCACCATTACCATCAAACGCCCGTTAACCATGCGTTACTCGTGCGTCAATATCTCGAACGAGCGCTTGTCTAACATTTCCAAGGCGCGACCGCCCCCTCTGGCAACACAGGTCAATGGATCTTCAGCCAGGATAACCGGCAAGCCCGTTTCCTCGCTAATAAGACGATCAATGTTGCGCAGCAATGCGCCACCACCTGTTAAGACAATGCCGTGCTCTGCAATGTCTGAAGCCAATTCAGGCGGACAGCCTTCAAGTGCACTTTTAACAGCCTGTACTATCGCAGACAGTGGCTCTTGCAAGGCTTCAAGAATTTCGTTCGAGTTCAACGTAAAGCTTCTTGGAATGCCTTCCGCCAAATTACGCCCGCGCACATCAATTTCGAGCACTTCATTGGAAGGATACGCAACACCGACTTCCTGCTTAATGCGTTCAGCCGTTGCATCACCGATCAGACTACCGTAGTTGCGGCGGACATAGGTAACAATGGACTCATCGAAACGATCACCTCCGATGCGAACCGATTCGGCATACACAATACCATTCAACGAAATAACCGCAATTTCGGTTGTACCACCGCCAATATCAACAACCATCGAGCCAGTTGCTTCATCAACAGGTAAACCTGCACCAATGGCAGCGGCCATTGGCTCTTCGATCAAATACACTTCGCGTGCACCTGCTCCAATCGCAGACTCACGAATCGCGCGACGCTCCACTTGGGTTGACTTACACGGTACACACACTAAAACACGTGGACTTGGCGTCATAAAACTATTGTCATGCACCTTACTGATAAAATACTGCAACATTTTTTCGGTGACATGAAAATCAGCAATCACTCCGTCCTTCATCGGCCGGATTGCTGTAATGTTGCCGGGTGTACGACCCAGCATTCTTTTTGCCTCTGTACCAACAGCGGCGACGGATTTTTGGTTACCGATGGTGCGAATCGCAACCACCGAGGGTTCATTAAGCACTATATCCCGGTCCCGTACATAAATCAGCGTGTTCGCTGTGCCGAGATCGATAGACAAATCGCTTGAGAAGAGTCCTCTGATTTTTTTGAACATGAAAGTGGATACCCTGAGATTTGCCAGTTTGGCAGATATTCCTGAAAGCATGTAACTCTAACAATGGCAGGGATTTTGAGCAAGGAACAAATGTGTTAAGTTATGCAACAATGATGTTTTTTTCAAGTTAACAGTGAGAAATGGCCCTATGTCCTTGGACAAATCTGATATAGAACGCATTGCCCACCTTGCGCGTCTCGATATTTCTGAGCAAGAAGTTCCTGAATATGCCACAAGTATCAGCAGCATTTTGAGTTTAATTGACCAAATGCAAGCCACTGACACCGACGGCGTACTGCCATTGGCACACCCGCTTGACGCCGTTCAGCGCCTACGTAAAGATGAAGTATCTGAATCCAATCAACGTGAGCGCCTTCAACAGAATGCACCCGCCATCGAAGATGGCTTATTTTTAGTACCGCGCGTCATTGAATAATCATCTTTGCTCTGACAGGAATCATGCAACATGTTTAATTTAACACTCACCGAGCTAGCAACCCGCTTAGCACAGGGTGATTTCAGCAGTGTAGAGCTGACTCAAGCCTATTTAGATCGTATTCAGGCACTCGATAGCCAATACAATTCATTTATTACCCTCGCAGCTGACTCTGCACTCGAGCAAGCTAAGCTGGCCGATGAATTGCGTAAAAAAGGCCAAGTGGGCTTGCTATCTGGACTACCCATTGCGCATAAGGATCTTTTCTGTACGGCCGGACTGAAAACCAGCTGTGGTTCGAAAATGCTCGACAACTTTATCTCTCCGTATAATGCGACCTTGGTTGAGCGCTTAAATCAAGCGGGCGCTGTCACGTTGGGCAAGACCAATATGGATGAGTTCGCCATGGGCTCCTCTAACGAGTCCAGCTATTACGGCCCTGTTCGCAACCCGTGGGACACAGACCGCGTACCCGGCGGCTCCTCCGGTGGCTCAGCGGCGGCCGTTGCAGCGCGTTTAGTGCCTGCCTGCACAGGATCTGATACCGGCGGCTCAATTCGCCAACCGGCCGCTCTATGTGGCATCACAGGGCTGAAACCCACCTATGGTCGTATCTCTCGTTACGGCATGGTCGCCTATGCATCTTCCTTTGATCAAGCAGGCCCGATGACGCGCTCCGCTGAAGATGCGGCACTCATGCTTCAGGTGATGGCGGGTCTTGACCCATTGGACTCAACCTCTGCCGACCAACCTGTACCGGATTATCGCGCTCACTTAAACGACAGCCTCGCCGGACTGAAAATCGGCCTGCCTAAAGAGTATTTTGCAGAGGGTCTTGATCCTGGCATCGCGCAACAAGTCCAAGCAGCCATTCAAGAGTTCGAGCGCATGGGAGCACAGGTCAAAGAAGTCAGCTTACCGAATACAGAGCTGTGCATTCCTGCCTATTACATTCTGGCACCAGCTGAAGCTTCATCGAACCTTTCCCGCTTTGATGGTGTTCGTTACGGCTATCGCTGTGAATCTCCGGTTGATCTTGAAGACCTTTACAAGCGCAGCCGCGGAGAAGGCTTTGGTAGTGAAGTTAAACGTCGAATCATGGTGGGCACTTATGCACTTTCAGAAGGCTTTTACGATGCTTACTATCGTAAAGCGCAACAAATTCGACGCATGATTCAACAAGACTTTTTAACAGTGCTCAAGGATGTGGATGTCATCATGGCTCCCACCACCCCACAGCCTGCCTTTAAGCTCGGTGAAAAAAACAGCGACCCGGTTGCCATGTACATGGAAGATATTTACACCCTATCTTTAAACCTTGCAGGCCTTCCGGGCATGTCCATCCCCTGTGGCCAATCACAAGGGCTTCCGGTTGGGCTGCAAATCATTGGGTCGTATTTTTCAGAAGCCAAGCTTCTCAATATTGCGCATCAGTTCCAACTGGCGACTGACTGGCACCAACAATCTCCTGCCGGTCTTTAAGAGGTAAGTAACACATGGAATGGGAAACCGTAATTGGGTTAGAGATTCACGCTCAACTCTCAACTCGCACTAAGATTTTTTCCGGTGCCAGCACCGCTTTCGGTGCAGAGCCCAACACTCAGGCCTGCGCCATCGATTTGGCTCTGCCTGGCACCTTACCGGTCGTTAACGAAAATGCGTTACGCATGGCGGTTATGTTCGGCCTGGCCGTGAATGCTGAGATTGGAAAGCGTTCCGTCTTTGACCGTAAAAACTATTTTTACCCTGATTTACCCAAAGGCTATCAGACCACTCAACTAGCCGAACCCATCGTCGGTGCAGGCTATATTGATATTACCTTAGACGACGGTGAAACACGCCGAGTGCGTATCCATCACGCTCACCTTGAAGAGGATGCGGGAAAATCACTGCATGAAGATTTTCACGGCATGAGCGGTATTGATTTAAATCGTGCGGGCACACCGCTGATTGAAATTGTCTCCGAACCTGACATGCGCAGTGCAAAAGAAGCCTCAGCCTATGCGCGCAAAATTCATGCAATCATCACAACACTGGGCATCTGCGATGGCAACATGGCCGAAGGCTCAATGCGTTGCGACTGCAACGTATCCGTCCGTCCCAAAGGGTCGCCTACTCTCGGTACTCGCACCGAACTGAAGAACATTAACTCATTCCGCTTTATTGAGCGCGCCATTGAAACAGAAGTCGCGCGTCAAATTGACTTGATCGAAGATGGCGGGCGCGTTATCCAAGAAACGCGCCTGTACGATCCCGACAAAAATGAAACGCGCAGTATGCGCTCCAAAGAAGAAGCCAACGATTACCGCTACTTCCCTTGCCCTGACCTGCTGCCTGTCATCATTGACGACAGCTATATTGCCGACATTCAGAAAAGCCTGCCAGAGTTGCCTGACGCACGCAAACAGCGTTTTATCGATGAATACCAACTCTCGGAATATGATGCAGGGGTTTTGTCGACCTATCGTCCTCAAGCCGATTACTTTGAGTCCGTTGCCAAGCACACTCAGGACGCAAAACTATCCGCTAACTGGATCACGGGAGAGCTAGCTAAACACCTGAATCAACACGATATTGATATCACCGCATGCCCTGTCAGCACCGAGCAGTTGAGCGGTCTTCTCTTGCGCATTCAAGATGAAACCCTAACAGGTAAAATCGCTAAAACAGTTTTTGAAGTGATGTGGAATGATGGCGGCAGTGCCGATGAAATCATTGAAGCCAAAGGCCTAAAACAGGTGACGGATAGCGCTGCGATTGAGGCCATTGTTGACCAAGTAATTGCCAGCTGCACAGCGCAGGTTGAGCAATACATCGCTGCAGAACCCGACAAGCGTGGCAAAATGCTCGGCTTCTTCATGGGACAAGTCATGAAACTGTCTCAAGGAAAAGCGAACCCTGGACAAGTTCAAGGGTTAATGAAGCAAAAGCTGGATGCGCTGACCTAGCCACCTGTTGACCTGAGCCAATCGACATCTCCAATGTCGTTTTGTGCTCGGGTCAACACGCTTGTGTCACAACCAAAAAAATACCGGAGCAAGCTCCGGTATTTTTTTACAGGATAGGCATTAGTAATCGACCATATCCACAGGTTTTGGAGTGGTTGCCGTGCTCACTGGCAAAATCGGGTACACCACCTCAGGAATATCGCCTGTTAGTGTCCGCAAGAACGCAGTGATTTTCTGCACCTGCTCATCGTTCAGTTCGGTCCCTAGCTGAGACGTTCCCATAACCGCAACCGCTTCTTCCAAGTCCCAAACAGCCCCAGAATGGAAATACGGCGCAGTTAACTCAATGTTGCGCAAAGGTGCAGCACGGAACACGTATTCATCCGATGCAGTATTGGTGACCTCTACACGACCTCTGTCCCCTGGAGGAAGAATATCCGCTCCTGGACGTGTCACAAGCCCAAATGGGAAGTATTGCTGACCACCAAAGTTAACCCCTGCATGACAGGCTGCACAGCCTTTATCCATGAACAGGGCCAATCCTTCTTTCTCGTCACTGGTCAACGCATCATCTGCGCCCCCCAGATACTGATCGAAACGCGCATTAGGCGTAATCAACGTTGCCTCAAACGCTTCGATGGCCACCGCCATATTATCAAACGTAACCGGATCAGCCTCACCTGGGAAAGACGCTTTAAAACGCTCAATGTACTCAGGCATACTGTTTAAGGTTGCCACAACACGCGCTGGCGTACTGCTCATTTCAACACCCGCCTGCACAGGCCCCTTTGCCTGCTCAGCTAAGTCAGCGGCACGACCGTCCCAAAACTGGGCTGCGTTGAATACAGCATTAAAGACAGTTGGCGCATTACGTGGCCCTTTTTGCCAGCCATGACCAATCGATACAGGTAGATAGTCGTGACCGCCCATGCCCACGTTGTGACAGGTGTTGCAGCTAATTAAGTGACTGGAAGATAGGCGTGGTTCGAAGAACAACATTTTGCCCAATTCTACTTTTTCGGGCGTTAGTACATTGCCTTCAATTTCAGGCGCCTCGGTGGGAACTGCAGAAAAAAGCGCATTCGCTCTTACTCTGAGTTCATCTGCAATAACGGCTGAAGACGATACCATCGCTAAACCAATGGCAATGCACAGCCCACTCATTTTTCTTTTCATACTGCCCCCTTGGATACCCTTATCAGGGTTTATACTCAGGGACAGTTTAGCAAAGAGCTCCGGCTTTACAATCAAACAAACTTAATTAGATCGACCTAAAATTGACATAGATCAAACTTTAATCCAGTTTGATTGAACGTTTTAAACTAAGGCCATCATCGAATCAACCACAGCATCTGCATGCGCGTCGTAAATGGATTCGCCATGGTTGTACCCATAGGAGACACACACAACTGGGCAACCTGCCGCCCTTGCAGCCAAGACGTCATTACTGGAATCACCCACCATTAAGCTCTGCGCCAAATCAACGCCAAAATGCTGAATCACATGCAGCAATTGATCTGGATGCGGTTTTTTCAAGGGCAGGGTATCGCCCGATACGATTAACGAAAAGTGCGATTTAAGATTCATTGCGTCGAGCAATGGCAGGGTAAAGGCTTCAGGCTTATTGGTCACCAATGCCAACATCACCCCCTGTTGCTCTAGATACTCTATGAATGCTTGCACATCTGGAAAGAGTCGAGCTTGACGACCATTGGCTTGACTATAGGCAGCTAAAAATAGCTCATAGGCCACTGAGAATAACTCTGGATCCTGTGACGCGCTCGACAACCCAAGCGCCTCTTGAACCAAGTGGTGCGCACCTTTTCCAACCCAGCGTCCAACCTGCTCGATCCCTGCAGGGGGACGCCCTAATGCAGGCAGCATTTGATCAATGGCATGTGCCAAATCAGGCAAACTGTCGACCAAGGTTCCATCCAAGTCGAACATCACTAATCTTGGCAAACCACTCTCAAAATGATCGGACAGCCGATACTGTTCTTGCCTCATTTGATCGACGCCAAAATAGATCGCATTTCATTAATCGTTTTTTGGTAATCCGGTGTATTAAAAATTGCAGACCCAGCCACAAAAGTGTCGGCCCCTGCTTTGGCTACCTCACCAATGTTTTTTAACCCAACACCGCCATCAACCTCTAAGCGAATATCAAAACCACTGGCATCGATACGCGCTTTCGCTTCTTTCAGCTTATCAAGTGTAGAAGGAATGAACGTTTGGCCACCAAAGCCAGGGTTCACCGACATCAGCAATATAACATCGACTTTATCCATCACATAATCGAGGTAGTGCAGCGGCGTTGCAGGATTAAACACCAATCCAGACTTACAACCGCCGTCACGAATCATTTGCAGAGATCGGTCTATGTGCTCTGATGCTTCTGGGTGGAAGGTAATCCAGCTCGCCCCCGCATCAATAAAATCACCAATCATACGGTCGACGGGTTTAACCATTAAATGCACGTCAATCGGAGCTTTTATGCCATAGTTACGAAGCGCTTTGCACACCATAGGGCCAATCGTTAGGTTGGGCACATAATGGTTATCCATTACATCAAAGTGAACCACATCCGCACCTGCCGCCAATACGCGTTCAACATCGTCCCCCAAACGCGCAAAGTCAGCAGAAAGAATAGACGGAGCAATCAAGTAATCAGCCATAGTCATCCGAGTCGTCAAGAATTGAATTTTGCGCTATTGTACCCAATTAGCCAATGCAGAACAGCCGTTATTCTGCAATCGATGACAGGAATACCATGATTCAAACCTCGTTCAGCTTGCGCTTGGGGCTCTACAGCCTCCTACTCGTTTTCAGCTTTGGAAGCATTGCACAAGGCTTAGATGAACCGGGCCTAGGTGTCCCTTCCCTAACACCTGAAGAGCGTCTGTTAATTGAGTTGCCAGCCGATTCTGAGTTACGAATATTAGACGTCAGCGAAGACCGTTTTCGGGTCTTAATTCAA
The DNA here is from genome assembly GCF_009821115.1 of Nitrincola alkalisediminis. Classification (GTDB taxonomy): domain Bacteria; phylum Pseudomonadota; class Gammaproteobacteria; order Pseudomonadales; family Balneatricaceae; genus Nitrincola; species Nitrincola alkalisediminis. The sequence continues at coordinate 90,209 of NZ_VYTY01000001.1, read as the reverse complement.
CATGCGAACCAAAGCACTCCCGAAGGCGCTTTAATGCTGCTAGCCGATCCTGAGGCAGGGCCAAGCTGGCTTGAGCAAACCCACTCTCTTAGAACCTATATGGCGGAGTTTGGCTGGTTCACTCTGGCACTAGACCTCCCAGCTCGGCAGCACCTCATTGTCGATACCGATGCGGAGTCCCGTTACGTCAATCAAATCACTGAAAGAATCCGTGCCGCTAAAATCGAAATTGACCGAGAAAACATTGAGACACTGGTTGTGATTGCATTGGGTAGAAGCGCAGGCTGGGCAACCGATTTTTTGCGTCAACAACCGGACATGGCGCATTTAATTATGATCGATCCCCAACCCCATCACCCTAATCAATGGTCAGCACTGATTGAGGGCATGAGTGCCTTAACCGAAAAAGCCGTGATTGATATCTATCCTGCTCGATTGCAGCGTTTACCGGATATACGCATTCGCGCCAACCAAGCCAAGCGCTCGGATCTCGTGCGCTATCACAGCCAACCGATGAAAGGCGAGTATGCAGGATGGAAACTAGACATGCCTTGGCTGAACCGACAAGTACGTGGCGCTATTAAAACCTTCATCACCCAAGCGGATGCAAGTATTGAAGCCAAACGAGCGATGCAAGAGCCTCCCCGAGAGCAACTCCCTCCGGGAAGGCGTTAGAAATACCTCGGCTTAACGCATGCCACGCGCAGCCTTCACTCGATCATATGCGCTTTGGATTTCTTGGGTTTTTTCTTTTGCTAACTCAAGCATTTCTTCCGGCAATCCTTTAGCCACAAGCTTGTCGGGATGATGCTGGCTCATCAATTTACGCCATGCTTTTTTAATCTCAGCATCGGTTGCAGACGCGGGCACACCTAGCACGCCATACGCATCCTCAAGTAGCTGTTCATCATTAAAGCCCGGCTGTTGTTGCCATTCGTGACTGTGCTTCGCAAAGTTCTGAGCAGCACGAATACGCTGCACCACGGCTTGCATTTCAAGCGACGTAAACTGCAACAGATGGCAGATTTCCTCTATGACTTTTAGCTCAGCCGACGACATATCACCGTCAGCCATGGCGGTTTGCAATTGCATTTCCAAAAACATGAGCTTAACAGACAAGCGCCCGCGCAAAATCAACGCCAAGGGTTTCAAGACCTTGGCCATGTCAAAGTCGGGTTGTTTGCCTTCATTAAAGTAGTCAATGGCTCTTCGCTTGGCTTGCTCGTTCAATTGCATACGCGCCATCACCACTCGCGCAAACTCAATTTCAGACTCCGTAACACGTCCATCCGCTTTAGCGATTTTTCCCATCACGGCAAAAGTTGCTCGAAAGAACAATTGCTGGGGTGCGATGGATTTTACTTTCTTGAGCAGACGCTCTACGAAATAACCGACAGCGCCACCAAACACCAAGCCAAAAAAACCACCTGTAACAAGTCCAATTAGCCCCCCAATCACTAAGCCCGTTTTGTGCTTAATGAAACTCTCTCCTGTTTGCCTTCCCCAGTGTTCAGCACTCATTCTCGATTCTCATGTATTAATTGCGCTTCTAATGCCGCCAAACGCTCAGGCGTCCCCACATCCGACCAAATGCCTTGATGGAAAACCCCCTTCAGACGCCCTTGAGAAATTGCTCGACGCAACAAGGGTGCGAGCGCAAACGCTCCTGCTTCACAGCCAGCAAACAGTTTTGGACTTAAAATACTAATGCCCGAAAACGTCAGAGGCTGCCCATCTGACTCACTTAAATACCCCGTATCACCTAAACGAAAGTCTCCCGTTGGATGCCAATCCGGGTTTTCAATCATCACCAAGCACCCTAAGTCTTTTTCATCTAACGGGACCTTAAGCAAAACAGACAAATCTACATCACTGTACACATCAGCATTCATGACCAGAAAAAAGGGCTCCCCTTCCTGCGTCAACCAAGGCAATACTTTAAAAATACCCCCTCCGGTTTCCAGCGGTTCATCCTCTTTGGAAAAACTGATCTGAACGCCGTCAGTATCCATTTGCGTCAAATGATCGACAATCTGCTGCCCAAGCCAAGCATGATTCACCATTATATGCCGAATACCGACAGCCTTTAACTGGCGTAAGGGGTACTCAATTAATGGCTTACCCAACAAAGGCACTAAGGGCTTGGGTATCGTTAAGGTGAGCGGACGCATTCGCGTACCCAAACCCGCTGCTAAAATCATTGCCTTCATAGGGTTTGCCACCAGTGGTCTAAAGACTGCCCTTGAAAACGAGGGTGAGACGATAACGCAGGTATCACGACCTTTGCCAACTCATCTGCAAAGTTCGAGAACTCAGGATACCGTCGCGCAGTTCGATACAAATTACTCAACGTGAGCGGAATATCACCTAAATAACCGTCCTTACCATCTCGAAGTGATAACCGCGCAAAAATACCACACACTTTCAACTGACGCTGCATGCCCATCCAGTCAAAGCACTGCCGCCACGCCTGAGCATCCATGCTGAGATGATCAGGCAAATAAACCTGTCGATAGGTCTCCAACCACTCATAGACCTGTTCATCTGGCCAGCTGATATAGCTATCCCGAAACAAAGACACAAGGTCATAGGTAATTGCACCTTTCACCGCATCTTGAAAATCTATCACGCCAATATTACCGCAGGGTAAAATCATCAGGTTTCGGGAATGATAATCCCGATGCACAATCACCTGTGGCTGTGCCAAGGCTGACGCCACTAAATGCGCTTTAACCTCTGCTAAGGTTGCATGCACATCATCCGAGATGTCTAGACCTAACCAACGTGATAAAAACCACTCGTCAAACAAACCCATTTCTGTCTGAAGCTTTGCCGCATCATACAGGGGTAAGTTATCCCCTGGCATCGCTTGGATACTGGCCAGCGTTCGTGCGGCCTTCGCATAGAGTTCATTCTCTTTTCCATCCACCAACCCGGAATACAGCAGAGTATCGCCGAAATCTTCGAGTAACAAAAAACCCAATTCAAGGCTTTTCGCTAAAATTTCGGGTACTTTAATGCCAGATTCATGCCATTTTTCTGCAATTTCAACAAAAGGCCGGCTGTCCTCTAAATTTGGCGGAGCATCCATCACAATCCAGTTTTGTTGCCGACCCAATAGACGATAATAGCGTCTAAAACTGGCATCTCCTGACACAGGCACTAAGCTCATATTCGGATGAATGTCTAAATTTAACTCGGTGGCCGTCTGGATTACCCAAGAATTCAGCCGTTGTTGACGATCTCCCATGCCTGCTCCTCTAGCACTTGATAGGACGAATGCTTTATTATTCAGTCTTTAATAGTACTAGACTCGGGGGCGGCACGAAATGGCCTGCCCGATCCGCAACTGGATGGCGACCTGATGCCCTTTACTAAATCATCGACTTTTCGACTCTCCGTAGCTGTCGCTGCGGTATTATCCTCCTATGCCATGGCCCAAACGAGCCATGCAAGTTGGGACTGTAAAGCTAACGCTAAAGGTGAGTGGGAGTGTGCTTCAGGCGTTGCGCCTGCAGCCAATACAACAAGTAACGCTCAGTCAACGGCTCGCTCAATATCGCAGCCAACAACTGAGAGGCGCTTATCTGTGTCTGAAGTAAAGCCAGACAAAGCTCCGTCTGACTCAAAGCCTTTAAACACTGCGTCACAAGTACCACAGGTTCGACAAGCACCGCAAAGACCAGAAACACCAGCGCCTTTGCAAACAACAACTGCAGAGCAAGCAACCAGCCCACCTGATGCTAGCCTCAACAGTGCTACACCCAGAGAGCGCCCAATGAACACGGAAGCGGGCGTGAGCACGCTGCCCGATTTTTTAGCATCCGACGCACCCTACGCGCATTTAGACTGGTATCCGTATACCGATGGCGAAACGCGTTTATGTTCAGGACGCTATATTGAGCCTGAAGAGTTAATGGCCGCTATCGCTGAAAATAGACCACTGAGCGAACTGCCCATTTACGCAGGTGCTAGTAGCTCGTCCGCCGATCTCCAATCTGGATTCACCCGTTTGACTGGCGGCGTTAACATTCGCCAAGGTGGGCGTGAGTTCAATAGTGATTATGGCGAACTCAACCAAGCCGAGCGCACCGCGTCCTTGCAAGGCAAAGTCCAGTTCCGTCAACCCGGACTGCTGATGATTGCGGAACGTGCTGACATCGATTTTGATCAGGGCGTTTCTGGATTCAGTCAATCTCAATACGTGATGCATCAAGAGCATCTTCGCGGTTCAGCCGAGCAGATCACGCATTATTTAAATGACCGAATCACGCTTGAAAAAGGCATGGTCACTTACTGTGAACCCGGCAACAATGACTGGGCCATTCACTCTGGCAGTATTGAGCTATACCCAGAAGAGGGATATGGCGTTGCCCGTCATGCGACCTTACAAGTCGCTGGCATTCCTGTGATTTACATGCCATGGTTTCGCTTTCCAATTGATGATCGACGCCAGTCAGGCTTTTTATACCCCAGCTTGTCAATCTCTAAAGGTGACGGCACTGACATCAGCGTTCCCTATTACTTCAACCTAGCACCCAACCTGGATGACACGCTCACTGTGCGTTTTATCGAGAATCGAGGACTGCTGCTAGAGAACGAACTACGCTATCTCAACTCTTGGTCCAACAATGAACTCAGCACGGCATTTTTGGCAAATGACGATCGAGCCAATAATGAAAACCGTTGGCTGCTTGGCGTTAAGCATCAAGGGCAAATTACACCTGAGGTTACGTCTAGCGTTGATTTCAGCCGGGTGAGTGATAATGATTATTTTGCGGACTTGGGCACAAGCCTTGAAGTTGAGCGCAAAGAACACTTAGACCAAAAAGCAGAAATCCGATACCAAGCCGACACATGGCAGCTGCTAGGGCGCTTTCACGATTACCAAACGATCAATGACAACATAGCGTCACCTTACAAACGTGTTCCGCAGGTGCTCTTAACGGGCCAAGAAGCCTTAAATAAACGCTTAGATTTTAATTACACGGCTGAATACGTCCGTTTTCGTCGGGATCGTCGTGATTTCTTTGACCAAGCCATTTTTAGCGCTCCTGAAGATGCGTTGAGAAAAACAACTGCAGACCGTGTGCACATACGGCCATCACTGTCTTACAAATACTACCGCCCATGGGGCTATGTGCATCCAAAGCTAAGTTTGTGGCACAGCCAGTATTCATTTAACTTTGAAACAGCGCCCAATTTCGATCTGCCGACCTCCACGACAGCAGGCATCGCCAGCCTAGATTCTGGGCTCTACTTCGATCGCGACATTCACTTTCGTAACTCATCCTACTCGCAATCCTTTGAGCCGCGTCTGATGCTATTGCATGTAGATAAAAACAAGTCGCAACCATCACCGGCGCAGTTCCGTTACTTTGACTCGTCGGCACTTGATTTCAGCTACTACAACCTTTTCGACCCATACGGATGGAGCGGTAATGATCGCGTGTCGGCCACACAACAAGCGACGCTAGGTGCATCCTCTGCCATTTACAACGACAAAGGTGTTGAACAACTGCGCGTTGCCGTTGCCCAATCTCATTACCTAAAAGATCGTGATAGCATGGATCTCAGACCCGGCGATATCTCAGGGCAAGAGACTAGCTCCAATCTGGCATTTATGGCGCAATGGAATGTTACTCCAACCCTTCGCCTCAGCCACGATTCAGAGATTGATCGAAATGACTATTCATTCGAAGAACATAATTATCGCGCAATTTGGATCCCCAATAATGAAAACATGATCTATTTGAGTTACCGTGACCGCGTCAACTCAAACAATGCGAATGAACCTATTCGTCAATCGGATGTTGCATTCAGGCATCAGATTAACCCTAAATGGGGTGTTGTTGGACGTTGGCAGCATGATATTGAAAACAGCAAGAAACTCGATACGTTACTGGGTGTCGAATATGGAACCTGCTGTTGGAAAATGCGTTTAACAGGAAGAGAGTGGCTGGCATCCTCTAACGTTCGAGGCGCAACGGCCAGTTATGACCGAGGCGTGTTCGTTGAGTTCGTCCTACGTGGACTGGGCTCCTTTGGCGGTGATGGCGGTCGTGGCCTGATCGAAGAAATAACCGGATTTAAAGAGAAAGACCATGATAATTTCTAAGAAAACCCTCTACAAGGCTGTTTCAACAGTCCTATTAGCAGGCACTGTTAGCTTTCAGGCTCAAGCACAACACCTTGATCGCATCATCGCAATCGTCAATGAGGATATCATTCTTGAAAGCGAGCTGAACCAACGCGAACGCCTATTTACAGAACAAATACAATCTCGTGGTGTTCAAGTCCCAGATCAATCGGTACTGCGCCAACAAGTGACCGAACGACTAATACTGGACAGCATTCAGCTACAACTGGCTGAAATTCAGGGCATTCGAGTATCGGACCGTCAGTTGAATGAAGCATTAGAGAACATCGCGGCTCAAAACAACATGTCCTTAACCGAGTTCAGTGCTGCACTGGAGGCTGAAGGGGAGAACTTTGCGAATGTTCGCGAACAAATTCGTCGTGAAATTCTCATCTCACAGGTTCAACAAACGAATGTTAACCGCCGAATCCAAGTTTCAGAACAAGAGGTTCGCAACTTTATCAATTCGGAAATGGCCGATGGACACGATCAAGCAGAGTTTATGCTGAGCAATATTTTAATTGCCCTGCCCTCTCAAGCCACGCCGGATATGATTCAAGCGGCCGAAGCGAAAGCCGAATCGGTCTATAACCAACTCTTAGCAGGCGCAGAGTTTGCTGATTTAGCCGTATCTGTTTCCAATGCCCCGAATGCATTAAGCGGTGGTGAGTTGGGTTGGCGTAAACAGAGTGAGCTTCCTGAATCACTGGCGGCCTCTTTGGCAGGCATATCACCCGGTCAATTTACGCGCCCTATTCGCACCTCAGGTGGCTTTCACATCTTGCGCGTAAATGACCAACGCGGCGGAGAGGTCACGCTCGTTGAACAAACACAAGTCAGTCATATCTTGATCGCACCCAATGAAATCCGCACGCCCGAACAAGCGCGTATACTGGTCCATGACTTACGTCATCGCATTCGCGAAGGACAGCCTTTTGGAGACTTAGCACGTCGATACAGTGATGATCCCGGTAGCGGCTCACAAGGCGGTGATTTAGGGTGGGCACAGGATGGACAAATGGTACCTGAGTTTGAGCACGTCATGAAAACGACACCTGTCGGTCAAACATCAGATCCCTTTGAATCCCGCTTTGGCTGGCACATATTGCACGTTAAAGACCGTCGCACACAAGACATGAGTGCTGAAATGATGGAGAACTTTGCCCGCATCACCATTCGTCAACGCAAATTCAATGAAGAACTCGACAACTGGTTACGTGAACTGCGCTCTGAGGCCTATGTTGAACTCAAACAACCTAGTCGGGGATAAGTAAAGATGAGCGTCTGTCGACTGGCAATCACAGCTGGAGAGCCTGCTGGTATAGGCCCAGACCTGTGTATCATGATCGCACAACAAGGGTCTGACCATCAGCTCATTGTGATCGGTGATCCTGATATGCTGCAGGCTCGTGCCCAGCAACTCAAGTTACCGCTGGCTATTCGCCTGTTTGATGCTGAATCATCTCCTCAACCAACACCTGCGGGCGTGCTATACTGCGACCCCATCGCGTTAGCTGCTCCTTGCTCTCCAGGCCAGCTCAACACAGCCAACGCTGAGTATGTTCTGCAAACGCTCCGACATGCAGCACAAGGCTGTCAAACTCATCTATTTGACGCCATGATTACGGCGCCTGTTCACAAAGCCGTGATCAATGAGGCGGGTATTCCATTCAGTGGACACACAGAGTTTTTGGAAGCCTTAACAGGTGCCTCTCAGGTGGTCATGATGCTAGCCACCGAAGACTTAAGGGTTGCACTTGCCACCACACACCTTCCACTGAAGGACGTGGCGGACGCCATTACACCGGAGTTACTGACCGACATTATTAATGTACTGGTTTCGGACTTAAAAACCTATTTCGGACTTCCAAATCCCCGTGTTCTTGTCTGTGGACTCAACCCACATGCAGGTGAATCCGGGCATTTAGGCGATGAAGAAATTCGCGTAATCACCCCAGTCCTTGACACCTTTCGTGCCAAAGGTATTCAACTGATTGGTCCGCTGCCTGCAGACACGCTATTTACACATCATCATCTAGCAGAAGCGGACGCCGTGTTGGCGATGTACCATGATCAGGGCTTACCTGTTCTTAAGTACAAAGGCTTCGGTAAAGCCGTTAACATAACACTTGGACTCCCCATTATTCGCACATCGGTTGACCACGGAACAGCTCTAGACCTTGCTGGAAAGGGTACAGCCGACCCGGGCAGCTTATTTACTGCCTTACATTATGCTGCGTTAATGGCTTCTTCACGTCGGCTAGACGACTAACAGGATTTAAACACGATATGAGTAAACATGACGCGGGCCATAAAGCTCGCAAACGCTTTGGACAAAACTTCCTTCAGGATGAATCCATCATCCGTCGGATTATTCGCGCCATTAACCCAAAGCCTGAACAACATATGGTTGAAATAGGGCCCGGACTCGGTGCCTTAACAGAAGAAATACTAGACCTGACTGGCGCTTTGGACGCCATCGAACTTGATCGAGATTTAGTCCCTATTTTGAGAACCAAGTTTTTTAACTATGGTGATCAATTTACGGTGCACGAAGCAGACGCCATGCGCTTTGACTTCCAGCAACTGATCCAAGACGACCGTCCACTGCGCATCATTGGTAACTTGCCGTACAACATCTCAACCCAGTTGATTTTTCATTTACTGAGCCACAGCCATATTATCGAAGACATGCACTTTATGTTGCAAAAAGAGGTGGTTCTTCGCTTAGCGGCAGGCCCTGGCGAAAACAATTATGGGCGCTTAGGCATCATGGCGCAGTACTACTGCAAGGTTGAAAATTTATTTTTAGTACCTCCTGGTGCCTTCCACCCAGCGCCTAAAGTTGACTCGGCCATTGTTCGACTGGTGCCGTACAAAACGCTCCCCTACCCAGCGAAGGACCATAAACTTTTTCAGCAAGTAGTGCGAACCGCATTTGGGCAGCGTCGCAAAACGTTACGCAACAACCTTAAAGAACTGATTGATAGCGATGCGCTTGAACGCATTGGAATAGATCCCAACCTACGTCCAGAACGCCTATCGCTGGCTGATTTCGTTAAAATCAGCGATTACCTTGCCGATCTAAAAGGATAATAACCGTACAATGAATACTCGTGAACTTAGCAATAACGTCGACATCCAGGTCCGAACCGCCTATTTGGAAGAGCAATCTGATCCAGATGCGCATCGCTTTGTGTTTTCTTACCACATTACCATTCGTAACAATAACAGCGTTGCGGTTAAGCTCCTCAGCCGTAAATGGCTCATTACCGATGGCAATGAAAATGTCCAAGAGGTACAAGGAGAAGGGGTTGTTGGCGAACAACCCGTCATCGCACCGGGTTCAAGTTACAGCTACACCAGTGGCACGGTGCTATCAACTGAGGTTGGCAGCATGCAAGGGTACTACAATATGACGGCTGGAGAGCTTAGCTTCCGTGCCCCAATTCAGGCTTTCACACTGGCACAACCAAACGCACTCCACTAACCTGACAATAGAACCCTCGTCTGTTGTTTGCTTACCATTAAGGAAGGGCCATGGATTTTGCATCACTCATCGGTATCATTCTTGGTTTTGCTCTGATACTTGGCGCTATCGCAATCGGAGGCAGCTCAGACGTCTTCATTAACGTACCTGGCATGATGATTGTTGCTGGTGGAACCATCGCCGCAACCTTTCTAACCGTTCAGTTCCGCGATGTTCTCAACGCGTTCAAAGCGGCGTGGATTGTGTTCACACGAGACCGCACCAACGCACAAGAGATGATTGACACCATGCTGGAGCTAAGCCGAATCAGCCACCGCCACGGTTTGCTAAAGCTCGGTGACATTGAAACCAACTCCCATGTTTTGCGACGAGCGGCAAATTTACTTGCAGAAGCCGCATCGGAGCAAGTCATCCGCAACACTCTGCAAAATGAAATTGACTCACTCATCTCACGTCACCACACGGTGCAAGATGTGTTTAAAAAAATGGCCATGTACGCGCCGTCCTTCGGTATGCTGGGAACCCTAATCGGCCTTATTCAAATGTTAAGCGCGCTCAAAGACCCCGAAACCATTGGCCCAGCAATGGCCATTGCTCTCTTAACAACCTTTTATGGTTCACTCCTCTCCACGGTTATCTTTTTACCCATAGCAGGTAAATTACGCGCTCGTACACTTGTCGAAGTCACAAACCTGGAAATTATTCGCGAAGGCTGTATCAGCATATTAACTAACGACCACTATGCACATGTGTATGAACAGCTATCCTCTTACTTACCTGAAGACTCACGCAAACCCCTGCGCTTAGGCAAGACTCAAAATGAAGCAAGCGGCAAAAAGACATGAAGGCCTCCCGAAAACAACAACTGCTTGAGGAGAATGACGGTCCTGGCTGGATCACTACCTTTGCCGACCTCATGACTCTCCTTCTCGTTTTTTTCGTTTTACTCTTCTCCATTTCCAGTATTGAAATGGAGTCTTTTGAAGAAACCGCTCGTTCAATCAGCTTGGCACTCTCACGTGAAGGTTCGTCTAATAGTCTAATTGAGCTAGAGGTATCCGCCCCCGATACCAGTCAAATTCCAGAAATCGATCACCCTATTATTAATCGCTCCTCCGAGGATTCCTTCTTAGCCGATCAAATGCGTTTTCAACAAGCATTGCTTGAAGCAGCGAATGCTGAGCTCAGCGAAATTGCAACGGATTTAAACGCAGCACTCAATCGTTCAGACATGGGCAGCTGGGTTGAAATCGGTACACCTAAAGACGGAAAGCTCAACCTGCGGGTCAATGGAGCGATTATGTTTGAAACAGGATCAGCGAACATTAGACGTTCCATGATGCCAGTGCTAGACTCCGTATTAGAAATAGCGTTAATGAATCCTGGATTTAAACTGGAAATCCAAGGTCATACTGATAACACACCCATAAATACAGAACAATTTCCATCCAATTGGGAGCTTTCAGCCGTAAGAGCTACAACGGTATTGCGTTTTTTGGTGGAGGGTGGGCTTGCGCCTATTCGAGTGACAGCTACTGGCTATGGCGACACTTTGCCGCTGGTCCCAAATGACTCGGAGATCAACCAAGCCATGAACCGACGCATAGAATTTGTGCTGGAAAAAATAGAGTTGCCAAAATTATGAAGCCTCAGATTTCATTACCTGATAACAAGGATGATGAACGACGTGCCTATCGGATGGTACCCGTACAACAAGACCCTATCGCCTTGTACGTCGATCAACATAAAGTTGAGTTACAAGACCTTTCGACAAAAGGCGTTGCCTTCACGACTGCACGACCTCTTCAGGGCGGCCAGCACATGGCAAAATTCAGCTTTTTGCTGGAGGGCAAGGACATCACACTTCACTGCCGCATTAATATCGTGCACAAAAGTGAAACACGTTACGCTGGAAAACTCGTTGACCTAGACGTTAAAGATGAAAAGCACTTGTCCCAGTTCATTCTCCAGTGCCAAAAAGATGCCATTTTAAGGCAAAAACGTGCTATCAATTAATATTAATGAAATAAATTCGAATATACGCTTGACACCTTGCCCTTCTATCTATAATATTTGCTCCACGTTGATGCGGGGTGGAGCAGTCTGGTAGCTCGTCGGGCTCATAACCCGAAGGTCATAGGTTCAAATCCTGTCCCCGCTACCAAATTTTAGAAGGCAGATCAGTTACTTACTGATCTCCCTTTTTTTGTCTTAGTCTCTTAACAATCTGATGTGACAGATTGTGTGACACGCATTTCAAATCAACTCTTCGACTTTTGAATTGTTTGCTCAATTGCCATAGTCTAATAGGCTTTCGGATCGATATCGTCGGATAAAACTTATTTGTGTTTGTATTGTCTTGAGCAGTAAGCGCGTTGAACCTCAGGGCTTCGCAGCTGCAGATGTTTGGTTTTGCGACCAGAAACACGTGATCGCCAGAGATTAAAGCTACTTCGTTTGAGGTTTGTTCTCATTAAATGAATCACTTGTGATTCTGTTAGCCCGAATTGCTGATCAATGGCTTCGAAGGGTGTGCGATCTTCCCAAGCCATTTCGATGATTCTGGAAAGCTCGTTAGACGATACCAACATATAACCCCTTACCTAAGATTAAATTTAATACTACGCTTTAGGCGATAGATTGGATTAAATGAGAAGGGGTGAACCTTCATGATGCCGAAAATGCATTTGCTGAATGCCAATTTAAAGTCGGCATGAATCGCATTGAAGGGGTAGCAGAGCGAAATGACCTCGTCAGAAGCTGTATGACCATGCAAGGCTATCGCTGGGAAAGATATCGAAACTAAACGGCTGCGACCAAGCGCTTGCAACGAAAAAGCCTAGCCATTTAAAGCTCTCGAAATGAGAAGCTTAAACGTCTTTGAACATTTCAAAACCTCACGATAGCGACACAAGAAACAGCCAAACCGAGAAAGATCCAAACAACCTGTTTTCTCATGGCTGTTTCTATTAATTCGACTTCGAAAATACCCGACGTTCTATAGGTTCTCACTACCCCCTGCTATCTCATATTCGCGCTTCCTGACGATCCGCAACAGCTGCCAGCTTATGTTTCAATTCTTCTTGAATTTCAGCTTCGATTTTTTCACGCTCTTCCGGTGGCAAGGCTGCCAATTGCTCTTCTGTTAACCCCTTAGACTGTAAATACGCAAAACGGATACGCTCAGCTGGAGTCATACCTAACAATGCCAATAGCTGATCTCGAACCGCCTCACGCTGCTTTTGCGAGGTCGCTTCATCCTCCACCCGCGTCGACTCATCTAATGCCTGTGACGCAGTGGTTTGCGCGTGCGGTGATGGCTGAGAGGACTGTTGCATCATCTGCTCAAGCAGATCACCAAAACCACTGGATCCATTTAATGCACTTACCCGTGAGCTTGCGTCTGGATGTCCGATTCGGATGTTGTTTACCTGTGTCTGATCAATTTTCATCTGTCATTCTCCTTTCCAAACAGTGATCTGCTTAACAAAAGAATCAATAGCAAAACTCAGACCAATAAATAAACGCTACACAAAAACAAAGGCTTGTCCTATGATAAAAAATAATGCTGGGCCAACAATTGCCAATCTTAACTGGTAACGGCAGGTGTTTGCCGCCCCCTGCTCCCCCCATTTCACTCATCAGAGAGCCAATTATGTCATCCAAAGTTTATTGTACCGCTCAATTTCTTCCCAAACCTGGAAAAGAGGCTGAACTCTTCAAAGTTTTACAATCTCTGGAACCCAACACCCTCAGGGAAGATGGTTGCATTCAATACATTGTCACGAAACACATCCAAAGCCCATTTGCAGAAGGCACAAGCTTTCCCATCGTTTTCCATGAAATCTGGCAAGACATGCAAAGCTTCGAAACCCACTGCCAACGCGATGAGATCAGCGGTTTTTTTGAGCGCTATTGTTTAGCTGAAGATGGATTAGCGGCCGATTGGAATGTCTGTGTGTATTCGGATGAAGGTTGAGAGGAAGCTAATATAGACTGTTCTGGATAAAAGCTTGCGGTGTGCAGCATAGTCGCTGCGCCTGTATACCATCAGCAAGGTCATTGGATAGCCCTCGGGGGCCTTCCCCCTGCATAGATTCTACACAGCACCTAGATTATAAAATTCACTAGTATGGTGTCTATGCCCATTGCTATCACTGACTCATACTTTGAGCTTCTTCTATCGCCCTTGTGCGTTTTTTAACTTGCAGAAATCAATTTAGATGCGCCGTGCCTACGGGGAACAGGCTAAAAACTAGAAAACCAGCTCTATTGCAGGCGGTTAATCCCCGTGCCTACGGGGAACAGTAAACGTTGGCACGTATGCGATAACTGTAAAACGGTTAATCCCCGTGCCTACGGGGAACAGTCCAGTGGATAGGTCATTGCAGAGATGCCGAACGGTTAATCCCCGTGCCTACGGGGAACAGCCATCATCGCGTTCGCAGCAAAATCCTTAGGACGGTTAATCCCCGTGCCTACGGGGAACAGGCGTCGGCTATGTCTGGCGATCTACCTAGACGCGGTTAATCCCCGTGCCTACGGGGAACAGTCCAACACCTGGCGGGGCTGAATCCATAACAGCGGTTAATCCCCGTGCCTACGGGGAACAGAATATTTAATATTTATTTTTATTTTTAGGGAACGGTTAATCCCCGTGCCTACGGGGAACAGACTCATGGATCGCCTCTCTTATGAACTCATTTCGGTTAATCCCCGTGCCTACGGGGAACAGATGATACAGCGGAGTGCTTAGATAAAGTGCAACGGTTAATCCCCGTGCCTACGGGGAACAGTTGCAATCTCGGGGGTCAGCGGTTCGAGTCCGCGGTTAATCCCCGTGCCTACGGGGAACAGATCATGGATATGGAAACGGGTGAGATTCATGACGGTTAATCCCCGTGCCTACGGGGAACAGGATTATAGCGTTGCAACTCTTCGTTGTGCGCTCGGTTAATCCCCGTGCCTACGGGGAACAGATTATTACATTCCCATCTACAGTACAGTTTGTCGGTTAATCCCCGTGCCTACGGGGAACAGTATACGAAGACCTAATTGAGTTTATTAGATGGCGGTTAATCCCCGTGCCTACGGGGAACAGCAAATCAAATATTATGCAATGAGGAATTGGAGCGGTTAATCCCCGTGCCTACGGGGAACAGTATCTCGTTGGTTGATTCTGAACTGGTAACTCCGGTTAATCCCCGTGCCTACGGGGAACAGTGGATAGCGCAGGAGGCGATAGCCTCCTTTAACGGTTAATCCCCGTGCCTACGGGGAACAGAATACCGGCCAAGTCTTGCACCGCTAATGTCACGGTTAATCCCCGTGCCTACGGGGAACAGCGCTCACGATTGGTCGCCTTCGCGTTTTTTAGCGGTTAATCCCCGTGCCTACGGGGAACAGCGACTATTTGAAAAAAATCTATGATATGCAAGCGGTTAATCCCCGTGCCTACGGGGAACAGGTCCGTCAAATACCGCTAGGCATTGATCCAGGCGGTTAATCCCCGTGCCTACGGGGAACAGGGTATCTAGATCGGCAAAGAGAAGGGGTGTTGCGGTTAATCCCCGTGCCTACGGGGAACAGTCTGCCTTTCTTAAGGCAAGAAAAGGAAAGCGCGGTTAATCCCCGTGCCTACGGGGAACAGCGTTAATCGCTCGCAGAGTGTCGGCCAGGGGTCGGTTAATCCCCGTGCCTACGGGGAACAGGTTCGCTCCCATTCTGCACGCTGCAGGGCTGCCGGTTAATCCCCGTGCCTACGGGGAACAGGGAGGTTTCTCACCAGAAGCCTTTGGAATTGCCGGTTAATCCCCGTGCCTACGGGGAACAGAAGTCAGGTATGTGCTCATAAGTTTCAATGTACGGTTAATCCCCGTGCCTACGGGGAACAGTGAATGCGCGCGCGCAGCGTTGACAGAACCTGCGGTTAATCCCCGTGCCTACGGGGAACAGCGATGGTGCAATTACTGATTGCTCATATGTCCCGGTTAATCCCCGTGCCTACGGGGAACAGTACTAGTTGGTTTGGGCTGGGTTTTTGACGAACGGTTAATCCCCGTGCCTACGGGGAACAGAGTCAGGGCCATATATGAATATTTTGAATCGCCGGTTAATCCCCGTGCCTACGGGGAACAGCCGAGCAAAACGCTGGGGTTTATAATCAAGGTCGGTTAATCCCCGTGCCTACGGGGAACAGGTGTGATCAAACTGTTTGGCGTTATGATAAGTCGGTTAATCCCCGTGCCTACGGGGAACAGTCCGAACGTCCTGCTGCTGCAGTAAAATATCGCGGTTAATCCCCGTGCCTACGGGGAACAGTTTCGGTTATTGAACATTTACAATTAGAAGAAAGGTTAATCCCCGTGCCTACGGGGAACAGCCGTCAAAGTCACGCATCACTACATACCGATCCGGTTAATCCCCGTGCCTACGGGGAACAGAAACAAAGAGCTGTACCAGGTATTGAGTCAGGCGGTTAATCCCCGTGCCTACGGGGAACAGGTCCGGGCTGCGTGGAATGGAGCGTTCTTCACCGGTTAATCCCCGTGCCTACGGGGAACAGACGGTGCGGATGGCTGTGTACCGTTGTTTGTGCGGTTAATCCCCGTGCCTACGGGGAACAGCAGAAAGCCAGTGTCTACTGGCATTTTACCGCCGGTTAATCCCCGTGCCTACGGGGAACAGAATACCCGCATCATACTCGCCAAAAATAACGGCGGTTAATCCCCGTGCCTACGGGGAACAGTCGACGCTGAAATAATCTGCCATCTAATAACGCGGTTAATCCCCGTGCCTACGGGGAACAGATTGGAGAACGTATCCGACAACGCATGTCGGACGGTTAATCCCCGTGCCTACGGGGAACAGGAGCCTATGCACAAAAGCGTCTCCGATGTCTGCGGTTAATCCCCGTGCCTACGGGGAACAGCACCATGTCGTAATAGACGGCTAGCTGCTCCTCGGTTAATCCCCGTGCCTACGGGGAACAGTCCCCGATCACATGGTCGATCTGTGTGCGCGGCGGTTAATCCCCGTGCCTACGGGGAACAGTGTCTCTCGCCGACTCCGTGTTAGAACTGGCCCGGTTAATCCCCGTGCCTACGGGGAACAGTAGTGCAACCATTTTTTCAATAATTTACTAGACGGTTAATCCCCGTGCCTACGGGGAACAGAAGAGCCATCCCATTGATTTCAAAGTCTTCAACGGTTAATCCCCGTGCCTACGGGGAACAGAAACGGAACCCTGTTCACGTCCAGTTCAAGACCGGTTAATCCCCGTGCCTACGGGGAACAGTGATACTCGCAAACTGAAATTTGTTCCGATTCCGGTTAATCCCCGTGCCTACGGGGAACAGTGTTTCTCAAGCTGATTTGAATTGCTCCGGTACGGTTAATCCCCGTGCCTACGGGGAACAGTTGGCAACGTATCCTGAATTGATACCCATGCACGGTTAATCCCCGTGCCTACGGGGAACAGTGGGGCTGTCAACTCAACTTGCAGCGGCAGAGCGGTTAATCCCCGTGCCTACGGGGAACAGCTTCTCTCTTAGCTCCATTTGACGGAGCACAACGGTTAATCCCCGTGCCTACGGGGAACAGCATTCAAGCGGCATATAGCAGAGCTGAAGGCGCGGTTAATCCCCGTGCCTACGGGGAACAGTTTCAAACATAGAAAGGAAAAAAGCGAGTTGACGGTTAATCCCCGTGCCTACGGGGAACAGTGATCTCTGTGTTAGATCTTGTTGCCGAAACGCGGTTAATCCCCGTGCCTACGGGGAACAGTATCTACGTGGTGATGATGTGCCAACATAAACCGGTTAATCCCCGTGCCTACGGGGAACAGTCTTGCATTGGTTGTTCTGGCACTTCTTCTACCGGTTAATCCCCGTGCCTACGGGGAACAGCTGTTATTTGCGACAGGCTACGGCATCGGTTTCGGTTAATCCCCGTGCCTACGGGGAACAGATACCTATACCTTTTTTTGGAAAGTTATTTCGCGGTTAATCCCCGTGCCTACGGGGAACAGATGGTCACGTAATAGCTTGGGTGAAAGCTCAACGGTTAATCCCCGTGCCTACGGGGAACAGACTAAAAGTATATAGTTGATTTAATGAAGAAAAAAGCATATGCATTTTTCTACCAAATATTCCATATTGTTAAAGAGCGTTATTAGGCTCTAATTTTCATTTTGCAATGGTAAGAATGTGACCAGCCTTAAACCATCAAAATCAATTGGTTCTCGTCGGCTCTGACCATAGGTTACAAAGTCAAATCCAGACTCTGTATTAGTTGCCCAAGCCATCACCACATTACCGTCTTCTGCCATAACAGATACCTGCTCCCAGAGCATTTCTCTGATTCGTTTACTCACATCGCCGACATAGACACCCGCCCTGATTTCCAGCAGCCATATCGCTAAACGACCTCTCAATCTAGGTGGCACCGCTTCGGTCACAATCATGCACATACTCATATTCAACCACTCCTATGTCCCGCATCACCGATTGAAAGTGGCTCAGGTAACGCTGGTGGTTGCGCATCTGAATAAGGCTCAGGTGGTGTGATCTCACCTGCTGCCAAAACCTCTTCAATCAAAGGTATGAGTCGCTTTAGTGTTTTATCGGTACGGAAAATTTCCCGGCAGGCAATTCGTATTTCCCTCTCAGGGGTAACTGGTGATTTAGCTGCAATACGAAAGGCAAGCGGTATGACTGTGTCGAATTTAATGATATCGGCGATATCGTATACAAAACTAAGAGGCTTTCCTGTATGGACAAAGCCGATTGCAGGGGCATACCCCGCCGCTAAAACAGCTGCCTCGGTAATTCCATATAAACAGGCTGTTGCGGCACTGATGCACTGATTAATCGTATCTCCAGCATCCCAGTTTTTAGGATCATAGTTACGACCACTCCAACGCACACCATACTGCTGAGCAAGCTTCTGATAAGTTTGACGAACCCTAGCCCCTTCAAGACCGCGGAGTTGATCAACGCTGCGTCGTTTGGGTGCTTCCTCACCAAAACGCAGTTCAAACATTTTCCTTACAACTTTAAGGCGAAGTTGCTCATCAAGGGCTAATTTTGCCTGATATAGCAACTTGTCAGATCGTGCACCACCGGGCTGGCCAGCCGAGTAAAAACGAACGCCGCCATCACCAACCCAAGTGATCAAGGTGCCTACTTCAGCCGCCAGCTTCATTGCGGCATGAGAAATACGAGTACCCGGCTCCAACATGAGACAGGCCAGTGAGCCGACCGGGATATGCATCCGTTCACCCTTCACTTCATCAATCACCACAAAGGCGCCATCTTTTACATCAATACGCCCCATTCCAATGAAAATCATTGAATTGCGATCTTTCAGTGGTATAGGCTTCAAGGGGATAAATGACATTCCCTAGCCCTCCCTAAATTAGCTAAACTCTACGGATTAACATCAACCCACATCCAAATGACTTGGCCCGTCCAATACCTACTGCCAGTTGCGACAGAAATGTGCCTGGCTCTTTGACTATCAAGATTCCTTCATAGTCCACACTAGAATAACTGATGGGTTGACGTCCGGTTTTCTTGTGAGTACGCTGCTGGCTGTATCCACAAACATTAGGTTCAACATCAAAGTCGATGCCTAAACGCTCCAGCCTAGCGGGAGCTGTAAGCCAATCAATGGCAGCACGTTCCATTCTCTGCTGAATGACCTCAGGATTAGTCTCTCCCTCAATTTTGGCCTGAGTTTTAGCATGCATCAGCACATCATGACGCCCTCCCCTTTTCTGGTCTGGATTTTGCGACTTCAGTGCGATTGTTGGGTTTGCTCTCAAACGAAAGGCAAGACGATCTCCCGAGCAGAGCTGAGGTTTAAATAGCTTTGTCTCAATCTGGAACAGCTGTTCCTGGCAGATCGGTTCTACCTCTGAAAGCACTAAAAACTCAGGCAGACCTTTGGGGCCATTGAACCCTTTGCTTTGCTCTTCCCGAAACAAAAAATTACGCTCATTCTGCTCTGTAAATAGCCGCCATAGGAGTTGATGGCTGGCATAGCTACCCTGTTGCTGAATCTTCAGTAATGCAGCTCTGGCAGATGAGGTGGGTAAAAAACGAATTCTGGACAGATACATTCACTCACTCCTTGTTAATGGTGATTTGATGCTCATCACGACTACTGAACTGCCACTTCATGCGGTTACCCGGTTCATCCCAGCGTTGCAGGGTTCGAACCACCGAGTTTGAAGATGGGTGTATCTGCTGCTTATCTCCTTGCCAGTAATAATGCTGCTGACGCGGCAGATGCAACCAGCTTTGGTCCTCTTGCGGTGATTTCAGTAAAGAAGGAAACTCCATGTCCAGAGCATTTTTCAAAGAATCCGTTTCGATCAATTGTGGCATCAAGGGCGCTGCAAGTGGGCAAGACTTCCGCCCTAGATAAAGCGTAAATTTTGGTTTAACCAAAGCGTTCGCTAACAACTGCAAATCCACGTCATGACCGGGAGCCAATGATATGGCTATCACCCAAACACCATCGCAACGATAATCACGGCTGGAGAGGACCGTATTAAGCTTACTCTCATGCACACTGAGTTCACTTTTCCGGTGCCGGTGTTGTATTTTCTTATCCTGAGAGGGTACTTGAGCCGTATGATAGTCCCTCATCAACACACCCGAACTGAGCTGCTTGACCGCGACGTGTACTGAGTTTGCCAGCGAGGCAAGACGATCCTGCTCGTCTCGCTTTATTCCCATCGCTGCAGCCAGTAGACCCAGAACAGCAGAGCGCCCTGGGTATTGGGCCGTTGGTCTATCACCGCCAACAGCCGCTTCGCCCCAACTGGCCATAGGTCCATAGAGTCTGAATACAAGATATTGCATCACTTAACTCCTTAGTCGGTGATAAATGCCTGTAGCGCCTGAAAGCTTCCCTCTCCTGTCATTGCATTCATGCTGCAGCGATGATCAGAGCAGGCACCATAGACCTGATCAAAATTATTCAACTGTGTTTCCAGTCTCTGAATTGCATCAACAGCCTGATCATCACCTCTTACAGGCTTCAGAAAAGCTACGGATAATGAGCGGGGTTGCTGACTACCTTTTTCCGCCAGTACATAACTAGCATAGGCACGGGTTGCAAAAGAATTTTGCTTTCCTTTGGGCGGCACTTTGACAGCAGCTTCGACAAGCGCGGCTATTGCCTTATTGGCCAGCTCCGCATCACCATCCAGATTTTCGATTAACAGTTCTTTATCAATACAGATATAGCTATAAAAAAGTGCCGCGGCGAAACCCGACTCACCAATATGGGATGCCCCCCTGTCCTCCATGCCATCATTCAGGTCATCTACAGCGGTGAAGTAATCATCTTCGACCGTAACTCCATGCACGCTGATCGCATGTGCAACCTGACAAGCCGCTTCAATATTAAACTCTGGACTGGACGCCAGCATACGACCGAATAACGCAATATCCACAGCTTTGGTGCGGCTCGTCAGTAAACTGAGCTCTTTCTCATCAGGTGCTCTGTCCTCTGCAATCAGTAGATCCAGCAACTGATAAGCTGCCTTTTGCTCATCAGGGCTGATATGCGACAGCTGTTCAATTTCTAACGAATCTTTTTTCAATTTCCCAAATTGCTTTGCGATTGCTTCACACCATTGTTTAGCTTTTTTCTCATTCACATCTTTTTTGAGCAGGTAATCATACAACTCCAAACCAAAACGCTTGGTTCTGATACCAATATGCCCTGCCATGGATGACTCAAACAGGTCAGAACAACGCCAGTTACGCTTTAAACTCTGTGAACTGATACGCAGACGCTCGGCACCGCCCATTCGCGCAGTTTTTGGGCGCCCCAAATCATCCCGATTCAGGTTTGATGGTGGGAAAGAGGTCAGAAGGTGAAGCTGAATAAATTTACTCATGATATTTTCCTTAATAGATCAGTAGTTCAATCTGCTGTTGATTGTGAGACTTTGCGGGACTGAGCCCCAAAGTAATCTAGCGCCCAGCGCACAGCGACACGTTTATCTGCTCGACGTGTCGTCACGTGACCATAGTGCTCATCAAACCAGTCCAGAATATCGCTGGCCAATTCACGAGGGTTGGCGACTCCCTTAAGCTGCTTAACCAATCGGTGTAGTCGCCGAAAAAAAACATCGGGGTCTTTTGCGGCTTGAAGTTGTTGCAACCTGAGTTCACTGACAACCGGCTTATCTGTTTTGGTGTCGATGCTGCCAAGGCTTGCAGCGAAACGCTTTGTATCAGACTTGGTGATATGAGACAGGACGGCTGCGATAGTGGCATAGGCCTGGATGTTGTATTGTTTTTCCTGACTAATCTCTTCCGGCAGGTGCAGCCACAAATCGCGAAACGCTTCGGTCAACATAGCCGCATCGGCATTCTCACAGCGTCGCAGTTCTGCACGATAACGTGTCGGCGCTTTATGCAGATTTTTTGCTTTGAGCTCTTCTTGAGAAAGCGCCATCTGCATCCACCAGCGTTCCACAACTGATAGCGCTTTTTCCCGACGCTCCTTTTTTTCAGTAGTGCTACTCATATTCAAGCCTCCTGCACTGCTTGAGTTTAAAAATTTGTCTCTATCTTATACTGCTGCCTGTACGCAACAAGCGGTTTGCCTTTGATAAACCATCCGGTCAACGCACGTCTTGCCTTAATAAAACGAGGCATATGTTTATGATCATCGGCAGCGGACAACACCAACTCATCAAACAGATCAAGCGCTGTACCACGCAAGGCTAGCAACCAGCGTTGTGCCTGTTCTGGTGTTAAGGGGATATCGGAGTCTTCTGCGGTTAGCAGCACGCTAACAGTCTCGAAGAAAGCACTTTCAGTACGTTGCCAGAATTGCAGATCAATAAAGCTGAAGTCACCCTTCGCATCGCCCGGCTTTTCAAACCAAGCACTCTTTATCTCTGTCCGACACATCCAAAGAGACTCTGAGGCTAGCTGCTGGGCTGTTTTAATATGCTTGAGTAATTGATCTCGCTTACGCTGGAGCAGAACAAATAAAGGCAATTCGGTAGAGTACCAACCACGTGCTTTCATATTGTCCATGTCATAACCGAAGGACCATAGACGCTGATACTGTGGTCCCTGTATCAAGTCATACCGTCCGTCTCCATATGCGGATACAACTCTGGCCGGGATACTACCTTCAACCGGATCCAAAAAGCTCAGGCTGTGCCATTGTTTATAGGTGATCCCACCAGGCTGACCTTTGGTAGAAAGATTATCCTCATCGGGTTTTTTAGGATTTTTTCGATAGTGAGTCAAAGGATGCCACCACTCACCGCTATAGTTGTAACCATAGTTCTGCGTGCGATACTCACGCACAAACACATCACAGGGCAAACCACTTAAATCACAGGTTGCCTGTCCTTGTTCGACAACCAAGCGAATACGCCGAGGCATGGCCCAGTACATATGCAGCGGATGTACATCCTTAGCATAGACTTCTGTTCCATTTCCCTTACTTTGACGCGTTGGTGCTAACCAGGGAAACACGGTCGCACTATGTAAATCAGGGTCGTCATAGGTAAACAACTCACGACTCAGAACATTCAGCCAGAGTTTTTGCCACAAACTGGCAGATGCTTCATTTGGCAAAACCAGAGTGGTTAGTGGACCTCCACCCCTGAGGCCGGTACGGTGCCCCTGCCCGCCTGAGGGGGCATTAATCTGAAGAGTGAATAAGGCAATGGCCGCCATCGGCAATGAAGCCGTATCGCAGAGACCACGTTTGATAAAGTGATCAGTGTTATGCTTGAGCGTATTTCCACCGGGTGCTTCAATCAGTAGCCCTGAGAATGGAGAAGCTTCCACCTCGGCTAAAAGGTCGAAATCCTGCATAAACAATGGAGCATCTGACGCATCAGTGAACATATTGAAAGCATGACGAGCCTTCTCAAGCTGCGAGAGAAGTTCTTCAGAAGTCGGAGGCTGATCATAATAATCAGCCCAAGCGTCCTCGTCTTCTGGCGCCAGCAGGGTTTGCAAAACACCAATAGCAAACTGATACGCAGCTCCTTGAAAATCTGCACGAGGAAAATCAAAGTCGAGAATATCGGCATCTTTCAACTTATCGAAAGAAACGATGTGACGGCTCCCATCGCTATAGCGAACGGGCAGCCAAGCGTCGAAAAGTAGATTCATCTGTCCTCCTGTACAGAAGAACTGGCGGGAATTTTTCCCCGCCAGTTGGTTTATTTAGACTTAGGAACCTTAATAGGCCAAGCCTTAAGACCGAACTGTCTGGCATTCCAGAGGTTTGCCAGACATTATGATGCTAACTGGTGTGACATGGGTTGGCACAGAAGTAACAACCATTTACTCGCTGACCGGGCAACCTACGTTTTGCTTCAGCAACCGCAGAGTGGCAGGACGCGTGATACCCAAGATCGATTTGATTCTCAAGATTAGGCATAAAAGAGCAGCCAGTGGTTGTGTTATGCACTTCATGATCACCGTTAGCCTGGGCATTACGGTTAACAATATATCGATTCATTGTAATTTCCTCATATAATTCAGGATTTACTGATGCTGGTTCAAGAACAATGAGGACTTTAACTTACTTAAGTTGCAAGCCATGGCTGAGCCAAGTAACATCAACGTTGCTACGCGTGGGCGTACTTGGGGTGAAGCTGCCTCATTTACGCTCCACCATAAAGCCACAACAACATCATATGGTTATTTATTAACCAAGTCAAAAAATAATAAGTAATGGTCTCCTAGACCTGTATTTTATATTAGGATTCATTTAGTAGATCTCTATTGAACTACTAATAAGCACAGTTGCCGGTAAGACACTTCATCACTATGCTAGACCTTGTTCTTCGCCTTCTAGCGGAGATCAACCCTAATGATCTCCAAGATCCGTTAGTAGAAACGACCGTTCCCCGCACCCGCGGGGACTTTTACGCAAATCCAATATCAGCTCTATAGGTATACTGAGGATCCTCTTCAGCCAACCACAAACGATAGTATTTAGACTGCCGATAGCGCAGTCTAAATGCTTCAGCAGACTCAGGGTCCACAGCTTCTAGCAACTGCAACTTATCAGCATGATGCTTCGGCAATTTAAGAACGCTCATGGCCAGCGGGTGCGGATTACCTTCAGCCCAGAACACCACGTCACCGCCTGCACCTCGCTTGAGCACTAACACCTGGACTGTTTCAATATCACTGAAGCGAGTGCTAATTTCCGTATCATCATCAAACCATTGTGCTGTACTCGACGCACCATAACCCTGTCCCCAGTCAATTAACTGCTGTGACGCTTTATTGGTTTTACGATTGATATCGCCTTGATGTAAGTCTTCTAACTGCTGGAGAGCCGTTGGAATATTATCGTAAGCCTCTTCACCATAGACCGCCTCAATCAACACTCTCGCCTCACCCGGCATACGGATAGCACCAGCTTCACGTAGCGCCCGCATACCCAACCAAAGCCTACCCGGCGATCGATAGACAGCCTGAGTATTCCGAAACCCACTTTTTAGCCAATTCTCACTCGGCTCTTCTGACCATTCGGGTGCGTGAACATACAGCACAGGAGCATCACGCTGATCAATAATGTTCGACTGATATTGACCATCGCGCGTTCGTGTATGACGATGCAGACGCCCTGCACGCTGAATCAAATCATCTATCGGGCAGATATCAGACAGCATCACATCAGCATCGGCATCCAAAGATTCCTGGAAGACCTGCGTAGCAACCACAACCCTGCCTCGACGCTGGACTGGACTGGATTCTTTGCCAAGACAGTCCAGCACCTCAGTTTCAATACGCTGCCGATCAAGCAAGGTAAAACGACTGTGAAAAAGCAAGCAACGCTCTGGCTCAGGTACAACCGCCAAGACTTGCTGGTAAGCTTCAAGAGCATCTGCGACAGAGTTACAAATCCACACTACGCATTGATCAGACGCCAGGGCTTTCTGGATAACACCCAAACAATCTGCGGCAGACGATAAAAACTGAACCTCAAGCGACCTGCTCACCTCAGGGCGAGAAGCAACCACTTGCTGTTTTAACCCACTCATACTGACTTGCGTTGCCAGAGGAAAACCTGTTTCGTACTCCGCCTCATCCTGCTCACAACCCAAGGTTTGCAACCAACGATTAGATAACCGCTGACGCTGACGAACGGGCAAGGTTGCTGTCAGTAGAATTGCACACCCCCCCTGGCGTACATGCAGCGCGAGAAGGTCATACAAAAGCTCCAACATGAACTCATCCGCTGCATGTACCTCATCAAAAATCAGGACCTTTCTGTGCAAACCGATCATTCGCAGAGCCTGATGGCGACGCGGCAAAACAGCCAGTAGTGCCTGATCGACAGTTCCAACACCCACAGACGCCAATAAGGCTTTCTTGCGAGAATCTGCAAACCATTGGTTGCACGAGGCTGTAGCGGTTTGTTCAGCTAACTGGTAATTGATGTCATCTCGAGTATCCACCATCACCAGTTCACGAAATTGCTGATGCATATCTCGCGCTCCATGTGCAAGTACAATACTGGGCCGACCTTGTTGAAACATGCCTAAATAGAGATGACTGACTCGCTCAAACATGGCATTAGACGTCGCCATGGATGGCAAACCAAAGTAAAAGCCGTCGGCCAATCCTGCTGCCATAAGGCGGTGAGTCAAACAGAGTGCTGCTTCGGTTTTACCTGCACCAGTTACATCCTCAAGGATAAACAACTGTGGTCCTGATTCGATCTCCACACTAGCAGACCAGTGCTGCAAAGGCGTAGGCGAGTAGTTAAAGTGCTGCTCAAAGCTTGAAAATGGCTGCACGGCATAGGCATTAAAAAGATCTGTCTGCTGCGCAGCTGTTTGTGCTTTTTGAAGGGCTTCAGACCAATACGACGCGAGTGCTTTTTTTTCAGCGCAATAGGGGAAATAGCTGGTATTAGAGCCAAGCCAGTCGCATAGCACGGCAAGCCCGGCCAAATGCCAACTCACCTGCCTCAGCCGTGAAAGCGTTTCTTTTTCAAATAACTGAGGTGGCCAACTTAACTCAACAAGCTGACTGGCATCCTGAATAAAGGAAACAGCATCTGAAATATTTGCATCAACACAATAGTCTTCAAGGTCAATGAATGGACCATGCAAAATTGGCTTGCCATGGTGTCCCCAACTGCAATCTAGCAAGACCTCTAGGGTTCTATTCAAGGTTCGGCCAGGAAGGTCTCTATTGATAAAGTGGTTAAGACTAAATAGCTCTTTATCAGAAGCTATTTTCCAAATCCCCCATCCCAACCGATCATGGCGTGCCAACTTACCGTCATACGGCCTTGCCGACGTCTGAGGAGGAAGATTCAGTTTCTCGAGGGGATAAAGATTTTGAAATGCAGCTGAAAATTTGCCAAGGTCGTGCAACAAAAGAGCAAAAGTAAAAAGTGATCTCAGCTCACTGGGAGTAATACCCAGAAAACCCGCCAAATCCTGGCACAAACTCGATTGCTCGCTCAGCAGGTGCCAACCAACAGCTGCCACGTCAAGACTGTGGTAGACAAGCAAATGAAAATCATCGAAGCCTGATTTTTCAGCTTCCTTACTGATTTTACCCCAATAGTCATAATACCTTGGATACTCTGCTTTCATTATCAATCACTGCCTCCGTGTCTAAAAAGCAACGCTCTATCCTTGATAAACGAATCTCCAGCCTGAAGCAATAGATAAAAGTTAAATGACTGTCCTCACACCAGCTGCTAACCTAACACCAAACCCACTGTGCACAAGCGAGTACACCTTAAGACCCCAACCCACTACTTAACAACAGTCCGGTTACGTCCGGCCTGTTTGGCGCTGTACATCGCCTTGTCTGCACGATCAAACATACTGTTAACCGTATCACCGGCTTTAACCTGAGTTATACCAAGCGACATGGTGATTTTGACGGGTGTACTCTGAAAGTTAAACGGGCTTGTTTCAATAGTCTGACGCACTTTTTCAGCGGCAATCATGGCTTCATTGGCATCGGTTGAGGGCATGAGTATGACAAACTCTTCACCACCAAAGCGAGAAATAAAATCGACATCTCGCAGTTGTTTTTTAAGGACACGTGCCATCAAAAGGAGCACTTTATCACCGGCTAAATGACCATAGGTATCATTCACGCGTTTAAAGTAGTCGATATCGCCGACACAAAGAGAAAATACGGTTCCATACCGATTAAAACGAACCAGTTCTTCATTGAACCGCTGATCATACGCTAAACGGTTTGGCAGACCTGTTAATGGATCTGTTCGAGACTTCACATGTGCATTTTCAGCCGTTTGCCTCAGCTGATCACTCTGCCGTTCCATTGAATCCAAGCGCTCCATCAATGCCTTTTTTTCAGACCTTAACAGTTCTATTCTTTTTTGCTCGGACGCCTTGTGGTGATTCATGGCTTTAATAATACTGACGAGTTGCACGTTCACCGCTGTCTTAAGTTCATTAATGTCCTGACTTTTTTGGACATTATGATGAATCATTCGGACGTCAGATCTAACCGTCTGATCCAGAAGGTTGTTTCGACGCAACTGCTGATGTTCAGCTTCTTCCTGCGTATCAAAAAACTGTCGTAAAAAAGCCAACTGCTCATTCAAACCCGATAAATAAGCTTGAATATCTGAGTCCGTACCGCTGCCACTTAAACGTGCAAGCTCAGTGGCTTCTTTCAGGCAGTCATCCAGATCATCCGTCGAATGACTCTGCTCAAGGCGCTGGATCAGGGCTGTGGCTCTGGGTATCGATTCCGCTGGAACAATCAAACGCTGAACCAACTCCAACAGGCTGCTGGCCAATCGAGCGTTGGCCATATCGCTATGATCCGCCAGGTCGTCTTGTTCAGCCTCACTTTCATCATTCTGTATACGGGTTTGAACATCCAACAACATTGAGATCATATCGGGCAATGCATGAATATTCTCAGCATGCTCACGCATTTGCTCTTCTAGATTTTCAAATGATGCCAGATGCCGCTTGTGTTTATCCTTGGCCTGAACCTCTTTGCTCCAAAAACGCAGCTGCTTCATGATCTTCTGCGATGTTTGCAAACGAAGACCATCTAACCCCCGTATTTGCTTCTCTATTTGCTTAAGATACTTGGGGAGGCGACTCAGATCACCATTATTAAGATCATGTGTAAAACCCGACATCAAGCGATCCAACTGCGGATCTTGGCCGTGTGTTGCTAAACTAAGTTGAAAGGCTAAATCATGCACTTGGCTCAACAAGAGCTGCTGTTTTTTTTCATATCCCTCTAACTCACGCGCTGCATCACGGTATTTATTTCGCCAGTTATCAGTATCGCTCATGTATTTGAACCCGTGTGGAGTATTAGCATCTAAGCTTGCAGACCATCCTTGCCCTCGTACAGATGTATCGGGGGACACGTTTACAACCTCTTTGTCGAGGCTGTTTTAAACCCAACAAGCCACCCATTGCATTAAAAGGAAGGGGCTGCTTGTCGGATCAAATCAATTTTGATTATCGCATTAATGACCTTCGAATAGCCAGTTGACAAATCGTGCTTCAAACATTGCCCCAAGTCATCAACCATCGAACAGTTTATCAATCATTCACTTAAGGGGTCGTGTAAAGTTGTTGAGTTACGCTCTATTAGGCTAAGATGAATTATAGGTTTAATATCTGTGACACAGGGGATTGGGTCCGTTGTTCGATCTATGGAAAACGATGATTTGGATTGGATTCTATTGTTAAATAAAGACTCCATTTTAGAACGCTTTTCGGGTCGTTATCCTCCAGTCTTGGCCCAGCTTCCATCAATTAACGAACACTATCTCCTTGCTCATTCAGAATGGTTTGATGTATCCCTTGCTCAAAACTTGGCAACCTACTTGCCAAACAAACTGTCTAATGAGCCACGTGTGACCTACCTTGATCAGGCTATTTTATACGATTTCCCGTTATTTGATCGATCAGGCGTTTATATTGGCAGAAGCCTATTATTGGGGTATAAAACATCAATCAAATCTCGCATAGATAATGTACGGTCAGCGACACTATTGTTGATAGCGGCCACACTTTTTGTGGTGACCTGTGTTGTCGCTCTGCTTTTATGGATTGTGAATCATCGTATCTTAGTCCCTGTAAAACATATTGTTTCCGTCATTAACGAAACAGTCAATTTAGGGCGTTTTTCACAACAAGTTCGAGTCTACCGTAAAGATGAATTAGGCGTCATGACGCAAAATATTAATAGACTGCTTGCAAATCTTGAACGAGCCCTCGCTGAATCGAACCAAGTCATGGGCCAACTCGTCCTTGGTAACTTTGAACAACGTATCGTGGGTAATTACCAAGGCGATCTTCTCGAAATGAAAAAAGGCATCAATGCTGCCGCCTTAGAATTAAAAAATGCTCACTCAAAAGCACTCCACGCAAGCAAAGCAAAAAGCCAATTTCTAGCGAACATGAGCCACGAAATTCGAACCCCTATCAATGGTGTCATTGGCATGCTGTCTCTTTTAGAAACAACACCCTTAACGACAGAACAGGCTGAACAAGTTCATCTCGCTATGCGCTCAGCCGAGCTGCTGCTCGGTCTCGTCAACGATATTTTAGACTTCTCTAAAATTGAAGCGGGCAAAATGAGTTTAGACATGACACCCGTTGATCTAAACGACTTATTAACGACGATGCGTAGCATCTTTCAACATCTTGCTGAGAATAAAAAACTTGCGTTGATCCAAACAATTGACCCTGCAATTAGTGGATGGGTTAAAGCAGATCCTCTAAGACTCCGACAGGTTCTGAATAACTTAGTGTCAAATGCGATCAAATTTACGGACGTGGGCCAAGTCACTTTGAATGTTCACTTGCTGGATAACCACAGGATTCGATTTGAAGTTAGAGATAGCGGAATTGGCATTTCTGAAGAAGCTCAGGAACGACTGTTTCAAAGTTTTAGCCAAGCAGATAACTCAACCAGTCGCAAATATGGCGGAACGGGACTCGGCTTAATGATTTCTAAAGAGCTCATTACGTTAATGAATGGCACCCTTTGGTTAGAAAGTACTCTTGGACAAGGCTCCTGCTTCTATTTTGAGCTGCCTTATATTCCTTGCGAAGCACCGAACAATCCAACTCAGGCACGTTGCCCGTTTACAAACTATGCGGATAGGAGGGTGTTATTGGTTGAAGACAATACAGTAAACCAAAAGCTAGCGTTAAAGTTATTGGAAAAATTCAATATCGAGGCTGCATTAGCCGAGAATGGTGAGGAAGCTATTCATCTGCTTGAGTCCGAAACCTATGATTTAATTTTAATGGACTGCCAAATGCCCATTATGGATGGCTTTACAGCAACTCGTATCATACGGCAGCGAGATATTCTGACTCCGATTGCAGCTTTGACGGCCAATGCAAGTGAAGACGATCGCAAGGCTTGCCTAGCCTGCGGGATGAACGATTATCTAGCGAAGCCGTATAATGCCGAAAAGCTATCAGAATTACTGCAGAGATGGCTTAAATAGGTGTCTGAACGGAAACCGATCTACTTTCGCATTTTAATTGTTATACTATAACATTTATAGCGATATAATTCACGCAAGGCTCACTGACGTGACAATGGGCAAACTTCAACACAACGACTAGGCAAATCAATGACTATCTGGCAAACGCTAGAAGAGGCAGATCAATCTGACTCTTTTCCGCTTGAAGACATCCTATCGGCGATTCCATGGAATCAAGACGGCCTCATCGCCGCCATTGCGCAAGAACATGACACTAAAGACATGCTCATGCTTGCGTGGATGAACAAAGAGGCACTTATTGAAACCTTAAGCACACGACAAGTCTGTTACTGGTCTCGCTCGCGACAATCCTTATGGCGGAAGGGAGAAACATCTGGCCATGTTCAGCATTTGATAGACGCTAGGTTTGATTGCGACGGTGATGCTCTTTTACTGATCGTGAATCAGCAAGGTGCAGCCTGTCATACGGGCCGTCCCAATTGCTTTTACAACGCCATCCGTGGAGAGCAGATTGTTGTAACCTGCTCAAAGCCAAATAACGTCTAAGCGTGTGTAGCAAGGGCAAAAAACGTATTTTAAACGAGCCTAGCTACGACTAGGATCGCTAGGCGAGAGGGTCTCTTGCTCGGCCTCAGCAGACTCCAGTTCCGCCGCTTCTCGCTCCTGCTCAGCATGCTCAGCTGCCCAGACACTGGCCGCTTCTACAGCAACTGGAGAGGCGGTTGGAATAACACTTAAATAGCTTTCTGTCGTGTCGGCTGGCGAATGGGCTCGTTGTGTAATGCGATAGGCCGCATAGAGGACAATCAAAAGAAAGGTGATAGCTAACACTGGCCAGAAGGCATAAGGGCCAAAGGTTTCCATGGCCCATCCCGTGACCAAGGGGCCAATAATGGCACCTAACCCAAAGGTGAAGACTAAACCACCCGATGCAGCTGGCATTTCCTCGGTGGATAAGGAATCGTTAGTATAGGCCAGAAATAATGAATACAAAGGGGTTGTAACGCCGCCAGTCAAAAACGCAGACAGCATTAAGAACCCCATTCCCCCATCATTCATCCAGCCCAACAAACACGAAACCGCACCCAATAGCGCAGCACCCAATATCACTTTACGTCGATCTATGCGATCTGAAAGCCAACCTATCGGATACTGAAGAACCAAAGCGCCTGCAAACAGCATAGCAACGAACAAGGCAATGTGCGTCGCAGACAGTCCAATTTGAGAACCAAATACAGCCCCCATCCCAGATTGAGTTGCATAGGCACTCCCCAACAAGAAAATACCCACCGTGCCTAAAGGAGAGTTCGAAAAAAGAGCACGTAGGCTCATAGGTCGTGCCACTTCAACATTGGGCACTGGATTTACGGATAACAAAATAGGGGCAAAGGAGATTGAAACCAATATCGATGCACCAATAAAAAGAACTGAGGTAGCCGCATCACCGAGGGTTAACAAGCCTTGAGCACCGATAATCCCGAGTGTTTGTGCAATCATATACGCGGATAAGACCTTTCCTCGGTTTTCGTTGGTGGCGGCATCGTTCAACCAACTCTCGGCCGTGACATACACACCCGACATACAAAAACCTATGAGAATCCTGAGTAATGTCCATGCCCAAGGTTCGGTGATTAAAGGAAAGGCAATTAAGCCTGCCGACATAAAGCTTCCCAACGCGGCAAACACACGTACGTGCCCTACTCGCCTAATCAACAGCGGTGAGAATCGAGCACCTGATAAAAAGCCGACAAAGTAACCGGACGTCACAATCGCCAATTCAGCAGCGGAAAAGCCTTCGATCCCTCCCCTAAGTCCAATTAGCGTGAAGTGCATACCATTGCCCAGCATGATCAGTACAATACCCAGCAAAAGAGGCCAAACGCCAGAGAAAACCTTTGTCATACTTCACTCGACTTAACGTGTTGATAGAGCTCTGACTCTGGCACACCTGGCTTAAATGCAATATCACAACGACGTCATGACTAAGCCCTTTTGCGACGACTCATACGATTCGCTAATCCAACATGAGGCACTACTTCTACTCATTGCATATGACGCTCCCTCGCCTCCTGCAACATATGCAAGGTGATTTTTCGCACCTCGTCTCGGCTGACCGTGATGTGGGCTCGCAGCAAATACTTGGCATGATCGGAACGGCGATGCTGAATGGCATCAAGGATTGCCGCATGTTCTTGATAGGTAGCATCAATTCGATAATCCTTGGTGAAATCCAAGCGACGAATAATGTGAATTCGTTCACTGAGATCGCGATGAATCCGAAACATTTCGGAGTTACCTGCCGCCTGCACCAAGCGACTGTGAAAGGATCGATCCAGATCACTCAAACTCATATCCGTCACCCGATCAGAGTCTGGCACACACCAAATGGCCCTGAGCTCTGCGATGCACGCTGGCAACTCAGCCAAATGACAGAGTCGCTCCACAGCTGAGGTTTCGAGAAGTATGCGAAGATCATACAGCTCCTCAAACACCTTAAAATCAAAAGGCCTTACCTGCCAACCACTGCGGAAATGCACCTCGACATACTGCTCCCGATGCAGTCGATGAAGCGCCTCTCGCACCGGAGTCCGGCTGGCCGCAAAGCGCTCAGCGATTTCTGTTTCACTGAAATACTCTCCCGGTAACAACTGAAAGTTGAAGATCAACGTTTTCAATTGCTCGTAGATACGGTCCGCCAGATTCTCGCGTTTGGGTTTCGACATTGATGCACTCTGCACAGTATTTAGTTTGAGGCTATATAAGCACGCCAACCGCCAAAGTGGGTAATGTCTTTTGCACTGCCCAGCGCTACAGGCTCGCAAATGAAACCTTTGACACGACGACCATCCTCTAACAATAGGGTACCGATACCCAGCGGCTCTGGAATTTCTGCCACAAATGCACCGAAATTCGCCAAGGGGACGTCCCAAAGCTCCACCTGAATTGACGCTCCATTTTCAGCGACCCGCGCAAGCCCAGGCTTAGGAGGCGTCGTATTGGCCAGTGCATAGAGACGGTATTCAGGTGCAGTCTGAGTCGCTTCAACAAAACTTGCATGGCGTGTGGTCAGTTGGAAGTTGAGTGGCATTCCCGTTAAATGCGCCCCAACCACTGCAACTCGCACGGCGCCCGGTGCAACAGGTTTGAAGGTTGGAACCATGGCTTGGAAAGGCTTGCCCGTCGCCCCCATCGGCAATGCCAAATGGGCTTGCCAGCGTTGACCGAAGTCGGCCAGTGCAAAATCATGCCAAGCATTGGCAATTAACGTAATGCCAGCTGGCAACCCATCTGCTCGGAAGGGAGCCGGTAAAGCCAGTGCTGAAAGATCTGCTAAGTTCGTAAAATTTGTGTAAGTGCCAAACTGAGAGTTGTAGAGGATGGGTTCGTCTTGCATCTCGGCTAGGGTGCGAATCGTCGGAGAGGTCGGCACCACTAGCGCATCCACTTCAGAGAGCTGTTGCTGTATATGACGTGCTAGGGCTTGACGTTGGTATTCGGCATCGAAACATTGCAAGGCCGTGTAATCCATACCCTTCGCTACAATACGGTGCACTGTCGCATCCATCGCTTCTGGATGTTCTATCAGCTGTGAACCTATCGCATGAGTGCGTTCGGCCACCCATGGCCCCTGATACAAAAGTTCAGCAAGCTGGGTAAAGGGGGTGAAATCAATTTCCACCAGATCCACCATTTTTTCCAATTCACTGCGTGCTTGCATAAACGCAGCCTGCATCAGTTCATCACCAAAGAACGCCAACTTGGATGGAATGGCGAATCGGGGCCGCTCTGGCATTCCTGTCGGTGCGGTATTTGGATTTTTCCGCGAATAAGCATCAGCCAGATCTTGCTGCTCACCAAGAACCTGCGCTACCTGTACGGCATCAACAACCGTCAAGGCAAACACCGAAACACAGTCAATTGAGCGGCAGGCCGGCACGACGCCCTTGATCGAAAACCACCCTCTGGTTGGCTTCAATCCGACTAAATTATTAAATCCGGCTGGCACTCGGCCTGAGCCAGCTGTATCCGTTCCTAGGGCAAAGGCAACCAGTCCACGTGCTGTCACAGAGGCTGAACCAGAGCTCGACCCACCGGACACATAATCAGCTTTAAAGCTGTTCGATACCGCACCATAGGGTGAGCGCGTCCCCACCAGCCCTGTCGCAAACTGGTCAAGGTTGGTTTTACCAATCAGGACCGCTCCAGCTTCTTTCAGGTGCGCTACAACGGTAGCATCTTCCGTAGCGGTGTAAGCAAAGTCAGGACAGGCTGCCGTTGTCACCCATCCAGCAACATCAATATTGTCCTTCACCGCAAAGGGTACCCCGAACAAGGGCAAAGAGTCGCCTTGCTCCCGGCGTGCGTTGAGATGCTCCAATTGCTGTTTTAGATCGCTGGCAGAAAGACGGCTGATCCATGCGCAGTCGTTTACATGATTAACGGCATCAACCAGTTTTTCCAAGTGCCCATTGCCCTCATTCTGCTGATGCGCACTCAGCCAATCACTGATCGTCCAACCAAGGGTTTCCAGAGTATTCATGATATATCTCGCTAGTATCCTATCTTGTATACAAGAGATAGCAAGATCAATACCACCTATAAACAACGATTCAAAATCAATTACTTATAAAAAACAATACAAAAAAAAGAATAAATACACATCACAATTTGCACTCTATTAACGCAAAAAAACAGCGGTTGCACGCTTTTGACCTTTTAATGACGGACTATTTTTATGTTTGCATTTGCCAAATGAATAGGGTGCGTTAAAGGAATGATGCTATGTATAAATCGTTTGGATGGCGCTTTTTTGTTGTAGGCGTTCTTATCATTTTAATGTCTATCCCACTGTTTTTTTGTGGGACAGATTGTCGATGATCGCTCCCGTGGGTCGAAACAGCCGTATTCGAATGGTCAGTGATTGGCCGCATCCGAGTTTCACTGGTGCTTTTCTACCCAATACACGGGAAATATCAGATGAAGGCTTTATCGCCGACTGGTCAACTCCACATCTAGCACGCGCCCTGCCCCAAATGAGTCGAGAGTCCTATAACGCTATTGCTCGAAGACTGGTATGGATTTCAGGAAGAAAGCGCGAAGCGTGGTGGCTGGTTTAAACGTAAATCACCCACGCCCACAGCACCTGTTGAGTCGTGAGTGCTGACGAGATTCAATTGGATTCAGCTGACTGATAACTGACAGCTGATAGCTGATAGCTGATAGCTGATAGCTGATAGCTGATAGCTGATAGCTGATAGCTGATAGCTGATAGCAACAGATTAACTCAACGTATATGAGTTAATCTGTTGATTGATGAATATCACTTAACATCGCCGTATACCCCGCCCGATAATCAAGATACCGCCAAACAAATCCCGTCTCTTTAAGCCGCTGATGACGAATACGCTTACTGTCACGCTGAGCAGGAGCTGACGATTTGGCCTCCACACCCAATGTCTGCTGCAACCAACTTAATACTTCATGCAAGCTAGCAGGACAGGTATCCGTCAAATTATACGACGTTGCGATCAGGTCTCCTCGATGACGACAATTAATCAGATGCATCACCGCACGCGCGGCATCGTCGATATGGATTCGATTCGTATAGATCGGAGGGTCTGCAGGAGGCAGAAAACCCTGGCGCGCTTGATTTAACAAGAAATAGCGCCCAGGACCATATAGGCCAGAAGGGCGCAACAACGTGACAGGCTGAGATTGAGCAAGCCAATCGTTTTCTGCCTCTAGCAGAACGCGCGCGGTTTCTCGTGTGGGCTTGCGCTCAGACGTCTCATCAACCCACTCGCCACCGGACTGACCATACACTCCCGTCGATGAAATTAACCAGACATGCGCTTGTGGAGCGATTTTTTTAAGTGCGTTGGCTGCCTGTTTCGCGACTTCCAGATAGGCCAACTGATACGCCGCAACACTCGAATCAGAAGGCGAAAGGCACAGTACCACATCATCAGGCGGGCTCGGTAAATCCGGCCATGGGCTCGCCGCATCCTGTTGAATCAACTGAACCCCCGCAGGCGCCTGCGCACCACGGCGCATTCCGTGTACGTCTAATCCCTGCTCAACGGCTAGCGAAGCAATCCGACCGCCTAAATCACCAAGGCCAACGACTAAGAGTGTTTTTTTCTGCATTTTGGCTCTACTTTTTGACTAACGTCTTTAGACTAACCTCAAAGGGTAACACTGCCTAATGACGTTATACCATGGCCTACTGCACTTTATCGATAACTGGCTTATCCACCACAGCCTCCACAACAGGCTCCAGAATGTTTTTCAACGGGCACAAACAAAACATGACTCTCCAAATCAATGTGCGCACGGACATCAACAATAATCTCACGAAGCAGCGTGTAAAGTGCTGTCCATGTCCCACAAGCACCTTCAGGCAGCGTTAGCTCATCAGTCAGACTCAGTATTCGTTGTAACGCCAACTCATGCTCCTGATGCTCATTTTCCATGACCATAATGGGTCCTTGAGGGTAACTTTCATTGGCTAACATGGGAAACAGAATTTGTTCCTCCTTCATCATATGACTTTCCAACTCCTGAAACATGAGTAAAAGATGCTCTGTTAAGCCCACTGGACACTTAGCACTTGCTCCATGAACCTGCTCGACACGGCGAGCCATATGAATGGCTTCTGGGAATTGTACTCGGTGGACCGCATGGTATCGCTCAAGCACAAAGTCAATAAGGTCTTTATTGGGTAGTGATTGCCATTGCTGTACATTGCGTGTCAAACCCGCTTGAGTTGCTGCTGATAATTGCATAAAGCACTCCTAGAATTTAAATCATGTTCGTTCAATTAATACTCGGATAGATAAAGGCAAACAGCATGCCATATATCTAAAAACTCATCAGGGCATAAAATGAATCGCGCCTGAGTGTATAAATTGACATACCTCTTCTTAGGAATATCCATCACGGGCGCATCGTGGTATTTTTTACCCAATTCATTTACGGTATATTCGACCCTACAAGGTAAAAAAAACCATGATTCAGGAAAGCCTGCTCGCGGATTTAGTCACCGATCAACCAGGACCTGTTCGTCTACAGAAATTGGTGTCGACATTAAAAAGTTACTTTAATTGTGGAGCCGTGGTTTTATTACGCAAAGATGAGCAAGCACTCATTCCGATTGCCAGTCATGGTTTAGTCAAAGAAGCCTTAGGTCGTCAATTTGAACTCGCACAACACCCCCGCTTGGCCATGCTTTGTAGCACGCGTGTAGCCTTTAGATTTGAACCTGACAGTCCACTACCCGACCC
Source organism: Nitrincola alkalisediminis (assembly GCF_009821115.1). Lineage (GTDB taxonomy): Bacteria > Pseudomonadota > Gammaproteobacteria > Pseudomonadales > Balneatricaceae > Nitrincola > Nitrincola alkalisediminis. Next base: position 51,790 of record NZ_VYTY01000001.1, on the reverse strand, counting down.
CTATGATGGATTGATAGAAACCCAACCGGGCGAACACTTAGCCGTACATGACTGCATGGGCATGTCTTTGTTTATTGAAGGTGAGATTTGGGGTGTGGTAACTCTTGATGCGCTTACCCCTGGTACCTTTTGCGAACAACATCGACAAGACCTCCAGCGTTGCTCGCTCGTGATTGAAGCAATGCTTCGTATGAGTCGATTAGAGCAGGACAATAAAGCGCTTCGACAGGGGCGGCAAGATGACGCACAGATGGAACGTAAACTGCACTCGGAAGTGAATATTATTGGTCAAAGCCCTCAATTGAACGAAGTACTGAATGAATTAAGTGTGGTTGCTGATTCAGAACTACCCGTTTTGTTACTAGGGGAAACAGGCACGGGGAAAGAATTATTTGCACGTCGACTGCATCTTCTTTCACCTCGTCACACGCAAAAAATGGTCTATGTAAATTGTGCAGCACTGCCTGAGACACTGGCTGAGAGTGAATTATTTGGTCATGCTAAAGGGGCTTTTTCAGGGGCTACAGGTGATCGTCAAGGACGCTTTGAAAGTGCAGATAAGGGAACTATTTTTCTAGATGAAGTCGGTGAGCTTCCTCTGAATATACAAGCTAAATTATTGAGAGTTCTACAAAATGGTGAGGTACAGCGCCTAGGGACTGATAAGATTCGCCACGTTGATGTCAGGATAGTGGCGGCCACCAATCGCAATCTACAAGCTCAGGTGAAAAGCGGTGAGTTTCGTGCAGATCTCTACCATAGACTATCTGTTTACCCTTTGCATATTCCCCCTTTACGCGATCGTGGAAATGATATTCTCTTACTAGCAGGATTTTTTTTAGAACAAAATAGAACTCGACTAGGGTTTCGCAGCTTACGACTTGATAACACAGCGGAATTGCTCTTGCTTAATTATCAATGGCCTGGGAACGTCAGGGAGCTGGAACATGTCATCAGTCGGGCCGCCATTAAAGCTCTGAGTTATGGAGTCAATAAAGCCGACATTATTACGTTACATAGTCATTTCTTTCAGGGTCTTAGCGATCAACCCGTTGACGACTTCGATAAAAGTGCAAACATCAGCTCTGACAACGCTCTTGTACCCTTAAAAATAGCGGTAGAACAAACTCAACGTAACTTGATTCGTCTTGCGCTTTTAAAGGCTAATCACTCATGGGCTCAAGCGGCCAGATTACTGGCTGTCGATGCCAGTAACTTACATAAACTCGCTCAACGACTGGGACTAAAGTGATACGAAGATTCTTGTGGCGCTGTGTCGCCAGTGTAGCCATGCTGCTGGCGTTAGCGGGCATTCCTTTGCCAGGCCTACCAACTGTACCTTTCATATTGTTGAGTGCTTGGGCTGCAGGTAAAGGCTGGCCAAAGATACTTGTCACCACAATTTTACTCGGCACTGCCACATGGCTATGGCGGCGCCCTGAGTAGTTTTAGTAGGTTTGATCACACCACATAAGGCCTATCGTTCCCGTTAACCTGGTCGCCCATCTGCCCTCGGTGCTGTCAAAATAGGGGTATAAACAACAATATAAAAGACGTAGGCAACAACCCATGCAATGATTGCAAAATAGTATCCTTGTAAGGCAAAGCCAGGCAGCAACCATGTTAAAAAGACACGTGATACAGCCGCCAAAATCACCAATGCAAATGCGATAGTCATGATCACTTTAGGTTGTAAAAGACGCCCCGAATGTCCAAGAGAAACACGTGCCATCATAGAAAGAATCATAATTCCCATAGCACCAGCCGTTAATGCATGCACGCCCGTACTGATACTCACTGCAAACCCAGCATAGCGTAGAGCAAATAGCGCCAATCCTATCGGAATAAAGGCAACGGCAATATGCAGTGACCACAATAAAGGAACCCGCCAAGTGATCCACATTTTTAATCTGATCAGTCGAGCAAAATTAAGGAGTGCCGCGATCGCATAAAGAGCCGACAGCAAAGAAGGCGCTAATAAGGGTTTTAAAAGCAAGAACTGTAATACAAAAATTAGCCAAATAGAGCCTAGGGCTGCCCTATCTAACCATACCAAAGGCTGTACTTTGGGGGTATTGGTTCCGTTAGCCGTAAACATAGGCAACACACGCCCTGAAACGACACTCATCACCAATGTCACTAACCAAACAGCATTCATACTTCCGTAATGAACAAACTGAAATTGATTCAATATAACGCCAGCATGCATAATGCCGTTACTGATGGTCAAGAGCAGCAGAATCGGTACAAAAAATAAATTTCTGACTTGTTCCGCTTTAAGAATAATATGTCCAAAAAAGACAGCCGCGAGCGGCAAAAAAATTAAATCGACTGTTGCAACAAGTAAAGGCGGTAAACTACCACCAAAAAGCATTAAGACACGACCGAGCATCCAGACTAGCGCTAGAATCAACAAAGAAGCGCCATGTGTCGCACGCGTTCCTGTCCAGTTTTGAACCGCTGTTAATAAAAAGCCTACAATAATGGCGGCAACAAAACCAAAAATCATTTCATGTTGATGCCAAAACATAACATTTGCATAGACATTCAGTACTAAATGACCACTTAACATCATGCCCCATAACGCCATTGCAACAACACTATAGAGTGCACCTAACAGAAACATCGGACGAAATGCCTGTCTAAGCAATGGTGTTAGTGACTGTTCTCTAGACATATCGGTCACTGAGTGACGATGATTTGACATTTAAAAGCCCCTTAATCAAAAATGGTATAAACACGTCAGGAGCATTCATCACTAACCCGGTTAGTGCTGCTCTTGGGTAAATTTTCTCACTACTGGATAAGCAAGACGTATACCATCTTTGAAGGCGTCATTAATCTTGAAATAAAATCGACACTGCCGAGACATAAGCGCCTCTGTCGCCAAGCACACTACCTCTTTAGGGCAATTTTCACGTTTAGCCATCTATGGCATATTCATGCTGAATATTTCAAGCATGATTTTCGCGGATAGGGTGGAACATTGGTTCCCACACTCTGTGTAGATCGCTCACCTGACGATGTAGATCAGTTCTCTGTGCTCATCAGCGAATCCGAGCAAACAGGATTTAGCTTGGACATTGTCTTTGTTGCAGCCATGGATGGAAGAGCTGGCATTCGTGCAACAAGCGAATAATGCTTCAACCATTGAAAATGATGATGCAACAGATCCAAATGGAGATAATTGCGAATTTTCTTGCCATGAATCGCAAGGGCGATGTTGTTCACCTTAACTGAGATTGTGTATGACACTAAAAGCACGAGTTGGCATTGTTTATTACCTGAGAGGTATTGCCGCCTCCTTGTTGATATGTTTTTCTATAGAATAACCTTGTACATCTGGAGCTCTAATGCCGTTCATTTTAATTCTTCTGCTACTTCTTCCATTATCTACGTATGCGGCCAATCCAGTTCGTATTGCGGCGGCAGCAGATTTACAACTGGCGCTGCCTAATATTGAAAAAGCCTTTAAGGAGAATCATCCTAATAGCAATATCAGTATAACCTTCGGCTCTTCCGGTGTTTTTACCAGCCAGTTGCGCCATGAGGCCCCTTTTGAGCTGTTTTTTTCCGCCAATTCAGACTTTGTCGAGCTACTTTATAATGAAAAACTCACGTTAGATGCAGGTACCCGTTATGCTTTTGGCAGGCTTGCATTTTACACTCAAGATGCTCTGTCTGCAGATTCACCATCAGAAGCACTTTTGCAATGGCAGGAAAATGCGAACTCTAGCGATAAGCTTTCAATTGCCAACCCGCAACATGCACCCTACGGCATGGCTGCGATGGATTGGCTACAGCATTGGTCTGTTAAGGACACATTACAGCCGCGACTTGTTCTAGGCGAAAATGCAGCTCAATCCGTTCAGTTTGTGCTTTCCGGTGCCGCTCGTGCGGGTATTGTCGCTTGGCCTTTGTTGGCAAACCGACAGGATCTGCCCGGTATAGCTTGGTTAATCCCTGAGTCAGAGCACATCCCGCTTGAACAAAAGATGGTATTAATGAGAAACGCCAGTCCAACAGCTAAAAACTTTTATCAGTTTATGCAGACAGAAACAGCTAAAAAAATACTGATGGATCATGGCTTTGGTGCACCTTAATGGAATTTCAAGCGCTTGAAATCTCCTTCAAATTAGCGATTCTTACCAGTCTATTGCTTCTGCCCATCGGCATCGCACTTGGACGTTTCATTGCATGGAGTCATCGACCTTGGGTGCCTGTACTGCAAACTCTGATTTTCCTGCCATTGGTCTTACCCCCCACAGTGCTCGGCTACTATTTTCTAGTGGCTTTTTCTGGTCAAGCCCCCTTCGGCAGCCTTTGGGAAACGCTTTTTAATAAATCGCTTAACTTTAGCTTTGAGGGCTTACTCATCGCATCCATTATCGCCAACCTCCCATTTTCTGTACAACCCATACAACACGCATTTAGCAGTATCGACCGAGATCTTCGTGACGCCGCCCGAACCTGTGGTCTTAATGCTTGGCAGGCTTTTTTCAAAATTGAACTGCCGCTCATTTGGCCAGGTTTAGCGGGAGCCTTTGTCTTAACCTTTGCTCATACCTTGGGAGAGTTTGGTGTCGTGTTAATGGTCGGAGGCAATTTATCAGGAGAAACACGAACCCTATCGATTGCCATATATGATCAAGTGCAAGCGTTTAATCTCGAAGCGGCTGGTCAGATGGCACTCGTGCTACTCGCTCTCGCCTTTGTAAGTTTACTCCTACTCCAAGGCCTTGGGCAGTTTCGTCAGCGGAGAAAAATATGACGCTTGGACTCTATCTGGACTTCGACCTTGAATCCTGCGGTAAGATTCCCCTAAAGGCCAAGCTCCACATTCAACCAAGAGAACTGGTTGCGCTACTTGGTCCATCCGGAAGCGGCAAAACAACACTACTCAGAAGCCTAGCAGGTTTGTACACTGAAGTAACAGGACACATCCAAAGCGGAAATATAGACTGGCTTAATAGCACTCAGAAAATTCAAATCAAACCAGAGCAACGTTCGCTCGGAATGGTCTTTCAAAACTATGCGCTCTTTCCTCACTTAACCGCATTACAAAACGTGATGCTTCCGTTGTTTAAACTCTCAAAGCGGGACGCAAACCAAAAAGCATTGGACTGGTTAGCACGTGTCCATTTATCAGGCCTTGAGTTACGTAAGCCTCATGAATTATCCGGTGGCCAGCGCCAGCGAGTCGCATTGGCACGCGCCTTGGTGGCTGAACCCCGTCTCCTCTTACTTGATGAGCCTTTTTCCGCAGTGGATCAAGCAACACGCCATAAATTACGACGCGAGCTGGCGCTGCTGCGCCATCAAATTGAAGCCCCCACCTTGCTGGTGACACATGATCTTGAGGAAGCCCTGCAGTTAGCGGATCGTATTTGTGTGCTCCATCACGGCCAAATTTTGCAAGTTGCCACACCCGATGAGCTAATGAGCCATCCAAGAAGCCCAACAGTGGCACGACTTCTTGGCATGCATAATCTATTTAAGGGCATCGTTAAAGATGTCTCAAAGACCCAAATAACCTTAGACTGGTGTGGAAAAACACTTTTGATTACCACTCAAAAAACGTACAAAGTAGGTCAAACAATTGAATGGATGGCCACACCCCAGAGTTTAATTTTACACCGTCCTGATAGACCGTCTAATGGCGACAAAGAAAATCCAATCGAGGGGCGGATTGAAGAACTCGTTATGCTGGGCCCACATGTCAGCATCAGCGTACGCCCAACACATGCACCAGAACTCCCCCTGCGCTTTTTTATTCCTCGTCATTTTGTCGAGCGACAAGATCTGCGTATGGGGATGTCTATTTTTGTGTCTTTGTTAGGAGAGCAGCTGCATATATTTGATTAATATCGTATGTCATATGCTCTTGGATTAAACCCGACTCCTTCGTAGAGCATCGTCAACGGAGTTTTGCTAAAAATCGCTAACCTTGGAGAATATCTTTCAAGAAGAGCAAGCAACCCCCTTTCGATCTGAAACAAGCACTGACAAAGGCTGTGGTTTGGATATCAAATAGCCTTGAATGAAATCACAGCCTATCTCAGCAATGAGCTCAGCCTGCTCGGTTGTTTCGACTCCTTCCGCAATGACTTGAATACCCAACTTGTGGGCCATCAGCACCATCGCTTCGCAAAGCGCCAATGTATCTGAGCCGACTTTGAGGGTCGAGATAAAACACTGATCAATTTTGAAGTAGTCAATATCATATTGATAAATATAGGCAAGCGACGAATAACCAGTTCCAAAATCATCCAGTGCCACATGCATACCATGATCTCGAAACACCATCAGTTTTTTGATGGTTTCACAATTTGGATCTAGCATCACACCTTCAGTAATCTCAACAATAATGTCATTACAGGACAGATTATGCGCTTTAAGCTGATGAACCCACTGCGTCAGCTGTGTTTCCTCATGCGCAAACTGTATCGGGGAAACATTAATACTGACCTGAAACCCATCATCGTAGGCGGATTTTAAGGCAGGTAAATCCTGACACACTTGATCGAACACCCGTTGGCCAATCGCAATAATCAATCCGCACTCTTCGGCAAGAGGAATAAATTCTGCTGGACTGATCAGGCCTTTTTCAGGATGTAGCCACCGAACCAAGGCCTCCGCTTTGGTGATACGCTGGGATTGACAGTCAAAGATAGGCTGATAATAAACCACCAGCTCGGTTTCAATTGCGTCACGTAGATCGGCAATCAACTCACGCTTATGCAGAATGGCTTCTCGCATCACCGGATCAAAGTATCTATGCCGATTGCGGCCATCTCGCTTGGCCGTAAACATGGCCTGATCAGCTGACTTAAGGAGTTCCTCAACACAATCTGCATCTGCAGGGTAAGTCGCAATTCCAATACTGCTGGTTACAAAAAGACGGTGCTCATGCACCTGTATCGGCTCAGCCAGCAGCTTCAGTATCTGGTGGCAAAAGTCGTCAAGCGAAACAGCATAGTCATGGCCTGTCAGCACGAGTGTAAACTCATCATCCCCTAGCCGAGCCAGAAGATCAGGCGGCTTAACCACTCCTTTCAGCCTTCCGGCGACTTCACACAAAACCTTGTCGCCCGTTTCATGGCCAAGCGTATCATTAATATCCTTGAAGTTATCCAGATCCAGCAGCAGCAAATTCAGGTGTGTACCCCCTTGCTTTGCACGATCGATGGCTTCAGAAAGCTGATAGTTAAGTAAATAGCGGTTAGGTAATGCAGTGAGAGAGTCATTATTGGCCTGAATCCAAATCTGACGTTCAGCTTCAAGACGTGTTTCTGCCATCTGTTCGAACTGCCGCTTCAGTTGAACCAGTTCAATGACACCTTCATTCGCTCTATCACGCTCAAAAATACCACGCTGTAACTTGCGACTCGCGGCGGTCAACGCCTCGATGGGTTGTAAAACCCCACGTTTTAGGACTTGAGATGTAATCCAGAACAGCCCAAGCATCACCAAGGAAAACGACAGCAATGAAATGTAGAAACGCTGATTGATTCGATTGAGCACGGCATCTGTTGGGACACCGATCGTCAACGAAAACGATTCATGACCAATATTATGCAGTAATGGGAGCGTATACTTCATCCTCCGGATGCCATCGTCTCCTAACAAGACCTCGGCTTGATTATAGCCATTGGACTGAGCAATCAAGCGACCCAATGCGTCTGGATCGGCAGGGTAATTGGCAACCAATGTGTTTAAACTATCGATGATAAATGCCGTACTCAACTCTGGCAAATTGCTGGATTCAAGATACTGTGTCCACCATGCCAGTGAAACAACAGCGACAGCAACGGCTCTAACCTCATCAGTGACTGCATCGATCACCGGGTAACCAAAGTTAATGCTTGTGGTATTGGCCGCACGATCAAGCTGGTAGGTACCAATTGAGAACCTTCGATGGGTCAGTGCTTCTTGGAAATAGGGGCGATCAAAAACATTGACCGAGCGATTCAAGGGGTGTGCGTTACACAGGAGATCACCATTGGCTAGCGGAACACCAATATTCACATACAAGGGGTTAAGCTTCACGATCTTGGATAAAAACTCACCGCAAACAGGTTCAACAGGGTCTTGCAATTCGGGGAGTTTAACAAGGTACGTCAGGTAGGTTTCAGTGTCGGAGAGTATCTTAGATTGTAGTCCTGCAACATCTTTTGCGGTCATCTCAACTTGTTGCTTAAGTGAGTGGAGTGCTTGTTGCCGACTCTCCAACATGTCAGCCGTAATTGCAACATAGCCAGGTAAGGTAATCAGGCCAACCAGCAATGAGAGACGGTTTCGTAGTGACCTGATCAATGCTGGAGACCCTCGGCTGAAAGGCGTTTGACTCATCCATCAAACGTCATATTTAAAATTCAACACCTGCGCGATTTTGCTATCAATTCAAAGCTCTATCGAAAGATATGCCGTGATTGCGCATTTGTCAAATCAGCCTTTTCAAACAATCCTAACGAGACTTTAAATGGCACGAAACTCATCAATCAGACTCATCTATACGTTTCGTTAACGTAGGTAGTCAAATAAGCTGAGATTTTGCACACGAGCAAAGGTGGCTTGTGCTGCTTGTAAGGTTACTTCGGCCATTTTAAACTCAGTAATCGCAGTCGCATAATCAAGGTCTTGTATACTTGATAAGGTCGTTTTGGTGAAAAGTGTAAACTCTTCATTTGAAGACTCAACTCGATCCAATGCATTTTGACGTGCACCTAATGCGGTCCGAACTTCAAGATTGCGCTCAGCCGCCGTCACAAAATCAGCTAGCGTTTTCGCCGTCATCTCTTCGAGCTCTTTAGCATTCTCCGGTGTTTTAGGACGCTCCAGTATTTCCGCAAAATCCAATGCAACATCAATCAAACTTTTTTGCTCACTGCGGATGTTCAATACGACGTCTGCCTGAGGATTGGTCGCTAGATTTAAAGCAGGGGTTGGCTGCTGCAACGCAATCTTTAAGCCCTCAAGCTCTATTTCAACCGGAAAATCGCCATCAGACAGATTATCCACTTCGGCAATCAAATTGCCGCCACTGTCGCGAAGGCGATAGGCATATTCATTCGCAGGTGCATCCGCTGTCAGCTCTAGCGACAATTGTAAATCACGCAGGCCTGCGCTGAAGCTTCTAAAACGATCCTCGTCCGCCTTACTATCAAAGCTCACAGAGGCCACCATGTCTCTGGCCTCGCCTTCAGGATTCACCACCAATCGACGACCAACGGCTTCGAATAATAACTCGCCTGAATCATTCGAGGGTACCAACAAATCACTGGAGACCTGTATCATTCGCTGGCCACCATCGCCATTAAATTGATAACGACCATCCGGCATCAGCTCGTAGGGTTTCGTCAGGCCTTTACTGCCTGAAAACAAATATTCACCTTGCGAGTCTTTGGTGTTCATCAAACTTGCCGAATAACTGGCCATTTCCCTCAGCTCTTTCGCTATCGTGACTCGATCACTGTCACTTAAGGTAGCGTTACCTGCTTGAATGGTGAGTTCACGCATACGGTCCAGCGCAACATTAATATCGGTCAGGATTGTCTCTTCAAGCTCAAGCCGTCTTCGCGTCACATCAATGTTGGTTTTAAATTTATCGTACTGAGCCAACTCACGCTCAAGCTTTGCAATTTGCGCGGCTGCAACTGGATCATCAGATGGCTTAAGCACACGCTTAGCCGCCGAAATTTGCTCCTGAGTCTTCGACAGTGTTTGCTGGTTGCGCTGCATATTGTTAATTGCATTGGAGAACTGTTGTTGAGTGGCAATACGCATGATAGGCTCCTATTACACAACGCTTAGCAATGAGTCAAACAGGGTCTGAGAAGCACGAATCAACTGAGCTGAGGCTTGGTAGGCTTGCTGATACTGTATCAACTTCGCCGCTTCCTCATCCAGGTTTACGCCGGACACACTTGCACGGGCATTCATCGTTGACTCCAACACTGAACGACTCGAGCGGAAGTTAATCTGAGCGACTGAGGTTTCAGTGCCTACTTTGGAGACCATGCTTCCATATATATCTTGAAAGGATTGTGTATTAATCATTCCTTTCTGCTGCAAACCCGACATCAACAATGCATTACGGTTATCCGAAACACCGTCGGTATTGTAGTCAAATGAAAAACGATCACCAGCCTTAGGCTGATTATTGATCCGCACATTGTAACCATCCAGTTCAATCACCACACCGGGAGTAAACGTCTGGCCAACCATGGGTCCATTTCCCAAATCCAATGCTTGTGGACTATTTGGATTGGACATATCAAACACACTGAACGTCAGAGGATCGGTATTCGAAAAACGTACTTCAACTGGCGGTTGTAAGCGTTTGCTTACCGAAAAACTCGTCGCATTTATATCTGTAATTTCGACGGATGCTACGCCTGTTCCCGTATTGTCCTGGGGTGCTTCTACACGAATCGGCGAAGCCAAAGCCAGTTGACGGCCACTTGTTAATTCGGTTCGAATATCACTGGCGCCTGTTGCCACGGGTTGAATCAAGAAGGTATCGCCCGGACGCATGGGCGTCGTGGTATTTAAGCTGACTCTAAATCCGTCCAGTGCCACAACTAAGGTTTCAGAATTGGCATCGATGTAATAACTACCCTCGGTTACATCGGAAGGAGAGGCAACACTGGTCATATCACTGAGTGAAAATACGCGTCCATCGGACTCACGCTTAACGGTCGCCACGGCATCCAAGCCCACAACTAGGGTGTAATCACTGGCTTTAAGCTTGGTTGCATCCGTTATGACAACACTTCCAGCCGACAGAGTGCTGTCATTGGTCCGTTTTGGACTAATGCGCTGCTGAGTTAACGCTGCGTCGTTAATGTCTCGAAATAAATTACCACCAAGCCGACCATCAAGATCCATACCCATCTTGTGCTGATCATTCATAGAACCGGCGACCAAGATAGCAATCCGTCCTAACTCTTGCTGAGCCGGCTCAAGGATTTTTTCACGGTATTCGGTTAATCCACCTAGCTTGCCTCGGCTAATTTGATTTGATAAGTCCGCAGGGCGACCTGCAATCAATAAACTGAGTTGATATTGATCGGCACTTGGATCGCCTCGTGTAGCCGTCAACACATTAGCACTGTTATCGACCACTAAGGGTAAGCCATTGCCAATAAAAATGCTGTACTGATCTCGTCCTTGCTCAACAACAGATACATCCAAATATTCCGATAATTTCACAACCATTTCATCACGCTGGTCTTTCAACTCATTCGATGGGCGGTTTGCAGCATTCGCTAAACGTATCTTTTCATTCATATCCGCAATATTTGCCGCTATGGAAGACACTTCCTGAGAGTACACAACCAGTTGATCGTTGATGGTCTGGCTCTGGCGAGTTAAAGAGGCGCTTAATTCACTGAAGCGCTGCGTTAGACCACGGGCTTCGGCCAAGAAAACTTCACGGTTCGGTAACGAAATCGGGTCATCCACAACGTTTTGCATGGCTTTAAAATAGTTGTCCAACGCCGTTGATACACTGCTGGTACTGCTCGCCAAACGGTTATCGATTTCATCCGCTAGAAGTGTAAAGGTTTGAGCATAAGAGGCTGATGATGTATCAGACCACAATTGACGCGTTAAAAACTGATCTGTAATTCGTTGTATATCCGTAACCTGCACACCCATTTGATTATCACGGGTGGATTGGTTGGTCACTTGACGGTTATAGCCAGGAGTATTCACGTTGGCAATGTTCTGACCAATGACCGACAGCGCGGACTGATTGGCTCTGATACTCTGCAAGCCCAGATTTAACAAGTTAGATGACATTTTCGACTCCTGATGGAATTACAGCTCAAACACGTGAGGTACTGCTTCCGTCCATACCCTTATAAATATATCGGCCAATACTCAGCCTTCTTGAGTATCAATATTGACTCTTGCCATCACACTGCCGGTATATATTTGTTCAATTTTCTTCGCATATGCAGGATCTGTTGCATACCCCGCTGCCTGCAATTCGCGCAGATACGCTGAAGGATTAGAGGTATTTTGCAACGCCTGTTGATAACGGGGATTGGTTTTTAAAAAATCCACATAATCCCTAAAGCTTTCTTCATAGTTAGCATAGGACCTAAACGACGCCATTTCACGTTGTGCTTGGCCTTGGCGATATTCTAGGGTCGAGACTGACACCCTATCCCCATCCCAACGGCGATCGGCTTTAATATTGAATAGATTATGACTGCCTTCAATCACGAACCGTCCCCAACCTGTCTCTAACGCCGCTTGCGCTAGCAGTACTTTTGGATCAACTCCCAGCTCCTGCGCAACATTTTCGGCTAAGGGCAAGAGTGCTGAAACGAACTCATCTGGAGAATTAAAGCGCTCAGGGAGGTTTTCAACTGACCCATTTGTTTTAGAGGCTTTACTCGCAGTGGCTGAGTCAACGTCCTTAACGCTTTTCGCGGATTCAGAAGATGCAGCACCTGAACTTGCTTGCGTATGGGCTTTACCCAAGACGGCCGATGCCGCTAAACGTGCCGTCGCATCGACGGCGGTGTTTAACATACGCTCAGTATCGGTTTTCATCTGAGTACGTGACTCGTCATCATCGTCTTTCTGATTGCGCAAATCGCCGACTTGACTCAGCTGACGCACCATAATTTCCGCCAAGCCTAAACGGCTATTTTGAGACAGATCCAGCGTCATTTGCTGGTCATACATATCTTGGTAAAAACGCGTGTTGTTGCCATTAAACGGATTATCTTGAGCAAAGCTTTCATTCGCATCGCGCATACTTTTCAGCATCATGCTTAAAAAGATTTGCTCGAACTGTTGTGCCACCTCTTTAAGCGCCGCCTCTTTATCGCCGTTGGCCTTACGACGTAAATCATTCAGCTGATTCAGCTCGGTGTAAAACTGAGGCGATTGCGCTTGAAGAGGCTTGCTGCTATCCATTTTAAATAACCACTAATTCTGCTCTTAAAGCGCCCGCTTGTTTGAGGGCTTCAAGAATTGCCATTAAGTCACCGGGCGCTGCGCCAACATTATTAACCGCTTCCACGATGTCCTGTAAAGATGCACCCGGTGCAAACTCAAACATCCGACCAGAACCTTCATCAATTTCAATGCCTGAGCGAGGTGTCACAACAGTGCGCCCACGTGCCAAGGGATCTGGCTGATCGACATCAAACTCTTCCGTAATGGTCACGGTGAGACCGCCATGTGTAATGGCTACTGGCGACACGCGAACATGTTGACCGATTACAATTGTACCTGTACGTGAGTTAATAATCACTTTAGCGGTTTCTTGTGCAGTTTCAATCGGTAAATTTTCAAGAACCGACAAGAAGGTTACACGCTGCGAAGCATCTCGTGGTGCACGGACTCTGATAGAGGCTGAATCTAACGCAGCGGCAACATCAGGCCCTAATAATCCATTAATCTGCTCGGCGACACGACGCGCCGTTGTAAAATCTGGACTGTGCAAATTGAGGGTTAAACTGTCTCCCTGACCAAAACCACTGGCCACTTCACGCTCAACGGATGCTCCATTGGGTATGCGACCAACGCTTGGCACATTGACAGATAAACGTGATCCATCTCGGCCTTCCGCACCAAATCCCGCAACAATTAAGTTACCCTGAGCAATTGCATAGACTTGCCCATCGGCTCCTTTAAGAGGCGCCATTAACAAGGATCCACCCCTTAAACTCTTGGCATCACCAATGGTAGAGACGGTGATATCAATGGTCTGACCGGGCTTTGCAAAAGGAGGCAAGTCCGCATGAATCGCCACAGCAGCTATATTTTTTGAGTTAGGGTTGATATTTGGCGGAATTGCAACACCAAAGTTATTGAGCATGTTACGGAAGGTTTGCGAGGTGAAATTCGTTTTATCTCCAGTACCGTCTAACCCGACGACAAGACCATAGCCCACCAATTGGTTATTTCTCACACCGGAGACGGATACCAAATCTTTTAAGCGCGCGGTATTCGCCATCGCTGCCTGAATACTCAAGCTTAATACCAAGCACAGCATCATTATGAATCGCATCATCGTCTCCTTAGAAAGGCATTAATGCACTAATGAAAAAGCGTGAAAGCCAACCCATCACATTAACATCCGCCGTCGCTCCCGTGCCACTGTAGGTAATGCGTGCATCGGCTAAGCGAGTCGATTCAATTGTATTATCGGGTTTAATGTCTTGCGGCCGGACCAAACCACTAACACGAATGTATTCATCGCCTTGATTCAGGGTTAACCATTTCTCACCTCGAACCAACATTACCCCATTAGGGTAAATTTCTTGCACAGACACCGTAATATTGCCGCTGAGGCGGTTACTCATGTCTGAGGAGGAGTCACCATCAAACGCACTGCTTCCACCAATTCCCGCCGACAAGGGACGACCAAATACCGACAAAGGTTCCCCCATTATAGTGGGGGCCGCTACGTTCACATTTGTACTTTTATCCAAGGACGTACTGGAGCTTTTAGACGACTGAGTCCGCTCAGTTAAATCGATGGTCAAAATATCGCCGACTCTATGAGCCCGACCATCACCATACAGGTTCATGCTTGTAGAAGGATTGTAAATCGCACCATTGATCGGCTTTGGCGTTTCCAATGACGCCATGGGAATGGGTGCGTAGAATGGATTATCTGGCTTTGGAGCTTTTGTCACGCAGCCAGACATCATCCAAGCGGCTGATACGACCAAACCCAATCGTGTTAAATGTTTCATTATCGCCCTCCTCAAGTCACTCAACCTTAAAGCTGCTGAGTTGCAAACGATAGCATCTGATCTGCCGTCGAAATTACTTTTGAGTTAATCTCATAGGCACGTTGAGTGGTAATCATATTGACCAACTCCTCAACCGCATTGACGTTTGAACCTTCAAGCATGCCTTGTTTAATAATGCCTGCGCCATCCTCTCCGGCCACAAGAACGTTCGCAGGGCCACTGGCCGCCGTTTCTTGGAACAGGTTTTGACCCACCGCCAACAGCCCTTCCGGGTTCACGAAGTCGGCGAGTGTAATCTGGCCAATGTTTTGTGCTGCAATGTCTCCAGCAACAACTACGGTTACCTGACCATCAACGCCTACACTGAAACTGACCACTTCACCGGGAAGCTCAATCGCAGGTTCAAGCGCATAGCCTTCAGCCGTGACCACCTGATTGTCAGCATTTAAATGGAATTGACCATTGCGGGTGTAGGCAATGTCACCATTGGGCTGGACGACTTGGAAAAATCCACGACCATTGATGGCCAAGTCAAAGGTACGATCGGTAATCTGCAAATCACCCGTTTCGAACATTTTTTGCGTACTAACTGTCCGCACACCATGGCCTAGCTGCAATCCAGAAGGAAGCTGGGCATCATTGGCATTCTGAGCCCCTGGCTGACGGCGGACTTGATAAAGCAAATCCTCAAAAACGGCGCGATCTTTTTTAAAGCCCACCGTACTGACGTTCGCTAAGTTATTCGAAATCACGCGAAGGTTGGTGTCTTGTGCACTCAAACCGGTTTTAGCTACATGAAGCGCGCCGTGCATAACTGTATACTCCTAAAATTAGCTCATTTGCAGCAAGCGAGCCGAAGCGCTTGAGTTTTCTTCTGCAGTTTTCATCATCTTAATTTGAATTTCGTACTGTCGAGATAAACTGATGATGGACGTCATTTCTTCGATGGCATTCACATTACTGGTCTCGAGATAGCCAGAGCGCATTTGCAAATCCAGAGCTGGTGCGATCGGGACACGATCATCGGTTCTCATCAAGCCATCTGGCCCTTTAAACGAATTGGCAGGATCTAAACGGACCATTTTAATTACATCGACCAAAGCCAACTCGGCTGCATTATCGCCAAGTGGCCGGATGGTAATTGAGCCATCATTGGCAATATCGATGCTTTGGTAATCAGGAATGAAAATTGGAATACCGCCATTACCAATAATCGGCAAACCATTGCCCGTCACTAATTGATTGGCGGCATTGATCTGCAGAGCACCCGCGCGGGTGTAAGCTTCATTACCATCCGGCCCTTGGACGGCTAACCATCCCTCACCCATAATGGCAATATCGAGTGCACGTCCTGTTTGCTGCAAGGTTCCTGATTCCCGGTTGGTGCCGGGTGTTTCGGCCATCGCATAGACACGTGACGTGTGGCCATCGCCAAACACACGCATTGATCGGGCTTGCTCAAAATCTTGCTTAAACCCAGTCGTGGTAACGTTTGCAAGGTTATTAGACCGAATCTGTTGGGCGTTCATATTTTCTCGTGCCCCCGTCATGGCCAAAAACAGCACCTTATCCATCGTTTACTCCTATTCAGCTGACAAGCGGTTAAGTCTTGCCGCTTTTGTATTCTCTAAGCATGTATAAGCAAGGGTCGTGCCACAGAAGACACGCAGACTAAGTTTCAGGCAAAAAAAAAGCCTCCACCGATAGAGGCAGAGGCTTTTTTCTTGAACCCAGATAGATTATTAGATGTTCAAAATATTCTGAGTAATGTTATTAACCGTTTCTAACGTTTTAGAGCTTGCTTGGAAGTTACGCTGCGCCTGGATCAAGTTCACAAGCTCAGTGGACAAATCCACATTCGATTGCTCCAACGCCGCCGAGCGCAAGGTTCCGTTCAAGCCCGTTCCGGGGGCGTTCAGAATCGGATTACCTGACTGCAAGGATGCAATCCACTCTGTATTACCGACTGGTTGGAGCCCGTCTTGGTTCTCAAAGGTGGCGAAAGCAACAATACCTAAACGCTGCTCTTGACCATTACTGAAAGACGCAATCATTTCACCGGTAGGGGCAAATGTCACACCAATTAAGTCACCCTTCGCATAGCCATTTTGCTGCTGCGATTTCACGATAGACGCCGAAGCAAATTGGGTCGTGTTATCTAGACGCATATCAATGACCGTCGTTTCAGAAGCAGGATCAGCACCTTTGATTTGAATACTCGGTGCACGCCCTCCAGCCGGGAATTGCTCACCATTGACTTCGGTCAGCAAACCGTTAGAGGGATTGAACTTAATCAGAATTTGGCCTGGTTCTGTATCCACACCAGCACCCGGAACTTGGGGTTTACCTATATCCAATAATTCGACATTATTAAGATACGCATACATACGGTAGTAGCCACGATAGTCGTTATCACCCTCAACAATCTTGCTGGTTTCTATTTGACTGTCGGTTACTGCAGTTGTAATAAGGTTATCGCCAAACTGTAAACCAGCACCTGCAGGCGGATCGGTCAATGTTAAACGCGGTTTATAGACAGGTGAAGCGTTATCCAAATTACCGACATCCGCTTTAAACTTAAGCGTCACGGTTGGCACAGCCCCAAGCGTATTTATTTCAACTGACTCAATCTCGGGATTGCGATCTAAAATTTGTGCTTCACGATTTTTAATCGCCTGAGCAATTTGCTCTGCTGTATTGGAGGCAGCAATTGGAATAGTCACACCTGCTAACAAAATATTCCCGGTTGTACCGATTGCTGTGGTTTTATTGCCATCAACTGTTATATCGTAAGTTCGAGTCTCATTCGCTTCTCTAAACCGATCTGCCACAAGTGTATTAAATTTAATCGCTGACGTCTGATCTGGATTCTGCACAAGAACCTCTCCTGTATCGGAGGCCCAAGATTTAAACTCAAAGGTCACTCTACCCGTTGGAGTACTTGCCGGTGGCGGCGATAACTCACGACGAACAGTCGTCAAATCAATTCGTGGATCAGCTTGGCTAATTGCATTAAAACCACTCAACTGAGGTGGCGTCACCGCTAGGTTATCAATTAATCTACCTTCAGTATCAAAATCAACCGCTGTCAACTGAACACCGGCTATTCTAGGAAAATCAGTTGCAACAGCCAAATCAAATACAAACAACTCACGAACAGGGCGCTGCTCTGCAAAGTTATACTTTAACGTTTGAGGATTACCTAAACTATCGAAGGTTCTAACCGTCGTTGAATAGGTAAATGAACTTGGATCATCTTTACTGTAAGTTGGCGTCAGAGTGGTTGCATCTGCTCGCGCATCAATGTTAACAGCAAGATTAATATTGTCGGTTGCTTTTGGCAGACTTTCTTTCTCTTTCACGGCAAGATTGCCAATAGGTAACTGGTTACCCTGCGCATCCAACCCATAACCTTGTAAAAACTTGCCACTGGGCGATACTATCAGACCCTCTTTATTTAACTCAAATGCACCAGCGCGCGTGTAAGTAACAGAGCCTCGACCATCATCCAATTGGAAAAAACCAGAACCATTAATGGCCAAATCAAGATTATTGTTCGTAAACTCTATCGTACCTGCGCTAAAATCCTGAGAAATTCCAGACACAGTAACACCGGAACCCGGTGTATTGCTTGATCCCGCCCCAACAACTGAAGTTGCATATAAGTCCGCAAACTGAGTACGAGAAGATTTGAAGCCCGTGGTCGCCACGTTTGCGATGTTGTTACCGGTAACGTCCAGCATTGTGGAGGCGGCCTTGAGACCTGTAACGGCTGTATTGAATGACATGACTTTTACCTCACTTTAACCTAACTGTTTGACGTCACTAAAGTTAATCGCGCCAATGGCGGTATTGACCTTCATTCCGATTCCATTTTGACCCAAGGATACGCTGTTCACTGTAAACGGCATCCAAGTGTCAACTTGCACATATTCATCGCCATCAAAGGCTTCTGCTATAATTTGGTAGCTTCCTGCAGGCACGTCTTCGCTCGCATTCCAAACAAAGCTTCGTTCACCCGACGATGCCGATCCCATATTCACTTGGTCAACCAAATTGCCGCCTTGATCAAAAATTGAGACACGCAAGCTAGTTGTTGGGGTCACAAGACTTACCGTTCCGGGTAGCGCTCCTCCAGCCTGAGTTAACTGAGCAATATCCGTATTAATAAATACCCGTTGACCCACCATAGAAGACGCTTGAAGTGCACTCTGGCTGCTAAGCAAGCTATTGCTCATCGTTTCAAATGTCTTAGCCATACCGGTCATCGTCTCAACCATGGTCATGCTGGATATCTGCTGCATAAAATCAGATGTATCAGATGGGTTGGTCGGATCCTGATTCTGCAACTGTGCAATCAAAAGCTTCATAAACATTTGATTATCATCAGTGCCATCAGACTTTTTGATCTCCGCCGCTTTGTTATCGCGGTTTATCTGATCAAATATGTTGCTCGTGTTAATAGTGCTCATCTCTCAACCCTCTGAGACTTAGCTTTGACCTAAGGTCATGGTTTTCTGCAGCATCTGCTTCGTCGTATTCAGTACATCTGCATTGATCTGAAATGATCGTGATGCTGAAATCATATCGGCCATTTCTTCAATCACATTGACGTTTGGATAAAAAACGTAACCCTGTTCATTTGATAAAGGATGATTCGGCTCATACGCCATACGTAAAGGCGTTTGACTTTCAATAATATCCAATACTTGTACGCCTTGACCGGGCGCTAACCCAGTGGGCGTTTCACCTAACTGACTTACGTCTGGCGCCTTTAGTGCGAATACGGGTTTGCGCGCTCTATAGGTTTCACCTTCGCTAGAGCTAACGCTCTCAGCGTTTGCCATATTACTGGCGGTGGTGTTCAAACGTATGGTTTGAGCACTCATAGCAGAACCCGCAATCCCAAATACATTCGACAAAGACATACTTATTCACCCTTTATGGCTTTTTTAAGCCCACTGAACTTGCCATTCAAAAACTCAAAGCTCGCCTGATAACGTAACGAGTTATCAGTAAAACGACTAATCTCTTCCTGCACTTCGACTGTGTTGCCATCAACCGCAGGCTGAAAGGGTATACGGTACATTAAATCTGCAGCAAAATCGGGATTCACTAATCCGTCGATATGCCCACCCTGCGTTTTCTGTAAATGCAATGGACTGTGCGTCATCTTGCTCTCAAGCACCTGCTTGAAATCGACATCTCGCGCTTTAAAGTTAGGCGTATCAGAATTCGCAATATTATTCGCCAACACCTCGGCACGATGTGCTCTGAAAGTCAGAGCATCGGCATGTATTCCGAGAGCTGATTTGAAATTAATTGACATAGCCTTGACCTTACCCATTTAAAACGTGAGAAGCGAACACCTAGATACGCTTTACTACAAATAAAGCAATCTACGTGCCACTCATTGTAAACTATTGATTTTATTTGAATCTAATAATGATAGAGGTCTATCCATCATTATTAGCAAGGTGAAAGCGGCAAGAGTCTGCCACTTAGGCGGCAAGTTAAATGCTCTGGTAAATAATGCCGGGGCGGCAATGAATCATGCGGTATAAATCAGGCAAGCCAGAGAGCGACTCAGAAGCACCTAAAATAAGATACCCTCCAGGCTTGAGCTGCTTATGCATTTTTCTCAAAATTTCAGTTTTAACATCCGATGAAAAATAAATCAGAACGTTCCGACAGAATATAATGTCAAATTGACCTAACGAAGAGTACTGTCCTAGCAGATTAAGGCTTTGAAACTTAACGCGCGCCTTAATCTCAGGCTTAATCGTCCAACTCCCTTCGGGGTTTTTTCTAAAAAAACGATTCAAGCGATCCTGCGACAACCCACGGCCAAGCGCCAGCATCTCATACTCACCACGCTTCGCCTGATCTAAAATCACTGAAGAGATATCTGTGGCGACAATTTCTTGGCCTGCCGAAAAAGCCCCCGCACGAGACTGTCTAAACTCTTCGATCACCATACTGATTGAATAGGGCTCTTGACCGCTTGAACAGGCTGCAGACCAAATCCGCAGCTTTTGCATTGGCTGACCACTGGCGATTTCGGGCAATAGTTTATCTTTGAGTATTTCATATGGATGAATATCTCTAAACCATAAGGTTTCGTTGGTTGTCATCGCGTCAATGACTTGCTCTTTAAGGAGATTGCCTCCCATCGAGTTAAGCCGATTCACCAGCTCGCTTAATGTCGCAAAGCCTTCCTTTTGCATAATTTTGCTTAGGCGGCTCTGTACAAGATATTGCTTGTGCTCGGCTAATAAAATTCCACAGCTTTTCTCAAGAAACTGGCTAAAGTTTTTGAACTCATCAGATGTGATCGTGAACCCTGTTCTCACATAGCCCCCTTACTTAATCAGCGCTTACTGACCGCTTCAATACGTTTAACCACAACAGAAGCAAGTTCGTCAGGATTAAACTTAGCTAAGAAGCCATCAGCTCCAACTTTTTTAACCATTGATACGTTAAAACCACCGCTTAAGGATGTATGCAGAATAATGTGCATTCGCTGCATACGCGTATCGTTGCGAATCATTGATGTTAAGGTATATCCATCCATCTCAGGCATTTCGATATCCGAGATCAGCATCAAATAATACTGTTCAACATCAACACCTTTGCCAGCCATGTCTTTTAGCATCAACCAAGCTTCGCGACCATTCTTTGCAGAGGTCACCTTCACACCCAGATTTTCAAGGCTGCGCTGCATTTGATTACGGGCAACTTGAGAGTCATCGCAGATCAAGACATGCAACTCATGTGCGGCTTTTTTAACTTTTTCGGTAGCGATGTCATCGCTGACATCCGTGGATGCAGGGTAAATATCGGCTAGGATTTGTTCAACATCAATGATCTCGATGAGCTTTTTCTCAAACTCAAACACAGCCGTCAAATAGTTGTCTGAGCCGATTTCTGCAGGCGGTGCCATGATCTGATCCCAATTGGTGTTCAGAATCCGATCCACTTTTCTCACAAGAAAGGCCAAAGTGCGTTTGTTGTACTCAGCCACGATTAAAAAACAACGACGTTCATCTTCTGCGGGCACTGGAGACCGACCAATCGCCTCCGACAAGTCTAAAACAGGGATCGTTTCACCTCGAATATGGGCCATTCCCTTGATTACACTTGTCTTTCTAGGAACCTC
This sequence comes from Nitrincola alkalisediminis, assembly GCF_009821115.1. Classification (GTDB taxonomy): domain Bacteria; phylum Pseudomonadota; class Gammaproteobacteria; order Pseudomonadales; family Balneatricaceae; genus Nitrincola; species Nitrincola alkalisediminis. Next base: position 29,905 of record NZ_VYTY01000001.1, on the reverse strand, counting down.
TGTTAGTTCAGGACACTGCAATACTTCACGCACTTTAAACACGTTAATGCCATAACGCTGACTGGTCTCGAGGCCAAAAAGCAACAATTCAAGTCGGTTCTGCCCAACCATCTGCGTACGTAGGTTTACACTATCTAATATAGATGACATGATTCATCAAACCCCAAGACCGTTCATACATAAGTGACATCCACCTGTTAAGGCTGAACATACACGTGAATTCACATAATTTACCATTAGTTTTACTGTTTTTGCTTATTTTTTTAAAATCGACCTCTAGCCTCGCGATTGAATTGCCCGAATCTATTCAAAAACAGGTTGAAGAGGCGATCATTCATGAGTTTAGCACACGTCTCCCTGAAAGCAGGTTAGACGTCAGCGTAAATCCCGTCAATCAAAACCTTACTCTCGCTGCATGCGAATATCCACTCGAAATCCAAATCCCCTTCAACAGTGGCCAAAGGGTGACGGCTAAAGCCACGTGCCACCAGCCTTTCTGGAGCCTGTTCGTCACAGCGCAGGTACGACAAATGATGACTGTCGTTGTCAGCGCTAAGCCTCTGGTGCGTAACAGCCGGATTAGCGCCAGCGATATTAAACTGGTTGAACAAGATATCTCACGCATCGGCCAGGATTATTTTACACGAGAGCAAGATGTCATCGGGAAACACGTCAGGCGTCAAATTGGCAGCGACCAAGTCATCAACGCGCGTATGTTAGAGGTCGCCATGCTCGTTTCTAGAGGCGACCAAGTGATGATTGAGGCACAAAGAGGCTCTCTGACCATTCGGATGCCTGGTATTGCGTTAGAGGATGGCCGACAGCAACAACAAATTCGCGTACAAAACAGCCAATCCGGCAATGAAGTCAGAGCCATAATTATTGCACCTGGAGTGGTTAGGGTTCAGTAATCGAACTATAATAGTGTGCGAAACCTGTTTTTTGCTTTTTTTGACAAAAAACCTATTTTTTTACTAAAGATTTTCACAAACGAGTCGATACCCTTGCTATACACAGTTTACGAGGTAATTTAGGATGGCTATCGAATTCAACAGCCTATCCTCTAACCAGACATCTGCGAGTCGAAACAAACCCGGTGATGCGAACTCACCATCGACTCAATCAAAATCGTCTGCAGGAGGCACACAGGCACCGCCGAAGGATACCGTTCGCTTAAGCGATGCAGCTCAAGCGATTCAATCTGCAGGTAAAGCAGCGGAAGGCGCCCCTGACGTTAATGCCGCTCGAGTTGCTGAACTTAAAGCCGCCATTGCCGATGGCAGCTACTCAATTAATAACGAAAAACTTGCAGATAAACTTCTGCAGTTTGACAAACTCTTTGCTTGACCTTTATGACGAGCGCATCTTCACAGCGTTTCATCCAACAGGTCAGCGAAGGGGTTGAGTTGTTTGAAAAACTCCACCAGTTATTGGAGGAGGAGCTTTCTATTATCGTTTCAAGAGATCTAGACGCACTCAATGACATGACTCAGCGTAAACACCAAGTGTTACGCGAGATTGAAAGCAGTATTTTAGAGCGCAATCAATCGCTCACTTTGCTCGGCTTTACTCCGTCTGAAGATGGATTTAAGCAGTTGTGCAGCACCCTGCCCTCCCCTGAGCGTAGCGCCTTAATCGGCAACTGGACACAGCTGACCGAGCTTCTTCGTGAAATCCGACTTGCCAATGAACGCAACGAACAAGTTGTATCGCGCAACAAAGCAAATGTAGAACAACTGCTTAATTTATTGCAGGGCCAGCATACGACGAATTCGCTCTATGACCAACAAGGCAGCAAAGGCAACTACTCGGCTCAACGGCGTATTGGGAAAGCTTAACTTAGCCCATAACTTCCACGCCTTAACTCTAGTTTTACATCAGCAAATTCGATAGAATACTTAGAAATCTCCCTATAGTTCAACTGGATAGAACGGGCCCCTCCTAAGGGCCAGATCGGGGTTCGAGTCCCTGTGGGGAGACCACATCGTGTGTCTCTACTTTAACAATGCATGCAACGAACCTTTAGGCAAACTGGTTAACGGCTTAGTAAAGTAGTAAATCAACTGACGCTGCCTTACCTTCTCCTCCTCCGTCAATGCAGACTTCTGAGTTAACTTTAAAAACCGCTTTACCATCTTCAGTCGTGACTCACGATTTACTTCATTGTCGCGGGCTACCTCTAAGTAGAGTTGAGCCAGATTTAACATTACTGTTGCATTGGTTGGGTTGTAGTCGATTGCTAAATTCAGATAACGCAGTGCCTGACCGTATTTACCTGCCATATAATGCTTACTGGCCAGCCGATTAACCTTGTCACTCATCACCGGATCGAAATTCACCTTATCTGGCAGCACCGTGTGATCCACTTTTTCTTCCAATATAGGAACAGCATCACCGCTAACAATTAACATTTCTCGTTGTAAATTCAATGGGCTAACCAAGGTTCTGTTAATGCGTTCAGCCTGCTGCATAAACTCGGCAGCCTGCTCATTATTTTGATTATCCTCACACCATTTCGCTTTTAACAAGGCAGATCGTGCCTTAAATGCAACGTCTTTTGGAAATGAATACTCGGCAAGATTCAGCAAGGTCATCATTTTATTTTCGAGCTCAATCTTATCTTTAGGGTCAGCTGAAAGCATCTCTAAACGACGAATATTGGCAAGGTACAAGTAAGGATCAGGAGATCGATAACAACTTTTACGCCCTAACGAAATGGAGCGCCGATAGGCTGTATCGGCTATCTTTAACTCATGGGTATAGGTTGCAACACGACCTAACTCCATTTGTCTGGGAATACCCAATGGTGATTTAGACGTAGCCACTTCCAGCGTTTCTCTTGCTAAAACCAAATCCCCTTTCCGTTCATGAACGTTTGCCAGAAGATCATAAGCGGGTACTAAAAGCGGATGCGCCTCAATCAGATCATTCAGCAAACTCAACGCTTCATCTAGGCGATTTAGGCTGATAAAGGCTTTTGCCAAACAGAGTCCTGTATCTTTATCCGACATATCCCAAAAATGCTGTTGCAGGATATCCAGTGCTTCATCGGCCCGCCCTAGATCAATCAACAAGGTTGCTTTAATCCGCTGTGCAATTTCATAGCAAGGCTCATACACAGGAACATCATCACAATGCACAAGTGCCGCTTGATGATCACCCGCCTCTATTGCAACATCGATGGATCGTAAGACTTGTTTACGCGCAATTAACGCATCAATACGGTATTTAAGTTCATCAACTGTAAATGGCTTAGTAATCAGATAATCGGGATTGCTTTCAATGGCATGAAGAACAACGGCTTGTGATGAATCACTGGTCATAAAGATCCAACCACATGTCGGACGCATGTACCCTCTAAAACGCGCTTCTTCTAACAACTGAATTCCCGTTGTTTTGTCACTCGCATTATGGCCTAACAGGACAATATCAAACGCCTCGTCACGCACGGTGTCGAGTATTTGTTCATTGATGGTCATCGCTTGAATATTCACGACGCCTAGCTGCCGTAGCATTTGTGAAATAGTCGAGCGCATATTGCCACTGCTCTCGATCAGCAGAACGCGCTTGTCGGAATATGATATTTTTCGCGGATTCACGCTGCGTATGCCTTAACGACTACAGAATATAAACAAGAGTATAGCGACTTATCCTTAGGTAAGGCTAGCGGAAAACCCATTCTGAACAGCGAGATAAAAACCAACTCATATTCCAAAATGATATAAACATTTATACATTAGTTATATTTACATTAGCCTAATAAGGAATAAAATTAGGGTATACAATCGCGGTTTTGATTTAAACAGCACGCATTCCCTCAAGAACGACTTCGGAGCTTTCTGTATGTCCAATAAAAAAACACCGCCAGCCAATGAACGTCGTCGAGATCTTCTTAAGCTGGGTCTAGGCGCAACGGTTGCGGCCCCCCTCCTGAGCCTTGCAGGGAATGCAAGCGCAAACGCAATTCGAACATCCGCACACGTGGTGATTAGCGGTGCAGGTGCAGGTGGTTTGGCCATGGCCAACCGTCTATCGAGAAGTTTACAAGGTGCCAAAATCACCTTAATTGATGCCCGCCAAGAACATCATTATCAACCTGGCTGGACGCTGGTTGCGTCGGGAGTCTGGGACAAATCCAAGACCCTCAGCAAAACAGCCGAATGGATTCCTTCTGGAGTCAATTGGATTCGGGCAATGGTAACCGAATATGACCCTGATAATAACCGAGTCACACTCAATGATGGACAAACACTGACCTACGATTACTTAATTGTGGCGACGGGCGTTGAGCTGCAGTATGAACGCATTGAAGGAATGGATGTAAATTTAATTGGCCAAGGAAAAGGTATCGGCAGTGTATACGCGGGTATTGATGCGGCGGCAAAAACCAACGAAGAAATCGAGCGTTTTATTGCCAAAGGCAGCGGAAAGGGTGTTTTCACTCTGTCCCCCACCCCCATAAAATGCGCGGGCGCGCCTCTAAAAATGACCTTCACGACGCTGTCGCGTCTTGAAGATGCAGGGGTTCGTGATCGTTTTGACATGCACTTTTTCACCCCCACTGATCGAGTGTTCAGCGTCGACTACTACAATGATTTTGTAAAACAACGCTGGACTGAACAAGGCTTAACTCGGCACGACTTTCATCGTTTAACCGCTATTGATGCGGATCGTAAAGAAGCAACCTTTACCCTGCAAGATGGCAGCGAAATCACGCAAGATTATGACTTCCTGCACGTAGTTCCGCACATGGCCGCTCCAAAATCGGTGCGCGAGAGCGAATTGATTTTTAAAGAAGGTCCTTTTGCTGGAAACTGGATGGAAGTTGACCGGGAGACATTGCAACACACTCGATACAGCAATGTATTTGGGATTGGTGATGTCATGGGCATGCCGTTCAACAAAACAGCGGCCAGTGTCAAAATGCAGGCCTCGGTTCTAGAACCCAACATCCTAGCTCATATTCAAGGCCAACCCTTGTTAGCCAAGCATAATGGATACACCTCTTGCCCAATGATCACCGCCGTTGGCAAAGCCATGCTGGTTGAGTTTGGTTGGGGTGGCGAACTCTTGCCGTCCTTCTCCTTTATTGACCCTAAAGAAGAATCTTGGGCTGTCTGGATTATGAAAGACAGAATGCTGCAGCCTGCGTATAACGCAATGCTGGTTGGTAAGGTTTAAGGAGCATTACGATGACATTAGCTGGTATTTTAACCGTTGTTTGGTTTGCGATTAAACCTTACCTATGGCTTATTCTTCTCGCCCTCGCTGTGCTCGTTGCTGCACAGATTGCAGGTCGTATAAAGGGCTATCGCTGTTTTTCCACTCAAGGGCGTTTTGCATGGATTTTAGGCCCAATCATTGGAATTTTGGCCTTTATTTTCATGCCTAGAATTTTTAACTCCCAATTTGGCTACGTCGCAACCTCCTTCGACTGGCTTGCCCTAATTGGAGGCAGTTTAGGGGTAACTGTTTACGCGCTTATGGTCCTTAGACCTTTGTGCCATCTTCGCAGCTGCCGTTAACTAAAAACACAGGATCAACTCTTCTGTAGGGTTGATCCTGTGTTAGCTAAATAAGCTGGATGGCCAAGGGATGTTCGACTCGAATGCGTATTTGATGGTGACGCGCATTCTCTCGAATCAACCAACCTCGAACACGCAAGGTTTTTCCTTCAATTTGATCAAACGACAGACTATCAAATCGTGGCAAGTCTGAGCGTCTAATCTGCAAAGCCACCCCTCCTTCTAAATTAATCCAAACAAACTCAGCGGACTGCCCAACACGTACCACCTGACCATGAACAACGGCAGCCCCTCTTGCTGAATCCGGAATCTCGGTGCTCAACAGGCCCGGAGAGTATTCGTTCTGGCTCCATATTCGCTTTGCCTGCTGCTCTGCTTGTCGCTCAAACTGCGCTAAACACTCAGCAAACTCAAGATTAGGTGCAACATGCACTTGCATCACCCACCCGTCGGATAGCAATGCTCTCTGCAGATTGGTGCCATCCGGTAAGAACAGATACGCCAACGAGCGACCATAACGGTCTTTTCTTTCTTGGCCATATTGGAGGAGTACGCGATGATCATGCTCGCGTAACAAACCCTCTAACCATTTTTTTCCTTCGCGCGCATAGGGTTCATCCGGCTGCCCATCGCGCCCCAACTCTGGGGCATCTATCCCTAACAGACGCACACGCTCACCATTGTTCAGCACAAGAGTATCCGCATCAATCACATAACGCACCTGAGCCGATTGAGTGGGGGCACTGGGAGGACACGGCTCCGCAAGCACTGGATGACTGAGCACGAACGAAAAAAAGCCCAACCAGAGCATGGGTTTTAACATTTTCACCTCCGCTTTATTCCTTTGAAGAGTGGTATACGAAATTGGCATTGATTTTGAGAAGTCTCCAGCAAAAAGCAATTGATATCAACCAAGTAATTAACTAAGCCTATTAGAGCCTTAAGGAAATACAATAGCGAATCGATAGAGAATTGACCGTATTTGAACTAAGGTTAACAGCGAACAGTGGATGAAGCTTTTTTTAAATAAACATTAAACATCATCTCTGTCATGACACGAATCGACACCAACCCTTCGTGGGCTTTCTAACAATTGAATTAGAGCTCGCGTATGAATGAATGAGTGGAGAAACACATGAGCAGCAAGACTATGGATACCGCAGGCAAATGCCCCGTCATGCACGGTAGCCGCACAACTATGGGTAGCAAAGGCACTGGCAATAATGACTGGTGGCCAAATCAACTCAACTTAAGCATTTTGCATCAACACAGCGCGAAAGCTGACCCAATGGGTGAGGATTTTAATTACGCCGAGGCCTTCAAGTCACTTGATCTCGCAGCCGTGAAACAAGACTTAACGGATGTAATGACCGACTCAAAAGATTGGTGGCCCGCTGATTATGGCCACTATGGCCCTTTCATGATACGTATGGCATGGCATGCGGCAGGCACCTATCGGACGGCAGACGGTCGCGGTGGTGCCTCAACGGGCAATCAACGCTTCGCCCCTCTTAACAGCTGGCCCGATAATGCCAACCTCGACAAAGCTCGCCGTTTATTGTGGCCCGTTAAACAAAAATACGGCAACAAATTGTCTTGGGCAGACTTGTTTATTTTAGCCGGTAATGTCGCTCTTGAATCCATGGGCTTTAAAACCTTTGGTTTTGGCGGCGGTCGTAAGGACATTTGGGCACCAGAAGAAGATATCTACTGGGGTGCTGAAGACACCTGGTTAGGCAACAAACGCTACAGTGGTAATCGTGAATTGGAAAACCCCTTGGCGGCTGTGCAAATGGGCTTAATCTATGTTAACCCCGAAGGCCCAGATGGTAACCCTGATCCATTGGCCTCGGCAAAAGACATACGTGAAACCTTTGCCCGCATGGCCATGAATGATTACGAAACCGTTGCGTTAACCGCTGGAGGGCACACCTTTGGTAAAACGCACGGCGCCGGTGATGCGTCGCATGTTGGTCCTGAACCCGAAGCCGCTGATCTTGAGGAAATGGGACTGGGTTGGAAAAGCAGCTTTGGAAGCGGGAAAGGCCGTGACACCATTACCAGTGGTTTAGAAGGTGCTTGGACACCCAACCCAACCCAATGGGACATGGGCTACTTTGACGTTCTATTTGGTTATGAGTGGAAGCTGGTTAAAAGCCCTGCAGGCGCTCAACAATGGGTCCCTATTGATCTGGCTGAAAAAGACCATGCCCCCGATGCAGAAGATGCCTCAATTCCGGTTGGCATCATGATGACAACCGCCGATATGGCCATGCGCGAAGATCCTGAATACCGTAAGATTTCAGAGCACTTCCATAAAAATCCGGATGAGTTTGCCGATGCCTTTGCACGTGCTTGGTTCAAATTAACCCACCGAGATATGGGTCCTAAAGCACGCTACTTAGGTCCTGAAGTACCGGCCGAAGACCTTATCTGGCAGGACCCTGTGCCCGCAGCGGATTACGAAATGATCAACGCTGAAGACATCGCAACGCTCAAAACCAGCATTTTGGCATCCGGTTTAAGTGTATCAGAACTGGTCTATACCGCTTGGTCATCCGCTTCGACTTACCGCGATTCCGATAAGCGTGGTGGTGCAAACGGTGCCCGCATTCGTTTAGCCCCACAAAAAGATTGGGAGTCCAATCAACCTGAGCAACTGGCCAAGGTTCTGTCTGTTTTGGAAGGTATTCAGGCAGACTTTAATGCTGCACAGACAACAAACAAGCAGGTTTCTCTAGCGGACTTAATTGTTTTAGGCGGTGCAGCAGCGATTGAGCAGGCCGCCCGTGATGCAGGGCATAATATTGGGGTGCCTTTCGCACCTGGACGTACCGATGCAACGGCGGAACAAACCGATGCTGAGTCCTTCGCGCCCTTAGAACCCGAAGCCGACGGTTTCCGCAACTATGCGAAAGCTAAATTTGTGGTCTCTGACGAAGAAATGTTAATCGACAAGGCTCAACTACTTGGGTTAAGTGCACCCGAAATGACCGTCCTTATCGGTGGACTGCGTGTACTGGGAGCCAACTATGCAGGAAAGACAGACGGTGTCTTGACCCACACTCCGGGTCAATTAACGAACGACTTCTTCCTGAATCTGGTTGATATGGAAACCGTGTGGCGTCCAACGTCTGAAGACAAAGATCTCTTCGAAGGTCTAGACAGACAAACCGGCAACGTGAAATGGACAGCAACACGTGTCGACTTAGTCTTTGGCTCTAACTCGCAACTGCGCGCCTTAACAGAGGCCTATGCTCAAAATGATGCCAAGGATAAATTCGTTAAGGACTTTGTGAAGGCTTGGAATAAGGTCATGAATGCGGATCGCTTTGATCTTGCATAATGCACTGCCGTCAAGCTGACATGTGATCAATCGAGAGGGATGAGGCTAACACCTCATCCCTCTTATATTTTTAGCCATGAGCAACCGTGCTTTATCCGTCGACACCTTTATCCCCATCCGTATCCTTCTCTGCTACATGCAGCCTATGGCCGACAACAGCATCCACCTCTCTCTATCCAACGCTCAAACCATCAAACCATGAATTAACATCATAAAATAATGAAATAATATCATTTTTATTCATGAAAGGTTGTGCGTATAAAGTACACATGGCTTCAAGGCCAAGGTGTTTCGATAGTGTTTAGCGGCCTATTTTCTAGGCCACTGGATTGAGAACCCCGGATAGGAAAACCTGAAATGTGACGCGTACTTGTATTCAAGGCAAACAGCACATTCAGGTTTGATCTCAGAAAATGCGTACATGGGATACCCGACGACGATGAATACAGATTTCACTTTTAGTATTAAGCGTATTCGTTTTGACGAGAATTATCAGCCGTCAGACAGTACACGTATCACCACCAACTTTGCTAACCTAGCAAGGGGTGAGTGCCGCCAACAGAATTTGCGCAATGCTTTAAAGATGATTGATAATCGTTTTAATGCGTTAGCGCACTGGGATAATCCCAAAGGAGATCGTTACGCTGTCGAGCTGGAAATCATTTCAGTGGACATCGAGATTCAAGGAAAAGGTGGCCGTTTCCCTTCAATTGAAGTGTTGAAAACCAACATTATTGATCATGCCACCAACGAACGTATCGAAGGCATTGTTGGCAACAACTTTTCCTCCTATGTGCGAGATTATGACTTTAGTGTCTTGTTGCTTGATCATAACAAACAGCAAGAACGCTTCAGCATCCCAGAGAACTTTGGTGATCTGCATGGCAAGCTTTTCCAAACCTTCGTTGCGTCAGAGACATACAAGCAACACTTCAAAAAGCCACCCGTTATCTGTTTGAGCGTTTCAGATAACAAGACCTATCACCGTACAGAAAACCAGCATCCGGTACTGGGGGTGGAATACCTGCCCAATGAGTCCTCATTGACCGAGCTGTATTTCAAAAAAATGGGACTGAATGTTCGCTACTTTATGCCTCCCAACAGCGTGGCACCTTTTGCTTTCTATTTCGTTGGTGATCTGCTGAACGATTACACCAATTTGGAGCTGATCAGCACCATCAGCACCATGGAAACCTTTCAGAAGATTTACCGACCCGAAATTTATAATGCCAATGCTGTTGCCGGAAAATACTATCAACCGAACTTAAAAAACCCGGATCACTCAATCACACACATCGTGTATGACCGGGAAGAGCGCAGCACCTTAGCTATCGCACAAGGGAAGTTTGCTGAAGAGCACTTTATCAAACCCTATCGGGCAATTCTGGATCAATGGTCAGCTAACTACGCTTAATTAATCACTCAGATAAAAGTACTTATAATGAAAACACTCTTACCAACTTCAACAGCAGGCAGCTTACCGAAACCCTCTTGGCTGGCGCAACCTGAAACACTTTGGTCACCCTGGAAATTACAGGGTGAAGAACTCATTGATGGCAAACAGGATGCGTTACGTCTGTCGTTGCAAGAGCAACTGCAAGCAGGTGTTGATATTGTCAGTGACGGCGAACAAACCCGCCAACACTTTGTGACAACCTTTATTGAACACCTGAGCGGCGTTGATTTCGAAAACCGTCAGACGGTCCGAATCCGCAACCGCTATGATGCCAGCGTACCCACCATCGTGGGCCCGGTTTCGCGACAAAAGCCCGTGTTTGTGGAAGATGCCAAATTTTTACGTCAGCAAACCACGCAACCCATCAAATGGGCATTGCCTGGCCCCATGACCATGATCGACACCCTGTATGACGACCACTACAAAAGCCGTGAAAAGCTCGCCTGGGAGTTTGCCAAAATACTCAATCAGGAAGCGAAAGAGCTAGAGGCAGCGGGTGTGGATATCATCCAGTTTGATGAACCCGCCTTTAATGTGTTCTTTGATGATGTGAATGACTGGGGCATTGCCTGTCTGGAGAGAGCCATCGAAGGACTGAAATGCGAAACGGCCGTCCATATCTGCTACGGCTATGGCATCAAAGCCAATACAGACTGGAAAAAAACCCTGGGATCGGAGTGGCGGCAATACGAAGAAATCTTCCCGAAACTGCAACAATCCAATATCGATATTATCTCGCTCGAATGTCACAACTCACGCGTGCCCATTGAGCTACTGGAACTGATCCGGGGTAAAAAAGTGATGGTCGGCGCTATCGACGTGGCCACCGACACCATCGAAACCCCTGAAGAAGTTGCAGAAACACTGAGAAAGGCCCTGCAGTTTGTTGACGCCGACAAGCTGTATCCTTGCACGAACTGCGGCATGGCCCCCCTATCCCGCCAGGTGGCCACAGGCAAGCTCAATGCTTTGGCGGCAGGGGCACAAATTGTGCGTGATGAACTGCTGACCAGATAAGATCCACACGCTGAGGGTTACTTTAAGCCGGTAGCCCTCTGCGCAATTATCGGTGTGTGAAGGGTGTTCCCGGTTACCCGATTAGCTGTCCTGAGAGCGCAACGAATCTAATAGTGATAACGACACGAAATGATCGTAATCGCAGTATCATCCACGGCGTAGACTAATCGATTCGTATCATCTATACGCCGCGACCAAAAACCAGCCAAGTTTTCCTTTAATGGTTCAGGTTTACCAATACCTTCAAAAGGTGATCGTCTAACGTCGTTTAACAGCTTATTTATTCGTTTAAGCGTTTTTTTGTCCTGGGTTTGCCAATACAGGTAATCCGTCCAGGATTCGTCAGTCCATGACAGTAGACGACTACTCATCTATCAAATCTCTGCTCGTTACTTTACCGGCTTTAAATTGTGCAATTGAGCGATTCAAATGCTCAGCATTTGCTGGGGAGCGCAGCAGGTGCACTGTTTCCATTAGACTGTTGTAGTAATCTAGCGACATAACAACAGCATCTTCCGAATCACGGCGGGTAATCACAGCTGTATCTGCGTCATTAACGACAGAGTCTAGCACCGCTTTCAGACTATTTCTTGCTTCAGTAAAAGACACAATTCTCATAGAACCTCCACATGTACATTTTACCGGACAAGTATAACCTCAAAGCCTAACATGTACAATATAACGGACATATCCATTGTGGTAGCTAAAGCCTAAGCGCACTGGTGATGTTGACGTAACGAAGCCGCGACCAAAAGCCAGCTAAGTTTTCCTTTAATGGTTCAGATTGTAACCTGAGGGGACCATGGCTGACGCGGTAGAGCCCTCAGGTTCGTCTCAGTAGTACCGATTTTTAAAAATGGTATCGGTACTCTTGGGTCTTGCCTGCGTAGCCGTATGCGGTAGCCCGGACATCTTGAACGTAAACATAGCTCACTTCATGCAGATCTCCGAGCAATTTGCTGAACCCGTCAAATGCGGCATGGATATACTCGACCTTCTCAGCTTTGGTGTTTGTCTCATCTGTGATTTTGATATCAAAGTAGACACTTTGTTTGCCAAGTTCTGCTAGAGATACTCCACCAATGATCCAGTCGTCCGGATCAACGTAATCGATTGCGATTGACGTTACCTCCGGCTTTTTCTTGAGGATGCGGGTTGTGAGATCCATTAAGAGGCCGGAAATGGACTTTGTCATTTCCGGAGATTTTTTTGCACTTACTTTGACGTTGAGAATGGGCATAGTTGGTTTCCATTAGTTAGCTTTGCAACTATATAGATATAAAAACACTCACTTTAAGGCGGAGCGCACACCACGAACGTTGTTCACCGTATCAGCAAAAACTTCTTCTCCGATGGTGTGCTTAATTCTTGTCGTCACGACTCCACTAGCTTCATTAAGAGCCGCATGAATTTCGACCGCCGCCGCTGTCGGCTGAACGGTTTGCTCTCGACCATCCTGTTCGGAACTTATGCGCTGAATAAAGCCCTTCGCCGCCAGACCATCAAGTGCGCGTGTTGCTGTGGGTCGTGATATGGCCATGTGAACATTATACCCAGGGTGCAGAGGCTTCACAGGCTCAACAGCAGAGGCCATCACCACCAGCCGCAGGGTTCCCCCTGCGGTGAGCGCATCAAAGGGATAACAGGTCACCAGTATCAGTCCATTTGGAAAGGCGGTGGGCATCAGCCGGGTAACGGCCGAATCCACCACCTGAATCTGATCAACCTGGTATATCACAGTTCCGTTATGGTCGCTGAGCATCAACGTCTGACCTGGTTGTATATTCCTCAAGAAGCTGAAGTGGGTATCTCTGTGCCCAGTGATAATCCGTGCGGCATGGGTCATCGCCTGTGCCTGCATATTTTCACCGGGGCCAAAAGCCAGCGAGCTTCCGCTGTCTCCAGCCAGTACAATCTGATCTATATCCATATTAGGCACGCTCAGACGCGCAACCGGCCAGTGGTCAGCCCAGGGCCAGGGTTTTACTGCTGTGCCGCTGTCCAGACTTTCAGCCCAGGCATCGGCCAGCAGCCATTGCGCCAGCCGAGCTTTTGCAGGAATCCACAGGGCCGTTGAGGTGAGGATCATACCAGCAGCCACAAGGGCTGCCAGTATGAAGTTACGGATGCTGAGGGTCATGCACACCACCTTGAACCGGACTTTCTGCGACGCTCCACAATCATGAGGGAAAGTGCTGCCAGCAGTGCCGCAAGTCCTCCGGCGAGGGTCAGCTGATACCCGGTAGCGCCCTGAGCCATGCCCAGATCAAGGCCGTGGGGTTTGGCTGCAGGCACCACCAGCGTTTCGCTCTCTTCCTGTTCAGGACGGACAGGTGTTTTATCAACGGCAACCAGGCTGGTGTATGGCGTAACCAGGTGATACTTAAGACCCAGCGCAATGATTTCAGAACGGATCTGTTCTCCACTGACACCTCTAAGATACCCACGGCGCCAGTCCTGCACCGCACGCTGGGCCCAGTCTGTCATGATACCCCGGGTATTATCCGCCGGTGCCAGTGTCAGTGTTTCCTGCCATGCAGTATCACCGGTACGGCCACTGATACGGACTTCGCCTGTGCCGTTTGCCAGCTTCATCGAAACAGCCAGCGGCTCACCCGAGTAAAGGTCAGGAATTACCGATGGCATCAGGTCTTGAATCCCCTCGCCTTCGATCCGGATATCGGTCATTGCCGGTTTTTCCAGCTTGTTGAACAGCGTTTGCATGGCGCTTTCAGATTCAGACGGAGACGCAATATACGTAAAGGTGCCTCGCCCGGCGACTGCAGCCTCTTCCATAAAGTAACTGTTGGGTGCGCTTCCGATACCCACGGTGAACAGGCGGGTGTTATTGAGACGGCTGCGGATCAGATCAAACAGTTGCTGTTCGTTGGACACACTACCATCGGTGATAAACACGATCTGGCGCAATCTGGGAGTGTCATCATGGCTACGTATACCTGTCAGTGCAGCAGTCAGCGCAGGTGCCATTTCGGTACCACCGCCTGCCTGCAGTGAGTTGATATAGCTGGCGGCCTGCTGACGGCGCCGAGTATCGGCTATAACCGGCTGGTTAAAGAGCGTATCGGTTGAAGAGTTAAACTGAATCACATTAAACGTGTCATCAGATGCCAGCCCATCTATACCGGCCTGCAGCGCTCGGCGTGCGGCTACAATTGAGGTACCCGCCATGGAACCTGATGTATCAATCACAAAGATCACTTCCCGGCTGTAGCGTGCTGTGTGCAGATCCTGAGGCGGCATCAGCATCAGCAGACCATAGTGTTCATCCCCATGCTGCTCAGAGAAAAACGCAGCCGAGGGCTCGTCACTTTCCACCGGTGTCCAGTTCAAAACAAAATCACGGTACTCATCCGGTTCATCCACCAGCAGGCTGATGATGTAGCGACCCTCTTCTGTCTGTTGCTGGCTGATCTGATGTGAAGGGCTGTCCAGGGAGCTGAGTCTGAATCCAGGTTGCAGATTAAGGCTGATCTCAACAGGCCCCGGAGTATGGCTGAATGCGGTTTCGTCATGACCAGTTGAGGCCATCACTGTTTTACGCTCATCCGGCAGTACCTGCCAGCCGCTGCTCAGGCTTGCCTGTCCTTCAACCACACGGCGCACTTCTCCGGGCTGTAGCGGATTATAACGTGGGGTAATCGCCAACGGGAAACCGGCGCTGAACTGGCCATCTTTCCAGACCAGAGTCTGCTGGTACTCAATACTGATGGTGACCTCGCCACCCGGCGGAATATTGGCAACTGATGTGTGAAACAGGTTGGGACGGTCCTGCTCGGTGAGTGCGGCGTTCTGTCCCTGAGATTTTGCCTGCTCATAGGTTGCCCGGGCCTGCTCTTTTTCCTGAATATCACCCTCGATAATGCGGTCTCCTATCTGCATTTTCAGGTGATCGACGGCTGCCTCACCTGGCAGAGGGAACAGATACAGTGCCTCTGTCCAGTTATCTGTGGGGTTATGGAATACCTGGGTCACCTGAGCGCGCAGCACAGAGCCTGTAATCTCCATGGCCACACGGGTGCTGACCAGCGGCATATCCTGCTTTTTCCCCTGCTCATCACGGGATACCAGAGTACCCTGAGTAACAGCATCAGCAACCACATTCTGTGCACATCCTAGTATCAGACAGGCCAGAATCAGTGGGCGCGTTCCTTTGTGTGAAAATATACGCATGTCTCTTCTCCTCATTAAGATGAGACGAGTATCTGCTTTCTGTTTGAGGAAAATATGAAGTGAGTGTGAAGTCCTGTTTTTCTGTGAAACAAGAACACCAGATTAAACTCAGGTACAGGTGGCACGCACCCTAGTGGTAGGGTCTACAGCTTTACACTAGCTGATCTGCCAGAGATAATGTGAGCATATGCACCACTTATGGACCGGCGTTTTGACAGAGGGAACACCATGGCGGTACTGATTGTTGAGGATGAGCCCTCTATTGCTGACACCATACGCTATGCGCTGGAAACCGAGCGCATGGATAACATCTGGGTCACCACCGGACAGCAGGCTCTGGATGCACTCAGCGAGGGTAATATAGAGCTGGTTCTGCTGGATATCGGCCTTCCCGATATGAGTGGATTTGATGTCTGTCGGGTCATCAGACAGACATCCTCGGTGCCGGTGGTGTTTCTGACCTCCCGCCATGAAGAGATCGACCAGGTGCTGGGTCTTGAACTGGGCGCTGATGATTACATCACCAAACCCTTCAGTCCCCGGGTGCTCACGGCCCGTATCCGTGCCCGCCTGCGCCAGCCTCCGGAAGCGGCAAGTATCACCCCTGCCGGTTTCAGTCACGATGCAGATGGCGCCAGAATCACGCTGAATGGTGTCTTGCTGGATCTGAGCCGCTATGAATACCGCCTGCTACTGTTACTGATGAGCCATCCCGGCAGAATCTATTCCCGTGAGCAGTTAATGCAACAGGTGTGGGAAGAGCCTGAACGCAGCTTCGACCGCACTGTCGATACACACATCAAAACCCTCAGGCGCAAAATCCGTGACATCAGCGAAAACTGTGACCCGCTCAAAACCCGCCGTGGTCTTGGCTACAGCTTTGAGGCGGACGCATGAGCCTGAGATTACGCCTGATTCTGGTGTTTCTGTTTTCAGTGCTGACAGGCCTTGGCAGTGTGGTTTACTGGGTACTCGATGAGCTGGAGCCCCGTTATCAGGAAGCTCAGGAGGAGATTCTGGTCGATATATCAGAAATGATGGCCACTCTGATCGCCAACGAAGGCGTCAGCTTCAGCGAAAGCGGTGACACCGTGATCGACACACATCTGGCTGAACGGCTCTTTGCAGGGCTGGCCGGCAGGCCGCTAAACGCACAGATTTATGATCTGCTTAAAACCGAAGTTGATCTGAGAATGTATATCACCGATGTCAGAGGCACCGTAATTTTTGATTCTCATTACACCGATACTGGCCGCGACTATTCCCAGTGGCGCGATGTCTATCTGACTCTGCGCGGTCATTATGGTGCCCGCAGCAGCGACGATGTACCCGGCCAGAGTGATACCAAACGGCTCTATGCCGCAAGCCCGGTGCTGTATCGCGGTGATATTATCGGTGTGGTGTCCACCGGAAAGCCCACCCACAACATCAACCGCTTTATCAGCCAACTGAGCACCAACCTGCTCTGGATTTCACTGGTCGCTGCACTGGCAACGCTGTTGACCGGTCTGGTGATCACCCTCTGGATTACACGGCCCCTGCTCCGCCTTGAACAGTATGCCAAAGGGGTTTCCAGAGGCGAACGCCCCGCTCTGCCTGCGCTTGGTCATAATGAAGTTGGGCGTGTAGGTAAAGCGCTTGAAAACATGAAAGCCGCACTGGATGGCAAATCCTATGTGACAGATTATGTGCAGAGCCTGACGCACGAACTGAAAGCCCCGATCGCTGGCATCCGTGGTGCAGCAGAGCTGTTACAGGAACCCATGTCCGATGCACGGCGCAATCAGTTTCTCAATAATATTATTGAGCAAGGTTCAAGGATGCAGGAGCTGATCGAGCGCTTGCTGAAACTGGCCGCCATTGAATATCAGAGCAGCCTGGAACGACACGACAAAGTCGTACTGAAAGAGCTGATCACAGCAGTCTGCCGGAGCCTTGAAGACTATGCCAGCCAGCACAGAGTCAGCCTTGAATACAGCTGTGACCCTTCCCTGTCCATCACCGGCGACAGTACACTGCTGCAGGATGCACTGAGCAACCTGATCCGGAACGCCATAGAGTTCTCACCGCCTGAGTCAGCTGTACTGATCGGCGCCATACAAAGCGATGGTTCTGTTTACATCAGCGTAAAAGATTCCGGGCCCGGTGTACCGCCTTTTGCCGAAGAAAAACTGACCCAGCGCTTTTTCTGTCTGCCCCGGACAGATGGCAGCAAAGGCAGTGGGCTGGGGCTGAGTTTTGTTCATGAAATCATGCAATTGCATAACGGAAAGCTGAATTACCACCGCGAAACGGAACCACCAGCCACTGTGTTTTCACTGACACTGCCAGTTGAGTGTAACCTGCCGAACGGAGTTTGATTTTATAGACTGAGTCATACCCACTTAGCTTGTCCGCAGGAACTCGCGGATTTTCCAATCTCTCTGCCAGCTTCTTTTTAAACTGGCTCTGGATTAGTGCTCCAAGCTTTGCCAATTCGTAGTCATTCATCATCTCCATCAAGGCTTCATAGGTTTCTGCCGGAATCAGGTAAGCCGCCGGAGTGGATATCATGCAATTTGATGAGTCGGCCTTTAACGTGTTTTTTGATGATCTGGTGGCAACCGATACCATCGAGATCGCGGAAACGCTGAGAAAGGCCCTGCAGTTTGTTGACGCCGACAAGCTGTATCCTTGCACTAACTGTGGCATGGCACCTTTATCCCGCCAGATTGCAACAGGCAAGCTCAGTGCCTTGGCGGCAGGGACACAAATTGTGCGCAATGAATTACTGGCGAGATAATATCCAGCAAATGTGAGGATGAGACGAATATAACAGTAATAATCTGTCCAGGATTCGTCTGTCCATGACGAGCCTGTAGACGACTACTCATCTATCAGACTAAAGGCCATTGTGACTATGGTTATTTAGCTAGTTCAAAGCCCCCGTCGGCTGTATTCTTGACGTACTCCTGTGGTCCGCGGTTGCTGTCTGCTGTCTGCTGTCTGCTGTCTGCTGTCTGCTGTCTGCTGTCAGGCGCATGCGTTACTCCTCTTTACGAAAATGCAAACTTCCAACGGGACGGTCATTTTCTAGCCAATAGACGCCGCTATAAACCAAGCGACCAAAGAACTCGCTCGATCCCAAGTCCGAAGAAAAAAGCTCTTTTTCTCCTCCAATGAGCCAAAGAATCTTCAAATTATTCTTTGCCATCCATTCGTTTAGTGCATCTGTTTGCATCAAGGCGTACTTGGGTCCATATTCTTCAACACTGGGATCAGTGAAAACAATATCTTCTCCCACCCTCCAGTTTCCGAACTCATTTGGTACCCTTTCCATTCCAAGTTCATTAACCAATTCCTTGGCAGGCAGGTAAATCGACAACGTTTCATCTATGGAATGATCGAAGTTTCCCCGCTCCCAGAAGTATTCCGATACAGGGACGATGTGTTTTGCAGGAATAAGACCATGAAAGTCAGAATCTACGTCGTGCCAATTAGATAGCTGGTCGTAAACTGGATGCCAGGGATATTCACCGAGAAATCCATCGCTAACTTTGGGAATCGAGACAGTATGGGGATCAATCAAACTTCCTTTGGAGGCCTCCCTTTTTACTTTATTAAAATCGCTTTCACTTACTATGACGGAATTTATCCTGAACCAGCAATCAAGTCGTGGAGCCTTTTTATTTTCTGCCGATTTCCCTTGCTTCTGCGACCAAAACCCCCTTACAACATACCATTCTTGATCTTTAGCAGATTTACTCACGGTCAGAAGTTGAGAAAAATCCGGTAGATTTTCCCGATTCCATAGATAGGATTTCTGATCCTCTAACTCTTGCAATTGATCGATAGGAAAGCGGTAGGGTTGCCACCAAGTCGTCTGCTCGTTGTGGTACGTCCGGTACTCGCCACTCTTTCGAAGCCAATTGGTGGGATCAATGTCACGTCTGGATAGTTGCCACGGTCCATAATAAGCTCGATCTTCAAGATCACTATATCCGCGATCAATCCAGTACATATTGTCTGATAAGTGAGCAAGAAACTCATGAAGCCCTATCCATTGGTACTTCTTGCCGACTCGTTCCATTGCACTTACAGGGGGACCTTCGCCGCGCCCGCGTGAACAGGAGCGCTCGAACGCTGAAAAAAGCTCCTTCTTCCATCCCATTTTATAGGCGCGCTTGCATACCCAGCGCTGTGCCCACATGCGGCTAAAGTCCGCAGGTCGATCATTAGCGAGGCCGGTTAGCCACCGTAAATGCTCCTGCCCTTGACTATCGAGCTTTTCTCTAACTCTGTCCAAGAACGCTTCTCGTTCGTCCCTTTTTCTTCGAATGTCTTCATCAGAAGGTCGCTCGTAATCCCCTTCGCCCTGTAATTGAGCCATCCATTCTTCAATATTGACAGGCTCACTTTTCTCCGGCCCGATAAATGCGAGAAACTCTTCTTTAAGGCCACCATCGAGAAACTCTTCGGCAAACCGGACCTTTAACTCGTAGCCATTTAGAATCTCATCTTGATCGATAGGTGTTGAAGACCAATCATGGACACAGCTCATTGTGTAGTTCCCAAAATCGCCTGGGAATCCCATCAGTGAATTCTTGATATTTGAATAATCCTCATCGGCTGCGAGCTCGTCGATCTCCTCTTTCGTTGGATTGTCCAAGGGCCAGGCACTACTATATGGCGGCCTGAATAACCGAGGGTCTATTCCCTCAGGCAACACGCCTTTCGAAAGTGCCCGTTCGAGTATACCTCTGGCATAATCCCTGAGAAGGATGTGAGGAATAGGCTGCCCGTCCGCGAAGAATTTGTCGAACACAAGCTTTGCAATATCTGTAATAACCGTATCTTCCTCGATATTGCATGCGGCACCGTAAATAGCGGCATATAGCCTCTCAACAAGATATAGATCGTTAACATCACAAAATTCGGAAAACAGGCCTTCGATAATCTGGGGCCTTTCAACAAACAAGCGCACGAGCGACTTGGTGGCGCAGTCTCTTACCTTGCGGTTCGATGTTGTCAGAAACCACAACAAAACAACCGCGCATAGACGGATTCGCTCCTCTTTCGCATCACGAATATCGCCGAAACAAGCCCATTCTATGAGTGTCCGCTCAGTCGATTCATGCCCATCCTCTTCTGAACTATCTCCCCTCGCAATACGGATAGACCAGAAATGGTCACGCTCCGCAATCTCTTTATCTATCAGGTTTTTATGAAGAAGCCAAGCATTCCAGGGGTGGTCGGGTTCGGTAGAAAGCTTAAGCAAAATATCTAACGCCGGACTCGAATATTCCGTATTGTCGACATTTGTGTTCAAAATTTCGAGCGTTCTATCAGAAAATGAATCCGCTGAGCGCCAGAGAACAGTATTTTTAAATAGTTGGCTGATTTCCCAAGGCGAAACCTCAACATCTTCAGGTATGAGATCAGTGAGTTCAATCTGGAACTTCTCAGCAATAGCGATGAATAAGGCCTCAACTATACCGGCAACCTGATAGATGCCTCGATCTCTCAAAGTCTGGCCAAGAGGCTCCTTTTCATCAAATATCGTTGCGACGGTACTGCTATCATGGTCGCCCAGTATCTGCCGTGCTACGCACACGTCACTAAACCGTTCATAGGTATAACGTATGACAGGATGACCGTTTTTATCGTCCTCGTAGGAAATATCTTCGGCAAGGACGCCTTCATGCAGCAGAAGATTGAAAAAATCATCTCCACCCTTTAGCGGAGCGATATCAAAATCATTAATGAGCCTACGTGCACCACCGATAGGAATTCCCGAGAGATGATCGGGATAAAGCCTCGAAGAGAATCCGAGCAACGCGTTCTGCACTATTTTTTCCGCAGGGTTGTACTGCTTCTTCACTGCAATCGTATTTTCAACGCTTTCTAGGTAGAACTCGAATAACTGTGTCAGCCCACTTAACCCCTTGGGGAACGATCTCTGCCCGGAGCTTTTGAGAGCCTTACAACAGGTTTTCAGAAAAAGTGGATTTGAAAATTCCGGTGCAAGAATAGGTGCACTAGGCTTGGAAATCCCCTGCGCAGAGAGATACTTCTCTGCGGCGCGGTGCTCAAACCCCTGGAACCCCTGATGATGAATCTGAACGAGACAATTCTTATCGACACTATCTGGCAACATATACCTGCAATAGGTTGAACGGCAGCTAATCAGAAGCGAGATATTTTCAAACCTTGAGATATCGTACAAAAAGCCTCTTATAAAATCCCGCCATTGATCGCGGCACGGCCCTTCATTAATGGCATCAATTACGATAAGCGCCCTGCATTTTCCAGCCTCTCCGGCTGCATCGATTGCCCCTAAAACCTGATTATTGTTAAATTGATGTAGGCCGAGACTTTGCTTCACAAAATCAAAGGGGTTTCCGCCGCCGTACTGTGCCCCGAGTAAGAAAATAGTTGGCAGAGTCTCACCTACCCGGTGAAGCGCCAGATCACATAGAAGGTGTGATTTCCCAATTCCCGCTTCGCCGTGGAGGAGCGCTGCCCCTACTTCGTATGCTTGCGCTGAAAGGGATTGAAGAAAGCTTTCAATTTCTCTGAGAGAGCTGTAAAAGTTTCCTGAATAGTGACGGAAGTATCTACTGCCAGACTCTTCCTCGAGCATCTTACCTTCGATCAATTCGCAAAGGTCACGAAACGGCGGATCTATATTTTGAAGTGCCCCTTTCAGCACGTTCAGATCGTATCTAGCAGGTTGATTCTTCAGCCAAGCTGTTAGCAGCGCCATAAATACAGTATATGCGCTCTCTAGCCCGGTCAAATCAATTCCACTGGCATCTTCAATCTTGCTGCTAGTAACAAACCGGATGAACTGCTCATACTTTTCTTCAAGTTCTACTTTCTGTGCTGAGATTTCCGACCACCAGCCATCATTGGCGCAAAGCCCGTCAAACAGCTTGGCTATCGGTAAATCTACGTGAAACTCCGGCGTGAACCGGTCACCCAAAGTATCTCTACTCTTAAGGGCCTGATAGCGAAGATCATCAGAGCACAGGACTGGTTCGTTAAACCAGTAAAGACGCCGCCCTGAGTATCTGGGGTCATCAATGACAAGCATGGATGTAAGTTCATGCTTGCCCCAAAACGCAAACTCTATCGTTCGTCCAGCCGCAGTAGCAGATGTAGTCCACGTCTCAACACGCGCCCTCCATTCATCCTCTACTGACGTAACCTTATTACCGCCTTTGCCGTGCTTTCTACTATCGGTCTTATCGAGCGGCAAACAAACAACATAAGCGTTCATATTAAGATGCTTAGACAGGGCTGTTTCAAATGACTCATCAAGCTGACCCCAGCGAGAAGAATTCATATCTCCCGTGAAGTACTTGGCCTGCCAGCAAATTTCCCTGTCATCATCCAGAATCCAGTAGCACTCGACCCCTGCATCACCGCCTGCACCCTCTTTTCTTACAAATCTTTTAGCGTTTGTCGGTTTCTCCAAATGCGCTAATTGGCAAACCAGCTCTTCAAAGCCCGAGTTCTGGCTACCGTCAAAAGTGCGAATATTTGTAAAGTTAATCTCTATCATTGTTTCTTAAATCTTCTCGGGGTTTCGTTAAATTCAAGTGCGGAGAACTCTGTGAGTAGATTCTGTGGGAAGTTTGCTTGATTGCGTTCCGCTTTGGTCGAAAGTAACCGTTCGCAATTGAAGCTGGCTTCCATCCAACGCCTGCGCCGTGCTTGGCCTAGTTAGGTTTCATATTGGGGCGGCATGTAGTTCCTGTCATTAATGCGCTCGAATTCCATCAAGAAGCCGGATATCTGGTCGAATAGCGACGGGTTCCAAGCTTTCGCTGCGAAGCCGAACGCAAGTATACCTCTGTAGATGTAATTCCAAAGATCTTCTCGATACTCCGCGTGACGTTCAGTAGCGAGCAACCCGTTGACATAGAAGTGTGGCGGGGTGCCGCCATACATATCCATAATTTGCGGTGAAGCAGCGTGAGCAAAACCCGAATACCCTTTCGTCATCGTTCTGGAAAGCTCCATCCCTGTACTAGGGTCTAGGCCCTAGTTATGTGTATATTTCATCATATGCCGTTGCGAGTATGCGCTTGATTTCATTTTCTCGTTCACTAAAGCCATCGATCATCTCCTGAACTCTATACAAACTAGATATTGCTCTATTAGAGAAAATACTATGCATTTCGTCTAAATCATCTTCATATTCATATTCACCGAGACAGTCAGCCAACTTCACCAATCCTGATAGACTCGCTAAAGACTCAGCATGATTCATTGACGTTTTTGCTTTCATAAGTGACTCTGATACAGAAATTGAATTATCATGATCCATTTCTTCGAGCCCTTCTTTAGCAAAACCAGCAGATATTCCTCGTCGATGAACAGCCAGGCTCAAATAAAAAATACTATCTTCGCACTTAAGAGCTGCTTCCTTTACGAGATCATTTTTAGCATCGAGTTTAGATTTATTTATCTCATGGCTGAATCTTTTAGTTGCTAAAAAATAGGTAGAAAGCCCACTAATTAACGCTCCAAGGCCTATTTTTACCGTAGTATCGAGAATTTCAAGAGCTGTAGTCATGTAGACTTTCTCTTATTGATACGCATAACGAGCCTGTAGAAAAACCTAATTCCGACAAGTTTTCCTACCGAAACCCACTATATATTATTCATTTTCAATTACTGACTTCAGTCAGCAATCACTTATTTACTCTGTCTTTTTAGCTTTTATTTTTATAGACCTTAAGCAATGAGCCTTTCAGAGCCTCATTCACAAGCCAACTCATCCTGATTTTCGCTGCCTTATCCACTCAATCCACCGTATTTCGCTAACTTCTCAACATTATGCACCAAACAGAACAATTGCCACTACCCCTGAACCTTGTTTTTGCCTCGTAAGCTATTAACCTGGTGGCAGTTCTTCAGCCTGCTTGACAAGGACTATCAGGCTGGTTTTATTGTCACCTTCAAGATCTTTCTTTGAAGGAAAATCAACTAAACCTACGCTTACATTTATTGAACTCCTTAGGTTAATATCATTTATATATTCTGCTAGCTTTTCATCCATATCGTTCATTTTCACCCCAACCCCATCGAAAATATAACGAGCCTGTCGGATTAGACATTTTGAAATCAAAATCCCCAGCATCAACAGCCCCGCCCTTTATTCTAATATTTACTTACCGCCCAAATCGATGACCTCAATCACCCATTCGAACAACCTGTATTCGATAACTGATTAACTTAAGGTTACTTTATCCGCAACTCTTGTACTTCACCTCACTGTTGCCCATGTGTCGCTATTTTCTCGATATTGTGCACCATGCAGTACATTAACCACTGCGCATTGACCTTGTTTTTACCCCTTAAGGTAAATCGATTCAGTCCCTTATTGCTTTCTAGATTACCAAACACGGGTTCTACCGTGCCCAATCGCTGGCTGTAGATATACCGACCCATCGGGCTGTCTATCTTTTGCTTCATTTTCTCAATAAACCCTGGAGCAGCTTTGCGATCACTCAGTGCAAAGCTCACTTGGCTTCCATCCGTTTGATTCACTCGGCGCAGACACTGATGCTTTAATGGGCAATCTCGGCAATGCTGGCGGTAACCTTGGAAGCTAATCATGTCTTGGTCAGCAATCTTACCCTTAAAGCGTTTCCACATCGGCTTAACCGCCGGACAACGGCGGGTTTCAGTCACAGGATCATAATCAAAGTCGGCAGGTGTAAAGCGCTGCTCTACCTGACCACCACGCTCTTTGCGGCGTTGAGCCTTAGCTTCATTGAACGTGAGCGAGTCTGCAAACCTAGGATCACGCTTACGGAACTGATTATCTGCGATGTAGCTATCTGCTAAGTGTTTTTTATCTTGGCTGAAACCTATTCAAGCTTCACAATCTGAGCACACTCACTGGCGGTGACTTCTAGGGGTTGACCCTGTTGATCACCCGATTGATGCGCTTTAAGCATTCGCCCCACGGCGCGATCAATTTTTGCCTTCTTACGGTTCAATTCTGTATGTGTGCCACTCCACTCCTTGGCGGCATTCGAGGACATCTTGCAGCCATCAATCGCGAACATCTCCCGTCCGATTAGATTTAAGCTATCACACACCATTAGAACGTGTGTGAACAAGGGTGCAATCACCTCATCCATTCGAGAGATGAAATCGGCTAGGGTGCTGTGATGGGGTTGGCTGTCAGCTGACAATGCCATGAACAGGATATTCTCACGGCAGGCTTGGGCGATCTTGCGGCTGCTGACAATGCCTCTAGAATAAGCGAATAGCACGACCTTCAGCAGAATTGCCGGATCATAGGCTGGTGCGCCGTTGTAGTCATTGCGATAGCGAGATTCAAACACGCTGAGATCTAAATCATTATCCACGACATGATTCAGCGTATATTCGAACGTGCCAAGTTGGATCTGATCCGAAAACCGCAGAGGTATCATCTTTGTTTGGTTGTAATCGTAGTGTTTATAACGCGCCATCGCTTGCCACCTCTGAGGTAAAGTTCAGTTAACGGATTTTAGCCTTCATCTGCCGCATAAGCCAAGGGTCTGGGACTAATCCGACAGTCTCAAACGCTTGGTTAACCTGCAAATTACGGAGGGCGCAGCCCGGTGTAATTTGTCGGGTTGAACCACGCGTTAGAATTTATAATTCAGAACAAGAGCAACCAACGCGGCAACTGGCAAAACCGAAATGGCACCACACGCGATTTTAATGTAGCCGCCGCGTCTTGCCTCTTGTTATTCGTTTTCAATCGTGCGCCCTAGTCCTTAAATATACTGCGGCAATTGTACTTACACCGAAGAAATAATGTCCACGCTATACCTCATCTAGGATCTTTGCCCTCCTAGCCTCAAACTCTTCTGGGGTAATTAATTCCTTGTCAAGAAGCAGCTTTAATTTCTTAACTCTCGCCACCAACGGTTCTTGATTATGATCTGCAACAAACTTTTGCGAACGGATCTGTGAGACCACCAAACCCATAGCGTCATCCAGCGCCTTTCTACTTCCCCACGCTTTTCTAATGTCACTAGGATTCAATATCCTGACATGACTCGTCAGGTTGTTCTGCTGTAGCTTCCAACCTCCGACAACTGCAAGATCCCGCCACCATAGCTTGCCTCCCAGCGTTGCTATCTCCAAATTTCCGGAGCATCTTTGGATTAAGTCATCCATAGCATGGTTTTCGTAGATAAATTTAAATTTTTCAGCTGTGTTCATTTCATTTCTCTTGCAAAAGACAATGGAAAAGCAAATGTTTCCAGGAAATTCAATACAGCCATAGCCGTAGCATAGTCCCTCATTATCATTAAGTGGTCTCAGGGAACCTGCACAAAGTCAACCATCTCGTCCAAATACACCGAAGAAACAGCCACAACGCCGTCATTGGGCCCTCGGAAAGCCGCGCGGGTAGTTCGCCAGGATTTCAGCCCAGCAATCCCGCCAAATGCGATATGTGGCGGGCACTCCAAGTCGAGCGACTGTACAAAATCCCGCGTCAAACTGGCGATTGGCTTGTGAAGACCCCGAAGCGGCTCCGGTACAACTATCTGATGTGCGTCAGCTAGGACAGTTCCATTATTTGGGACAGCAACAAAAACACAAGCAGCGGTTTTATCGGATATGGCGGTGATTTTCAGGAGCATCCTGACTACTATTCCGCCGGTGCTATGGGCAACGAAATGTATTCGCCTGATAGGATGATCATTGACAACACGACAAACAACATCCATTAACTGAGTCACACAGCTTCTCAAATTCTGGAAGGTTATATCAAGATCAACAGGAAAAACACGATGCTGCGTCGTCAAAACCCTAGCCATTTGATTGACTGAACTCGAGTCACTGCGAAACCCGTGTACTATAAATACAACCGACTCATTGGGAGATGCCGAGAAATTCAAACTGAACCTCCAAACTACTTGGACTTGCACTCTTTAGGCGCCCGACTGAGCAATCTCCACGCTGCACAACGAACGTCAAAAATTCGCATTTCTCGTTCATATATTCACTATATTCTAACGCCGCGCTCTGCGGAAAATTTGGTCAAGTAGGTCAAAGGAACCTCCTCGAACCTCTCAATTCATACGGCTCTTCACGTTCAACTATTTAACAATACCTTACGCCAGTGCGAAAAAGCCCATGGGTAGTCCCGCATAACTTTACTCACTCGTTTTGCTGTCTGCATAAGGATCTTGAGCTTCTTGTACTTCTTCAGTCCCCAGCGACTTAGCCGCTTGTCAAAATGAAACAATACATTGCGGATAATACTTTTTCCATACAACCCATAATACTGATACCACTCTATCAGGCGGCACAACGCAAAGCCACGTATATCCACTAGCCCTAGGAAGACGCTCATTTCCCAGTTTCGACAACATTTTTACATATCGACACTTCATCGACGGTTTACTTTCGTTCATCTCTTCTGAACTTACCTGACAGTTAATCATACTGCCTTTTCCCTATCGCTCACGACATGCACTCTTAATACGTGCCGCATAGGGCGGTTTGATTCCTGCATCTGGTTGCCGGAACCGAGGGGCCTGCCCTCATCTTTAATACAGCAAGAAAGGGGGTTAGCCTTTCGTCATGACACACGAGCGCAGCGTAGGTGCCTCCGTCAACAGCCATTTGTTATAGATTATTAATCGCCATACATTTTTTGATCGTAAATACAAAGCAGTTTTCTGTAAGGTGTGTCAGATTTATCTTCGAAGTTCCGAAGAAACGTCTCTAACTCGTCAAGCATAATATTACCGGTATTTGATAGCCACAATATTGCATTTATTTTATTGCTTTCCGTTATATTCGCATCCTCTAAAATCTCATTAATCGAAGAGTGCTTTGATTTGCATGAATCAGGAACAGAACCAAGTGCACCTTCCACCTTCCTATCCTGTTGTGCCTTAAGCTCATCAACTCGTTTTATACTGGTACAAGTCTTGCTAAATCCATAAATTGGAAAGTATTGCGCACTCTGGATGGTATGCTTATTTATAAGCTCCAGTAATTGAGAATTTGACTCATCTATTATTTTGAAGTAATTTGCCATCATTTCTGATGCAGTTTGATACTGGTACTGAATGGTTTTAGAAGAGCCAATGGCAATTATTTTGTCGCTATTTTTTATTGAATCAAGATCTTCTGTTATATTTACTTTAATATCTCCTCCTGCATATATCTCTTTCACTATGTTTTGAACTTTCCGAACATCCATCGCGGATACTGGAAGGGTTAATGCAGAGAGTGCGGCGTAAATTTCTTTGAAATTATCTGTCTTTATTTTATTGATTCTTATGGTGGAGTAACCCTCCAGATCAATATCATGTTCAACAACCTCTAATGAATCAGAACCTTTCTCATATTCTACTAACAAAAAGTTCCTTCTTATTTTATTTGCTTCATCCGAATTTGGCTCAACGTAGGTAAAAATAGTTTTCAGAATACTTTTGATGTTATCATCACCTATCCCATAGCCCAAAAATAAAATAGGGTTGTGTATAAACATGGACAGAAGTTGGGCTCTGATTAGCTCGTACTTGCTATCGAAGTGAGAATAGTCCGATTCAGTGATTATAATTCGGAGCGGGTCTGAAATGCATCCATGTATTTTGTATACAGACCCATAAGGATTGCTTAGCAATATATCATTGCCAATAAGAGGTATAAATTCAAAATTCTCTTCCACAAAAAGATCGTAATTTGTTGTAATTATCGAAGCTATATTTTTACGAATTTTTTTTAGCTCCGAGAGTTCCTCTTGCATCTCGGATTTTACATCAGCTTCTTTAAGAAGCCTAGATAAATATATCTTAAACCTGCTGCAATTTATATCATTCTCCATGAAATTGTAAAATGTATCATTTACCTCTTTAAATTTTCCGTTACGATCATTTTGTAATTCATGGTTGAATTTTTTTTCTAGATCCGCTGCAATTTTTGTGTAGTCATATCTTCCATCAGATTCTGATCCCGATTTAAGGTCCAAATAATACTCACTATTTCCACTTAGCTCATACGCCACGTGTCGTAGTAAGCCGTCCCATGTATATGAGTTTTTGAGATATCTAAGACTAATTCCAGTGCCTATGAAAAGGATCGGGTGATTGCTAAAGCCGGAAACATAATCTTTGATATTCATGCCCTGTCCTTATGTGAAAATTGAGAACATCTATAACAAACAAATAAGCGGTTATACGGCGGCGCAGCCGCAGCTATAACCGACTGTTGAACGCCGCTCAGCACCACGGAAAAATCATGAAACCCCGCATGTCTCTAAGACTTGCGATAAATACTCTCGACTCATCGCTGCCTTCTTTCGCTTCCTTTGAATGCCTGCTTTAAAGGTCTTTTCACTTTTCAAGAAGTTCA